>NZ_AZXF01000026.1 GCF_000515115.1 Nocardiopsis sp. CNT312
GGCCCTGACCCATCCGCTGGTGGCGGGTGTGCTGCTCGCGGCGATCCTCGCCGCGGTGATGAGTACCGCCGACTCCCAGCTCCTGGTCGCGGCCTCCGCCCTGACCGAGGACGTCTACNGGGGNTTCNTCTCCCGTGACGCCGACAGCAAGGTGCTGCTGTGGATCAGCCGTGNNACCGTNNTCGNGGTCGCGCTGGCGGCGGCGGGCATCGCGCTGTGGGGCAACAGCTCGGTCATGGACCTGGTGGGCTACGCGTGGGCGGGCTTCGGTTCGGCCTTCGGCCCGGTCCTGCTGCTCGCCGTGTTCTGGAAGCGCATGACCTGGACGGGCGCCCTCGCCGGCATGATCGCGGGCGCCGGTACCGCCATCGTCTGGGACATCGTCGACAGCTCCTACCTGGGCATCGGCCTGTTCTCCATGGTCCCCGGCGTCATCGTGAGCTTCGTGGCGATCTTCGCCCTGAACTCGCTCGGCANGGTCAGTGACGTGATGGAGTCCGACTTCGACCGCGTGGAGAACGAGGTCAAGGCCGTCCGTTCGGAGGCCGTCGCGGAAGAGGTCGCCGGCTGATCCGGCCCCTCCCGTGCTCACGGGCCCGTGCCGCGCGGCGGTACGGGCCCGTCGTCCTCTGGCGTAGCGGTGTCCGAAAACGGTAGAACGGGGGGCATGTCGTCATCGACGCCGTACCCGGCGGCCTGGACCCGGACCGACGTCTCCGAGGGGCTCGGGCTCGGCAGCCTCCTAGCCGAACCCTGCGGGTACCGACTGGAGGCCGGGGAGGCCGTCGCGGCGGACGGGGAACGGTTCTTCGCCCGCTTCACCATCCGCACCGACCTGGCATGGACCACGCGTGAGGTGCGCGTCGAGGCCGTCACCGTCACGGGGCCGGAATCGGTCCGCCTCACCGCACGGGACGGCCGTTGGAGCGACGCACGGGGCTGCCCCCTCCCCGAACTCATGGGCTGCCTGGACGTCGACGTCGCCGCCACCCCGCTCACCAGCACCCTGCCGATCCGCCGTCTGGGACTGCGCCCCGGCGAGCACCGCGAGATCGCGGTGGCCCGGATCGACATCCCCTCCCTGACGGTCAGCCGCATGCGCCGGAGCTACACCCGCCACCCGGCCCGGGGCGGCCTGGAGCGCTACACCTACCGGGACCCGATCCACGGCGAGTACGAATTCTCCGTGGACACCGACGGCGTGGTGGTGGACTACGAGCGCTTCGCCCGGCGGGTACGCCCGGGCCCCTGAACGGACGTGGCGCGCGCCCGGCGTGGAAAGTGCCGCCCCCTCGCACCTGACACGGGTACTGCCGTGGGGCCGCCCCGCCCGCGGTAGTACCCGTACCACCGAGACTGTGGGGGCTGATCCATCGTGCGGTGCCCCGTCGCGCGCTTAGTCTCGTACCGACGCCATGACTGAGTACACGGCCGCCGCCCGCCAGGGGAGCGTCCGATCAGCCGCCAGCCCATCCCCTCACGCGAAGGCCCGGGCACACCTGTGACCGGAAGCGACAAGGAGCGCCGATGACCATGACCGCCCGACGACCGGGTGCCGGGGGCGGGCCTTCGGCCCTCCCGGCCGCCGGGTCGGCCTCCGTGTCACCGGTCGGCACGCCCGACCGCGACCGCTTCCTCGACGTCCTGCGCCTTCTGGTGATGGGGCTCGTCGTGCTTCAGCACTGGTGGCTCCCGGTCCTGACGCGGCAGCCGGGTGAGCTCGCCGCGACCAGTGTGATCGGTGTGGACGGCGGCTCCACCCTCACCTGGTTCGTCCAGGTCATGCCGCTGATCTTCTTCGTCGGCGGCGCGTCGAACCTCCTGAGCTGGCGGTCCGCGTCTGGCCGCGGGAGCACGGCGACCGCGTGGGTGGCGCGGCGGCTGCGCCGGATCGCCTGGCCGGTGGTCCCGGTGGCGGTCGTGTGGATCGGCGCAGCCCACCTGCTGTCCGTCGGCGGTGTGCCGGAGCAGCCGGTCTCGGTGGCCGCCGAGGCTGCGGGAATGGTGCTGTGGTTCCTGGCGGTGTACGTCCTGGTGGTCGTGGCGACCCCGGTGCTCGCCGCCGCGGACGCGCGGACCGGCCCCTGGGCCGCGGTGGCGCTCTTCGCCGCGGCGGGCCTGACCGACGCCGCCCGGATCGCGACGGGGTCGGACACGGCCGGCTACGCGAACGTGGTGTTCGTGTGGCTGGGCCTGCACCAGCTCGGCTTTCTCTACGCGCGCGGCGCGCTGCGGGCCCGCCAGGGGGCGGTCCTCGCCGCGGTCGGCGCCGCCACCGTGGGGGTGCTCGCTCTCACCGGCCTGTACTCGCCCAACATGACCGGCGTGTTCGCGATGGAGGCGTCCAACGTCTTCCCGCCGAACCTGGTTCTGGCCTCGGTCGGCGCTCTCCAGATCGGTGCCGCCGTGCTGCTGCGGAGCTGGATCGGCGCGTGGGCCGACCGCCCCGGACCGTCACGGGTCCTGGACCTGCTCTGCCCCCGGCTGATGACCGTCTACCTGTGGCACATGATCCCGGTCAGCGTGGTCTCGGGAACCCTGGTCTACGGTCTGGGCGTCGACACCCCCCAGCCGATGACCGTCTCCTGGCTGTTGTTCGGGGCGCTCGGGACGGCCGCGCTGACGCCGCTGGTGGTTCTGACGGCCTCCCTGACCGCACGGTTCGAGGAACCGCCGAGGCTGCTCGCGGGCGACCCGGGACCGACCCTCGTCCTGGCCTCGGCCGCCCTCATCGGCGGCGGTCTGGGCGCGCTGACCGGGATCGGGCTGGGAGTGGGGTGGAAGCCCCTCCTCGCCCTGACCGCGGTGGCGGCGGGACTCCTCCTCATGAACGCGCCCCGTCTGCGCCGGGTGCGCCCGGTCGGCTGAGACCGGTGTGCGCCCGGCGCGGGGCCGGGTTCAGACGTTCTCCGCCGGGGCCGCACCGGTGTCCGTCACGAGATGCTCGTCCAGGAAGCACCACCCCCAGTTCTCGCCGTCCTCGGCGGACATGACGACGGGGTGCCCGGCCTGGTCGGCGTGCCACCGGCTGTGGCGGCCGGGGGAGTCGTCGCAGCAGCCCACGAAGCCGCACTGCGCGCAGATCCGCAGGTGCACCCAGTCGTGGCGCCCCTTGCGCAGGCACTCCGTGCATCCGGGACTCTTGGGAAGGACGGGGGGCAGGTCCTCCATGTGCGCGCACGCGGTGTCGGGGTCGGGGCGCAAGTGCCTGACCACGGTCGGGTCGGGGTGGCCCCGGTGGGTGTGGTCGATGTCGAGGAGGTCGAGGACGGCCCCGCCCAGGGGCTCGGTCACCGCGCGGTGGGTGTCCACGACCCGCTTCACGTCCGCGTCGTAGAAGCCCGTGATGTCGGGGACGTCGGTGGGGCGCACCACGATCGGCACGCCCGGTGCCACCCCGTGCAGGACGTGGGCGATGTGGACGGCGGCCTCGGAGTCGTTCTCGGCGATGACGATGAGCTTCACGCGGTCCATGCCGACCTCGTGCAGCACGGTCGCCTTCGTGGCCTCGCCCCGGACGACGGTGTGCCCGCGGCTCTCGGCGTCGGCGGCCAGGTCGGGGCTGAGCGTGGTCACGGTCGAGGGGACGCCGTTGGCCTCCAGATAGGCGCCCAGGTTTCGGGCGACGGGCCCCCAACCGGAGATGAGGACCCGGTCGCGGGTGTCGGTGTCCGGCTCCAGCCCGGCGGCGGCCTCGGCGGCCGCGTTCCGGGGCAGGCGGCGGGCGATCGCCGCGCCCAGGGCGCCCAGCGCCGGTGTCGCGGTCATCAGCAGGACCGTGACGGCGACGAGGATCTGTCCGCCCTCGTCGCCCATCCCCGCCGGGGACAGGCCGTAGGCCGCCCCGGTCTGCTGGAGGACGAAGGAGAACTCGCCGATCTGCGCGAGGAGGAAGGCCGAGCCCACGGCGGTGGCCGGTCCCACCCGCAGGACTGAGACCGCGGTGAAGGTCGTCAGCACCTTGATGAGGACGACCGCCACGGCGAGGAGCAGGACGATCCACCACAGCTGCGCCAGGACGGCGAGGTCGAGCAGCATGCCGATGGAGATGAAGAAGACGGCGCTGAAGATCATCTGGAGCGGCATGATCTCGCTCAGCGCGTGGGCACTGTGCCGCGACTCGCTCAGCACCATGCCTGCCAGGAAGGCGCCCAGAGCGGTGCTGATCCCGGCGAGCGAGGTCAGGTACGCCACCCCTAGGGCGATGGCCACGATGGACAGCAGGAAGATCTCCGGTGAGCACAGCCGGGCGATGCGCTCCAGTAGCGGGGGCATGACCTTGCGCGCCACCAGGATGACGGCGGTGAGGACGAGGGCGGCGGTGCCCAGCGCCCGCACCACCTCCCAGGTGCCGCCGGCCTGGCCGCCCAGGACCGGGATCAGCAGGACCATGACGATGATGGCGAGGTCCTGGAGGATGAGGGTGCCCACGGACGCCTGGCCGACGGGCTGCTGCGTGGCACCCTTGGCGGCGACCACCTTGAGCACGATCGCGGTGGAGGACAGTGCCACCAGGAAGCCGGTGAAGACGCCGACGTTCCAGTCCGCGCCGAACAGCAGGCACAGCCCGGCCACGGCGGCCGTGGTCAGGACTACCTGGAGGGTGCCCCCGCCCAGGACGAAGCGCCTGATCTTGGCCAGGCGTTCGAGGGAGAACTCGACACCGATGGTGAACAGCAGGAGCATCACGCCGATGTCGGCGGCGGCCTCGACCATCTCCACGTCCGGGACCAGTCCCAGTTGGTGTGGTCCGATGACCACGCCCGCGAGCAGGAAGCCCACGATCGGGACGACTCTGAGCCGGACGAAGAGCGCGCCGATCAGCCCCGCGGCGAGGAGCAGCGCGACGATCGGTCCGAGGTAGGCGGGGCTCTCCCCCGCAGCGAGCATCACCACACACAATCCCCTCACACGGCGCCCTGGGGGCGGATCCGGTTCTTCCCGAGCGTATCGGCGGACTTTCACTCGGGTCCCGCCAGCCCCGCTGTCATCTGCGAACACGGGTGTACGCGTCAGGGCGCGGCGGATATCTTGAACCGCGTACCGACGTGCCCTGAGGAGGCAGTGGAGTGACGACATCGCACCGTCCCGGCCCGGGACACCCCGAGTGGCTGCGCGCGGAGGAGGAACGTCTGTACTTCTTCGCCGCCGGTTCGGTCGTCCCCGACGGCTTCGGCTGGCTGGACGCCCGCGGCCGTGTCGAGGAGAGGCCGACCGCCGCATGGATCACGGCGCGCATGACGCACGTGTTCTCCCTGGCGCACCTGCGGGGCGCGGAGGGGGCGGCGGCACTCGCCGACCACGGGCTCGCGGCACTCGCAGGTCCGCTGCGCGACGCCGAACTGGGCGGCTGGTTCGACGCGGTCCCCTCCGATCCCACGGCGCTTTCCGGCCCCGCCTTGTGGGAGTGCTCCCACGATGGAGGGGGCCGGGCCGGGGCCGGGCAGGAGCTCCGCAAGTCCGCCTACGAGCACGCCTTCGTGGTCCTGGCTGCCGCCAGCGCCGCCGTCGCGGGCCGACCGGGCGCCGCCGACCTGCTCGCCGAGGCGCTCGGCGTGGTCGAGGAGCGCTTCTGGGAGGACTCCGCGGGGGCCGTCCGGGAGAGTTGGGACCGGGGGTGGACCGCCACTGAGGACTACCGGGGCGCCAACAGCAACATGCACTGTGTGGAGGCGTTCCTGGCCGCCGCCGACGCCACCGGCGATGCCCGGTGGGCCCGCCGGGCGCTGGCCATCGCCGAGCGGCTCGTGCACGGGGTGGCCGCCGAGTACGACTGGCGTCTGCCGGAGCACTTCACCTCCGACTGGAAGGCCCTGCCCGAGCACCACCGGGAGCAGCCGGACCACCCCTTCCGGCCCTTCGGCAGCACCACCGGCCACCTTCTGGAGTGGGCCCGGCTGCTGGTCCACCTGGAGGCCTCCCTCACCGGTGCGGGGGAGGAGGCCCCCGCGTGGCTGCGGGCCGACGCCGTCGCGCTCTTCGGCCACGCCGTCCGCAGGGGGTGGGCCGCCGACGGCCGGGAGGGGTTCGTCTACACCCTCGACTGGGACGACAGCCCCGTCGTGCGCGAGCGCATGCACTGGGTCGTTGCCGAGGCCGCGATGGCCGCCTGGGCCCTGGGCGAGGCCACCGGTGACGGTGCCTACGGCCGCGACTACGACCGCTGGTGGACCTATGCCGACCGCCACCACATCGACCGTGAGCACGGCGGTTGGCACCACGAACTCGATCCGGACCACCGGCCCGCCGGAAGCGTGTGGCCCGGCAAGCCCGACGTCTACCACGCCTACCAGGCGGTGCTCCTGCCCCGGATCGGTCTGGCGGGCTCCCTGGCGGGCGCGCTGGCCGGCGGCTCCGGCGCGCAGAGGGGAGGCGCGGCATGAGCGGGCACGAGCCCAGGCTCGTCGTGGTCGGTGAGAACGTCATGGACCTGCTGCCCACCGAGCACGGACGCGACGTGGTCCGGGCCGTGCCCGGTGGCGGGCCCGCCAACACGGCTGTGGCCGCGGCCCGGCTGGGGACCCCCACCCGGCTGCTGGCGCGGATCGGATCGGACGGCTTCGGTGAACGCGTCCGTGAGCGCCTGCTGGCCGAGGGGATCGACCCGGCCGGGCTGGTGGCGGCGCAGGAGCCGTCGTCGCTGGCGATGGCCACGCTCGCCCCGGACGGGTCGGCGCGCTACGACTTCCGGATGGACGACGCCGCCGATTGGCGCTGGCGCCCCGGTGAACTCCCCGACCGCCTGCCCCCGGGGGTCGGCGCGTTGCACGCGGCCTCGGTGGCGCTCTTCCGGGAGCCGGGGGCCTCGCGGATCGGGGAACTGCTGGAACGCGAACGCGCGCGTGGGGAGGTGGCGCTCACGCTCGACCCCAACATCCGGCCGGACGTCATCGGCGACGCGGAGGCCGTGCGGGAACTGGCGCCGCGCTACGCCGCGCTGGCCCACGTGGTCAAGGCCAGTGACGAGGACCTGGCCTTTCTCTATCCGGGCCTTCCCCCGGAGCGGGCGGCCCGTGAGGTCGCCGCTTTGGGGCCGGAACTGGTGGTGGTCACCCTGGGAGGGCGGGGCGCTCTCGCGGTCTGCGGCGCGGGTCAGGTGGAGGTCCGCGCACCGAAGGTCCGGGTGGCGGACACGGTGGGTGCGGGTGACTCCTTCATGGGTGCCCTGCTGCACTGGCTTGACCGGGCGGACCTGCTCGGGGGTGACCCCGCCGGGCAACGGGCCGGCCTCACTGAGGACCGGGTGCGCGAGCTGCTTGTCTTCGCGAGTACGGCGGCGGCGGTGACGGTGACCCGCGAAGGCGCCGACCCGCCCACGGGTGGGGAGCTGGCGTTGGCCCTGTCGGAGGCCTGAGGGGCGGGTCATCGGTTGTGTCTGCCCGAAACCTCGGGGTTGCGGGCATCGTGCAGGTCGGTGGGGGATGGTGCGCCGCACCGACCTCGCCGGTCCGGTGCGGGGACCGGTGGAATCCCCTACGGGGGGATCACGAAGACGCCAAGACGAGACTAAAGGGCAGATTTGATAGTTAATGTCCGGAATGGCCGAATTGCGGGGGGTGTTACGGGGGTATTGCAGGTTGATAACCGCACCTTGGTCGTCAAGGGGGCGTGAGGGAGGTCCTGGACACCCTCGCGAGTGAGTCTCCTCACCCTTCGGTGCCAGAGAACCCCTGGTGGTCGCTTTGATGCAACACTGGTCAGTGAGTCCCGCACCGTCGCGCCCCGCCGTCCGAGACGGTCTCGGCCACGCCCCATGCGAGCCTGTCCTGGTATCGGTGAAACGACCAGTGTGCCCACTCGCACCTGCCGCGATGGGGTCTTCATATGCGAATGTGAGCCTGTGACTGGCAGGTGCACGATGCCCCCGGGTGTCCGTCTCCGGGGGCGGGACTCAGAGCGACGGATCCTCGCGGACGTCTTGGACGACGCGAGGTCTGCCCGCGGTGCCTCCATACTTCTCTCCGGAGGGCCCGGGCGCGGTAAGACGGCGCTCGTCGAACACGCGCGCGCCGCTGCCGAAGGCTTCACCGTCCTGCACGCGGCCGGTGTTCCCACCGAGGCCGACATTCCGCTCGCCGGGCTCCAGCGTCTCCTGCGCCCCGTCGAGGGCCAGGCCGAGCGCCTGGCCGAGCCCAGGCGCGACCTCATCCGCGACACCCTCACCCGCGGCGTGCTCTCGGACCCCGACCGCTTCGCCCTGTACACGGCCGTCCTCGACCTGCTGCGGCTCGCCTCCGAGGACAAGCCCCTTCTGATCTGCGTCGACGACGCCGACCACCTCGACTCCGCCTCCCTGGAGGCCCTGGCCTTCGTAGCCCGGCGGCTGAGCGGCCTGCGCATCGCGGCCGTGTTCACCGCCCACGTCGGCCACGGCAAGTCCGCGGCCCGTCTGCCCGCCTCAGAGGGCGAGCCCGCTCCGGACGAGCTGGTGCCCGGGGTCACCGAGCACCTCCTCCAGCCGCTGAACGCACGCTCGGTGCACGACATCATCACCGACCGTGCGCCGGTGACGCCCGCCTCGGCCGTGCGCACCCGCCTCGTCAGGGCCGCACACGGCAACCCCGCCGTGGCCATCGGCCACCTGAGGGGCCTGTCCGCACCACAGATCCGGGGCTTGGAGCCCCTGCCCGCGCAGCTCCGGCTGCCCGGACGGCTGCGCTCCTCGTTCCTGACCGCCTACCGCGAACTGCCCGAGCACGTCCAGCACCTGCTCCTCATCGCCTCCCTGGCCGCCGACCCCGGGGTCGACCTGCTGATCGAGGCCGGCGGGGCCCCCGCACTCACGGTGGGGGACCTGGAGCCGGCAGAGGAAGCCGGAATCGTGCATGTGGAGGGTGCCAACGTCGTCTTCTCCGACCCGCTGCTGTGCGAGGCCATCGCCCAGGACGCCCCGGCCAACCGGCTGCGCGCGGTCCACCGGGCCCTCGCCGAGGCGGTGGACCCGGAGTACGCGCCGCTGGAGTTCTCCCGCCACGCCGCCGCGGGGTCGAGCAGCCCCGACGAGGCCCTGGCGAACGCCGTGGAGAAGGCCGCCCTGCGCGCCCGCAGGCTGGAGGGGCCGCTGGCCGCCTCCTACGCCCACGAACGCGCCGCCCAGCTCACGCCGGACCCCGACCTCCGCGCCTGCCGGCTGGCCAGCGCCTCCTACCAGGCCTACGCGGGCGGCAGGACCGACCGGGGCGCGCACCTGGTACGCAAGGCCCGGCCGCTGGCCGTGACCGACGGGCGACGGGCGATCATCGACCTGGTCGACGCGCAGTCGACCATGCGCGAGGGCAACGCGATCGACGCCGCCGAGCGCCTGATGGCCGTGGGTCGGGAGCTCATCGGCCACGATCGCGAACTCGCCCTGCGCGCCTTGGTGCGCTCGGCCGACTCCGCCTCCCTGGCGGGCGACCCGATCCGGCACGGCAAGGCCTACGACCTGGCCGCCCCACTGGTACGCGACGACGACCCGGCGCCGATGCGCCTGGTCGTGGCCTACCTCAAGGGGTGCACCCTCTCCTTCCGGGGCGACTACACCGGGTCCACCCCGATCCTGCGCGAGGGCATGGAGCTCTCCGAGGGGATGGACCTCCCCTCCGAGCTGATCTGGGCCGGGGTCTGCGGTCTGCGGCTCGGCGACGCGCCGTTCGTGCGGCGGGTGATGACGCGGGCCGTGGAGGCCGGGGAGACCCAGGGAGAGCACGCCCCCGTCCCGGCGGCACTGGGGTTCCTGGTCTTCTCCGAGTTCTGGAGCGGCCGGTTTCCCTCCGCTGCGGGCCACGCCCTCTATGGACTGAAGGCGGCGCGCGAGCACGGACAGTCGATCTGGGCCACCCAGAACCTGGCTTCGCTGGCGATGATCGCCGCGATCCAGGGCGACGTGGACACCTGCCGCATCCGGGCGCGCGCGGTCGCCACCCAGGCGGGGGAGAAGAGTCTCGGTCTGGCCTCGGCGCTGGCCTCCTGGGCTCTGGCCGTCCTGGAACTGTCGCGGGGCAACGCCGCGGAGGCCTTCTTCCGGCTGCGAGCCCTGGTCCACGCCGGGCCGGGGTACGGCCACCCGACGATGCGCCTGCTCACCGCGCCCCACTTCGTGGAGGCGGCCACCCGGATGGGGGAGACCGGCTGGGCCCGAACCTCGCAAGCCGGCTACCAGCACTGGGCCGACGCGGTCGGCAGCCTGAGCGCCCGCGCGCTGGCCGCGCGTGGCCAAGGGCTCCTGGCCGCGGGCGACGAGGCCGCCGACCACTTCGAGAACGCGCTGGCCCTGCACCGGGCCTGCGGTGACGACGACGTCGAACAGGCGCGCACGCAACTGCTCTTCGGGGCGTTCCTGCGCCGGTCCCGCCTCCCCGGCCGGGCACGCGAACACCTGTACGACGCCCTGGAATCCTTCGAGCGCTTCGGCGCACGACTCTGGGTCCGCCAGACGCGGGCCGAACTGAGGGCCATCGGGACCGCCGAACGTGACCCGGGCCCGCCCCCGACGAGTGAGCTGACCGCTCAGCAGCAGCAGATCGCCCGGCTGGTCGCCGAAGGCGCGACCAACCGCGAGGTCGCCGCGCACATGTTCATCAGTCCGCGCACGGTCGAACACCATCTGCGCGGCATCTTCCGCAAGCTGAACATCAGGTCCCGCGTGGACCTGGCCCGCTTGCTCACCTGACGCGGGGAGCGGCAGACCCTCCGCGGCGCGGTGGGCGGGGAGGCCTCCCGGCCCACCGGAACATACCAACTGGTCGGTACGGTAACTCCGGTCAGCACCCTCGAGAAAGGCAGTCATGACAACGACCACAGGCGGCCATCTCCTGAAGGCGGAGGGGGTGACCATGCGCTTCGGCGGGCTGACAGCCCTCGACGATGTCGGAATCCAGGTCGCGCCTGGGACCGTCGTCGGGCTCATCGGCCCCAACGGAGCCGGGAAGACCACCCTGTTCAACGTCCTGTCCGGTGTGCTCAAGCCCACCGAGGGGGCCATCACCTGGAAGGGCGAGCGCACCGGCAAGACCGGTCCGCACCGCCTGGCGCGCGCCGGGATCGCCCGTACCTTCCAGGGTCTGAACCTCTTCCCCATGATGACGGTCCTGGAGAACGTGGTGGCCGGGGCCGACCGCCTGGCCAAGGGCGGTGCCCTGTCCATGGTCACCGGCCTGCTCGGCCACCACCGGGACGAGCGCGTGATCCGCGAGAAGGCCTGCGCGACCCTCCAGCGCTTCGGCATCGCCGAGTTCGCCCACCACTTCCCGGGCATGCTCCCCTACGGCATCCAGAAACAGGTCGCCCTGGCCCGCGCCTGTGTCGGAGACCCAGAACTGCTCCTGCTCGACGAGCCCGCCAGCGGCTTGTCCAAGCAGCAGGTGGACAACCTCGCCGACCAGATCCGCGGTTTCAGCAACGACATGGCCGTCGTCCTGGTCGAGCACCACATGGACCTGGTGATGAAGGTGTGCGACCACATCGTGGTGCTCAACTTCGGCCAGGTCATCTCCACCGGCACCCCCGAGCAGGTCCAGGCCGACCCGGCCGTCACCCGCGCCTACCTCGGCGAGCCGGCCGCGGACGGAGGCACCCGATGAGCACCGAACCGATCCTCCGGGTGGAGGGCCTCGACCTCCACTACGGCCCGGTCCAGGCCCTCCACGGGATCACGCTCTCCGTGCCCCCCGAGGGCATGTGCGCGGTCCTCGGCGCCAACGGCGCGGGCAAGACCACCCTGCTGCGCGCCCTGTCCGGGCTGCACAAGGTCTCCTCCGGAAAGGTCCTGCTCGAAGGGGAGGACATCACGCGCCTGCCCGCCGAGAGGATCATCACCCGCGGCCTGGCCCACGTCCCCGAGGGCGGCGGCGTCATCGCCGAACTCACCGTGGAGGAGAACCTGCGGCTGGGCGGCCTGTGGCGCTCCTCCCGCACCGACAAGAAGGCCATGGCGGAGGTCCTGGAGCTCTTCCCCCCGCTGGCGGAGCGCCGCAAGCGCCCGTCGAGCACACTCTCCGGCGGTGAGCGCCAGATGCTCGCCATCGGCCGTGCGCTCATGGCCAAGCCCAGGGTGCTCCTCCTGGACGAGCCCTCACTCGGTCTGGCGCCGCTGATCACGCAGCAGATCTTCGACCTCCTGCGCGACCTGCGCAAGAGTTCCGGACTCACCGTCGTCCTCGTCGAGCAGAACGCCGCCGGCGCTCTGGCGACCACCGAGCACGGGTTCGTCCTGAACCAGGGCAAGGTGGCCGTCAGCGGGGCTTCGGACGAACTCCTCTCCGACGAGCGCACGCGCCACGCCTACCTCGGTTTCTGAGGGGACCCCCATGGAAAAGTTTCTCGACCTGACCTACAACGGGCTGTCGAGCGGAGCCGTCTACGCGGCGCTTGCGCTGTCCCTGGTCATCATCTTCCAGGCCACCCGCCTGGTGAACTTCGCCCAGCCGGCCTTCGCCCTGGTGTCGGCCTACACCGCCTTCGCCGTCATCCAGGCCACCGACAGCTACTGGCTCGGCTTCGGTGCCGCGCTCGTCGTCGGTGCCCTGGCGGGTGCGCTCGTCGAGCGGGTGGTCATCCGCCCGATCGCCAGCAAGTCCGAACTCAACGCGATCATCGTCACCCTCGGTCTCCTCCTGGTGGTCCAGGGCGTGATCGGGATGGTCTGGGGCAGCCGGGAGCACGGCCTCCGGTACGCCTTCGACTACAAGGGCGACTTCTCCCCGGCGGACGTCTTCGCGGTGGCCTCGATCGCCGTCGTGGCGGTCCTGGTGTTCGTCCTCTACCGGTTCAGCCCGCTCGGCCTGCGGATGCGCGCCGCGGCGTTCCGTCCCGAGGCCGCCAGGCTCAGCGGTGTGAAGGTCGGCCTGATGCTCACCGCGGGGTGGGCGATCGCCTCCACGATCGGTGCCCTCGCCGGCATGCTCGCCGGTCCGCCGTTCCTCTCCCCGCACTCGTTCGACCTCGTGTTCGTCTTCGCGATCACCGCCGCGGTGATCGGTGGCCTGGACAGCCCGTTCGGCGCCATCCTCGGCGGCCTCCTCATGGGTCTGGCCATGTCCTACGTGAGCGGCTACGTCGGTCCCGAAGTCGCCACTCTCGCCGCCCTCGTCGTCGTGGTCCTCGTGCTGAGCCTCCGTCCCGACGGCATCCTGTCCCGCCCGAAAGCGCGAAAGGTGTAGCCGTGTCCTCACCCACCCGGGAGCGCGCCGAAGGCGCTACAGCTCCCACCTCCCAGGGTTCGCCTCCGGCGTCCCCCAAGGCCGGCTTCTGGAAGCGGATCCCCTCTCCCGTGCGGAACCTGCTGCTGGCCGCACTCGCGCTCACCGCGATCAGCGGACTGATGTTGTTCTCCAGCGACCTGTCCTCGCTGCGCTACGCGGCGGTCGGGTACACGCTGCTGGCGATCGCCGGGCTCCAGCTCTTGGTCGGCGGCAGCGGTCAGGTCTCCCTCGGCCACGGCGCGTTCATGATGATCGGTGCCTACAGCATGGCGCTGCTCGTCTTGCACCTGCCGATGCTGCCGCTGGCGGCCAACCTGCTGATCGTGGTCGTCGTCTCCGCGGTGGCCGGGCTGCTGGTCGGCGCGGCCACGGCCCGCCTGCACGGCCCCTACCTGGCCGGTGCCACCCTGATCCTGGCCGTGGGCCTGCCCGGCCTGGCGCACCGCTACCACGATGTGCTCGGAGGGAGCAACGGCCTCCGCATCCGTGTCGCGGGTGCTCCCCCGGGCCTTGAGAACCTCGTCAGTGACGAGCAGTGGACGTCGATCGTCGTGTGGACGGTCGTGCTGCTGGCCCTCGCCGTACTGGCGACGGTCTCCGGTGGCCGCCTCGGCCGCAGGATGCGCTCCGTCCGCGACGACGAGACCGCCGCGGCCATGGCCGGTGTGCCTGTGGGCTCCACCAAGGTGGCCGCGTTCGTCATCGCCTCCACCGCGGGCGGGCTGGCCGGTGCCCTGCAGATCTACGTGCTGGGCACCGCGACACCGAGCATCTTCACACTCGCTCTGTCCCTGACCTTGCTCGCCGTCCTCGTCCTCGGCGGGGTCGGCAGCATGTGGGGTGCCCTGTGGGCGGCCCTGGCCGTCGTCTACCTGGAGCTCTGGGTATCCGACCTGGCGGGTCTCCTCGAAATGAACAGCAATGTCGAGAACAACCTTCCGCTCGTGTTCTTCGGCATCGTCCTCATCCTGGTCCTGCGGTTCTGGCCGTTGGGCATCCAGGGCATCTTCCAACGGCTGGCCGCCCGGCGCCGGCTCAGCGAGACCTCTCGATAACCCCCTGAAGAAGGAGAGCACCATGCGTATGCGCAGAGGAACACCGGTCGCCGCGGCGGCCCTGGCCCTGGCCCTCATGGCCACGGCCTGCCAAGGCGCCGGAGAGGTGACCGAGGGAGAGGACGCCGACCTGGCCGTGGCCACCGGTGTCACCGAGGACACGATCACCGTCGGCACCCACCAGCCGCTGACCGGTGTGGCCGCCTCCGGCTACAGCCCGATCTCCCGCGGGGCCCAGGCCGTCTTCGACTACGTCAACGAGCAGGGCGGCGTGAACGGGCGCCAGATCGACTACGTGGTCAAGGACGACGCCTACGACCCCGCGCAGACGGTCGACGTGACCCGTGAGCTGGTCGACGAAGAGATCTTCGCGATGTTCGGCGGTCTGGGCACCCCGACCCACTCGGGTGTGCTCGACTACCTGAACGAGGAGGGCATCCCGGACGTCTTCCCGGCCTCCGGCGCCCTGGTCTGGAACAGCCCCGAGGAGTACCCGCTCACCTACGGGTGGCAGACGGACTACACCAAGGAGGCCAAGGTCCAGGGCCAGTACATCGCGGAGAACTTCCCCGGCCAGAACGTCGGCTTCTTCTACCAGAACGACGACGTCGGCACGGACTCCCAGGCCGGCCTCGACCAGTACCTCACCGACGAGGTCGTGGCGCGCGAGCACTACGAGTCCTCCGTGACCGACATCTCGGCGCAGATCGCCGCCCTCCAGGCGGCCGAGGCCGAGGTCGTGGTGTGCTCCTGCATCCCGGCCTTCATGGCCAACGCGATGCTGACCGCCTCCGCCATGGAGTACAGCCCGCAGTGGGTGGTCTCCAGCATCGGTGGTGACACCCGCACCCTGCAGGGCATGCTCGCCGCCTTCTCCGACGGCGCGGTCGAGGGCGAGGCTGCCGACGCCTTCCTCGACGGTCTGGTCATCACCAGCTACATGCCGCGTATCGAGGACCCCGAGGACGAGTGGGCGCAGTTGTTCATCGAGGTCTGGGAGGACTACCGCGAGGACGACAGCGAGGTTCTCACCAACACCCACGTGTTCGGTATGACGCAGGCCGTCATGTTCTCCCAAGCGCTGCTGGAGGCCGGTGAGGACTTGGACCGCCAGGCCCTGATCGACACCCTGCACAGCATTGAGTGGCAGGGACCGAGCCCCGTGCCCTTCACTTCCAGCGAGGACGACCGCGGCGGCCACCAGGGCGTCTACGTCGTCCAGTACCAGGCCGGCGGCGACATCGAGCTGATCCAGGACACCCGGGTCACCGACAACGCCGGCGGTCCGATCGAGGAGACCGACTTCACGCAGCTCTCCCCGAGCGAGCTGGCCTTCCACGACTAGCGGTTTCCCTTGGTGCCTGCGGGCCCACCCCGAGGCGGCGAGGGCCGGTGTCCCCACTGGGGGCACCGGCCCTCGCCGTGCGTGCGGCCCGGGGCGCCTCGTCCCCGGGCCCCGTGGGCGGGGTGCCCGCGTTAGGCCGAGCGCGGGCCCGCGGCCGAGGCCATCTCCAGGACCAGGCGGACGGCGGCTTCGGTGTTGTGGACCGGGACCGACCCCGTCTCCAGGACCGCGCCCCCGTGGGCGGTCCTGGAGGTGAGGAAGTACTGGCCCCTGACCCTGGTGCGGGTGTCCCGCGTGTACACCGCCGGGTCGTTGTAGAGGTCGAGCACGGCGTCCGGGGCGTCGGCGCGCCGGAGGGCGGCGTACAGCTCCTTGAGGGCCCGGTCCCGGGCCGTGTGGGCGGGACTCATGGCGCAGTCACGGTGTGGGCCGGAGGAGCGGTGGAGGGCACGGCCACCGCCAGGACCGAATTGTGGCTTTTCGTAGTGAAGAAGTTCCTTTGAGTGATCTCTGAAGACGTGCCCTTTTTCCTCGGAGTGCTTGTGGTGGTCATGTAGTTGAGGTTCGCACCGGGAGGGCTCCCGTGGGAAGGGAGGATACAAAGAGGTCACGCTCTGGGCAGTTCTGTACCTGCCAGTACTGATTTGTTGCCATGGTCGGTACATGGTGGACCGACTGAAGCCGGCGTGGGTGGAGTTCGGCAAGCACGTTCGGCGTTTGCGCACGCAGGGCAACCTTTCGCTGGATCGGCTGTCTCGGATGACGTCCTACTCCGCGACCTACCACAGCAAGATCGAACGGGCGGTACGGGTGCCCAATGCCGGAATTGTGGAGGCTCTGGACCGCGAGTTCGGTACAAACGGCGCCCTCATCAGGATGTGGCGGGACGTGGAGCGCTCGGAGAACGGGAAGGTCTGGTACTACGATCCGGATGATTATGTTCGGGAAGGTACTGAAATGCGGTATTTTCACCCATTTGTCCTTCCTGGGTTCCTTCAAGTCGAGGAGTACGCCCGGGTGATTGCCTCGCACGCCTCCACGACCCTCGACAGGGAGCACGTCCAGCGGGTGGTCTCGGGGCGCACGCAGTGGCGGGAGCGGCTGCGGGAGAACACCGACCTCGTCGTCAGTGTCGTCATCCCCGAGTTCGTGCTCACCCGGCTCGTGGGGGGTGCCGAGGTCATGCGCGGGCAGTTGGAGCGGCTGGCTGCGGAGGCGCGTGAGGAGGCCGTCACGGTCCAGGTCCTCCCCTCAGGAATCCGCGACTTCGCCTGGACAGCGGGAGCCTTCTGGCTCGTATACTTTAGTGACCAAAGTCCCTTGGTCGTTTCCGAGCACTCTTCGGGCGAACATGTCACGGACGAGGAGTCGGTTGTGCGGCGGCTGGAGGCGACGTACAGCAGGCTCCAGGTATGGGCCCTTTCCCCTGATGCCTCGTTGCAGAGGATAGAAGAAGTGAGGGAAGAACTGTGAACGGCTGGAAGAAATCCACATACAGCCAGGGCGACCGCTTCTGTGTGGAGGTGAAGGAGGCCTCCGGTACCGTCCAGGTCCGGGATACGCAGAACCGGGGTCTCGGCCATCTCAGTTTCACGTCCTCGGAATGGAACTCCTTCCTTGGTGACCTCAAGGAAATTCCTCTCCGATAACCTCGGGCAGAACGAAGGGGCGGCGGGCCGCGTGTGCGGCCCGCCGCTGTGTCACACCTGACCGGTCATCCGCGGAGCGCGGGCGGCCGTGCCCCTTGATGAAGGGGCAGGAGCCCCGGTGGTCGGAGTAGTCGCTGCCGAACCAGCCTCCGGCGCTGGGGCCGGGGGCAGAGGGGCCGCTCGTAGCGGTCGTCCTCGTCCACGAACACCTTCAGCCAGGAGAGGGCGACGCGGGCGATCAGCGTGTTGGGGCTGTCGGGAACGAGGTGCCCCTCGCCGGCCGGCTCCAGATGCGGGTTCAGGCCGTCGTAGAACGGGTCGGAGTGCGTGTGGTCGGGGGCGGTGGTGTCGTTCTCGGCGCTGGTGATCATGGCCGGGACGGTGATGCTGGCCCCAGCCGTCCCGGGTGGGTGCCCGGGGTGACCGGCGCGATCGCCCTCAGGCCGGGGCGGCCACGGCTGCGGCCAGCATGGTGCGGGAGGTCACACGCGGCATCCCCGAAAGGGGGTGTCGGTGGTTGCGGAACCATCAGTGGAAGGGGGCATGGTGCGCACGTTGCTTCCTTTTCGTGCCCCGGGAATCCTCTCCTCCGAGAGGAGGGTTTCATTGGTTTATGCGACCTTGAGAAAAAGTCGATCCATCTCTTTCGGATCCGTTGCCACCCGGGCCTTTCAAAGGTGATCTTCATTCATTTATCCGGTTTCGGGTCCGGCGGTAAGTGCTTTTTGGCCGGTCGGCTCCGCTGCGGGTTCGGTTCGGTGGGCCGTCATCGGTGCGACCACTGGTGTGTCGTGTCGGAGGCTTCGCTCGCGTCGTCGAAGTTCCTCTTGGAGAGAGCCTTTGTCGCAGGTCAGTGGGCATAGTCTCTTCTGTCTGGTTTCGCGTGACGCGTGCTTCACCGGACAGCCATGCGGCTTCACCTGTGCTTGGACACTCGCCCCTCCGGTCGGGAGGTGCGTTCGAGAGGGGCGGGGCCGACGGTTTCCGTGGATCGCGCACTGGCACAGGCGGCCCCTCGCACGGCTTCTCAGGGGGCCACGGCCGGGCTCCACCGGGGCCTACCGGCCACCGCTTCGGCACCCGTGACGGGACTGTCGCCCCCGACCTCTAGTGTCCCTTTCCGTGAGCGATCGATGGAGTACCGACGACGTCTGGGCTCTGGCTCCGGACCCCTCGTCCCGCAAAGCCGCACTCAAGGTGGCCAAACCCGCCTCCTGGCCCGAGAGCGGAACCGTCGCCGCCCCCGAGGGCGCGACCTCCGCCGTCTGGGGCGCGTGCAAGGGCAGCGGCGCCAAGCCCTACCTGGCCGCCGTCCACCTCGACGGTGCCGGGGGCCCGGCCTACAAGTGCAGTTGCCCCAGCCGCAAGATCCCCTGCAAACACGTCCTGGCCCTGCTCGTGCTGTGGGCACAGGAAGGAGTCCACACGCGGGAGGAGCATCCCGAATGGGTCGGTAACTGGCTTTCCGGGCGCGTTGAACGCCGGAAGAAGGCCGAGGAGAGCACTGCCGCGCCCGCCGACCCCAAGCGGGCCGCCGCCACTCTGAAGGCCCGTGAGGAGGCGGTCGAGAGCGGCATGCGCGAACTGCGCCTCTGGCTCGACGACCAGATCGAGGCCGGACTCGCCGAGGCACCCAAACACGGCTACGGCCACTGGGACCGCATGGCCAAGCGCCTGGTGGACGCCAAGGCCGGGGCGGCGGCCTCCGCCGTCGCCGCGCTCCCCGCCGCCATCCGGTCCGCGCACTGGCCCGAAGCCCTGCTCGAACGCCTCAGCCTGCTCCACCTGCTGGTGTCCGCGCACGAAGCCGGGGACGCCCTCGACGCGCCCACCCGCGCGGCCGTCCGCGCCAGGATCGGCATCGCCGTCAAGGCCGGCGAGGTCCTGTCCGAGGGGGAGCGGGTCCGCGACACCTGGCGGGTGCTCGGCCTGAGGGACGCGCCCACCGAGGACGGACAGATGACCGCCCGGCGGGTGTGGCTGCACGGCGAGAAGAGTGGACGCACCGCCCTGTTCCTGAGCTTCGCCCGCCTCCAGGAGGGGCCCCGCGCCCCCTTTCGCGCCGGCACCGAGGTGGAGGCCGAGTTCGCGTTCTACCCGGACGGGCACCGGATCGTTCCCGTCGCCGACACGGCGGCCCGCACCGCGTCCCCGCCCGAGGGCACCACGGTCGCCGAGGCACTCGACGTTTGCGCCGCCGCTCTCGCCGCAGACCCCTGGCGGGACACCTGGCCGGTGGTGCTCGCCGGTGCCGCCCCCGCCCACGACGGCCGGTGGTACATGGCCACCGCCGACGGCGCCGCCCTGCCCCTGGACACCGACGCCCCCTGGACGCTCCTCGCGGTCACCGGCGGCCACCCCTGCACCGTGGCGGCCGAATGGTCGCCCCGCGACGGACTGACACCCATGACCGTGTGGGACCGAGAAGGAAGGGTCCACCCGCTGTGAACAGCCAACCCCCCGCCGACTCCTGGGACCGCCTGGTCTCCGCCGCCCTGGCGGGCACGTCCCGGCGCCCGGCGCCCGACACCCCCGACCTTCCGAAGACCCCCGCCCAGGACGACACACGGGCCCTCCTGGACCGCGCGGCCCTCGCCACCGTGCGCAGGCTCGCCGGGCACACACCCGCCACCGCCGCACCCGTGGAGCCCGACCACGCACCCGCCCCCGAGCCCCTCGGCGAGGCGGCCATGCACCGGCTGGCCCTCATCCTGGACGGCAGGACCAACCTGCTGCCGGAATGGCTGGACCTGGTCGCCGCGAGCGGACGCACGGTGGCTCCGACCGCTCTGCCCGCGCTGCTCGACCAGGGCGCGCGCGAGAGCCGCCTGCGCCCCGCCCTCGCCGCCACGGTCGGAGAGCGCGGCCGCTGGCTGGCCCGGCACAACCCCGCCTGGGCCTACCTCGCCTCCGAGGCCCTGACCACCGACACCTTCTCCGAACGGGACTGGACGGAGGGCACCCCCGCCGAACGCCGCCGCGCCCTGGCCGTCCTGCGCGCCACCGACCCCGCCGCCGCCCGAGAGCGCCTGGACTCCGTGTGGTCCGGGCTGGGCCGGGCCGACCTGCGGCGCACCCTGCTCGACACCTTCGCCACCGGGCTCGGCCCCGGCGACGCCGACCTGCTCGACCGCGCCCTCGACGACCGCAGCGCCAACGTTCGCGGCACCGCCCTGTCCCTGCTCACCCGCCTGCCCGACAGCGCACACGCCCACCGCCTGCGCGGCTACGTCCACGAGTACGCACGGAAAGGCGAGGCGGGAGCGCTGCTGGTGGACCCCGTTCCGCGCGAGCGCACCGAGGCCTTCCGCGACCTGGCGCTCGCGGTACCCAAGAAGGCCGACGCTGGACGAGGCGAGCTCTTCGAGCGGAGCTGGGCCCTGGTCACCCACGCCCCCCTGGACGTGTGGACCACCCTGTTCGACACCGACCCGGGCGGCGTCGCCGCACTGGTCCGCAACTCACACGAGCCCCGTCTGTGGGACGCCTTCGTCAACGCCGTCGGGCTCCAGGGGAACGCCGAGTGGGCGCGTGCCATGCTCCTCGCGGGCGGCGGCAAGCTCAGTGACTGGGTCTCCGGGAGGGACTGGACGACCCGAGTGGGGACCCTCCTGGCGGCGCTGCCGGAGCACGAACGCGGCAGACGCCTCTCCGCCAGCGTGGACGACGGTGTCGGCTCCGGCGACCTCGCCCAGATCGTGGGCTCCCTCGGCAGCCCCTGGTCCACACACACGGCCGACCTCGTCTACGGCCGTATCACCGGGGCCGCCCGCACCAAGGGCCGGGCCGGGGACCTGCGCTGGATGCTGTGCGACATCGCGGCCCTGCACCTGCCGCCCGAATACGGCGAGAACCTGCCCGAAGAACTCCCGCGTGTGGGATCCCACCAGACCTACACCGCCATGCGCGACACCCTGCGCTTCCGACTCGACATGCACAAGGAGCTCCGTTGACCAGCACCGCCCCCTCCATCAGCACCGAAGCGGCACAGGCCCTGCGGCCGCACGCCGAACAGACCTACGCCGCCGAACTGGAGGCGCTGGCCAAGGCCGACGACCGCCCCCGCCCGCCCGGCTGGAAGCTCTCCCCCTGGGCGGTCACCCAGTACCTGCTGGGCACCACCCTGGACGACGGCACCGAGATCACCCCCAAGTACATCGGCTCCCGCCGGGTCGTGGAGGTCGCCGTCGCCACCCTGGCCACCGACCGCGCCCTGCTGCTCATCGGCGTTCCCGGCACCGCCAAGACCTGGCTGTCCGAGCACCTGGCCGCCGCCGTCGCAGGGGACTCCACCCTGCTGGTGCAGGGCACCGCCGGAACCTCCGAGGAGGCCGTCCGCTACGGGTGGAACTACGCGCGCCTGCTCGCCGAGGGCCCCTCCGAACAGGCGCTCGTGCCCAGCCCCGTGATGACCGCGATGGCGCGCGGCTCCATCGGCCGGATCGAGGAGCTCACCCGCATGCCCTCCGACGTGCAGGACGGGCTCATCACCGTCCTGTCGGAGAAGTCCCTGCCCGTCGCCGAACTGGGAATCGAGGTACAGGCCCAGCGCGGGTTCAACATCATCGCCACCGCCAACGACCGCGACCGCGGCGTCAACGACCTCTCCAGCGCGCTGCGCCGCCGGTTCAACACCGTCGTCCTGCCCGTCCCCGACAGCGCCGAGGACGAGGTGCGCATCGTCACCCAGCGCGTGGAGCAGCTCGGCCGCGCCCTCGACCTGCCCGAGGTCCCCACCAGCCTCACCGAGATCCAGCGGGTGGTCACCGTCTTCCGCGAACTGCGCTCGGGGGCCACCGAGGACGACGGCACCAAGCTCAAGTCGCCCAGCGGCACCCTGAGCACGGCCGAGGCCATCTCGGTGATCACCAACGGCATCGCGCTGGCCGCCCACTTCGGCGACGGAACGCTGCGCCCCGCCGACGTGGCGGCCGGCATCCAGGGCGCCGTCGTCCAGGACCGGGTCTCCGACGGCGTCGTCTGGCGCGAGTACCTGGAGACCGTCGCGCGCGGCCGCGACGGCTGGACCGAGTTCTACAAGGCGTGCCGCGAGGTGGGCGCCTGATGGCCCGCCCCGACACCAGCGGGCTGCACGTCCTGGGGGTGCGCCACCACGGCCCGGGGTCCGCCCGGGCCGTCCGGGCCGCTCTGGAGGAGATCAAGCCCGACGCCGTACTGATCGAGGGGCCGCCCGAGGCCGACGGGCTCACCCCCCTGGTGGGCGAACTGGAACCGCCGGTCGCGCTGCTCGCCTACGCCGACGACACCGCCAAGGGCAAGGGCACGGCCGACGGCAGCGCCAACGAGGGCTGGGCGTTCTGGCCGTTCGCCGCTTTCTCCCCCGAGTGGGAGGCGCTGAGCTACGCCGTGTCGAGCGGTGTCCCGGTGCGCTTCTGCGACCTGCCCGCCGCCCACACCCTCGCCGAGCGCATCGCCCGTGCCGAGGAGGCGCGCCAGGACGGACCCGGCAAGGAGGAGCCCGGGGCCGAATCGGAGGAGGCCGAAACCGAGGGGCTGCGCGCCGACCCCCTGGCCGTCCTCGCCGAGGCCGCCGGATACGACGACGCCGAGCGCTGGTGGGACGACGTCGTCGAACAGCGGCGCGACGGGGAGCCCTCCCCGTTCCCCGCCATCGCCGACGCCATGGCCGCCGTCCGCGCCGAGACCGGACCCGAGACGGGCCGGGGCGCGCGCCGCGAGGCCCACATGCGCCAGGTGCTGCGCGCCGTCCTCAAGGAGGGGCACCGGCGGGTCGCCGTCGTGTGCGGCGCCTGGCACGCCCCCGCCCTGCGCGACGTCGCCGACTACACGGCCGGCGGCGACGCCGCCCTGCTCAAGGGCCTGCCCAAGGTCAGGGTCGCCGCCACGTGGGTGCCGTGGACCCACGGCCGCCTGGCCTCCGCAAGCGGCTACGGCGCGGGCGTGACCTCCCCGGGCTGGTACCACCACCTGTTCACCGCCCCCGACCGGCCGGTGCACCGGTGGCTGACCGACGCCGCCCGTCTGCTCCGCGATGAGGGACAGCAGGTGTCGTCCTCGCACGTCATCGAGGGAGTGCGGCTCGCCGAGAGCCTCGCGGTGCTGCGCGGTCGGCCGCTCGCCGGACTCGACGAGGTGTTCGAGGCCCTGACCTCCGTCCTGTGCGAGGGCGAGCAGACCCGCGCCGCGCTCGTGCACGGGCGGATGTCCCTCGGCGAGCGCATGGGCTCGGTCCCGCCGTCCACCCCCATGGTGCCGCTGCAACGCGATGTCATGGCCGCGCGCAAACGGCTGCGCCTCAAGGCCGAGCCGTTCGACCGCGACCTCGACCTGGACCTGCGCACGGCCTCCCAGCGCGAGCGGAGCGTCCTGCTGCACCGGCTCAGGATGCTCGGCGTCGAATGGGGCGTCCCGCGCAGGGACCAAAGCGGTGGGAAGGGCACCTTTCGCGAGTCGTGGCGCATCCGCTGGGAGCCCGACCTGGACGTGGCGCTCATCGAGGCCAGCCGGTGGGGGACCACCGTGGCCGGGGCGGCGGCGGCCAAGGCCGTCGACACGGCGGCCGGGGCGACACTGCCCGAACTCACCGCGCTCACCGAACAGTGCCTGCACGCCGACCTGGGTCGGGCTCTGCCGCCGGTGCTGTCCCTGCTCACCGACCGGGCGGCCACCGACGGCGACGTCACCCACCTCATGGAGGCGCTGCCCCCGCTCGCCCGCTCGGCCCGCTACGGTGACGTGCGCGGCACCGACGGCACCCGGCTGCGCACCGTCGCCGAACAGATCCTGCGCCGGGTGTGTGTGGGGCTGGCCCCGGCCGTGCACGGGCTGGACGACGAGGCGGCGGCACGGTTCGTCGAGCGGATCGACGCCGTGCACACCGCGGCGCACCTGCTCGGCGGCGAGGGCGAACGGGCGTGGACCGAGACCCTGGCCTCCCTGGCGCTGCGCGAGGGCCTGCCCGGACGGATCTCGGGCCGGGTCAACCGCATGCTGCTGGACGCCTCCCGGCTGGAACCCGGCGAACTGCGCCGACGCCTGGGACGCGCCATGTCCCCGGGCACCGAACCCGCCGAGGCCGCAGCCTGGCTGGAGGGCTTCCTCCAGGGCAGCGGGCTCATCCTCGTGCACGACCCCGCACTGCTCGGACTGATCGACACCTGGCTGCTGGGGCTGCCCGAGGAGCGGTTCACGGCCGTGCTGCCGCTGCTGCGCCGCACCTTCGGTGCCTTCGACGGCCCCGAACGCCGCGAGATCGGCGTCGCCGCGGTCCGCCTCGGCGGCGGAGCGGGGCCCGAGACCGGCCCCGAACGCCGTCCCGTGGACGCCGACCGGGCCGCGCCCGCCCTGGCCACGGCCCTGGCCATCCTCACCGACGGAAGGAGTGCGCAGTGACCACGGTGGACGAGAGGGAGCGCCGCTGGCGGCTGGTGCTGGGCCGGGAGGGGCACTGCCCGTCGGGGCTCAGCACGGGCGACCAGGGCATGGACGCCGCCCTGGAGAGCCTGTACAACCGGGGCGACGGCGGGGGCGGCGGGTCCTCGCGGCGCGGCGCGGGCCTGGGCGGCTCCGCGCCGAGCGTGGCCCGCTGGCTCGGCGACATCCGCGAGTACTTCCCCACCTCCGTCGTCCAGGTGATGCAGAAGGACGCCATGGAGCGGCTGGGGCTGCACCAGCTCCTGTTGGAGCCGGAGATGATGGAGGCCGTCGAACCGGACGTACACCTGGTGGGGACGCTGCTGTCCCTGAACAAGGTGATGCCGGGCCAGGCGCGCGAGTCCGCCCGCACCGTGGTGCGCACGGTCGTGGAGGACCTGGAGCGGCGGGTGGCGCAGAAGACGCGTTCGCTCGTGGGCGGGGCGATCGACCGGTCGGCGCGCACGCACCGGCCGCGCCGCGCCGCCGACATCGACTGGAACGCCACGATCCGCCGCAACCTGGCCCACTACCTGCCCGAGCACAACACGATCGTGCCCCAGACACTGGTCGGGTACGGGCGCCGCAGCCGAGGGGTGCAGAAGGAGGTGGTGCTGGCCATCGACCAGAGCGGATCCATGGCCTCCTCGGTGGTGTACGCGAGCGTGTTCGGCGCGGTGCTGGCGTCGATGAAGTCGCTGAGCACCTCGCTGGTGGTGTTCGACACGGCGGTGGTGGACCTGACCGAGCAGCTCACCGACCCGGTGGAGGTATTGTTCGGCACCCAGCTGGGCGGCGGCACGCACATCAACAAGGCCATCGCCTACTGCCAGGGGCTCATCACCAAGCCCCGGGACTCGATCTTCGTGCTCATCAGCGACCTGTACGAGGGCGGTGTCCGCGAGGAGATGCTCAAGCGGGTCGCCCAGCTCAAGGCGCAGGGCACACAGGTGGTGGTCCTGTTGGCGCTGTCCGACGAGGGGGCGCCGTTCTACGACCGGGAGAACGCCGCCGCGCTCGCGGAGATGGACGTGCCGGCCTTCGCGTGCACCCCGGACCTGTTCCCGGAGCTGATGGCCGCCGCCATCCAGGGACAGCCCCTCACCGCCTGGGTGGACAGGAGCAAGGAGGGCTGAGCGCACGCCGGGCGTTGATCGTGCTACCAGCGCACGAAAACCGGTCGTCTCCTGCGCTGGTAGCACGATCAAAGGGCCTCGCACAGGCGCTCGGTGTCCGCTCGGGGGAGGCCCAGCGTTAGGTCCCGCAGTTGGCCCCTGTCTCCGGGCGTGTTCCGGTCGGCCGCGCGCATGTTCGTAGCATCATGAGTACAAAGGGTGACGCGATGTGTGGCGGGGGTGGGGCCGGATGTCCGACGACGACGGCGTTCCGGTCCTCGACCGGGTCCGCCGGGCGCTGCGCCGTGCTCTGGCGCGGCGCGGCTACGAGCGCGAGGTTCTCGTCGTCATCGTCAAGTGCGCGCTCGCCGCCACGCTCGCCTGGGCCGTGGGGTCCCAACTGGTGAGCTCCTCCCAGGTGGGCTTCGCCCCCTTCTCCGCGCTCCTGGTCGTCCGGCCGAGCGTCTACGGGTCCGTCCTGCAGTCCGGCCGCTACGTGGCCGCCGTCGTCCTGGGCGCGCTGCTGGCGGGCGCGATCGGACTGACCGTCGGCGCCCAACTGTGGGTCTTCCCGCTCATCCTCCTCGCGGCGCTCTCCGTGGGCTACGTGCCCTGGTTCGGCGAACAGGGCCAGCAGATCCCCGTGGTGACCGCCTTCGCCCTGGCCGGGGGCACGGCCTCCAGCGCGGCGATGCTCGGCGAACTGCTCGCCATGGTGTGCGTGGGTTCGGCCTGCGCCCTGGCCGTCAACCTCCTCCTGGCCCCCGCCATCCGCTTCCGCGACGCGGAGATGGCCGTGCTCGACTTCTCCGACGGGCTGCGGGACCTCAACCGGGACATGGCCCGGGGGTGCCGTGAGGGGGAGGAGGGTGTGGACGCGGCCCGGTGGGAGCGGCGGGCCACCGGTTTCGACGAGACCGCGCGCAACGCCAGGACCGCCGTCGCACGGCAGGAGGAGCGGGTGCGCCTCAACCCGCGCCGACTCGTGGCCGGGCCGGCGCGCGCCGTGGACCTGAGCCGCTACCGGTCGTGGATCAACGCCCTGGAGCGCTCCGCCCGGCACGTGCAGTCCCTGACCCGCACACTGCGCAACGCCGTGGACGGTCGGGTGCGCTCCCGCCCCGAGGAGGGGTTCCTGAACGAGTTCGCGGGGGTCCTGGACTCGGCGGCCGACGCCTTCCAGGCCGTCCACGACGCCGAGGAGCCCGAACGCGAGTCGGTCTCCGCGGATCTGGCGGCCCGCGTCGACGAGGGCCGCCGCCGACTCGACGAGGCCCGGCGCTGGATCGAGGGCGAGCGCGAGCCCCGTCGCGCCTCCCTGTACACCTCGCTGCTCACCGACGTGGAGCGCCTCTACGACGAACTGTGCGCGGGGGAGCCGCGCCAGAGCGCCTGACCGCCGGCGTTCGCCGCCGGAATCCGTCCACAGCCTGTGGAAAATCCGTTGCTCGACTGGCCCCGCGGCGTCCTCGCCTTGGTGCGCCGGGCGTAGGGGCGGCCGGGTGCGGGCAGGGACAGGGCATGGACACCTCCCGCCCGCGCCGGGGCCGCCGGCGGGCGCGCGCCGCCGCGCTCGCGGCCCTGTCCCTCGCCCTGTGCTCGTGCTCTCCCCTGGCGACGGACGCCGCGGACCCCGCCGAGGAGGGGCCGGGCGCCCCGGAGGCCGTCGCCACCGGCCTCGACGTCCCCTGGGGGATGGACTTCCTCCCCGACGGCTCCGCGCTCGTCACCCAGCGCGACACCGCCGAGGTGGTGCGCGTGGCCTCCGACGGCACCACCACCGGGGCCGGCACAGTCGAGGGGGTCGTCCCCGGTGGCGAGGGCGGCCTGATGGGCCTGGCCGTCGACCCCCACTACCCCGCCGACCCGTTCGTGTACGTCTACTACACGGCCGAATCCGACAACCGCGTCGCCAGGATCGGCTACGACGCCGCTACCGGGAGCCTGGGCGCGGCCGAGGTGATCCTCGACGGCATCCCGAAGGCGGGCAACCACAACGGCGGCCGGATCGCGTTCGGTCCCGACGGCCTCCTGTACGTGGCCACCGGCGACGCCGGACAGGGGGCGCTGGCCCAGGACACCGGTTCGCTGGCGGGCAAGATCCTGCGTGTCACCGACGACGGCGCGCCGGCCGAGGGCAACCCGTTCGGCGACGAGGTGTACAGCTACGGGCACCGCAACGTCCAGGGGCTGGCCTGGGACGGCGATGGCCGCCTGTACGCCACCGAGTTCGGACAGAACACCCTGGACGAGGTCAACCTCATCGAACCCGGGAACAACTACGGCTGGCCCGAGGTGGAGGGGCCCGGCGGCGGTGACGCCTTCACCGACCCCCTGCTCACCTGGACGCCCGAGGAGGCCTCGCCCAGCGGCGCGGCGGTCGCGGGCGGTGCCCTGTGGGTGGCGGCGCTGCGCGGGGAGCGGCTCTGGCGCGTCCCCCTCGACGGCGGCACGGGCACACCGCGGGCCCACCTGGTGGGCGAGTACGGGCGGCTGCGCACGGTCGCGGCGACCGCCGACGGCGAGGACCTGTGGGTCGCCACCAGCGAGCGCGACGGCCGCGGAAGCCCGGAGGAGGGCGACGACCGCGTCCTGCGCGTGCCCGTCCTCCCGTAGGGTCGCCGGGACAGGTGTTTCCCTCCAGGTGAACAGGAGTGCCCGTGGTGCGACCGCGGATCGAGGAGCTGGGCTGGCGCCCCACACCCATGGGCGAGATCAGTCTGCGCCGCCGGTGGGACCCCGTGGCCGGGGCCGACGTCCACGAGATCAAGCTCGACGACGAGTTCCTCATGTCCAGCCTGTTCACCGAGGCCGAGGAGGAGATGTCCCGGCTCGCCCTTGCTGAACTGCGTGCGGGCGGCCAAGGCGACGGGTTCGACGTGGCCGTGGGCGGCCTCGGGCTCGGCTACACGGCGCTCACCCTCCTAGCCGACCCGGGCGTGCGCTCCCTGACCGTGGTCGAGGCCCTCGCCGAGGTGGTGGACTGGCACGAGAGCGGCCTGATCCCCGCCGGGCGCACCCTGGCCGCCGACCCCCGGTGCAGGCTGGAGCGCGCCGACTTCTTCGCGGCGGTCGCCTCGCCCGGCGGATTGCTGCCCGACGCTCCAGAGCGCGTGTTCGACGCCCTGGTGGTGGACATCGACCACTCGCCCCGCCACGTGCTCGACCCCTCGCACGCGGCGCTCTACACACCGGAGGGGACCCGGCGCCTGGCCGAGCACCTGCGCCCGGGCGGGGTGTTCGCGCTGTGGTCCAACGACCCGCCGGACGGGGACTACACGGCGCTGCTCGGTGCGGTCATGGAGCGGGTACGGGCCGAGGTCGTCTCCTTCCCCAACCCGTACCAGGACCGCCCGGCGACCAACACCGTCTACCTGGGCACGCGTCCGCGGGACTGACGGAGGCCCGCTACTCGCTGGCTTCTTCGTCGCGGAGCAGGCCTCCCGCGATGACCTGACCGGTCAGCGCGTGCAGCACCTGCTCGGTGTCGCCCGTGTGGCCCGGGTGCTCGGTGGCCTCCCGCAGCCCCGCGCGGATCGCCTCCACCACGGCCTCCGACCGCACGATCTCGGCGAGCGGCGCCGCCTCCAGCGCCTCGTTCCACCGGCGCAGGGCGTCCAGGCGGCCGTGCTCGACCGCCTCGTGGGTGAGGTGGAAGAGGGCGTCGAGGTTGCGGTCGTAGGCGTCGGCGTCCAGCAGGTCCACCTCCACGATCGGTACCGCGCGGTGGCCCTCGCCGTCCTCGTCGGGGCGCAGGTGGTAGGCCTTCCAGTGCCGACCGTTGGTGAGGACGATCCACTCGGCGCCGTGTTCGGCGGCGACCTTGCGGGCGGTCAGGATGTTGCGCACGTCCAGGTCCTGGGAGATGCCCTTGACCTCGACGGGGGCGAAGAGCTCGCCCTCGCGCACGATCGCGTAGTCCACCGATTCCGAACCGGTGCGGAACTGCGTGGTGAGGTCCTGGTACTTGCTGTAGTTCATGCCCACGCTGAGGAAGTCGGCGACGAGCATGCGGGTGTCGCCCTCGTTGGCCTCGCGCTCCACGAGTTCGTCGAGCGGGCCGGAGAGGCGGTCGATCGCCGCGGCGATCCTGCTGCGTACGGGGACCTCCCAGCTGACGGTGGAGGTCGTGAACTCACCGGTCCTGGTCATCACCTGGGTTGCCTCAGCGTCCATACCCGTCCGTTTCCGCGCTCGCCGTGGGTCCCACCCGGTATCGGGTGGAGGTGCCGCGATGATCGTACAACTCGGACACGCCGTCTAGAGCGCTCGCGGGGTGGCCTCCGCTGCGGGGGGCCGTACGCCGAACCCCTCGTCCACCAGCCGGTCCGCACAGCGCGTCAACGAACTCCCCGACCGGGTGGACAGGCTCCGGTAGGCCGTGAAGTTCGCCCGGGAGGAGGCCAACGCTGCGGAGGTCGTCGATCAGCGGGGCGGGGCCGCCGCGTCCGGCTCCCTCTTCGGATGGTTTGAAGATCCCTGGCTGTCGGGGCGGGGTGCGCGAGCAGCGCAAGCTGAAACTGAAGTTCGTCGTGATCAACGCGGTTCCAGTGGAGGTTCGAGTCCGCACCGCGGCACTTCCCGACCGCGGTGGCCCAATCCGGAAGAGGCAGACCGTGCTCAATCTCAGGCTCTCGCTCCAGATTCAGTAAACGCCGTCGATCGTCGAATCGGCCGGGTCCGGTCCCGTTCCGGTCGCCCCGCGGTCCCGGTCGGGCCTCACCGACGGGACACGGCCTGCCCCGCACCGTCGGCGACCCCGTCGCGGGAACCGTCGGAGGCTGAGTCGGCTGACAGCCGAACGACCCCGCGACTCCAGGAAGCCTTCCTCGGCGGAGCCCAGAAACTTGTAGTGGTGAGAGTAGACATGCCCTCGCGGTGCTGCTATGTTTCTTCTCGTAGCCACAGAGATTCACGGCTGGACCACCGGCTGGGGCCGGTGGAGAGCAGGACGGCCCGACCGGCGTGCTTGGTTGTACGGCGCTGGGGGCCGGTAGTACCGCAGTACCGGTGTCCCGCTCCCACAGGGGGCACCGAACGTGAGTAGAGCAGGACGGCTCGACGGTGTGCACGTGCTTCAAGACACCGGGGGCCGGTAGTACCGCAGTACAGAAGGTTGAGCAGTACCCGCAGTACCGGCCTTCCGCTCGTACCGGGGAGGCCGTAGTAGGAAGAAGGACGCGGCAGGGCTCGGTCGGCGCACGCTCCAACGGTGTCGGCCGAGCCGCCAGGGCCGCAGTCGAAGTAGTGCACGAAGTGAGGTCGAGAGGAGTAGATGCCATCAGGATCGCCCGGGCGAGGCGAGAATTCCGCTCGGGTACCGCAGGGCCCTGGTTTTGGAAGAGGGTGGTCCACGGTCACACAACCGCGATCCCCGCGATCCCGTTCCGGCTTGACCTCGGGAAGCGGAAGACCGGCAGCGGCCGGTAGGTGGTATTGAACTCTCGGGCCCCAGCGCCGTTCGGCGTTGGGGCCCTCGACGTGCGTTCACAAGAAGGAAGACACGCACTTGCCCCGTCCCGACACCGGTGACCGGTTCGACGATGACGACTACCCCGCCTACACCGTGGGCAGCGCCGCGGAGATGATCGGCGCCACGCCGGCGTTCCTGCGCGCCCTGGGCCAGGCCAAACTGATCGAGCCCCTGCGTTCCGAGGGAGGGCACCGCCGCTACTCCCGCTACCAGCTCAGGATCGCCGCCCGAGCGCGCGAACTCGTGGACGAGGGCACACCCATCGAGTCCGCGTGCAGAATCATCATCCTGGAGGACCAACTGGAGGAGGCCCACCGGATCAACGAGGAGCTGCGCGCCACCAGCCGGGGCCAGGAGCCCGACAAGGCCGACGACCAGGTCTGAACGCGCACCGCACCCGCCCTCGGCGCGGTCACGGCCCGTTCGCGGTCACTCAGCGGCTACCTTGCCCCCGACGTAGCCTCGGAGGACCCGGGTCACGCTCCGCATCGTCATGGCTGCTCGACAGCGGCTCCTGGATCCACTCGGTGTCGGGGGCTAGGCCGTGCCCGGGCCACACGGTGATGCCCGTCCGGGAGACGGCGTACGCGCGCGGGGATGGATGCCCGGGCCGCCGCTGTGTTGAGGGTTCGCCGGCCCGGGTAGTGGATCTGAGACCGTGGCATCCACACCGATGGCCCGTACCGACGCTTTCCGTGTGGGGGCCGGCCAACGGTGTCTCCGGGATCGGCGGGACCCCGAGAGCCGCGCGGTGCCGTGTCGGGCACGGCAGTCAGATCGGCGGGTCCGGTGTGTGTGACGGGGTGGTCGGAGGACACCAGCCGGGCGAATCCCGGCCCCGTGCACCCGCTGGTGCACCCCCGACGCGAAGACGGCCCCTGACGTGCGAAGCGTGTTCGCAGCTCAGGGGTCGTCTTTCGAACGGAGCGGATGACGGGAATCGAACTGGGGTCGGTGAGTGTCCTGACCTGCGAAAAAACGAGAAATTGCAGGTAGGGGTGCCGTGGTTCCCCTGGTTGTCCCCGGTTGGCCTGTGTTCCACCGGGCCCCGTCCACCCTCCGGGTGCACGCCTTTCGCCGATGTGGTGCACCCTTGCGGGTGCACCACATGGCCGCATCATTGGTCAGTCTGAAGAGGAGGTAGCGCGTTCATCTAGTGAATCTCCGCTGTCCACCAGTCGTCCAGAACTCCCAAGCCATCGATTTCCTCCTGGAGGTGATCAATGAGGGTTTGCCGCGTCCCTGTGCTCTCATCGATCTCGCGTGCCTCCCGGTACCGGGCCAGCTGGTCGTCCGTCATCCAGATATGTGTTCGCACGATGAAGTGATGCACGTGTCCCTCCAGGAGTGTGTGCGGTGACGTGGAGGCCAAGAGGTCGACGCTCGTGCCTCATCCCTGCCCCTGTGTTGGCCAACTGGACTACCTCTCATCCCTACGGGACGTAGGATCATGCCGCTCTGTGCCGCATTGCCTGTGAGGTGTCTCGCTCGTGGAGCTACTCCGTGAACCCCGCACGCATCAGTCCCTCTGTCTTGAGGCGTTGCCACTGTTCAGGGATCCTCGGTTCCGACGGTCCAGGGAAACTGGGCCGAGGTAGGAGGCGAAACTCCTTTGGAACTCGTCAGGTGGGCCGCCGAGGTCTCCCGCGACCTGTTGCGCGACGTCGGTACACGGTGGCCGCACGTCCAACGCGTCGCCCAGCAGGCCCGTGCCGTGGTGCACACCGTCCCCGAGCAGGACCGTGAGCTCTTGGTCGCTGCCGCATCGCTGCACGACATCGGTTACGCCCCCGCCCTCGCTCACACTGGGTTCCACCCCCTCGACGGTGCCCGCTGGCTCCAGGACCAAGGCGTCGATGAGCGCCTCGTGTGCCTGGTCGCCCACCACACCGCGGCCCTCGTCGAGGCACAACGGCGTGGGCTGCGCGCCGAACTGGAGGAGTTCTGCTTCGAGGACTCCGAGGTCACCAACGCGCTGTGGTACGCGGACCTGACGAGTTCCCCCATCGGGGAGACAGTCGACGTCGATACCCGGTTGGGCGAGATCCTGGCCCGCTACGGCCCCGGATCGGTGGTCTTCGACTCCATCACCCAGGCGCGACCGGCGCTGGAGGCCGCCGTCCGCCGGGTTGAGGACCGACTCGCCGCCCTCGGCGGGCGCTGACCGGGACCAGGACTCAGCCCAGGTAGGGGTAGGCGTCGGTCAGGTAGTCGCCGATCTGCTGGCGCATGCTCGGATGGATGTCGTACCGGTCCAGGTCGGCTGGAAGAACCCACTCGACGCCGTCCGCCTCGTCGTTGACGGTCGGCTTGCCTCCGACGGGTGTGCCGATGTAGGCCGCCTCGAACTGCTGGCGGATCTCCCCGTCGGTGTAGGCGACGATGTGGGCTGTCTCGTGCCGGGTTCTTTAGAGGCTCGGAACCAACTCTTCGTCCTGCTCTGACACCGATTCCTGCTGGTAGTAGTTGTCCTCGAACTCCGCTGGCGGGACCAACCCGATCTCGCCGTGCAGGCGGCGGTGATTGAACCAGTCCACGTACTCGGCCACCGCGATCTCCACCTCGTCCAGCCCCCGCCACGGACCCCGGTTGCGGATCAGCTCGGCCTTGAACAGTGAGTGGAAAGCCTCGGCCAGGGCGTTGTCATAGGAGTCGCCGGTGGTGCCGACCGAGGCCACCGCCCCTGCCTCGGCCAGGCGCTGGGTGTAGCGCACCGCGAGATATTGCACGCCGCGGTCGGAGTGGTGGACCAGCCCGTCGATGCGCCGGCCCACGTGCGCCCGGTTCCACACCGCCATCTCCAACGCGTCCAGGGCCAGGTCGGTGCGCAGCGACTTCGACACCTGCCAGCCCACCACGCGGCGGGAGTGCACGTCGATGACGAACGCGGCGTAGACCCAACCCGCGAAGGTGCGGATGTAGGTGATGTCGGCGACCCACAACTGGTTGGGCGCGTCAGCGGTGAACGCGCGCTCCACCAGGTCCGGCCGGGTGTCGGGGGCCGCGGACCCTACCGTGGTGCGGGGCTGCCTGGTGCGGGAGATCCCGCGCAGCCCGGCTCGTTTCATCAGGCGTTGGACCGTGCAGCGGGCCACCCGGTGGCCTTGGCGGTTCAGCTCGGCGTGGACCTTACGAGCCCCGTACACGGCGTAGTTGTCGGCGTGCACCTGGTGGATCTTGGCGGTGGTGGCCTCATCGGTGCGTGAGCGCAGCGACGGCGGCCGGGTCTTGGCGGCGTAGTAGGTGGACGGGGCGACCTGCAGCGTGCGACAGATCGGCTCGACCCCGAACTCCTGCTGGTGGATGTCGATGTAGGCGACTATCTGATGTGTGGGCGGTCGAGCTCCGCCGCGAAGAAAGCCGATGCGGACTTGAGGATGGCGTTGGCCCGCCGCAGTTCGAGCACTTCGCGTTCGAGTTCGGCCAGGCGTTGGGCCTGGTCGGTGGTGGTGCCGGGGCGCTCTCCGGCNTCGACCTCGGCCTGGGTGACCCAGTTGCGCAGGGTCTCGCGGTTGATGCCCANNTGGTCAGCGATACGGGCGATGGCNCCGCTGCGGCTGGCCGGGTCCCGACGGGCGTCCACGGTCATCCGGGTGGCGCGTTCGCGCAGCTCATCGGGGTATTTCCTCGGTGCTGGCATGTCTCTCATCCTTCCCAGGTTTGAGAGCCTCCATCACACCCGGCACGAGACAGGGCCGGGTTGGAGTACACGCCGAGGAAACCGGTCACCTCGGCGAGCACGCCCGTCTCCTCGGCGCATTCGCGCACCGCGCACTGGGCGGCGGACTCGCCGATGTCCTGGGCGCCGCCGGGCAGGGCCCACTGGCCGGTGTCCCTCCGACGTTGGAGGAGGACGGCGCCCTGGTCATTGACCACCAGCAGGTTGCTCGCGGGGATCAGGGTGTTGGCCTTGGGCGCGGTGGGGTCGTGGTAGTACTCGGTCCTGCCCATGGTGAGTGCGCTCCTCGGTCTCGGGGTTCCAGGGGATGGAAGTGTTCCAGACGGCTTCGAAGCCCGCGATGAAGTGGTCGAACCAGGTGTGGGCGTGAGCGCGGTCGAGCTGAAAGAGGGGGTTGGCGCTGGCGGGTTGGCCCCACACGTGCGGGTTGACCAGAAGGTGCTGGTCATAGCGGAACAGGGAGTTGTACAGGGTCGTGTCGTGCAGGCGGATCTCGCAGCCGGGCAGACCGACCAGCGACCGGTAGTACGTCAGTGAGGCACGGATCTTGGCGGCCAGTGTGTCCCCGATCCCCTCCTCGGCGCCTCGTACCCTGACGGCCTCACCGTCCGGGGCCCCGAAGCAGAGCCGGACGCGGACCCCGTTCGCCGCCCTCTCCGTGAGCATCTGGGCGACCTTCGGGTTCGACTGCGCGAAGAAGGTGCCGGAGAAGACCAGTACGTCGATCGTCTTCGTCGCGTCCCGCAGCAGTGTCAGCCACACGTCCCGGGGAACGCTCGCGCGGTCCTGGTACGTCGCGACGACTTCGTGGCTGGTCGCATCGGATGAGGGCTGCCCGGTGGCGGCTGGGGCGGGCCACAGGAAGGACTCGTCCACCTCCAGGCGGCGTGCCACGCTCCAGCGGTGACGTCGGTGGGGGCGCCGCCCGCCAATCCATCTGTCCACGGTCTTGGGGTCGACTTGGCAGACACTCGCGAGTGCCTCGATCGATACGCCCCGTTGGGCGAGTACGGAACGAAGACGCTCATTCACGGTCATTATCCAAGCGGACCGGAACTTACCGAAGCAAACGCGGGATCCGTTTACCAGCCCCTCAACAGCGGACCACATCGTGCCTAAGCTGGGCGTGTGCCGCTTCTGATCCTGTGGGACATCGACCACACACTCATCGAGAACTCGGGAGTGAGCAAGGAGATCTACGCCGCCGCCTTCGCCGCCGTAGCCGGACATCCTCCGCACGCCCCGGTTCGCACGGGAGGCCGAACCGATCGCGCGATCATGTCCGATCTGTTCAGGCGGAACGGCCTCGCCGAACCCGGTTGGGAGACGACGAGGCGAGCCCTGGCTGAGGCTGGAGCGGCTCATCTCGAAGCCCTCCGGAGTCGGGGGTGGGTGCTTCCGGGGGCGAGGAGCGCCTTGGAAGCGGTGGTTCGGGAACCGGGGATGATCTCCTCCGTCCTCACGGGAAACATCGGCCCGAATGCCCGGGTGAAACTGGCTGCGTTCGGCCTCGATGGTTTGGTGGACCTGTCGATCGGGGCGTACGGGGCAGGCTCGGCCGACCGCTCCGCACTCGTGGACACGGCTCTGGTCCGGGCTTGAACGGCGCTCGACCTACCCGAGGACACCGTCGTCGTTCTGATCGGGGACACCCCCAGAGATGTCGAAGCGGCCCTCCTCACGGGTTCGAACGTCATCGCGGTGGCCACGGGAGTCCACACGGCCCAGGAACTCCATAGGGCTGGGGCCAGCCACGTCCTCGATGACCTGACGGGCACCGACGTCCTCCTGGAACATCTCCGCGGTCTGCGCGTGCACTCCTGAACGTCCCAGGACGTCCTGGGACGTCTGGTGAACGTCCTCAAACAGGGTTCCGACGTCCCCGCCTCGCTGGGATCGTCGCAGTGTTCGTGATGGCCCGCATGGCGCGGTTCCCATCCCTGGCGGACGAGCCTTCGAGGCAAGGAAGTCCGTGTGAACGTCGTCGGGCTCGACGACTGGTGGGGCATAGAAGCGCATCCCCTGCGCATCACGAACGCGAATCTGATCACGCCCCTGCTTGTTCCCGCACAACTGGAGATGATCAATGCGCGTTACCTGGCATGACGATCTCACGCGTCCTTCCGCGAGCACGGGATTCAACGTCGTCGAGCGCAAGGGGGTCGGGCACCCGGACTCCCTCGCCGACCTCGTCGCGGAGGAGTTCTCCCGACGCTACTCGCTCCACGGGCTCGACCGGTTCGGATTCGTCCCAAACCACTGGGTGGACAAGGTGGCCCTGATCGGGGCGGAGGCCGAGGTCACCTTCGGCGGCTACACGATCCACAAGCCCGTAACCGCCTACCTGTTCGGCAAGGTGACGCGCTCGGTTGGCTCTGAGCGCCTCCCGATCGAGGACCTGTTCACGGCGGCGGTCGAGGAGGTCTTGGGGAAGGTGGTCGGGAGTGACATCCTCCAGCACCTGCGCACCGTCGGGGAGAACACCGCTGGCGTGGCGACGGATCATCCGGCCTCGTTCTACCGCCCAACTTCCGACGAGAAGCGCCGTGTCCCCGGTGAGGATGCGCTGGCCAACGACACCGCGTTCTGTAGCGCCTACGCTCCCGCCGATCCCCTGGACGCGCTGGCGATCGATGTGGAGAACCACGCCAACGGTGTCTGCTTCAGGGAAGGGCTCGACGGGCTCGGGGCCGATATCAAAGTGATGCTGGCCAGGGCAGCGGACGTGTTGGAGGTGACGGCCTGCCTTCCGGTGCGCCCGGAAGCGGTGGGCTCGCACCGCGAGTACACCGCCCTGGTGCGTGAGGCGTACGACCGGCTCGACTCCTTCGTTACCCAGCACCCGACCGTCCGGCTGTGTCCGTGGCTCACACGACTGAGTGTCAACACTAAGGACCGCGGCCGAAGCGCCTACCTCGCACCTTTCGGGACCTCGCTGGGCAAGGGCGACTGTGGACTCGTCGGTCGCGGTAACAAGGCCAACGGAGTCATCTCCGCCAGCGGTGGGGCGGGGGTGGAGGCCCTGGCCGGGAAAAACCCGGTACACCACACCGGCAAGCTGTACACGCTCGCCGCCGCACGTCTGGCGGACCGCATCCACGCCAAGCTCGGCGTGCCCAACGAGGTGGTGCTTGTGTCGCGTAATGGCGACCCGTTGGAAGACCCCTCGTTCGTGGGTGTGCGGTTGGAACGACGGGGCACCCGTCACGACCACGGGGGCATCGAGGAATTGGCCGCCGCGACGCTGGCCGAACTGCCATTGCTCTCCGAGCGCTTGCTGGAGCTGTCGCCGATCGACCGTTTCCGTGACCCGTCGCTGGTCCTGGAGGTGTGAACCGATGGCCGTCGCCGATCCGGCCGACCGCAGCGTCGTGCTCGTCACGCTGGACTCCTGCCGCTACGACATCGCGGTGAAAGCCCACACACCGAACCTCGACAGGCTCGGTCCGCTGGCGCGGGCCGAGAGCCCGGGAACCTACACGCTTCCCGCCCACGCCGCGCTGTTCAACGGGTTCCTGCCCCGACCCGTCTCGGAATTCCTCGCACTCAATGGAGACCGTGTGGACGCGATCTGGCGTTCCGCTGCGGCCCGTGCCGCCAAGCGCCACGCTGCCATCCCCTTCGAGGGCCCCACCTTGATGGCGCACTACAGCGACAAGGGCTACCGGGTGATCGGAGTAGGTGGCGTGACCTTCTTCGACTCCACGAATCCCGCCAACAGCCTTCCGGCGCTGTTTCCGGAGTTCCACTACTTCGGACGGCTCTCACGAACTCCGGCCACCATGGCGACGCGTGTCGTCGACCGTGACGAGGTTCTACCCCTGACTCACACCCAGCGGCTCGCGGACTTGTGCCTGGAAGCCGAGCGGTTCTTCCTGTTCCTCAACTGCCCCAGCACCCACATCCCCTACACGACACCGTGCAGCCCTCTCACGGACCGTTCCGGGGAGCTGCTTGCGGTCCTCTACCGGTTGCACGACTCCCACGGGAGCGCCTCCGGAGATGACGTCTTGGCCGCTGAGGACATCGCGTTTCTCCTGGGGATGCAGCGGCGGGCCCTGGAGTGGGCCGATGCCCGCCTGGGTGATCTGTTCTCCCGCTTGGCCACAAGACGCCCGTTGGTGGTGGTCTGTGCCGACCACGGTGAGGAGTTCGGGGAAGGCGGCAGGTTCGGTCACGGACACCCCCACCCGACGGTATCCACAGTCCCGCTCTGGTGCGGCGTGCTGGGTGGAGGCTGATCCATGGCGGACTCCCAACCGTGGTTCACGCATTCGGCGATCACCGCGACCTCCTCCGAAGGCGTTCGGACGCGCCTGGGCATCTCCTCCAACCACGCCTCCTTCCGTGTGGGAGTTCTGCGCACCCACCTGCTCACCGCGCTCCTCGCCCACAGCGCCGCGCACCACCTCGGCGTTCGGGCGCATGTAGCGATCCGGTGGGATGACAGCGACGGTCTCCGCAGCCGCGACGAGCACCGCCCCACGCTCGTCCACGAGATCGGCCAGGTGGCCCAGATACCGACCGAACCCGGGATGATGGCCCTTCGCCAGAGTCGACGTGACGCCCGGTACCGGCGGGCACTCCAGAGGTTGGATAATCGGCGGCTCCTGACGGTACGGCACGGCCTTGCCTGCCTCGATGTGGATGCCGTGGACCGGCTCATGACCGCGCGGGGTGTCTCACCCGAGGCACTGACCGCCTCCGTGCCCGTGAACGCGACCACGGCCCGCTCCCCGGCGCAGGGGGCGGTTCCGCTCATGCGCAGTGATGGGTGGGCCCTGTGGCATTTGGCCACGGTGGTGGACGACATCGACCAGCGCACGACGTTGATCGTCCGGGGTACCGACAAGAGGGACGCCACACCCGTCCAGGTCCGCCTGCACTGGGCTCTAGTCGAAGGGAGGCTTCCTCCGGCCCATTTGTTCCTGCCCAAGGTCCTGGGGAAGGGAACCGTACTGCCGAGAGTCGCCGACCTGCTCGATCGGGGTGTCAGGCCCTCGGCTCTGCGCTACTTCCTGACCGAGCCGTACCTCACCCGAGCACAGGCCTCCGCCTGGCCAGTCGGCTTCTCCGAACTCGTGGGGCGGATCCGTACGGACCTTCCCTCGTACGGGGACAGCCTGCTGGACGAACGCCGCCTGGACTCCGTGGACCGGAAGCTGTCCGCCACCCTTGACCCGGCGGTGGCCTGGCAGGAACTGAGTGGTCACTGTCCGAGCGCCCCCACGCATGTCATCGGGTGGATCACCCGACACTACCCGCGTCCACTGGCTCAGCAGCTTCGGCTGTGCCGGGCACTCACCGGTTCAGCGATCGACTACGAACCGCCTCCCGGACAGGCCGAAGAGGCGTGGCGGTGGCTGGACTCCTGGTCACGTGGAGCGGCGAAGGGCCCACCCCCGCACCCGGTGCGCTGGGTGCTCATCGGACAACGGGACGGGCCCCATGTGACGAAGCTCCTGGAGGTCTTCCCCTCCTGGCTGGTGAACCACCGTCTGGCGTTGGCCCGTCAGGAGCTGAGCCGGTTCAACGCGGCCTTAAGCCGTGTCAGCGTGCGCTCACGCCCGAGCAGTTCCAGCGACTCGAACAGCGGAAGCCCGACCGTGCGGCCGGTCACCGCCACCCGTACCGGTGCCTGAGCCTTGCCGAGCTTGAGCCCTTGAGCGGCCCCGGCCTGCTCAAGGGCTCCCTTCAGGGACTCCGCGTCCCAAGACAGAGCCTCGTCCGAGTAGGAGGCGATCGCGGCGGTGAGTATCTCCACGCCGACGCCGGGTTTCATGGCCTTGGCCCAGCTCTTCTCGTCGAAGACCGGTGCGTCCAAGAACAGGAAGTCCACGTTCGGCACGATCTCGCTCAGCACCGCAACCCGGCTCTGCGCCAGCGGGGCGATTTGGGCGAAGACGTCCGCGTCGAAGTCCTCGATCCGCCACGGCACCCCCTCACCCCCCAGGTAGGGGGCGCACCGCTTGACGAACTCGTCCACCTCCAGGGCACGGATGTAGTCGCCGTTGAAGGCGCGCAGCTTCTTCTCGTCGAAGAACGCGGGCGAGGAGTTGACATCGACCAGGTGAAAGAGCGGGATCATCTCCTCGATCGGCATGATCTCGCGGTCCTCACCAGGCGCCCAGCCCAGCAGCATCAGGTAGTTGACCATCGCCTCGGGCAGGTAGCCCTCGGCCTGGTAGGACTCCATGGCGACCTTGTCGCGCCGCTTGGACAACTTCTGCCGCTTGTCGTTCACCAGCACCGGGGCGTGCGCCCACACCGGCGGGATGTGCCCCAGCGCCTCCCACAGCAGCTGCTGCTTGGGGGTGTTGGACAGGTGCTCCTCACCCCGGATGACATGGGTGATGCCCATCTGAACGTCGTCGACCACGTTCGCCAGCACGAACAGCGCTGTGCCGTCACCGCGGGCGATGACGAAGTCCTCCAAGGCGTCGTGCGGGAACTCTACCCGGCCCCGGATCTGGTCCTCGACCACGGTCGGCCCACCCTCCGGGATCCGGAAGCGCAGCGCCCGGCCCGGTCCCGCGTCCAGGACACGGTCGCGGCAGAACCCGTCGTAGCCCAGGTTGGGGTTGTCACGCCGGGCCTGGACCTGGTCGCGGGTGCAGTCGCAGTAGTAGGCCAGGCCCTCCTTGCGCAGGCCCTGGGCGGCCTCGGTGTGCTTGTCGGCGGCGTCGGTCTGGGAGTAGGGGCCCTCGTACTGGGTAGAGTCCACGCCCAACCAGGCCATGGCCGCGAGGATTCCCTCGGTCCATTCGGGGCGGGAGCGGGCGGCGTCGGTGTCCTCGATCCGCAGCACCATGGTGCCGCCGGATTGTCGTGCGACCACCCAGTTCAGCAGCAGGGACCGGGCGTTGCCCACGTGGAACATGCCGGTCGGGGACGGTGCGAACCTGGTGCGAATCGAGGTGTCAGTCACCCGAGGATCCTATCCCCGTAGGGTCTCCGGGTCTCGTCGTTTCCGACCGGCCAAAGGATGCCTACTCCGGTTGAGACGGCGATGAGGTGACACCATCGAGTTCTGTGCCCCGCTACCTCCCGCCATCCCTGAAGGACACACGTCATGACCAGCCCCGTCACCGTTGGCCTACTACATCCCGGCCAGATGGGTGCCGCTGTCGGGCACGAGCTCGCCAAGGCCGGTGTCCGTGTCCTGTGGTGCCCCACCGGGAGAAGTGAGGCGAGCGCTCGGCGTGCCGAACAGGCCGGACTCGACGCCGTTCCCGAGCTCGGCTCGCTCCTGGAGCATTCGTCCGTGGTGATCTCCCTGTGCCCACCGGCCGCTGCCGAGGAGACGGCCGACGCGGTGAGGGAGGCGGGTTTCTCGGGGCTCTTCGTCGAGGCCAACGCCATCAGCCCCGAACGCGCTCGAAAGATCGCCGACGACATGGCCGCCGATGGGGTTCGCACAGTGGACGGATGCGTCATCGGCCCTCCGCCCGGGGGTTCCGCTGCCGCCCACCTCTACCTCTCCGGGGAACCAGGGGAGACGGCGGTGGCCGCGGAACTGTTCGCGGGCACCGCCGTCGTCCAGATCCAGACGGAGGGCTCAGTAGGAACCGCCTCGTCCCTGAAGATGGCCTACGGCTCATACCAGAAGGCCGCGTGCGCCCTGGCTGGTGTCGCGCAGGCGCTGGGGCGCGCGCACGGGGTGGACGAATACCTGACGGCCGAGGCGCGCCGTCTGGCCAAGTCCCCTCTGGCCACTCCGGATTACCTGACCGGTGTGGCAGCCAAGGCATGGCGCTGGGCTCCGGAGATGCGGGAAGTGTCCCAGACCCTGGCCGCTGCTGGTCTTCCCCAGGAGATGGCCGAGGCCGCTGCCACGGTGTTCGACTTGTGGGAGGCGGACAAGGACGGCCGGGAACTGTCCTTGCCACAGGTCTTGGATCGGCTCAGGCGCGACTGACGAGGGCGCCGCGCGGGTCGTGGCCGCGCAGCTCTCCGGCGTCGACGCCGAGCTTGAAGGCGTCCCACTCGGCCCGCGTGTAGACGAGTGCGGGGGAGCCGGGGGCGGCGGTGTCGGTGAGGGTGAAGCCGCCGCCGGTCGGGAACGCGGCGTGCAGGCGTGCGAAGTCGGTGGTGCCGCGTGCGACCTGGTCGAGGAAGTGGTCCCAGTCCCGGGCGGGGACGGTCAGGGTGGGGCCGTGGGGGTCCTTCGTGTCACCGATCTCAACCAGGCCTGTGCGCGGGACCCGTACCTGGACGCAGCCCTGCGGGTTGGTGCTGAAGCTTGCTTTGACCCACGCGGTGGCCGGGCCGTGCTGCTCCCAGGGGGCGTGGTTCACTTCAGCTCCTTGAGGGTCGTGGTCAGGTAGCGAGTGGTCTCGCTCGCGCTCAGCGCGATCTCGTGCAGGCGCTTCAGCAGGAGCTTACAGCGGCGTACTTCGCGTGGTTTGAGTAGGAAGCTGTTGCCGGTGCTGCCCTCGGCGTGCACCACGGGCGGCTGGTCCTCGAACTCCAGCAGGGCCATGTTGCCGTTCAGGCCCACGTGGGCGCCCAGGGAGAAGGGGAGTACCTGGATGTTGATGTGGGGCCGGCTCTGTTCCTCTATGAGGTGCTGGATCTGGTCGCGCATGACCTCGGTGCCGCCGATGGGCCGCAGCAGCGCGGCTTCCTCCATGACCACGGACAGCCGCAGGGCGGGGTCGCGGTCGAAGAGTTCCTTGCGGCGCATGCGCACGTCCACCAGGAGGTCGATGTCCTCGGGCGGGGTGCCGAAGGAGGCGCCGTGGAGCAGGGCGCTGGCGTACTCCCTGGTCTCCAGGAGGCCGTGGATCAGCGTGGTCTCGTAGGCCTGGACCGATGCGGCGTCGAGTTCGAGGCCGATGTAGGTGTCGAAGCGGGGTGGGAGGACGTCGTCGTAGGCCTCCCACCATCCCGACTCCGAGGCGGCTTCGAGGAGCCGGTGGAGTGAGTGGGCCTCGTCGGCGTCCTGGACGTTGAACAGGGCCAGGAGCTGGTCGAGCTGTTCGGTGTCGGGGATGAGGCTGCCGCCTTCGAACTTGCTGATGGTGGAGGGGGCGCACCCGATGTCGGCTGCGACCCGGGCGCCGGTGAGCTTGGCTGCCGAGCGCAGTCTCCGCAGGTGGGCGCCGAGTTTTCGGCGGGCGGCGGCCGGGCTCTGCTGGGCTTCCACGTCGTTCCCCTCGGTTCGTGTCCTGGTGGGCTTTGCCCATGGTGGCACGGCTGGCAGCTGCGGGTTTCCGGCCTCCCACGAACTTCAAAATATTCTTCCCAGCACTTGCCAGGAATGTTCCTGGAATGCATCATGATCCTGTGCCGCGTGCTGGTTCCACAACCGACGGTCACGGTTGTCCGGGCCCGGGCCGCGCGGCGCACGGTGAGCCGCCTGCGCCGCAACCGCCGATCACCGGGGGAGAGGGTCCTGCCGAGACGGGCTGTGCAGACGGCGCGCTCACCCACCGCATCCGGTTCACGCACGCCGCTTGGAGGAGCAGCCCATGCCCGATTTCGAGATCCCGCCACCGCGCCACCCGCAGAGCCAAGGGGTGCCCGTCCCCGCTGCGCTGCCCCGCAGGGTGCCCGGCCCGCGCCCGGGGGTGCGCGCCGCTTCCTTCAGCGGGACCGACGACCAGGTGGCCCGCGTCCGGAGCTGGTGCCGACAGGGCACGCGCCTGCCCGCCCACCGGATGTTCCCCGTACTGCTGGTGGCCAGCGAACTCGTCACCAACGCGGTGCGGCACAGCGCCTCGGGCCAGAAGTGCGGGCGCGTGCGGATCACCGTGGAGACGATGCCCGCCCACGTCGTGCTGCTGTCGGTGACCGATGACGGCCCCCGCCCAGGACGGTCGGCCACGGTGCCCGCCCCGGCCGGTGACCCCGCCGGGCCGCTGCCGTCCGGCCGAGGCCTGCACCTGGTGGCGGCCCTGTCGGAGCGGTGGTGGTGGACCGGCTTTCCGGGTGGACCGCTGACCGTGTGGGCACTCATCGACCCCTACCGCGACCCCGACACCTGACCCCTGACCACTCCCTCACACGAAGATGCCCCGTCCGGTGCTTAGGACCACCGAGCCGGGGCGCGACCACCCACCTGACACAACCAGGAGGATGACCGTGCACCACACTATCGGGCGCCACCGCAGGCGCCACCGGACCGTGGCGGCCCAGGTGTGGGCCGTGGCCGCCGCGCTGCTCGCCGCGGCCCTGACCTTCGTCTTCGTTCCCCACACCCCGAAGCGGCCCAGGCCCCCGCTCACCCCGACACCGCCCACCGGTGCCCGCACCGCCCTCCTGTCCGTGCCTGAGCCGCACGGCCCGCGTCCGCAGCGAGAGCGGCGGGCACCCGTGGAAGAGCCCGACCCGGACCAGGTATGGGGTGCGCTGGTGCGCCCTTACATGCCCCCGCCGCCTGTGCAACGGCCGCCCGTGCCCCGGCCCCGGCGGGCCTTCGAGGGCGACCTGCTGGCCGCCGTGCCCCGACAGCAGCCCGATGACATGGCCGACCTCGCCGAGGCCGTGCGCACCTACCTGCGCACCGTCGGCTGAGAACCAAGACCGGCCAGGGGCGGCGCCGACACACGGCGCCGCCCCGGAAAAGGTGCTTCGCCCCGTGTCGCATCCCCGCCCCGCCCTGGCTTCTTACGGGGACGTAGGCCCCTTTCCGGGGGCGGCGACCGTGAGAGGACGAGAAGTGAACGACTACGAGCAGACCCTGGCCCGGCTGGTGCCCCGCATCACCGATCGGGACCGCCAGATCCTGGTCGCCCTGTGGCAGCACCAGGTGCTGACCACCCACCACCTGCACCGCCTCTTCTTCCCCGACGCCGGAGCCCGCCGGGTCCGCTCCCGGCTGCTGGCCCTGCACCGCTACGGACTCACCGACCGGTTCCGCCGCCACGCCCACGACCGCAACGCCCCCGACCACTGGATCCTCTCCCCCACCGGGGCGGTGCTGGTCGCCCTGTACCAGGGCAAGGAGCTCAAGGAGCTGAACTTTCGCGCCGACCGGGCTCTGGCGCTGGCCCACTCCCCGCGCCTGGACCACATCCTCGGCCTGGCCCGGACCCGCGCCGAGTTCACCGCCAGCGCCCGCCAGGCGGGCGCCGATCTGCGCCGTTGGAGGTCGGAGCGCAAGTGCAGGGAGATCTGGGGCCGCTACATCCGCCCCGACGCCCGCGTGCGCTGGGAGGAGAACGGGGCGGCGGTGGGCGCGTTCGTGGAGTACGACACCGGCACCGAGCCCCTCACCCAGCTCAAGAAGAAGATGCCCGGCTACGCACTCCTGGCCCAGCGCAGCAGGCCGCCCTTGATCGTGCTGTTCCTGGTCCACTCCGGCCAGCGCGAGGACAACGCCGCGCGCGTACTGGCCAAGTCCTGTACCGGCACGATGGGGGTGTACCTGACCACCCACCGGAAGCTGGCGGTCCACGGGGCCGCCGGGCGCATTTGGCGACCGGCGCACCGCTGTGACCGCGTGTTCCTGACCGACATTCCCCGCGACTATCCCAGTCGTGAAAAGGAGGTGTGAGTCCAGGAGAACGTTTCTCTGAATTCCGGAACAGACGCGCGGGAAAGAACTGTCTGCATTCGGTGGGACCTGCCACGGTCAAGGAATCCACCGATTGAGGCGGTGCGGCCGGGTGCGGTGAGAAGCGGGCACCGGAGGGGGCCTGTGACTGGGCCTGTGACTGGGCCGATCGGTGGTCCGGTAACCAGTCCGCCTTGGCCTCCGCCTGGGGCTCCGGCCTTGGGTGGACCACCCCTGGCGCTAGTCACAGTGCAGGTCGCGCGGGCTTGGGGGTGGTCCACCGGCCGCCCCGGCTGTATACCCAAGTAGGTCTTCACCTTCGCGTAGGGCGGGCGGCGCCCGGGGTGTGCGGGCGCGTGCTCGCCCCCGTACACCCGCCCCGCAGGCGCTCCCACTATCCCCACCCACCCGCCTCTTCCACCTTTTCTCTCCCACCACATCCACCCATAAAGAGCCACACCAAGGCAGCGGCCTGGCGCGGCCACGGCCGCGCAGAAAAGCGGCCGCAACGGCACCGCCCGTGCATTTCTCGCGCGCCGTTTCCACGGCCGCCATGGCGCGCCTGGCGCGTGCCAGCGCCAGCCGCACCGCGCGCCGCCGCCGTCATCTCGCAGGCCGGATGTCGCATCCGGGCCCCGGCACGGCTTCATAGGGGACCGTCACCGGGAAGCGGCGAGGCGACCCGGACCGATCACGAAAGGGCGGACATGGGCGATGCGCATCGGCGACGGCGGCAGTGGGGCACTGTGGCGGCCCCGACCCCGGTCCCGCGCCCCATGGGCGGTTCGGGTGCGGTGGGCGCGGACGGGCCGCGTGGCGGCCCCGCACGGCCCGAACCCCGGGGTGGGGGCTGGCAGGCGCACGCGGCGTGCCGGGGGATGGACCCGGATCTGTGGTTCCCGGCCCAGGGCGGGGCGGTGCGCGCGGCCAAGCGGGTGTGCCGGGCCTGCCCGGTGCAGGTCAATTGTCTGGCCGAGGCGATGAGGCGAGGCGAGCCGTACGGGGTGTGGGGTGGTGCGTCGGAGGAGGAGCGGCGCCGGTTCCGCGCTGCCCGCCGGGACGAGCGCAGGGCGAGGGGAGGTGGCGCCGGTGGATGGGAGCACGCGGCCTGAGGAGGGCCGGGAGGGCGGGGCGGGGGAGCGGTTGCTGACGATCGCGCAGGCGGCGCGGGTGCTGGCGGTGCCCGAGTCGTGGCTGCGCGAGCGGGTGCGGCTGCGGCGGGTGCCGCACCGCAGGCTCGGCAAGCACGTCCGCTTCACCGCCGCCGATCTGGAGCGGATCGTGGAGCAGTCCGCTCAGCGGGTGGCCCCCGCACGGCGCACCTACTACGGGAGGTCGCACACCTGGTAGGGGGAGAAAGGGGCCGGTGGGCGGGCGCGTGCAGGTTCTGGATCGACTTCGGGGCCAGCGGGGGCCGCAGCCATCCGTTCTTCTGGCCGCGTTCGGCGCCCTTCTTGCTGCCCTTGCCGTTGTTGGGGTTGATGGGGGTCCTGGGGTCGGGGATGCCGGTCTGGAGGTGGTTGACCCAGGCGCGGACGTCCTTGGGTTTGAGCTGGGACGTGTCGCGCAGGTTCACCTTCCCGAAGTGGGGGAGCAGGTGGCGGTTGAGGTCGCGGTGGTAGTCGGCGCGGGTGCGTTCGTCGATGCCGGACATGGAGTCGATCAGGTCGCGGGCGAAGTCGGTGAACAGCACCGGTTCGTCTTCGGGTTCGTCGTCGGTGTTCACCCATCCGTGGCCGGGGACCCACCCCTCGGCCCACCCCCGGCGGGGGATCCAGTGCTCTGGCCACAGGTGGCCCGCCGCTTCGACGTGGAGTTTGAAGGTGTAGGCGTCGGCGTGGACGTCGAAGGGTTCGGACTGGGGTGCGCCGCTACGGGTGCCGCCGAGGCGCCATTTGACCCAGTAGCGGATGCGTCCGTCGGCCAGTTTTCGCTGGTTGATGGTTGCCATGCGTGGACCATCGCTCGGGTCGGCGCGGAAGCGAAGGGAATTGGTGAAGGATCTCGGAGAACCTTCGACCCCGGTGCCAGAACAGGTGATCCATCCGTATTCGCCCTGGTTGTCGCGCTCACACGCCTGATTCGTGTACCCGCGCGCACCCTGGCCGGGGTGTGTATGACGGGGTGGTCGGAGGACACCCGCCGGGCGAATCCCGGCCCCGTGCACCCGCTGGTGCACCCTCGACGCGAAAACGGCCCCTGGTGTGCGAACGATATTCGCAGATCAGGGGCCGTCTTTCGAACGGAGCGGATGACGGGAATCGAACCCGCGCTATCAGCTTGGGAAGCTGAAGTTCTGCCATTGAACTACATCCGCGTCGTCCACCGATGGTTCACCGGTCGGCAACAAGGCCCATCGTAGCCCAACTCCGCTGTCGACGGGTAACCGGATTTCCGGCCCGTGCCACCGGGCCGCCGCCTCGGACGGGGCGTCGCCGCAGGCGGTAGGTTCGGACCGTGCTCCTCTCCGATCGCGATATCAGGTCCGAAATCGACGCCGGCCGGGTCGGTATCGACCCCTTCGATCCGGACCTCGTCCAGCCCTCCAGCATCGATGTCCGGCTGGACCGCTACTTCCGGGTGTTCGAGAACCACAGGTATCCCCACATCGACCCCTCGGTGGAGCAGCCGGGCCTGACCCGGCTGGTGGAGCCCCGAGGCGACGACGCCTTTGTACTGCACCCCGGCGAGTTCGTGCTGGCCTCCACCTACGAAGTGGTCAGCCTTCCGGACGACCTTGCGAGCCGCCTGGAGGGCAAGAGCTCCCTGGGGCGTCTGGGGCTGCTCACCCACTCCACGGCAGGGTTCATCGACCCCGGGTTCTCCGGGCACGTCACCCTGGAACTGTCCAACGTGGCGACCCTGCCGATCAAGCTCTACCCGGGTATGAAGATCGGCCAGTTGTGCCTGTTCCGGCTCTCCTCGTCGGCCGAGTACCCCTACGGCTCCGCCCGGTACGGTTCCCGGTACCAGGGGCAGCGGGGGCCCACGCCCTCTCGTGCGCACATGAACTTCACCCGAACGCCGATCCCCGCCCCACAGGAGCGCTGAGTACTCCAGTGCCGTGTGTGACGCGGCCCTGACCCAGGGGCGCGAGGGGCACCGTTTCGTTGAAGTGGCCACATTGAATAAGTGACCGGAGTCACATCTTTTCTCCCGGTGGCACAGATCACAACCGGGCGCTTTGGCGTGCCCACATCTCCTGATGTGGGCTGGTGGTCGATTTTTACCCAGGTTAAACCCGTTATCGGGTGTTTATCGTCGGGTTAAACCGTCGGTGTACTTCGCCGGTACCGTGACGAGCTGACGTGATCAGGTGACGGCTCTGCCCCGTCCCCGGGGGCGCGGACGGGGGCTCCGCGCCGACCCGTCACCTGAGGGAACCGCGAGCGACGAAGGGACACCACACTGTGCCTGGGCAGGCTTCGCGGCGTGACAGCCCCCTAGAGGAGACCGTGCCAGCAGTACGCGCAGACCACCTGTACAAGGTGTTCGGGAAACGGACGAGGGCCGCCGTCGAGCGTCTCTCTGACGGCAGCCACCGGGACACCATCACCGACCTCGACGTCACCGCTGCCGTCATCGACGTCTCGTTCGAGGTGCAGCCCGGAGAGATCTTCGTGGTGATGGGCCTGTCCGGTTCGGGCAAGTCGACCCTGATCCGCATGCTCAACGGCCTTCTGGAGCCCACCGCGGGCACCGTGGCGGTCGACGGCGTCGACATCTCCGCCCTGGACAAGAAGAGCCTTCTCGCGCTCCGCGGTGAGAAGATCAGCATGGTCTTCCAGCACTTCGCCCTCCTGCCGCACCGCACCGTCCGGGAGAACGCCGCCTACGGGCTGGAGCTGCGCGGCGTGCCGCGTGAGGAGCGCGACCGCAAGGCCGACGAGACCCTCGAACTCGTGGGACTCGGCGGCTGGGAGGAGCGGCTGCCCCACCAGCTCTCCGGCGGTATGCAGCAGCGCGTGGGCCTGGCCCGCGCCCTGGCCGCGGACACCGACATCATCCTCATGGACGAGGCGTTCAGCGCCCTGGACCCGCTGATCCGCCGTGACATGCAGTCCCAGCTCCTCGAACTCCAGAAGTCGCTGGGCAAGACCATCGTCTTCATCACGCACGACCTCAACGAGGCCATGCGCCTGGGCGACCGGATCTGCGTACTGCGTGACGGCCGCGTCGCCCAGATCGGCACCGCCCAGGAGATCCTCAGCAAGCCGGCCAACGACTACGTCGCGCGCTTCACCGAGGACGTCGACCGCACGCGCGTGCTCACCGCCGTGTCGGCGCTCGACTCCACAGCCGATGCCGACGACTCCCTGCCCAAGGTCGACGCCGACACCCCGATCGCCGACCTGTACCCCGACGTGAGCGCCGCCGACCGCATGCGCGTGGTCGACGAGGGCCGGACGGTCGGGACGGTGACGCGCGAGTCCGTGCTCGCCGCGCTCTCCGGTGCCGACGACGGGGAGGAGAGCCAGTGACACCCGTCGACTTCCCGCCGAGCATTCCGATCGGTGCCGGTTTCGAGGCGCTCAACAGATGGCTCAAGTCCACTTTCGGGTGGTTCTTCGACGCCCTCGGCGCGTTCATCAGTTGGTCCGTGGACCTCCTCTCCGGGTTCTTCACCGAACCCGCTGCCGGTCAGCTCGCGCTCATCGCCGCGGTGGCCGTCGCGCTGCCGCTGCTGCGGATCCGGACCGTGCCGGTCCTGGTGATCGCGGCCGCGAGCGCGCTGCTGCTCCTCCTCCAGGTGTTCGCCGGGGCGGGGGACTGGATCATCAACAACCTCCTGCCGCCCGCGCCGATCCTCTGGCTCATCGACGTGACCGGCGAGTACGCCGACGGGTTCTTCGTCGTCGCGTTCCTGTCACTGCTCGCCGTCACGGTGCTCGGGGCCCTGGAACGGTCGACCCGGGTCCGCACCGGTGTCGTCGCGGGCGGGTGGCTGGTGGCGGTCCTGCTCGGCTGGTTCGTGCTGCCCCTCCTGGTGACCGAACCCGAGGCGCTGCTCATGCTCCTGCTGCTGAGCCTGCTCGCCTGGCTGGTGGCCGGGTGGCGCATGGGCCTGTTCGCGCTGGTGGCGCTGGCGCTCGTGGCGTCCGTGGAGCAGTGGACCAACGCCATGGACACCCTCGGCCTGGTGCTCGTGGCCAGTGTCATCGCCGTGGCCGTCGCGGTGCCGATCGGGGTCCTGGCCGCTTACAACGGCACGGTCAGCAAGACGGTCAAGCCGATCCTGGACCTGATGCAGACCATGCCGGCCTTCGTCTACCTCATCCCGGCGATCTTCTTCTTCTCGATCGGGTCCGTGCCGGGCGTGGTCGCCACCATCGTGTTCGCGATGCCGCCCGGCGTGCGCCTGACCGAGCTCGGCATCCGCCAGGTCGACAAGGAGCTGGTGGAGGCCGGGGAGGCCTTCGGGGCGCCCAGCCGCAAGATCCTCACCGGGATCCAGTTCCCGCTAGCCCTCCCCACGATCATGGCCGGTATCAACCAGGTCATCATGCTGAGCCTCTCGATGGTCGTCATCGCGGGCATGGTCGGTGCCGGAGGCCTGGGCAACCAGGTCTACCAGGGCATCGCCCGCAACGACGGCGCTCTCGGGTTCGAGGCTGGCATCGCCGTGGTCATCCTGGCGATCTTCCTCGACAGGCTGACGGCGGCCGTCACCGACAAGACCCCGCAGGCGCGCGCCGCGAGTGCGCGCTCGTGAGAACCCAGATTCCGAAGAACCCAGATTCCGAGGGAAGGAAGAGTCTATGAACGCGCGTCTCGCAGCGCTCACGGCCCTGGGCCTGAGTGGAAGCCTTCTGCTGACCGCCTGTGGCGGCGGCGACCAGGACCTGACCGGGGAGGAGGGCGGCGACCAGGCCGCGGACGAGTGCGTGCCCGGTGCCGAGGCGCCGGTGGTCGAGAACGCCGACATCCCCGTGGTGGACATCCCCGAGTCCGGTGAGGACGCCGAGGAGATCAACATCGCCCTGATCCCGTGGGAGGAGGGCATCGCCGCCACCAACCTGTGGCAGGCGATCCTGGAGGAGAAGGGCTACGACGTCACCATCACCGAGCTCGACGTCGCCCCCATGTACCAGGGCACCGCCCAGGGCGACATCGACCTCTTCCTGGACACCTGGCTGCCCCAGACCCACTCGGACTACTGGGCGGACTACGGCTCCGACCTGGAGAACCTGGGTGCCTGGTACGACAACGCGGTCCTGACGCTGACGGTCCCCACCTACATGGAGGACGTCAACACCATCGCGGACCTGCGCGGGCACGCCGACGACCTGGGCGGCGAGATCGTCGGTATCGAGTCTGGTTCCGGCCTGGTGCGCACCACCAAGGAACACGCCATGCCGGGCTACTGCCTGGAGGACGACTTCGAGCTGCTGGAGTCCTCCACGGGCGCGATGCTCGCCGAACTGGACTCCGCCTACCAGGCCGAGGAGCCGATCGTCGTCACCCTGTGGCGTCCGCACCTGGCCTACGCCCAGTACGACCTGAAGGACCTGGAGGACCCCGAGGGCATGATGGGCGGCGCGGAGACGATCCACTCGATCGGCCGCACCGGTTTCGCTGAGGACTACCCGAACGCCGCCTCCTGGCTGAGCGGTTTCGAGCTCAACGACGAGGAGCTGGGCGAGCTGGAGGCCCTGACCGCGGCCGCGGACGTGGAGGACCCGCTGGAGGGCGCCCGCACCTGGCTCGCGGACAACCCCGAGTTCCTGGAGCGCACGCTGGGTGAGGACGCCGAGGGCCTGGAGTTCTAGGCCGTGCCTCTTCGAACCTGAAGCGAAGGGCGGGCCGCCTCCCCCTGGGGAGGCGGCCCGCCCGTGTGCGGGTCAGGGGGCGTAGTAGCCGCCCTGTGCTCCGGGGTTCCACCGGTCGTCCCGGGGGTTCTCCCGTTTGGGCAGGGCGTAGGCGGAGACGAGTCCGCCGATGAACCCGAACAGGTGCGCCTGCCAGGAGACGCCGGGGTACTGGGGCAGGACCCCCCAGATCATGGTGCCGTAGAAGATGATCACGCAGATCATGATCACGATGTCGACGGTCTTGCGCTCGATGATGCCGCGCAGGACGGTGTAGCCGAAGTAGCCGAAGACCAGGCCGCTGGCGCCGACGGTGAGTGTGCCGGGGGTGCTGAACAGCCAGACCCCCACCCCGCTGACCAGGGTCACGATCAGCGTGGTCAGCAGGAACCGGCTGAGCCCGCTGAAGGCCACCAGGGAGCCCAGGACCAGGAACGGCAGCGAGTTTCCGATGAGGTGGGGAAGGTTGCCGTGCATGAACGGCGCGGTCAGAACGGTCCAGAGGTCGTCGAGGGTCCAGGCGCGCAGCCCGAACCGCCTGTCGAGGCTCTCCATGAACAGGACGCTGTCGAGGATCTCGAAGACCCACATGGTCGCGAGCATCCCCGCTACGGTCAGGATGGCGGTGATTCTGGACTGCTTCACCCCACCGAGGGTAGATGATGTGCCCTGGTCCCGGTATGTCGGCGTGGTTCCTGGTGTGCCGAAGAACGGGGGCGGCCGGTGGGGCGCGGGCCCGTGCTCAGGACGGCAGCGCACGCTCGCGGGGCGGGATTCCGGCGGCGGCCATGAACGCCTCCACCCTGGCGGGCCTGGTGATCCCGGTCAGCGGCAGGTGGGTGCGGGCCGTGCGGCGCTTCTGGAGCGACGGGAAGCGCTTGGGCCGTCCGGCGGTGTCGTACAGGGCCAGGGACCGGATGCGGCCGGGAAGCACGTGGTAGGAGCCGATGGAGTGGAAGGGGACGCTGACGGTGTAGCGGCCGCGCGTGTAGTGGAACTCGCCGTCGGCGACCTCCAGCACGGGTGCCTTGATGAGGCGTCCGTGGACGGCCAGGGCGACGCCGCAGGCGGCGAGGACGAGGGCTGGGGCGACGGCGGCCCAGTGGCCTCCGGCGGCGATCGCGATGGCGGCGGCCGCCGCCACCAGCAGGCAACCGCTCCACAGCTCCACGTGCTTGCGACCCACGGGGCAGACCATGCGGACGGTTTCGGACACGGCGGGGCCTCTTTCGCTGAAGTGCTGCATGGGGGTGGTGGGCACCGGTCGAAACCCTATCGGCTCATAGGTCCTGCGCTCGGGGGTTTCGGACATCCAGTATGCCGCACGCTCACCGGCGCCACACCCCTTTTTGTTACTTTTTGTGACTATGATGTGCGCGTGTGTCATGATCGCGTCGGGCGTCGGTGTTCCAGCTGTTCGGGGCGGGTGCTGCGGAGGGTGTGCGGAGGTGGCCGCTTTCTCCGGCGGTGCGGTACGGAATGCTGGCCGTTGCTGCTCCCGGTTTACTCCCAGTAGCCGGAAAGCCTTGGTCGGGATCTATAAATTAATTATGTTACGCCCGAATCAAGGAGTCATGAAGATCGGATAGAGATCCGCGCTGAGCTGCGCGAACATACTCCCTTGCGGTGATGTTTCCCCGGAGTCACGAAGGCGGTTCCGCCGGGTCGAGCGAGGAGCGCGCGGCGATTGCGGATCGGTCACGAATTCGGCCTCAGGGCTATACAGACATTTCGCTTAATGGTCTTCTAGCTGACTAATCGCCTAACTTCGTCGGGGTATGCGCGAAGCATTGAAACGATAGACGTTCGGCTGGTATCAGTGACCAAGGGTGGAACCGATGCACAGAAGTAGGAAGACGCTTGCGCTCGCCGCGGCGGGCACCTCAGCGATGATGGCTCTGACGGCCTGCGCCGGCGGGGCGGACCCCGCCGAGGAGGTCCGGCAGATCACCTGGGTGATCAACAACGTCCCATCGCAGTGGGCCAGCACCAGTGGTGCCGGCGGCAGCGTCTACACCGTCCAGATGCTCTCCGGCGTGGTCCCCAACACCGGAACCTACCTGCCCAACGGCGAGTACGAGTTCAACATGGACGTCCTCGCCGAGGAGCCAGTCCTCATCAACGGCGACCTCGACGAGGGCCCGTTCCAGTACAGCTTCACCCTCCACGAGGACGCCGTCTGGAACGACGGTACGCCGATGACCGCCGAGGACCTGCGGGTCACCGTGATGATGACCGCCTCCCCCAGCGAGGGCTACTGCACGACCTGCGACCCCCGCGGCAGTGCCACCGAGGACATGATCGACACGATGGAGGTCGACGGCAAGACCCTCACCGTCACCCTCAAGGAGGGCATGGCCGACCCCGAGTGGACGAGCCTGTTCGACTTCGCCAGCGCGGGCGCCGGCTTCTACCCCTCCCACCTGGCCGAGGAGAACGGCTGGGACGTCGAGGACCCCGACCAGCTCGGCGAGTTCTACACCTGGCTGCACGACACCCGCCCCGAGTGGTCCGGCGGCCCCTTCCAGATCGTCGACGGCGACCTGACCAACCAGGTCGTCAAGGAGCCCAACCCCGAATGGTGGGGTGCCGAGACGCAGGTGGACCGGATCATCCACCCCTTCAACACCGAGGAGGGCACCTTCGTCACCGCCTTCGCCAACGGTGAGATCGACGGCGCCAACCCCGCCCAGTACTCCGAGGACGTCATCCTCGGTCTCCAGGACCTGCCGGGTGCCACCGTGACCGTCGCCGAGGGCTCCACCTGGGAGCACATCGACCTCAACACCGAGAACGAGTGGCTCGCCGACGTCGAACTGCGCCGCGCCATCTTCACCGCGATCGACCGCGCCGACATCGCCGAACGCCTCTACGGCACCGGCTACCCCGACTACGAGCTGAAGAACAACCACATCTTCAACAGCGACAGCGAGTACTACACGGACTACATCGGCGAGACCGCCCAGGGCACCGGTGACACCGAGGCGGCCATCGAGATCCTGGAGGAGGCCGGGTACGAGCTCGACGGGGACACCCTCACCCTCGACGGTGAGCAGGTCGGGCCGCTGCGGCTGCGCACCACCGACACCGACATCCGCAGCACCTCCGTGCAGCTCGTCCAGTCCCACCTGGCCGCGATCGGCATCGAGGCCAACATCGAGATGTCCGACGACCTCGGAGGCGACCTGACCGAGGCCGACTACGACATCTTCCAGTTCGGCTGGAGCGGCTCCCCCTACTTCGCCGGCAGCGCCCACCAGTTCTGGCACAGCGAGAGCGGCAGCAACTTCGGCAGCATCTCCAACGAGGACATCGACGCCGCCGCCGAGGCCGCCAACTCCGCCCCCACCCTCGACGAGGCCGCCGAGTACTCCAACGAGGCCGTCGAACTCGTCGTCCAGGAGGCCTACGTCCTGCCCATCCTGGCCGACCCGAACTACTTCTTCGCCAGCGACCGGGTCGCGGGCATCGAGGACAACCTGTTCTCCAGCTTCCGCGCCACCTACAACATCGGCGAGTGGGCCCTCGCCGAATGACCCGGGTGAGGCACTGAAGGCCCGGGCCGGGGCGCCCGCGACGGCAGCGCCCCGGCGCCGCCGAACCCCGGCCCGGGTCCGCCTCGGCCCGTTCCCGAAGGAACACCCATGCTCGTTTACACGGTGCGGCGCCTCTTGGGCGCGGTGCCCGTCCTCGTCCTCGCGTCGATCCTCACCTTCGTCCTGATCGACGTCTCCGGCGATCCGCTCGCTGACCTGCGCCTGCAGCAGCCGCCGCCGGATCCCTCCGTCATCCAGCTCCAGGAGGAGCGGCTCTACCTCGACCGCTCCATGGCCGAGCGGTACTGGCTCTGGGTCACCGGCATCGGCGGCAACGGCGATATCGGCCTGCTCCAGGGCGAGTTCGGCCCCTCAACGCAGAGCACCACCTACGACATCGGCGCGAATATCGCCGAACGCCTGGGCGTCACGCTCCGCCTGGTGGGCGCGGCGATGGTCCTCGCCTTCGGCCTGGCCGTCCTGACCGGGGTCGTCAGCGCCATGCGGCAGTACTCCAAGGTCGACTACACGCTGACGTTCATCGGCTTCCTCGCCCTGGCCATGCCCACCTTCTGGTTCGCCGGGATCATGCAGAGTGCCGGTGTGGGCTTCAACGAACTCGTCGGCACCCAGGTCTTCGCCACGATCGGCGACGGCACCTACCAGGCCCAGGGCCAGGACCTGTGGGGCAGGATCACCAACGCCTTCGCCTACATGACCCTGCCCACGATCGTGCTCATGCTGACCACCTTCGCCTCGTGGAGCCGCTACCAGCGCACCTCCATGCTGGAGGTGCTCAACAGCGACTACGTGCGCCTGGCCCGTGCCAAGGGGCTGCCCGAACGCGTGGTGATCCGCCGCCACGCCCTGCGCACCGCCCTGATCCCGCTGACCACGGTGACCGCAGTGGGCATGGCCGCGATCATCGACGGCACGGTCCTGACCGAGCGCGTCTTCCAGTGGCGCGGCCTCGGCGAGTTCTTCATCGCCGCGGTCGACAGCAACGACTCCTACGCGCTGATGGCCTGGCTGATGCTCAGCGGCACCACCGTCATCGTCGCCAACCTCATCGCCGACCTGCTGTACGGCGTGCTCGACCCGAGGATCCGCTATGAGTGAGAAGACGCTGCCGGACACGGGGCCGCGCGCCCGGGCAGAGGCGGTGGGCGGCCCCGAGCGCACCCAGATGCAGATGATCGTCCGCCGGTTCCTCCGCCACCGGCCCGCCATGGTCAGCCTGGCCGTCCTGGCGGTGATCACCGCCTTCGCCTTCCTCGGTCCCCACCTCTGGGCCTGGGACCACAGGGTCCACGGCGAGATCCCGCCGAGCGTCCCGCCCGGCGGGGACCACCCCCTGGGCACCACCAGAGCCGGGCACGACGTCCTGGGCCAGCTCATGCGAGGCGCCCAGCAGACGCTGAAGGTGGCCCTCACCGTGTCGGTCCTCAGCACCGTCGTCGGCTCCCTCTGGGGCGCGGCCGCCGGGTACTACGGGGGCCGGACCGACGCGCTGATGATGCGTGTGGTGGACGTGTTCATGATCGTTCCGCTGCTGGTCATGGTCGCCGCGATCTCGGGCACCGTGCGCGGCGGCACTACCTGGTGGGCGGTGTCCCTCATCATCGCGGTGTTCTCCTGGGCCCAGATCGCCCGTGTGGTCCGCGGCGTCGTGCTCTCGCTGCGGGAACAGGAGTTCGTGGAGGCGGCCCGGGCCGCGGGTGCCTCACCGTGGTGGATCATCGTCCGGCACCTGTTGCCCAACGCCGCCGGACCCATCATCGTCGCCGCGACCCTCCTCATCGCGGTGGCCATCCTGCTGGAGGCGGGGATGTCCTTCCTCGGCTTCGGCATCCAACTCCCCGACATCTCCCTGGGCCGAATGATCGACGACGCCCGGACGGCGGCCACCACCCGGCCCTGGCTCTTCTACCCGCCGGGCGTCCTCCTGGTGGTCATCTGCCTCACCGTCAACTTCATCGGCGACGGCCTCAGGGACGCCCTGGACCCGCGACAGACCATGGAGCGCCGATGACCGTGACGACCAGTGCAGGCGGTGCGGGGACCGACCCCGTGCGGCCGGACGACGAGGCGGTCCTGGAGGTCACCGACCTCAGCGTGGACTTCACCTCCGAGGACGGGCCGCTCCGGGCGGTCCGGGGCGTCTCCTACACGCTGCGCAGGGGCGAGGCGCTGGGGATCGTCGGCGAGTCCGGGTCGGGCAAGTCGGTGGCCTCGATGGCGGTCATGGGCCTGCTGCCCAAGAACGCGCGCGTCTCCGGATCGGCGAAGGTCCTGGGCCGGGAGGTCCTGGGACTGCCCGACTCCGAGATCAGCAAGGTGCGGGGCGAGCGGATCGCCATGATCTTCCAGGACCCGCTGACCTCGCTCAACCCCGTCTACACCGTCGGGTACCAGATCGCCGAGGCCGTGCTCGCGCACCGCAGGGTGGGCCGGGCACGGGCCCACGAGCGGGCTCTGGAACTGCTGAGGCTGGTGGGCATCCCCCACCCCGAACAGCGCGTCAAGCAGTACCCGCACGAACTGTCGGGCGGCATGCGCCAGCGCGTGGTGATCGCGATCGCGATGGCCAACGACCCCGACGTCATCGTCGCCGACGAGCCCACGACCGCCCTGGACGTCACCGTCCAGGCCCAGGTCTTGGAGGCACTGAACGCGGCCCGTCGCGAGACCGGGGCCGCGCTGGTGCTCATCACCCACGACCTGGGAGTGGTGGCCGGGCACGTCGACCGGGTCGCCGTGATGTACGGCGGCCGCGTGGTGGAGTCGGGGCCGGTCCAGGAGGTGTTCCACAGTCCCCGCATGCCCTACACCCTGGGGCTGCTCGGCTCCCTGCCGAGGCTGGACGGGGACCGTGCCACGCGCCTCACCCCGATCCGGGGCACCCCGCCCGCCCTGAACGCGATGCCCGCCGGGTGCGCGTTCGCACCGCGCTGCCCCATGGCCCGGGACCGGTGCCGTGACGAGGAACCGGCCCTGTCCGCCACGGATGCCCCCGGCCACACCGCGGCCTGCCACTACAGCGGCGAACTGGACGGTGTCGGCCCCGCCGACCTGTTCGGCGACGGCACCGCGGCGGCCGGAAGGGAGCGCACCCGGGCCACGGGTGCACCGGTCCTGACCGTCAACGACCTGGTGAAGAACTTCCCGATCCGCTCCAAGGGGCTGCTCCGGCGCAAGGTCGGCGAGGTACAGGCGGTCTCGGGGATCTCCCTGGAACTGCGGGAGCGGGAGACGCTCGCGCTGGTGGGCGAGTCCGGCTGCGGCAAGTCCACCACCGCGCGGATGCTGCTGCGGCTCATCGAACGGAGCTCCGGGGAGATCGTGTACCGGGGGCAGCCCCTGCACGATCTGTCCCCCCGACGGATGCGTCCGCTCCGCCACGAACTCCAGATCGTGTTCCAGGACCCCTTCGCCTCCCTCGATCCGCGCATGACCGTCGCCGACCTCGTCGGCGAACCGCTGCGCATCCACGGTGAGCGTGCCGGACGGGCACGGGAGCGGGCCGGAGACCTGCTGGACCTGGTCGGCCTCGACCCCGCACACGGCTCCCGCTACCCGCACGAGTTCTCCGGCGGTCAGCGTCAGCGGATCGGGATCGCCCGCGCCCTGGCGCTCCAGCCGAAGGTGCTCGTCCTGGACGAGCCCGTGTCGGCCCTGGACGTGTCCGTCCAGGCGGGGGTCATCAACCTCCTGGAGGACCTCCAGGAGGAACTGGGGCTGTCCTACCTGTTCGTCTCGCACGACCTGTCGGTGGTCCGGCACATCGCGGACCGGGTAGCCGTGATGTACCTGGGCCGCATCGTGGAGACCGGCCCGACCGAGCGGCTGTTCCGCGAGCCGACGCACCCCTACACCCAGGCGCTGGTCTCGGCCATCCCCCTGCCCGACCCGGTGCGGGAGCGTGAGCGCGAGCGGATCCTCGTGACGGGTGACGTGCCCAGCCCGGCCGACCCGCCGTCGGGCTGCCGGTTCCGGACCCGGTGCCCGAAGTTCGCCCACGGGCTCTCCGAAGGAGAGCGGACGCGCTGTGTCGAGGAGCCGCCGGAGCTGCTGGACCGGGGATCGGGCCACCGCGACGCGTGCCACTACTCGGAGGCCGTCGAACTCCTGTGAACCCGGGCCCCGCCGGTATCGGGCCGGTGGCGTGTAGTGCGGCGACGCACCACACGCCACCGGCCCGACGTGTGCCCGGCCCGACGTGAACCGCGGGGCGGCAGCGGGAGAGAAGGGTACGGGGACGCCCGGCCGGGGCCGCGGGGCACCTGGACGCGTTCGCGTACGGAGAGCGTCACCTTCCGTTACGTTCGTGGTGTCGGCGCCCGTCCGGCGCCTTCCCCGACCGACGATCTCACGAGGAGATCCATGACCACCGCAGTTCCCCGCGGCCCGCGTCCCGGAGCGGGCCGCGCCTTCGCCTGCCGGCCCCGCCTCGCCGCGGCCGCGCTGGCCGTGCTGCCCCTGGCCGTCCTGGCACCGGCCCCCTCCGCGTTCGCCGACTCGCTCGACGAGCGCCAGGCCCTGGCCGACCTGCGCACCGACATCGACGCCCTCCTGGCGGACCCGTCCCTGACGGGCGCGGTCTCCGGGGTGGTCGTCGCCGACCCCGAGACCGGAGAGCGGCTCTACGAGCGCGACGGCGGCGAGCCCCTGGTCCCGGCCTCCGCCATGAAGCTCTTCACCACGGCGGCGGCCCTGGAGCTGCTGGGCACCGACCACACGTTCACCACCGAGGCAGTGGCGGACCGGCGGGGCCGGAGCCGTTCGGTGGGTGACGTGTACCTGGTCGGCGGCGGCGACCCGGCCCTGACCGTCGACGATCTGGACGCCATGGCCGCTGAGGTGGCCGCCTCGGGTGTGCGCGGGGTGCGCGGGGACGTGGTCGCCGACGACACCTGGTTCGACGACGAGCGGCTGGTCGACGACTGGTGGCCCTCGGACGAGCCCTACGCCTACTCTGCGCAGATCTCCGCCCTGACCGTCGCCCACGGCGAGCGTCTCGACACCGGTGTGACCGAGGTGGTGGTCACCCCGGCCGCCGAGGGCGAGCCGGTCAGGGTGGACCTGGGCGCGGCCGAGGGCTACATGGAACTGGACAACAGCGCTGTCACCGTGGCGGCGGGCGGGAGCGGCTCCGTCGTCGTTGACCGCCCCACCGGAACCAACACCATCACGGTCACCGGCACCCTGCCGGAGGGCGCCGCACCGGTGGTGCGCCTGCGCACCGTCGACGAGCCCGCCGTGTTCACCGCGCACCTGTTCCGCAGGGCGCTGGAGCGGCACGGCGTCACGGTTCGCGGCGACGTCTCCCCGGGGCGGGCGCCCGAGCGCCACCGGCGGATCGACGTGCTCGCCGACCACGAGTCCGAGGAGTTGGGCGAGCTGCTGCCCGCGCTGCTGAAGTTCAGCAACAACGGCCACGCGGAGATGCTGGTCAAGACCCTCGGCAGGGAGACCTCCGGCGAGGGCTCGTGGTCGTCCGGCGGGGCGGCCGTGGAGCGGGCGGTGTCCGGGCTCGGCGTGGACACCTCCGGCCTGGTCTTCCACGACGGTTCGGGGCTCTCGCGCACCGACCGGATCACCGCGGTCTCGCTCACCGAGCTGCTCGACCACAGCCGTGAGGCGTCCTGGTACGGCACTTGGTCGGAGGCGCTCCCGTTGGCGGGCGACCCCGACCCGTGGGTGGGCGGCACCCTCGCCGGCCGGATGGGCGGCACGGCCGCGGACGGCGTGGTCCGGGCCAAGACCGGCACGATGACCGGGGTCAGCGTCCTGTCGGGCTACGTCACCGGCCCCGACGGAGACCAGCGCGTGTTCGCCATCGTCAACAACGGCCACACCGGCCGGGTGCCCTGGCCGGTACAGGACGCGATCGCCGTCCGGCTTGCCGAGTACCTGGGCCACGAGGCCGTCATCGCGCTGCGCGCCGAGAGAGCGCCGGGGCCGAGGGGCAGCAGGGAGCTGGAGTGCTCCTGGGAGCTGACCTGCTGACAGGCTGATGCGGGAAGGGGCGGGTCGTGTTCCGCCTGCCGCCTCCTGTCCACGGGCTGTGGACAGGAGGCGGTCTCCTACCAGGAGCGGCGGCCGAGGAAGGCGAGCAGGCGGGTCTGCTCGTCCGCGCCCTCCGGGGCGTCCAGCGCGGGCCCGAAGCCCTTCCCGCCGCGCAGGTGCTCCCCGAACCCGTCGGCGGTCGTGCGCACCCACCGGACGTCCCCGGGGTCGAGGCGCTCGTCCTGCCCCGTGGAGCAGCACAGGTCCCAGCGGTGGAGCACCAGGTCGAAGCAGAGGAACCGCTCGACCGCCGCGGCGAAGGTCGTCCGGCCGAAGAAGCCGTCGAACCCAGTACCGGCGCGTCCGGGGTCGTTCAGGTCCGCCAGGACCGTCGCCCGGGCGGCGTCCCAGGCGGCTCCGGGCCCCGATGCCACCGGGGGGATCCCGTCGAAGGGGCGGCCGACCAGGCCCAGGAACATGCCCTGGGTCTCCACCACGTGCCCGACGACGTCCAGGGCGGTCCACCCCTCGCAGGGCGAGGGGCCGGACCAGCGGTCGTCGGGTACCGCGGCGATCACGTCAGCGAAGCCGGTGGCCAGTCGGTCGTAGTATTCGGCGGTGCCGCCCATGGCGGTGTCCCTCCCAGATCGGTGTCGGACTCCGATTCTCGTGCGGGCCTCCTCGGGTGTCTTGGACGAACGCGACAGGACACGTGTTCGAAAGTCCTACGATGGGGGCGTGTACCCCCTCCCAGTCGACCAGGACGCACGCGGCATCCTCGACCCGGTGACCGGGCTGACCCGGTTCCGGCTCGACCGGTACGCGCCGTCCGGCCCCGTCGCCCGCCTCGTGGACCGCTACTGGCTCTCCTCGTGGGATCTGGCCGACCGCGAACCGCACGCCCAGCGTGTGTTCCCGCACCCGGTGGTCAACGTGGTCCTCACCATCGGCACCGCCACGGTGCACGGCCCCGCCACCGGCGTCCGCACCCAGAGCCTGGAGGGCACAGGGTGGGCGCTGGGGGTGATGTTCCGGCCGGCCGGGTTCCGCCCCCTCCTCGGGTGTCCGATGCGCACGATCGTGGACGCCGCACTGCCGTGGCCGGAGGTCCTCGGGGCGGACGCGCCCCGCGATGAGGACCCACGGACCCTCATCGCCGCGGTGGACCGGTTCCTGGCCTCGCGGCTGCCCGGGAGCCGGCACCCCGCCGAGGACACGGCCGCCCTCGTGGAGAGGATCGCGGCCGATCCCGCGGGCATCGGGGTGGAGGCACTGGCCGAGCGCGAGGGGACGACGGTCCGCTCGCTCCAGCGCCGGTTCGCCGACCACGTGGGGCTCTCGCCCAAGACCGTGATCCGCCGCTACCGCTTCTACGAGGTTGCCGAGCGGGCCCGGACCGGGCCCACGCCCGACTGGTCGGCCCTCGCCGCCGACCTGGGGTACAGCGACCAGTCGCACCTGATCCGCGACTTCACGGCCGTGGTGGGCGCACCCCCGGCGCGCTACGCGGCGCGGAGCCGGTCGTGACCGTCCGCCCGTGACCTTGTGGTTCACGTTCCGTGAGGAACCCGGAACCACCGTGTTGTTTCGGGTATTCCCTGGTGGAGAGGATGACCGTGTTCTACGTTTTTGCGGCAAGTGAGGCAAGTGCAGCAAGTGCGGCCTTGGGTCGGTGGAGAGCCACGCCGCCCTCTAGGTGTATCCTCGTCGGCTCCGGCGTATCTGCCCCCAGAGCGTCGCGGATAACCGCTCGGTAGCGATCCGTGGAACTTCAGAACCTTTTCCCTGGATGCGCGTCAAACAGGGCAGAGGCAAGAGCGCACACGACGCACCCGGTGTTCAAGATGGAGGTCCAGACGTGACGGGCAAGACCCACCAGGCGGCGCTGCGCCGGCTCGGCATCGGACTGGCGGCGTTCGCGCTCGCGGCCACCGCCTGTACGTCAGGCGGTGCGGAGACACAGAGCACGGAAGAACCGGTGGTCGACGCCGCCCCCGCGGAACTGACCATCACCCCCGCGGACGGTGGCGTCGACATCGCCCCCAACTCCCCGGTCAGGGTGATCGCCGAGAGCGGCACCATCACCGACGTCCGGGTGGAGCAGGCCTCCGCGACGGAGCAGGAGCACAACCGCGGGCTCTTCGACATGACCGGGACCCTCAACGCGGAGGGGACCGAGTGGGTCAGCGACTGGAACCTGGACCCCGGTGCGGATGTCGTGGTCACGGCCCTTGCCGAGAACGAGGCCGGTGAGACGACCGAGTCCGTCCACGAGTTCTCCACCCTCGACGCCACCCCCGGCCGACGGCTGGAACTGGCCTCGAACTTCCCCACCAGCGGTGACACCGTCGGTGTCGGCATGCCCATCGTGATCAACTTCGACCTGCCCGTCACCAACAAGGCGCAGGTGGAGAACGCGATGGAGGTCATCGCCGACCAGGAGATCTCCGGTGCCTGGAACTGGGTGTCGGACAAGATGGCCGTCTTCCGCACCGAGGAGTACTGGGAGCCCTACCAGAGCGTCACCGTCGACCTCCACCTGGCGGGCGTCGAGGCCTCCGAGGGCGTGTACGGCGTCAGCGACCACCGGATCGACTTCGAGATCGGCCGCGAGCTCATCGCCACGATGCACGTGCCCGACCACGAGATGGTCATCACCATCGACGGCGAGCAGGACCGCGTCATCCCGGTGAGCAACGGCCAGGGCACTCGCCACTTCGACACCACCTCCTCCGGCGTCCACGTGCTCATGGAGCGCTACCGGCACCTGACCATGGACTCCGCCACCGTCGGCATCCCCGCCGACGAACCGGGCTCCTACACCGTGGACGTGCAGTACGCGGTCCGCACCTCCAACAGCGGCGAGTTCGTCCACGAGGCCTCCTACAACCCCTCCATCGGCTCCGCCAACACCTCGCACGGGTGCACCAACGTGGGGCTCTCGGACGCGCAGTGGTTCTACGAGAACACGCTCATGGGCGACGTCCTCGACACCACCGGCACCTCCCGCGAGTTCCAGTGGAACAACGGCTGGGGCTACTGGCAGATGACCTGGGACGAGTGGCTGGGCAACAGCGCCACCGGCGAGCCCCAGAACACCGACGGCTCCGGCACCCCCGGCTCCGTCCACGGCGAGGGCCTGTAGCACCCGCTCGGCCCGAGCACGGATGAGGGGCGCTGGGAACCCGACGGGTCCCGGCGCCCCTCGCGCTCTCCCCGCGGCCGTGCGGGCCGGTCTCACCAGGCGCGCACACCGCCGATGGGAGCCGGCAACTGTTCGTTGAGCCAGGTCCAGGTGCCGTCGTTCTCGGTGAAGCGGCGCTGGACGCGCTCCACCTCGGTCAGAGGCGAGGTGAACACCGGGCGCCAGGCCCCCGCCGCACGTTCCTCCAGGTAGAGGCTGTGCGCGTCGGCGCGCATGTTCACCGCCTGAAAGGTGTGGGAGGAGCCGTTTCTGAGCTGGACACGGAAATAGGCCATGGGTTTTCCCGGATTCTCGTGATTGTCCCGCGAAAAGAAAGAAGGTCGGCGCTCTTCGACGGTGCAGGCGCCGCGCCGTGTGTGCCTGCGCGGACGGCTGTCCCGGGCACGGTACTGCTCGCGTCCTCGGACTCTACTGGGGCCGTACACCGCCCGGAGCCAAACAACAGGTTTCCCCCGGGAGAATTCTCCCCCCGAGGTGCCAGACATGGCAGATGAAAGCGAAATTTCACTTCCCAAACCGAGTGGGGCTAAGAATGAGATTGTTCCACTGCTGATCCGCTGGTCCCGTCCGCGGCCAGGAGTGCCCGTGCCTCCATGAGGGCGAACCCCAGCAGGTTGAGGCCGCACCAGCGTGCGGGGTCCCCGGCGGCCTCCTCGCCCGCCGACAGCCCGATCCCCCACACCCGGTCCCGGGGGCTGGCCTCGGCCAGGACCCGGTTGCGCGTGCCGAGCAGGAAGGCCTCCAGTTCGGCGCTCTGGCCGAACTTGGCGAGGCTGCCCCGCACGACGATCCCGAAGCGCGCCGCCTCCCAGGCCGCCTGCTCGAAGCCGCGCCCCCGGCGGCCGAGCGCCTTGGCGTCTCGGGGGTGGCCCGCGGTCAGGATCCGGTCGAGGGCCTCACGGTCCCCGAACAGCCGCGCCTTGCCCGCCATCATGTAGTGCTCGGCGGTCGGATAGGAGACCCCGTCCACGGTGAAGGCGGCGGGCCACCACTGCGACAGGCAGCTCGCCGACACCTCGCCCGACGGGTGCGGCCGGTGGCCCCAGAAGTGCAGGAACTTCACCGGCCCGCCCGCCGCCACGAGTTCCGCCACCGAACGTGCGTCCACCGGTCTCCGCGTCTCCACCATGGCCGACATCGTCGCAGGCATCCTCGACGGTTCGGTACCGGTTTTCGGTCGAGCCGCCAGCCGTTCCATGCCCTGGAGTGATCGAATGGGTGTGATGAGTCATCACGTCTTCCGGGGGCGGTGCTGCCGAGCCCCGGGACGCCGTTCGCGGGAGGGAACCCATGGGCAAGCAGACGATCGGACCGCTCGGTGACATCGCGGGCCTCCTCGCGAGGCTGGCGGCCGGGACCGTGTTCGTCTACCACGGCCTGCCCAAGCTGCTGGACCCGTCGGGCACGTCCGAGTTCTTCGGGATGCTGGGGATCCCGTTCCCGCAGATCGCCGCGGTCTACGGGGGAGTGGTGGAGGTCGTCGGCGGTCTCATGCTGGCATTCGGCTTCGCGCTGCCCGTGGTCGGGGCCCTGCTCTTCCTCCAGATGGCCGCCGCCTACGTCTTCGCCCACCTCGGCCAGCCCCTCGAGGAGTGGGAGCTGGCGCTGGTCCTGGGGACGTCTGCGCTGGCACTGGGCTTCTCGGGCGGCAGGCTCGCCCTCGACCGCCTCATGCCGTGGGGCCGCCGGTCCGAGGAGAGGTAGGGGGCTGCCCTCGGGTTCCGGGGCTTCTGTCTCTCGACCTGTCCGTGTGAAGAACGGGCAGGTCTTTTTTATTCGCATTCATGTTTCGATTTTTGGTTTGCGGATATTTTCGCGTTTTTGAGGGGCAATTTAATATGAACACGAATCCATGCAGACTGCGGGGGCCACGTATTCCGGGTCCGTCCCCACCCCGGGCACCGGCCTCCTCCGTCGAATCGGAGTACCGTGCCCGAACAGGTCACAGAAACGGTTCCCCCGGCCCCCGGGGCCGGCAGCTGCGGATCACCGGCCGGGGCGGAAGCGCTCAGTACGGGGCGGCGGTGCTCGTCACCACCGATCACGTGGTCACCTGCACCCACGTCGTCAAGGACGCCACGGGCGGGGAGACAGGGACCGGCATCCGGGTCAGGATGGACGCCCCAGGCGGTGGCGATGTGGCTTGGCCGCCACTCGCGGTCACGCGAAACACAGGGTTCACGCGCGAACAGAGTCGCCGAAACACGTTCTTTCTACCGTCGAACCCATGGACACACCGCTGTATACACGCCTGGAACCCGCGGCATCGCGCCGCGATCGGGTCTATGTGCAGTTGCGCGAGGAGGTCCTGAGCGGGCGGGTCACCCCCCGCACACGCCTGGGCGAGGTCCGCCTGGCCGAGCACTTGGGCGTCTCCCGCACCCCCGTGCGCGAGGCCCTCGCACGCCTGCACTCCGACGGCCTCGTCGAGCGCCGCGAGAACGGCTTCTACGTTACCGTCCCCAACCTCCCCGAGCTCCGCGACCTCTACGAACTCCGGGTCACCCTCGAACTGCGGGGCATCGCCCGCGTCATCGAGGACCCCGACCTCACCCACGACCGCGTCGTCCTCACCGCCGAGCTCGAACGCTGGGAGAAGCTGCGCGCCGACCCTCCCGCCCCCGACCCCTCGTTCGTCCTCCTGGACGAGGAGTTCCACGCCGCCCTCTCCCGCACCTCCGGCAACCACGCCCTCACCGAGTCCCTCGTCTCCGTCAACCACCGCATCCGCCGCGTGCGCATGTACGACTTCCTGACCGAGGACCGGATCACCTCCACCATCACCGAGCACATCGACATCGTCGAACTCCTCCTCGACGGTGCGCTCGACGCCGCCTACCGCGCCCTGCACGAACACGTGGGCGCCTCCATGGAGGTCGTCCTCGAACGCGCCCAACGCGCCCTGACCCAGATGGCGCTCCACGCCGACACACTCTGACACCAACCCGCTTCCCGGCACACCGGACCCGGGGGGTAAGGAGAGCCACCATGTTCGACTCCGTGCTCGTCGCCAACCGCGGTGAGATCGCCTGCCGCGTCATCCGCTCCGCCCGGGAACTGGGCCTGCGCACCGTCGCTGTCTACTCCGACGCCGACGCGGGCGCGCCGCACACCCGGCTCGCCGACGAGGCCGTCCGGCTCGGCCCGGCACCGGCCGCCGAGAGCTACCTGAACACCGCACGCGTACTCGGCGCGGCCGCCGCCACAGGGGTCGGCGCCGTCCACCCCGGCTACGGCTTCCTGTCCGAGAACGCCGCCTTCGCCCGCGCCGTGGAGGCGGCGGGCCTGGTGTTCGTCGGCCCCGAACCCCGCCACCTGGAGGAGTTCGGCGACAAGCACACCGCCCGCGCGGCCGCCGCCGCTGCCGGGCTGCCCATGGTGGCGGGCAGCGGCCTCCTCGCCGACGCCGGTGCCGCGGTCGCCGCGGCGGAGGACATCGGATATCCGGTCATCCTCAAGTCGACCGCCGGAGGCGGCGGGATCGGTCTGCTGCCCTGCGACGACGAGGCCGCGCTGCGCTCCGCCTTCGACCGGGTGAGCCGACTGGCGAAGACCCACTTCGGCGGGGGCGGCGTGTTCCTCGAACGCTTCGTCCCCCGCGCCCGTCACATCGAGGTACAGGTCTTCGGCGACGGTACCGGCCGCGTCGTCACCCTCGGGGACCGCGACTGCTCCCTCCAGCGCCGCAACCAGAAGGTCGTGGAGGAGGCACCCGCCCCCGGCCTGCCCGGGGACCTGCGCGCCGAACTCCACCGCACCGCCCGCGCGCTGTGCGCCGAAGCCGCCTACCGCAGCGCCGGAACGGTGGAGTTCGTCTACGACGTCGACCGCGGTGAGGCGTCCTTCCTGGAGGTCAACGCCCGGCTCCAGGTGGAGCACCCGGTGACCGAGGAGGTGACCGGGGTCGACCTGGTCGCGTGGATGCTGCGGCTGGCGCGCGGTGAGGACGTCCTCGACGGCGTCCCCCCGGAGGGGCCGGTGCCGACCGGCCACGCCGTCGAGGCCCGCGTGTACGCCGAGGACCCCGCACACGACTTCCGGCCCAGCTCCGGCCTGCTCACCCGGGTGGAGACGCCCGCCGGGGTGCGCGTCGACGGCTGGGTGGAGACCGGCCAGCGCGTCACCAGCGACTACGACCCCATGCTCGCCAAGGTCATCGCCGCCGGGGCGGACCGGGCCCAGGCCCTGGACCGGCTCGGCGCGGCCCTGGCCGAGACGCGGATCGACGGCGTCCAGACCAACCTGGGCCTGCTGCGTGCCCTGACCGCGCATCCGGAGGTCCGCGAGGCCGCCCACACCACCGCGACCTGTTCCGGTGTCGGCGATCCGGAGCCGCGGATCGAGGTCGAGCGCGCCGGAACCCTCACCACCGTGCAGGACTGGCCCGCCCGTACCGGCTACTGGCAGGTGGGCATCCCCCCGTCGGGGCCCATGGACGACCTGTCCTTCCGGCTGGGCAACGGTGCGCTGGGCAACCCCGAGGGCGCCCCCGGACTGGAGTGCACCGTCGAGGGGCCCGCCCTGCGGTTCAGTGCGCCGGCGACGGTGTGCGTCACCGGCGCGCCCGCCCGTGTCACCCTCGACGGCGAACCGGTGCCGCAGTGGGAGCCGGTGGAGGTGCCGGGCGGCGGTGTGCTCGACGTCGGGTTCGCCGACGGTCCCGGCATGCGCACCTACGTGCTCGTGCGCGGCGGCCTGGACGTGCCCGCCTACCTCGGCAGCGCCGCCACGTTCACCGCCGGGGAGTACGGCGGCCACAGCGGACGCGCCCTCCGGCTCGGCGACGTGCTCCGCCCCGCCGCCCCCGGCGCCGGCGCTTTGGACCCGCGTCCGGTCCCCGAAGCCGACCGCCCCGACTTCCTCGCCCCCGTCGAGGCGGGAGAGGGCACCGGCGCGCACTGGGACGTCGAGGTCTCCGAGGGGCCGCACGCCGCCCCCGAGTTCCTCACCCGCCAAGGCCTGGCCGACTTCTACGCGGCCTCCTGGAAGGTGCACCCCCAGTCCGCCCGCAACGGCGTCCGCCTCTCCGGCCCCAAGCAGAGCTGGGCCCGTCCCGACGGCGGCCAGGCCGGGCTGCACCCCTCCAACATCCACGACAACGCCTACTCCGTCGGCGCGGTCAACCTGTCCGGTGATACCCCGGTCCTCATGGGCCCCGACGGTCCCAGTCTTGGCGGGTTCGTCTGCCCCGTCACCGTGGTCACCGGTTCCCGGTGGAAGGTCGGCCAACTGCGCCCCGGTGACACCGTCCGGTTCCACCCGGTGACCGAGGCCGCCGCGGAGAAGCTGCACACCACCCCGACGGCCGCGCCGCTGCTGCGCTCCAGCGGCGGCGACGGCGACGACGGGGTCCTCGCACGGATCCTGCCCGGCGAGGGCACCCCCGAGGTCACCTACCGCCGCAGCGGACACGACAACCTGCTCGTCGAGTACGGACCCATGGTGCTGGACCTGGGGATGCGCATGCGCGTCCACGCGCTCATGGCCGCGCTGGCCGAGGCGGCTCCGAAGGGCATCGTCGACGTGACCCCGGGCGTGCGCTCCCTGCACTTGCACACCGACCCCGAGGCGCTGCCGCTGCGCTCGCTGCTCGGCCTCCTCCAGGAGATCGAGGAGGGGCTGCCGCCCACCTCCCGCCTGCGGGTGCCCAGCCGCACCCTGCACCTGCCGCTGTCCTTCGACGACCCGTCGATCCACGAGGCGATCAGCCGCTACGAGACGAGTGTGCGCGACGACGCGCCCTGGAACCCCGACAACATCGAGTTCATCCGCCGTATCAACGGCCTCGACACGGTGGAGCAGGTGCGCGACACCGTCTTCGACGCCTCCTACCTGGTGCTGGGCCTGGGTGACGTGTACCTGGGCGCACCCGCCGCCACCCCGCTTGATCCGCGTCACCGGCTGGTGACCACCAAGTACAGCCCGGCGCGCACCTGGACGCCGGAGGCCGGGGTGGGGATCGGCGGTGCCTACCTGTGCGTGTACGGCATGGAGAGCCCCGGCGGCTACCAGCTCATCGGCCGCACTGTGCCCATCTGGTCCGGTCTGCGCCAGTACGGGCCCTTCGAACCGGGGACCCCCTGGCTGTTGCGGTTCTTCGACCGGCTCACCTGGTACCCGGTGGAGAAGGAGGAGCTGCTGGACATCCGCGCCGACCTCCTTGCCGGACGCCACGAGCTGGAGATCAGCGACGGTGAGTTCGTCCTCGCCGACCACGAGCGCTTCCTCGCCGAGAACGCCGACTCCATCCGGGTCTTCCGCGAGCGCCAGGACGCAGCCTTCGAGGCCGAGCGGCAGCGGTGGGAGGCGGCGGGCGAGTTCGAGGACCGCCCCGAGCCCGAACCCGTCGCCGACGCCGGGGTGCTGGACCTGCCGCCCGGCGCGGGCCTGGTGGAGTCACCGCTGTCCGCCTCGGTGTGGAAGGTGGACGTCCGCCCCGGAGACACCGTCGAGGAGGGGCAGCCCGTCGTCGTCCTGGAGGCCATGAAACTGGAAGTGGTGGTCCGGGCCCCCTGCGCGGGAACGGTCTCCGACATCCTGGTCGCACCGGGCCAGCACCTCGATCCCGGGCGTGCCATGGCCGTGATCACGCGAGGAGGAGACGCCTGATGCCCACCCCGACCGACCGCGTCCACGAGGCCTACCGCAGGATCGCGGCGGCCGACCGCCCCGAGGTCTGGGTCACCCTGCGTCCCGAGCGGGACGTGGCTTTGGAGGCCGAGGCGGTGGAGGAGCGCCTCGCGGCGGGGGAGGACCTGCCGCTGGCGGGCGTCCTCGTCGCGGTCAAGGACAACATCGACGTGGCCGGCCTGCCCACCACGGCGGCGTGCGAGGAGTACGCCTACACGCCCGAGCGCAGCGCCACGGCGGTGCGGCGGCTGGCGGCGGCCGGCGCCCTGGTGCTCGGCAAGACCAACCTGGACCAGTTCGCCACGGGCCTGGTCGGCACGCGCAGCCCCTACGGGGCGGTCCGCCACGCGCACCGCCCCGAGCGAATCTCCGGCGGCTCCAGTTCGGGTTCGGCGGTTGCCGTCGCCCTGGGGATCGCCGACGCGGCCCTGGGCACCGACACGGCCGGGTCGGGCCGGGTGCCCGCTGCGCTGCACGGGATCGTGGGGCTCAAGCCCTCGGTGGGGCTCGTCCCCGCTACCGGGGTGGTCCCGGCGGCCAGGCCCTACGACTGCGTCACCGTGTTCGGTCCGGACTTGGCGTCGGCGACGGCCGTGCTCAAGGTGATGACCGGCCCCGACCCCGAGGATCCGTACAGCCGCACCTGGCCCGCTGACACCAGGCTGGCCCCGCGCGGTGCCGGAAGGGTGGCCGTCCCGACCAGCGACGGGCTGGCGGTGCTCAGCGCCGCCGAACGCGCGTCCTTCCGCGCCGCCGCCGACCGCCTGCGGGAGACCGGCGCGGAGATCGGGGAGGTGGACGTGGCACCGCTGCTGGAGGCGGCCCGGCTGCTCTACGACGGCGCGCTGGTCGCCGAGCGCTACGCCGCCGTGGGCGATTTCCTGGAGGGCGAGCCCGCGTCGGCCGATCCCACGGTGTCGGGGATCATCCTGGCCGCGGCGGACCTGGCCGCGCCCGCGCTCGCCGCCGACCAGCAGCGGCTGGTCGCCTACCGGTCGGCCGCGCGCGAACTGCTGGCCGGGTTCGACGCGCTGATGCTGCCCACCACCGTGGGCCATCCCACCCTGGAGGAGGTGGCGGCCGACCCGGTGGGGGTGAACTCGCGGATGGGCACCTACACCAACTTCGTGAACCTGCTGGACCTGTCGGCGGTGGCGGTTCCGGTGGGGGAGGCGGACGGGCACGATTTCGGGGTGACCCTCGTCGGCCGGGCTTTCGAGGACCAGGTGGCCTTGGACCTGGCCGCCGCCCTGACGGGCCTCCCAGCGGGGGAGGTGTACCCGGAACCGGGCGTGGAGCTGGCCGTGTTCGGGGCGCACCTGCGCGGGCAGCCGCTCAACCACCAGCTCACCGACCTGGGGGCGCGGTTCGTGCGGGAGGCGCAGACCAGCACGGACTACCGGATGTACGCCCTGGCCACCACACCGCCCAAGCCGGGGTTGCAGCGGGTGGACGAGGGCGGGGCAGCGATCCGCTGCGAGGTCTGGCGGGTCTCCCCTGCGGGGCTGGGCGCGTTCCTGGCCGCGTTGCCCGCACCGATGGCGCTGGGTTCGGTCACCCTGGCCGACGGCCGTTCGGTGGTGGGTTTCGGCTGCGAGGCCGCCGCTGTGGCCGGGGCCGAGGACATCACCGGCCACGGCGGGTGGCTCGCCTACCTGGCCTCCCGGGAGGCCAGGCAGGCACTGGACGTGTCATAGAGCGCCCGGACGCGGACGACCCCCTCGTCGCCCGGGCGGTGGGGCACCGTGGCGCTGTGGTGTTCACGAGCGGCCCCGCTCGCATCACTGCTTCTGTGGATGACACCGGCTCTGACGATGCGCACGTGGTCGCCGTGTGACCTCCGCAGTCCCGTTGCTGCGGCCCCGGCTCCGGGACCCTCCCGGCCGGCCGTCCCGTTTTGCCCTTCCAGGGCGTCTGTCCTAGAGTTCCGGCGTTCCTCTAGGACAGACGTCCTGGAGGTGGGAGAGCGCAGCGGGGTGGACTCCGGTGGACACACGGCAGCGGATCGTGGACGCCGCGCATCGGCTGTTCTACGAGCAGGGGTTCGATCGGACCTCGTTCGCCTCGGTCGCCGAGAACCCGTTCGTGGTCCACGGCGTGGTGACTGCGGAGGTCGTCGGCGTCGCCCCGAACCTGACCGACCCGCGGCTGCCCTTTCTCGCCGCCTGAAGGATCGAGGAGGCCATGGATCTCTTCACCGCCCCGGACGGCCGTCCCCGCTGCGCCTGGGCCGGCGCCACACCGGAGATGCTCGCCTACCACGACACCGAGTGGGGATTCCCGGTCACCGACGACCGAAGGCTCTTCGAGAAGGTCAGCCTGGAGGGGTTCCAGTCCGGGCTGAGCTGGCGAACGATCCTGGACAAGCGGGAGAACTTCCGCCAGGCCTTCGCCGGGTTCGACTTCCACGCCGTGGCGCGCTTCGATGAGGCGGACGTCGAGCGCTTGCTCGGCGACGCCGGGATCGTCCGGCACCGGGGCAAGATCGCGGCCGTGATCGCCAACGCCGGCGGGGCGGTGGAGCTCCAGAGGGAGGCTGGGTCGCTGGCGGCGTTCTTCTGGCGCCACGAGCCCCCTGCGGACGAGGTGGACCCGCCGCAGAGCGCGACCTTCTCCCCGGCGTCGGTGGCGCTGTCCAAGGACCTGAAGAAGCGTGGCTGGAGGTTCGTCGGGCCGACGACCGCGTTCGCGTTCATGCAGGCGATGGGGCTGGGGAACGACCACGCCGCCGGATGCGCCCTGCGTCCCGCCGTGGCGGAGGCCCGCAGGGGGTTCACACCGCCGAAATGACGGTGGTCCCGTCCACACGCGCCGGTGGACGGGACCGCCGCCACACGGTGTCAGCCTTGGGAGCCGGTCCCGCCAGCCGGGGCGGAGGCCGGGACCTTGCGGTAGTGCTGGTTGCGGAGGCTCAGGATGACCGAGCCCAGCACGGTGGCGATCAGCGACGCGATCAGCACACCCGACTTGGCGTGGGTGAGGTGCTCGGCCGACCCGGCGAAGGAGAGTTCGGCGATGAGCAGGGAGACGGTGAAGCCGATCCCCGCGAGCAGCGACATCCCGACGAGGTCGACCCACTTCAGGCTGGGGTTGAGTTCGGCCGAGGTGACCTTGGTGGTCACCCAGGCTCCGCCGACGATCCCGAGGACCTTGCCGACCACCAGGCCGAGGATGATGCCGAGCCCGGCCGGATCGGTGAACACCGCCCCCATGCTGTCGAAGACCACGCCCGCGGAGAAGAAGGCGAAGATCGGCAGGGCCAGGCCCGCGGACCAGGGGCGCAGCATGTGCTCGACGCGGTGGCTGGGGTCCTGGATCTCTCCGGGCAGGGTCGTGGTGCGCATGAGCAGACCCATGGCCACACCGGCGATGGTGGCGTGGACGCCGCTCTCGTGAACGAGGAACCAGATGACGGCGGCCAGCGGGACGTAGACGATCCAGTTGGGCAGCGCGGAGGCGTTGAGCTTGGCGGCCAGCCCCTTGCCGCGCTGGAGGTAGGCGAAGACGGCGAGGAGGACGGCGGCCGCACCGAGGGCGACGAAGTTGATGCCGCTGGTGTAGAAGACGGCGATGACGATGACGGCGCCGAGGTCGTCCACGATCGCCAGGGTCAGCAGGAAGGTGCGCAGCGGGGTCGGCAGGTGGCGGCCGACGACGGCGAGGATCGCCACGGCGAAGGCGATGTCGGTGGCCATCGGGATGCCCCACCCGCCGATGGTCTCCGGGGAGGAGAGGTTGATCGCCACGTAGATGCCGGCGGGGATGACCATGCCGCAGATGGCGGCGACGATCGGCAGCATGGCGCGCCGCGGGTTGCGCAGTTCGCCGTGGACGAACTCCTCCTTGAGTTCGTTGCCGACGACGAAGAAGAACACCGCGAGCAGTCCGTCGGCGGCCCAGGTCTCCAGACTCAGGTCGAGGTGGAGGGCGTGGGGGCCGATCGTGATCTCGCGCAACTGCTCGTAGACCTCCCCGAAGGGGGAGTTGATCCAGATGAGGGCCAGGAGCGCCGCGCCGATGAGGATGAAGCCCCCGACGCTGTCACTGCGCAGTACGTTGGCGAAACGGGCGAGCGGTGAGGTCTCTGGGGTGGGGCTTACGTCCGGGTCGATGCTCATGTGCGGTTCTCCAAGGCGTGACTCGTCAGGGACACGCCGACCAGTCTTCCCGGCTCACCTCACGGAGCGCTCTTCGCCCCGCCCTGTTCGCGGACCTTTCGCGGAGGTCCGTCGGTCTTCCGGAGACGGTCGGGTGGACCGCGCCCCGGAGATGGGAACCAACGGGTTGGTTGGTTCTTCGCCGAACCCTAACCGAATCCGGTCTTCGGGTAGCGAACCTCCGACCCTGTGATAACAGGCAAAGGCCATCATATGCTAACGAATCGGGCCTACTGTCCAACACGGTTCGTGTGATGTGGCCCACCGGCGAGTGCCTTCCCCCCGGTGTGTGGGGTGGAGTGGTCGACGGCAGAGGACTCCTACCCGAGAAGCGGGTGCTTGATGTTCCTGTTCTCCCTGAGTGAAATGTGACTCGGGTCGCAGGGGTGTCCCTTTCCCTGTCGCGCGGCCACCCGTGAGCGGGTGTGGCGTGACCCACCTCACCCGCGTACAGTCCGAAGAGGAGTGCCGGAAAGACTGGTCGGCGTTGAACACTCCTATCGGAAACCAGGCGTCTGATGCTCGATTCCCACGTGCGCGGTGCGTACGTCTACCGAACCGAATCCGGGGCGCAGAGCGTGCGCTCCTGGTGCGAGGCCCAGATCGCCCGATCCCCCGGGCCCGTGTCGCTGCCCGAGATCCCCACGGGGCTCGGCGGCACGCGGGCGTTCCGCGTGGAGGGGGGGACGGGTACCCCGGCCGTTCTGCTCAACGGCACCAACTTCAACACCGCCACCGCGGTCGGACCCATGCGGACCCTGTCACGGGACCGGACGGTGATCTCGGTGGACGTCCCCGGCCAGCCCGGACTCAGCTGCGGGGTCCGACCCAAGGCCCCGCGGTCGGCCGCCTACGGGGCCTGGCTGGACGAGGTTCTGCCCGCGGTCACCAACACGCCGGTGATCGTGGTCGGCCACTCGCTCGGGGCGGCGATCGCCCTCTCCGCAACGCCCTCGCCCCTGGTCAGGGCCCTGCTCCTGGTCTCCCCCGCGGGCCTCACAGCGGCGGGGATGGCGCCCGAGGTGATGCGGGCGGTCCTGCCGTGGATGATCGGCCCCCGCGACAGCAAGAGCACCCGGCTGCTCAACGTTATGAGCGGCCCGGGCGCCGTCGTCGGCACACACCCGCTCGCGCCGTGGATGACCCTCGTCGGCAAGCACTGCCGGACCGCCCTGGCCCCGGGCCCCCTCACCATGGAGTGCCTGCGCCCGTGGTCGGACACCCCGGTCCTCGTCGCCACGGGCTCCGATGACACCTTCTTCTCCCCGGCACGGCTGCACGGCCCGGCCCGCCGACTCCTCGGCACCGACGTGCACGTGCTGGAGGGGGCCGGGCACCTGTCCCTCTTCGAGCGGCCCGAACGGGTCTCCGAACTCCTCAGGGACCTCGACTGAGCCCCGTTCCCCGCCCGCGGCGCCGTCAGGGCGTCGGCTCGGGTGCCCACGGGGCTGGCGGGTGGGGGGTTGTGCCGTAGGCGTCCGTTGAGGGTGGTGGCGGGCTGGCGGGTGGGGGGTTGTGCCGTAGGCGTCCGTTGAGGGTGGTGGCGGGCTGGCGGGTGGGAAGGGGAGCGAAAGCCCGAGAAAAGCACGGCGAAGGGCGGCCCGCACCGTGCGCGGGCCGCCCCGGGGCGGGCTCATCCGCCCTCGGGCCAGCTCACCTCTCCGGCGATGTGCACGGCCTCGATGAAGGTTGGGCGGAAGAACGGCTCCAGATCGGGGATCTCCTCCAGCTGGCCGTACTCCTTCAGGATGGCGGCCTCCTCCTCGGTCTTGTTCAGGTCGATGTAGCCGAGCGGTTTGCCCTCCACGGTGTAGCTGCTGACCAGTTCCTGCTCGGCGTCCCAGATGCGGAGGTTGTGGTCGACGTCGTACCCGTAGCTCTCGGGGTTCTCCGCGTCCAGCGCGGCGGCGTACTCGACGCACTCTCTGGCGTTCTCCTGGCAGTACTCGAAGGCCTGGGCCATGGCGCGCAGGAAGTCCTCGACGGCGGTGGGGTGGGCGTCGGCGAAGTCGGGGCTGGTGGCCATCACGCCGAAGGAGCCCGCCACCCCGAACTGCTCGGGCAGCCACTCGATGAACTGGGCGCCCATGGCTTCGAGCAGGAAGGGCTCGTTGGAGCGGTAGCCGGTCAGCGAGTCGACCTCGCCCGCCGGGAGGATGGAGGGGTCGTAGCCCACCAGCTCCTGTTCGATCTCGTCCAGGTCCACTCCCTCGCTCACCAGCATGGCCGCCACCGGGGGCGGCAGCATGCCCTTGTGGCCGAGGACGGTGCCCTCAAGGTCGGTGAGCTCGTCGACCCCCTTCGGGGTCATCAGGTTCGCGATGCCCACGTGACCGTAGGTGGCGATGCCGACGATGCCGATCCCCTGCTCGTTGGCCTGGATGATCTCGCCCTCGTTGCCCAGGGACGTGAACTGCACGCCGCCGTCGGCCACGGAGCGGGCGTTGCCGATCGTGTTCCCACTGCCCGGCGCGATCTCGACGTCGAGGCAGAGGCGGTCGAAGTAACCGAGGGCGTCGGCGGCGACCGCCTCCAGGATGCTCACCGAGGACTGGTACTGGTAGCCGGTGAGGTAGGTGACCGTGCCGATGGCACGGTTGGTGGCGCACCGATCGTCGTCGACCACGGTGGCTTGCTGGGGCTCCTGCGGGGTCTCGGCGGCGTTCGTACCGCAGGCGGTGGCCAGGAGGAGGGTCGAGGCGGCTGCCGCGCAGGCGGTGAGCGGATGCCGTCTCGGAGGGCGGGGGGCGGGGGTGGACATGTGGGTCTGCTCCTTCGCGGGGGAGGGGCGGCTCCGCGGAATCGGACGGCGTGCGGAGCGCTGGTGTGCCCCGTGGCTGGGTTGGGCGTGGCCGCTGAGTGGCTCAGAGTGTCCGACCGGTCACTGTATATGGTGGCGTGGTGGCGGTCGGATACGGGGCGGCGTGAAGGAGGGTGGGGGGATGTCGCCCCCAGAAGCCGCGTGTGGATGCCCGGGGTCGGCCCGTGGACTCACACAGCAGGGCACCCTAGCTCCCGGATGCCACCGGGACATCAGTGGTGTCACGTATGTCCCGCGGGAGACGTGCGCCGAAACGGGAAAGGGGCCCGAGAAGCCGCGTGCGGTGCGGTCCTCGGGCCCCGGTGCCCTTGTTCCCGTCCGGTGGACGGACCCGGCTCAGGGAGCGGGCGGGCTTACTCGTCCCAGACGAGCTCACCGTCGGAGTGGACGGCCTCCAGGTACTCGGGGGCGAAGAGGGGCTCCAGCTCCGGCAGCTCCTCCAACTGGCCGTACTCCACGATGGTGCTGCCCTCGGCCTCGGTCAGGGCCAGGTCGATGTAGCCGTACGGGCTGCCGTCCGGGGTGGACTCCACGACCAGCGCGCTCTCGGCCTCCCACACCTTGAGGTTGTGGTCGACGTCGTACTCGGCGCCGGCGAGCTCGGCGGCGTACTCGACGCACTCCTGGCCGTTCTCGACGCAGTAGTCGAAGGCCCGCGACATGGCGCGCAGGAAGTCCTCCACGACCGTCGGGTTGGCGTCGGCGAAGTCGGGGCTGGTGGCCATCACGCCGAAGGAGCCCGTGACGTCGTACTCCTCGGGCATCCAGGCGGTGTAGTCCTCGCCCATGGCCTCCAGCTGGAAGGGCTCGTTGGAGCGGAAGGCGGTCAGGGACTGCACCTGGCCGCGGGGCAGGACGGAGGGGTCGTAGCCCACCTCCACCTGCTCGACCTCGTCCATGTCCACCTCAGCGGTGTTGAGCAT
>NZ_AZXF01000027.1 GCF_000515115.1 Nocardiopsis sp. CNT312
CTCAGGCGGACTTCTCCTCCGGACCGCCCTCCGACAACCCCCGACGCACGATCGTCGGATTCACGTGGTCCACCACCGTCTCCCCCGTAATGATCACCCGACCCACATCCTCACGCGAAGGCACCTCATACATCACCGACAACAACACCTCCTCGATGATCGCCCGCAACCCACGCGCACCCGTCCCCCGCACGATCGCCTGATCCGCAATCGCCTCCAACGCCCCCTCAGTGAACTCCAACCCCACATCATCCAACTCGAACAACCGCTGATACTGCTTCACCAACGCATTGCGCGGCAACGTCAGAATCCGCACCAGCGCCGCCCGGTCCAGATCATGCACACTCGTGATCACCGGCAACCGACCCACGAACTCCGGAATCATCCCGAACTTCAACAGATCCTCCGGCATCACCTCACCCAGCAGCGCCGACTCCGCCACCTCCGACCGCGGCCGCAACACCGCGTTGAACCCCATCCCCTGCCGACCCGTCCGCGACTCGATCAACTTCTCCAACCCCGCGAACGCCCCACCACAGATGAACAACACATTGGTCGTATCGATCTGGATGAACTCCTGGTGCGGATGCTTGCGCCCCCCCTGCGGCGGCACCGACGCCGTCGTCCCCTCCAGGATCTTCAACAGCGCCTGCTGCACCCCCTCACCCGACACGTCCCGCGTGATCGAGGGGTTCTCGCTCTTACGCGCGACCTTGTCCACCTCGTCGATGTAGATGATCCCCGTCTCGGCCTTCTTCACGTCGTAGTCGGCCGCCTGGATCAACTTCAACAGGATGTTCTCCACATCCTCGCCCACATACCCCGCCTCGGTCAGCGCCGTGGCGTCGGCGATCGCGAACGGCACGTTCAGGATCCGCGCCAGCGTCTGCGCCAACAGCGTCTTGCCCGACCCCGTCGGACCCAGCAGCAAGATGTTGGACTTGGCGATCTCCACACCCTCCTCGCCCGGACGCTCCCCCTCCGACCGCACACGCTTGTAGTGGTTGTACACCGCCACCGACAACGCCTTCTTCGCCGCGTCCTGACCAATCACGTACGAGTCCAGAAACTCGTAGATCTCCCGCGGCTTCGGCAGACTGTCCCAGGCCAGTTCGGTGGTGTCGGCGAGTTCCTCTTCGATGATCTCGTTGCACAGGTCGATGCACTCATCGCAGATGTACACGCCGGGGCCGGCGATGAGCTTCTTCACCTGTTTCTGGCTCTTGCCGCAGAACGAGCACTTCAGCAGGTCCCCGCCGTCACCGATGCGTGCCACCCGGCCACTCCTCACCACTAGGGCCGCCCCGTCGGCCCCGCTCACGCGAACGCTCGGGAGCCCGTTTCCGCGGTCCCGTCCACGATCACGGCGAAGGACAGGGCGATCTGTGTGTCGCTCTTCGTCAGACTAAGCGAAAAACCGGACCGGCTTCACCACCAGGCTGTCCCAGGCGGGTCAAAAGACCGGTCCGGCTTCTCGGATATGCGGCCCGCAGGGCCCTCACGGGGCCCCAGGGGCCAGGGCCGGTTCGCGCTTGCGAACCGCTCGGCCCGGGTGCCGCTACTTCATGGACGCCTTGCGGTAGGGCAGGACGAAGTCGATCAGACCGTACTCGACCGCTTCCTCGGAGGTGAGGATCTTGTCGCGCTCGATGTCCTTGGACACCTGTTCGGCCGTGCGCCCCGTGTGCCGGGCCAGGGTGGTCTCCAACTGGCTGCGGATCCGGGTGATCTCGTTGGCCTGGATCTCGATGTCGCTGGCCTGGCCGTGCATGCCCTCGGTCGCGGGCTGGTGGATGAGGATCCGGGCGTTGGGCAGCGCACCGCGCTTGCCCTTGGTCCCGCCCGCCAGCAGGATCGCCGCCGCCGAGGCGGCCTGGCCGATGCAGACCGTCTGGATGTCGGGGCGCACGAACTGCATCGTGTCGTAGATGGCCATCAGCGAGGTGAACGAGCCACCCGGCGAGTTGATGTACATCTGGATGTCGCGGTCGGAGTCGAGCTGTTCGAGCGTGATGAGCTGCGCCATCAGGTCGTTGGCCGACGTGTCGTCGATCTGGACGCCGACGAAGATGATCCGCTCCTCGAAGAGCTTGTTGTACGGATTCATCTCCTTGACGCCGTACGACGTCCGCTCCACGTAGGACGGCAGGACGTAGCGGCTTTGGGGGGCCATCGAGGCCGCGCCGCCGATGAGACTGGGATTGAACTCGGTCATTTCACGCCTTCCACGCACTACGCCGTTCCTGGAACCAGGTCCGACGGGATCAACTCCGGACAGGTCCCTCGGTCACGTCGAGGGTGCCCTCGAGGACCTCGTCGATGAAGCCGTACTCCTTGGCCTCCTGGGCGGTGAACCAGCGGTCGCGGTCGGCGTCCTTCTCGATCTGCTCCGGGGCCTGCCCGGTGTGCTCGGCGATCTTGCCGATGAACATCTTCTTCACGTAGAGGAGCTGATCGGCCAGGATGCGGATGTCGGAGGCGGTACCCCCGATGCCGCCGGAGGGCTGGTGCATCATCACGCGCGTGTGCGGAAGGGCGTAGCGCTTGCCCGGAGCGCCGGAGCACAGGAGCATCTGGCCCATGGAGGCGGCCAGACCGATGCCCACCGTGCGCACGTCGTTGGGGATGTACTGCATGACGTCGTAGATCGCCATACCGGCCGTGACGGAACCGCCCGGTGAATTGATGTACATCGTGATGTCCCGGTGGCGGTCCTCCGCGGACAACAGCAGGAGTTCACCCACCAGGCGGTTGGCGATCTCGTCGTCCACCTGGTCACCGAGAAATACGATTCGCTGGCGCAGCAGGCGCTGAGGCGTCTGCTCCATAAAAGGGGAAAACTGCGACTCCGACGTACGGGCGTCGAATCGCGGGGACTCTTCAAAGGTCGGCGGCACTCTCGTCACCTGCTCCGGAATCGAAACGGTTGCGACTACTGCCGACACTAACGCCGACAGAGCCTGTGCTCGTCCGGATCCCGTCCCTGTTCGCTTTGAGCGCAGGGTGACCGCGGGCCGACGGGGCCGTTGCGCCACGGCGACCGCACGGACAACGGGCCCCGACCGGCACTGCTGCCGACGGGGCCCGTGAACGCCGCAGGGGCGGACCTACTTGGCGTCCTCACCGCTCTCGGAGCCCTCAACCGCGGGCTCCTCACCGGCGGTCTCGGCCGCGGCGGCAGCGGCGGCCTTCGCGGCCTCCTCCACGGCCCGCTCGTCCGACGCGCCGGGGCGCTCCGGCGGCTCGACGGTCTTGCCGTCCTCGTCGGTGATCACGGCCTCGGCCAGGACCAGGTCCATGGCCTTGCCGCGGACGACCTCGGTGAAGGCGACACGGATCTGGTTCGACTCGACCAGGTGCTGGGCGAGCTGGTCCGGGCTCACGCCCATTCGCTGGGCCTGGTCGAACACGTACTGGCTGAGCTCGCCCTGGTCGGCCGTGAGGTTCTCCTCGATGGCCAACTGGTCGAGGATGAACCCGGCCTTGACCGCGGAGCGGGCGCCGGTGCTCAGCTCCTCGTCGAACTCCTCCTCGGTCTTCTCCTGGGACTCCAGGTAGGCCTCCTTGGTGAGGCCGCTCTGGGCGAGCTGCTGCTCCAGGCTCTGGCGGCGGCGGTCGACCTCCTCGTCCACCACCGAGTCCGGCAGCGGGATGTCGACCGACTCGATCAGCTTCTCCAGGGCCTGGTCACGGGCCGAGGAGAGCTGCTGGAGGCGGCGGACCTCGCCCATGCGCTTGCGAACGTCGTCGCGCAGCTCACCGATCGTGTCGAACTCGCTGGCGAGCTGGGCGAACTCGTCGTCCAGCTCGGGCAGCTCCTTGACCTTCACGCTGTGCACGGTGACGGTGACGTCAGCCTCCGTACCCTCGTGCTCACCGCCCACCAGAGTGGTCTTGAAGGTCTCCTCGCCGCCGGCCGCCATACCGCGCAGGGTCTCGTCGAGGCCCTCCAGCATGGTGTTGGTACCCACCTCGTAGGAGTAGCCGCTGACGGCCACGTCCTCCAGGGGCTCGCCGTCGACCGCGGCGGACAGGTCGATCGAGAGGTGGTCGCCGTCCTCGATCGGGCGTTCGACGCCGGTCAGGGTGGAGAAGCGCTCGCGCAGCGTCCCGACCTGCTCCTCGACCTGCTCGTCGGTCACCTCGGCGCTGTCCACGGTCACCGCGATGCCCTTGTAGTCCTTGACCTCGAACTTGGGGCGGACGTCGACCTCGGCGGTGAAGGCGAGCTCGTCGTGGTCCTCCAGCTTGGTGACCTCGACGTCGGGCTGTCCGAGGGCGAAGAGCTCCTCCTTCTGGACGGCCTCGTTGTAGAGCTCGGGAACGGCGTGGTTCACCGCTTCGCTGATCACCGCGCCGCGGCCGACGTAGCGGTCGATCAGCCGCGCCGGCGCCTTACCCGGGCGGAAGCCCTTGATCCGGACCTGCTTGGCGAGCGACTTGTACGTCACGTCGAAAGCGTGCTCGAGCTCCTCGAAGGGGACCTCGATGGTCAGCTTGACCCGGGTCGGGCTCAGCTCCTCGACATCGGTCTTCACGGGGCGGTACTCCTAGGTTTGCCGGCTGGTGTCCGCGTCGGCCCGCGCAAGCGCCACGCACAGGGGCGACAGGCACGCGCGCACCCCGCGACACGTCTGGTGACCGCGTTTCACTGGGGTGCCCTGCGACGGGCTGGGACTTACAGTTTCCTGCTGATCGCACCAAGTCTAGGGCAGACAGACAGGAGGCCGAGGCGTGCGGCCACGGGCCGCCGCCACGGTGGTCTCGTCGGGGTGGCGGGATTCGAACCCGCGGCCTCATGCTCCCAAAGCATGCGCGCTAACCAAGCTGCGCCACACCCCGTGCACCTCACGCCGCCCCGCACCACGGATGGGAGGTGCGAGCAGCGCTCCGGAGACTGTACTCTTGTCTCCGTCGGCTCCACGAGTCTAGAGGAAACTCAAGGGCTCTGGCGCCACGCGGGCGTAGTTCAATGGTAGAACTCCAGCCTTCCAAGCTGGCCATGCGGGTTCGATTCCCGTCGCCCGCTCCGTTTTAGGAGCGCCGTGTGCCCCCGGCACCACAGCACTCCGCCACCCCACCCGGGGGACGACCCCCAAACCCCCGCTCCGTTTCAGGAGCGCCGTGTGCCCCCGGCACCACAGCACTCCGCCACCCCACCCGGGGGACGACCCCCGAACCCCCGCTCCGCGCACCCCCGGTTCCGGGTGTTCCACGACCCCCTCAGCACGCTAAGCCCGCAGCGGCCGCCATTGTGGCCGGATCCGGCCCCGCCACGCGGAATAGCCCGTCACAGGGGATACGTTGATCCTGCGGACAGGCCCGCCGACCGACCTGGTGCGGGCACCCTCGAATCTGCGGTGGAACGGGGACCGATGACGGACACGAACGCGGACGACGCGCACCGTCCCCTCAGCGCACACTGGTTCAGGACCACGGAGCCGCCCCGCCGGCCGGTCGTGGTCACCGGCGCGTTCGACGTCCTGCACGTCGGCCACGTCCGCTTCCTCCAGAGCATCGCCGAACGCGGTCTCCCCCTGGCCGTCGGCATCGAGTCCGACGAGCGCGTCCACGCCTGGAAGGGCCCCGGACGGCCGATCAACCCCGCCCAGGAGCGCGCCGAGACCGTCGCCGCCCTCTCCTGTGTGACGGCCTCCTTCGTGGTCGAGGGACCACCCGGGGTGGCCGACTGGGCCTCCTACGCCGAACTCCTGCGCCCCCTGGCGCCCGCCGCCCTGGCCTACACCGCCGGCGACCGGTACGCCCAAGCCAAGATCCGCGGCGCCGACGCGCTGAACGCCCAGGCGTGGGAGCTGCCCTTCACCCCCGGCCGGTCCACCACCGCGGCACTGGGCCGCCTCGCGCATACGCTCTGAACACGGCGCGGAAACCGATAGCCTCTCCCGGGGTCCGCCCCGGGAAGCGTCCGGTGCGCCCCGGTGTTGACCCACAAGTGATCTCGCGAGGAGGACGGCTCCGCCCATGATGCAAGGCAGGCCGCTGAGGAGTCTGATCGACGACGGAAGCGCCAAGGGCCAGGACCTGCCCCCGGGCATCACCCGCCGCGTGGTCTCTTACGCCCGTCCGCACCGGCGGAAGATCACGGCGTTCGTCCTGGTCACCATGGTGGGATCGGCTGTCGTGGTGGCCAACCCGCTGCTGCTGCGGGCCATCATCGACCAGGGCATCCTGCCGGGGAACACCACCCTGGTGGTGTGGCTCGCGGCCGCCGCGGCCGCTCTGGCGGTGGTGGAGAGCGCGCTGACCCTGTCGGGCCGGTGGCTGTCCGCGCGCATCGGTGAGGGCGTCATCTACAACCTCCGCACCGAGGTGTTCCGCCATGTCCAGCGGATGCCGCTGTCCTTCTTCACCCGCACGCAGACCGGCTCGCTCATCAGTCGGCTGAACACCGACGTGGTGGGCGCGCAGCGGGCGATCACCTCGGTCCTGCAGTCGGTGGTGTCCAACCTCATCAGCGCCACCGCCGTCATCGTCACGATGTTCGCCCTGTCCTGGCAGGTGACGCTCGTGGCGCTGGCCCTGGTGCCCCTGTTCGTCGTACCCGCCAAGGTCATCGGCCGCAGACTGGCCGTTGTCACCCGGGAGGGGATGGAGAACAACGCCGCGATGAGCTCGCTGATGACCGAGCGGTTCAACGTCGGCGGAGCGATGCTCGTCAAGCTGTACGGGCGGCCGGACGAGGAGGCGTCGGGCTTCGAACGGCACGCGGGCCGGGTCCGCGACCTCGGTGTGCGCCAAGCCATGTTCGGCTCCCTGCTGTTCAGCCTCATGGGCCTGATCACGGCCCTGGCCATGGCCATGGTCTACGGCGTCGGCGGCGTTCTCGCCGTCGGCGGCGCGTTCGAGGTGGGCACCCTGGTCGCGCTGACCACACTGCTCACCCGCCTGTACGGGCCCGTCACCACGCTGTCCAACGTGCACGTGGAGATCATGACGGCCCTGGTCTCCTTCGACCGGGTCTTCGAGGTCCTCGACCTGGAGCCGGGTATCAGGGAGAGCCCGGACGCCCGTCCGGTCCCCGAGGGGCCGGCCGCGGTGGAGTTCGACGGTGTGTCCTTCCGCTACACCGGCTCGGAGGACCTCTCGGTCGCCTCTCTGGAACTCACCCCGCAGGCGGTCGCAGAGGCCGAGGACACCGAGGTTCTGAGCGAGGTCTCCTTCCGCGCCGAACCCGGGACGATGGTCGCCCTGGTGGGGCCCTCCGGAGCGGGCAAGAGCACACTGACCCACCTGGTGTCGCGGCTGTACGACCCCTCCGAGGGCAGTGTCCGCATCGGCGGGCTCGACCTGCGTGAGGCCACCGGCGACTCGCTCCGGAGGTCGGTGGGCGTGGTCACCCAGGACGCCCAACTGTTCCACGACACGGTCGGTGCGAACCTGCGCTACGCCCGTCCGGGAGCCACCGACGAGGAGTTGGAGCGGGTGCTGCGCCTGGCCCGGTTGGGGCCGCTCCTGGAGCAGTTGCCCCACGGGCTGGACACCATGGTGGGCGATCGCGGGTACCGGCTCTCCGGCGGTGAGAAGCAGCGGCTGGCCATCGCGCGCCTGCTGCTGAAGGAGCCGTCGGTGGTGGTGCTGGACGAGGCCACGGCCCATCTGGACTCGGAGTCGGAGGCGGCGGTGCAGGAGGCTCTGGCGGCGGCGCTCAAGGGGCGGACGTCCCTGGTGATCGCGCACCGGCTGGCGACCGTGCGGGAGGCGGACCAGATCCTGGTGCTGGAGGACGGGCGGATCCTGGAGCGCGGCACGCACGAGGACCTGTTGGAGCGGGGCGGGCTGTACACGGCGCTGTACCGGACGCAGTTCGCCCCGCAGCGCGGCTGAGGCGCAGACCTCCACGCCTTACTTCTTGCTCTTACTCTTCTTGGCCTTCTTCTTGCCCTTGTCCTTCTTGGCCGCCTTCTCCCGGTCCTTCTTGCGCTTCTGCTTGGCGGCCTTGGAGCGCTCGGGCCTCTTGCGCTTCTTGGGCTTCCTGGCGTTCTTGGAGGTGACGTGGTCGGCCAGCTCCGCGGGCAGGGGCGCCAGGCCGGGGCCGCCCTCGAAGATCCAGCTGTCGATCGCCTCGACCAGCGCGTCCTCGGTGACCTCCCCGAGCCACACGGGTCGGCCGCCCGCCGACCGGCCCTCCCCCGAGGGCTGGACGACCACCACGTTGCGCTGGAAGCAGATCCCCAGGCACTTGCTGGTGCGGACCGGGACGGTGCGCCCGGAGCGGTCGTCGATGGCGCTGAGCCTGGCGAGCTGGGCCTTGTGGTCCACGCCCGGGACCTTCTTCCTGGTCCCGCAGCAGCAGCCGCGACAGACCGTGAGCCGGCACGGGCCCGTACTGGTCGCACTCACACCCGCACCACCTCAGGTTCGCCCTACCTCAGCAGCGTAACCTCACGCCGCACCGGACCCGACCGTCCGAGACGCCGTATCAGCAGGTCGCGGCGGTGGTATCAGCGCGGAGAAGGGTGGGGGCGGCGTGTCCCGCGCACGGTCCGCCGCCCCCGCCCCTCGGCGGTCGCATGCCTTCTACGCGTCCTTGTCCCCCTGGGCGCGCTTGCGCAGGTAGTCCGTAGCGGCTCCGGCTCCCTTGTCGATCTTGTCGTCGTGGGTTCCGCCGGTGGCCTTCTTCGCGGCGTCGGCCGCCTTGTCGACCGCGGACTCCGTCTTGTCGGGGTGGTCACCCGCCGTCTTCTTCAGGCGGTTGATCGCATCTCTGATACCGGACATGGAATCCCCCTAGATCCGTGCCTGCTCCTACCGCGATACCCGTTTCACCTGCGTTTCATGCGGAGAGCGCTGATCCGGGAACGGTGTGTGCGGGTGACGGAGCCGTCAAAGGCCCAGGATCAGCGTGGCGAAGGAGAAGTAGATGAGCAGACCGGTGGCGTCCACCAGGGTGGCCACCATGGGCGAGGAGACCACGGCGGGGTCCACTCCCACCTTGCGCGCGAACAGGGGCATCGACGAGCCGATGATCGCCGCCCACGTGCACACCGCGATCACCGAGCAGGCGACGACCACCGCGACCTGGACCCCGACGAGCAGCGAGCCGATCCCCAGCGCCAGCAGGGCCAGGACGACACCGAGCAGCAGGCCGACCCGCGCCTCCTTCCAGATCACCACCGGGAGGTCGCGCACCCGCACCTCGCCGACGGCCAGCGCGCGCACGATGGCCGTGGCCGACTGGGCGCCGACGTTGCCGCCGGTGCCGATGAGCATCGGCACGAACATCGCCAGGGCGGTGACCGCCTCCAGAGTCGGCTCGAAGACCTGCATGACGTTGACGGTCAGCGTCGCCGCCACGATCAGCAGGGTCAGCCACAGCACCCGGGCTCCGACCAGCCGGAACACGCCCACCGACGCGTAGTGCTCCGCGACGGGACTGGCACCCGACTGGCGGGCCATGTCCTCGGTGTCGGCGGCCTCGATGACCTCCAGCGCGTCGTCGAAGGTCAGAAGGCCGACGAAGCGCTCCTCGGAGTCCACCACGGACAGGGAGACGAGGTTGGCCTCCTGCATGAGGCGGGCCGCGTCCTCGACCGGTTCGGTGGCCCGCACCCGCGGCGCGAGTACGTCCACGATGTCCTTGATCAGCAGTTCGTCGGCGCTCACGACGAGGTCGCTCAGCCCGACCGTGCCGACGAGGCGGCGCCCGTCGCTGACCACCGGGAGGGTGTAGACGGTCTCGGCGTCGGCGCCCTTGGCGCGTACCACCTCCAGAGCGCGTCCCACCGTGAGGTCGCGGTGCAGGATGACCGTTTCGGGGGTCATGTACCGGCCGACGGAGTCCTCCGGATAGCCCAGCAGCGCCGCGGTCATCTTCCGTTCGGCGGGGCTCAGCCCGGCCAGGGCCCGGGTGGCGATCTTGGCGGGGGCCTCCCCGATCAGCCGGGCCCGGTCGTCGGGGTCCATCTCCTCCAGGAGTTCGTGGAAGGCCGTGTCCCGCAGTCCCTGGAGGACGACCTGCTGCAGTCCGGGATCGAGTTCCTCGAAGACCTCCAGCTCGCGGTCCTTGTCCAGGAGCCGGAAGGGGATGATGACGTAGGGGTCGGCCAGACGGCTGAGTTCGTCGGCGATCTCATAGGGCCTGTGTTCGGCCAACCAGAGCCTGATACCGGTCAGGTCGTTCCTCTCGACCAGAACGTCCAGTTCCTCAGCGCGCTCGCCGTCTGCCATGCGAAGCATCCCCTCGCGTCCTCTGTCGCCGCGCGGGCACGCCCGCGGAGCCGCCTGATTCGGGATGCCCCGGTCCATGGCACGGCCCCATGCGTCCACGGTTCCGGTGCGCTCCGCTTCGGCTCCTGGGCGGAGGAGGGAGGGCACGGCGTACCGGGGACGTGCGCACGGTCGTCCGCCGTGCCGGGATCGGGGATTGCAGGTCGACCCTACAGGCAGGACGGGCGGACGGTACGCCCGTGTCGGCCGCCGCGGCGTCAGTCGCGCCAGAGGACGACGAGGGCGCAGTCGTCGTTCTTGTCCTTGCTGAGGGTGTCGACGATCTGCGCGGCGCCGGTCTTGAAGCCGCGTCCGACGACGGACTCGGCCATCCCCAGGAGCCGGTCGATCCCGGCGTCGAGATCCTCGCCGGGGGTCTCGATGAGGCCGTCCGTGCAGAGCATGATGGCATCGCCCGGGCGCAGCAGGCCCTGGGCGGTGGAGTAGGTCATCTCCGGAATGACGCCGAGCACCACACCCTTGGCCTCGGTGGTGGTCCACAGCCCGCGCCCGCTGTCGTAGTGCAGGGCGGGCGGGTGGCCGGCCGAGGCGACGTCGTACTCGCCCGTCTCCAGGTCCAGGCTCAGGTGCACGGCCGTGACGAATCCCTCACCGCCGGAATTGCTCATGAGGTAGTCGTTGCAGCGCTCCAGGAACTCCTTGGCGGGCACCGCGCCGATGAGGCCGCTGAAGGCCCCAGAGAGCATCAGGGCCCTGGTTCCGGCGTCCACGCCCTTGCCGGAGACGTCGACCACGGCCGCGTCGAGGCGGTTGCCGCGCAGGGTGGAGACGACGAAGTCACCGCCGAAGGAGGAGCCGCCCGCCTGGCGCAGGACGGAGGTGCGCCCCCACCCCTTGGGCAGGTCGGGCAGGCGGCCCTGGTGGCGCAGCCGGTCGCGCAGGTCCAGGAGCATCATCTCGCCGCTGAGCCCCTGCACGCCGAGGCGTTCGCGCACGCCAGAGAGCAGGTAGGAGAGTACGGAGGTGACACCGATGGTGACCAGCAGCCCGGGACCGACCTGTCCGACCTCCAGCATGTAGGCGGTGAAGCCCAGCACGGCCACGACCACGGTGAGCAGGAAGGCCAGGCTCTTGCGCTTGAGCAGGAGCCCGCCGGCCAGCAGGGGCAGGACCGTCAGGCTGGGCGGGAACCATCCGGTGGGGCCCCACACGGCGCCGACACCGATGCCCACCGCCAGGACGACCAGGGTGATGAGGACGATCCGGTAGCGGAACAGCACCTTGCGCCGGAGCACCGCTACGAGCCGCTGCGCGGTGGAGCGCAGCAGCCGGGTGGACTTGGCAGTCGGTGTGGGCTTCATCAGTCACCTGGGGTCGAGGCGCCCGCGCGTACGCGGGGGTTGCGGGTACTCGGTCGGCACGGTCGTCACTTCGGGGCCCTGCGGCCGCCGCTCGCCCGTGGGACGTGTGCGCGGCCGCTGGACGGAAAGGGCCCTCGCCGCGGGGCGACGGGGCGGGTACGGGGGCACCGCCCGGCTCATGGCGGTCGAAAGTGCCGTGCACGGGCGTCGGGGAACCCTCCACTTGTGCACGAACTGTAGCGCGGAGGGCGCGGACGTGGCACGTGCAACCAGCGGCGTTCTCCCCAAAACCGCAGGTTTAGGTTGAACCGATAACCGAGAGTAGAGGACTTTCCCTCACATATACGAGGGTCCTATGGACGTTGACAGGGGCGACCACCCTCGCTCGGACGCCACCGCGCGACCTGCGCGGGGCCGGGGGACGAAAGCCGGGGGCGGCACCGGGCGGCTGCCCGGTACAGACCAGGTTCCCACACGGGGAGGTGCTCTGACCAGGGCCGGTCGTCCCTCGCCGCGGCGGCCGGACGGTGAGGACGACGGGGCGCGGCAATGCCGGTCCCCGCGCCAGGAGGGCACGGAGACCGGGGCGGTCGGGTGTCAGGAAAGGGGAGGCAGTTCGCCGGAGTCCTCGTAGGCGGAGAGCATGCCGATACGGCGGGTGTGCCGCTCCTCGTCGCTGTAGGGCGTGGTGAGGAAGACCTCCACGAACCGGGTGGCCTCCTCCAGCGAGTGCATCCGGCCGCCGATGCCCAGGACGTTGGCGTCGTTGTGCTCGCGTGCCAGGCGGGCGGTCTCCTCACTCCAGGCCAGCGCGGCACGGACGCCCCTGACCTTGTTGGCGGCGATCTGCTCGCCGTTGCCCGACCCTCCGATGACGACGCCGAGCGAGCCCGGGTCGGCGGCCACGCCCTCGGCGGCACGCAGGACGAAGGGCGGGTAGTCGTCCACGGCGTCGTAGACGGCCGGGCCGGCGTCGACCACCTCGTGACCGTGCTCCTTCAACCAGGAGACGAGGTGTTCCTTGAGCTCGTAGCCCGCATGATCTGATCCAAGATAAACACGCACGGACACAGTCTGGCAGGTCACGCGGGCTCGAAGCACCGCGCCCCGCCCCCTCCGGTGCGGACGGGGCGGGGCGGAAGCGGCTCGGGGCCCGGCCGCCTCAGCCCGCGGCCGCGGCCACGCTCAGACCGAGGGCGGCGAACAGGACGATGGAGCCCACCGCGACCAGGTTGCTCACCAGGATCATCTTGAGGTCCCCGAACAGGGGCCCTGCCTTGGAGACCGCAGGCTTCTTGCTCAACTCACACCTCGTTCGATTGCGGCCGGGGACATCCGTCACCGGATTTTTCCACACCCGACAACGCGCCGCTCACCGGGTCCGATTCCGCGGCGGGACCGACCGCGGTATGAGTCCGCCCACACCGCGGCGCGGGGCCCGCGGTCACAGTTGGAGGGACTTGGTCTCGCAGAACTCCTCGATGCCGGGCAGGCCCCACTCGCGTCCGTTGCCGGACTGCTTGTAGCCGCCGAAGGGCGCGCGCGGGTTGACGGCTCCGCCGTTGACCTCGACCTGTCCGGCCTTGACCCGGCGCGCCACCGACAGGGCCCGGTCGGGGTCGCCCGACCAGACGGCGGCGTTGAGCCCGTAGACGGTGTCGTTGGCGATGGCGACCGCCTCGTCCTCGGTGTCGTAGGGGATGAGGACGAGCACCGGGCCGAAGATCTCCTCCCGGGCGATGCGCATGTCGTTGCGCACGTCGGCGAAGACCGTCGGACCGACGAAGTAGCCCTTCGCGCGGCCCTCGACGGGGTCGGCGCCGCCGACCACCAGGCGGGCGCCCTCCTCGACGCCGACGCGGATGTAGTCGCGGACGCGTTCGAGCTGGGTTTCGGAGACCAGCGGCCCCATGCGGGTGCCCTCCTCCCAGGGGTCTCCGGGGGTGTACTTGGCGGCGGCGGCCGCGGCGATCTCCACGGCCTCGTCGTAGGAGTCGCGGTGCACGAGCATGCGGGTGAGGGCGTTGCAGCTCTGCCCGGTGTTGCGCATGACGTCGGCCACGCCGCGCTTGACGGCCCGGGCGAGGTCGGCGTCGGGGAGCACGATGTTGGGGGACTTGCCGCCCAGTTCGAGCGCCACCCGCTTGACGGTCTCGGCGGCGACCTGGCTGACCCTGGTCCCGGCGCGCGTGGAGCCGGTGAAGGAGACCATGTCGACGCCGGGGTGGGCGGAGATCGCCTCGCCGACGACCGGGCCGGTCCCCGACACGAGGTTGAACACGCCCGCGGGCAGGCCCGCCTCGTGGAAGACCTCGGTGAGCGCGTAGGCGGACAGGGGCGCCACCTCGCTGGGCTTGAGGACGACGGTGTTGCCCGCGAGCATCGCCGGGACGACCTTGAGCACGATCTGGTGCAGCGGGTAGTTCCACGGGGTGATGGCGCCGACCACACCGATGGGCTCACGCACGACGAGCGAGGTGCCCACGCGCTCGCCCTCGAAGAAACGGTCGCCGACTTCCTCGACCAGGTCGATGAAGGTCTGGAACATCAGGGAGGGCAGGCCCGCCTGGACCTTGAGGGCGAACACCGAGGGCGCGCCCATCTCACGGGTGAGGAGCGCGGCGGTGTCCTTGATGCGGGAGTCGTACAGCTCCAGTGCCTTGGAGAGGTGCGTGACGCGCTGGCCGGGGGTGAGCGCCGCCCACCCGGGCTGGGCCTTCACAGCGGCCTCGACCGCCGCGTCGACGTCTTCGGACGCTCCGGCCGGGACGGTGTCGATGACCTGCTCGGTCGCCGGGTCCACCACGTCCAGGCCCTCGTCGGAGGCGGACGGGCACCAGGCGCCGTCGATGTAGAGGGATCGCATACTTCCACTTTCGCAGAACGCGATTCGGGTGGGCCACAGCGGAGACCGGGACCCGTGGTTTCACCGATCCCCGACCGGCGGGGCTCAGTCCCAGTGCGGCGGACGCTCGTCGAGCAGCCGCGCGGTGTCGTCGTCGGCCGTGTCGTCGCCCCAGCCCAGCGGGCGCTCGTCGCCGGTGGTGTCGGGAAGGATGTCGAGGTCGTCGAAGAAGTCGACCCTGCGGTCGCCGTCGGGTCCGGCCACGGTCACGCCCCCTGCTCTGCCTCACACACCCGGCTCCGGGCGGGCACCGCGCCCGCCCGGAACAGACTGTAACGGAAACTACTCGAAGGACGGGGAGGCCGTGCGGGTGCGCTTGAGTTCGTAGAAGCCCTCGACCCCGGCGACCAGGCGCACACCGTCCCAGAGGCGGCCGGCCTCCTCACCGCGCGGGACCGGGGTGACCACCGGTCCGAAGAAGGACACCCCCTCCACGCTGATGACGGGGGTGCCCACGTCCTCGCCCACCAGCTTCATCGCCTCGGCGTGCGAGGCGCGCAGCGCCGTGTCGTACTCGGTGGAGTCGGCGCAGGCGGCCAGGTCCTCGGGCAGGCCCGCCGCGGCCAGGGCCGCGCGGTGGGTCTCCTCGGTGCGGGGCGCACCCTCGTGGTGGAGCCTCTCCCCGTAGGCGGTGTAGAGGGCGCCGAGCACCTCCGGCCCGTACTTCTGCTCGGCCGCAGTGCACACGCGCACCGCGCCCCACGCGCTGTCGAGGAGTTCGCGGTAGTCCTGCGGCAGGTCTCGGCCCTCGTTGAGGACGGACAGGCTCATCACGTGCCAGCGCGCCCGGACCGGGCGCACCTTCTCCACCTCCAGCAGCCAGCGGGAGGTGACCCACGCCCAGGGGCAGGCCGGGTCGAACCACATGTCGGCGACAGCGACACCCTCGGGTGCGGCGGGCTGTTCGGGGGACTGCGTCATGGCTGCTCCTCGTCGTACGGGGGCGCTGGGACATGGCTGTGCGGGGAAGGTACCCGCCGCCAAGGGACAACCACGGCTTCTGGTTGCGCATTCCGGCGCGGTGCGTGGCAGGATCGGACCGAGTTCATGACGACCACCGGACCCGACCGCGCTCACCGCCCACCGGCAGGGCCCGACGGGAACGGCAACGATGTCCGGCCGTCGGCGACGGCGGCCGTGGAGGGAGCGTGGCGTGGCGGGGAACCTGACGCGGGACGAGGCTCGGGAGCGGGCGCGGATCCTGGACGTCGACTCCTACACCGTGGAGCTCGACCTGACCACCGGTGACGAGACCTTCCGGTCCACCACCGTGATCCGATTCACGAGCTCGGAGGCGGGTGCGCGGACCTTCGTGGACCTGACCGCCCCGGCGGTGGCCTCGGCGACGCTCAACGGCCGGGAGCTGGACCCGGCCGAGTTGTTCGACGGCGAGCGCCTGGTCCTCCCGGAGGTGGCCGCCGAGAACGAGCTGACGGTCGTGGCCGACGCCGCCTACATGCGCACCGGCGAGGGCCTGCACCGGTTCGTCGACCCGGTCGACGGCGGGGTGTACCTGTACAGCCAGTTCGAGACGGCCGACGCGCACCGGATGTACACCTGCTTCGACCAGCCCGACCTGAAGGCGGCGTTCGAGCTGACGGTGTTCGCCCCCGACTCCTGGGAGGTCGTCTCCAACAGCGCGCCGGACGTGGAGCGCGAGCCGGCCGGGGACGGCGGCCGAGTCCGCTGGCACTTCCCGCCCACACCGGTGGTGTCGCCCTACATCACCGCGCTCGTGGCCGGGCCCTACCACGTGGTGCGCGACGAGCACGACGGTATCCCGCTGGGGCTGTACTGCCGCGCCTCGCTGGCCGAGCACCTGGATGCCGACGCCCTCTTCGACGTCACCAAGAAGGGCTTCGACTTCTTCCACGGACTGTTCGACCTGCGCTACCCCTTCGGCAAGTACGACCAGTTGTTCGTGCCCGAGTTCAACGCGGGCGCTATGGAGAACGCGGGCGCGGTCACGTTCCTGGAGGACTACGTCTTCCGCTCCCGTGTGACCGACGCGCGCTACGAGCGCCGAGCGGAGACCATCCTCCACGAGATGGCGCACATGTGGTTCGGCGACCTGGTCACCATGCGCTGGTGGGACGACCTGTGGCTGAACGAGTCGTTCGCCACCTACGCCAGCGTGTACTGCCAGGCCAACGCCACCCGGTGGACGGACGCGTGGACCACGTTCGCCAACGTGGAGAAGGCCTGGGCGCTGCGCCAGGACCAGCTCCCCTCCACCCACCCGATCGCGGCCGACATGGTCGACATCCAGGCCGTCGAGGTCAACTTCGACGGCATCACCTACGCCAAGGGCGCCTCGGTGCTCAAGCAGCTCGCGGCCTACGTGGGCGTGGACGCGTTCTTCGCGGGCGTGCGCGCCTACTTCAAGGAGCACGCCTACGGCAACACCGAACTGAGCGACCTGCTGCGCCACCTGGCGGCGGCCTCCGGCCGCGACCTGTCGGAGTGGTCGCGCGAGTGGCTGGAGACGACGGGCGTCAACACCATGCGCCCGGAGTTCGAGGTGGACGACGAGGGCCGCTTCACGTCGTTCGCCGTGCTCCAGGAGGCCGCCCCGGAGCACCCGACGCTGCGCTCCCACCGCCTGGCGATCGGTCTGTACGAGCGCACCGACGCCGGGATCGTGCGCCGCGAGCGCGTGGAGCTGGACGTCAGCGGCCCCCGTACCGAGGTGCCCGACCTGGTGGGTTCGGCCCGGCCGGACCTGGTCCTGATCAACGACGACGACCTCACCTTCACCAAGATCCGCCTGGACGAGCGCTCCCTGCGCACCGTGGTGGGGGGCGTCGGCGAGATCACCGAGTCGCTGCCGCGCGCGCTGGCCTTCGGGGCGGCGTGGGACATGACCCGCGACGCGGAGATGGCCGCCCGCGACTACGTGTCCCTGGTGCTCTCGGGTATCAGCGGCGTGAGCGACGTGATGGTCGCGCAGACCCTGCTGCGCCAGGCCACCGGGGCGCTGGTCAACTACGCCGACCCCGCCTGGCGGGAGACCGGTTTCGAGCTGCTGGCCGAGCGGCTGCGCGAGCTGCTGACCTCCGCCGAGCCCGGTGGGGACCTCCAGCTCGCCTACGTCAACGCGCTGGCCGGGGCCGCCGAGTCCGACGCGCACCTGTCGCTGCTCCAGGGGCTGCTCGACGGCGCGATCACCGTGGAGGGCCTGGAGGTCGACACCGACCTGCGCTGGACGCTGCTGCACCGCCTGGTCTCCCGGGGCCGGGCCGGGGAGGCGGAGATCACCGCCGAGCTGAAGGCCGACCCGACGGCGACCGGCCAGCGCAAGGCGGCGGGCGCGCGGGCCGCGATCCCCACCCCCGAGGCCAAGGAGGCCGCCTGGGAGCGGATCGTGGGCGCGGACCTGGCCAACGCCGAGTTCCGGGCGACCCTGGCGGGCTTCACCGAGCCCGGCCATGAGGAGCTGTACCGCCCGTTCGTGGACAGGTACTACGACCGGTTGGCCCCGGCGTGGGAGAAGTGGACCGGCGAGTTCGCCCAGAGCTTCGCGGAGATGATGTACCCCGGCGGCCTGGTGGAGGAGGCGACGCTGGAGCGCACCGACGCCTACATCGCCGAGCACGCTCCGCCCCCGGCGCTGCGCCGTCTGCTGGTGGAGGGACAGGCTGGTGTCGAGCGCGCCCTGCGCGCCCGCGCCAGGGACGCCGAAGCTGGCAAGGGCTAGAACCCAAGCGGCCCCGGGGGACGCCCGGGGCCGCGCCGCCCCCACCCGCCCGGCCTACAGCAGACGGCCGGAACTGCGACGGGGGCGTCGGCCTCGGGGCACCCGCGCACCTGCCCAGCTTGCGAGGCAGCACAAACACAGTGAGGAACCGTCAGCACAGCCCTCGGCCGCCTCCCAGGGGGCCCAGGGTCCGCCGGATCCGGGCCACCGTGCGGGGGTCGGCGAGCAGTTCGTCGACGAGCACGGGCTCGCCCTCCCCGTTGGTGAGCGGGATGCGCCAGTTCGGGTACTGGGTGCTGGTGCCGGGCTGGTTCTGCATGCGGCGCTCGCCCACCATGTCGGTCAGTGCCACACCCAGCATGCGTGCCGGGGTGGCCGACAGGAAGGCGTGCATGGCCGCCGCCACCGAGGCCGGGTCGGCCACCGGGTCCACGTCCGCGTCAAGCAGGCCCATCTCCACCAGGAGGGAGCGCCACCGCTCCACGCGCTCCTCGGATTCGGCGAGTTCCTCCTCCAGCGGCCGCCCCAGCAGCCCCAGCCGGTCGCGCAGTTCGATGTGCTCCCCCGACAGGAACGAGGCGACCGGCGGCAGGTCGTGGGTGGCGACCGTGGCCAGGCAGTCGGCGCGCCACTCCTGCGGCCGACGGGGCGTGCCCTCGGAGTCCTGTTCGAACCAGAGGACGGACGTGCCCAGGATCCCCCGGTCGGCGAGGTGGTCGCGCACCCGGGGCTCCACGGTGCCCAGGTCCTCTCCGACGAGCACGGCGTCGGCCGTGTGCGCGGCCAGGGCGAGGGTGCCCACCGTCCCCTCGTGGTCGTAGCGGACGTAGGTGCCCTCGGAGGGCGGGGCGCCCTCGGGCACGCACCACATCCGGAACATGCCCATGACGTGGTCCACGCGGGCCCCGCCGGCGTTGCGCAAGGCGTGGCCCATGATCTGGCGGAGGGGGGCGTAGCCCAGTTCGGCGAGCCTGCGCGGGTGCCAGGGCGGCTGGCCCCAGTCCTGGCCCTGCCGGTTGAACTCGTCCGGCGGTGCCCCCGCATGCAGCCCCGGGACCAGCGCGTCCCCGCAGGTCCACGCGTCCGCGCCCCCGGCCTGGACGCCGATCGCCAGGTCGTGGACGATCCCCAGCCCCATCCCCGCGGCCAGGGCGGTGCTCTGGGCCTGGGCCTCCTGCTCGTCCAGGACCCACTGGAGCCAGCGGTGGAACTCCACGGCCGGCCAGCGGTGCAGGGCCTCCTCCCCCACCGCCTGTGATCCGACGTCGCGCAGGTGGGCGGGCCAGGAGCGGATGTCGCCCCCGTGCTCCTCGGCCAGGGCGCACCAGGTGGCGAACTCGACCAGGGGCTGCCCCTCGCTCTCCAGGTAGGTGCGGAGCGCGGCCTCCCGGCCGGGTGCGCGCGGCACCTGGAAGAGCACTTCGAGTGCGGCGCGCTTGGCCTCCCAGACGGCGTCCCGGTCCAGCAGGTCAGCGGTGCGGCCGCGTTCGCGCAGGGGGCGGGCCAGACGCTGGATGCCCTCGCGCTGGGCGGGGTCGAGCCGGGCGTACTCCGGGATGTCCTCCACCCGGATGTAGAGCGGGCTGCTGTAGCGGCGGCTGACGGGCAGGTAGGGCGAGGGCTCCAGCGGCGGCGCGGGTTCGGTGGCGTGCACCGGGTTGACCAGGACGAAGTCCGCACCGAGGTCGCGTCCGCCCCAGTCGCTGAGGTCGGCGAGGTCGCGCAGGTCTCCGGTGCCCCATGAGGCCCTGGACCGGACGCTGTAGACCTGGGCCGTGAGCCCCCACACCCGTGGGCGGCGCCCCAGGGCTGTGGGCTCGATCCGGTCGGGGACCACCAGCAGGGGCGCGTCGTACTCGGAGCCCCCGGCGTCGACGTGCAGGGTGTGCACGCCCAGGGGCAGGCCGGGGTCGAAGGGCAGCAGGGAGCCGTCGGCGGTCTCGACCGTGCTGCGGGCGCCCTCAGGCAGGACGAGGTCGGGGGCCTTGCCCTCGCGGACGACCACGGCGGGGGGCAGCGGGCCCGGCCGCGGCACCGACGCCGCGGCCCGGTCCTGGGGGTCGACCCCCAGGGCCCGCAGGACGTGGCGGATGGTGTCGGGCGCGACGGCCACCCGACGCCCCCGCCAGTCCTCGTAGGCGGTGGCAACCCCGTGCTGCTCGGCCACGCGGGCCAACTGAACATCCCTCACAGCAACCGATCATGCCCCAACCGTGGCCGTGTACACAGCAGGACGGCCCGGCGTGGAGCCGGAAAGCCCTCTCGACGTGGGGTGCGGTTGACCGTTTCCTTGTGTTCGTGGGCCGGCGCGGATCAGTCTGTGCCGGGAGGGACGTGGTGCGCCCAGGGGCAGGCCTGTTCCAGTTGGGCCGACAGCGACAGCAGCGTCCCCTCGCCGCCCGGCCGTCCCGTGAGCATCACGCCGATGGGCAGGCCGTCGGGCGACCAGTGCAGGGGGAGGCTGACCGAAGGCTGGCCGGACACGTTGTAGACCGAGGTGAAGGGGGCGAACTCGGTCATCAGGCGAAACTCCTCGGCCGCCCCCTGGGAGCGCAGGTGCCCGATCGGCCCCGGGGGCAGGGCCAGGGTGGGGCTGAGCACGGCGTCGAAGGGGGCGGTGGCCGCGGCCAGGGACCGCACACCGCGCTGGAGCCGGGCCCAGGCGGCGATGTAGTCGGCGGCGGAGGCGGACCGGGCTCGGGCGCGCAGCCACCGGTTGAGCGGGCCGAGTTCGTGCTCGCGCTCGGGGGCCACGGGAGCGGCGGAGGCCATCGCCGTCCAGAGCACCTGGAAGTCCTGGAAGTAGGTGCCGCCGAAGTGTGCGTCGCCGGGCGGGGGGACCTCCTCCACCTCGTGCCCGAGTTCGACGAGCAGCTCGGTGGCCTCGTCGTGGGCCCGCCGCACGTGCGGATGCACGGGGGCGTCGGTGGCTCCCGGCTCGGTGTAGCGGCCGATGCGCAGCCGCCGGGGTGCGCGCCGGGTGTGGCCGAGGAAGGTCGGGCCGGGGGGCGGGCACGGTGCGGTGTACTGGTCGCCGGGCAGGTTCCCGGCCACGGCGTCGAGTACCAGGGCGGCGTCGGCTACGGTGCGGGTGAGGAACCCGGCGGTGGCCAGGCCGGCGAGGTCGGCCCTTCCGGGGCCCGCGGAGACGCGTCCGCGGGTGGGTTTGAGTCCGAACAGGCCGCAGGCGCTGGCGGGGATGCGCACGGAGCCGCCCCCGTCGGTGCCGTGGGCGATGGGGGCGAGCCGTGCGGCCACGGCCGCGGCGGCGCCGCCGCTGGAGCCGCCGGGGGTGAGGGCGGTGTTCCAGGGGTTGCGGGTGGGCGGGGCGATGCCGTTCTCGGTGTAGCAGGAGGAGCCGAGCTCGGGGGTGTTGGTCTTGCCGGTGAGGAGGGCTCCGGCGGCGCGCAGCCGACCTGCGGCGTGGGTGTCGAACGCGGCGACGGTGTGCGGGAGGGCGCGCGAGCCGTAGGTGGTCCGTACCCCGGCGACCGGATCGAGGTCCTTGACGGGGACGGGGACTCCGAGCAGCGGCGGCAGTAGGTCCGGCGTGTCGTCCACCACTCGTTTCTCGGCATAGCGGGCTTGTTCAAGAGCTATTTCGGCCGTGACCGCAATGTGGGAGCCGTAGGTGGGGTCGAGCCGCTCCACCCGCCGCAGGAAGTGCTCGGCAATCTCCACGGGAGACAGTTCCCGGCCGCGGACCATCGCGGCCAGCCGGTGTCCCGGCAGGTCGTGGATCTGGGTCATGATCATCCAGGCTAGCGGGCGGCGCGGCCGACCGGCCCGGGGACGGTGGTGCTCTCTGGAGAGGCTGTCCGAGGGGCGATCCTTCCCTGTCCCCGTGCTGCGGACACGCATGCGGGGGGCCGGATCGGGGCAGAGCAGGTGTGAGAAGTCAGGCGCTAGGACTTGGAAATGGATGGATCTAACCTGTCCGACGTGGAATCGACAACGACAGAGAACGCCCGCAGATCGCCAGAAAAAGCCCCAACGGGGGCTCAGCGCCCGGAAGATCTCTTTTTCCCCAACAAGCGCGAGAAAAAGGATAATTCTGAGCGCAAGCCCCTCTATGGGACTTTGAAGGACAACAAGACCGCACGCCGCTGGGCCGTGCGCGTGGCCGCCGCCCTGGCTACCGCCCTCCTGGTGGGCCTGCTCGCCTCCAGTTGGCGCATCGGCGCCACCCTGGGGCTGATCGTGCTCATCTGGACCGCGGTGTACGACATGCGCCACCGCTCGGAGGTACCCCAGTGGCGCAGGGGGCACGCCGCCCAGCGCAAGACCGAGGCCCAGCTCAAACTGATGAAGCAACTCGGGTACCGGGTCCTGCACGCACGATCCGTCCCCACCGGAGACGGCCAGATCGACCACTTCGTCGTAGGGCGCCGCGGAGCCTTCACCATCGACTCCGAGTCGTGGGACAAGCGCCTGCCGCTGCGCAACAAGCTGGAGAAGCTCTACCACGGCCGCTTCAGCAAGAACGAGCGGATCGACGAGGCGCTGGACGAGGCCAAGCGCGCCGAGGAACTCGTCAGCGCCCAACTCGGCCGCGACATCTCGGTGCGCCCGGCCCTGGCCATCTACGGCCCCGGGATGCCCTGGGACAGCCACCGCCTGCGCGGTGTCGACATCATCACAGGCTCCAAGGTCCGCCGGTGGCTGCGCACGGGGCGCGACCGGATGGACGAGACCGAGATCGAGGAGATCTACGAAGCCGCGAAGAAGGCGCTCCCACCGCGCTACTGATCCAGGAGGACCGTCCGCACCGGGACCGGGTGGGCGGCACCGGGACCGGTGCCGCCCACCCGGTCCCGCACATCCCCGCATGTCTCACGATCCGGACACCGCGTCTCCCGAGGCGAGACCACGATGGTTGGACGGAACGGCTACCATCGACGGGAAAGACCCGGAACCGATGGGAGCCCACCCCATGCCCGCGCTACGCTCACGCACGGTCACGCACGGCAGGAACATGGCAGGTGCGCGCGCCCTCATGCGCGCCACCGGTGTGGAGCGCGAGGACTTCGGCAAGCCCATCGTGGCCGTGGCCAACAGCTTCACCGAGTTCGTCCCCGGCCACGTCCACCTGCGCGAGGTCGCCGACGTGGTCTCCGCGGCGGTCCGCGAGGCGGGCGGCGTCCCCCGCGAGTTCAACTCGATCGCCGTCGACGACGGCATCGCCATGGGCCACGGCGGCATGCTCTACTCGCTGCCCAGCCGCGAACTCATCGCCGACTCCGTCGAGTACATGGTCAACGCGCACTGCGCGGACGCCCTGGTGTGCGTGTCCAACTGCGACAAGATCACCCCCGGCATGCTGCTGGCCGCCATGCGGCTCAACATCCCCACGGTGTTCGTCTCCGGCGGCCCCATGGAGGCCGGCAAGGTCACCGTGGTTGACGGCACGGCCACCACGGTGCGCAAGCTCGACCTCATCAACCCGATGATCGCCGCGGCCGACGAGAGCGTCTCCCAGGCCGAACTCGACGAGATGGAGGAGGCGGCCTGCCCGACCTGCGGCTCCTGCTCGGGTATGTTCACCGCCAACTCGATGAACTGCCTCACCGAGGCGATCGGCCTGGCGCTGCCGGGCAACGGCACCGTGCTGGCCACCCACACCGCCCGCCGGGCCCTGTACGAGGCGGCGGGGCACCGCGTCGTGGAGGCCGCCAAGCGCTACTACCAGGAGGACGACGACTCCGTCCTGCCGCTGTCCATCGCCACACCCGCCGCCTTCGGCAACGCCATGGCCCTGGACGTGGCCATGGGCGGCTCCACCAACACCATCCTGCACCTGCTGGCCGCCGCCACCGAGGCCGGTGTCGACTTCGGCCTCCCGGAGATCGACCAGGTCTCCCGCCGCGTGCCGTGCCTGTGCAAGGTCGCACCGAACACGGAGAAGTACCACATCGAGGACGTCCACCGGGCGGGCGGCATCCCCGCCATCCTCGGTGAACTCGCCCGGGGCGGCCTGCTGGACACGTCCCTGCCCACGGTGCACGGCAAGACCATCGGCGAGTTCATCGACGAGTGGGACATCGCCGGCGGCAGCGCCTCCGACGAGGCCGTCGAACTGTTCCACGCCGCACCCGGCGGCAAGCGCACCACCAAGGCCTACTCCCAGAGCACCCGCTGGGACAGCCTGGACACCGACCGCGAGGCCGGCTGCATCCGCTCGGTGGAGCACGCCTACACCAAGGACGGCGGTCTGGCCGTACTGTTCGGCAACCTCGCCCCCGACGGCGCGATCGTCAAGACCGCAGGCGTGGAGGAGGAACTGTGGACCTTCTCCGGGCCCGCCAAGGTGTTCGAGTCCCAGGAGGACGCGGTCGAGGGCATCCTCTCCAAGCAGATCGAGCCCGGCGACGTGGTGGTCATCCGCTACGAGGGCCCCAAGGGCGGCCCGGGCATGCAGGAGATGCTCTACCCCACGAGCTTCCTCAAGGGCCGCGGCCTGGGCAAGGCGTGCGCGCTCATCACCGACGGCCGCTTCTCCGGCGGCACGTCCGGCCTGTCCATCGGTCACGCCTCGCCTGAGGCCGCTGCGGGCGGCGACATCGCCCTGGTGGAGGACGGCGACACCATAAGCATCGACATCCCGGGCCGCGGCCTGGTGCTGGAGGTGCCCGAGGACGAACTCGACGCCCGCCGCGAGCGCCTGGTCAAGGAACTGGGCCGCTTCCGGCCGCGCGACCGCCAACGTCCGGTGACAGCGGCACTGCGCGCCTACGCCGCCATGGCCACCTCGGCCTCCACCGGCGCGGCGCGCGACGTGAGCCAGATCGAGAAGTAGGGCCTTCGGACCAAGAACGGTGCGAGGGGCGCCTCCTACCGGGGGCCGCCCCTCGGACGTGCCCGAGCGGTGCCGTCAGGAACAGCAGCCGCCCCCGCAGCACCCTCCGCCACCGGAGGGCCCGGGTGCGGCGGCGCGTCCGCCCACGGCCACGGTGGACAGCAGGCGCACGGTGTCGTCGTGCCCCTGGGGGCAGTCGGCCGGGTCACCCGCCTCGGCCATCGGGCGGGAGACCTCGAAGGAGGCGCCGCAGGTGCGGCAGCGGAAGTCGTATCTGGGCATGGCCACAGGATAGCCGCCCCCTCTCCTCCAGAGCCGGCTCCATGAGGTCACGCCCCGCCGACGCGTATCGCCCACCAACCTTCACCAGGGCCCCGATCCGTCCCCCGTTTTCCTCCGACTGCTCCGGGCACGCGGAAGCCCCCGCTCCCGCACAGGAGGAGGGTGAAGGGGTGGCGGGGCCGGTCGGGGACGCTTGCCCCGGCCCCGCCGCCTGCGTCAGGCCACCAGGTGGGCCATGTACGGCTCCCACTGGGGGTCGCCGTGCAGGTCACCGTTGATCAGCCGCCAGTGCGGCCCCTTGGGCACCTTGGGGGTGATGTGCAGCTCCCAGCCGAGCTCGTCCAGGAACTTGTCCGCCTTGCGGTGGTTGCACGGCTTGCAGGCCGCCACCACGTTCTCCCACACGTGCGCCCCGCCGCGGCTGCGCGGGATGACGTGGTCGATCGTCTCGGCCTTTCTGCCGCAGTAACCGCAGGTGTTGCGGTCCCGGCGCATGAGGGCCACCCGCGTCAGCGGGACCCTGCGGCTGTAGGGGACGGTGATGTAGCGCCTGAGCCGGATCACCGACGGCACGTCGTAGGACCGTGTCGCCGAGTGCAGGACCGCTCCCGTCCCGTCCTCATGGACGACCTCCGCCTTCTCCCGCAGGACGAGGAGAATCGCCCTGCGCAGAGGCAGCGTCGTCAGTGGTTCGAAACTCGCGTTGAGTAGCAGCACGTGGCGGCGGGCGGTGCCTGGACCACCCTCCCGGCTGCGTGGGGCGCTCATCGCTTCGCCCCGGCCGCCGCATGCCGCGACCGTGTCTCTTCCCCGGCCAGCCGATCGGCCAGCCAGGAAGCCTCCCTGTGCACCGATCCGAGGATCGGTGGTTCCGTACGCCTTGCCACACGGACCTCCCGGTGGTTACCGCCGAGCTCGCGTCCCGCATTCAGTTTGCGTGGTCGGACCGCTCCTGCGCCACCCCATTTCCTCGCGGACCTCCAGAAAAAAGCCGGTGTTCGCCGCTTCGAGACCATCGCGTGCCCCCAGCGGGCCGCGCTCACCGCAACCACACCGTGACCGACAGAGACGGAATGGCCTGTGGATAGGCTGCGAAGTATGCGCCAACTCCGGTACCCGCCAGCAGAGCGTTCGGACATCATCGACACCCTCCACGGCCATGCGGTCGGCGACCCCTACCGCTGGTTGGAGGACCCCGACTCGGCCAAGACCAAGGACTGGTCCGCGGCCCAGGACACCCTGTACTCCGAGGCCGCCGCCGACTACAGGACACGCTCCTGGTTCGACGACCGTATCCGCTCGCTCCTGGGCGCCGGGTACGTCGGCGCCCCCCTGTGGCGGGGCGAACGCTGCTTCTTCACCCGCCGCACGGCCGAGCAGGAGCACGGCGTCCTCTACGTCCGGGACGGCGACGGCCCCGAGCGCGTCCTGGTCGACCCGGGTTCCCTGGACCCCGAGGGCCTCACCACCCTCGACGCCTGGCAGCCCGACCGCTCGGGGCGGCTCCTGGCCTACCAGCTCTCCGAGGGCGGCGATGAGGAGTCGGTGCTGCGCGTCATGGACACCGGCACCGGTGCCACCGTCGACGGACCGATCGACCGCGCCCGCTACAGCCCCATCGCCTGGCTGCCCGACTCCTCGGCCTTCTACTACGTGCGCCGCCTGCCTGCGGAGCTGGCCCCCGAGGGCGAGGAGAACTACCACCGCAGGGTCTACCTGCACCGGCTCGGCTCGCCCGAGAACGAGGACGTCCTCATCTTCGGCGAGGGGCGCGACAAGACCGAGTACTACGCCCCCGCTGTGAGCCGCGACGGCCGCTGGCTCCTGCTGTCGGCGGTCAAGGGCACCTCCTCGGCCACCGACCTGTGGATCGCCGACCTCGCCGAGGGCCCCCTGGAGTCCCCCAGGCTGCTGCCGATCCAACAGAACGTGGACGCCGACCTGGCGGCGCACGTGGGACGCGACGGCCGCCTGTACCTGTACACCGACCGCGACGCCCCGCGCGGGCGCCTGTGCGTGGCCGACCCCTCCTCCCCCGGGCCCGAGCACTGGACCACCCTGGTGCCCGAGGACCCCGAGGCGGTCCTGGAGGACTACGCGATCCTGGACGGCCCGGAACTGGACCGGCCCGAACTCCTCGTGTCGTGGGGACGCCACGCCGTCAGCGAGATCAGCCGCCACGACCTGGCCACGGGTGAGCGGCTCGGGACACTGGAACTGCCCGGCCTGGGCACGATCGGCACTCTGAGAGAGCGCCCCGAGGGCGGTCACGAAGCGTGGTTCGGCTACACCGACAGCACCCACCCGTCGTCGGTGTACCGCTACGACGCACTCAGCGGCACCGTCTCGCGGTGGGCCCACGCCCCCGGTCGGATCGACGTGCCCGACGTGCGCACCGAACTGGTGACCTTCGCCTCCAAGGACGGCACCCCCGTGCGCATGCTCCTGGTCTCGCCTCCCGAACCCGCGGACGGGCCCCGGCCGACCGTCCTGTACGGATACGGCGGTTTCCGGATCTCCCTCAGTCCCTCCTACTCCGCGTCGGCCCTGGCCTGGGTGCGCGCGGGCGGCGTGTACGCCATCGCCAACCTGCGCGGCGGGCTGGAGGAGGGCGAGGGGTGGCACCGCGCGGGGATGCTCGCCGACAAGCAGAACGTCTTCGACGACTGCGCCTCCGCCGCCGAGCACCTCATCGCCACAGGGGTGGCCGCCCCCGACCGGCTGGCGGTCATGGGCGGCAGCAACGGCGGCCTCCTGGTCGGCGCCATGGTCACCCAGCGCCCCGACCTGTTCGCCGCCGCGGTCTGCTCCGCGCCACTGCTCGACATGGTGCGCTACGAGCGCTTCGGGCTGGGACAGCTCTGGAACGTGGAATACGGCAGCGCCGACGTCCCCGAGGAGCTGGAGTGGCTGCTGGGGTACTCGCCCTACCACAACGTCCGCGAGGGGACCCGCTACCCGGCGACACTGTTCACGGTGTTCGACAACGACACACGGGTCGACCCCATGCACGCCCGCAAGCTGTGTGCGCTCCTGCAGTGGGCGACGTCGGTCCCGGCCGAGGAGCGCCCGATCCTGCTGCGGCGTGAGGCCGAGGTGGGACACAGTTCGCGTTCGGTGAGCCGGAGCGTAGCGCTCGGTTCCGAACAACTGGCCTTCCTCGCCCACCACCTGGGCCTGTCCACGGGCTGACCCGGGGCCGCGGGCCCGAGCGAAGAGAGCAAACGCACAGGTGTCATGGCACCCGCCGCCGTGTACGCACGCGGCGGCGCTTGAGACCATGAGGGGCGCCCACCCCGGGGGAGCCGCCCACGAGAGGAACCGGACGTGACCCAGACCGAGGCCGGACCCACCGCAGCCGCGACCGCACCCGAGCGGCACGTGTACCTCGCCCAGGTGCGCTATGGCGACCTCGACCCGCAGAACCACGTCAACAACGTGCGGATGCTCGCCTACCTGGAGGACGCCCGCGTCTCGTTCCTGCGCTACAAGGGGCTCTCCAACGACGACGGGGTGTTCGGCCCCCTGGTCGTGGCCCGCACCGAGGCGGACTACGTCGCTCCCCTGCTCCCCCGCACCGAACCGGTGCGGGTGGAGCTGTGGGTGACCGAGGTCCGCAGCGCGAGCTTCTCCCTGGCCTACGAGATCCGCGACGACGACACCGTGTTCCTGCGTGCCCGCACGGTGCAGGTCGGCTTCGACGTCCACACCCAGCGCGCCCGGCGGCTCGACAACCCCGAGCGGGACTTCCTCGCCCAGTACTCCTGAGGAGGTGCGGCGGCGGTCAGCCCCCGAGAGGGTCAGCGGGCCCCGCCGGCGAGGAGAGGGCCGCCGCGGTCCACCTGTGGCTCCCGGGGACGACCGCGGCGGCCTTCTCCCTCTGCCGGGCCCTGAGGTGCGCCGCCGGGGCCGCCTCGTCGGCGACCACCTCACGCACCCGGAACAGGGCGGGGCCGTCGGAGTCGGCCGCCGCGCCGAAACGCAGACAGCCCGGCTCCTCACCGACGGAGGCGGCGGCGTGCCTGGAGATCCCGGCGACGAAGGCGTCGCGGCGGCCGGACAGGATCCGAACCGAGATGGCCAAGGGCAACGGGCGATCGGGCACAGCGGCCCCAGCGGCGGCGGTTCGGCACGACCGCGCCTGCGCCCCGGCCGCTCCCGCGGCGGTCGGGGCCCCGACCGCCCACCGCACCAGCCCCGACGGCCCTGCGCGCACGGATCCCGTGTCCGACGGCGGGCTCAGGCCAGGGAGATCCTGACGCTCTCGCCACCGTCGTCGTCGCGCCCCTCCTCGGAGGAGACCCGGATCGAGGTCGGATCCGCCACCGCCGGTGGCGCGGCCTCCTCGGGCACGTTGACCATGCTGTGCGCGGCCATCACCATGTACTCCCACATCTGGCGGTCCAGCACCGGCGGCAGGTCCAGGGAGTCCATGGCCGCGCGCATGTGCTCCAGCCAGCGGTCGCGCTCGGCGGTGCCGATCCGGAACGGGAAGTGGCGCATCCTCAGGCGGGGGTGGCCGCGGCGCTCGTTGTAGGTGCGCGGGCCGCCCCAGTACTGCATGAGGAAGAGCCGCAGCCGCTCCTCTGCGGGCCCGAGGTCCTCTTCCGGGTACATCGGCCGCAGAACGGGGTCGGCGGCGACGCCCTCGTAGAAGCGGCGGACCAGGCGGGTGAAGGCCTCTTCCCCGCCCACGGCCTCGTAGAAGGTCATGCGCTCGCCCTGGCTCTGGTGATCGTCTCGCGCGGAAGTCATCGCCCACCAGGGTATGCGACGGCCGCCGGGGTGCCGCTCCACCCGGCGGCGGTAGGCCCCGACGGGCGGGCGGGTTCAAGGGGTCCTCGCAGCACCTCGTTGGTCACACGAGTGAACGCAGACGCTCGGCTGGAGTTCTCCAGCCGAGCGTCGTGCGTGGCCGACCGCTCAGCTTCTGAGCCACACGCTCCAGCTCCAGGAACCGCTCCCACAGACGGACCAGTTCCTTCTTCGACAACGGCGCGGTGGTCGCAACCTCCCCGAGGCCAGGGTGTTGCGACCACCGCTAGAGGCCACGGCGTCGGGGCCCGCTCCGTCGCGGTTCAGTCGCGGGTGAGCTTGCGGTGGGTGACCGCGTGCGGGCGTGTGGCGTCCGGACCCAGGCGCTCGATCTTGTTCTTCTCGTAGGACTCGAAGTTGCCCTCGAACCAGAACCAGTCGGCGTCGCCCTCCCAAGCGAGGATGTGGGTGGCCACGCGGTCCAGGAACCACCGGTCGTGGGAGGTGATGACGGCGCAGCCGGGGAAGTCCAGCAGCGCGTTCTCCAGGGAGCCGAGGGTCTCCACGTCCAAGTCGTTGGTGGGCTCGTCCAGCAGCAGGAGATTGCCGCCCTGCTTGAGGGTGAGCGCCAGGTTGACGCGGTTGCGCTCACCTCCGGAGAGCACACCGGCGGGCTTCTGCTGGTCCGAGCCCTTGAACCCGAAGGCGGCGACGTAGGCGCGGCTGGGGATCTCGACCTTGCCGACCTCGATGAAGGTCTCGCCGTCGGAGACGGTCTCCCAGACGTTCTTGCTGTCGTCGATCCTGGCACGGTACTGGTCGACGTAGGAGATGTCGACGGTGTCGCCGACGTCGATCTTGCCCCCGTCCGGGGTCTCCTGGCCGACGATCATCTTGAACAGGGTGGTCTTTCCCACGCCGTTGGGCCCGATGATGCCGACGATGCCGTTGGGCGGCAGCGAGAAGCTCAGGTCCTCGATGAGGACGCGGTCGTCGAAGCCCTTGGTGAGGTTCTTCACCTCCACGACCGTGTTGCCCAGGCGCGGGCCGGGCGGGATCTGGATCTCCTCGAAATCGAGCTTGCGGGTCTTGTCGGCCTCGGCCGCCATCTCCTCGTAGCGTTGGAGGCGGGCCTTGCTCTTGGTCTGGCGGGCCTTGGCGTTGGAGCGGACCCACTCCAGCTCTTCCTTCAGGCGCTTGGCCTTCTTCGCGTCCTTCTGGCCCTCGACCTTCAGCCGCGTCTGCTTGGTCTCCAGGTAGGTGCTGTAGTTGCCCTCGTAGGGGTAGAAGTGGCCGCGGTCCAGTTCGAGGATCCAGGTGGCCACGTGGTCCAGGAAGTACCTGTCGTGGGTGATGGCGACGATGGTGCCGGGGTAGTTGGCCAGGTGCTGTTCCAGCCAGTTCACGCTCTCGGCGTCCAGGTGGTTGGTGGGCTCGTCCAGCAGCAGCAGGTCGGGCTGTTCCAGCAGCAGCTTGCACAGGGCCACCCGGCGCTTCTCACCGCCGGAGAGCTGGGTGACGGAGGCGTCCGCTGGGGGGCAGCGCAGCGCGTCCATCGCCTGGGCGAGCTGGCTGTCCAGGTCCCAGGCATTGCGGTGGTCGAGCTGCTCCTGGAGCTTGCCCATCTCCTCCAACAGGTCGTCGGAGTAGTCCGTCGCCATCTTCTCGGCGACCTCGTTGAACCGGTTGAGCATCGCCTTGGTCTCGCCAACACCGTCCTCGACGTTCTCCAGGACGGTCTTGTCGGAGTCCAGACGGGGCTCCTGGGCGAGCAGGCCGACCGTGAACCCGGGCATGAGGCGAGCGTCGCCGTTGGACGGCTGCTCGATGCCGGCCATGATCTTCAGCAGCGTCGACTTACCCGAACCGTTGGGCCCCACGACACCGATCTTGGCTCCGGGCAGGAACGAACCCGAAACGTTGTCCAGGACGACCTTGTCGCCGTGCGCCTTGCGCACGTTTTGCATGGTGTAGATGTACTCCGGCATGCCTCCAAGCCTAGGGCGTCGGCGCCCCTGCCGAGACCCGCACGGTCCCGTCCCCGCCTTCGGGGAAGGAACGGCTCCAAGCGGTTCCGCCCCTGGGGAACCGCACGAGGACGGGCCGGGCCCTCCCCGTGGGGAGCCCTGCCCGCCCAGGCCCTCCTCCGGCACACGAAGCGGGTCCGCCCTTCCCGGCACTCACTCGCCTCCCCAGGGCTCCCGGCCCCGGGACAGCGGCGGGGCGGTCTCCCGCCACCGCTCCACCGGCAGCCCCCAGTCCAGTGCACGGCGCATGAGCAGCGCCATGGAGTAGTCGGGGTCGGCGTCCAGGGCCGCCTCCAGCGCCGCCGACGCGAGCGGCACGTCGTCGCGCTGCCAGGCGGCCACGGCCAGCAGGGAGGCGGGGGCCGCCCTCAGGCGCGCGGGGACATGGCGCACGACACGGGCCCAGAGCCGCTCGTGCACGGGCGCGCTGCGCTCGGTGATGCGGGCCCACGCCTCGTCCCGTACGCGCACACGCGTCAGGTACACGCCCAGTTCGGCGAGTTCGGCGTGCCCGGTGACGTGCGCCCCCTCCCACTCGGCGCGCACCGCCGAGCGGACCGCCGCCAGGGCCGCCTCCGGCCTGCCGGGCCGGGCGCGCTCCGCGGCCTCGATCTCCTCCGCCCGGGCCGCCACCAGCGCCAGTGCCGCCTCCTCCACGGGGCCGAGCACCGCCCGCACCCGGGCCTCGGTACCGGACAGCAACTGCGCCACGGGGACGATCCCGCGCAGTACGGCGTCGGCGGGGGCGGTGGAGCGGTCAGTCTCCAGCGGTCGGCCCTCGGGCGGGCAGCACCCCGGTCCGGGGCAGGTGTGAGACCAGTAGCGGCCTTCCCAGACCCGGAAGGCGTCCAGCACGGTGACGTTCCGCTCCGGGGCGGCCCGTAGCAGCGCGTCGATGTCGGGGACGACCCGTTCCGGTGGGCCGAACGCCACCACCAGCAGCTCCCCGCACCGTGCCGCCGCCGCGTGCTCGACCGCCGACACCGCCCTCAGCTCCGTGGAGGAGGCCTCCTCCACACGGTCCAGGTCGGCTTGGAGGACGGAGTGGACCCGCCCGCCCTCCGCGAGCGCCAGGACCACGATCCCCGGATCGGGAGGCCCGGGTACCAGGTAGGGCAGTGCGGCGACGATGTCGGCGGGACAGGTGAGGGTGAGCGGGCCCTGGGGATCTCCCTGCGGGAAACCGTGGCTTTGTGAGCGCATACCATCACCATGCGTGACTCCCCGGTCGCACACAACGGGCCTTCCCCCGCCTGTGGACGAGCGCTGCGAGCCCGACTCTCCCCCGGCCGGTCTCAGCCGATCTGGCCGGGCACTCCGCGCCCGGAGGGGCCGCCCTCCCGCTGCCCGGGGATCCTGGTACCGCCCTGCCGCGCCGCTGGCAGGCACACACGGTTGCGTCCGGTCTCCTTGGCCCGGTAGAGCGCCAGGTCGGCGGCGGTGAGCAGTTCCACGAGGTCGTTACCGTGCTCGCCCGCCACGGCCGCACCGACCGAGACGGTGATGGAGACGGGGACCTCCTCCACCGCGATCTGCATGCTCCCCACCTGAGAGCGCAGCCGCTCGGCGGCCTGCCACGCCTCGGCGGTGTCGGCTCCGGGCAGCAGCACCACGAACTCCTCCCCGCCGAAGCGGCCGAGCAGGTCCGACTGGCGCAACTGCTGGGCGATGGTGGTGGCCACACCCAGCAGGACCTGGTCGCCGAACAGGTGGCCGTGGTTGTCGTTGACCCGCTTGAAGTGGTCGATGTCGACGATCAGCACGGCGGCCCGGCCGCGCGATGAGCGTGCCCGGGCGATCTCCGCCGAGGCCTCCTGCTCCCAGGTCGGCGCGTTCAGCAGGCCCGTCTTGGGATCGGTGCGCGCCGCCGTCCGCAACTGCTGGAACAGCAGGCTGCGCTGGAGCAGCAGCACCGGGGGCACCGCGATGGCCAAGAGAAACAGCGAAAGCTGCGCGAGGACCGCGACGGTGACACCGACACATAATTCGACGGCGTCGACCGTGCACGCCTCACGGTCCCACATGGGGCGGGGAGCGCTCCCGGCCCCCGCACTGATCCGCACCGCGAGGGCGACCAGCACGGTGTTGAGCGCCGTGAACGCCGCACAGCAGACCACGGCGAGGAGCACCCCGCCGGCGGTGCCCAGTTGCTCCTGCGCCTCGGGCGCCCCACCGACCGCGTCCCAGAGGCCGTCCGCGGTCGCCAGGTGCCATGCCACGGACGCGAGGAAGCCCGACAGCCCGACCGCTGTGGCGTTGAACACCCTGCGGTGGGCGAGCGCCCGCCTGGCGCGCAACTGGAGCAGGAGGAAGACCGGGACGGGGACCAGCAGGGAGTAGAGCGGCGGCAGAAGCAGCACGACCGGGAACCACCAGGCCCCCAGCAGGTCGCGGGCGAACCCCGCGGGCACTCCCAGACGGCGGATCGCCTCCACACAGATCCCCGCGCACAGCGCCAGCGCGAGGAAGGCCACCAGGTCGGACAGGTGCACCGAGGTCAGTGCGGCGGAAGCGCCGAACAGGAAGAGCGCGGCGCACAGAAGCATCCCCATGTACACGACCAGGCCCCGGGGCTGCTGGAGCACCGGCCACTGCGGCCGTCGGCCGACGGCCAGGGGCTTCTCCGAGATACTCACGGCTGCGTCCTCCCTCCCCGCGTCACGCTCCGCAGTGCGACCCCTACAGTGCTACTGATGCGCCGACCACCTCGCCCGGTTCTCCTTTCGACGAGTCGATACCGAACCGCGTTCCTTTTCATGTGCCGCACTGCCACCACACGCGGAACGACGCCACACCCAACGCGGGCACCACCCCCACCACTTTACATTACGTTGGGTAATAACTTAATTGCTGATTGTGCGAAAGGTGCGAAACTCTGCGACCCCCACCCCCGAGGGAAAAGCTCTCCACAGCGGCGGGCGCGGAACCGGAACACAAGGGAGGGGCGACATACAATCCGGCGTCCGCGGGCAACCGCCGCCGAACGCCCGCGGACGGAGTCAGGGCGGCACCACCGAAGGGACGCACATGTACCGCAGCGTGCACTGGACCTGAGAGAAGGACCCGAGCAACCGGGGGCGGGCGGCACATCCGTGCCGCCCGCCCCCACGCCTCACACCAGCGACGCACCTGACGTCACGACGACGACCGGGCCACCTCGTAGGCGGACCGGAACACGCGATAGCGCTCCAACTCCGCATCCATCGGCTCCGTGGCCCGCCGACGCGCGATCCGGCGCACCCGTTCCACGGCCTCCTGTTCGACCTGCTCGCGCCGCTGCACGGCCGACACCTCGACCAGGTTGCCGCAGCCGACCCCGGTCAGCCACCCCGCCAACAGGGACGCGACCGCCAGCGCACCGCCGTAGACGATGAAGGGGGTATCGAGCACGGCCAGACCGGTGAACTCCCCGAACCAGTTCAGCCCCGCCACCAGAGCCCACACCAGGCCCAGGGCGGAAACACCCAGCAGCCCGTACTGCACTGCCTTGGCCGCCTTCCACCAAGACGGGTCCCGCTCGGGGTCGGCGACCGTCCCGGCAACCGCACCGCCCAGCTCACCCGGGAGTTCCGAGGCCCCGCTGAGCGCCGCAGCCCGCATCCTCCGGCGCCACGGCGCGGGCATCCCCTCGGAGACCCCGTCGGCGGCATCCCCCAGCACCCGCTCCAGCTCCGCCGACTGCGCGTCCACCGGGCCGGTGACGCCGTCGCCGCCCTCACCGCGCAGGAAGTCCAGCTGCACCGACGCCAGGGGGTCCTTGCGCAGTTTCGCCAGCACGCCGCCGAGCGGCCACCCGACCTCGCGCCGACCGCGCTTGACGATGGTGGTCTCGGCCACGTCGGCCACGGCCCCCACACCGGCCGCCCGGACCAGACCGCTGCTGATCCGCTTGTCGACCTCCTCGGGGACGGTCTCCGGGATCTCGCCCTCACCGCGGAACTCCTCGAACTCCTCCATGACGAGTTCGAGGTCGGCGGCCAACCGGTCCACCAGAGCGCGGCGCTCGCGCACCGTGTGGCTGAGGAACTCGCGCAGGTCGCCGATCCCCTTTCCGGTGAGAGTGGAGGTCGTGATGACCCTGGGATGCACCCCGGCCTCGGTCTCCATCAGGCGGCGCAGGTCGGTGAGGAGCTCCTCGAGCTCGTCGGGCTGGACCTTGTCGACCTGGTTGAGGACGGCGACGGTGACGGCGCCGTGGCCGGCCATCCGTGCCAGGTAGCGGTGGTGCACCGCGGCGTCGGCGTACTTCTGCGGGTCCAGCACCCACACGAGCAGGTCCACCGAACCGATGAGCCGGTCGGCCTCGGCCGTGTGCATGGAGCGGACCGAGTCGTGGTCGGGCAGGTCGAGCAGGACCAGGCCTGTCAGCTCCGAACTGCCCGAGTCCAGGACACCCGTGCGCGAGTGCCGACAGCGCATGGGAACACCGAGCCAGCTCAGGAGCGCGTCGGCGCCCTCGTGCCCCCACACGCACGCGTGCGCCCTGGACGTGGTGGGCCGGGTGACGCCGATCTGCGACAGTTCGAGTCCACACAGGGCGTTGAACAGCGAGGACTTACCGCTTCCGGTGCCACCGGCCAGGGCCACCACGGTGTGGTCGCCCGACAGGCGCAGGCGGGCTCCCGCATGGTCCAGCAACTGGGTGGCACGGGCGACCAGGTCCCCTGGCAGGTCCTCCCTGCCCAGCTCGGTCATGGTGGTCAGCGCGTCGAGCCGCTCCACGAGCTGGTCACGGGTGATGGTCCGGTCCGAGTGCCAGGTGTCGTGCTGGGTGGGACGGTACTCGTCCCCGTCCTCTTCGGTGGCGGGCGGAGCGCCGTCGGCCCCGGGAGCGGGGCCACTCCCCTGCGGGTCCACCGCCCGGAAGGACCCGGACATGGGCGAGGATCCGGGCACCCGCTGGGGCAGCGGTTCGGGCCCCTCACCACCGTCGGCCGAGTCCTCGGACTCCGGGGCGGGCACCCACTCGGGCCCGCCCGGCACCACGGCGGGCAGGGTGCCGGTGGTGCGACCGGCGATCTGGGAGTCCTCGGCCGCCTCGGCGAGGCTGCCGACCCAACCGGCCAGGCCGTCCGGGTCGTCGTCGCGGGAGCGCGCGGCCTCCCCCCGGGCCGACGGGCGCGCGTGGCGCCCCGCCCCGCCGTGCTTGTCGGGGGCGGAACCGCCGGGGGGCGGCCCCTCGGCGCCCGCCGCCCAGTCCGTACCGGCGTCCGGGTAGCCGGCGATCCCGTCGGGTACGGGGTCGCCCGAACCCTCGACGGATCCGGGCGGCGGCGTGTGGCCGGGGGCATCCGGCGCGGGCACGGTGTAGCCGCGCCAGGGACCGCTCCGGTCCGCCACGGACTCACCGTCGGGGGCGCCGCCGCTCCGGCCCGCCACGGCGTCCGTACCGGCCGGGGAGGCCCCGTCCCCTGCTTCGTCGGCACCGGGCCCGCCCGGCACCCGCTCGGGGTTCCACTGAGTAGTCATGAAGAGATCTCAAGGTTGTACGTGGCCTGATAGAGCTGGACGGCGCTGTCCTCGGACGGGATACCCGCCGAGGCCAGCGTGTTGTCGAAGGGCAGGCGCTCGCGGCCGAGCATCCCGTCCACACGCCGACGCAGGTTGTCCCGTGCCGTGCTGCCCATGCTACGCAGGGACTGGGCACCGAAGAGCCCTTTGAGCAGGCGTTGGGGGGAAGGGCCGACGGCGTCGGCCGCCTCGCCCGCGGCCCGGGACTGCTCGTAGCCGAGCAGGTCCATGATGAGCACGAGGGCGACGACGTCGTGGTCGAAGGTGACGAACCGGGCCACCGAGCGCTTGGTGGCACCGCTGGCGGCGGTGAGTTCGGCGATCTCCGCCTGCCACTCGGCGAGCTCCTCGCGGACCCGCTGCACCACCAGGCCCCCGCCGGGCACCGCCTTGGCCCTGTCCACGAGGTCGCCTCCCCCGGGGACCTCGCGCCAGCGGTCCTCGATCTCGTGGGCGGCGCGCTCGGCGGCCGAGACCACCAGCGCCGACAGGGAGTCCCGGACCGCGCCCTCCAGCGCGGCCACCCGCTGGCCGCGCTCGGCGGCCTCGGCCTGGGCCCGGCGGGTGCGCTTGCCACGCGGGCGCAGGCTCTTGGCGAGCTCCCCACTGGCCGCGACCTCCTGCCAGCGGGCCAGCAGGGAACCGCTGAGCAGCGATCCCTCGGCCAGGGTGGTGTCCACGTAGCGACGCGCCCCGGCGTAGGCGTCGCCGATGACGCCGTCGAGCACGCGCCCGGCCTCGATCTGCGTCTCCACCTGCCGGGCGAGCTCGGGGACACGGGTACGGAAACTCTCGACGACACCGACGAAGGTGCGGCGCGAGACCCGGTCGCGGTGCTCGGCCTCGCCCGCCACGTCCGCCAGGAAGGCGCGGATGTGGTCGGCCACGTTGGAGGTGAAGCGCTCCCCCCGGACCTGATCGGTCTCGGGGATGGCAAAACGGGCCGCACCGCCGAGGCCGTTGGCCTCCAGCATGGCACCGAAGTGGTCGAGCAGTTGGCGCCGCCCCTTGCGGGGGACCCGCGAGAGCACCACGGCCAGCGAGGTGTCGCGGTCGCGGGCGACCTGGAGGAACTCCCACACGCGCGCGTCGGCGTAGCGGGTGCTGGTGGTGACGAAGACCCACAGGTCGGCGGCGTCGAGGAACTTGGCGGCGAACTCGTGGTGGGCGGACACCGCGGAGTCGACGTCGGGGGTGTCCAGCAGCGCCACCCCGGGGGGCATGGCCTCGCTGGCGGCCAGCACCAGCATGCCGTCCTTGCCGGGCATGGCCAGGCCCTGCTGGCGCACGCGTGGCAGGGAGGGGATGAAGGAGGCCTCGCTGAACCAGTCGACGTCGGCCGGGTTGCACGCGAGGACCGGGCTGTTGGTGGTCGGGCGGCGCACGCCGGTGGTGGTGACCTGCTCACCGACCAGGCTGTTGACCAGGGTGGACTTGCCCGCCCCCGTCGATCCCGCGACGGCGATCAGCAGGGGGATGTCGGGCCTGCGCACCCGAGGCAGGACGTAGTCGGACAACTGGGCCAAGACGTCGGCCTGGAGGACCCGGCCCTCCTCGGCCGCGGGCAGCCCGTCGGCGAACTCCAGGTCGCGGATGAGCATGCGCAGCGACTCCAGGACCCGTTCGAAGCGCTGGTCCTCGGTAGCGGGCGCACGGCGGTGCTTGGCGGCCCCGGAGCCCCGGGAACCGTTGCCCTGGACTGCGGGTTGGGCGGAGGTGGCGGCCGGTCCGGCGACGAACCGGTCCGAGGCACCGGAACCACTGGTATCCGGTGCAGCCGACGGCCGGGTCATGATCGGTGTGCCCTCCTCATCGCTGCTGACGGTCCCCCGCCGCACAGACATCGAGCGCCGCCCGCGGGGGTCTCACTGGAGATCGCGCCCGGTCGCCAGTCGACGCGTCTCGAACTGGGTCCCTGTGTGCAGTATGTCAAGATCCCGCGCTGTTTTGACCACTTCTCCGATGATCACCACCGCCGGGGGTCGCACTCTAGCCGATCGGGCCGAGTCGGCGATGTCCGTAAGGGTACCCGTGACCGTCCTCTGCCCCGGCAGAGTGGCCTCCTGGACCACGGCGGCGGGGGTGTCGGCGGAACGGCCGTACCGGACGAGCGCCTCGGCGATCGCCTCCAGCCGCTGGACCCCCATGAGCACGACGAGCGTGCCGCCGGCGCGGGCCAGGCCCTCCCAGTCCACGGTGGAGCGCTCGTCGTCGGGCGCCACGTGCGCCGAGACCACGTGCAGGTCCTGGGAGACCCCGCGGTGGGTGGCCGGGATGCCGGCGCTGGCGGGCGCGGCGAGCGCGCTGGTGACACCGGGGACCGCGATGACGGGCACGCCCGCGGCGGCGCAGGCCGCGGCCTCCTCCCCTCCCCTGCCGAACAGGAAGGAGTCGCCGCCCTTGAGCCGGACCACGAACAGGCCCTTGAGGGCGCGGTCGACCAGGATGTCGTTGATCGCCTCCTGTGCCATCGACCGCCCGTAGGGGATCTTGGAGGCGTCGATGACCTCCACGTCCGTGGGGAGCCGGTCCAGAAGCGTGGTGGGGGCGAGCCGGTCCACCACCACGACGTCGGCCTGGGAGAGCAGTTGCTGTCCGCGAACCGTGATCAGACCGGGATCTCCGGGACCGCCGCCGACGAGGGCGACCCCTCTGTGGCGCTCGCGGCCGCGACGGGCGTCGAGCGTGCCGTCGGCAAGCCCGTCGGTGATGGCGTCGCGCAGGCCCGCGGCCCGCCTCGGGTCCCCGGAGGCCACGACGCCGACGGTGACACCGCCCGCGCTACCGGAGGCCGGCGTCCAGGCGGAGGAGGCATGCCGGTCGTCGGCGCGCACGCACCACACCCGGGCGCCCTCGGCCTCCTCGGCGACGGCCGCGTTCACCTGCGGGTCATCGGTTGCGGCGTGGACCAGCCAGTAGGCGGGAGCGTCGGGGCCCGCGACCTCGCCGGGGGCGAAGGGGCGGCGCTCCCACGTGATGTGCCCGGCGGCAGCCAGGTCCTCCAGTGCGGCCGCCGCGGCCGGCGCCACGAGGGTGACACGCGCACCGGCGTCCACCAGGACGGGCACCCGGCGCTGGGCGACCCTGCCTCCCCCGACCACGAGGACCTTGCGGTCCATCATGCGCAAACCAAGCAGATACGTCACGGTCGCGCCCCTTCCGTCGTGCCCGCCGACCCCCGACGGCGGCGGGGTGCGCGGCGGCAGCGGGCACCGCGCCGCCGGCGATGTTCGGCGATCTGTGGAACAGATTGTCAAGCTGGTATTACACCCGCGTAAACGGTGGGGGCGCGGCGTGTGTGAGACGCACCGCAACCCCCGGTCCCGCCGGGGCGGGAGGTCTTCGGGCCGTCGGTCCTACTTCGCAGTGGACACGCCCGCGTCGTCGAAGGTGGCGACCTCGCGCAGGGACCGCGCGGCGGCCTGGAGGATGGGCAGCGCCAGCAGTGCGCCGGACCCCTCGCCCAACCGCATGTCCAGGTCCACCAGTGGGCGCAGGCCCAGGTGCTCCAGTGCGGGCCCGTGCCCGGACTCGCTGGAGCGGTGTCCGGCGAAGCAGGCGTGGACCGCCTCGGGCGCCATGGCCACCGCCGCGAGGGCGGCCGAACCCGCGATGATGCCGTCGAGCAGCACGGGGAGGCGCAGCGCGGCGGCGCCCAGGACGAATCCGGCCAGTGCGGCGTGCTCCAGCCCGCCCAGGGCCGCGAGGGTGCCGACCGGATCGGCCGGGTCCACCGGGTTGGCCTCCAGCGCACGGCGGACGACGGAGACCTTGTGCCGGTACGTGGCGTCGTCCACGCCGGTGCCCCGCCCGGTCGCGCTCTCGGGAGCGGCACCGGTGAATGCGCAGACCAAGGCGGCCGACGGGGTGGTGTTGGCGATGCCCATGTCACCGGTGACCAGGCAGCGGTTCCCGGCGGAGGCAAGGTCCCGGGCGATCCCGATCCCGCTCTCCAGCGCCTGGAGCGCCTGTTCGCGGGTCATCGCCGGCCCCCGGGTGAGGTCGGCGGTGCCCCGGGCGACCTTGCGCAGCAGCAGGCCTTCGGCGTGCGGCAGGTCAGCGGCCACGCCCACGTCCACGACGGTGACCCTCGCCCCGGTCTGCCGGGCGAAGGCGTTGACCACCGCACCCCCGGCGAGGAAGTTCTCCACCATCTGGGCGGTCACCTCCTGGGGCCACGGCGTCACCCCCTGGGCGTGGACGCCGTGGTCGCCCGCGAAGACCGCCACGGCCGCGGGTTCGGGCACGGGGGGCGGGCACTGCCCGGCCAGTCCGGCGAGGCGGACCGACACCTCCTCCAGCACTCCCAGGGAGCCCGGGGGCTTGGTCATGCGGTTCTGCCGGTCCCGGGCCTGCTCCATCGCGCGGGAATCCAGTGCTCCGACGGCGGCGACGGTCTCCTCCAGAAGGCTCGTAGGCTCGCGGCCGGGCAGTCCGCGGCGGCCGAAGCGGTCGCGGTGCACGGCCCAGGACAGGGGGCGCTCCCCCTCGGAGCCCGCCCCTGCGGCGGGCTCGTCGACGTAGCCGACACAGAGGCAGGCGACCACGTCCAGGTATTCCGGGAGTTCGAGCGCGCGAGCCAGGTCGGCCCCTTCCCCCCGGTCCACACGGCCGACGCCGAGTCCCTCGGCGCGCGCGGCCAGCCGCAACTGCTCCAGGACGGGTTCGGCGGAGCGCGCGGCTCCCGGGGCGGCACGCCCGGGGTCGGCGGTGAGGACGATGGCCAGCGGCGCTCTCAGGACCTCCTCGGGGGCGACGCCGGTGGAGGTGCCGCCGCCCCCGCCCCGTTCGGCCGCCAGGTCTCGGAGCCGCTCGCGCAGCCGGGTGTCCTCAACGAGGATGAAGTCCCAGGCGCGGTCGGCGCTCGGTGCACGGTGGACGGCCTCCAGCACGCGGGTGAGGACGTCGTCGGGGACGGGATCGGGCCGAAAGCCCGAACGCACCTCGCGCGCGGTGTCGATGACCCGGTAGACGGCGGCGCGTTCGGGTTCGCTGAACACCCGGTCCTCACGGGGCGGCTGCGGCTGCGGCTGCGGCTGCGGCTGCGGCTGCGGCTGCGGCTGCGGCTGCGGCTGCGGCTGCGGCTGCGGCTGCGGCTGCGGGGAAGCTACCGGTTCGAGAGCCTCGGCTGGCTCCGACAGCGGAGCGCCGGAGGGGCCGGTGTCGCGGAAGGGATTGGCCGCCGTGGGACGTACACGCCGTGCCTCGGTCCCGCGTCCGCTCTCGGGCAGGCCGTCCAGCAGGCCGCCGAAGGCGGTGGGTCCGCTCCCCGGGGCATCCGCGCGGTCACCGTCGCTCATGAACGCCCCCTAGTGCGCCTGTACGTGATTCGTGCTGGTTCGGCATCGACCGGCAAGCGTAGTGCGTGGTGTGCGCGACCCCCGCATGAGTCCCCCGAATCGCGCTTCTCTGGTTGCGTGTGGACATCATTCCACAATTCGGACAAAGTTCATCTTTATGGCGTAGATTAAAAATAGGATACCTTCTGAACTGCGGGCTTGTAGTGTGTGCGGGTCCACCGACCGACCCCAAGGACGACCAGCGCATGCCCGACCGCCCCTCACAGCCGATGATGCCCTCCGTGATCCTGGAGACCGAGCGACTGCGGCTGCGCGCGTTCGTCGACTCCGACATCGACGACGTGTACCTGATCCAGGCCGACCCCGACTCCCAGAGATGGGTTCCCCTGCCCTGGCCCGGCGCACCCTACACCCGCGCCGACGCCGAGCGCTGGTGCCGCGAGAACGGCCCCGCCCTGCGCACCAGCGGCGGCGGCCAGCACTGGGCCGCCACGGAGAGGGACACCGGCCGCCTGGTCGGGGCGTTCGGCCTGCTGCGCACGGACTGGCAGGCGATGGCCACCGAACTCGGCTACACGCTCGCCCCCTGGGCGCGCGGCCTCGGCTACGCCACCGAGGCCGCCGTCGCCGTCTCCCTCTGGGCGATCGACCAGGGCTTCCAACGGGTGGAACTGAAGGCCGCGACGGCCAACACCGCCTCCCGCAGAGTCGCCGAGCGGTCCGGGTTCACCTTCGAGGGGATCGAACGCAGCGCCATACCCCTACACTCGGGCCGCGCCGACCTGGCCTGCTACAGCCTCATCCCCGCAGATCTGGAGCGCTGACCGCGGCCCGCGCTCAGCCGCGGACCCGCGAGAGCATCCAGGCCCCACTGGCGGTGTCATGGCGCAGTTCGTACACGCCCTGCGCGCAGACCGCACCCGCCTCCACGCGCCAGTGGCGCCGCTCGGGCACCCGCGCCTCATGCACCGGGCTCCAGTCCACGCGCAGGGTCACCCAGTGGTCGAGGATCCTGCGCACCCCGTACACACGGCCGTTCCATGTGAATCGCGACGGACGGCCGCCGTCCTCGACGACCGCGACCTCGGCCCCGTAACACCGGTTCACGACACTCCCCCTCAGTGATAGACGGACCCCACTCCACACACGGGAACCCCCCGGGGGAAGGACGGACAGGGATTCGAACGTGTGTTCCAAGAGTAGCGAAAACCCCACGGGCGCGGAACCGTTTCCGCCACATCCGGACCGGACCCACCGCAGGTCCGCCCACGGATCAGCCGTCGGTACCCTGAAGTCCCCTCCGCACCGCGCAAGGAACCCCCAACCGTGACGCCGAACGGCCAGCAGACCGGCATCCCCCCGCGAACGGGGCGGCTACCGCGTCCCTGGCAGGGCGGCGTGGGAGCCGTGCACCCGGACGAGGACCCCTCCGGCAGCCCCGTCCCCGTCGAACTCCTCCACCCCGGTCTCAGCAACGACGAAGCTTCCGCCGCCGCTTCGCCCGCAAGGTCGACGCCGCCCGCCGCCCAGCAGCTCCCCGCCCTGCTCGTACGCGCCGCAGCGCACGTCGTCGAGGTACCCGCCCAGACCGTGTTCGGCGCGCGCTGCTGGGACAGCGACGAGGCGGAGCGGAGCGCCCCGTACGGGGCGCTCCCGCGCTGCTACGGCCGGCAGCGGAGGTCCGCAAGGGCCCCGGCAGCACCCCCGCTCGGCGTGCTCTTCCCCGCATTCTCCGGCCACGAGATCCTCCCCGAGCCGTGAGGCGACGGTGCGGACTGGCATGATGCGGGGGACGCCGAACCCAGCGAAGGAGCAGACCATGCGCGCCATCGTCATCGAGGAACCGGGCGGACCCGAGGTGCTGCGGCTCACCGAGACCCCCGACCCAGTACCGGAACCGGGACGGGTCCTGGTCGAGGTGGCCTCCCGCGGTGTCAACTTCATCGACATCTACCAGCGCGGCGGTGCCTACAAGGTCCCGATGCCCTTCATCCCCGGCATGGAGGCTGCCGGAACGGTCACCGCCGTGGGCGAGGGCGTCACCGGCCTGGCCCCGGGGCAGCGCGTGGGCTGGGCGATGGCCCCCGGCGGCTACGCGGAGAGGGCCGCGGTCGACGCCTCCCTCCTCATCCCGCTGCCCGACGGCGTCTCCGACGACCAGGCCGCCGCCCTACTGCTCCAGGGCATGACCGCCCACTACCTCACCCACTCCGTGCACCCCGTGACCGACGGCGAGACCGTCCTGGTGCACGCCGCCGCCGGAGGTACCGGCCTGCTCCTCACCCAGCTCGCCAAGGAGCGCGGCGCCCGGGTGATCGGCACGGTCTCCACGGAGGAGAAGGAACGGATCGCCCGCGAAGCGGGGGCGGACGAGGTCATCCGCTACACCGAGACGCCGGTGGCCGAGGCGGTCCGCGAACTGACCAGCGGCGAGGGCGTAGCCGCGGTCTACGACGGCGTGGGCCGCGACACCTTCGAGGCGAGCCTGGCGTCACTGCGCCCGCGCGGCGTGCTGGCCCTGTTCGGCCAATCCAGCGGCCCGGTGGATCCGGTGGACCCGCAGCGGCTCAATAGCGCGGGATCGGTGTATCTCACCCGGCCCTCGCTGGGACACTTCGTCGCCGACCGCGACGAACTCCTCGGCCGGGCCGGTGACCTGTTCCGGCTCGTCGAAGCGGGACGCCTGGACGTGCGAGTCGGCGGGCGCTACCCGCTTGCCGAGGCGGCCCGTGCCCACACCGACCTGGCGTCCCGGGCGACCTCCGGCAAGCTCCTGCTCGTCTGAGCGCTACGGCTCCTCGCGCTGCTGCGGGAACGTCTCGGCACCGCCGGCCCGCGCAGCGTCGCCCCGCGCGTCGGCGACCGCCCGCTCCGCCGCCTCGGCGGCCTCCTCCGCGGCCAGTTCCGACCTGGAGTGCGCTCCCCCGTCCGCCGTGATCTGCGCAGGGCCGGTATCGGCGCTCCCGGGCTCCTTCTCCGTGGAGGGCTTAGCCGCGGCCTCCCCGGAGAAGGCGTGGGTGACGTTCTTGACCGCCTCCGTGAGCTCGCCGGGGATGACCCAGAACGTGTTGCCCTCCCCCTGGGCCAGAGACGGCAGTGTCTCCAGGTACTTGTAGGCCAGCAGTTTGGCGTCGGCGTCGTTGGCGTGCACGGCCTGGAACACGCGCTCGATCGCTTTGGCCTCACCGTCGGCGCGCAGAATGGCCGCCTGCTGGTCGCCCTGCGCCTCCAGGATCGCCTGCTGACGGGCGCCCTCCGCCTTGAGGATGCGGGCCTGGCGCTCCCCCTCGGCGTGCAGGACCGCGGCGCGCTTGTCGCGGTCGGCTCGCATCTGCTTCTCCATGGCCTCCTTGATGCTGGGAGGCGGGTCGATCGCCTTGATCTCGACCCGGTTGACGCGGATGCCCCATTTTCCGGTGGTGTCGTCCAGGACCCCGCGCAACCGGGTGTTGATCTCCTCCCGCGAGGTGAGAGTGCGTTCGAGGTCCATGGAGCCGATGACATTGCGCAGCGTGGTGACGGTGAGCTGGTCGATGGCCTGGAGGAAGTTGGCCACCTCGTAGGCCGCGTCCTTGGGCCGGGTGACCTGGTAGTAGAGGACGGTGTCGATGTTGACCACCAGGTTGTCCTCGGTGATCACCGGCTGCGGCTTGGAACTGAAGACGTGTTCGCGCAGGTCGAACTTGGTGTTGACGCGGTCGACGCCCGGGATGATGAAGTTCAGCCCCGGGGTGAGCGTCCTGGTGTAGCGGCCGAAGCGCTCAATGTTGTAGGCGCGCGCCTGCGGGACGATGCGGACCGCCGACAGCGCGAGGAGCACCAACGCGACCGTGAGGATGATGAAGGGAAGTGCCGATTCGATCATGTCCGTACCTGACCTTGGCTTGGTTTAGGGGAACGGGGCCGCTCACAGCCGACGGGAGCCGCCGCGCGGATCTAGGGCAGGGCCTCACGCGGATAGACCACGGCGGTGGCACCGTCGATCTCCATGACGTCGACATGCGTGCCGACCGGGATGACCAGGTCCTCGTCGATACACCGTGCCGACCACTCCTCCCCGGAGAGTTTGATCAGCCCCCGGTCGCCGTCGACCTCCCGCAGGACGAGGCCGGAGCGGCCCACGAGGGCGTCGGCACCCGAACGGGTGTCGGGGCCGCGGGCCAGTTGGCGCTGGATGATCGGGCGGACCAGGACGATCCCGGCGGCTGAGGTCGCCGCAAACCCGATGACCTGCACGGCCACGGGCAGCCCGAGTGCCCCCAGGAGTGCGGCGACCAGCGCCGCGACGGCGACAAGGCCCAGTACGAAGGTCAGGGTGAAGACCTCGGCGACACCGAGGGCGACGGCGAGGATCGTCCACATCAGCCAGTCGGGCATGGTTCCGCGGCCCTCCCGCAAAGGATCGGGTCATTCCTACGCTACCCACACAAGCCCGGCGTAGCACCCTTTACCGCTCATAGAAAGCGTTTCCGCACGCTCCGGGAGAGCCCATGAAGCCAACAAGAGCAAAAATGGCCACATGAGGACACCGACATCCCCTCACATGACGCCCCATCAGGGATCGATCATCACGTGTGAACGTGTTAGACGCCGACGGCCCCATGGGCTTTGAAAGAATCTGCTCATGAACCAGTATCCCAACCCCCACCCGGGCGACCCGTGGCAACAGCCCAGCGGCCAGAACCCCGGTTGGGGCCCTCCTCCCCCGGACCCTTACACGGGCGGCGCCCTCGAGCCCTACCCGGGCGGCTACCAGCCAGTCACCCCCGCGCCCGTCCCCGAAGAAACACCCCTCACCACGATCGGGGACATCGCGATCACCCAGAACCTGGTGATCACCCCGGCCGGACGCTTCCCCATCAACGGCACGGTGTGGACGGTCACCGACATGAGCCGCACGGAGACCACCACCCCGGCCTGGGCCATCGTCGTCGCGATCCTCGTGTTCTGGTGGACCTGCCTGCTCGGCCTGCTCTTCCTCCTGGTCAAGGAGCACAAGACGACCGGGCACATCCAGGTGACCGTGCAGGGGCACGACCACTACCATGCGACGAGCATCCCGGTCTCGCACCCGACCATGGCCCGGCAGATCAACGAGCAGGTCAACTACGCACGCAGCCTGGCCGCGTAGCGACCTCGGTCGGCCGTCCCACTCGAGATGGCCGACCGGACCGCCAACACAACACCAAACACCTTCAAACCGCAACAAACCAGTGTTTACCACCCACTGTCCTCGCCCATACACCTAGAGCGTTCTACAGTCGGTGTGAGGGGGGAAGCGGATGCTGGTCGCGCTGTTCGCGGTGGCCCTCTTCGCGGGACAGTGGTGGATGTTCTGAACCCGGGACCGCCCGAACCCGCGCTACCGGACTTCACGAAACGCCAGCACAGCAGCACCACACCGGGGGTTAATCACCGGTAACGTGGTGCACGTGGTCCGAAGCGACCGGTTTGGTGGAGCAAGAGTGGTTACGGGAAGCATCTACGAATGACCGTAGTTGGTCAGATTTTGCCCGACTGTGGGCGAGATCCGACAAATACCCTAGTATGTCTATCCGGGACGCTGTCGGTACCACGACACGGGGCCCCGGCCGCAGGCCACCTCCCAGCCCCCGCCCCACCCCCAACCCGCAGTCGGCCCAGCCGAACCGGGACGACAACTGAACAGGCACCCGTAGCTCAGTGGATAGAGCACCGGACTTCTAATCCGATGGCCGCAGGTTCGAATCCTGCCGGGTGCGCCGCAAAACCCCAGGTCAAACCGGGTGTGCGAGTCGAACAGACGAGGCGGGACGCCCGTCTGGAGCCCCGAAATGCTCCGTGTGTGCTCCCCAGTGCAAGGTCCCGTACATCCGGGCGAGGACCTCCCGGAGCATTTTGCCATCCCGTGACCCCAGCAGCCCCGCGCCGGGGACGCCCGCCGCACCGCCGGGGGACGTGGCCCCGCAGGGCGTCCCGCCGTCCACGACCGGCACGGCGGGCCGCACAGGCACACACCCACACAGCCCGCCGAACAGCCCAGCCTCACCCCCGGGCGGGCCTGAGCAGTGCCGCGGTGGCCTCCGCCGCCGCCTTGGCGACCTCGGGGAACACCGTCTGGTAGGTGTCCTGCGTGAAGTGCGTCGTGGCGTGCCCGAGTTCGGTGGAGACCACCTTCACGTCCGCTCCCGCCGCCAAGGCGAGCGAGGCCGCGCCGTGGCGCAGTCCGTGCAGGTGGATCGGGGGCAGCCCCGCCGCGCGGGCGATCCGGTTGAACCAGCGCGTCACCTCCCCCGGATGCCAGGCGGTGCCGTCGGAGCGGGTGAAGACCAGGCCCGTGTCCGGCCAGTGTGGCCCGGCTTGGAGGCGGGCCCGGTTCTGCTCACGCTTCCAGGAGCGCAGCACCGCGACCGTGTCCTTGTCGAGGGTGATGGTGCGCTGCCCGGCCGCGCTCTTGGGGATGGTCGTCACCGTCTTCCACCCCAGGGTGACGACCTGGGTGCGGATATCGATCTGCCCGTCGACCAGGCGGGTGTTGGCCCACGGCAACCCGACCGCCTCACCCCGGCGCAGCCCCTTGACCGCGATCAGGTGCAGCAGCGGGAACAGCCACCGGTACCTACGGGCGTGGGTGAGGAAGGTGATGGTCTGGGCCGGGGTCCACACCATCACCTCCCCCGGCACCACCCCGTCGACCTGCCACTGGCGCACCCGCTCAGCCGTCCACACCAGCGGCCGGGTGCGCGGACACGACGGCAGGCGGGCGTGGGAGGCGGCGTTCACGGCCACCGGCAGGTCGGGGCGGCGCACCGCCTCGGACAGGGCGCTGCGCAGCGTGGCGCGGATGCGGTGCTTGGTCGACAGCGAGATGACCCGCCGCCCCCGCACCGACGCCCTGACCTTCGCATCGTGGGAGTCGCGGCATTCCAGGATGCGCTGGTTGGTCTCCTCGATGGCGGTGAACATCGCCTCGACCTGCCAGGGGGTGAGCCGGTCCAGGCGGACGCGGCCCAGGTGCGGGATGAGGTGGTTGCGCAGGTGCCCGGCGTAGGAGGCACGGGTCTTGACCGCCAGGTCGGGTTTGCCCTGCAGCCACTCGGTGAGCCACTCGGCGAGGGTCGGGATGCGTTCGCGGGTGCGGATCCCGGTGCCGATCCGGCGTTTGACCTCGACGGTCTCCGGCAGCGGGCGGCGGGCCTTGAGTGCCTGCTGGATGAGGTCGGCGATCTGCGCCTTCACCTCCGCCTCGTCCTCGGCCAGGCCGAGCAGTGTCTTGACGTGGTCGAGTTGGTCCTGGGCACGGTCCTGGGCGGCCAGGCCGCCCCGGCGGGCCTGGCGGCGCTTGCCGCCGGTGGTGCGGGGGAGTTCGATCTGGAACGCCCATTCGCCGTGGCGGGGGTTCCAGGCGCCGTCCTCGCGGCGCAGCCTCGCACAGCGCGCCCCCAGGGGTTTGCCGGTGTCGGGGTGGCGGCATCCGCAGCGTTTGAACACCGATCCGTCATGGGAAGCCATCTACGACTCCGTTTCCTTCTGGTCTGTGCGCGCACCGCACCGCCCGCAGCCACCGTGTGGGAGGGCGGCGGGCTCGATACCCAGGTGGGCGAGTACCCCGGCGGTGGGCACCACCCACACCCGGCCCGCCCTGCGGGCGGGCACCGGAAAGGCGCCCTCCCTCAGGAGCCGGTAGGCGGTGGTGCGACCGAAGCCGAGCATCCGCCCGGCTGTGACCGGGTCCAGCACCAGCGGCAGCGAAGCCACCTCACCCAACGTGACGGGAGCCTTCTCCTTCACCATCGCCACCTCCTCACTGTGGTTGGGCTGCGCGGATGCGGTGCGCGGCCCCGCACCGTGCGGGGCACCACGCATCCACGCTCGACCTCGACGAGAAGTGCAAGCGGATTCGCTCCATCCCCCAGCGGATCCACGCTCCCCCTGTTCCACCCGGCCCTATTCAGCCCGGTATGCCGTTTTCACTGGTCAAGTCCACCAAACGGCCCGTGTGGGCCCCAGCCCCCGCACAGCGCCCACAACACCAGGCTGGGCGGGGTCGGGGGCCGGTGCGGGGCGCTGAACGGCCCGCACCGGCCCCGGCCGCCAGCCCTGGGTCAGTCGGGGCGGATGTGGCCGGTGCAGGCCAGCCACGCCCGGTAGCGGGCCCGCACCCGCTCAGGGATGGCCACCACCCGGTAGCGGGCCACCCCCCGCTGGTGGCCCACCACCAGGTGCTCGCCCTCCCACACCGGCATCGACCCCAGCAGCGCCCCGGCCCGTGAGACCTCCGCGAACGCCGCAGCGTCGCCCCCACCGCGCGGGAAGTAGGACACGTCCACACTCGTGTGCGGGCTCACCGGAAGGTGCGGGTGCGCGCCCAGAAAGTCGGCCAGCTCCCGCAGGTCCGCGATCACTTGTCGGCGCCGCTGCCCGGACGCCGCATCGCTGAAGTCCGCGATGTCGGCAGGCAGGGCGAGCCTGTCTCCGGGGTCCTGGCGGGTCGTGTCGTTGTGGTCCATGTCCTCGTGGTCCTCACCGCTGGGGTTGTCGAAGGTCCAACTCATGCCGCTGCTCCCCTCTCGTGTCCGATCGCATCCGGGTCGGTGAACACCAGCGCGTCCTCGTGCTGGACCACATGCACCGGGATCCCCGCTTTGCGCAGGCGGCGGGTCTCCACCATCTGGAAGAACGAGGACCGCGCCACCACCTGACCCCGCTCCCCCTCACGCAGCGCACACAGCAGAGCCGCGCACCGGTCCACCTGCACCAGACCCGCCCGCCGGCCCGCCTCCGCCACCTGCCCCGGGAAATCCACCAGACGCCCCTGGCTACGGAACGGGCGGGCCGTCACCACGACCACCCCGCCCGGCGCCAACAAAGGCCGGCACGCCGCCAGGATCCGCGCGAAGGAGGCCAGCAGCTCCTGGGGCCGCTGGTAGGCCAGGTTCACCACCTCACCTTCGGGCCGGTTCCGGCGGCTGCGGGTGTAGGTGTGGGCGTACTTCTCCACCGCCTCCGCGCCGTCACGCCGCGAGCGCACCTGCCCGTGGGTCATCGACCCATAAGGCGGCGAGGTCAGCACCAGACGCACCCGCCCCGCCAGCGAAGCGGCCAACTCCGTAGCCACCTCGGCGCCGTCACCGGTATGCACCGCGCCGCGGCCGGGCGCCCCGGAGCAGGCGGCCGCTTGCAGGTTGAACCGGGCGGTGGAGGCCCACTTGGGCTCCAACTCGATCCCCACCGCGTCCCGCCCCAAGTGCAGCGCCTCGATGAGGGTGGTGCCGATCCCGCACATCGGATCCAGCACCAGGTCCCCGGGCCGGGTGTAGACACCGATGGCGTGGCGGGCGATCGCGGGCAGCATCTTGGCGGGGTGTTCCACCGACAGGCGCGAGTAGCGCTCCCCGCGCTGGCGGGCGGCCTGCTGCTGGCCCGTGACCCACACCGACCACCCAGCACCCGACGGAGACTGCTGCTGTTCGGGGTGACCATCGCAAGGGCCGTCGCCACCGCAGCAGGGGCGGTCGGAGCCGTTGTCGGGACGGGGGCAATCGTTCTCGTCGCAGTCGCGGGTCATGCGACCACCTCCACCGCGCCGCGCTCCGGGCGGGAGCGGTATCCCCGCCCCGGAAGGCGGAACACCGACACGTTCAGGTGCGCGGGCGAGGTGATGGTGGCCGCCGCCCGCGCGGCCGAGACCGGCAAAGCCTCCCCCACATCCGGGTCGAGGTCGAGGTCGGGGTCGGGGTCCTCGTCCCGGACGGGGGCCGGGCCGCCCAGCCCCTCCTCGCACACCGGCACGGTCAACGCGATCACGTGCTGCACATACACCAGCCCCGCACACTCCGCCGCCCGCACCACCCCCGGTGCCGGGTCCACCACGGCGCCCCGCGCACGGTGCGCGACCGGGGTGATGGCCGCGACGATCCCGCCCGGGCGGGTGAGCAGCGCGGCGAAGGCCACCCGCGCCCGGGTGCGCCGTTCCCGGCCCCGCCACTCCTGCTCCAGCGCGGGCAGCACCGTCACCGTCAGGTGCGCCCACCCGGCGCCGAACACCGTCACCTTCTCGCCCTGGTCGTATGCGGCGCGCGAGGCCGCCTGGCCGGTGCGGTCCTGCTCGCGGGCCAGCTCCGCGAGGCGGCCCCCGGTCCCGGTCAGGTCCGCGACCGCCTCCCCCGGGCGGGTGTACTCGGCCACCAGCCGGGACGCCAAACGGTCGGGGACCGCCACCTCCCCCACCCCCGGACGGGTGCCGGGGTGGGGGAGGTGGGGTGCGCACGGCCACACCGCCAGCGGCGGCCTGCCCTTGGGGGTGTCATAACCCTGGTGTGTCATCAGGTGCCCTCCAGTCTTTCCTTCTCGCCCTGACACCCCCCTAAGAAGCCCTCCCCACCCGCGGATGCGACACCGACCCCGGAGAAACAGCCCCGGAAGAAGCAAAAGAAGGTGAAGGACGTCGTCCCGCACCAGACCCCAGGGCCGGGGTCTGGTGCGGGGCGGCGGCCCTCACCCGCGCACGCGGGCACCTCTCACGGCCGGTGCACCTCGCGGCGACAGGAACAGCCCGCCTCCTGGAGCATGTCCCGCACCAGCGGCGGGAAGGGCAACGCCAGGAGCAGGGCCAGACGGTCCAGGCCGATGCCGTGACAGCAGCGGCCGGTGCGCTTGTCGTGCACCGCCAGGTGGTGGCCGCACCCGCACACCGTGCCCGGACCGCGCTCGGAGCGGTGCACCATGCCGGGCCAGCCGTCGTCGACGTAGTAGTCCTGCAGCAGGCGGCGGGCCCGGTTGACCGTCCCGACCAGGGCCAGGGTGACGCACAGACCGGTCAGGGCCAGGGTGTAGTCCCAGCCCACACACGCGGTGGTGTTCCAGGGCCAGATGCCGTTCAACACGTGGATACTCCCTCGGGTATGTGGAAGGCGGGGTGCGCGCCTCGCGCGGGGTCGCGCACCCCCTTCGGGGCGGGCCTCAGGCGTGGATGGAGCGGTAGCGGCGGGGCCGCTCGCAGGCGAGCACGGCGTAGCCTTCCTTGGCCAGGCGGGCAAGGTTGTTCTGGATCGCGCCGATGGAGCGGCCCTGCAGGAGATGGCTGATAGCGGTGGCGGTGAACTCCTCGGCCGGCTCGGAGTCCAAGATGGCGCGCACCATCAGCTTGAGCTGGCCGGGGGCCAGGCGGGTGCTGCCCGTCACCGGGTTCACCCCCGCCTCGGGTCCCGCGGCCCCGGTCAGGGACACCGCACCGGGCCTCGCCTGGACCGGGGCCGGGGCTGCCGCCGGTGCGGTAGCGGTTCCCGCTTCGGGCACCTCAGCGGCAGGGGTGCTCTCGCCTCGGTCGGGAACAGGCTCCGCCTGCGCCGCGTCCCCGCCCTCGGGCACGGTGTCGGTGTCGGTGTCGGTGTCGGCAGGGTCGGCGGTCTGGTCCACCTCGGGCCCGTCCCCGGTCGAGGTGGCTGCCTCGACCTCGGAGAAGGCGGTGCCCCGGTCCGTCTCCGGCCCGTCTCGGTCAACGGAGACGGTCTCGGGGGCGGGGGCGGCTTCCCACCGGTCGGGGAGGCGGCGCCGTCCCTCGCGTCCGCCCGGGGTGCGCACCGCCAGCCCGTCCTTCTCCAGGGCGGGCATGTGCTTGCCCAGGGTGGACCTGGCCACCCCCGCCGCCTCGGCCAACTCGGTCACGGTCGCGGGCCCAGGCGCCTCGGCCAGAACAGCCAGCACGAGGTCGCGGGTACGGGCGGCACTGCGGCGCACGGGCGCAGCGGTCGTCGTCGTGGTCATGGTGAGCAGTTCCCTTCGTCGGGGCGCGCCGAGGCACACGCTCGGCGCGCGGTGATACGGGTGTTCGGTGGCGGGGCCGCCCCGCCCCCTGTCGCGGGGCAGCCCCGAGGTGGTGCGGGTACGGTCAGGGGCGCAGGTCCAGGTGGGCGCGGGCGCGCAGCGGCGCCTGGCGGACCGGGTCGTGCAGAGCGGTGGGGGTCAACGGCATGGACCAGGCCCCGACCGACTGGCCGCGGTCGTACATGGTCAGCAGGGCCCGGCCCCGCGTGGAGACGTACTGCACCGCGCAGGTGGTGAAGGTGATCCGCGGGTCCTCTCGGAAGGTGTAGGTGTCGGTGACCGTGGTCAGGCTGGCCTCGGTGCGCGCATAGGCCGGGCGCCGGTGCAGGTCCATGCCGTAGACGCCCATGTCGCCGCGCAGGGCGCGGATGAGGGCGCCGGTGCGCATGGCGCGGTGGGCCCAGGAGTCGATGCAGTCCCAGGTCTGCTCGGTCAGGGCGTCGGCGATCTGCCCCCAGTCGTGGTCGTAGAAGTCCAGGTCGTGGGTGAGGTCGCCGTGCCCGTAGAGGGTGACGGTGGCGCGGTTGTCCGGCGCCAGGGAACGGGCGCGGGTGAGGTTGATGGTGTTCTGGTTCAGCCCTGCGGTGATCAGGGTTGCCGGGCCCGCCCGGTGCAGGCGGCGGAGCATGCCGGGGGTGACCTCCTGGTCAGCGAAACGCTCACGCAAGGTGCGGTAGCCGGTCACAAGGTGTCCCTTCGTTGGGGCGCGCCGAGGCACACGCTCGGCGCGCGGTGATACAGGTGTTCGCGGTGGCGGGGGCCGCCCCGCCCCGCTTGGTCGCGGGGCAGCCCCCGAGGGGAAGGCGCCGGGGTCAGGTCCGGGTGCTCCGGCGCAGGTAGGCATCGACCCGCTCGCGCACCCGAAGGGCGGCGGGCCCGGCCGTGAGCGGGTTGGCGATCCGGTAGGGCGCCGCGCTGGCGTGGCCGCCCCGGTCGAACACCCGCACCAGGACCCGGGTATCGGGGTCGTGGTCGCAGGGGGCCTTGACGGTCACGGTGATGTGAGGGCTGGTGCGGTCGGTGTAGTGGTCGATGTAGGTCTCCCTCCCGTTGACCAGGGGGAAGGCGGTACGGGCGTCGGGGTCGAACCCGCGTGCCCGCAGTTCCCGGCGCAGCCGCTGCCCGGTGGGCCGGATCCGGGCGGCCTCGTCGATCCAGTCGTCGAGGCAGTCGCGGGAGGTCTCATCGATGGCAGCCACCAGGTACTCCCAGTCCCGGTCCCCGTAGCCGCAGGGGAAATCGGCGAGGTCCTGGCGCAGGTCGCCGTGGCCGTAGACGATGTAGCGGGCGGCGTCGGCCGCATCAAGGCGCCGCGAGTGCATGACGCGGAACCGGCGGGTCAGGGCGTCGGCGACGATGACGCCGCCGGGACCGATCCGGTGCAGGGCGCGCACCGTCTTCGGGGTGATCTCCGCGTCGGCGAACCAGTCGCCCGCCCAGGAGGTGGTCATGTGCTCACGCATGGTGTTCTCCTTCGGGCGCGCCGGGCCCAGCGCTCGGCGCGCGTCGTACACGGGTGTTCGCGGTGGTGGGGCCGCCCCGCCCCCTTGTCGCGGGGCGGCCCCCGGGCTCGGGGGTCAGCCGTGGGTGCGCAGGGCGTCGGCGACCGTGCTGGCGATCAGGCGGCTGGTCGAGGTGTGGGAGAACACCCCGCCGGCCTCCAGGGACAGCTCGCCCCTGGGCTGGGTCCCATCACCCCGCCCCGCGATACGGATACGGGTGGGCTCGATAAACCCGAAAGTGACCGTGATCTGGACGAACCGGGCGGCCCCGCCCAGGCGGTAGTGGTCCCTCATCCAGGGCAGCCCCTCCCCGGGCGGGCCGCACACGGGCGCCCCGTGCAGGTACACCCCGGCGTCGGCGAGGAAGCTGCGCAGGTCGTGGACCTGGAGGTTCATGGCGCGGACCTCGGGCCAGGTGTGCAGCCAGTCCCCCGCGATGTCGGCCAGGTCCCGGGCGAGGTCGTCGTCGGTGGGCTCGCCGTCGTAGACCTCGGCTACCTCGTCCAGCCCGGCGCTGGTGGCGATGATCATCCGGCGCGGGTTGGCGGCCTCGCTGACGGTGACCACCTCGACCTCGCGGGTGTTCTCGTGCCAGGTCAGGGCCTGGTCGGGGCCGTCGATGCGCAGCTGGGCGATGTGGCCGTTCGTGACCTGGATCGCTCCGTGGTGGTACATACTCGTGTGCACGGCACACTCCCTCTCATGGGTGCTGTGTTGGGCCCGCGCCCAGCGGTCCTGGGCTCCACACCTGTCCGGTGGGCGCGGGTGTTGCGGTGCGGCCGGCCTGGAGGTTGCCCCCTCCGGGCCGGTCGCGTCAGGCCGTGGTGACCTTCGCCAGGGGCACGAAAACGACCGGCCGTAGGGGCCCGAACTCGCTCCGGCCCGTCCCCGGCTCCTCGTGCCAGCCGGGGCACAGCGACGAGCCGTCCCGGTGGCTGTGGCAGGGCCTGGCCCAGCCCGGGGGCTGGTTCAGGGGCGGAATGTGGCGGGCCTCCTCCCCGCAGTCGGGGCACATCAGGTCCTCGCCGAACTCGTGGGGCTCGCGTCGCCTCATTGGTGTTCTCCCTTCTCAGGTGGTCGGCATGGTGCGGTGGGCTCGCAGCCGGAACAGGTCGTTCTCCGCCTGCTCGCGGTGGCGCTCGGCGCGGGTGTGGTCCTGGGCCGCCCGGCGCGCCTGGTCGCTGGGGCCCTGGGTGCGGTACAGGCGTGCCGCCCGCCCCCGGGCCGCCAGTTCCCGGACGAGGGCCTCCTCGTAGTCGGTGGCCGCCCGGCGCAGGCGCCGGGCCCGGTCGCGTTGGGCCAGCTCGGTTCCGGTGAGCGGCCGGGGCCGTTCGTTTACGTGCCGGAAAATGACGGCGATTGCGCGCATGGTGCGCATTGATAAACCCCCTTCCATTCTCGGGTGTTTCTCGTTCTCGGTCCGAGGTTCACTTGGTCGAACGGGGTTTGTCAACTCGTCCGGTGAACCTTTTTCCGCGCGTCCCGCAAACGGTGTCCGTTCACGGTCGGGACCCGATGTGACCTTGGGTGGCGTGGGTTTGTCAACTCGCGCCGCGAAACTGTGTTCCGCCCCACCCCGGAACCGTTGCCGTGTTCCGGGAACGACCCAATAGCAACTTGGGCGGGGCGGGGTTGTCAACTCGTTTCGGCGATTTTTTCGGCGCGTTTCGCGCATGGAGAGGATCCACGCGCGCGCGTGGCCGGCCGGGCGCATCAGCGGAGCCGTTCCGGGTGATCTTCATTTTCATGGAGGGCGCCGATTTGGGTGATCAAAGAAAAGGCACACAACTTGTGTTGTGTGCTTTGGGTGGTGTTTTTCGGGTGCTGGTGGTGGGAGGGGAGGGTGGGTGGGAGGAAGAGGGAGTGCAGGGGGCGGGGCGGGCTGGGCCCGCCCCGGAGAAGGAGGGGGCCGCCCGCCCCCTACGTGAAGAGGACTACCCACTGGGTATAAGTCTGGCTTGCCGCCGACCCGTTTGAGCACCGCCTGACCTGCACTGATAACGCCTGGCGCGCCCTGTTTCAGTGGCCCTCCCACAGGCGGAGTCACAGGCCCACTGATCGGCCCACTCACAGGCCCAGTCACAGGCCCTGCTGTGGCCCACATGTCTGCCGGGCCTCCACCGCGCGCCGGGGCGGCACCGACCACCCTGCTGAACCCCACCGGCCTGAACCGGGAGTGCTACCGAACGAGGTCTTGAAAGAGAGCGCGGGACTCCGGTCCGGGTTGATCGCCACAGCGTCGGAGTTCGTCCTTCAGGGCGTCGAAGCACCGGTGGACCGCGTCTTTCCTTCCCAGGGAGGCGTAATGCTTCATTTTCTCTTGGTGGAGGACTTCGTTCAGGCGGTCCACGCGAAGTGCGCAGTCGATGAGGTGTATTCGTTCTTCTTGGTCTTCGACGTAGTCCAGCAACCGAACGTACGCATCAGCAGCCATGCTTTGGAGTTTCCACCGGAGTTCGGCGAACCATTCACCCTGAACATCTGTCAGGAGATCCTGGCGATAGAGGCTTACCATCTTCCTCAACAGGGTTTCCGTGTTCGACCCGCTGGCCTTCCTCACTTCGTCGTGCAGTCCACAGAACTGGTGGACGTCGATGTCGAAGTATTCCCACTGGAGCCGGTAGCGGTTCTTCTCATTCTCCACCACCGGGACCTCAGGGCCCAGACCCAGTGCGACGCGCACGGCCTTGCGCAAAGTCGAGACCGCGTTGGACCTGAACCGGCGTGCCTGCACCTCGGGCATCTGTGGGGCGAGGACTTCCGTCAGCTCCTGGTGCCAGACACCCTCTCGGGGACCGAGGGCCAAGACGGCGAGCAGGGTGTAGGTGCTGGTACGCGTCCCCTGAAGAACATCGTGGCCCTCGACCTCGCACACCACCTGGGGAGCGAGCAGCCGTACCTGTGCCCTGGCCGGTGTGTGGGTGCCGGGCGCAGTTTCGGCCCGCTCCTCCTTGGCCTGGTAGGGCTCGTCCCCACCCGTTCCCTTCGCGGCTTCGGTGCCGGGGCAGGGCTCGTGGCTGTCGTCGGCTTCAGGGTGTTCCTCTCCTGCGTCATCAGACGTCGCAGGCTGTTCTTCCTCGTTCTCCTGGCCGAACGCGGTCTCCTCCTCGGTTTCAGGGGTGTGCTCGGGGACCGCTGGCGGCTCCTGCGGGTCAGGGGTGTCTTCGTGTTCTTTCCGTTCCTGCGGCGGGCTCCACAACCGCAGAGCACCGCCGATCGCTTCTCTCCCGCCGTGGGCGCGGACCCGAACACGGCGGGTGTCTGAGCAGTCCACCGTGACCGCAGCGCCCTCGCTCTGACCGAGCACGCACACCACCGCCCCGGGAGTACCGGTGAGCGCCGCCGACAGGCCCTGATCGGCGTCGAGGTCGCCCGCTTCCACCACGGCCAGCACAGGCACAGCGGCAGGGGAAACCGCGCCGCCCCCGTCACCGTGCTCGTCCCGCTGCCGGGCCAGGGACAGCAGCTCGGCCTCCACCGCGACCCGCACCTGCGCCAGGCCGGAGGCCACCTGCACACCCCCCAGCGGGATACCTTCCGCGACCAGGGCGGTCGCGGCCGTGCGGGTGGCGACCACCGGGGCCGGGGCGTGCCCGGCGACGACGGCCGCGAGGACGCTCGCCGCGTGGGTTCCGGCGAACGCCACACCCCCGGAGGCATCCACCCGGCCGGTGTCGGAGACCAGCAGGTACCCGTCCCCGTCCAGGACACCACGGGAGAGCCCTTCGCCATCCTGGCGCAGCAGGACCTCCTGGTCCTGAGCGGCGTCATCGACGACAGACCCGCCCGACAATGCACCTGCCCCGAAGGCCGCATCGGCGGCCGGTCCGGGCCTGCTGTGTTCGGTCGGGGCCCGTCGCCGTCCGGCCGTATACCCGGCCGCCGCTCCCACCGCCCCGGACACGGCGGCGGCCCCGGCGGCAGCAAGCACAACGTTCTCTCCCACACCGGTGGCCGTGCCCGAGCCCGCCCTTTCTGAGACCCGTTCCGTGGCGGTCTCCCCGGAGGACGCTTCAGGTTGGGAGGCCGCCGACCGCTCGGGAGCCGGGGCCGGGGCGGTGGGGCGCTGGAGGGTGTAGGAGATCTCCACCCGCCGGTGCTGGCCATAGAAGGCATGCGGCTGCGCAGGGGGCTGGGCCGAACCCAGACCAACCACCTGGATCTCCACCCCGGCCTCCAACCGCTCGGCCACATGGTCGGCCACCGCCCGGGCACGGCGCTCAGACAGGCCCTGGTTGTAGAAGGGGTCGCCGACCGGGTCGGTGTGCCCGCTCACCACGACCGGCTCGCCGGGGCGGGCGAACTCAGCGATGAGAGCGATCGTGGGCTCCAGGGACCGGGCCATCTCGGGGGTGAGCTCGGCCGAGTCGAAAGCGAACCCCGCCAGCGGCAGGACACGGTCGGTCCTGCCCTGCGCCTGCTGATCCTGGGCTGTCGGGGTTTCCTCCGCAGGAGGCGTGTCGACCACGGTCGGCGCTTGGGCTGTCGCCTCGGTCGTGTGCGCGGCCAGGGCCGTGGTCTGGGTCGAGGTCGCGGCCGTGCCCCCGGCCACCAGCACCCACACCAGGCGGACCAGCCCCACCCGGGGCACCAGCCCCACCCGGGGCACCAGCCCGCGCGCCAGCGCGAGGACGTCCGCGGCCACGACCACCAGGTGGGCCGCCCACACCGCCCACAGGAACACGACGAAGAACGCCAGCACCACCTCATCAGGGACGCTGCCCGCACGCAGGTACTGGAGGAACCACGCCCAGGTGGCCTCCTCCCCCAGCGGCCACTCCAGGCCGCTGGCCAGCCACGGCGGCCCGACCAGCAAAAGCACCGAGACCGCGACCTCGCACGCCACGGACCACACGCTGCGCGGCATACCTCTCCCCCTTCTTCGTTGTCGTGCGATCTGTTCCAAGACACGGGGCCACGCAGCCCCCGTGAGGGATCACCCCGGCGGGGGTTGGAGCGCGCTCGCGGAGTGCGGGTACTCGGGGGCGGCCCGGCGGGCCCGGCCCGGGGCCGCCCTCGGGGGGCTTCGACCGCTCAGCGGATGTCGGTGACCACGGAGTGGATCTCGCTGACCGGCAGCGCGACCGTGGACTCGGTGGTCAGATCCTCCAGCCCTCCACCGGTGCCGTCGGTGGCCGACCAGGACACGGCCCACTCCCACACCGCTCTCACCGCCACCGTGTCCCCCGCCCCGCCCGGAGGCAGGGAGGTGTAGGTGTGGCCGCAGTCCGGGGAGCCCTCCTCCCGGTAGGTGCGCGCAGAGAACACCGTGCCGGGCCCGGCGCACACCACCTCGTGGCCGTCACCGGTGTCCCACACCACCCGCCGGGGCGCGGCGACCACGGTCACCGACCCGCGCTGACCGAGGCGGTCGCCGACACCGGCGCCCAGTCCCCCTCGTCCACCCACATCCAGGAGGGCATGTTCACGAACCTGGGACGGCCCAGGGGCGGCGCGGTGCCGATGTCGGGCCCAGGCGGGCGCATCGCCGCCCGCATCCGCTCCGCCAGCGCGGCCGGATCGAACCCCGCTTCCGCCGCGGTCTCCAGGACCGCGCTGCACCGGGCCGCGCCCCTGGGTACCTCCTGCGGGCCCTCCAGGCCCGACCGCGCGAACTCCTCGTCCCACACCACGCACTCGGGGCCGCTGCCCGTGCTGGCGCTCTCGCTGGGACGTATGCGAGGCGGAGGCGGTTCTCGGGGCGGGCTGTGGGCTCCGGCTGTGCATCCCGTCGCAGAGCACTCGACGTTGTGGGAGAAGCGCCCGTCATCGGCCAGGGCTGGCGCAGCGCTGGCCAGGACACAGCACATTCCGATACCTACGACGGCGCCTCGTTCACGCAGGCTCAGCACTGGTCGAACTCCCCCAGCCACAGTTCCTCGACCTTCCACTGCCCGGCCTGTTCGGTGACCGTGGCCACGAACAAGCGGGTGTTGCGTGCCGAGGCCTCACGAGGGGGATGACCCTCCAGCACCCACTCGCTGTTGTCCATGCAGTCCTCGACCACGACCTGCGGGGGATCGCCGTCAAGGTCTGCCTCCACCACTTGGGGACGCAGCACTGGCTCCCCTGTAGCCGTGGCACCGTCCAGCATCGCCGTGGTGAGTTCGAGTGCCTGGCCTGAGGCGTACCCGTCCAGGTCCGGGTGGTCCTCAGCGCCTTCCAGGGAACCGTCGACCAGGGCCCCCATCATCCCGCGGTAGGCCTCCAGCGCCAGCTCCTCCGCCGGTGGGCTGGCCTGCGCCGTGCGAGTCGGTGGCGCGGGTGTCGGCTCGCCGCTCCGGTCTCTCTCCTGCGCCGCACACCCGGCCAGAACCACCGCAACGGCCACCGCAACCCCACCCGCCACAGGCACGCGCATGCCCCACCGCCGTTTCCGCACCGAGCACGGCACCAGCACCGCGCTTTCGATAAGTGACACTAACCACACACAGAGTCACGGCACAACCCGTTCCCGGATACTCCTCGTGACCAAAAGTGTGAAGAGAACCACCGCGATCCGATGTCGCACGCCCCACCTGCAAAAACACGAAGACGAGGCAAAGAAAAGGGCCCGCCCCCGACAGGGAGACAGGCCCGGAGCACCGCCGGTTTCTCACGCCACAGGGGTCCGCTGCGCGTGCCACTGACGAATCAGTCCAGCCAATTCGTCCCATTCGCCAGGGATTACCGAACCAGTACTTTGGTCACAGGAATAAGGCGCAGAAGTCCGCTGCACATCAGCGGAAGGAGAAGACCTTCGCAGGTTGGCGCGTTGGCGCTTTTCATGCGCCACCAAGTAAGGGCGCACCGCCGCCACCCCGTCGTCATCCACACACCAGCCGAACTCCGGCAGCTCCACCACCGCGCCAGAACGGGCCCCGCCCCCGCCCTCGGTGAAGAGCGCCCACGACCGATCCGCGTGGACGCGGCGCGCCTCGTCATAGCGCCTGACCCACCCCGGCTCACCGCACGAAGGCGGGCCCGGGGGGTGAGAGGCCACCGGGCGCGGCTGCGGCAACCGCTGGGGTGAAGGTGTCGTGCGCTGGGGCGGCGCGGGCTTCACCCCCACGATCGCCGCGAGGACCGCTCCCACGGCCCACCGCGCGCGGCTGGCCCATCCCTGTCGGCGCCTGCGGTGCCGACCCGTAGCATGGCTCATAGATCTTCCTCCTGGGTGCTTCAGGTGGTGGATTACGCCTCGGCCGGTGGTGGCTCATCGGTCGAGGCGGCTTCTCTTCTGTTGTGCTTCGCCGCTTTTGCGGCTTCGGTGTGTGGGCGGGACGGGTGTCAATGGCCCCGAACTCGATCACGTGCGGGGCTGCGCTTCCTCACCCCGCCCGACACGACGCGAACTCGCTATCCCCCTCTCCCGCCCGGCGAGGGCAGGGCACAGGGAGCGTTCCTCAAGGCATGCACAGGCATGGCAAATAACCTCATTTCGGACATGAGAATGAAGCCGGTCGAATGGGAATGGTCGCGTTCACCCGGGCTGAACAGCGGTTTTGATGCTTCCCCATACTCGCGAGAAGTTTCAACCCGAACGGTTCAGAAAAGTCTTGGGGACACGAAAAAGACGGGCGGAGGGCACTTCCGGGAAGCGCCCACCCGCTCCCCCGCACGTATCCATCGCGCTGCGGGCACCCATGCTCCCGGATCGGAAGGCCGCCCGTGCCCGCAGCGGCGGTGCGGGCACGGGCGGCCCGACCGAACGGCCGCCGCGAACCGGGCCTTACTCCTCCGGCTCATGCTCGGGCAGGGGGTGGCGGCGAGCGATATCCACCAACGTGAACCGGTCGCTGGCATCCGCGGCCCGCCACACCGCCCGGGCCGGTCCCGGCCCGGCCAGGCGGGCATGGGTCGTGATGTAGACCCCCACCCGCCCGGGGACATCCGAGCGCAGCCGCGCGGCGAGGTGCTCCTCGCGCTTGTCGGAATGGACCGCGAACAGCACCACCGACGTCACCTCCCTGTAGCGCGCCAGATTCGCGTACCCGGCCATCTTGCGGCGCACCTTCTCCAGAGACTCGGTCCCGGTGTCGTACTCAAAAAAGGCGCGCAGGTCGCTCCCCTCCTGGTTCCAGCACAGGTAGCCGTCCGGGCGGATGTAGACACCCCACCGACGCGCGCACTCACGCTCGCCGTACCAGCGCACCAACTCACCCGGGCCCCGGCCGGCCTCAACGAACAGCACGAAGCTCTCGGCCAGCCCGAGAACGTGCCGCAACTGCACCGAGTACCCCAACCGCTGCGCCTGGTCAGAGCGAAAGTCCAGGTCGGAAACCTGGACCTGGCGGTGGTAGGCCAGGAGCTGTGCACCGTTCCTGCCCAGGATCCAGTGGTCGGGGAGCTTGCCCGCCGACGTGTAGCGGCGGAACCGGTCCAGCACCCCGTAGCGGTACAGGGCCAGCAGGCGCCGCCGGGCGCGCCGATCGCCCGTCTGGGGAAAGTGCACCCGGGTGATCTGGGGCGTGGTGAGCGTCTGGTGCTCATGGACATCGCAGACGATGGCCAGATCGCGTTCGGTCAACCGCGTCATCAACGACACCGGTGTGTGTGCGTACTCAGCCATCCAGAAGCCCCCTGGCAGAGGCGGACCAGAACGTATCGGCGGCCCCCGCCCGCACCCCGTGGGCCCAGCCAGCCCAGCGGACCCAGATCACCAGCACCCACCCCGCGGCCCCCGCCGCGGCGGCCACCGCCGCCCACCGCAGGTGTGCCTTCGCGCTCGACTTCATCGCCTGCCCCGCCCTCCCCTGCTCGACTACCGGCCGAGGGGAACCAGGCACCGCCGCCAGGAACGGCGGGCCCTGGTCCCCGGCCCTTCGCTCCCCTAAGAAGCCAGCGGGAAGAGCCGATGCGACACCAGCGACGCGACTTTCCCGCCCCCGGCAAGCAGCTCCAGACGCCCCGCCCCACCGGCCAGACGCCTCTCGGACCGGTCGTGGACCTCCCTGGGAACGGATGGGACAAGGGGTTACACGTGGGTGCTGTCGGTCCGTGAGAACACCAGGTCGCTCATTTCGGTGACCTGCCGCTCCCACCGTCGTGGCGGTTCGGGTGCGTCGATGGCGGCAGGGTAGGTCGTCGCGTCATAGTCATTGACGATCCGGTAGGTGTGGAAGCCCGCCTGACGCAGGGGTGTGATCACGTCTTGGACGTCCAGTCCTTGTTTGGCAAGGGTTCTGGGGGTGACCTCGATGATCAGTTCGGCGTCGGGGCGCAGCAGGTCGAGGAGGGGTGACAAGCTCTGGACCGCTGCGGCTTCGGCCCCTTCGACGTCGATTTTGATCAGGCGTGCGCTGCGGATCTCAGCGGGTGTGACGATGGCCGCGAGCGGCATGGCGCTGGTGTGGAAGGATGCGTGTACGAGGCGTGGTTTGACCATGGAGGTGCCTCCGGGGTTTCCCGGGTCGGCCATGTACATCTCGACCTGGCCGGGTTCAGCCGCTACCGCGTAGGACACGGTGCGCACGTTGTCGGCCTGGTTGAGCTGGACCGCGGCGCGCAGATGCGGGAGAAAGCGCGGGGAGGGTTCAATGGCCACGACGCGGCCGGTCGGGCCGACCCGCTGGGAGGCGAGCATCGTGTAGTAGCCGATGTTCGCGCCGACGTCCACGAAGGTGTCCCCCGTTTTGAGGCGTCGGCGGATCCAGGCGCTCAAGTGGGGTTCCCAGGTGCCGAACATGTACAGATAGCGCTGGATGATGTCGCTGGTGTGGACCAGGAACCGGCTGCCGTGGCGGGTCTGGGCCACGGCGGTGGCGGGGTAGTGGATGAGGTCCTGGTCCAGCCGTCGCACGGCTCGGCTGGGGACTGCTGTGGGGGTACGGCGGAGGGCCGTCCTCAGGGCTGTTCGGGTCACGGAATGCATCGGCGGCTCCAAGAGGGAGGGCGTGTGGAACGGGTTCCTACGGTGTTCTTGCTGGTCGGTTTGACCGGTTCGGGCAAGACGACGTACGCGCGGTCGGTGCTGGAGCCACGCGGTGTGGTGCGGCTGTCGGTGGATGAGGAGGTCCATCGTCGGCACGGCCGGTACGGGGTGGACTATCCGGAGTGGGAGTACTTCGAGCGCCAGGCCCCGGTCGTGGACTGGGTTCGTGAGCGTCTGGTCGAGTTGCTCTCCCGAAGGTGCGATGTGGTGTTGGACCACGGTCTGTGGCGGTGCACCGAGCGGGAGGAGTGGAAGAAGCTGGTCGAGGCCTCGGGGGGCCGGTGGCGGCTGTTGTACTTCCCCGTGTCCCAGCAGGAGCTGCTGCGCCGTCTGGAGGAGCGGAACCGTCGTGAGGACGCCAACGCGTTGACGGTGACGCCGGAGGCGTTGGCGGACTTCGTGGCCCGTTTCGATCCGCCAGAGGGTGAGGGTGAGGAGGTCATCGCTGCCGACTCGTTCCCGGCGGGGCCGGCCGCCACCGGGTGAGGATGGGGTGGGCTTCGTCCTGCCATGTGGACGGGGTGTGGTCGAGGGTGGCGGGACGGAAGGCGAGAGCGGGATCGGTGGTGTCGATCCGCCCGTTGTTCTGGCGGAGGTGGTTGAGGAAGCGGGCCGCTTCGTGGCGGACGGCTGGGCTGGCCTCGGTCCAGATGCCGGAGGCGAATCGGGCGATCCTGCGCTGTAGGTCGGCTTCGATGCCCGCGCGCCATTTGAAGTGGTGCACGGTAGCGACGCGGCCGTGAGCGGGATGGTGTCCGGGTGCGCGGTGGTTGCCGGTGGCGAGGGGGACGTCGGCGCGGGCCAGAACGATCTTGCGGGGGTCGCCCAATAGGAGCCGGTGGGTGAGCCAGCCGCCCAGCGGGTAGGCGGTGTCCAGGCGTTCACGGGGGTCCGCTTCGCTGGGTTCTCCTTCTTGCGGGTTCCAGTCGGTGAGTGCTCCGTCGCGGGTGACGCGGTCGAGGAGCAGTCCTCGGACGACGGTGTGGGCTGCCTGTTCCGCGGTGGTGATCGTGTCGGCCAGCGAGGTGGTGAAGGTGTGGAACTCGTCGCTGTCGGCGATCAAGTGCCATCCGTTTCCGGCGCGGGCTCGGAGGTGGTCACGGATGCGGGCGTTGGTGCTTTCGTGCCAGGGACTGTGATCAGCCAGGGCGGGGGTGATCCCGTAACGGGCCAGGGTTTCGCGTAGCCGGTGTTCGGTGCCGGGGGGCGCGTGTTCGGGCAGGTGGAGGGCGAGGTGGAAGTCCTCGACTCCGAGGGCACGGTAGTGGGCGACCCAGGCGTGGAGCAGAGGTGTCTCGACAGGGCCGATGACGGCGATCAGGGGCAGGCTCATGGCATCAGTTCCTTGAAGAGGGCGAGCGCCTGGTGCGGGGTGTGCAGTGCGAGGTCTTTTGTTGCGGTGTGCGGTGGCGGGGGTAGTGGGTGTGTTGCCGCGTGGTCGATGGTGGCGGCGAGCGCGGACGGGTTTCGTGCGGGCAAGACCGTTGCCCAGGTACTGACGCGGCGGGTGAGGTCGGGGTCGTGGTCGGAGACCAGGAGGGGAACGCCGAGCCGGGCGCAGTCGGCGACCAATCCGGACTCCTTGTCCACACCGGGGTGGCGCAGGACGGTGGTGAAGTCGGCGGCGGCGTAGACCCGGCGGATGTCGGCGGGGGCGAGTGGTCCGGTCAGGTGCCGCAGTGTGACCTGGGGTGCTGCGGCGATCCGGCGCAGGAGCCCCGGCTGGGTGGGCTCGCCCGCGACGAGGACGTGCAGTGGACGGGTGAGGTGTTCCAGTGCGCTGGCCAGGGTGGCCATGTCCTTGTGGGGCCACCATCCACCGACCACGCAGAGGACCGGCGTGTTGTCGGGGAGGCCGAGGTCGCGGCGGGCCTGTGGGCGTTCGTCAGCGGTGATCCGCTCGTCGGTTTCGGCCAGGGCGAAGGGGTGAACCGTGGTCACCAGGTTGGGGAAGAGGGCGCGGATCTGGTTCCCGACCGCCGCTGTGGGGCACACGGCCGCGACGCGGCGGGTGGGGGCCAGGCGTCCCACGGCCCGGAGGGGGCGGTCTTCGGTGGTGTTGACCTCGTGGACCACCCGCACGTGCGACGTTTGTGACAGCAGGCGAGCCATCGCGTGGAGGGCCTCGCTGGCGGTCAGGATCACGACGCTCTCGGGTTCGCGACTCAGCGTGTGACGGGCGGTGCACAGGGAGGCCGCTTCGGTCAGGCAGCGGGCGATAAGGGTGATCTGGTGCGGTGACCGGCGGTGAGGCAGCAACCGGCGAGCGATCGAAGACGCCCTGTGTGTCCTCTTCGCCAGAGCGAGGAAGAGTCTTCCCGTGGGTCCGTGGGGGCGGGTGAGCACAAGCACCCTGTGTCCCTGGAGGCTGCGGTGGAGGTGGGCGGGGATGCCGTTGAGGGTGACCACGACGGCTTGGCGATCCTCGGCCGCAGCCGCCGCGGCGAGGCGGACGAGGGCCTCCTGCCAGTGCCCCGCGTGCTCGGTGGCCGGTTCGACCAGCACCACTGGCCGCTTCACGGCTGCTCCTGGGAGAGTGTGCCGAACCGGGCGCGCAGCCACACGGGATCGTTCAGCCGCTGCCAGGCGGGGCTGTCGACAGGCAGAGTACGAGCGAACGCGGTGCCGTCGGCGGCTCCGCGCCGTACCCAGGGGGTGAAGCGGCCTCCGACCGGTGCGGACCAGGCGCGGATCTGTGCGCGGGTGGTGTCGGGGTCGGCTCCGTACTCGCAACCGCGGGTGAGCATCGCGACTTCGCGGAACGCGGCCTTCCAGGCGTGGTAGGGGCTTTGGTCGAAGCGGGTGGTGCCCGCTACCTGGGCAGAGAACTCGACACTGCCGGGCAGGGCGGCCAGTACGTCAACGGCCTCGCCCACGTTGCGGAGGCAGTCGCGGCGGATGAGTTTCATACCGCCGTATCCGTAGGTGCCTTCGGTCGCGGGGTTGACGGCCTTCCACACCCGCATCGCCAGATCCTCGGAGAGGGGTTCGGGGTCGGGGGCGAAGGCGGGGTGGATGTCGAAGTCGCCGTCGGCGAGTAGGAAGGTGTCGGTGTCTACGAGTTCCGCGGCCAGACGGTAGGCGCGGCGCATGCCGACCACGCCGTGTAGGCGCTTGACCGGCCGTTTCAGGACGCTTTCCAGACGGGCGTGCAGGTCGTTGGCGAGGGGCTCGTCGAAGGAGAGCATCACCGCGTCGGGGCGGGACTTCACCTGATCGCCTCCAGGTAGTCGGCGGCCACCTGTTCGGGGGCCAGGTGTCGAGTGGACTCGTGGGCACGACGGCTGTGGGCATTCCAGAAGGCAGGGTCCTCCACAAGCCGGTCCACGATCTTGAGTGCGCTGTCGAAGTCGGCCTGGTCGAAGAGCAGGTCCTCGTGAATGGCTTCGGCCATCCAGGCCATACGGGGCGCGACGACGGGCACACCCATGGCGTGCAGGTCGATGATCGACATCGACCACGTGCACCCGGATCGGAAGGGAGCGAACCCCACTGTGGTGTCAGCGAGCAGGGCTCGGTAGCGCTCGCGGTCACCTTCGTCGGTGCAAACGGTGATGCCGGGGATGGCGTCGAAGCGAGCCAGGGCGTGTTCGGGGCTGGGGTCCAGGGCGACGCGCTCAGGGTCACGGCGGCCGAAGAGGTCCATCACCCGAAGCGTGAGTCCGTTACCGGTGAGCCGATGGGCCAGATCAATGAAATGGTCGGTGCCGTAGTGGCCGTAGAGACGGTGGTTGTACAGGCCCAGGGCGTGTTCGGGTGCGTCGACGTCGGCGCGGACCAGGCGTGGGTCGCGGGGTGGGGGCACGATGTGGACCCGGTCGTGGACGCCTGCCCGGTAGTGGTCGGAGACGGCCAGGGTCCAGTCGTGGGCGGTGCGGGAGTGGACGAGGATGCGGTCGCAGGCGGCCAGGCCGCTGGCGAAGGCCAGTTGGATGGGCCGTTCGAGGCCGCCGTCGCTGAAGGCGGGGTCTTTGACCAGGTGTCCGTGGTCGTCCAGGGAGAAGGGCAGGTAGTGGCAGTAGCCGACGACCTGGGCGGTGGTGTGGGCGTCGAGCATGGCGGCACGCACAGCGGGGGCGGCCTCGATCTGGTTGACCACGACGGTGTCGGGGCGGGTGGCGCGCAGGAGCTGGGCGAGGTAGCCGACGTCGTGGGTGATGCGCACCCGGTATTTTCCGGTGGCGCTGGGCGGGGGAACCATGTGGCGTACGCGGGGGTCGCTGACCGGGGTGGGGCAGACCAGGGTGATGTCGCATCCGGTGTCGGTCAGGGCGCGGGTGAGGATGTCGGCGTAGATCCATCCGGAGTCGGCGCTGAGGCGAGAGGCGTTGGAGACGTTGAGTAGGTAGAGCAGAGAGCCGGGCATCGGTGTCGCTTTCGTTGTCGGTGCTGTGTCGGCGGGCATGGCGGATGTTCGGAGCCGTGGGAGAAAGACACGGAACGCCCGCTTGTGTGGTGAGTGGAGGGCGGTGCACACTCGGCCGGCGCTCGCGTTGGAGGGTTACGCGGTTCCACCTGCTTCTGGCCGTAGGGGGCCTTCCAAGTCGCGGTAGGGCCCTATCGCGGGGGCGGGAGGTGGCGGTCGAAGATCCCCCAGACGGTGGCCATCGTCAGCACGGGTCCAGCCCATCGCCTGTCCCCCTCACCGCTGTGCGTTGCGGGAGATGACGGCCCAGACGGTGAGTGGTGCTCCCGGGACGCCCAGGAACCCCCAGCGTCGGCTGAGCCTCTCCACCAAGGCGAGGCCACGCCCGTACTCCAACCCAGGGTCGGCCTCGTTTACGTGGGGAACAGTGGTGGGTGCACCGCGCCGAGGCCCGGCGTCCATGACGGCAAGACGGATCGCGTTGCTGTCGAGGCAGGCGAGGGTGACCGTGACGTGGCCGCCCTGGCCTGAGGCCGAATGTTCCAAGGCGTTGGTCACCAACTCCGAGAGCAGCAACTCAAGGACGTCGGCGTCCTCTCGTGGGAGGCCGGTGACCGTCCGTGCCCAGCGGCGGGCCGCACGGACCTGCGACGAGGTGTGTCCGAACCTCGCGGCGTGGCGCCGACTGGCCTTCCCCATCTGGGGCATCAAGGAGTAACCGGGTACACGACGCGGCAGCATCGATGCCACCGCATCACCCTCCTGTCCAGTCGTTCCATCTATAACTTTCATCCGTTTTACAGCCGTCATACGCGCCTCGATCGCTTGAGTCGTAGGACCGTCCCCTTCGTTCCTGCACCTTCGATCGAACCCTGAAAGCAATGGCAAGTCACTGGGTGCGCCGACATGGTTTCTATGCCACTGGCACCGCCCCTGAACTGCTGTTTTCCAGCGAGACACGCCTTCTCATGTCTGGATAGGGAGCATTGGTGGCGATGACCTGGTTGCGGCCCTGGCTGATTCGGGCAATCTGGGTAGCGACGCCCGAGGGGAGCTGCATGAAGTGGACGAAAGCCCAGCTTCGAAAACTGTGCGATCAGATGCGTGAGCAGGGTCGCACCAACGACGAGATCGCCGACGAGATCCGGATCCGTTCCCGATGCTCACCCCTGGCGGCCTACCGCCACATGCACGGATGGAGTCAGGCAGAAGCGACCGAGCGCTACCGCGATTCCGCCGCTGGCCTACCTCTGGATCAGGCAGGCCTCAGTCGTCTGGAGCTCTGGCCGGAAGTGGGTGGGCGGGCACCGCAGGCGGCCCAAGTCGTTGCTCTGGCAACGCTGTACGGTACTTCTCCTCGAAGGCTGCTGACCCCCGAAGGGTTCGACAAACTCAGCGAACACGAACGAAACGTCCTGAAAAGGATCGGAACCCAGCTCGAATCACCCGGCATTCCCCAGAAGGACCTTCACCAGACGCACTTCCCCGTCAACGACGGGACCAGATCACTACCTCCGGAAAGGCAGATCGACATGGCCGCGAAACGCGCAATGAGGTTCGGAGCGATGGCAGAAGGAACGAATGTGGGTGTGGAGACCATCCAGGAACTCTTCGATGAGGTGTCCAGGCTCGCGAGCGCCTACCCTTGTTCCCCGCTCCACGAGCTTTTGGGAGATCTGGTCGAGGCCCAGGACGTGGCATTCATGTTGTTGGAAGGACGACAGCGCCCCAACCAGTCCAAGGACCTGTACCTGCTCAGCGGCCTGTTGAGCATGATGCTCGCCAAGGCGAGCCATGACCTCGGCGACCCGCACGCCGCGATGAAGCAGGCTCGAACCGCGTTCATCTGCGCCGACAACGCCGACCACGACGGGTTGCGGATCCGGGTACGCACCCAGCAGAGCCTGATGGCGTACTGGGCGGGATGGCCCGCAGAGGCTGCCCGCTACGCCGAGCTGGCACGTGGTCTGGCGACCGAGCGCACCGGCACGGCCGCCATTTGGCTCATGTCCCAAAGCGCTCGCACATGGGCATCGCTGGGCAACGGAGAGCGGGCACTCGACGATCTACAGGAAGCCACCGCTCTGCGTGAACGGCTGGGGACGGACGACCTGGATGAACTCGGTGGCCTCATGCGGTTCGCGCACTGCCGACAGCTCTACTACGGAGCCGAGACGCAGATCTGGATCCCCGGACGCGAGGAACAGGCGCAGGAGGTCGCACAAGAAGCCGTCCGGCTCTATGAGGCCGCAGCCGCTGAAGGATCGGACGACTGGGCCTACCAGGACGAGGCTGGCGCTCGAGCCGATCTCGGCTACGCCCGAGCATCCCTGGGAGAGATCGAAGGCGCCACCGAAGCCCTCAGTCCGGTCCTGGACCTGCCTTCCTCGAAACGGGTCGCCGGAGTGGTGAACAGCGTCATGCGCGTACACGGAGCCCTGCGCAGCCCGAACTACACGGGGAGCAGGACGGCCTCTCGGCTTCGCCAGGAGATCGAGGCCTACAGCCGCACACCCGTCTCGGCCCTGACCTCGGGCCGCTAACCTGCCAGGCATGCGCCCAGTCGAACTCTCCAGTGACCGGCTCACCCTCCGCGAACTACGCCCCACCGACGTCGACGACCTGCTCGCGGTCTACGGCGACCCGCAAGCCGTCCGGCACCTGTCCTTCACCCCGCGGACGAGGGAGCAGTGCGCCGCCATCGTCACAGCCGCGGCCGCCGACGCCGAACAGGAGGACCGCACGGTCTACATGCTCGCTGTCGCGCGCCAAGACCGCCTGGTCGGCAGCGCCCGCCTGGGCGTGGACGAGCGGCCCCACAGCGCGCAGATCGGGTTCGCCCTGCGCCCCGACCTGTGGGGGCAAGGGCTGGGCGACGAGCTCGTCCGGCTCCTGCTCCGGTTCGGCTTCGAGGGCCTGGGGCTGAAGCGGATCTGGGGTGCGCGTGCGCCGGAGAACCGGGCCTCCGAGCGCGTCATGCTCAGGGCCGGGATGGTGGAGGAAGGGCGTATCCGCCGACACCTGTGGACCCGGGACGCCTGGCGCGACTCCATCGTCCACTCGATCCTCGACGACGAGTGGACTCCGCACCCACCAACACGCACGCTGTAGGCCCCGCCCTGGACCAAGTGCCGGGAGGCGATCCCGGCACACCACCAAGAACCCGATGCGAGACAGTAAACATCGCGAAAATGTCGCCCATGGTAGGTAAGCTGCCGGAGTGAGCAAACGTAAGAGAAGGAAGCGGCAGGCGAGAACCAACAAGAAGCACCAAGGAAGCGCAGACCGTTCGCGTACAAGCCACCTTGCTGCTGCTTCCTCGCTTGAGTCGGAAATCGGTGAGATGCATGAAAGATTCATGCTATATCTACGGGACGCTACTAGTTCGGAGGACGCTGCTACTGCGGCACGGGCAGACTTAAAAGCGGCGATTGCGAAGATAGATCCACTGTCCTGCGGCCTTGACTTAACCAAAGTTGTCGCGAGTGTCCGCGTCACTATGATGATGAATCGGGCAATAACCGGGACGGACGTGTCGGCTGCGGTACTCGAGCTGATTGCGCTCGCGCTCATGTGCCGGGATTCCGCCACGCCTGAAACCGACGAGGTTACGGTAGAGTCCGGGTTCATGCCTCCGCACATCGAGGAGGCAGCTCGGACAGCCTTGACCGCTGGAAGCATCATGACGCTGTTCGAATCGTCGCCATCCGATGCGGACAGCATGATCCACTTCTATTCAAGGCAACGCGAGATAACCCTTCGAAACCCGGTGTATCCACATATGTTGCTGGACACTCTTCGTGGCTTGTTCGGAGATTCATCCGTGCACGACGACTGCCAGGCTACGTTGGGATTCACGGGCTTGGAAGCCGTCAATGTGATGGACGCAGTCCGGTCGTTGTCCATCGCTGAGCTCGAAAAGCGCTTCACTCGCATGGAGGCCGCTAGAGATGCGAGTCTCCCCTTCCTCCAGTCCTGGCAAGAGGCAAGAAGGAGCGAGGTCCTTCTGCCAACAGAGGCGCATCGAGCAGCCACACAGGAAGTACGCGACGCACTGGAGGACCTCACTACCAATATCGATCAAGCGGTTACCATCGATTCTGCCGCTGTTGCTGAACACACCGGTTACGGCCCTTCCACTGTCGAGGCAGTCCTTGAGGCTTTTACCTTGACTGGTCTCGTCGACCTCGACGAGACCCTGGACCGGTTCTTCCGCGGTGACAATCCTTTACGTACGACGCCGATCGTTGCCGACACGCAAGGGCGACGGATGCTCGTCCATGATGCGCTCGCCTTGCCTGCCGTTCGCGAGGCTATCGAAACCAGGCTTAAAGCGTCTGGTAGGCAGAAAAGATATGAGAAGCACCGTGGCGGCTGGGTTGAGGATACCGCCCTAGACCTTCTAGCTCGCGCGCTTCCAGGGGCGAAATTTTTCCGTGCATTCAACTATTTCATCCCTGACCCGAGGGCGGTCATTCCTCAATCAGATCCGGAGAAGTTCACCAAGCGAGTTGAAGGCGATGGCCTCATCCTGATCGATGACATCGCGTTGATCATTGAGGTCAAGTCCGTGGCGCTGACTGCGGAGGCGCGCGGCGGCGACGCTCGCTGGCTACGAGGAAAACTGCGCGATATCATCACCAAGGCTGCGAATCAAGCAGTCCGCCTTCGAGAGCGAATAACCATCGACAAGCGGATACGGCTAGATGCCGATCAGTGGATCGATGCCAGCGGCGTCCGAGAGATCCATACAATTGCAATTGGCCTCGAGGATCTATCCGGCGTCACTACCGCGACAACAGCACTACTCGGCGCTGGCATCCTCAAACCAGACCACATTCCTTGGACGGTTTCGCTTCACGACCTTCGCATCGTATGCGAATTGCTAGAGCGCCCCAGCGAACTACTTCTCTACCTACGCCGCCGCACCGAGCCTGCAGTTACGTGGAAGTATCGTGCTGTTGACGAACTTGACCTCTTCCTTCTCTTCCTCCGCCGAGGACTCTTTGTTGAACCGGACCCCCGCGAGAGGGCACAAGCACTGCCGTGGTCTAGACCGCCATCAACTTCGGACATAGATCGCTTCGAAAACCAGCACCCAGAATTCGTCTTCAGTCACACTGATCCGCTTGATGCTTGGTATAATTCGCAAATCGACTCGTCAGCACCACCAGCGGATAAACCACGCCTCGAAACCGACAAAAGACTGATGGGTCTTATCGACCAAGTCATCGAAACGGAGTCCGAGGGTTGGCTGCCAACGACAGCTGCGATGCTGGAGGGTGACAATAGAGTCCAGCGTACATTCGGCCGAAACTCAGGTGACCTGGCGAAACTCGTGCGTCGCGACCAGAAGCGCCACTCCATCACTTATTTGATGGGTGACACCACTAGTATGCCCGTCTTGCTGGTTTGGGTGTGCCACGGGCCCAGGGAAGACTTGAATTCTGCAACGCCTTACCTCCTTTCATACCTCCAAGCCAAGAAGCACCAAACGGGCGCCCATCGAGCCGCATGCATGATTTTTGACCCGACAGGAAAATATTTACGGCGACTACTGTATGACAACAGAAATATAGGACCAGACCTAGAGCTCGACGATGCTGCTGCCCAACTTATGCCGCTCGAGAAAATGAAAAAGGAAAGCCCTGAAAGCATCCGACAGTCCATAAAAAGGCGGACCCGAAACCGCTAATCCTAATCCGATGGCCACAGATTCGAATCCTATCGGGTTTGCAGTTAGCAATCCCGCAGCTTCGCTTCTGAGAGTATTTGCGTCATTCGGCGCTTGACGCTACTTCCAGGAACCCAATACAACCAGGTGCGAGACCTTTGTTATGGGTGAGTCCTGACTAACAATTTTCTAACACATACAGGAATGCTTACCTCTCATCCGCATACATCTGGAGGGTGTCATGGAACCAGAGACATGGTTAACAACCTGGGCTGTCGTTGGCCCACTCGTAGGTGTACTTGTAGCTACGACTGGAAGCATCATCAACGACGCTTTCAAGGACCGGCGCGCCAGTCAGCGTGAACTTCAGGGGCGCAAGGAGGCCTTTGCGATCTCATTCATGGAGAACGAGCGCAACAGCCTCGCTGATCTGCAAGAGCTACTGCAGCAGTTCATGTACGTCTATGAGCCGGACGAGCGAACCTCGTCGACCCCTGGTGAATGGCATCCGATCAGGGCACGGATCTACATGGTGAAGTTTCGGTGTTCCTTCGCTGAGATCCGAGTAAAGGTTGGCGAGCTCATGAAACTTCCTCAGCCAGCAGATACCGAAAGGGTGAATGATCGTCAGGCGATGGTGGAGCTATACCAGGAGATCCTCAGTGATATCAAAGATGCCCAGGATCAACTGACGAAGTGGATGCTCGATGATCCGACTGTGGCCATCCATGTCATCAAGGATGTCGTCGAAATTCCGGGACGCTCCTTGGGAGCTTCTAATCCGATGGCCTCAGGTTGAAATCCTGCCGGACACTCCACAAAACCTCAGTTCAGACGAAGCGCGCGTCCTCATCTTTGAGGAGTCGTCGTGCTGATGGGACCACGGTGGGACCGAGATGAGACCAGCCCCGTCTTAAACCTTCTAGTGGCCTGTCACGCGGCTTTGGCTGGGTAACTCGTCCAACTCCGGATCGGTGAACTCTGAGCGAAACAGGTCTTGGGCCGTGCCCGCCGGTTGCGGTAGCGCACGTAGGCACCGATCGCCTTGTTCTGCACCGCGTGAGAGCGGTGATCGGTGCCGTTGAGCGCGTAATAGCGCAGCGCAGCGAACTCCGACTCGATCCAGTTCAGCCATGATCCGTACGTCGGCAGGAACACCAGCTCCACATCGTTGTCAGCGGCCCAGGCCCGCACGTGCGGATGGCGGTGCGGGGAGTAGTTGTCCAAGACGACATACAGCCGCTGCCCGGGCCAGCGCGCACGCAGCGTCTTGAGGAAGGAGAGGAACTCCCGCCACCGCTTGCGCCTGCGGATCCGGTAGTAGAGCCGGCCCGTGGCCAGATCCAGGGCAGCGATCATCTGCCTGATGCCCTCATAGCGGTGGTAGGTCGCGCGAAGCCGGGCCGGGCGCCCCTGTGGCCGCCACCGCTTGCCCGGGCGCGGCATCAGGTTCAAGGGGCCGAACTCGTCCAGGCAGACCACCCGCCCGTCGGCGGGCGGGTGGTCGTACAGTTTCAGCACCCGCTGCATCTTGGTGATGAAGTCGGGGTCGTTCGAACTCTTCCATGTGGTGGTGCACTGCCAGCTCACGCCCTGCTCACGCAGGATTCGGCGTAGGTGCTCGCGGCTGATCGCCGCGACGGCCCCGCGCTCGGTCAGGTGCTCGGCCAGGGTGGCCGGGCTCCAGGTCGACTGCCCGGCGATGCCCCACTCGGCAGGGGTGGTCCGGGCGATCAGGCCGATGTGTCGGCGTGTGTCAGTACTGATCGTCGGGGCCGGGCCCCGACTCCATTTTGGGTCCAGTGCTTCGAACCCCCGCTCGTTGAAGGTGTGGACCACCTGGCGCACGTAGTCGGGGCTGACCTGCATCAGCTCGGTGATGTCGGGCACGGATTGGCCTTGGGCCGACATCATCACCACGATAGCGCGGCGCAGTTTGACGGGGTCCTTGGCGGTGCGGGAGATCCGCTGGATTTTGCGGCCCTCTTGCATCGACAGGGGGCGGACGAACACGTCGGGCGGGCGGGCCATGGTTACCTCCACACAGTTGTGGGAGCAGGTTCCCGAACTCGCTGCTGGAGGTCAATTACGCAACCGAAACCATGTGACAGACCACTAGCCCACACCCACTGGTGCGACCTGCCGGAGTCGCGCAGCACCAGCCACGCCGTCCGATCTGCCGCCTCCGATGACACGGTTGCCGCCGGATCCAACATCACCTTCGCCAGCTTCCAGGTTCACACGGGCAACGGTAGGCGATCCCGGCGCGCGCCGAGCCCGACACAGGACAGCAGCCGCTGGACTCACTGGACCTGAGCCCCACGTACACGGCGACAACCCGAGAATGTACGAGGGCGTCCCACATCGAAACCCCCGGCACTGAGGAGAGCCGTGTCCCCTGTTCAGATCATCCGCACGATAGCCACTGCCCTGATCGCCGGCGGCGGAGCCCTCGGGCTGCTCCCCAGCGGACCCTGCGGGGCGGGCTGGTGGAGCTTCCCGGGCGGCGACGAACTCTACGGGTGGTTCGCCCTCGGGGGCTTAACCCCGGATGTTGGACACGGGGGTGATTGATTACGCCGCGATCGCCATCGTAGACGCTCTGGAGACCTCGAAGTCGTTCGGAGACACGTTCCCGCAGTGCGAGTGACGACGACGGGTGTTGTAGCGGTGGGCCCACCGGAACACCGTGCGCCGCAACACCGCCTCGTCCGCGTACACGGCCTCNCCGGCGAGGGTCTCGCGTTTGAGCGTGGCGTTGAAGCTCTCCGCGGCGGCGTTGTCCGCGCTCGACCCGATCGCCCCCATCGATTGGACGATGCCGAGCTCGGCACA
>NZ_AZXF01000028.1 GCF_000515115.1 Nocardiopsis sp. CNT312
TGTCGGCCTCCCTCACCAGGTCGGCGACGGCAGTGACAGCAGGTCTCGCGCCCACGGGAACATGGAGACGGAACGGAACGCGCGGGTCCTCCTCCGGAACCTCCCCAACCAAGCGCACCCGCCGATCACCCCGGAAGGTCTCCCCCACCAGCCGCAGATCCAACCACTCCTCGTCCAGCGGAGACCTGCGCCCCCCGTCCAACTCCCCCCACGGACCCACCAACCACAGCCGCAGATCCGGAGTGCTCCCGCCCAACAGAGCCGAAACCGTAGCCTCGACCTCCTCCAGAGCGCGGCCCTCCACGTCCAGGACCACATCGACCAACGGCACCTCCCAGACACGTCCGGGACGCTCACGGCGCGGCCCGTAGTCGGGCACCCGGTTGGCCACGTAGGGGAGACGGTAGCGCTTGCCCTCCTCCCTGCGGGACTGCATCTGTGAACTGCCCAGGTGCCAACTGCTCGTGTCCAGATCCGGAACGAACACCGCACCCTGCTGCGACAACCGGTACCCGAACTCGGTGTCCCCACCCAGCACCATGCCCGGATCCATCCGCCCCGCCGCCTCGAACAGATCCCGGTGCAGCGACCCCGTCGCCCCCACGAACACCTTGTAGGCCTGCGAGGCAGCGGACCTCAACTTGTCCTGCCGGTCGATGGTCTTCTCCACCCAGTGCGGATTGGCGCTCTCCCGATCGAACAAGGTGTCCGCCCGACCCTCGGCCACCTCGGCCTGCACGTGCTCAGGCGTCATCGCACCGGGAACGAAGTCCACGAACAGCTTGTGCCCCAGCACCACCCCGTAGTCCACCAGGTGATGCCAGCGCATCTGCGACTCCACATGCTCGCGGTACACCACCATGTCCGCGTCCAACCGCAGCACCACCTGCCCCGAAGAGACCGCCACACCGCAGTTCACCGCGTGCGCCGAACCCCACCCCCCCGGACCGGAAGAGATCAGCCGCGTGTTCTCCGGACACACCTGCGGCAGCACCAACGGCTCCGGAGAACCGTCATCGACCACCACCACCTCCATCAGATGCCCCGGATAGCTCTGCCCCGCCAACGCCGCCAACACCAGATCCAACTTCTCCTGGTGCCCGTGCGCCGGAATCACCACACTCACCGACAGCACCGGCGTCCACCCACCCAGAACAGGCGGCTCAAGCACCGAATAATCATTACCCCTGACACGAGGCTGTCCGGCATAGTCGACCCGTCCGCAGGGAAGGGGTGCCGCTGCTCGCGGGTCGCCGTCGCCAGCCGCTTCCCGGCCGGTGTCCAGAGTGGTCAACGCATGTCTCCCGTGTGTTCGTTGGCGGGCTGGCCGAAGGGGACCGGTTCACCCTCCAGAAGGGCGCTCGGGTGCCAGCCGGACCACTGGTGATCGGTGTTGCGCAGGAAGTAGGCGATGTCCTCCGACCAGGTGTGCCCACCACCCGTGCGGCGCAGCACGTACCCGAGCCCGTGCGTGCGGTGGATACGGCCCCCGCCCTGAACGACAGCGAGCAGAAGCTGGCTGTCGATGGCACGGGGCAGCGGACGGAACCCCCCGGTCTCCTCCAGCACCACGCGGTCGGTGAGGATCGTACCTCCGGCGATGAAGCGGCCCGACCGTTCGGACTCCTGGCGACGCATGACCGTCCGGTCGACCTCTTGGAGGTAGACGAAGTCCTGTGAGCAGCCGATGAGCTCGGCCCCGGAGTAGGTCCGGGCCAGCAATAGGTCGGAGAGGTGGTCGGGGCCGTACCAGTCGTCGTCGTCCCACTTGGCGATGAGGTCACCGGATGCCCTGGCCACGGTGTCGTTGAGCACGGCACCGAAGATCTGGTCGGCGGGCGCCTCGTGGACCGTGACCGGCAGCCCCGTGGCTTGGAACCCGGCGAGGGCAGGGGCGACTTCCGGCAACGAGGCGGGGAAGCCGTGCAAGGTGAGCACCACCTCGACGTCCACCCCGCGCTGGCGGGCGATCTGAGCCAGCGCGAACCCCACCATCTCCGGCCGCCGAGTGCACAGGATCACCGACACCGTCGGCTCGGCGGGCACGGGCAGACCGGCCTGGACCGCCATCGCCCGCCACCGTGCGCGCAGACCGTGCGTGTCCAGGGCGGCCCGCCGCAACCGGACACTGTGCTCCTCCCGCGTCAGCAGATGAGCCAGGTCGCGTTCCTCAGCCGAGAGCAGGGCCTCGGTGAGAGGACGACCGAGGGCGGCGGCCCAGCCGGGAACGGGACCGCTCACCAGCGGCACCCCGCCCGCGGCCAACGAGGCCACCGCCCGCACGGCGGAGGCCGGGCCGGTGTGCCCGGACCAGTCCACCCGAACGCCCCGCAAGGAGCGCAGGCGTGAGAGGTCGACATCGGTGACGGTGCCGTCGGCCGGCACGACCACCAGGTCCTTGCCGCCCTGGCGCACCACGGCACGCCCGTCCCCGACCGTGAGATCGGCCATGGCCGCTCCGGTGCGCTTGGTGAACCCCACGGGGTTGACGGTGAGCTCGTCGATGGGCGCGACCGTGTGCACCACTTCGTCACCGGCTTCCCGAACAGCGGCGTCGACCGTGCGGGCGCGCGCGTGGCCGCCGGGTGCGGCGATCCGCTCCCAGGCATCGGTACCGGTGGTGGCCCGCCCCAGGGCCGGAGCAGGGTCCGACCACTCGGGCAGTACCTCCTCGCCGCCCAGCCTCAGTGCCAGGTCGGCCCTGGGGCTGACCCTGCGCAACGGGACAGGGCCCTCCGCCGGTACGCCTACGGCCTTGATGTCACCCGGCCGCCACAGTGCGCCCTCGGCCCCGTGCAGTGCGGCCAGCGGACCGAGTGCGGGGGCGCGCCTGCGCCCCCGGGTGCCGTGCATGACCGCGTCGAGCGCTTCGGGCGTGTCGACCGCATTGGGGAAGAACAGTTCGCACAGCCACCCCCGGTCCTCCATGCGGCGCACGCGCACCTCTTGGATGTCACGCCACTGTCCCAGCCCCGGGGAGGCCGGGATGGGCGGGTCCTGGTGGCCGGGTGTGGACACCAGGGCGACGACCACGTGCACGGCCCTGGGAAGGTGCGTGCTCACGGTCAGCGCCCGGTTCAGGTCGGTGGCGGTGGCGGCCACGACCGCCACCAGCCCGGCCTCCGTCGTCTCCGGATCGCCCTCCAGGACCTGCTCACCCATGGGATGGGTGTCCAGGTCCACGAGGCGGTCGCCCGACCGCAACGGCAGTCCGGTCAGGGGAGCACGCGCGGTGTCGTGCGCGCCCGCGTGGCACAGCACGGCGGCTTCGGGGCCGCGTGTGCGCAGGGCGTTCCGGAGAACGGTGGTGATCATCGGTGTCCTCGGCGATGGGTGGATGGGCGGGGCGAGGAGGTCAGGCACCCTTGCGGCTGAACACGTGGGTGCCCTTCTCCGTCGGTTCCTCGGTGCGCCTGAGCTCGGGGTGCTCGGCGAGCCAGCGGTCTCCGGCGGCACGCTCGTCGACGCGGTCGGCGTCGTCCAGGACGATGACGGCGTCCTCCCGGCAGCGCGGCAGGAGCACCGGGACGGCGGGGTAGCGGACCAGGCGGCCGGTCGGCTTGGGGGGTCCGTCGACGAAGACCAGGCCGATGCCCTCCAGGTCGGCCAGGGGCGCGGAGTCGTACCAGAGGTCGGCGGTCCGGACCGTCTCACCGCCGATCTCGACCTCGGTGGCCTCGATCTCGGTCAGGGGGGCGTGACGGACCTCGACGACGTCGCCCAGACCGTGCGCGGCGACCATCTCCCGGGTGAGTTCGGCGTAGGCGGCGTCGTGGTCGATCGCGACGAGCCGTCCGCGGCCCGCACGCCGCAGCGCGTATCCGATCCAGACACTGGAGGCGCCGCTGCCGAGTTCCACGACGAGTTCGGGGCGGAGCCGGTCGATGTGGCGGACCAGGGTCCTCAGGACGTCGGGGGAGGCGGCCCATCCGCGCAGGGACGGCATGAAGGGCGCGGTGTCCAGCCACTCGCGCAGCTCGGTCCAGGCGACCTGCTGTTCGTAGTCGTCGCGGCCCTGGGCGGCGACGATCTCACGGAGCTGTCGGGGGAAGGAGGGGCCGGGGAGGCGGTGGGAGACCGTGTTCAGGGAGCGGGTGATCTCCAGGCGGTCCCTGCCCAAGGCCTCGGTGACGAGGCGGGTGTGCCGGTCGAGGGCGGCGGGCACGCTGGCCACGGCGCGCTGGAGGCGGAGGACCGCAAGCCCCAGTGCGGCCACCAGGGCACCGACCAGGGCCGTCGCCGCGAGCAGGAGCGCCTCGACCGGACTGGCCGGGCCGAGAAGCGCCAGGGCCGTCGGGGCTGCCACCACGACCGCGACGACCGCGGCGGCTGCGGCGAACAGGAACGATCGGCGGCGTAGTACGGCGCGCATGGCGACGACCTCCACGGATTTCTGATGCTGGCGAGGGGGTGGGGCGACACGGGCCCGGTGAGGGTTCTTTTCTACCCGAACCGGTCTGACTGGCAGGCATTCCTTCGGTACCGGAGGGAGGAGGGACAATGGTTGTGACACTAACGGGTCAAAAGGACACCCGTGCCCACCTGTGGGGGAATCGAAAGCGGACCGCGGCGCGAAGATCCGAGTGTTCACGCACCCCTCACCTCACCTTCTCCTATCGGATGCCCGATATTCCCCGAAGCGTACGGCGGGGTCCGCTCGGCACGGCACTGGTATCGGTGTCCGTTCCCGCCCCCGGGCGCACGGAAAGGAACCGCTGTTCCAAAGATCCTTCGGAGGCGTGTGGGAGTGGGGAATACGCGGATCCCGGAGCGTTCACAATTCCCCTGACGAAAAGGACACAACCGGCACCCGTCTCCCCGCCGGACCACTGCCCGCACGCCCGCTCACAGCCGACGGCGCCGCCCTGTGCGCCAGGGCCCCCGTCCGGCAAGGTTTATTCCCGCTCCGGCATGTGAAGAGCCTGGCCTGGGGCCTGCGGCCGCTCGGCTGATAGCTTGCTGCCTAGCGATCCCATCGCTGGTAACCACGACGAATCGCGTCACTGGAAAGGTGCGTAGAGATGTCTGCGCCATACTCGCTGCCCGAGCTGTCCTACGACTACGCGGCCCTGGAGCCGTGGATCTCGGGTGAGATCATGGAGCTTCACCACTCCAAGCACCATGCCGCCTACGTGGCCGGTGCCAACACCGCCCTGGAGAAGATGGCGGAGGCCCGGGAGAAGAACGACTTCGGCACCATCCCGATGCTGGAGAAGAACCTGGCCTTCCACCTGGGCGGGCACGTCAACCACTCCATCTTCTGGCAGAACCTCTCCGCCGACGGCGGGGACAAGCCCGAGGGCGAAGTGGGTGCCGCCATCGACGACCAGTTCGGCTCCTTCGACGCCTTCCGCGCCCACTTCGGCGCGGCGGCCAACAGCATCCAGGGGTCGGGCTGGGCCATCCTCGCCTACGAGCCGCTGGGCCAGCGGCTCATCATCGAGCAGCTCTACGACCAGCAGGCCAACATCCCCCACAGCACGGTCCCGCTGCTGATGCTGGACATGTGGGAGCACGCCTTCTACCTCCAGTACAAGAACGTGAAGGCGGACTACGTCAAGGCGTTCTGGAACGTGGTCAACTGGGCCGACGTCCAGGAGCGCTTCGCCAAGGCCCGCGCAGTCAGCTTCTAGGGCTTGCGCATCGGCCCACCCGTCGCCCGCCACCGCCCTCAAAGGACGCCCGGCGGCGCAACCCGATCCTGGACCGTCGCCCGCCACCGCCCTCAAAGGACGCCCGGCGGCGCAACCCGATCCTGGACCGTCGCCCGCCACCGCCCTCAAAGGACGCCCGGCGGCGCAACCCGATCCTGGACCGTCGCCCGCCACCGCCCTCAAAGGACGCCCGGCGGCGCAACCCGGTCCCTCTCGGAAACGGGTGCGGTGTGTACGTGTCGGGGGCGGCCTCCCCACCAGGGAGGCCGCCCCCGCCCCTGTCGCGGGCCGTTCAGACCACGACACGCGCGGGGTCGGCCACAGCGGGGCCGTGGCGGTCGAGTTCGCGCCAGGCACGGCTCAGCCTCCGCACCAACTCCTCCAGGGTCTGCTCGTCGTAGGCGAAGGGCAGCCGGATGTACTCGGCGAACCGCTCCCCGCCGCTGGAGGTCATCACCGGACCCGCCATGATCTCGACCCCGTGGGAGAGGGCGACCTGGGCGAACTCCCGGGCGTCCGCCCCGGGCATCCGGATCCACAGGGCTCCCCCGCCCGCGGGCCGCTCCCACTCCCAGGAGGGCACGGAGGCGCGCAGCAGGCGCTCCGTCCGGTCGAGCGCCTCCGTCAGCTGCTCCGAGCGCCGGGCGGCGAGCGCGTCGTAGCCGCGCAGCAGCCGCACGGCCACGGCCTGGTCCAGCAGGGGACTGCCCAGGTCGGCCAGGACCTTGCGGCGGCTCAGCCGCATCGCAATCTCCGTGGGCGCCCGCAGCCAGCCCAGGCGGATGCCCGCCCACCCCACCTTGGACAGCGAGTCGACCGTGATCACCTCGGCTTCCCTGGGGGCGTGGGCGGCGATCGGCGGGGGCTCGTCCGGGGCGCGCATGCCGGTGTAGGCGTTGTCCTCCAGGATCGGTATGCCGTACCTGGCCGACAGCTCGCCTAGTTCACGGCGGCGGGCCGCCGACATGAGCACGCCCGTCGGGTTGTGGTACGAGGGCATGGTGTAGATCAGGTGGGGGGCATGCTCGGCGACAGCCCGGCGGACACCGTTGGCGTCGATGCCCTGACCGTCCAGGGAAACGGGGTGGAAGCACGCGCCGCGGTCGCGCATGAGGTCCAGACAGCCCGCGAAACCGGGGTCCTCCGTGACCACGGGTGAGCCCTCCCGCAGGTAGAGCTGGGAGACGAGGACGACCGCCTGGTGTGCCCCGGTCGTGACCACGATCTGGTCGGGTGTGGTCGGCAGCCCCCGGCTGGTGTAGTGGTCGGCGACGGCCTCGCGCAGCACCGGCAGACCGCGCGGGTGGTAGGTGTCGTCGGCCATGAGGGCGGGCAGGTCGTGGTGCACGACCTCGCGCACGGCCTCCGCCACGGCCTCCAGTGCCGGTGTGCGCAGGCAGGCCACGGAGATGACCTTCGGGGTGTCACGCAGCAGGTTCTGGTACATGGGGTTGGCGTGGCTGCCGGGCACCCAGCCGTCGGAGCGCACCGGGCCGACGCTGGCGCTGACCCTGGTTCCACTGCCCCGCCTGCTATCGAGGACGCCGTCCGAGCGCAGGGCGTCGTAGGCGGCCACGACCGTGGTTCGGCTGACACGCAGGGCCGTGGCGAGCGCCCGTTCGGAGGGCAGTCGCTCGCCCGCCGTGAGCGTGCCCTGGCCGACCAGGCCGCGCAGGCCCGTGGCGAGCCGCCGGTAGAGCGGCCCGTCCCCGACCGTCCAGGCGCCGAGATGGTCGACGAGGGAGGCCACCGTCCGAGAAGGGTCCATTTTTCGCTCCATTGGATCTACTGCACGGGCACGCCCCCCACCAGAATGGCACCTGAAAGACGAGGTCCACCAGAGCCAAAGTGGACCCTTTGTCGCAGTCCACTGTTATGCGGAGCCTTCGATGCGGACCCAGACCCCCTGGCGGAACACCCTCGACACCACCACTCCGCCCTTCCCCGCCAGCCTGCCCACACCGCGGACCGGAGAGCGCGGGCCGACCGTTCTGGCCGAGGCGCTCACCGTGTCCGCGGACGCGGACCACCGCGGCGCGCTGGCCCTCCTCACCCGGGCGCTGCGGGACCGTGCCCAGGGCCACCCCGACTCCCTGGGCGAGGTCCACACCGAGGACCGGGACGACGGACATCGCACCGTGGCCCTATGGACGTCACCGGTGGGGCTGCGGGACTTCGTGACGGCCGCGCACACCGACCTCCTGGCCTTCCGCGAGCGGACCGGGGTGTCCCCGACCGTGGAGCGCACCCTGTGGTGGGCCCGCGCCAACGAGGTCACCGGCCGTGAGGCACTGCGGCGCTCCGCACACCTGCGCGAGCACGGTCCCGGGCCCGGAGCGTTCACACTGCGCTCCCCGGTGCCGCCTCCGTCCCGGATGTAGTCCGGTCCCACCAGGTTTTCCACCTAAGTTTGTGGACTTCGCTCTACCGGGCCCCCTGGGGATCCGGCAGAGTGGGAACCGCCTCCCTGGCACGGAGGGCAGGGACCGTCCCAGCGGGATTGGCCGCCGCTGGGCCGGTCCTGCCTCATCCGACCAGGACCGATCCGTGCGGGTAGTCTGTCGCTGGCAACAAGGACGGTCCGGACCCGGGAGGCGTGAGCGGACGTGTCAATGCGTGATGACGGAGCCTCGACCCCCGCTCCCCCCTCCCGGGAGGACCCCCCCGTCCCGGAGTCCCCCGAGTTCGGCCGCCCCGGTCGCAGGCCCACACAAGACCGGCCGAAAGGCCGGCGCCGCGCCCGCGCCGCCCTGGTCACCGCCGCGTTAGCGGCCATGGCCCTGGTCTTCACCCTGGTCGTGCCCACCAGCCGCGAGGCACTCGTGCGCCTGTGGTGCGAGTCCACCGGGGGCGTCTGCCCCATCGAGGAGCTCCCTCCCCTCACCGAGGACGAGGTGAGCGACGGGCGGGTGGTCCTGGAACCGCAGGAGGCGGCCCTGTGGGGCAACTACGTGGCGCTGGGCGACTCCTACTCCTCGGGGGACGGCGCCGGGGACTACGAGGCCGGGACCGGGGAGCCGGGAGGCTGTTGGCGTTCCGAACACGCCTACTCCCGGGTGATCGCGGAGGAGTTCACCTTCGCCGGGGACCTCGGCTTCTACGCGTGCAGCGGTCACCGGGGCCGAGAGCTGCTGGAGGAGATCGGCACCCCCGAGTCGCAGATCGACCGGGTCACCGAGCACACGTCCCTGGTCACCCTCGGGATCGGCGGCAACGACCTGGGGTTCATCCCCGTCCTGCGCACCTGCATGGTGCGGATGCCGCTGATCGAGAGCGGTGTGTGCACCGGGCAGGAGGACGAGATCACCGAGCGGCTGGACCGGTTCGAGGAGGACCTGGTCGAGATCATCGGCCAGATCCGTGACCGCGCGCCCGACGCCCGCGTCCTCGTGCTCGGCTACCCGCGGCTGTTCCCGGAGGACCCCGAGGGGATGTACTACACCCTCACCGTGAGCGACCAGCAATGGCTGAACGGGGTCGGGCAGCGGCTCAACGACCGCATCCGCGACACCGTCTACCGGCTGGACGGCGACGTCTACGGGGAGCGTGGGGTCGGCAGCGTGGAGTACGTCAACACCTTCTCCGCGCTCAACGGGTACGAGGTCAGCGCCGAGGAGTCGTGGCTGAACGGCATCGTCCTCGGAGAGCAGCTGGGCCAGGGGCTGCGCATCGACCGGGCGAGCTTCCACCCCACGGCCCAGGGCCAGCTCTCCATCGCCGACCGGGTGCGCCTCCAGGTGGAGGAGGGACCGGAGCGGACGCTGTTCGTGTCCCAGGAGACCCTCGACCGCGTGGACGCGGAGCTGCTGGCCGCCGAGCTCGGCGGCCCTCTGGAACGCCCGGAAACCGCGGCCTCGCAGGACCCGGAGACCACGGCCCCACCCTCGGACGGGGCGTCCGCCCCGCCGCCCGACGGTGCCTCTAGCGCCCCCTGAGCTCGTCGAGGACCTCGGCGAAGCGGTCCAGGCCCCAGTCGAGGTCCTCCTCGCTGATCACCAGCGGCGGTGACAGGCGGACGGTGGATCCGTGGGTGTCCTTGGCCAGGACACCGTGCTCGGCCAGCCTCAGGCACAGCTCCCTGCCAGTGCCCAGCGCGGGGTCGACGTCGATCCCCGCCCAGAGCCCGATGCTGCGCGCCGCGACGACACCGTCACCCACCATCTCCTTGAGGCGGCGGGCGAGCAGCTCGCCCAGGCGGCGGGCGTTCTCCAGATAGGGCCCCTCGGCCAACATCGTGGTGACCGCGTGCCCCACGGCCCCCGCGAGGGGGTTGCCGCCGAACGTGCTGCCGTGCTGGCCGGGGCGGATGACCCCGAGGACGTCCTCGTCGGCCACCATCGCCGACACCGGGAGGATGCCTCCGCCGAGCGCCTTGCCGAACAGGTAGGCGTCGGGCACCACACCGCTGTGCTCGCACGCGCGGACGGCGCCGGTGCGCCCCAGGCCCGACTGGACCTCGTCGGCGATGAACAGCACCCGTTCACGGTCGCAGACCTCCCTGATCCGCGGCAGGTAGTCCTGCGGGGGGACGATGACGCCCGCCTCCCCCTGCACGGGTTCGACGAGGACCGCCGCCGTGGTGGCGTCGACGGCCTCCTCGACGGCCCGCGCGTCGCCGTAGGGCACCGTCCTGAACCCGGGGGTGTAGGGACCGAAGCCGTCGCGTGCCTCGGGGTCGGAGGAGAAGGAGACGATCGTGGTGGTGCGGCCGTGGAAGTTGCCGCCGGCCACGATGACGGTCGCCTCGCCGTCGGGGACGCCCTTGACCTCGTAGGCCCACTTGCGGGCCACCTTGACAGCGGTCTCCACGGCCTCGGCACCGGTGTTCATCGGCAGGACCCGCTCCTTGCCCGCCAGGTCGGCCAGGGCCTCGACCCAGGGACCGAAGCGGTCGTTGTGGAAGGCCCGGCTCGTGAGTGTCACGCGGTCGAGCTGGCGGTGGGCCGCGGCCAGCAGGTCCGGGTTGCCGTGGCCGAAGTTCATGGCCGAGTACCCGGCCAGGCAGTCCAGGTACCGGCGGCCCTCAACGTCGGTCACCCAGGCCCCCTGCCCCTCGGCGATCACCACGGGCAGGGGCGCGTAGTTGTGCGCCGACCGCGTCCGCGCGAGTTCGATGTGCTCCTCGCTGGAGAGCGCGGGTCCGCCGGGTTCTTGGATGCCCGGGTGCTGGGTGTGGCTCATCTGATCGCTCCGATCGCCCTTGACCGCCTGTCACCTGGGTTCTTACCCACGATCGGGCCGGATGGAGCCCACAGGCCCCAGGAACACCGCACACACCACGACGGGTGACTCATATCACCCACCCCGCCGGGGTCCGGGGCCCACCGCCGAACGTCCCCCGAACCCCCGCGACCAGGGGGATCGAAACCCAGCGTGACCTGGCATTCCACCCCTGGTGACCGGCTCCACAACCCCAACCGCTCATCGCCGGGGAGGCGGGGGGTACGGTCGGCACACAGCAGCACCGCCCCGAGGGCCGGGACGTCGCCGACGCCCGTACCCCACGGCCCGCAACCATGTTCCAGGGAGGCCAGGCGTGCCCACAGCAGCGTCCCCCGACGCCCCCTTCTCTCTGCCCCGGCTCCTCGACGCCGTGACCGAGGCGGTCCCCAACCGCACCGCGCTCATCGCCGGACCGCGACGCCTGTCCTTCGTCGCCCTGCGCGACCGCGCCCTGCGCCTGGCCGCACACCTGTTGGAGGCCGGGGTGCGCCCCGGGGAGCACGTCGCGGTCCTGGCGTTCAACCGCGCCGAATGGCTGGAGTCCTTCCTCGGCGCCCTGTACGCGGGCACGGTCCCCGTGAACGTCAACTACCGCTACGTCGAGGGCGAACTGCGACACGTGCTCGCCGGATCCCACGCGGTCGCGCTGGTCGCCGAGGAGTCCCTGGCCGTCCGGGTGGACACCGTCCGCCCGGACCTGCCACACCTGCGCCACGTGCTCCTACTCCAGGACGGCAGCGGATCGGGCGGTCCGGCCGGAACCGGCTACGAGGAGGCCCTCGCCGCTGCGTCCGCGGACCCGTCCGCCCTGCCCCCGACCTCGGGGGACGACCACTACCTGCTCTACACCGGCGGCACCACCGGCCACCCCAAGGGGGTGCTGTGGCGACAGGCCGACATCTTCCACGCGGCCCTGGAACTGCGGCCCTCCGGCCAGCCGCGCGCCCGCACCGCGGCGGAGGTCGCCGACCGCGCCGCGCGCAGCTCCCCCCTGCGGCTGCTGGTCCTCGGCCCCCTGATGCACGCCGCCGGCCAGTGGAACGCCCTGTGCATGCTGTTGAGCGGCAGAACCACCGTGCTCTCGACCGACCGCAGCTTCCACCCCGGGCGCGTGGTCGGCCTAGCCCACCGGGAGGGCGTCCACGCCGTCCAACTGGTCGGGGACGCCATGGCGCGGCCCCTGGCCCTGCACCTGCTCGCCAAGCCGCTGTTGTGCCCCGGCCTGAGGTCGGTGCGCTCGGGCGGGACCCCGCTGACCCCGGCGGCGCGCGCCCTGTGGCGCGCTTGGCGCGAGGACATCGCCCTGGCCGACTCCTACGGCGGCTCCGAGACGGGGGCGTGCGGATCAGCGACCGGCCCCGACAACACGGACCATCCCGAGGACCACCGCACCTTCACCATGGGCGCCAGTATCGCCGTACTGGACGAGTCCCTGCGGCCCCTGCCGCCCGGCTCACCGGACATCGGCCGCATCGCCCGCACCGGACGCATCCCGCTGGGCTACTACAACGACCCCGAGGCCACCGGTCGGACCTTCCCCGTCGACCCCGACGGTCGGCGCTGGGCGTTGTCCGGCGACTACGGCACGCTGGGCGCCGACGGTTCGGTCGTGCTGCTGGGCCGGGGCAGCGTCGTCATCAACACCGCAGGGGAGAAGGTCTACCCCGAGGAGGTCGAGGCCGTCCTCAAAGGGCACCCCTCGGTGGCGGACGCGATCGTCGTCCCGGCACCCGACGAGCACCTGGGCCAACGGGTGACCGCCCTGGTCGCCCCGGTCCCGGGAACCGCGCTCTGCGCCGCCGAACTGCGAGAGCACTGCCGGGGGCGGCTCGCCGGCTTCAAGGTGCCGCGCACCGTCCACATGGTGGACCGGGTACGGCGCACGGCCGTGGGCAAACAGGACTACCGGTGGGCGTCCTCGGTGGCCAGGAGGGCCGCAGAGGACGACGGCCCCCTCATCCGCACAGCGCTCCGCGCCCCCGCCCTGTAACGGATACGTCCTAGACTCGGACCACACCCGGACCGGTACGCCGGACCGGGCACGGCATCCCCTTCAGCCAGCCCTCATCCGACTACCGGGTGGGTCGGCGACACCCCTAGGACGGAGGACGGCGCGCACACACCCCGGAGCGTCCGGGCGCGCGCCCCACAACTCAGATGGCCACATCAGCAGGCTCCTACATCTTCAATGCGGTGCGCGGCGGGGCCGTGGGCACCTCCGAGGCGCTGCCCGGGATCAGCGGCGGCACGGTCGCGCTCATGGTCGGCATCTACGACCAACTGATCGGCGGCGCCGGCCACATGGTCAGCGGTATCAAGCGCTGGGTCACCGACGTCCCGCGCGGCCTCGGGCCGGCGCGCGCCCGGGAGCAGTTCCGGCAGGTGGACTGGAACGTGCTGCTGCCCGCGCTCGCGGGCATGGTGGTCGCCCTGCTGCTGGCGCTGATGCTCATCGCACCTCTGGTCGAGGAGTACACCCAGTACGCCTATGCCCTCTTCTTCGGTTTGGTACTGGCCTGCCTGTGGGTCCCCTACTCCGGTTCGGGGAAGACGTGGCGGGGCTGGCACTACGTCCTCGCCCTGGCCGCCGCGGCGCTGTCGTTCACCCTGACCGGGCTTCCCGGGGCGAACCTGCCCACCCATCCGGTGGTGGTCTTCCTCGTCGCCTCCGTCGCCATCTGCGCCCTCGTCCTGCCCGGGGTGTCCGGTTCGTTCATCCTGGTCGCGGTCGGCCTGTACGTGCCCACCAAAGACGCGCTGAAGGACCTGGACCTGGTCTACATGGGTGCCTTCGCACTGGGCGCCCTCGTGGGCCTGTCGCTGTTCGTCAAGCTCCTCCAGTTCCTGCTGGAGAACTTCCACCACGTCACCCTGGTCGTCCTCACCGGGCTCATGGCCGGATCGCTGCGCGCCCTGTGGCCCTGGCAGACCGAGGACCGTACCGTCGTGGCACCCACCGACGTCCCGGTGACGTTGGCCTTCGTGGCGGTCGGCTTCGCCGTGGTGGTGGCAGCGATCGTCTACGAGCACCGCGCCAAGGCCAAGACCGCCGCCTCCGAGCCCAGCTCCGACCCGGTGCGCTAGCCTCGGGCACACCACCTCCGGGGCCGCCGCGCCCCGACGGCGCGGGGTGCCGGTTCCCCTCCGGCTGAGATCACACCCGTCGAACCTGCCCTAGCTTGCACTAGCGAAGGAACGCCACGTGAGCGCGTACAACATCGTGTCCATCGCCGGCAGCGACCCCAGCGGGGGCGCCGGTATCCAGGCCGATCTCAAGGCCTTCTCCGCACACGGAACCTACGGAATGTCCGTGGTGACGGCGCTGACCGCACAGTCCACCCGCGGCGTGGCCGGGGTGTACGGGGTCCCGGCCGACTTCGTCGCCCAGCAGATGGACACCCTGTTCACCGACGCCACCGTGCACGCCGTCAAGGTCGGTATGCTCGCCAACGCCGGGATCACCGCCGCCGTCGCGGAGGCGGTCGCCGAGCACGGCCTGACCAACGTGGTGGTGGACCCGGTGATGGTGGCCAAGAGCGGCGACCGTCTGCTGGAGGCCCCCGCCGTGGAGGCGCTGCGCACCCTGCTCCTGCCGCACGCGGACCTCATCACGCCGAACCTGCCGGAGGCCGCCGACCTGTTGGGCGAGGAGGAGGCCGCCGACGTGGCGGCGATGCACGGCCAGGCGAAGCGGCTGCTCGACCTGGGGCCGCGCGCCGTCCTGCTCAAGGGCGGCCACCTGGCGGGAGAGGAGAGCGTCGACGTGCTCGTCTCGCGCGGAGCGGAGCCAGCCGAGCTGCGTGCCCCCCGGGTGGCGACCCGCAACACCCACGGCACCGGGTGCACGCTGTCGTCGTCGATCGCCGCCCTGCTGCCGCAGCGCCCCGACACGGCCTCGGCCGTCGCCGACGCCAAGGCCTACCTGACCGAGGCCATCCGCCGCTCCGGCGAGATCGACGCGGGCAGCGGCCAGGGCCCGGTGCACCACTTCCACGCCTGGTGGTAGGGGCAGGCAAGCCCACAGGGCCGGGAAGTTCCCAGCCGAGGGCCGACGTAGACGACGCCGGTTCCACCGGCAGCAAAGCCCGCAGGGCATGGGCACGAACACGGTGACGACGCACTTCTCATCGAAGCCGTCGGGGCGTGGAACCGTGTGGAGGGGGACCGCGCCGGGCGCGGTCCCCCTCCGTCCTTTCGGAGGCGGTCCTCAGTCGCGCACGTCCTCCATGAGCGCGTCCGGGTTCCTCCAGTCAGGGTGGGCGAAGAACTTCTGCGTCTCCCGCACGATGACCGGCGACAGCAGCAGGAGTCCGACGAGGTTGGGCAGCGCCATGAGCCCGTTGGCGATGTCGCTGAACAGCCACACGTCCGCCAGGTCGGCGACCGCGCCGACGAAGATGACCGCGATGAACACCAGCCGGTAGGGGAAGACCATCCTGCGCCCGCCGAGGAACTCCACACACCGCTCGCCGTAGTAGGCCCAGCCGAGCAGGGTGGTGAAGGCGAACACGGCGACGGCCGCGGCCACGACGTAGGTGCCGAGCGGGGCCAGGCCCGGACTGATCGCCTCCAGGCCGCTGGACATGGCCTGTGAGGTGAGCAGCGAGCCGTCCTCGCTGTCCTCGGCCTGCCACACCCCGGTGGTGATGATGACCAGGCAGGTCATGGTCACCACGATGAGGGTGTCGATGAAGGTCTGCGTCATGGAGACCATCGCCTGGCGGACCGGCTGGCGAGTCTTGGCCGCGGCCGCGGCGATGGCGCCGGTGCCCAGGCCCGACTCGTTGGAGAAGATGCCGCGCGCGAAGCCCTGCTGGATGGCGAGCATGACGCCCGCCCCGGCGAAGCCGCCGGCCGCGGAGGTGCCGGTGAAGGCGTCGGTGACCACGAGCTGGAGTGCCGGGAGGATCTCCGCCCAGTTGAAGACGAGGATCACCAGGGCGATGCCGACGTAGGCGATGATCATGACCGGAACGAAGGCGGAGGCCACCCGGCCGATGCTCTTGATACCGCCGAGGATGACGGCACCGGCGGCGATCATCAGGATGAGGCCGATGACCCACGGGGCGAGCGGGGTCACACTGCTCACCTGCTGGGCGACGGTATTGGCCTGGGCGCCGTTGCCGATACCGAAGGCGGCGACGGCGCCGAAGACGGCGAAGGCCACGCCCAGCGTGGTGCCGAAGCCGCCCGGCAGGCCGTACTTGAGGTAGAACATCGGGCCGCCGCTCTGCTCGCCCTTGGCGTCGGTGCGGCGGTACAGGACGCCCAGCAGGGCCTCGCTGTACTTGGTGGCCATGCCGAGCAGGCCCACGACCCACATCCAGAACAGGGCGCCGGGGCCGCCGACACCGATGGCCAGGGCCGCGCCGCCGATGTTGCCGACACCGACGGTGGNGGCGAGCGCCGTGCTCAGGGCCTGGTAGTGAGAGATGTCCCCGGCGACGGACTCGTCCTCCTTGCGGCGGACGAAGGCCAGCCACAGGGCGTGCGGCAGGCGCAGGAGCTGGATGAGCTTGAGCCGGACGGTGAGGAAGAGGCCGACCACGAACAGCAGCGGGATGAGGACGAACGGTCCCCAGATGACGCTGCTGACGACGCCGGCCATCTCGATGAGTTGATCCATGCGGGGATCTCCCTATCGCACTCAGATGGGGGTACGGAGTTCTCCACCACGGGGGCGGTGTACCGGTGGTGTCAGATTCACACCGGAAAGTCACGGGAGCGTCACATTCACGTGTCCGCTACACGTTCACCGATTCCTCACCTTCGTCCGCCTGGGCGAGTGCGAGCCGGCTGAGGACGGAGGCCGCGTTCTCCGGGTCCGCGCCCCGGCCGACCGCGACACCGAGGAGGTAAACGGTGAGCGGCCCGGCGGGGCGCGCCACGGAGTGGGCGGCGTCCCTCGTCAGGTCCAGGATGCGGTCGACATCCCTCTTCTCCAGCGCGTCGGTGCCGGCCAGCCCCAACTCGTCGCTGACGAGTTCCGCCCATTCCACGAGCGTCACCGGACGCCTCCTTCATGTCGTCTGCGTCTTGCCGCAGGGCAGGCCCCGGCCACCGGCGGGTCACCGTGCGGCCTTCAGAGCCAGCGGGCGGTGTCACCGCGCGCTCAGCGAAACCACGCCCCGCCTTCCGGCGGGGTTCCCCCTGCACCCAACCACGGTTCACCCCCGAAGCCTAGTTTCGAGGGACGTCATCCCCCTTCGTGTTGGGAGCCCGCCTCATGTCCCCGCGCCAGTCCCCAACCCCCGCGGCCACCCCTCTCGCCTCCGACGGGGCGCCGCTCCGCGTGGCGGTCGTGACCGAGTCGTTCCTCCCCCAGGTGAACGGTGTCACCAACTCCGTGTGCCGGGTCCTGGAGACGCTGGCCGCCCGCGGCCACCAGGCCATGGTCGTGGCGCCGGGCCACGGACCCTCCTCCTACAAGGGGTTCCCGGTCATCCGCATGCCCTCCCTGCCGCTGCCCTTCTACCGGGACTTCCACGTGGGGATGCCTGCGCGGCGCACCCTGACCGCGGCGGTGCGCGCCTTCTCCCCCGACGTGCTGCACCTGGCCTCGCCCGCCCTGCTCGGCAACGCCGCCGTGGACACGGCCCGCCGGTGGGCCCTGCCGACCGTCGCGGTGTTCCAGACCGACCTGGCGGGGTTCGCGCAGCGGTACGGTCTGAACCGCACCGAGGTGGTGTGGTCGATGCTGCGCCGCGTGCACTCGGCGGTCGACCGCACCCTCGTCCCCTCCTCGCCCACGATGGAGGACCTGACCTCGCACGGCTTCCCGCGCCTGCACTTGTGGCAGCGCGGTGTGGACACCCGGCGCTTCGCCCCCGAGCACCGCGACGAGGAGCTGCGCCGCCGCCTCGCACCCAACGGCGAGGTGCTCGTCGGCTACGTGGGGCGCCTGTCCAAGGACAAGCGCGTGCACCTGCTGACCCACGTGGCCAAGCTGCGCGGGGTGCGGCTGGTCGTGGTGGGCGACGGCCCCGAGCGCGCCCGGCTGCGCCGCCACATGCCCGATGCGGTGTTCACCGGCCAGAAGACCGGCGAGGAGCTGTCGCGGCTGTACGCCTCGCTGGACGTGTTCGTGCACACCGGTGCCGACGAGACCTTCTGCCAGGCGGTGCAGGAGGCGCTGGCCGCCGGGGTCCCCGCCGTGGGCCCGGCCTCGGGCGGTCCGCTGGACCTGATCTCGGACGGGCACAACGGCCTGCTGTACCGCTCGGACTCGGTGCGCGAACTGCGGGTCGCGGTGGGCCGCCTGGCGCACAACACCGACGTGCGCCGACGCATGGCCGCCCAGGCCAGGCCCTCGGTGGAGCACCGGACCTGGGAGGCCGTGGGCGACCAGCTCATCGACCACTACCGGTCCGTGATCGCTCCGAGCCGGGAACTGGCGCGGCGCGGCGCCCCCGCGGCCGCCCCCGCCTCCTGATCCGGCCGGGCCGGCCGCCGCACCCCCTTACACGCGGCGGCCGGTCCGGGGCCCTCAGCAGTACTGCGGTGCCGCGTCGTCGGCGCGGTCGGCAACGGACACCGGTTCGGGTTCCCCGTCAAGCAGCGCGTCCAGGACCCGCTCCAGCCGGTCCAGATGGGCTCGGATCCACGGCAGCTCCAGCGGGTCCGTGGCGGCGAGCGCGGCGTAGCGCCGCTCGGCGGTGTCCCCGTACAGGAGGCTGGTGGCGACCCGCATCCGCAGGGCGTCGGTACCCTCCCCGAACTCCACCGCGGGCAGGACGCCCACGCCGAACCGCTCCAGCAGCAGCCCGGTCAGCTCCGGCCCCGTGGTGACGCCGTGCAGGGCGGCCAGCCGGTCGCGGTGGGGGGCGAAGTCGGGGTAGAGGTAGAACGCCGCGCGCGGTGGAATGACCGAGGCACCCGCGCGGACGAACACGTCTGTGACGGCGCGCGCGACGATGCCGTGCAGGCGTCGGCTGCGGTCGACGTGGTCGGCGAGTTCGGCGGGTTCGGTGAAGGCGTGGGCGGCGGCCGCCTGGACGGGCGCGGCCGGGCTCGACCAGATCTCGCTGGCCACGCCGAGCAGGCCGCCGCGCAGGCGGTGGCCGACCGCGGAGTCGGGCAGCCGCAGGACCCCGATGCGCCATCCGCCCAGGGCCAGGTTCTTGCTCAGTCCCGTGGAGACGACGGTGCGCTCGGGTGCGAATTCGGCGGGGCTGGGCACCCGGGTGCGGGCCCCCGTCACCTCGGCCGGGTGGACGAGGTCCCGGTAGATCTCGTCGGAGACGATCACGAGGTCGAGTTCGCGGGCCACGTCGGCCAGTCGGCGGACGGTGTCCTCGTCGGCGACGGTCCCGGTGGGGTTGTCGGGCAGGGTGACGATGACGGCGTTGACGGTGCGGCCCTGCTCGCGCGCCTCGGTCACGGAGGCGTGCAGCAGGTCGGGGTGGGGCACTCCGCCCTGCCCTGCGGCGGTGGGGACCATGAGCGGGCGCCGCCCGAGGAGTCGGCTCTGGGCCGCGTAGCTGACCCAACTGGGTGCGGCGATGGCGGTGTCGCCGCCCAGTTCGAGCAGCAGTCCGTAGAGGAGTGGTTTGCTCCCGGGGCCGGCGATGACCAGGTCCGGGTCGGTGGGCAGCCCGCGCCGCTCCCAGTATGCGGCGGCTGCCTCCCGCAGGGCCGGGGATCCGGCGACCGGCCCGTAGGCGTTGGCACCGTTGCCCGCGGTGAGCTGGTCCCGCAGGACAGGGTGGACCGGGAGGCCGGCCTCACCGAAACCGAGCGGCAAGACGCGCACCCCCTGGCGGCGCTTCTCGTCGAGGGCTTCGTTGACGGCGAGGGTCGCGGACACAGTGACGGTCATCGAGACTCATCTCCGGCTCATGCTCTGGCTCCGGCCGCACTCCGGGCGGGCGGCCTGTCACTACTCAGGGTGCCTGTTCGATTTCATCAGCACAAGCGAGTCTTTTCGATGCTGAGCGTAAGATGTACTTATGCTTGATCTTCGACGGCTCCAGCTCCTGCGCGAGTTCGGCCTCCGGGGCACCATCGCCGGGGCCGCCGCGGCCCTGGGCTACACCCCTTCCGCCGTCTCCCAGCAATTGGCCGCCCTGGAGCGGGAGACCGGGGTGGCGCTGCTGGACCGCTCCGCCCGGGGGGCCGAGCTGACCGACGCTGGCCGGCTGCTGGTGGACCAGACAGAGAAGATCCTCTCCCTAGTGGAGGCCACCGAGTCGATCCTCGCCGAGCAGGCCGACGTGGCGGTCGGTGTGGTGACCGTGACGGCGTTCCCGACCGCGGCCGTGGCCCTGGCGCCGCTGCTGGCCCGCGCGCTGCGCGAGCACCAGGGGATGCAGTTGCTGCTGCGGCAGACGCTCCTGGCGACAGGGACGCACAAGGTGCGCTCACGGGAGGTGGACGTCGCGCTCGTCGACGACTGGACCGGCCAGCACCCGGGGCGCGGCACGGACGGCGGGCTGCGCCACATCCACCTGCTGCGCGATCCGCTGGTGTTGGCCCTGCCCGAGGAGCACCGGCTCGCGGACCCCCGGGAACCCCTGGAGCTGGACCGCCTCCTGGGGGAGTCGTGGATCGTGGCCCCGGAGAGCGAGCGGTCGCGCTACGGCACGGACCGGCTCATGGCGGAGGCGGGCGGGCTGCCCGCCGCCGCCTGGGAGTTCGAGGGGTTGGGGACGATCCTGAGCCTGGTGTCGCGCGGGATCGGTATCGCCGCCGTTCCCGCGCTGGCCATGGTGGGGGCCCCGGCCGGCTTGGTCTTCCGGGAGCTGCCCGCCTCGGCCCCGGCGCGGCACGTGTACGCGGTGCTGCGCCCGGCCGCCCTGCGGCGCCCAGCAGTGCAGGTGACCCTGGCCGCCCTGCGGGACGCGGCCTCGGAGGTGGAGGCCCGCCTGTCCCAGGAGGGTCCCCCCGTCCGGGGCCCCGTCCGCGACGTGTGAGGACCGCTTCCCCAGCACGAGCGAACAGCATGAACGCATGATGCCTTCAACGGAGCTGCCATGCTTTCCTGCCTGCTCTCACCATCCGGGACGTACCAGAAGACGTCGTCGGGGACGATGGAGATCCGCGCGGCCGCATCCGGCCAGTCCCTTCAGGCCTACGCCCGTACCGTGCTCGCCCGCGACGTCGCCGAGCCCACTCTGGCCGACGCCGCAGCAGCCGCCCGCCGCACCGCCCGGTCCGACGTCACCGCCTCCGACGTCCTGGCCGCCGTCGACGACGGACGTGCCGGGCGTTGATCGCCATCGACAGCTCAGCACTCGTCGAGATGTTGACAGCCACCGGTTCCCCCGGTTCAGGGTGCTCCGTGCCCACCTGTCCGTCTACGACGCCACCGACGTGGCACGAGCCGAAGCCCTGGGGGTCTCGTTGCTGACCGGTGAGGCCCGCATAGCCCGCGGCGGCGCTGCCCGGTGCCCGGTCGAGGTCTTCGGCTAGGCTCCGCCGCCGCGACGGCGGAGCCTGTCGATCCGGCGCCGGAGCCTGCGGCAGAGGTGGAGCGCGCGGTCACGGTCGTCCCGGGCGTTCCACCAGCGTGCGTAGGCCTCCAGCCTCCGCTGGCGGAGGTTCTCCAGCTCGGCCTCCATACGGTTCACCCGGTGCTCTAGGTCGATCCGTTCTCGCTCGAACTCGGACATGTCGTGCTCGTGGCTGTTGGCCTCCCGTTCGGCGCTGGTCAGCCGTTCGGCGAGGCCTTCCGTCGGGTTGCCGACGCGGACGATCCGACCGAGGCCGACCTGTCCGCTGATGCCTTCGAACCACACATCGTCAGGTATTTCCGACAGGACGCGGAGTTCACCGAACGCATCGCAAAAAATACGGAAAGTACCAAAACGGACTTATCTCCCTGCCCTTCACGCCGGAACGACCGTCAGGCGGCCATGGTCCGCTGCACCTTCGAGCGCACCGGGGGACTCACCAGGAGGCTCTCGTAGACGGCCTCGAACCGCTCCAGCGACCGGTGGTGGTCGTGGCGCGCCACGAGCCTGCGGCTGGCCTCGCCCATGGACCGGCGCCGCTCCGGAGAGCCGAGGACCTCCAGCAGGAGCTCGGACATCCGCGAGATGTCTCCCGGGGGGAAGAGGAACCCGTTGCCGCCCTCCTCCACCAGGTGCGGCAGGGCCATCGCGTCGGCGGCGAGCACCGGCAGACCGGTCGACATCGCCTCCAGGGTCGCGATGCTCTGGAGCTCGGCCGTGCTGGCGATGGTGAAGCAGTCCGCGGCGGCGTAGACCCGCGGCAGCGCCTCGTCGGGGACGAACCCCAGGAAGTGCACCCGGTCGGCGATCCCCAGTTCGGCGGCGAGGTCCCGAAGCTCCTGCTCCCGCTGCCCCGTGCCGGCCAGGGCGAGCTGCGCGTCCCGCTCGGGCACGATCCGCGCCAGGGCGCGCATCGTGTCGTCGATCCGCTTCTCCACGTCCAGTCGGCCGACGAAGGCGATGGTGTCGCGGTCGGGCAGCCCGAACTCGGCGCGCAGGGCCGTCCGCTCCTCCGGGCGGGGGTGGAACCGCTCCAGGTCGATACCGCACGAGATGTCCTCGACCTGGCGGGCGAACCCCTTCTCCAGCAGCAGTCGCGCGGCACGGGGGGTCGGCGTGGTCACGTGGTCGGCCATGGCGGCGATGCGTACCATGTCCCGCCAGGCCAGGGCCCCGGTCGCCTGGTGGAGCACCTCGGGCAGGCGCACGTAGCCGTAGAGGTTGTCGGGCATGAAGTGGTTGGTGAGCACGACGGGGATGCGCGCGGCCCGCGCCCGGCCGATCGCCGCCCGGCTGACGGTGAAGTGGCCCTGGACGTGGACCACGTCCGGGTCCAGTCGCGACACGAGCCGGTCGGCGTGGCCGCTCAGCCCGAGGGGGAGCGCGAAACGCATGGCGTCGTGCACCGGGATCCGTCCCGAGCGCACGCGGTGCTCGGTCACCCCTCCGTTCACGGTCACGTACGGCTCGCCCCGCTCGGAGGGACACAGCACGTGGACCCGGTGCCCGCGCTGAGCCAGGCCCTCCGCCAAGCGGTGCGTGAAGTAGCCGGCTCCGTTGACGTCCGGGGGGTAGGTGTCGGTGGCGATGAGGATGCGCAGGACTCGGTCGGTCGTCATGGGGGTCTCTCCTTCGACGTTCAGTGAAAGCGCGTGGTCTCGGGCGCCGAACAGGGTGCGCCCTGCGCTTCGGGGTTGCGGTGGCGTGTCCGGGCCAGCGCGATGGTTCCCGCGATCGCCGCGGCGGCGAAGACGGCGGCCGCCGCCTGGGTTGTGGGGGTGCCGGGAACGCCCTCCCCCAGCAGGGAGATGCCGATGCCCACGCCGACGACGGGGTCGGTGATGAGCAGGGCAGCGTAGGCGGCGGCGAAGTGGCCGGTCCGGTAGGCGTTCTGCATGAGCAGGGCACCGAAGACCGCCGTGGCCACGGCGAGCGGCAGCAGCCAGGTGATGAGGCTGGCCCAGTCGTGGGCCACCCCCGCGGCGATGACCCGCGCCAGACCGGACGTGGTGCCCATGGCCGCGCCCGCCGACAGGGCGAGCAGGAGGGCGCGGACCCCGCTGGGCGTCCGGTGCGCGGTGAAGTGGACCAGGGCACCGAACCCGAGGGCACCCCCGGCCAGGAGCAGCGCTGTTCCGGTGGCCATGACGGGGGCCTGGGAGCCGTGGGGGAACAGCCACAGCATCCCGCCGAGGCCGACCATGACGGCGACGCCCGCGGTGACCTGCCAGGCGCTGACGCTCTGCCGGTTGAACAGCGACGACAGGACGATCGCGAAGAGGAGTCCCGTGACGCCGATCGGCTGGATGATGGTCAGGGGCGCACCGCTGAGGGCGACCAGGTGCAGGACCGACCCGAGGACGGCGGTGCCGCTGCCGATCAGCCACCGGGGGCGGCGCACGAGGTGGAGGAGGACTCCGGCCCGAGCCACCTGCTCACCCGGCGCCCGGACGGCGTCGCGTTCTTGGAGCGCGGAGCCGAGCGCCAGGACGAAGGCCCCGGCCACGGCCGTAAGGATCGACCACAGCATCAGATCCGTCCTCTCGTGGCCGTCTCAAGCGCACCGCGCCGTGAACGCATCGCCGCTTCCCTCGACTCTCGGTTCATCCCTGGCCCACCGGGTTCAGCACACGGTTCCCACCGTAGGAACCGGCCTCCCGCCGTGGCGATCACGGCAGCGCCCGTTCTTCGGTGGTGCTCGCCCCACCCCGGACGGGCTCCCTCTCCGCCGGAGGGGCGCGGCCCGCCAGGGAGGTGCGAGAGGTGCACCCCGAGTCACGTTCGTGGCAGTATGTCCGTAATTGGTCTAGACCGGATAGGAGCACCCGATCGTGCCTGACACCTCCTCGACCCGTCTCGGTGACCGGCCCCTGGTCCCCCGCCCCGTCCACGCGGAACAGGGCACGTCGGAGGGCCTCACCCTGACCGCCGCCACAAGGGTGGCCGCCGACGCCGAGTCCCGGGGAACGCTCGCGTGGCTCCAGCGTGAACTCGGCGCATCGACTGGACTGCCCCTCCCTGTCCGCGACGGTGACGGTGACGGGACGCTCATCCGCCTCAGCGTCGACCCGGACGCGGGGCTGGCTCCGGAGGGCTACCGGCTGACCGTCGATACCGGGGAGGCGGTGATCGTCGGGCACGACCCGGCCGGGGCGTTCTACGGTGCGCAGACCCTCCGCCAGCTCCTGCCCGCGGCGGCCTACCGCTCTGCGCCCCTGACCGGCGTGGAGTGGACCCTGCCCGCCGTGCGCGTCACCGACGCGCCCCGCTTCCGGTGGCGCGGCGTCATGCTGGACGTGGCCCGCCACTTCATGCCCAAGCGGGAGGTGCTGCGGTTCATCGACCTGCTGGCCGCCCACAAGCTCAACGTGCTGCACTTGCACCTGACCGACGACCAGGGTTGGCGGGTCGAGATCCGCCGGTACCCGCGACTGACCGAGGTCGGCTCGTGGCGCGCCGAGAGCCAGGTCGGCGCCGCCGCGCCGCCCGTGTTCGACGGTCGGCCGCACGGCGGCTTCTACACCCGTGACGACATCCGCGAGATCGTGGCCCACGCCGCAGCGCGCCACGTCACCGTGGTGCCCGAGGTCGACGTCCCCGGCCACTCGCGGGCGGCTATCCACGCCTACCCCGAACTCGGCGAGAGCGGGGAGATCCCGGTGTGGACGCGATGGGGGATCAGCGGCGACGTCCTGGCCGTCACCGACCACGTCCTGGAGTTCTACAAAAACGTCTTCGACGAGCTGGTCGAGCTGTTCCCGAGCACCTACGTCCACGTGGGCGGCGACGAGTGCCCCAAGGGGCAGTGGAAGACCAGCGAGAGCGCCCAACGGCGCATCCGCGAGGAGGGCCTGGGCGACGAGGACGGGTTGCAGAGCTGGTTCATCCGCCAGTTGGACGCCCACCTGACCGCACGGGGCCGCCGCCTGGTCGGCTGGGACGAGATCCTCGAAGGCGGGCTCGCGGACGGGGCCACCGTGATGTCGTGGCGGGGCGAGGAGGGCGGTGTGGCCGCCGCACGCGCCGGGCACGACGTGGTGATGACACCCACGGCCACGTCCTACCTCGACTACAAGCAGTCGGAGGACCCCGACGAGCCGGTTCCGGTAGGGACCCCGCTGCGGACCGAGGACGTCTACCTGGCCGATCCGGTGCCCGGCGGGCTCACCGAGGAGGAGGGCCGCCGCGTCCTGGGGGCCCAGGTCAACGTGTGGACCGAGCACATCGACACGCCTCGTCGGCTGGACTACATGGTGTTCCCCCGCGCGGCGGCCTTCGCCGAGCAGGTGTGGTCCTCAGGGGAGCGCGACTACGCGGAGTTCGAGCCGCGGCTGGTGCACCACCTGGAGCGGCTGGAAGCGGCCGGGGTGGAGTACCGGCCCCTGGACGGGCCGCCGCCGTGGCACACCCGCCCCGGCGTCAGGGGGCGGTGACCGGCTTGGGAGCCCGGTCCGGGCGGCGGCGCGGTCTCCACGGGGTCCTCACCACAGGGCCGCCCTGGGGATCACCCCGTCCGGTGCGCCGGTGGCGTCGGCGATGGCCGCCGCGCCGACCTCCGGGTAGTCGGTGATGAAGCCGTCCACGCCGGTCCTGATGAGGGCGCCCATCGCGGGGCGGTCGTTGACGGTGTAGGGCATGATCTCCATCCCCGCCCGCTGCACGGCCGCAACGTAGCCGGGGTCCGCCAGCGCGTGGTTGGGGTTGACCATCTGCGCCCAGGCGTAGTCGGCCAACTCGTCTTCCGGGACCCGGCCGAGCAGTCCGTGCGCGACGCCGGGCAGGAGCCCGCGGGACTCGTGCACCGCCTCCCAGTCGAAGCTCTGCACGACCAGGCGGCGGGCCTCCCACGGCGGGGCCGGGCGGAGCCACTCCTCGTGCGCGCGCAGCCGCTCGGCGACCTTCTCTTCCAGCCCGGGGTGGCGCGCGGGCGCCTTGAGTTCGAGGAAGAGGTTGAGCCCGTGCCCGTCCAGCCGGTCGAGGGCCTCGTCCAGGGTCGGCACGGGCTCCCCCGCGAAGGCGGAGCCGAACCAGGATCCGGCATCCAGCCGACGGATCTCCGCCATGGTGAAGTCGGCGACCCGGTAGGGCTCGCGGCCGGGAAAGACCCGCTCGACGTCGGTGGTGCGGCCCAGCGTGGTGTCGTGCATGATGACGGCCTCGCCGTCCGCGGTGAGCTGGACGTCGATCTCGACGGTGACCGCTCCCCGTTCGGCCGCGGCGTCGATGGCAGCGAGGGTGTTCTCCGGCGCGTGCCCCGAGGCCCCCCGGTGCGCGACGGCGATCAGCGGCCGTTCGAAGACACGGTGTTCGATGACCGGCGCGGTGGCACCGACCACCCGTGTCTGGAGCACGGGGACGGCTCCCGCGGCACCCGCACCGGCGACGACGAACAGAGACGCGGCTCCGACGATGATTCCGATGCGGCGCACCGGACCTCCCAAGGTTCGCGTGGGCTGGCTCCACCAGGATGAGTGCTGACGGTGATCCGACGGTGACGGGGAGCGGAACACCGGGACAAGTCCAGGCCGAGCCACACACCTCGAATCATCACTCAATGAAGTTATTTGATCACATAGTGCGCTGATCTTGGCGAGGGACTTCGCATTGAGTCACACAAAACACAGAGAATGTAACGGAAGGTAATCGACGGGAAGGAACTCCGATGCGCAAGCACCGAACGAGGTGGGTCGCACTCCTAGGCGCCGCCGTGCTCTCCACGACCGGGGCGGCAGACCCCGACCCCACGACGCTCCCAGAGCTGATCGCGTCGGACGTGATGGACTGGCCCACGGCGATGCAGACCAGCACGCTCACACTCGACGGTTTCCGCATCGGGTACCTGCCCGAGGGGCTGGACGGCTCCGGCCTGAGCTACACCTCCCGCACCGGCCCCGCCGGCGAGCGCAGGTCGCAGATCACCTGGATGAGCGGCCCCGACGAGGTGCACGCCAGGGTGGTGGTCCTGCGCGCGGACCACCTCGACGAGATCGGCGACCTGCGCGCGGACCTCTATCCGAACCTCGGCGAGAAGGACCTGGAGCTCCTGCGGGACGGGGAGAGCGGCCGCGAGTCCTACGTCTCAGAGCCCACCGGTCACCTGTTCTGGCTGGAGGAGCCGGGTGTGGGCGTGTCCGCCCACCTGGCCCCCGAGCGCTGGGACGGCGACGAACTGCGCCGCGTGGCGGAGGGGATCACGGATCTGTCCGCACCGGCGATGGAGGACGGGCAGGACCTGCCGGAGACGGGAATCGTCATGGAGGAGGTGCCCGCGGCGGAGGAGACCTCAGCGGACGCCCCCGCCGAGGACGTGACGCCCCGGCAGGTCAAGGAATGCCTCGTGGACCGGCTCACGGGCCCCGGAGGCGACGCCGAACCCGACTGGACCGCACTCGACTGGGAGGCGGCCGTTCCAGGTGCCCAGGCACCCGAACGGCCCGGGAACCCGTTGCCGGGCACCGACCACGACCGCCTGCTCGCCCAACTGTGGTACCACAGCGCCAGGGCCGACCGGGCCGACGCCCGTGACCACTGCGCCGCCACTCTCGGGGTGGGCACCGGCGACGTGGAGGCCACGGTCGCCGGACTCGCGCCCCTCATGGACGAGATCATCACCCGGTCGACCCCGGACAGCACCGCGCAGAGCGCGTCACTGGCCCCGGAACGGCTGGGCCCCGCCGAGGGCACGGTCTGGGAGGAGTGGTGGACGTACCTGCCGTGGGGCTTCGCGCTGCCGACCCGGTGAGGCCCGGGGCGGTGGCGGGCTCCGCCCCTGCCCCTTGCCAAATCACGCGGGCACTGCTTATCTAGACCCTGGCGGGCCCGGGGACGATCGGGCACCCGCACCGCCCCAACTCCATACCGCCCCGTGCAGGGCGCGCTGTCTCCCCCTCCCTCAGCGACGACCCTGCCCCTCCTGGACCGGGGCCTGCCCTCCCCTCCCGGCAGGGCCCTCCGGACGAGGAGACGAGCGGGCCGGGTACCACCTCTCGGTGGTACCCGGCCCGCTCCCGTTCCCGGCCTCAGGCGTGGATGCGGACCACGCCCGCGAAGGAGTCCGTCCGCACGGGGGTGACCCGCACGCTCAGCCCGGTGCGCGGCGCCTCCAGCATCATGCCCTCGCCCAGGTAGATGGCCACGTGCGAGATGTAGTCCGGCGCTGTGGGGTCGGTACGCCAGAACAGCAGGTCGCCGCGGCGCGCCTGCGACAACTCCAGGCGCTCGCCCGCGTTCCACTGGTCGTGGGTGACCCGGGGGATGGCCACCCCGGCCCTGGCGAAGGCCCACTGGAGCAGCCCCGAGCAGTCGAAGCCGACCTGCGGAGACTCACCGCCCCAGACGTAGGGGACACCGATCTGGCTCTCCGCGTGGGTGATGACCTCCTCCACGATCGAGGGGGCCACGGCCTCACCGGTGACCGGGGGCTCGGCGTCGTCGGCGACCAGTTGCAGGGAAACGTCCGCACCGAGGACCTCCGTCAGGGCGTCGTAGAGCTCCCACAGGTCGGCGTCGGGTGCCGACACCACGAGCGCGTTGCCGTGGGGCATGCCCAGGTCCGCGGCGCGCTCCCGGGAGACGAGGGCGTCGATGCCCGCGATCCCGGACGTGGCGTGCGTCCACACCTCCAGGTCCACCGCGCCGCGCCCTCCCGCCGCGGTGACCTCACTGCCCAGATCGAGGGAGCGCTCGGTGCCGACCTCGTTCGACAGCGCGATCCGCCCCTCGGCCACCCCCCGCCAGATCTCGTCCGACTCGGCGGAGGGCCGCGGGGCGTGGTTGCGGAAGCTGGAGGGGTTGACACCGAGCAGGGAGAGGGGCGCGCCGTCGATGCCCACACGCGCCGCGTCCACGGTCAGGGCCGTCTCCACGCCGTCGATCCGGCGGACGCGGCCGACCACGTCCCTCGGCAGGCTCTCCTGCGCGACGGCGAAGTACTCGACACTGCGGGCCTCGGCGAAGGGGGCCACCCGGACCTCGGCCCGCAGGCGTTCGGGGTCGGCGACCTCCGGGGAGGCGACGGGGGGCTCGCCGGCACGGGGGTCGGTGCCGGCGGAGAGCTGCTCGGAGAGCGGCGGCCGATCCTCCACGACCGGTTCGGCCCAGGCAGGGGCGGCTCCGAGTGCGGTGAAGGCGACCGCGACGGCCACTGTGGCACCCGCACACGTGGTGAATCGGCTTCGCACGGGGGGATCTCACCTTTTCTCTGCACCGCGCCAGGGCCGGGGAACCCTGGCAGGCGTCTCAAGCTCCGCGTCCAAGGATGGGCGCACTCAAACGAATTTGCAAGAATCCCACGCCATCCGGTATGGAACGTCCACGCCCGGCTCGCTCAGGTATCGGCGTAGTCGTCGGTGACGGTCGTGTCCATCGGGAATCGGACCGGGGTGTCCCCGAACAGAGTGGTCCTGGCACGCTCCGCCGCCGCACGGACCGCGGCGACCGCCTCCTGCGCCGCCTCACGCGGTACGTGGAGCACGACTTCGTCGTGGACGAAGAAGACGATGCCGGCGCCCTCCGGCAGGTCGGGAAGCCCCTGGCGCAGGGCGGCCAACAGCACGAGCGCCCACTCCGCCGCCGTGGCCTGGACGACGAAGTTGCGGGTGAACCGGCCCTGGGCCCGGCGACGGCGCTCGTCCCCGGTCTCCGGCGGTACCGGGGAGGTCCGCCCGAGCCAGGAGCGCACGGCCGAGCCGTCCTCACCGGTGCGCGCGGCCGTGTCGACGTAGTCGAGGGCCCTGGGGTAGAGGCGGCGCATGGTGCGCAGCAGGGGCGCCGCGTCACCGGAGGTCTGTCCGTACATCGCGGCGAGCATGCCGATCTTGGCGCGCTCGCGGTCACCGCCTACGTGCACGGCCAGCCGGGCGTACAGGTCCTCGTCGGCGGCCGCGGCGGCCAGGGCGTCGTCCCCGGACACCGCCGCCAGGACCCGGGGTTCGAGCTGCCCGGCGTCGGCGCGCACGAGGGTCCACCCGGGGTCGGCGCGCACGGCCCGGCGCACCGACTTGGGGATCTGGAGGGCGCCGCCGCCGTGGGCCGCCCAGCGGCCGGAGACGACGCCGCCGACCACGTAGCCGGGGTGGAAGCGGCCGAGCCGCTCACCGTCCGGTCCGGGGCGCTCACGCACCCAGCTCTCCAGCCACGACCACCCGTTGGCGGCGTGGAGGCGGGACAGTTCCTTGTAGCGCAGCAGCAGGGGCACGACGGGGTGGTCGACCTGTTCCAGTACCCAGGAACGGGTCGAGGCGACGGGGTGCCCGATCCAGGCCATAGCCCTGAGCACCTGGGCCGGGGAGTCGGGGTTGACCTCGCGGCCCACCGCCTCGCCGATGCGTGCCGCGAGGTCGGCGAGCACGGGGGGACGCTGCCCTGCCGAGGGGCGCGGACCCAGGAGTTCGGTGAGGATCTCATCGTGGACGGCGGGCCGCCAGGGCAGCCCGTCGTGGCTCATCTCGGCGGCGGCGAGACCACCCGCCGACTCCACCGCGCCCAGGAGCCGCATGCGCCCGGGCCGGGGCAGTTCGGCCGTGCGACGCCGCTGGTCGTCGTAGACATCGATGAGCGCCGCCAAGCGGTCGGTACCCGGCGGCAGGGTGGAGCGGTCGGCCTCGAACAGGGCGGGCTGGGCGGCGCTGCCCTCGCCGGCGGGAGGGACCGGGTCGTCCGGGACGGGCAGCCCGTGCAGCCGTGCCCAGACGGCACCCAGGGAGCGGGCCTCCCCGTGGCGTCCGTGGTGGCCGAGCAGAAGCCCTTCGGTCAGGGAGACGTCGTGGCAGCGGGCCACCCGCACCCCGGCACGGACCAGTTCCGGGTAGACGTCCTCACCTGCCGACCACACCCAGCGCGGCGGCAGCGGACCCGCGTGTTCGAGACGGCGGACCTCGTCGGCGAGGTCGGTGACACGCCGGACGGGGAAGGCGTCCGCTCCCAGTCTCCGGAGCCAGCCGCCGCCCTCGCCGTCGGCGACCACCGCGATCCGCATGCCTCCAGTGTGCACCGGGGCAGGGACGTTTCCGGAGCCGGAGGCGGCGCGGGTCAGCGGCCCTCGCGCACCACGTTCCTCAGGGGTTCTCCGGTGCCCCACCGGGCAAGCTGGTCGTCCATGAAGGCGCGGGCCCGCGGGTAGAAGGCCGCCGAACCGCCCGCCACATGCGGGGTCAGGAACACACCGGGCGCCTCCCAGAGCGGGTGGTCCACAGGCGGCGGTTCGGGATCGGTGACGTCGAGCGCGGCGCGAATCCGGCCCCGCTCCGCCAGCAGGGCACGGGTGTCCAGGACGGGGCCGCGCCCCACGTTGACCACGAGGGCGTCGTCACGCAGCAGTGCCAGTTCGCGCGCACCGACCAGGCCCCGGGTCGCCTCGGTGAGCGGCGTGGTCAGCACGACGACGTCGGCACCGGGCAGCAGGCCGTGCAGCTCCCCGACCCCGTGCACGCCCTCCTCGGGCCGGGCCCTGCTCGCCACGCGCACGACCTCGGTCTCGAACGGGAGCAGGCGCGCCTCCACGGCCTTGCCGATACTGCCGTAGCCGACGACCACGACCCGCGCGTCGGCCAGGGAACGCAGCGACACCGGCCCCCACCGGTGCTCGCGCTGGGCTCGCGCCCACCGGGGCAGGTCGCGCTGGGCGGCCAGGATCAGGGCCAGGACGTGCTCGGCGGTACTGGCGTCGTGCAGCCCGCGCCCGTTGCACAGGGTGACGTGGTCGGGGAGCAGGGGCAGGACGTGCTCGTAGCCCGCCGAGAGGAGTTGGACGACCTCCAGGTCGGGCATGCGCGCGATGAGGTCGAGCCGGTCGTCCGCTCCCTGTGTGGAGGGTGTGTAGGGGACCTGGTAGAACGCCACCCCGGCCAGGCCGGGCCGCGAGGTGCCGGGGTACAGGTCCACTGCGACCCCCTCCGGCGCGTTCCGCCGGTTCTGCTCCCACTGCACGAGTGCTCGGCCACCCATCGGGCGCTCCCCCTCCGCTTCGTCCGGCCGTGTTCAGCCGCCACCCTAGTCAACCAGCCGGGCACCTGCCGATACGTCCTGCGCTACCGGGAACCACCGGAACGGTCATGGCGTCTCACCCGGCACGGACACCCGCCCCCGAAACCCATGGGCTGTCCCGGCAAGGCCCTCGTCCGGACGACGGTCTTCCCGCTCCTGGTACTCACCGTCGTCATTCGTCGTCTTCGGACCGCTGCTCTCGATCGTTCTGACCGTGGAGGCGAGGCGTTACCAGGCCGGGGCGCTCGCCGCCCGCGGCCACGGGAGCCGCCCCCGGAGGGCGGGCCCTCACCCGGAACGACGGGCCAGTTCATAGCAGGCGACGGCAGCCGCAGCGGTGACGTTGAGTGAGTCCACCTCACGTTCGGCCATGGGGATACGCACCCGCGCGTCGGCTTGTTCCAGCCAGCGCGAGGACAGCCCGTCCCCCTCGGTGCCGAGCATCAGGGCGACCCGGACGGAGGGATCGAGCCCGGCCATCGCCTCCCGCAGCGGCTGGGAGCCCTCCCCCGGTGTCAGCGCCATGAGGTGGAACCCGGACCCGCGCAGTGCCTCCAGTCCTCCGTACCAGTCGTCCAGGCGCGTGTAGGGGAGGGTGAAGACCGCGCCCATCGACACCTTGACGGAACGGCGGTAGAGGGGGTCGGCGCACCGGGGGGCGAGCACTGCGGCGTCGACGCCGAGTCCGGCGGCGCTGCGGAAGAGGGCACCCACATTGGTGTGGTCGACCAGGTCCTCCAGGACGACGATGCCGCGCGCGCCGGAGAGCACCTCGTCGAGACCGGGCAGCACCTTGCGGTGGAACGCGGCCAGAGCCCCGCGGTGCAGGTCGAAGCCCACGAGCCGGTGCGCGGTGTCCTCACTGACGACGTAGAGGGGCGCGTCGTACACCGAGACGATGTCGTCGAGGGCGGCGGCGCGGCGCTCGGTGAGCAGGAAGCTGCGGGGCCTGAACCCGGCCGCCGCGGCGCGGCGGATCACCTTGTCGCCCTCGGCCATGAACAGGCCGTACTCGGCCTCCAGGTGGCGGCGCAGGTTGACGTCGCGCAGGCGGGTGTAGTCGGTCAGGCGTGGGTCGGCTGGGTCGGTGACCCTGATGGCGCTCATGGGCACCCATGATCCCAGCCGGGGCGGGCCCTTGATCAGCCGATCTCACCGGTGAGGGGCTCCAGGCGCTGCCAGCGGGCCTCCTCGCACGAGCCCGCGCGGGACAGGGAGGTCGCGATCTCCTCACCCTCCCAGACACCCTCGACCGTGGCCTCCTCGGGGCCGTAGAGCTGGTCGGTGCAGACGGTCCCCTCGCTCACTTCAGTGAACAGCCGGTCCGCACTGGTCTCTCCGGTGATGCCCTCGCCCGCGTAGGAGGTGGCGGCCGTGGCGTCGAGTCCGGTGGAGATCTCCGCCAGCCGGGCGCAGGTCTGGGGGTCGGCGGCCAGGTCACCGGTGCAGGTGAGGGTCTGCACCCAGGCGCGGTCGGGGGTGCTGACGTGGATGCGCAGTCGGCCGACCGGTCCGGTCTCGAGGGGTGCCCCACCGTCGCCCTGGACGATCGCGTCGCCCAGGTCCGCGCTCAGTGCGGTGGTGGTGGCCTGCGTGTCCACCGACGGCTGCACGGACGTCGCCACCAGGAGGGCGTAGCCGAACGCACCCGCGCAGCAGGCAGCTGCCAGCAGGGTGGTGCCGAGCCTGCCCCGGCTGCGGCGGTGACGGTGCGGTGCGGACATACAGGGAGGCCTCGGGTTCGGTCGCGTGGGCGGCGGTGGTGCGGGGAGTCCGTCGCGCGAACGCGGAGTGGCGGGAGGGACTCCAGGTTATCCGTGAGAGCGAAGTAGTTTCGTGGAAAGCACCGTAACAAAGTGGTCACCGCCCCCTGGGCAGGACCCGGGACTTCCCCGGACCCTGGGCCGGACTTCGCCCTCCCGTGACCGACAGGCGGCTCGGGGAAGAGGTGCCCCCGGCCATGGGACGCCGCAGGGTGCGCGGCGGTTCACCCCGACCACGCGCCCCCGGCCAAGCCCTCGTCCAGATTGGTCTCGATTGTGCATCAAATGGACATTAGCCACCTAACACCGATTAAGTTCACACGCATCCCTCCGGTCGACGAATCACGCGCAGTTTCCCGGAAAGGGGCCAGGATCACACCCCGAACCCACGTGGCAGGCACCCCTTCCTCGACCCCATCCCGACACATCCCACATCTTTACGGTTGAGTACTGTTCCCTCACAGTGACCGGCCATCGGCCCGCACAGGCCGCCCGGCGTGCCCCGCGCATCGGCGACCGCACACCGATCGATCATCCCCGCCCGTACACCACCCGTGAGGAAAGCTGTGGGACGTCACCGCGGAAGATACGCAGAAGAGCCCTACCCCCCGCCCCGGGGACGGGGACGGCGCCGCCGAGGGCGTGGGCGCGGCGGCGCCGTCGCGGCCCTAGCCACCGCGCTGGTGATCGTGGTCGGTCTGGCCGTCGTGGGCGTGTACATGTTCGGCCAGACGGACGGCTGCCGCGGTGCCGACATCGAACTGGACATCGCGGCCAGCCCGGAACTGGCCCCCGCCCTGGACACACTGGCCACGGAGTTCAACGCCGAGGAGAACACCGTGGACGGGCGGTGTGTGGCCGCCGAAGTCCGCCAGGTCGACTCCGCCAACGTCGCCTTCGGCATCAGCGGCGCGGGTGCCACGATGGGCGACACCGACTCCCACGTCTGGATCCCCGACTCCTCCGTGTGGCCGGACCTGGTGCGAAGCCGTTCCGACAGCGCCGTCATCACCGAGACCGGCACGTCGGTGGCCCGTTCCCCCCTGGTCCTGGCCCAGTTGAACGAGTTCGCCTCCGATCAGACGGCCTCCTGGACGGACGTGGCCCCCAGCGGAACCCCCGGCCAGTACGGCAACACCGTCCGCATGGTCGACCCCACCCGCAGTTCGAGCGGCATGAGCGCCCTCTACCTGATGAGCGGTGCCCTGGAGCAGACCAGCCCCGACACCGACACCTACAACGCGCTCATGACCGGAGCGCTCCAGGCACTCCAGCAGAGCACCTCACCCGACGAGGACGCGGCCTTCGTCGCCCTCAGCGGCGGCACCGAGGAGGCACCGCCGCTGATGGTCATGTCCGAGCAGGCCGTGTGGCGGTACAACAACACGCACCAGGACGCCTCCGCGCAGGCCGGGTACGTGGAGGGCGGCACCGCCTACCTGGACTACCCGTACGTGCTGCGCAGCGACGACTCCCAGATCACCCGCGCTTCCGAGCTCTTCCGCCAGGCCGTGCGCTCCGAGGCGTTCCTGCCCACCCTGCTGTCCCACGGCTTCCGCGGCCCCGAAGGACAGATCGACTCGTCCGTGCTGACGGAGGACGCCGGCTTTCGGCAGGAAGCTCCCCCGGAGCTGCCCTCGCCCTCCGACGGGTCGGCCACCGAGCTGATCCAGACCTGGAACCAGATGAAGATAGATTCCAGGGTGCTCACCATCGTCGACATCTCCGGGTCGATGCTGGCCGAGGTCCCCGGAACGGGCATGAGCCGGATCCAGGTGACCTCCGCGGCGACGGTCCAGGGCCTGGAGTTCTTCCCGCCCACGGCCGAGATGGGCCTGTGGCAGTTCTCCACCGACATCGACGGCGGCCTGGACTACGAGGAGGTCAACCCGGTCCTGGAGCTGCAGTCGCCGGGCGAGGGAGGGGGCACGCACCGCGAGGCGATCTCCACCGCCCTGTCCGGCCTGGAACCCCTGCCCCAGGGGGACACCGGCCTCTACGACAGCCTCCTCGCCGCCTACAAGGAAATGGTGGACCTGTACACGCCCGACCGGAACAACGTCATCCTGGTCCTCACCGACGGGGACAACGACAACCCCGACGGCATCGACCTGGAAACACTGCTCACCGAACTGGACGCGGTGTCCGACCCGACCCGACCGATCCCGGTCTTCACGATCGCCTTCGGACCCGACGTGGAGCACCTGGAGCCGCTCCAGGAGATCGGTGCGGCCACGGGCGGTGCCGCGTACATGACGGAGGACCCGACCGAGATCAGCGACATCTTTCTCCAGATCTTCTCGCACCGCATCTCGGGTAACGAATAGGGACCGGGACGAACCGACAAGGGGCCGGTCCGACGGACCGGCCCCCACCCTTGCAGCGGGACCAGCGTGACCAGCGGTGAGACCGACCTGTCCCGTGCGTCAGGGGCTATGGACTTCTCCGCCGTCTTGGCGTACTCAGTGGAGACACGGGACCGGCCCGCACACGACGACCGGAGGGGGAAGTGCCATGGCCCAGGCGTGGATGCCCGGTGTCGAACGGATCGACGCGGCCGCAGCTCCGGCACCGCCCGGGTTCGGCGCACCCCGAGCCGTGTGGACGGTGACCGGAACCGACCCCGGTTCCCGCTCCTCGGCCGAGGAGGCCCGGCGCCTGGCCCGCACCGGACAGGCGGTGCACCTGGTGTGGAACCCACGCACCGGTGAGGTCGTGCAGTCGCTGGCCGCCACCCGGCGCAGTCCGCTACCGCTGGGAAGCACCGGGCACGGCGCAGCGCGCACCGACCACGGCCACGAGGGGCGCGTGTGCCTGACCGTGGCGGTCGTCGCCCTGGCTGAGACCCCTTTCACGGACGGGCCGATGCACGGCAGGGCACCGCTTCTGGCCTGGATGGATTCCTGGGAGGTGTCCAGGCGCTGGCTCGGACCGGGAGGCGACGGCTCCACACTGCGGGCCTCGATCCGCGAGTGGTCGCTGGGAGGCCACTTCGGCCGCGACCGGGTCCCCGGCTCGCACGGCTCCTGCCCCGGCCGGGTGGACGGTGCCCGACTGCTCGGCGAGGGTGCGGGGCTGTCGCCGACCCACCCGCGCATCCCGGCCCAGCAGCCCTCTGCGCTCACGTGAGACCCAGCCGGCCTGCGACGACGAGGCGAACAACGGCGGACAACCGAACTCCCGCGGTCCAAGGCGACACCACCACCGTTTAGTCTGTCGCCCATGGGTGGATCTATCGAACCGGGTTGGTACGCGGACCCGCATGGTGACGACCAGACGCTGAGATGGTGGAACGGCGGCGAGTGGACGCGGCATACCCGTTCGAGGAGCGAACTCCAGGAAGCCGCGGCCTCAGACGAGGGTGCGGGCCCGGGCCGCTCCGACGGACAGGGGCCCCCTCCCGCCGAGGTGGAGCAGAGTACGGTGCGCCTGGAGCCCTCGACACCGGCCCCGGTCGACGACGAGCCCAGCACGGTGCGCATCGACCCCTCCTCCGTCCCCCGCACCACACCGCCCCCCACGCACGAGGACGAGACCCCCACCAGCGACCTGAGCGACACCGGCACCACCATGCGCGTCTCCCCCACCGGCCTCCCCGGCACCCCGCAGGAGCGCGAGGACGAGGACGAGGAGTCGACCGCTGACCTCTCCGACGAGATCCCCACTTCCGACATCACCGAGGATCAGGTCAAGGACGCCCCCCGAACGGCGATCCTCGACCCGAACCAGATCGGTGACACCCCCAGAACCGCGGTCTTCGACCCCGGCCAGGCCGACCAGCCCCCACGGACCGCGGTCTTCGACCCCAACGACCCGTCGTTCTCGGGCGGACCTCCCCAGGACGACCAGCACCAGGAGGGCGGACACGGCAAGTTCGGCAAGTTCCTCGGCAACCTGAAGGAGGGGTGGGCCGACCTCAGCGAGGAGCGCCGCGAACAGAAGCAGCAGGCCGCTGAGGAGGAGCGAGCGCGCAAGGCCAAGGCCGCGGAGGCCGCCGCTGCCGGCGGTGCGGTTCCCCCCGCAGCACCCGGCGACCGACCGGCACCGGAGCAGCAGGCACAGCCCTGGCAGCAGCCGTCGGGCGGACAGCAGGCCCACCCGCGGCAGGGTTCGGGGGAGCAGCGGCCCTACCCGCAGCAGTCCGGGCCACAACAGCCGGGCTACCCGCCCCAGGGCTACCCCCAACAGCCCCCGCACCCCCAGCCTTACTCCGGCCCCCAGCAAGCCCACCCCCAGGCCCCGCAGCCCTACGGACCGCCGCAGAGCGGCGGGCAGCGACCCCCCTATGCCCCTCCCCCGGGCTACCAGCAGCAACCGGGCCCTCCGGGCCAGGTTCCGCCGCCCGGCTACCCCCGGCCCGATCAGCAGCAAGGGCGACCACGGCCACAACAGATGCACCGCCCCGCCTACGGACAGCAGCCCCAGCCCTACGGGCAGCCACAGGGCTACCCTCCCGCGCCGGTCCCCGGAGGCGGCAAGAGCGGGAAGTCGAAGGGGCGCCCGGCGACTCCGCCGCGGAACCCGTACCCCCAGCAGCCAGCGGGCGCCAAGCCCAAGAAGAAGGGGGGCTGCTGCGGATGCGGCTGCTTCACCCTCTTCATCTTCCTTCTGCTCTTCCTCCTCGTGGGCTTCCTGGCTTACCTGCAGATCTGGGGCGTATACGACTGGATGTACGAGATCCTCGGCGTCGGCGACCCCAGGGACTTCGTCTGGGAGTGACCGGTACCGCATTGACACGCAAGGGCGGGCCCGACTCTTCCGCCATCAGCGACGGCTCGGCATACCGCCTAAGCTGACCGGTATGAACGACTGTCTGGTGTGGATCGACTGCGAGATGACGGGGCTGGACCTCGAAAGCGACGCTCTGATCGAGGTGGCGTGCCTGGTCACCGACGGTGAGCTGAACATCCTCGACGACGGCGTCGATATCGTGATCAAACCCCCGCAGGCGGCGCTGGACCAGATGGGCGACTTCGTGACGGACATGCACACCTCCTCCGGTCTCCTGAAGGAGCTGGAGCAGGGTGTGACGCTGGAGGAGGCCGAGGACCGGGTTCTGGAGCACATCCGGCGCTACGCACCCGAGCCCCGCAAGGTGCCACTGTGCGGCAACTCCATCGGTACGGACCGCACCTTCCTCGCGCGCGACATGAAACGCGTCGACGAGTACCTGCATTACCGCATGGTCGACGTGTCCTCGATCAAGGAGCTGCTGCGGCGCTGGTATCCGCGTGTGTACTACGCGAGCCCGGAGAAGAACGGCGGCCACCGGGCCCTGGCCGACATCACCGAGAGCATCCGTGAACTGCGGTACTACCGGGCCGCCGCTTTCGTGCCCGAACCCGGCCCGAGCACCGCCACTGCACGCGCGATCGCGACCGAGGTGGTCGGCGGCGGCACCGGCGCGGCGGCCCGGAGCGCCGCCGCGGAACGCCACGACGGTGAAAACTGATCGAAGCACTGCTCCGTATCCGCTAGGATTCTGGATGTACGCCAAAGCTGTCAGGCAAGGCGGACGTGGTGGGTGTAGCTCAGCCGGTAGAGCACTTGGTTGTGGTCCAAGAAGTCGCGGGTTCAAGTCCCGTCACTCACCCCAGAGCCGACAAGGCCCTGACCAGCGCAAACGCGCGCGGGTCAGGGCCTTTCGCGTTGCCGGGGGTGCACCAGCGGGTGCACGGGGGCAAAGATCCGCCCGGTGAGTGCCCTCCGCCCACCCCGTCACTCACGCCGCAGGCAGGGTGCACGGACCGGGACACCGACCGACATCCCTGAACACACGCACACGAACCGACCACAGCAACGCCCAGGCCGAAGGTTCTCCGAGATCCTCCACCGATTCCCTTCGCTTCGCCGCCCACCCAAGCGATGGTCCACCCATGGCAACCATCAACCAGCGCACACTGGCCGACGGGCGCACCCGCTACTGGGTGAAATGGCGCCTGGGCGGCACCCGCACCGGCGCACCCCAGTCCGAACCCTTCGACACCCACGCCGACGCCCACACCTTCCGCCTCCACGTCGAAACGGCCGGCCACCACTGGCCCGGGAAAAGGAGGCCGGCCTGTTCACCGAAGCCCAGGTGCCCGACCTGCCGATGCCCGAGGGCTACAAGCGGTCGGCCCTGGACCGGTTCCCCCAGTCACGCATAGGAACGAGAGACGAACATGTCCGGCTTCATGCCTTGTGTGTGCAAACTTGATCAACTGTCCGCATCAGGACGCCTGCGGAAAGTCACCGCCCTGGGGCATACTCCTGAACGCCGGTTCCCCCAGTGCTGACGACGCCGAAAGGGCCCAGTGACTTCCCCGAGCACACTCCCCGAACCCGCCGACCAGTTCCTCACCGCCCTCGCCCACGAGGTCAGGGCCCAGTTGGCCGACGACGCCAGCTCCAAGGAGAAAGTCGCCCTCAAGGACGGCGAACGCGTCCGGGTCGGCGACAGCGACCATCCCCACGAGTACCTGTTCTCCTGCACCCGCTGGAAGGACTCCTTCGACTCCGACCGGCTTCTGGTGCGCCTCTCCCGGTCTCGCCGCCCCTGGCAGCACGCCGCGGCCACAGCCCACCCCGACGGGAAGATCCTCGTCACCACGGAGGCCGACCTCGGTGACCGCCCCGGAAACGTCCAACTCCGCGACGACGAGACGCGGTCTCTGACCGCCCTCGCCGACCGGGTCCGGGACTGCGAGCAGCGCCCTGGGCCGGTGAACGTGGCCACCGCAGCCTGGATCCTCGGAGACGGTGATCCCTCGGTCGGGGTGCTGGCCGGCCCGCATCGATACATCAGCGGGTACCAGGACATGAGGCTGAACGAACAGCAGCGCCGTGCCGTGGAACAGGCCCTGGGCAGCGATATCACCTTCATCTGGGGCCCACCCGGCACCGGTAAGACCGATGTGGTCTCTCTCATCATCGAAGGCTCCCACGGTCTCGGTGAACGGATCCTGTTCTTGGCGCCCACCCGGGTGGCCGTCGACCAGGCGCTGGAACGGGTCTGCGAACGGCTGGAAGGTGAGGACGGCTTCGACACCGGTCTGGTACAGCGGGCCGGGGACATCGAGGTCGCCTCGCTCAGGGAACGGTTCGGCTCGATGATCGATCCGGAGATGATCGCCGGACGACTGGGCGTCGACCTGTCCGCCCGGGCCGAGGAACTGGAGGAGACCCTCAAGATCGCCGCAGCCCAACGCCTCGCACACGAACGCCTCACCCAGGCCGAGGCGGAGCTGGGGATCGGATGTTCCCTTGCGGGGAAACTCACCGACGAGATCTCCCACCACCGGGCTCAACCCGCCCGTACCCAAAAGGAACTCGACCAGGTGGCCGCGAGCATCAAGGCGATCGGCACACCCTCGGGACCGTTCGCCAAACGCAAGGCCGAGCGGCTGGCCCGCCTGCTCGAGGAGCGGGACCGCCTGCGCAGCACCCTCGATGAGGACCGGCTGCGGCTCGACGCCGCCGTCGCGCGACTGGAGGACATCAACACGGCGATCACCGAACGTGTCCGGGAACGGGACTCCGCTCTGGAAGCCACCCGCGGCCTTCCTGCCGCTGAGGCCGTAGAGGAACTGATCGGCCAGGCCGAGGAGGAGCTCACCGAAGTCCGGAAGGAGCTCGACGGGCTGCTGGCGGCGGTCCACTCCCGGTGCCGGGTCATGGGCACGACCCTGTCGAAGGCCCTGCAGAGCCGCCGCCTCATGGACGAGGTGGATACCGTGATCATCGACGAGGCCGGCATGGTCGACCTTCCCTCCGCGTGGTGTGCGGCCGGGTTGGCCGACAAGCGTGTCGTCGTCGCCGGGGACTTCCGCCAGTTGCCCGCCATCACCCAGGCATCGGGGTCCCGGGCGCTCCAGCCCGAGGAACAAGAGCACTCCCGGCAGTGGATGGACCGGGACGTCTTCCACGCCGCGGGGCTGGTCGCCCCCTCCGGTCGGGTGCACGACGATCCGCGCCTGGTCGGCCTGAACACGCAGTACCGTATGCGCCCCGACATCTGCACCGTGGTCAACCAGGTCGCCTACCGTGACGCTCCCCTGGCCACCGGACGCCCGGACGAGTCCCGGCTAACGCACTCACCGCTGGTGGACCACTCGGTGGTTCTGGTGGACACCTCCGACAGCCGTGTCCATGTCGGCGGCACGGGTCGGCACAAGTCCAACCAGGTGCACCAGGCCGTCATCCACGAGCTGGTCCGCGGACTCCAGTACGACGGGGTCCTCCCCGGGCGCAAGCACGAGGATCCCGTCTCACCGGAGCAGCGTATGGCGGTCATCTCCCCCTACCGGGACCAGGTCAAGCACCTGCGCAGCAGCCTGAAGTACCGGTTCGGCCAGGAGTACGAGGGGCTGGCCGACACCGTACACCGCTTCCAGGGCAGTCAGAGGCCCCTGGTCATCGTGGACACCGTGGCCGGCGCCGGGGACACGCCGGGCTACTTCTACAGCGGCACGGGGATGTCCTCGTCCACCGCACGGCTGCTCAACGTGGCGCTGAGCCGGGCCCAGGACCACCTCGTAGTGGTCGCCGACGTCGATTATCTGCGCGAACATCTGCGGCCGGGCAGCGAGACCGTGATCATGCTCGACATCCTGGAGGAGTCGGCCCAGCGGATCCCCGCCCAGGAACTGGTTCCCGTCCGCAGCGCCGGGGACCTCGTCGGCCTCAGCGAGGAGGAGCTGCGCCGTCCCGCCTTCTTCCCATCTGACGAGGTGACCAGGGCCTTGGAGTGGGACCTGGCCCGAGCCAACGAGAGCATCGAGATCTACTGCGCCTTCCTCAACAAGGGCCCCGTCGAACGCTGGCTCAAGCACCTGGCCCCGCGCATCGACCAAGGGGTGCGAGTCACCGTGTTCACCCGGCCGGTCGGTGACAACCAGGACAAGAACGCCGAACGGCACGAGGCGCAGATCCGGCGCCTGCAAGAACAGGGGTGCGAGGTACGCCCCCGCGAGCGGATGCACGAGAAGGTCGTGGTGCTGGACGGCACGGTGCTCTGGCACGGTTCCCTGAACCTGTTGTCGAGCAACGGGCCCACCGACCTGATGATGAGGTTGACCGACCCCGACGCCTGCGATCGGGTCCGGCACATCGTGGAACGGGCCCGCCGGGACCAACCCCTGCGACACGTCCGTCAGGCCCAGAGCGGGCAAGTGGCCCCCGCGGACGCCCCCGGCATCGGCGAGGTGGTGGGCGACCGCCTGTACCTCAAGGTCCCCTTCGGCGAGAAGGACGTGGCCAAGCGCGAGGTCAGCGCCCGGTGGGACAGAGAGGCCCGCCTGTGGTGGGTACGCCCGGACACCCCGAGGGAGAAACTCACCCGCTGGCTGTGAGGTGTCGTCCGTGCCCCGGGGCCGGGGCACGGACGGCTTCCGGTTCCAGACCCCGATCACCCCGCAGGGCCGTTGCCACAGGCGCGTTCCAAGGGGCCGTCAGGCCCCATGAGTGCACGAAAGTGGCTCACCAGTCGCTTGACCTGGGACGGGTCGCGGACCAGGACACCCACTTCGATGTTGTGGTGCAGGGCGTGCCCGGTGAGGTTGGCGCTGCCCACGAGGGCCTTGCCGGTGTCGGCGGCCACCAGCTTGGCGTGCATGGACGCCTTGCCGTGGGCACCACGGCGCGCCTCGGGCCACCGCCACAGCCGGACCTGGTCGGCCATGTGCGTGAAGGGGGCCTTGAACGCCTTCAGCGCCCCGGTCCTCTCCTCCAGCAGCACGTCCACCACCACTCCGCGTTCGGCCGCCGCGGTCAGCTCCTCCACCATCCGGGTCGAGGGGTGGTGGGCGTAGCTCACCACCAGCAGCCGCTCGCGCGCCGACCGGATCACCTCCTCCAGCGCGGCACCGGTGGTGCGCGCGGCGCTCTTGTGCAGTGCGGAGCCACCGGACGGGCCGGTCGCCACGACGCTGGAACGGCGTTGTTCGGCACGCTCCACAGCGGCGGCCGCACCGAGCAGGGCCAGGCCCAGGGCCTCACCGCTCAGGTGGGGCCGGCGGTGCCAGAGCCGGGCCAGGTCGGCGGCGTGGTGACCCATACCCGCCACCGGGTGGGCATCGAGCAGCACATGCTCCACCTGCCCGGGATCGGTGCCCTCCACCAGGGCGGAGGCCCATCGCCGAACGGCGGTGGGGTTCAGCCGTCCGGCGAGTTTCGCCAACTCCAGGGCCCAGCGTTCACGTTCCGTCTCTTGCGCGGGGTCCGGGGTCACCGGAAGTACCCGAGCCCGGCAGGCAGGTCCTGGGAGATGGTGCCGACCAGCAGGGCGCGGTCCAGGTAGTGGTTGTTGCGCTCGCAGGAGGTCTCGGAGGCGAACAGGCACACGTGGCAGGCGGCCCCGTGCAGGCGGGCGTGGTCGTCGGGGTCGTGCTCGGCGCACAGGGGGTCGGAGCTGCACAGCCGGGCGGCGTCCAGGGCGTGGTCGATGAGCAGTCCCAGCCGGTCCGGGTCGGCGCCGAGGGCGACGAGCCCGCCGAGGGTGCCCTCGCTGTCAGGAGCGGCGGTGTAGAGCAGGATGCCCGCCATGGCGTCGGATCTGCCGCGCGCGTACACCTTCTCGGCGATCCCGGAAGCGCTGTACCCGGCTTCCAGGGAGAGTTCGCGGATGAGGCAGTGGGCGAGCGAGTGCAGCAGCACGTAGCGCACCCCCGGCCAGTCCGCGGGCGGCAGGTTGCGGGCCTGGCGCCAGCGTTCGTGGCCGCCGGTGAGCTGCTTCTCCCGCTCCTTGACGGCCGGGGCCGACTCCCACGCGGCCAGGGGTTCCTCAGCGAAGCGCAGGAAGATCCCCTCGCCCCGCTGCTCGGCGCAGGGCACCCACTCGGGGGCTTGGGCGGACAACGGGGCGATGCGGTTGTCGTCGGTGGTGACCACGTCGAACTCGGGGGCGTCCACCCGGGTGAAGCCGTACAGGGCACTGACCACGCGCAGCCGGGGCACCAGCACCACCTCCGCCAGGCGCTCGCGGTGGTTCTTCGCCACCCTGCCCACGTGCTTGGTGGTGAAGTCGGGCAGGTCCACGTCCTCGGGCCGGATGAAGGCCTCCCACTCGGGTCCGGCCAGGTCCACCTCCCCGTCCTCCCCCGGCGGCGCCGTGTCATCCGACTGTGTACCGGCCGCCTGGGCCCGGACTTCGTCCCACACCGCGTCGAAGCCGAACTCTTCGAGGTCAGCCCAGAAGACCATCTGCCGGATCGTGTGCTCCACCTGCTCCTTCGGCAGGGCCGCCAACGCCCCGAGCGTGGTCATGTGCTCGGCGACGGCGTCCTTGAGCGCGGTGTCGCCCTGCGGCAGGCTGAAGACCCGCATCTGGGTGGGGAACCAGCTGTTGGTGGCGCCCAGCACCATGGTGCGGGGTTCCTGGTCGCAGGGCTCGAACGCGGCCAGGTGGGGGTGGCGGCCGCGGCAGCGGGGCAGGTTCACGGCGTTCTCGGGTCCGAACGCCTCTCCCATGGAACGGCCGCCGCCCTGGTTCGGGTCGTCGTTGCATCCCTCACAGATCACCAGGACGCTGGCGGCCTCACCCGTGGTGCCCCGTTCGACCAGTTTGAGGGTGTGCTCCCCCGTTTCCGGGACCCGGCCGCGGTGGGCGAAGTACACCCAGGGGAAGTCGTCCAGGTGCCCGGCTTCGCAGGCCATGACGAACCGGGCGGGGACGGCCGCGGGACGCCTGTTGCCCTCACCCCGGCAGCCGTGCACGTAGCGGGTCCGGTCCGGACTGTAGGGGGCGGGGATCAGGTCGAAGGCGCCCGAGTCCGCGGAGGACAGGCGGTGGCACTTGGTGCAGCGCAGCCAACGGGGGAAGGCGGACACCGGTACGCCGATCTTGGCCCATTCGTCGAAGACGTTGGCGGTGGAGGGCACCCAGGGAGGGCTGCGCAGCTCCTTGACCTGGGGTCCGAGTTTGCGCCGGACCGCGTCCAGGAGCCGGTCCTCCTGCAGGGGCGCGGCATGGGCGCTCTTCCAGGCGTCCAGCCCGCGCACCACCACGGACAGGTTCGGCAGGTCGACGAGAGCGCCGATGCCGAAGGTGTGCAGGAGCTGGCTGGTGCGCAGCTCACCGACACGGATAGGATCGTTGTTCATCACCGGGCCCCGTTCTGGTCGTCACCGGCACCGTTCTGGGCCTGGAAGGGGTGTTGGGTGTCCTCGCCCAGGCTGTCCTGGGGGTCGAGGATGAGCCGGATCCCCGGTTCCACCTCGCGCAGGGAGGTCGGGCAGGTGGTGGTGGCCCAACGGCCGTCCTCGGGGTGCCGGATCAGCCCCACGTCCTCCTTCTTGCTCCTGGTGTATCCCAGGGTGAAGCTCTCCAGGGTCTGCCGACCGCGCTTGTCGTTCCACAGGTCGAACCGGCGGTCGACCTCCTCCTCGATCGCACGGACCGTGGCCTTGTCACCAGTGACGTCACGGGCCCGCCGTTTGACCTCGGCCGCCAGGTGGTCGGCGGTGCGCCCGGTGCGGTCGAAGTGGCCGGCCCCGGCGTTCGGATTGAGGAGGGGGTCGTAGCCGCGGACCATGGCGATGAGCAGCCCGGTCAGGCCCCGGTCGATGGCGCGGGCCGCGAAGGGGGTGACCGACAGCGCCTCCACGTGGCGGTACAGGTTCGCGTGGAAATCGGCGAACTGTTCGTAGTGCGACAGGTCCCGGGGGCGCGCCCAGTTGTAGACGGTGAAGACGATGCCGGGGTGCCGGCGTCCGACCCGGCTGGTGGCCTGGATGTACTCGGCGGTGGACTTGGGCTGGCCGTTGACGACCATGGCGCCCAACCGGGAGACGTCCACGCCCACGGCGATCATGTTGGTGGCCAGCAGCACGTCCAGCGGCTGCGGCCCCTTCGCCTCCTGCTTGCCCCTGCCTTTGCCCTTTCCCGTGCCCTTCTTGGCGGCGGCGTTCAGTGCGGCCTGTTCGACGGCGTCGGGGAAGGGGACCCCGAGGCGGTCGAGGATGTAGGGGATGTCGCCGGAGTTGCGCCGGGAGGTGAGCTCCTCCACCCAGGGGGCGCGCCGCCGGGCCAGGCCGCGCTGGTCGGCGCGGCTGAGCCGGGTCGCGACGTCGTCGTCGACCAGGCGGCGCATCCCGCCCAGGTCACGCAGGCTGTTGAAGTAGCCGACCAGGGTCATGTACGGGTCGGTGATCTCGTTGTGGCCGTACTTCAGGTGCAGTTTCTGGGCCGCGGCCAGGACGGCGACGTAGACCCGGATCTGGGTCGACTTGATCCGCACCCCGTGGGCGCACAGCCCCACGTAGCGGCGCCCGTCGGCGGTGTGGGCGGCAGTGTGGTCGTCGCTCTGCCCCGGCACGAGGACGTCGCCGGGGTCGACGGGGCGCTGCCGGGAGAAGAACGTGTCCGAGGCGTCCAGGCCCTGGGGCGGGAAGATCCGGGTCTCGCCGCGTGCGAAGAGCATGCCGATCTGTTCCTTGGCGCGGCGCACGGTGGCCGTGGAGGCGATGACCTTGGGCCGTACCTTGTGGCGGGTCCTGCTGCCCGGCGCTGTGTACTCCCAGCCGGCGAGCAGGTCCACGGCGGTTTCGTACAGCCCCACCAGAGAGCCGAGTGGGCCAGTGATCAGGTGCAGCTCGTCCTGGACGATGAGGTCGGGCGGCCGGACGGCGGACGCGGGACCGACCTTGGCGATGGGCAGGTTGACACCCTTGGACACGGCCTTGTGCTGGAGGGAGCCCTCGCACACCTTGTCGTGCATCCGGCCGGCCAGGTACCCGTGCCGGGTGCAGTAGCGGGAGGCCCGACCGAACAGGCTCTGGGCCTCCCCCTTCCAGGTGAGCTGGGCGAACTTGTCCACGGTGGCGATGACCAGCGAGGGGACGAGCCGGTATATCTCCTCGTCCACCACGAGCACCGGCAGCCCCTCGCCGTCGCTGAGGTAGTCGCCGAAGGGGCACTCCAGGTCGGGGCAGATGATCCGGGTGCGCCGGGCCTGGCCCTCGGTCCCGATGTGCTTGCCGGGTTCGATGGTCGATCCGCACCAGGGGCAGCCCGTGAGCTGGTGCGGGGAGCCCTGACCGCCGCCGCCCCGGTTGGCCCGCTTCTCCCGGACCCAGTCCTGGGCGCCGTCGAAGGTGTTGGGGGTGACGCGGCCGCCGACCCACAGGCCCAGCCGGAACGGCACCGCGCCCCAGCGGCCCTCGTCCCGGCGGCGCTCCACCTCGCAGGCGCAGATGAGCGCGGCGGCCCGCTGGAACTGCTGGATGGTGAGCAGCCGGAGCGTGTAGCGCATCAGGACGGCCACACCGGTGTCGGAGTGCGGGGCGTTGCCGCTCTGGGCCGCGTCCCCGTGCTGGAGGCGGCGGACGGCCAGGGTGTAGGCGGTCAGGCCGAGGTAGGCCTCGGTCTTGCCGCCACCGGTGGGGAACCACAGCAGGTCGGCGACACGCTTGCCGCCGGGGCCGCTCCCGGAGCGTTCGGGGTGGGCGGGGTCGGTCAGGGAGGGCAGGTTCAGCAGCAGGAACGCCAGCTGGAAGGGGCGCCAGCTCCGGTTCTTCGGAAGGTCCGCCCCGTGCACCCGGGTGGCGATGGCGATCGTGGCGTCCCCCTGGGCGGCGATGCTCTGCACCCGCTGGCGGCGCATGGCCCGGTTCGCGAAGCGGAACGCGGCGAGCGCGACCGGGTCGGATTCGAGCAGGTCGATGGCGGCGGCGATCCGGCTCGCGGCGTGTTCGGCCTCGTCCATGTTGGCCTTGGCCTGGCGACGGAAGTCGCTGCCGTCGTGCCGCAGCCGGGATTCGGGGGCGTCGATGCGTTCCCGCTGCCGCCCGATCCAGGCCCGGTAGCCGTCGACCAGCGGGTCCAGCGCGGAACGGAGGGCGACCGCGCCCTCGCCCACCTGCCCGAGGAGCTTCATGTCGACCACGAGGTCGGCCAGCTCGGGCAGGTCCTCGTCCTTGTCGGCGCTGGGGACGTCGGTGTGGCGCAGTTCGTAGCCGGGGGTGGCGTTGGTGGCGACCCTGACCGCGCGCATCGGGTCGTCCACGGCGGTCCGGACGTCCACCGCGACGCTATGGCCGACCGCGAACTGGGCGTGGAACCGGTGGGTCATCGCCAGGTTGCGCTGTTCATCGCGGTCCCGCTGGTCACCGCCGGAGAAGTTCTCCGGCCGGGGGACGAACACCGGGCCGGCGCCGTCGGCGGCGGTCAGCGAGAGCTCGGCCTGGAAGAGCCACAGGTGCTGTTCCTTGCTCTTGCCCCGCTGGGCGTTGACGAGGAAGACGGTGACCAGCCTGCGGCCCTCGTAGGTGCGGACCCGTCCTCGCAGCACCACCCCGGGCTGTTCTGGGTCGAGTTCGACCGGTCCCAGGTGGCCGTCCTTCTCCGGCAGGCCGAGTGTGACGCCGGCGGTGTGCGGGAACCGGCGGTAGAGGCGGGCGCGGCCTTCGGGGGCCTTCACCTTGTCGTAGTGCGCCCAGGAGGCGTGGGCGTGCAGCTGGGTGGTGTCGGGTTCGACGCAGACGGTGAAGCCGTGGGCGCTACAGAACATGCTAGCCGCGGCGGGCACGTCCGCCCCGGGGTCGGCGCTGTCGGCCTCTCCGCTCCCCGCGGAGTCCTCGATGCCGGATTCGGCGAGGGTGTCCTGCTCGTCGGGTTCGATGACCGCGCCGTTGGGGGCGAGCCTGCCGAGGATGTAGCGGTCGGTCACCCGCTCGGAGGTGGGGAACTCCTCGTGCTCGTCACCCCCGATGGGGCCGTGGAGGTCACGGATGACGAGGTCTTCGAGTTCGGCACGGATCTCGCGGGGGGTGGGGGCGTGCAGCACCGTGTGGTCGGCCATGCACACAGGCTAGAGGAGCCCGGTGACAGGCGGACAGCGGAATTGGGACTTGGTACCGGGTGACGCCTCCCTCCCGGATGATCTTGCTACCAGAAGCTACTTCGGCACCGAAGTAGCTTCTGGTAGCAAGATCACGCCCACCTCAGGGGCTCCGTTCCCGGCCCGGTCGGTAGGAGCGCTGGGAACGGAGCCCCGGTGTCAGCCTCCGCGCGTCAGAGGCGGGGGTGGCCGGCCCGGTCCTGCGCCCACAGGTGGGCGAGCAGGTCATCCCAGCTCCTCGCCTCGTACAGGCCGCCGCGGGAGGCCGCCCAGAACGACTGCGTGCTCTCCCCGAACCACACGATCTGGCGCGGGTACCGGGCCTGGATCCGGGCGGCCCTCTGGTGTTCGAGGGCGAACTCGGCGCGGTGCCCGCCCAGGCGGGGCAGGGTCTGGGCCCGGCAGGACCGGCAGGTCTGGTGATCACACATCGGGCAGGCGGGTCCGACGAGCGGGCGACGGCGCGGCAGCCCCGGGAGGGGGCGGAAGTCGTCGGAGCGCCGGGGCTGCGGGATAGGGTGACGCATCAGATCCTCTTTTCCTTACCTATGCACGGTTTGGGTTCTTGGGGGTTCAGGGCCCGGGAAGCGTTGGCGCGCTCTCCTGGGCCCGTCTCATGCCATCGACACGGCGGAGTCCGAAGCTCAGTCGAGGGCGACGGTGCTCCAGCCGCTGCGGGTGAGGTCGTAGGCCAGGTACAGCCAGACGGTGCGGTACTCGGCGTTGCCGTTGTCGCCCCAGTCCGTGGCGCAGGCGTCCACCATGGCCAGCCCGCGCCCGGACTCGACGCCTGGGTCCAGTCCGTTGGAGGCGGGGGACAGCCGGGCGTCGCGGGTACGCAGCCCGCCCCGGTCGCAGCAGGTCAGGCGCAGTCCTTCCTTGTTTCGGCGTACGCGCAGGGTGTAGGTGCCACCGGGGCGGCCGGAGAGGCTGTGCCGGATGGCGTTGTTGGCCAGCTCGCTGCCGAGCAGGGTGAACAGATAGCGGTAGTCAGCGGTGCGGTCGGCCGCGCAGGTGTCCAGGAACGCGCGGACCAGGGGCATCAGGGCGGGGACCCCGGCGAAGTCGTAGCTGCGGGCCCGGTAGTTGGGCCGCTCGGGCCGTCCAGAGAAGTAGTGGCGCTGGAAGGGCCGGATGAAGCTGGCCAGCGGCACCGTGGCCTCGCCCTGAACGGGCACGGGGGCTGGTACGAGGACGGTTTCGGGCATGACGAACACACTCCTTGGCACAAAAACAAAGAAAAGGGGTGAATACGGACGCCCGTTGGAAGATTCATGGTTCCCATGACGCACAGAACGGGCCGGGCGTAGCCTGACCAGCGAGCACCTTGCGCAACTCGCTAGTCACCGACGACAGCCATCACTATAACTAGCAATCGTAGAGTTTTCAATGATCGTTTTCTACGACTGACGTTTTTTCGCTAAGGTGTGCGCATGACCGATTCCAGCAGCCCGACACTCCGCCTGCGACGTCTCGCAACCATGCTTCGCCAAGCCCGAGAAGAGGCCGGATACACAGCCACGCAGGTAGGCAACAAGTTCAAATGGAGCTCCGGAAAAGTCACTAAAATGGAGACAACGGAGACTAAACGCATAAAAGCGGACGATCTCGACAAGCTCATGGACCTGTACGAGATCACCGGGGCAGAACAGCGGGCATCCATGCATGCCCTCGCCAAGGACGCTCGACAACGTGGCTGGTGGTCCAAGTACAAGGAGGTTTTCACAGACCGGGCCCTGCCAGACTTCGAGGCGGAGGCATCGATGATCCGAACCTACGAAGCACAGATGGTCCCGGGTCTCCTTCAAACTCCTACCTATGCGGAGGCTTTGCTCCTGGGAGGGCGCTTCGGCAACCCTGAGATCATCAAGAAGAAGGCCGAAGCTCGCATGGTGCGCCGGGAGATCCTGACCCGCATCAACCCCGCCCGCTTCCGGGCCATCATCGACGAAGGCGCACTGCACAGGGCCATCGGAGGCCCCGAGGTTCTCAGGGAGCAACTCGCCTACCTGCACTACATGGCGCAGCTACCCAATGTGGACATCCAGATCCTGACCAGCGACACCGGTTCTCATGCCGGGCTGTGCGCGCCGTTCACCATCCTGGACTTCCCCGACCCGCTCGACCTCCCGATCGTGTACATCGACACCGCGTCCAACGGGCTCTTCCTGGAGGAACCCGAAGACGTTGAGGCACACAGTGCTATCTTCGGTGACATCCAGGGGTCTGCCCTGAACACCGTGCGATCTGCTGATCTCATCATCGACATCATGAAGTCCCTAGAGAGCCCCTCATGAACAACGCCCTTGAGTTCCGGAAGAGTAGCTACAGCGGACACGCACAGAACTGCGTGGAGGTTGCTCAGATCCCGACGAGCTTCCGGAAGAGTAGCTACAGCGGGGCTGGGCAGAACTGTGTCGAGGTCGCCGACCTCCCGCGTGGGGCAGCCATCCGGGACTCGAAGCACCCCGACGCCGGGCACCTGCCCTTCCCCCAGAGCGAGTGGACGTCCTTCCTCACCACCGCGCTCAAGTAGCCCACCCCTCGAAGCCTGGCCCGGGAGGCACACCCCGTGCCAGGCTTCGGCATCTCAGAAAAGAGTGCCCTCCGGAGGGAACAGGCCGTCGTGCATCACCGGCATAGCGGCCTCCTTCGCTTTGGCCGTCTTGCGGGACTTCTTCTTCGGCGGCCAGATCCCCTTACGCTCTTCTTCCGCGTGTCGGTCGAAGTTCAGTTGGAGCAGCCGATCCAGGATCTCTACGCGAGCGGCCGGACTCACTGTCCAACGCATACCTTGATCGGTCTCATGGTGACCATGTTGCAGGTCGAGATCGCTCCAGCCGTAGGCTTCCTTGACCGCCTCATCGATCTCAACATGGATCTCACGAAGCCGGTCAATGTCCACATCACCCTGATTTCCTTCGTCATGCACAAGGTTGTAAAGCTTGGTAAGTCCAAGCTGCCGCCGAAGCATGATCTCACGGCGTTCCTGGTCTAGTTCTTTTCCCACAAAGCTAATCCGTGACGTCAGGACCGGCATCGGAAAAGTTTCAAAGCAAGAAGATGGCGTGTACCTTAGATCCACCTTCATACTAGAGGACTCCGCGACCACCCAGACGTAGTGCTGAGCACTGGAGAGATTGGCAAGCATCGAATGAGTCTTATGTGCGAAAACCACCACCTGCTCACTCATAACCATTCCCGAGTCGACAAGCACCGGCTGACCAGTACGACTGACCCGCGCAATCACTAGAACACGATCCAGCCCAGAGATTGCCTCCATCATCGCTGGCCTCTTTTCTCCGTACTGCCACCAGTAGTCCCGATACACCTTCCGATTATTCTTCATGCGGAACGACTTGACATCCCGCTCAATGATCTCGAACGGTTCCGGGTACTCCCTGGCCTCTTCCTCGGACATCGCCCCGAAGTTAATCACCCATCGACTCGGCGAGCAATCAGGCCTGGAGTTGAGGTCTTTGCCGATCAAGTACGGGAAGATCACTTCCCGGTTCTTAGGGTTCTTCTGAATCAGCTCCTTGGCCTGATCTGGTTCCAGGATAAAACCCTCACCCAAAACATTCGAACCTTGAAAGGATTTTCCAGAGTTAGCAACCAAACGCCACGGGTTGCCTGTCACCCGGGACTGCGGGTCGAGTGAAGGCGTGATCCCCGGAACCGGTGCGTCGCTCAGGACCGCTCGCTCTCGTTGTCCGCTGTGACCCGCCCACACCAGCGACACGTGAACGTTGGCACTACCCGGCCACTTCTGGCTCTTCACCGCCCGGTAGACCTGCCAGCCCTCCCGCTCCACCACCTGGTCGAGTCCGACCTCACGTGTGTCACCCTGCGCGATGGTGTTGGTCGCGATGATCCCGGTCCGCCCCTTCGGGGCCAGATCCAGGTTTCGCAGCAGGAAGTACGAGCACAGGTCCGCGCTCCCCCGCTTCCCCTTGGCGATGTCCACCACCAGGTATTCGCGAACGTCCCGCCCGATGTTTCCGGTCAGCTTCTGCCCACCGCTGAACGGCGGGTTCCCGACCACCGCATCGAAGCCACCTTTCCCCATCACCTCGGGGAACTCAATCGCCCAGTGCATCGGCTTGATCGGCTGGTCCCTGTCCCCCCGCAACCAGTCACGGATCTTGGACTTGGTCGCCTCCTCCTTGTAGAAGTCGTACGAACCCTCGTCCAACAGCTCCAGGAACTCATCCGACAGGAACGTCAGCAATCGGTTGTAGGCGTCCTGCCAGTTGTACTGCTTGTCCTCCGCGTCCTGGAGCCGCTTTTCGTAATCCTCCAGGTCGAGTTCCGCGTACCGCTCGGCCGCCAACGCCGCCGCGACCACACCGTCGCACGCCAACCTCAACTGTGTGAGTCGCGCGTCGGCCTCCGCGTTCAGCTTCTCCTTCTGCCGTACTCCCTCCGGGTCGTTCACCGGGGGCAGCGACTCGATCTCCCGCCGCAGCCCCGTGACCTCGCCCAGGACCCTGCCGATGTACTCGCCCACGTCACCGGAGAGGCGAGCGTTGATCGCCCGCCCTTCCTCCGGGTCGGTGTGGAAGGCCCGCACCTGTTCCTCGTTGACCAACCCGACCAGGGAGTCCCCGCTCTTCAGCGCGTGGTCCAGGAAGCTGAACGGCTTGTCCCTCGCCAGGGTTTCCAGCCACATCGACAGCTTCGCCAGCTCCACCGCCATGTCGTCACGGTCCACCCCGTAGATACATGAGGCCGCCACCCGACGCTTGGCGTACAGCCGCACGTCTTCGAGCTCGACAGCGGAGCCCTCACCCCGCTCCTTTCCCTGCCCCTCGCCAGGTTCCCCACCGGCCTCCCCGCCGCCTTGGCGCAGCTCCTCCGGAAGTCCGTCCCGCTGCCAGGCCTCGACCACCCGCTCCCCCAAGTACCGGGTCGCCGCCACCAGGAACGCCCCGCTCCCCGCCGCGGGGTCGACCACCTTCAGCTTCAGCAGCTCGTCCGCGGGCTTGACCCGCCACTCCGACTCCGGCACACCGTCAGCCGGCCCCGGCTGGTACACCAGCGGTTCCAGGGTGTGCCGCACCACCTTCTCCGCCAGTTCACGCGGGGTGTAGTGCGTCCCGGTCTTCCTACGCTCCCCCACCTGCGTGAAGACCACCGACCGGTCCGGGAACACCGTCGGATCGTCACGCAGGTCGGTCCGGAGCAGCCCCCAGAAGGGCAGGGTCCGCTCGGTCAGCTCCGCGTCGCTGTCCCAGGCCGAGTGCAGTCTCGAACGTTCCTCCGGTCCGGGCTTGGCCGCCAGCATCTTCTTGAGCTGGGGCCGCGTCGCCTTGGTCTCGTCCTGCAACCAGTCGAGGAAGGCCTCCTCCCCCTCCGAGTAGGCTTCCTCGACCTCCCACAGCGGCAGCTCCGGTTCCAGCTTTCCCCTGAGCCCCACGTACGGGCCCTGGGTCTTGCGGACGGAGAACTCCAACAGGCCCTCGTACACGTGACCGATGTCCTCCACCCCCAGGCCCCTGTACGAGATTCGGGTCGGGGTGCCCTTCTTGGTCCTCGGCTTGAGCATGACCAGCGCGTCGAGGATCTCGAACACCACCCGGTCGGCGACTGCGAAGCCCTCCAGCCACGCATACGTCCGCGGGTCGAAGAGCGATCCCCCGTACGGCGGCAACCGCAGGTCCGGGTGCTCCGAGCCCCTGTGGATTCCGTTGAACAGGGCGAGCAGCCGGGGCCAGGCAGCGGCCCTGCGGTCCACGACCTCCTCGCCCAGCCGGTCCCGGTCGGCGGTGAGCTGGTCGTGCAGACGGCTGACCGAGTAGTGGTCGGCGTACAGGTCGTCGGTCGGCAGCAGCCGCTGCTCCTCCGCGTACAGCAGGAACACCAGCCGCATGAGGACGGTGAGCGCGCCCTTGTAGATCTCCCGCTCACCCACGTGTTCCAGGAACCGGCCGCTGGATTCGCGGTCCAGCCGGGCGATCTCGGCGACGAGCAGCTCCACCGCGCGCAGGACCTGGTGGCCCAGGTCCTCGGTGAGGTCGCTCTGCTTGTCGAAGGTCCGCTCGAACAGCGCCGCCGCCGCGTTGGTGGGCTCTCCGCCCCTGTCCCGGGCGGGCAGCCGTACCCGCCGGCTCTCCAGCAGCGCCGCGAACGCCTGGAGCAGCAGGGGTTCCTCACCCCACAGGTCGGCGTCGAAGACCCCCACCGAGGTGGGCTTTCCGGGAAGCGCGTGCACGAGCGCCCAGTACTGGCCGTCCGTCACCAGCGCCAGCGGCACCCCGGACTCGCGGCAGCGGGCCGCGGCGGCCTCCACCGGGGAGGGACGGCCGCCCTGGGACCGGGCGGGTTCGGTGCCCAGGGGGAGCCGGTGGAAGTGCAGGCGTTCCTCGCGCCCGCTCGGCCCGGGGCCGAAGAGCGCGAACTCGGGGACCACCCGCGCACCCTCCGCCGTCGGCTGCGCACGCTGCCCCTCGTCCCAGCCGAGGAGCCTGTCGAGCACCAGCTCGATCCATGCGGGAACCAGGGCGCCGGTGCGTTCCCGGTCGAGCTCGTGCCACCCCTGCCGCAGGGCTTGGCGCACCTCGGTGTCGACCGCGGGCAAGCCGTCGGGAAAGGCTTCGACCAGGACCTCCGCGGAGAGGAACGGCCCGTCGGGTGAGAGGAGTCCCAGCCACTCGGTGTGCTGTTCGGCGGGGCGGATCGAGGGCGCGCGACGTCGGCGAGGTCCAGGCATGCCTTGCATTATCGGCCATCCGCGGCCTGACCACAGCCCTCCTGAACGTGCTCTGTCCCGTGATCTTGCTACCGGAGGCACGTTCGGCGCCGAACGTGCCTCCGGTAGCAAGATCACGGCAGGTGGGGGGTTCTATCTACCACAGGAGTCTCTTCGCCCTGGCCCAGGTCTCGAAGCCTCCCTTGGCGAAGGGCAACCGCATGCCGGACTCCCGCAGGGTGTCCGCCAGGGTCGAAGCGCCCGCCAGGGTGTAGTCACCCCGCGCGCAGGCGTCGGCGACCAACCGCATGGTCCCGCAGACGGGCAACCCATAGCGCTCAGCCGTCTTACGGGCGTCCCTGTCGTCCATCACCAAGGTTCCGCCCTGCAACTCAGCGTAGGCGCACAGCATCGTCTCACCGATGTTGTGGTCGTCCTTGAGCGACATCCGGGTGCTCCAGACCCCGAACGCGTGCAGGAACTCCAGGGAGTCCGTCGGCACCGTGCGGATCCAGGCGGCGCGCACCACCACAGTGTGCGCATCGAGATCATTACGTCTCACCTCGTCCAGAACCGACTGGGTGGTCAGACAGTCACGGTCCCTGACCAGATCACCGAGTACGTCCAAGCGATCGGCTTTGGCGGCGTGCAGCAGCGGGGAAGCATCAAACAGGAAGGGCTCGTCGAAGGAGGTCAACCCGTCAGTCCTCGCTGAGGTCTCGGAGCTCGATCTGTCCGCGCATCATCTCCACCGCGCGCACGGGCGTGATCGCGTTCTCCCGCAAAGCGGCGATCACCGCGGACGAATACCTCGGAGAGACCCGGATGGAGGCCAGATCGGGTTGTGGTTTCCACCCCACCGCCTCCCGGAGCTCGATCTCGGTGGGCACACGGCCCCGGAGCCGACGCAGCTCACCGCTGTCCAACGTGCCGGAATGTCGAAGCTGCGCGATGGCGAGACTCCACGACACCCGGTACTCAGCGGCCACTCTCACCAGAGCGCGCCGTCGGCTCTCCTCATCGGGTGCTGCCAAGACCTGGTTCAGCCGGCCACTCGGCAACAGGAACTCCGCGGCGAAGACCTCCACCACACGTTCCCGCTCCTCCTGTGAAGTGTGCACGCCGAGATCGTTGGAGTACTCGTCGCCCAACACCATGTGCCCCAGCTCGTGGGCGGCGGTGCTGCGCCGTCGGCCCGGTTCCTGGTCCAGGCGAACGACCGCGACCGCGACATCGCCGTCCACCAGCGAAGCACCGTCCGACGACAACGGAGCCACTGCCAGAAACTGACCGGCACGCTCACAGGCATCGGCCACCGACTCGATGGGAGCACCTCCCAGGCCGAGGTGTGTCCTGAGCCAGCGGGCCGCGTCCCTGGCGGCGTCGTGGTCCGTGACCCTGCGCGGGTAGAGCGCGAGAGGACGCCGGTTCAGCGTGCCCAGGTCGATCAGCTGGCGTACGTCCCGCAGCCACTGGGCGAGTTCGGCTTCGTTTCGGTACGTGTCACGCGCGGCGGCACTGTCGCTGAGCTCGTCCGCTTCGGCGACGGTCGCCCGGCGCGAGACCACCTCGGGGGTGGGTGAGAGGAAGTGCGTGACCGGGTACCCGAGCACTCCGGCGATGGCGGTCAACTCCATCGCGTCGATGCGACGGGCACCCTTCTCCAGCTTGGAGATCATGCTGCGTTCCAAGCCCACTCGGTCGGCCAGATCCTGTTGGGAGAGCCCCATGGAAGCACGGCTGTCCCGCACACGCTCGCCGATGCTCTCCCAACTCAGCTGATCCATCATATGTGCGATCATCGCACAGTGCTCGTAAGTTTTTGAACAGCGCTGATCAATTCCGACTGATAAAAAACCTCAAAACTTCGCAAATCTCATCGCGCAGTCTTCGAGTCGGCCTGATCACCCCTTCACCGATGCCGGGACCAAGAAAGTGACCGCCACCGGGAACCAGCGCGCCCTGCGGTCGGCGTAGCGGTGGCGCAGGGCCGCCTGCTCCTGGACCCTGCGTTCGGGAACCTCTTCCAGGCGGGCTCGAAGCGCCTCGCGGTCCTGCCGGAGCTGCTCCCTCTCACGAGGCTCGAAGAGGCTGGTCTGCTCCCAGCGCGGGGTGTCGTCCAGAGCGGCCCTGATCCCTTCCGCCAGTTCGTCCAGCACCAGGCCGATCGCGTCGACCTCCTCCTCACACTTGCGGTCCAGGTCCCGTTGGACCGCCCTGAACCGCTGGTTGGCCCGCTGGTGCAGCGCGCCGCCCACCGCCTTGTCCAAGGAGGGCCACAGGTCGGCCAGCCGCTCCCGGACCGGTTCGGGGGCCAGGCGTTCGGTGGCGACCTCCATCCAGCGGCCGATCTCCTCCTCCTTGGCCCGCACGAACGTGCCCTGCTCGATCCGGCCACCGGCGAGCAGGACCTCCTCGTGCAGCCGGGTGCCCTCCGCTCCGGTGACCACCACCCGGCCGTGGGCGACGACCGCGGGTACCCGCAGCACGTCGGACTCCACCACCCGTGCGGTGACCCGGCTCAGCTTGGACCCCTGGGACCACAGCTCCTCACGGAGCAGGGTCAGGCACAGGTCCACCAGGCGGTGTTTGAGGTGCAGCAGGACCAGGTCGTTGCGGCCCACCACCGCGTCCGGGTCGAAGGTCACCAACCGCTCCACACCGGTGACCGGATGCGCCAGACCGGCGTTGCGCGCGCTCGCCCACGCCCCGGCCAGCTCCGGTAGGCGGAAGCACTTGGCGGTGACGTCCTCCGGAGGCCGGGCGTCGATGAGGTCCTTGCGGTGGGCCAGGTCCAGCCCGGTACGGACCACCCGCTCCAGGGTTTCGGGGGTCAGGCCGAGACGGTCACGGCTCCCGGTGAGCGTGGCCGCCAGCTCCTCCACCCGGCGGTTGAGCTCCCGCTGGGTACTGAGCCGGGCCACCCCCGCACGCGAGGTGATCTCGCTGTCGGTCTCGGCCCACTCCGCCCGCTTGCCGAGCATCTTCTGCTCGACCTGGAGGGCGATGACGTCACCGGCGCTGCCCAGGTCCTCGCGGATGCGGTCCACCTTCTCCGCCGCGGTACGCAGGAACCCGAGTTCGTCCTCCAGAGAGCCCGGTTCTGCGGCCTCCCACCCCTTGGGGACGAAGTGGGTGACCTCCACCCGGTCCGCCCTCTGGCCGTGGCGGTCGACACGGCCGTTGCGCTGTTCGAGCCGGTTGGGGTTCCAGGGGATCTCCCAGTGCAGGATCCGGTGACAGTACCGCTGGAGGTTGATGCCCTCGCTGGCGGAGTCGGTGGCCACGAGGATCCGGACCTTGTCGAGGTCGGGGCGGTCGGTGAAGACGTTCTTGACCCGTTCACGCTCCTCCCGGTCCTGGCCGCCGTACAGCTGGGCGAGCCGCTCTCCGCCCTTGCCGCCGTACCCGGCGGCGATGAGCCGCTCACGCAGCCACCGCTGGGTGTCGCGGTACTCGGTGAAGACGATGACCCGCTCGTCGGTCCAGTCCGCCCGGCCGTCCGATCCACCGGGGCCGCCCGGACCGAGCGGTTCTCCGTCGGCGCCGGGGTGGAAGAGGATCGGGTCCAGCCAGGAGCGCAGGGCCGCGAACCGGGCGTCCGAACGCCCCTGGGCCTTCTCCGCCCAGGAACGCAGGCCGACGAGCAGGCCGCGTTCGTGTTCGGTGAGCCCGGGGGCGCCACGGCTCACCGTGCCGAACACCTCCGTCTCGGCCTCCTGGTACTCCTCCTCGTGTTCGGAGGTGGCCGACAGGCGTTCCTGGAGGACCGGCAGGACCGCCTGGGCCGGGGCCTGCTCGGAAGTACCGGAGGCCCCGTCCTCAGCACCCTTGGCGTCCATGGTGGCCAGGTGGGTGGTGACGGTGCGGGCGAAGGCCTGCGGGGAGGAGAACAGGCGCTTCTTCAGCAGGGTGGTGACGAAGTCGACCGTGTGGCGGCCGGCCTTTCCGACCCGGTCGCGGCGGCTGTCGGCGTACTCCACCAGGGTGCGGTGCGCCTCGCGTTCGGCGTCGGAGTAGTCCACTTCGGCGTAGCCGAGCACCCGCGCGGGAAAACGCGCGGCGCCGTCCCAGCGTTTGGGCAGGTCACGCTTGAGACGGCGGACCATGGCCCGGGCGAGCTGTTCGTCGGAGGGCTTGACCCCGCGGGCGAAGCGCTGGTCGTCCAGCAGCTCCAGGAGAGCGGAGAACGACTCGGGATAGCCGTTGTGCGGGGTGGCCGACAGGAACAGCCGGTGTTCGCAGTGGGGCGCCAGCTCCCGGATCGCCTTGGTACGCAACGAGTCGACCGCGTACTTTCCGCTGCCCGCGGGGGCCACGTTGTGCGCCTCGTCCACCACCAGCAGGTCGACGGTGCGCGGATAACGGGGACTGGCGGGCAGGATCTCGCGGAGCATCCGCCGGGGGCGTTCGCGCTTGAGCCAGTCGATGCTGACGATCAGGCGGGGGTAGTGGGTCCAGGGGTTGGCGTACAGACCGCGCTCCCGGCGCAGTCGACGGACCAGGTCGGCGTCGACCACCCGGAAGTCCAGGCCGAACTTGTCGCGCATCTCGTCGTGCCACTGGGTGGTCAGCCCGGCCGGGCACACGATGAGCATGGTACGGGCGCGGTGGCGCAGCTGGAGTTCCTGCATGACCAGGCCGGCCTCGATGGTCTTGCCGAGACCGACGTCGTCGGCGATGAGCAGGTTGGTCCGGGGCATCGACAGGGCCCGCACCACCGGTTCGAGCTGGTAGTCCTCGATCTCGATCCCCGAGCGGAAGGGCGCCTGCAGGGAGGTGCTGTCGGCCGAGGTGATGGCGCCCCAGCGGACGGCGTGCAGGAAGGCGTCCAGGCGGACGGGGTCGTCGAAGCCGAGCGCGGGTGCGGGCAGGTCCCTGCCCTCGTGGATCCGGGTGCCCACCTCCAGCTCCCAGAGGACCTCGATCCGGTCGGTGGAGGCGTCGTCCCCGATACTCACCAGGGACACCATGTGCTGGGGCTTGCCGGTGATCCGGGTGGGATCGCTGGAGACGATGCGGGAGGCGCGCACCTCGGAGACCACCCACTGGCGGTTGCGGACGGTCACCAGCTGCCCGGTACCGGGGGCCGGGGTGCCGCCCTCATCGATCGCGCCCTCGGAGTGGGGACCGAGGACCTCCGTGCCCGCCGCGCCCTGGGGGGTCATACGTGCGCCGCCCTTCGTCGTGTGTTCCTCCGTCATACCAGGGTCTGGTGTCAGTGGTGGCGCCTACCGTGCGGCTCCAGGCCGCTACCGCACTGACGACGTTCCGGGAACACCACACCATTGACCGATATCGGCCACCGGACGACAGATCGGTACCGGGCGCGGGGAAACACGCCCTCCCAGAGGTTCCCGTCCCTATGCTGGTACGGCAGGCCCCTCCCTGGACGCCCCTCCTCCACCCCCTGTCCCGGAAAGGCTCCCGTGCCTCAGCTCGCGATCGCCAAGGACTTCCTCACCACCTACGCGGCGCTGGACAAGAAGCTGCGCAAAGCCGTCGACGAGGCCCTGGACAAGTTCGCCGACACCTATTTCGCCGGCGGTCACCTGGAGAAGATCACCGACAGCCGGGACCCCCGCTGGCGGACGCTCCGCATCAATCAGGGCTACCGGGGCGTCGTCCTCGCACCTGATTCCGGAGACGTGTTCCTCCTGGTGACCGTGCTCGCACACGACGAGGCCTACCGGTACATCCGCAACCGGCGCCCCTCCGTCAACCAGGCACTCGGTGTCCTGGAGTTCCGGGACGAGACAGCGCTGGACACCATGAGCACCGCGCTCACCCCGATGGCCGAGGCTTCGGACGACACCCTTTTCCGGGAGGTCCCGGACAAGCACTTCACTCAGCTGGGTATCGACGAGGACACCGTCCGGATCGCCAGACTGCTCCCCGACGAGAGCTACCTCGACGCTCTGGCGATCATGATGCCCAAGGTCCAGCACGACGCCCTGACCGCACTGGCCTCGGGGATGTCCCCTGATGAGGTGTGGGACCTGCTCAGCCGTGAGCTCGCCGAGGAGGTCACCGCGCAGGAGGTCGACCCCGACGACCTGGTCTCAGCGATCCGGCGCAGCCCGGACCAGGCGGTGTTCGTGGAAGGCCCCGAAGAACTACGGGAACTGCTGGAGCACCCGTTCGACGTGTGGCGGACCTTCCTGCACCCGCGGCAGCAGCGCATCGCGTGCGGGGATGAGTTCGCGGGTCCGGTGATGGTCACCGGCGGCGCGGGTACCGGCAAGACGGTGACCGCGCTGCACCGGGTGGCACACCTGGCGCAGCGGTACGCCCCCGACGGGCGACAGCTCCCCCTGGACACCGGAGAGGCCGAGTCGGAGCAGCCCATCCTGCTCACCACCTTCACCACGGCCCTGGACTCGGCCCTCCGTTCCCAGCTCGAACTGCTGGTGCGGGACGAAGACCGCCGGAAGCTGGTCGACGTGCGCAACCTGGACAAGGTCGCCCACCAGGTGGCGCGTCAGGTGCACGGCAGGCCCGACTTCCCGAACTCGCGTGAGCTCGTCGCTCTCTGGGACCGCCACGCCGAGGGATCGGACGTGTCGGGGCGGTTCCTGCTGGACGAGTGGGAACACGTGATCCTCGCCCAGGACCTGCGTACCGAACGTGACTACCTACGGGCCCGACGGCACGGACGGGGACGCTCCGGCCGTATGGGCGCCGGACAGAAGCACCGGGTGTGGCGTTCGGTCCTGGACGCGACCGAGGAGATGCGCGCCAACGGGCAGTGGACGTTCACCTGGCTCGCCTCAGAGGCCGCCGACATCCTCAACCGCACCGGCGAGCGCCCCTACCGGCATGTCGTGGTGGACGAGTCGCAGGACCTGCACCCGGCCAAGTGGCGCTTGGTGCGTGCCTTGGCCCCCGAAGGCCGGGACGACCTGTTCGTCGCGGGCGATCCGCACCAGCGCGTCTACGACCACCGCGTCTCCATGGCAGCGGTCGGGATCAACGTGCGCGGCCGGAGCCACCGCCTGACCGTGAGCTACCGCAGCACCCAGGAAATTCTCTCCTGGGCCGTTCAGGTGCTCGGCACCGCACCGGTGGAGGGGTTCGACGGGGTGCGATCCCACCTGACCGACTACGCCTCGCCCCTGCACGGCCGGACTCCGGCCGTGCACGCCCACCCCACCGAGCAAGCGGAGCTGGCGGCTCTCACCCAGGTGGTCACCGGGTGGCTCACCTCCGGTGTCGAGCCCGGGACCATCGCGGTCGCGGCCCGAACCGAGGCTCTGGTCAGGGGAACCAGAGCCGTCTTGGAGGCCGAGGGCATCGACACCTGCGGTCTGGCCCAGGACTCCGGGGTCCGGGTGGGCACGATGCACTCGATGAAGGGGCTGGAGTTCCGCTGTGTGGCGGTGGTCGGTGCCGGCACGGCCTATCTCCCCCTGGAGTCAAGGGTCACGGACATCTCGGAGGACCCCTTGGCCCACGCCCACGATCTGCAGCGCGAACGGAACCTTCTGTTCGTCGCCTGTACGCGGGCCCGGGACACCCTGTACGTGTCGTACTCCGGTGAGCCCAGCCCGTTCCTGCCGAAGTAAGAGTCCGCCCCTGACCACCCGTCCGAGATTGCGGAGATATGCAAGCCAACGAAACCACCTTCCGGAACATGGTCGAGGGAACCAAACAGTTCCAGGTGCCGCTGTACCAACGTCCCTACTCCTGGGGCAGGGAGGAACTGGAGCGGCTCTGGGACGACCTCACCGAACAGATCGACCTCGACGAGGAAGGGCGCCCGGCCCGGCCCGCGAAGCACTTCCTGGGCTCGGTCGTGCTCGCGCCCGGGTCGTCCTCGGCGAGCACGCTGACCCGTTGGCTGGTCATCGACGGGCAACAGAGGCTCACCTCCCTGTCCATCGCGCTCGCGGCCATCCGCGACCGGCTGCGTGAGGTGGAGGTGCTCGATGAGGGCGACCCCAGCGGCGCGGACCGGATCGATGACGTCTACCTGCTGAACAAGTACAACAAGGGGCCCGACAAGTACCGGATCGCGCCGACCCAGGCCGACCGGTCCGCCTTCGCGGCGGTCGTCAACGGGCGCCCCGAGGCGGGCGGCGACGACAGGGTCGGGTTCGCCTACAACTACTTCTCCCGCCAGGTCAGGCACTACACCGAGGAGGATCTCCTCCGGATCGAGGAGATCATCGGCCACCGGCTCAGCCTGGTGGACATCCAGGCGGAGGCAGGCGACAACGTCTTCCGGATCTTCGAGTCCCTGAACAACACCGGCAAGGGACTCAGCCAGACCGACCTGTTGCGCAACTACGTCTTCATGCTCCTGCCCGACACCGGGCAGGAGGTGTACGACGAGGTCTGGCTGCCGATGCAGGACGAACTGGGACCGGAGACACTGGAGACCCTGGCCTGGCTGGACCTGGTACTGCGCGGGGACGAGCGGGCGAAACAGAGCGAGGTCTACCACGGGCAGAAGGAACGCCTGGAGCAGGTGTCCCACGCCGGTGGTGAGGGGGCCCTGCGCGGCGAGGTCGAACACCTGTGGCGGCTGGGGCAGCTGCTCCAGCGCGTCCTCGACCCCGTCTTCGAAAGCGACCCGGAGCTGTCCGAGGTCCTGACCCGCCTCGAATCCTGGGGCAACAAGATCTACCGACCGCTGGCGCTGCACCTGATGGTGCTACGCGACCAGGGGCACACCGACACCGACGAGCTGATCCGCGCACTGGGGTATGTGGAGAGCTTCCTGGTCCGACGCATGATCGCCGGTGTACCGACCCAGGGGCTCAACCGGATCTTCATGTCCTCGCCCAAGGAGATCCAGCCGGGCGGCTCGGTCGCGGACTCCGTGCACCGGTACCTGTCGGATCCGCGTCGGCGCTGGCCGTCCGACAAGGCGCTGCGCGAGGCGGTGGCGCACCGCAACTTCTACTGGTCGGGTCAGGCCCTACAGCGCACCTTCGTACTGCGCAGGTTGGAGGAGGCCTTCGACTCCCCCGAGCCGGTGGACTTCGGGAAGGCCAAGGTCAGTATCGAACACGTCATGCCGCAGAGCATGACCGAGGAATGGTACGAGGTCCTGCGCAAGCAGACCGACCCGGACGAGACCGAGAACGAACTGCACGGACGTCTGCTGCACACTCTGGGCAACCTGACCCTGACCGCGCAGAACTCGAAGCTGTCCAACCACATGTTCGAGCGCAAGCAGAAGATCTTCCAGTCCAGCGGTCTGAGCATGAACCGCCGGATCGCCGATGCTCCCAGTTGGGGAAGGCCGGAGATCGAGGCACGCGCCGCCCTTCTCGCGGACCACGCCTGTGCTCTGTGGCCCTCCCCCGCCCCCTCCGATACTCAGGCCCCGGAGGAGATCGGTGAGGACCTCGCCCAGCAGCTCGAACACGCGCTGGCGATGCTGGCGTCAGGGTGCTGGACCACGCACCGCGAACTCGCGGCCCTCGTCGGAGCCAAGACGGCGACCGTGGCCCGGTACCTGCGTGCCGCCCCGGACACGGTCCACAAGGACCGGGTCTTCCCCGACACCAGGGCCGCGGAGGAAGCGGGATCAGGGCATGGGGGGTTCGTGCCGGCCGCCGCGCTGGCCGAACTGGTCGGGCTCGAGGTGGACGAGTTCGTCGAACGGGAGCGGCGGTTCCACTCGCTGCTCCTGGAGAACCAGCGGCCCGTGGCCGTACGGGCGGTTCAGACCCTGATCGACGCGTGGAGCGCCGCCGGTGGCGACCTGTTCTGGGGGAGCGGCACCGACACCAGTTGTTCCCTCCTCACCTGGGACGAGAGCGTGAACGCCGACTGGCGATGGGCGATCGTGCTCTACCCGTTGTCGGGACGCGCCGAGGTGGTCTTCCAGCACATGGCGCGCCGCCCTCCGTTCGACGATGTGGCCCTACGGAGGGAGTTGCTGCACAAGTTCAACGCGATCCCCGGAATCGACCTGCCCGAGGACTCACTGAACCGGCGGCCGAGTTTCCCCCTCGACGTACTCGTTGGCGATGGTGGGGAGCGGGTGCGGCAGGTGCTGTTGTGGTTCCGTGGGCGCTGCCAGGAATGGCTGAACCGACAGATGTGACCCCGGCACAGGGTTCACTCGGTGCACCCGTGAGGGTGCACCGCATCGACCGAGAGCGTGCACCCGAAGGGTGCACGCCTCCCAGCGGAACGCGGGGCAACGTGGCTTAGCCGAGCAACCACCTCCCCCACCACCTGCGAATTCTCGTGTTATCGCAGGTCAGGGCACTTACCGACCGCAGTTCAAGTCCCGTCACTCACCCCAGAGCCGACAAGGCCCTGACCAGCGCAAACGCGCGCGGGTCAGGGCCTTTCGCGTTGCCGGGGGTGCACCAGCGGGTGCACGGCGGCGGGAATCCGCGCGGTGAGTGCGCACCACCCACCCCGTCACTCACCCCCGAACAGGGGTGCACCCGGGTGCACGAAGCAGTGACGGTTCGACACCGAACCCCACATCCCGGGCATCAGCGGATGGGACGGACACCCCCGCTGACCTGTGGAAAGATTGTCGAGAACCTCCTTCGGTCCCCTTCTCCTCCCGCATCCAATCAAACCCATGACCCCAGACCAGACACCTGATTGGCGGAACAAAACGTGTACAGATAATGTTACCTGTAAACGGAACGGATCATGGGGGTGAGCGCCTTGGAGATCCTGAGGCCCAAGCAGACGCCCGACCTCGGTATGTCCAAGAGCACCCTGTACCGCGCCGCCCGTGACGGAAAGTACGAGCGCATCGCACGAGGCATCTACCGCTCCGCCGACGCCCCGGCCGCGGACTGGGATTGGATCGAAGCAGCGACCCGCCGACCCGAGGCAACGCTCTGCCTCACCTCCGCGCTGGCCTACCACGACCTGACCGACGCCATCCCGGATGCCGTGGACATCGCGATCCCGCGCGGCACCCGCATTCCGGCGACCCGAGCCGCGATCAAGTGGCACGTGCTCGCGAAGCAGACCTTCGGCCTCGGCCGCTCCGAGATCCCCATTCCAGGCTCGGAACTGCGCATCGGCATCTACTCGCCCGAGCGCAGCATCGCGGACGCGTTCCGGCTCCGCGGCGACCTCGGTTACGAACTGGGAAGGGACGCCCTGCGCGCATGGCTCCGCCGCGGTGGCAAACCCACGCAACTCATGTCGGTCGCCGCCCGCCTTCCCCGGGCCAAGGGCCCGGTCCTGCATGCACTGGAGGTGCTCACGTGACCAGTGGCGATGAGGTATTCCGGCAGATCCAGAAGAAGGCGAGGGCGGCCTCGGCCACAGAAGGCAGACCCGCACCGACCGCCGAGTACCTCACCAGGCACGCGCTCGAATCCTTCCTCGACCGACTGACCCGAACGGCACACAAGAACGACTTCGTATTGAAGGGCGGCATCCTGCTCGCCGTCTACGGAGTTCGCCGTCCGACCAAGGACGTCGACGCGGAGGCCATCAGGGCCACGGTCACACCCGAGGCCATAGCGCGGGTCATTCGTGACGTGGCCGAAGTCCAGGCCCCCGACGGCTTGGACTTCGATCTCGACACGATGCGCGTGCAGGAGATCCGGGAACAGGCGGACTACCCGGGCCTGCGCATGCGCGTCACGACCCGTATCGGATCCCAGAAGACCGTCGTCGCCTGGGACATCTCGACAGGAGACCCGATCGTCCCATCACCGAAGCCGGTCAAAGTACCCCGCATCCTCGGAGACGCGATCGAGATACTCGGCTACGCCCCCGAGACCACGGTGGCCGAGAAGGGCGTGACGATCCTGGAACGCGGCATCACCAGCACCCGCTGGCGCGACTTCATCGACATCGTCCAGTTGGCCGCGCGGCACGACATCGACCAAGAGCAGCTCCTGGAGTCCGCACGAGCCGTCGCCCGCTACCGCAAAGTCGAACTCGTACCGATCTCACCCGTGGTTGAGGGGTACGGTGCTATCGGCCAGACCAAGTGGGCGGCGTGGAGGCGCAAGGAAGGCCTTGAGGACATCAGCGAAGCCGACCTCGACGACCAGATGGCGAAGGTCGCGGAAGTGATCGATCCCGTGTTCTCGCATGGTCCGGGCACCGCAAGCGCGAAGGCGTCGCCCACCGGCATCTAGGCGCACGAAGCGACAACGGCTGAGTGTCGAAACCCCATAGCCAGGACAAAAGCAGCGATCGACGGATGGACCGGACAGCCCTGCTGGCCTGCGAAAAGATTGTCGAGAACCTTCGCCGATTCCCTTCGCTTCGCCGCCCACGGACGTTCCCCCCGAGTAGTGGACATCTCCGACACTGGAAACACGAGGAGGAGTCCACACCATGGCCATGAAGCACTACCCGCCCGAGTTCAAAGCCGACGCCATCGCGCTGTACCGGTCCCGTCCCGGCGTGACGATCGCTCACATCGCCGATGAGCTCGGCATCAACCGCGAGACCCTGCGCAACTGGATCCGCAAAGACGACGACCAACGCTCAACAGGCACCACACCCACTCGTTCTCGCCCCGGCACCCGCGCGGTCGCCGCCCAGAGCCTGGAAGCGGTGGGCGAGCGTCCGGCACGCCCGTCTGGCGGTGTTCTCCTGGATCAACCGGTACAACACCCGCAGGCGTCACTCAGCGAACGGCCAGCTCAGCCCGCTCGTCTACGAGCAGAGGACGACTAGTCTGGGGCTCGCTGCCTGATCATCAGGTGTCCACACTCGTGGGGGAACACCCCCCTCGTCACGCGGGCAACTCAGGTCCGCGACGGATCATCACGGCCGCCGACGAACCGGAAGTGGTCTACATGGAATCAGCTGAAGAAGGCCGAATCATCACCGACTCCGCTGGTATCTTTCGTAGCCGTTTGCTGTTCACGGCCCTCCAGGGAGCAGCCCGCGACCCGCAAGAGACCTTGCAGGCCATCCGCGACGAGATGAGGAAGATCGACGATGAGTGACTGGCACAAGAGCAGCTACAGCGGCGGGTCGAACGAGTGCGTCGAGGTCCGCGAGCACAGCGCCGGAGCAGACGTACGCGACACCCAGAACCGCGAGCTGGGGCAGCTCTCCTTCGTCAGCAAGGATTGGGTGGCACTTCTCAGCGCCCTCCGCCACATCGACGAGTAGACGCCTACGAGACGGCGTCCTTGTTCTCCAAGTAGATCGTCGTGCCCTCCTGACGAGCGCGTGTGCCCTGAGTGATCCTGCGGGCGAACCGGGGGATGGTCACTTTCGCGATCGAAGCGACGTCATGGAACTCGATGGTCTCACCCCGCAAGCAGCGGCGTCATTGGGATGAGGCGTTCAACGCGTACAGGTAAAGCAGCGCGTTCATGGAGGTGCCGCTGACGAGCTTCTGGTCACGGACCAGTTCCGGAACCTGCTCCAACGGCAGCCATTCCACCCGTTCAGCCTCCCAGTCCTCCTCAGGCTCACCGATCAACTCCGCCCTCTCCGCGACGAAAATGTGGTGCTCGCTGTCAGAGATCCCGCTCGAAGGCTGCGCGTAGAGCAAAGGCTTCAAGGAACCGGGCCTCCACCCGGTCTCCTCCTCCACCTCCCGAGCCGCTGCGGCCTCGGGGCTCTCCCCTTCTTTGATGCCGCCGATCGGGATCTCATAGCCCCACGTGTCGGTGATGAAGCGATGGCGCCACATGAGCAGCACACGGCCCTGCTCATCAAGAACGGCGGCCCCAGCGCCCGGCGCCGAGCGGATCACCCGGTGGGCGAGATGTCGCCCACCAGTGATCTCCACATCCGCCAGGCGAATATCGAGCCACTGATCGGTGTAGAGGGGCTCCTCCGAGTGGACGATCCAACGCATTCAAGTCTCCCTGGGGCGCACGGTTGACACCATCAGGCAATCACAGAACCAAACCGAGGTGGACATCGGCCTGCTCGACGAACTCCCGCACGTCGGGCTCAGCGCTACGTCGGTCGAGAGCGTTGCGAACTGGGGCCTTGACCCTGGATCTTGGACACGCTGAACCCGACAGGTGTCGGGAGGAAGCGAGAATCAGGGCATGGCCCGCAAGACCTACTCCGAGGAATTCCGCCAGCAGGCGGTCGACCTCTACCTGAACACCCCGGGCGCCACCTTCAAAGCGATCGCAGCGGACCTGGGCATCTCCCGAGGCACCCTGCAGAACTGGGTCTACGCCCAGCACCCCGCGGGGCGCTCCACCCCAGCACCCGCC
>NZ_AZXF01000029.1 GCF_000515115.1 Nocardiopsis sp. CNT312
CTGCCAGAGCGCGTAGTCGGCGTACTGGATCTCCAGCGGCTCCCAGTCCGGAACCGCGCCCCGGGACCGGTCCCGGTAGGCCCGCCCCAGATCCCGCAGCAGCGGACCCATCGACCACCCGTCACCGGCGATGTGGTGCACCACCAGCACCAGCACGTGCTCACGCTCCGACTCGCACAGCAGCCACGCCCGCACCGGAACGTCCCGCTCCAGATCGAACGTGTGCCGCACCATCCGCGCGACGTGGTCGGCGGTGTCGGCCGCCCCTGTCCCCACCCGGGCGAGGACAGGGCGCGCCTCCTCGCAGGAGAGCACCCGCTGGTGGGGGTCGCCCTCATGGGAGGGAAACACCGTCCGCAACGCCTCGTGCCGCTCCACCACGTCCCCCAGCGCCGCCTCCAGGGCACCGGCGTCCAGGGCACCGCGCAGGCGCAGCACCACCGGGATGTTGTAGGTGGCGCTCGGCCCCTCCACACGGTCCAGGAACCAGAGTCTGCGTTGAGCGTATGAAAGGGGAAGCATGTCGGCCCACCTGTCGTCCCGCCTTGACCGGCGCTCGTGTTCTTCTTCTCGTCTCAGCCGACCCTAGGAAGGGGGGCCGCTCCCGACGGGCAGGTCCCGGAGGAGGGTCGGCGGCAGTTGGGGATCGGGGCGGGCACGGAAACCGCCGGGTACGGCGGCCGGCCGCGCCCGCCCGGGGCGGACGGGGACGGCTCCGGGTCAGAGCCGTGCGCCCGCCCGCGTGCGGCGGCTCAGCTTGGGGCGTGCGCGCCGCGCCGGGGTCGCCTGGGAGACCTTGTGGGCCAGTTCGGCGACCGTCGGAGCCCGGAACAGGTCCTTCAGCGTGATCTCCACGCCGTGGGAGGCCCTGATCCGTGTCGTGAGGCGTGCGGCGAGCAGGGAGTGCCCGCCCAGGTCGAAGAAGGAGTCGTCGACGGTCACCGACTCCAGGCCGAGGAGCTCGGCGAACAGAGCGCACAGCTCTTCCTCCCGGGCATCGCGCGGAGCCCGGCCCTGGGACAGAGCCCCGAAATCGGGCTTGGGCAGCGCACGCCGGTCCAGCTTCCCGTTGGCCGTCAACGGCAACCGCTCCAACACCACCACCGCCGACGGCACCATGTGCTCCGGCAACACCCGCGCGGCCTCGGAGACGACGGCCCTGCGCTCCAGCTCCACGCCGTCCTCGGCCACCGCGTAGGCCACCAGTCGGCGCTCCCCGGCCGTGGATCCGTGCGCGATCACCGCGGCCTGGGCGATCCCCGGCAGCGCGGTGAGTGCCGCTTCGACCTCGCCGGGCTCAATCCGGAAACCGCGGACCTTGACCTGGCCGTCGGCCCGGCCCACCACCACCAGCTCACCGGCGGAGGTCCACCGCGCCAGGTCACCGGTCCGATACATCCGCTCCCCCGGGCCGCCGAACGGATCCGGCAGAAACCGCTCCGCCGTCTCCCCCGGCCGACCCACATAACCCAGAGCCACCCCGGCACCGGCCGCGTACACCTCGCCCACCACACCCGGCGGCACCGGACGCAGCCCCCCGTCCAACACATAGGTGCGCTTGTTGGCCAGGGGACGACCGACCGGCACCCGCCCCTCCGGCACCTCCGCGACCGTCGCCGCGTTGGTGAACACCATCGCCTCCGCCGGACCGTAGCCGTGCACCAAACGCACGTGCGGGAACCGCTCCCGGAACCGCCGCAGATGCTCCACCGACGGCGCCTCACCACCGGTCATCACCTGCCGCACCCCCGAGAACACCACCGGGTACTCGTCCAACAACAGGTTGAACAACCCCGCCGACAACCACAGCGTGGTCACACCCTCAGCCGAGGCCAACGCCGCGATCCGCCCCGGCTCGGGCGAGCGCTCCGGCTGCAACACACACGCCGCACCCGACATCAGCGCACCCCAGAACTCCAGCACGAACCCGTCCCAGGACACCGGCGCGCACTGCAACCACACCTGGCCCGGCCCGAAATCGGCGAAGTCCTGGCCCAGGAACGTGCCCACCACCGCACGATGCGGAGCCAACACCCCCTTGGGCCGCCCCGTCGACCCCGACGTGAACATCACACACACCCCGTCGGCCGGATCGAGGACCACCGCCGGCGGTGTCCGGCGCAGGGACGCGATCGCCTCGGCGTCGGTGTCCACGCACACCGGCGGGTGCTCCACCGGTACGCGTTCGGCCCACCCCTCACGGGTCACCAGGAACGCCGCCCCCGCGTCGTGGACCAGCGAAGCCAGGCGCTCATCGGGGAACCCGGGGTCCAGCAGCAGATAGACCGCACCGGCCTTGGCCGCCGCCAGCACCGCCACCGCCAGATCAATGCCCCGCTCCAACAGCACACCCACCACATCACCCCGACCCACACCACACCCGGCCAGATGCCGCGCCAACCGGTTGGCACGCGCCTCCAACTCCCCGTAGGTCAGACGCTCACCGCCGAACACCACCGCCACCGCGTCCGGAGCCCGCCGCGCGTGCCCCTCGAACACCTCCGGCACCGTCAGGGGCGGCAGGGAACGTCCGGCGGTGTTGAATGCGGTGATCTGGCGGAGCCGGTCGGCCCGGGGGTGGGCGTCGATATCACCCACCGGCAGTTCGGGGTCCGCGCACACCGTGTCGAGCAGGACCTCGAAACTGCGCCGGTGCAGCTCCAGCTCCTCGGCGGACAGGACCGCGGGGTTGGCGTCGAAGTCGATGTGCAGCGCGCCCCCGCGACCGCGCTGGAGGACGTCGATGCGCATCTCCTCGATGGGGCCCTGGAAGATGTTGTGCGGCACCGCGGGCACACCGGCGAAGGACAGGTCGTAGTCGAACGCCATGATGTTGACGATCGGCCCACACTCGTGCCGGGCATCCGAGGTCTGTCCGAGCAGCCTCAGCACGGAGGCCACCGGATAGCGCTGGTGTGGGAGGCCGGACCGCAGGTCGGCGGCGACCGTGCGGGCGAGCTCCGCGAACGGGGTGGCGTCGCCCACCGCGCAGCGCAGCGGCATGACGTTGGACTGCATGCCCGGGGTGCGCCGGCTCAACTCGGTGGTCCGTGCCGCGACGGGGAGGCTGAGCAGGACGTCCTCCTCGCCGGACCAGTGGCGCGTGTAGACGGCGGCGACCGCCATGAGGAGCTGTTTCCATCCGGTGCCGATCCGGGCGGCGGCCTCGGCGACGCGTGCGAACCCCTCCTCGTCGACGAGCGTGGTCGAACGCAGGTAGCGGTGCTGGGCGGGGGCGGTGCGGTCGGTGAGCGCGGTGTAGGCGGGCGCGCCCGCGAGGCGCTCCTCCCAGTAGCGGCGGTCCGTGGCCGCGTCCTCGCCCCGGCCGTAGCGCTCGTTCTCCTCCAGCAGTTCCCGGAACGTGCCGAAGGACGCCTCGGGCTCCTCGCCGCCGGCTAGTGCCGTGTACACCGAGGCGATCCCGCGGGCGAGGAGCATGAAGGTGTAGCCGTCCACGACCAGGTGGTGCGCCCGCTGGTACCAGTAGTACTCCTCGGCCCCGAGGCGGAAGAGCGCGAAGGCGCACAGTTCGTCGGTCAGCGGGTCGACCGTGCGTCCCACGTCCTCCCGCATCCACGCCAGCGCGGCGGCCCGGGGGTCGGGGACATCGCTCAGGTCGACCACGCGCAGCGGGCGGCGCGCACCGGGATCGGGGTACTGGCGGGGTCCGTCCTCCGTCTCCACGAAACGCAGACGCAGTGTCTCGGCCCGCGCGACGACCGTGTCCACGGCCCGCCCCAGCACATCCGTGTCGACCGGACCGTTGATCTCGTAGTACTCGGCGTTGGTGAACATCGGCGTCGCGGGGTCGGACTGCTGTGCGAACCAGATGCCGGTCTGGGATGCGCTGAGCGGCCAGGTGTCGTCATGCGTGGGGGACATCGCGCGGTTCCTCGTCATTCATGTAGTCAAGGATTTCCTTCGTCTACGGCACGTAGTGAAGGTATTTCCGCGTCGAATTCCCTTCCGGCACACGGACGGGGCAGCTCGGCGGCAGTTCTCCGAGTGCCCCGTCTTTTCCGGCCTTTTCTCCGTTCACACCATGGGGGCGAAGAAATAGGTGTCGCGCCTGCGGAAGCGGCCGTCGGGGGCGGCCCGGAAGAAGTCGGCGTAGCGCAGGTCGACGGTGCGGCCGTCCTTGAGCACGCCCTCGAAGCGGCCCTGTACCGCCGCGCCGCCCTCCCCGTCCAGAACGACGGAGTCGGGGGTGTGGACGCCCTCCTGGATGATGCGGGCGCTGCGGTAGAACCGTTCGAAGGCGTCGCGGCCGTCGATGGCCGGGTAGCCGGGACGGTGGTAGACGACGTCCTCGCTGAAGAGTTCGAGGAGGCCGGCGATGTCGCCGGAGTCCACGCGGGCGTAGACCTGGCGGACCCGCTCACGCAGGTCATCGGTGTCGGTCGAGCGGGTAGCGGGGGTGTCGTGGGTGATGGTCACGGTGTGCTCCTCGGGGGGTCGGGGATGTGTCGGCGGGTGGTCGGGTCAGCGGGCGGCGACCGGACGCAGCCAGTCCGCGTGGTCGGGGACCCGCCCGTTCTGAATGTCCGCTAGGTGCGAACGCAGGGCGCGGGTGACGGGTCCGGGCGTCCCGTCACCGATCCGCCAGTCGCCGTCCCGGTCGCGGACCCGGGCGATCGGGGTGACGACGGCGGCCGTTCCGCAGGCGAACGCCTCGGTCATCTCACCGGTCTCGCACTCCTTGCGCCACTGTTCGAGGGAGACCCGCTCCACCACGGGTGTGTGCCCGAGCCGTCCGGCGAGTTCGAGCAGGCTGGCCCGGGTGACGGAGGGCAGTACGGTCCCGGTGAGGTCGGGGGTGACCACGCGTGCCCCCTCCGGTCCGCCCCGGACGAAGAACAGGCTCATCGCACCGGCCTCCTCGATCCAGCGGCCCTCGAGCGCGTCGAGCCAGACCACCTGCTGGCAGCCGTGCTCGGCCGCCCGGTTCTGGGCCAGGTAGGTGGGGGCGTAGTTGCCGGCGCACTTGACGTCCCCGGTCCCTCCGGGCATGGCCCGGCTCTGGTCGTGGCAGACCCAGACCGAGATGGCGTCCGCGTCACCGAAGAACCCGCCTGTGACGAACGCGATGAGCAGGAACGTGTACTCACGGGCCGGGCGGAGCATCAGGTCGGGCTCACTGGCGAACATGAGGGGGCGCAGGTACAGGCTGTCCGAACCGGCCCCTCCCAGGACGTGCCCGTCCTCGGCCACCAGGCGGTCCACCGCACCGAGGAAGACGTCCTCGGGGAGTTCGGGCATCGCCAGACGGCGGGCCGAGTGCCGGAACCTGCGGGCGTTCTCCTCCGGCCGGAAGAGCGCCACGGTGCCGTCCCCGCCCCGGAAGGCCTTGAGCCCCTCGAAGACGACCTGGCCGTAGTGCAGGCCCACCATGGCGGGGTGCATCGGAAGCTCCCCGAAGGGCACCGTCCGGGGCTGGGACCATCCCTCCTCCTCGTTCCACCTGGCCAGGACCATGTGCGCCGTGAAGGCGTTTCCGTAGGCGGTACCGGTCACGGGTTCACCGTTCCTCTCCGGTGCGGGGTCATCCCCGCACCCGGCTGTCGTGTCTGCGTTCCATGTAGGAGAGCGTGCTGAGCAGGTTCGCCGAGGTCACCGCACCGGGGTCGGCACGCCGGGCCACCGGGGGCAGCGGCAGCGCCCCGGTGTCCGCCCAGCGCAGGTACCCGGCGTCGTCGATGTAGGAGCGCACCCGCCCGGCGTTGTCGGGGTGCAGGCAGAAGGGGATGTCGAGGTGCCCGTGCGCGAAGGCCCGCAGCAGGGCGTCCCCGACGTCGTCGGAGTGCTCCAGCACCCCCTCCACCAGCGCACGGGCCTCGGCGTAGGTCTCGCTGTCGGGGTCGCCCCCGGTACCGGGCGGCTCGGCCTCCGCCGCACGGGCGGCGGTCTCCAGCGCGCGCACGTTCTCCCCGATGGTGGGGATGCGGTGCGCCTCGGCCTCGGTCTTGACGATGAGCCGCTCAGCGCCCGCCGACACACAGGTCCGCGCCGCCTGGCGGAGCACGGACCGCGCTCCCTCCGGGGTCCGCGGGTAGAGGCCCATGTAGGTGTAGAGGACGACGTGCCAGTCCGCGCCCGCCAGGAACTCCCCCGCCAGACGCCGCAGTGCCCGGACCGCCTCCCGGTCCTGTTCGGGACTGGTCTGCTGGGCGTAGCTGAGGGACACGCTGCGCACCCCGTGGCGGACGAAGAACAGGCCCTCCAGGAGGCTGATGGCCACCAGCATGCCGGGCGGGCACAGTTGGCCGAGCATGCAGCCGCCGAAGGTCTCCAGGTGCGGCTCGGGTTCGGTTCCGCTGTGCGCGGCGAGGATTTCGGTGCTCTCCCGCCAGTTGGCCACCGACACGCTCAGCGGGGTACGGCCGTAGGGCAGACAGTAGGAGACCGGTCCGCCCTCGGTCGCGGTCAGCCCGACTTCCAGCAGGGCGCGGAAGATGTCCTGGGGGCCGGCCGAACCGTGTCTGACCTGTACGGGGAAACGGTGCCCCCGCACACCCGCGAGGACGTCCAGGGTCTCGCGCGCCGGGCGTGCGACGATCGGATAGCCGTTGAGGGCCGCACCGCCCGCCGCGATGGCCCGGCGGGCGGCGGCGTGGTCGCCCACCCGGGTGTAGCTGTCGAGGGTGATGGTGCCGACCGTGGCGGCCCGGGCGGCCCGGGTGGCGGCGAGTCCGGTGCGCATGCGTTCGGGGTCGCCAAACCCCATCCGCGGCTGGACGACGAGGCGGCCCCGGTCCCGTGAGGCGGACACGAAGGCCCCGAAGGACACGGGCGCGGACGGGGAGTTCACGACGCCGCCCTGACCACGGGACCGGACAGGTAGACGGTGAAGGCGTCCGTGTCGCCGTCGGCGAACACGGCATCGTATCCGGCGGCCAGGAGGTCCTCCGCCCGCTCGTCCTCGAGGGTGCCGCCGACCCCGAGTTTGCCGCCGATCACTACCGGGACGCGACCGGTCCCGGGGGCGTCCCGGAGCGCCCTGATCATCCGGAGGCCGTCGCCGTACCCGTGGCCGTTGACGCTGCTGACGACGACGAGGCGCGGTGTCCGGGTCCGGCACTCCTCAACGAAGAGCCGGTCCGGAACACAGGGGCCGAGGTTGACGACCCGGTGCCCCGCCTCCTCCAGGAGAAGCTGGAGGAAGACGAGGTTCCACGTGTGCGAGTCGGAGGACGTACCGGAGAGCACGGTCACGGATCCGGAGTCCACCGGAAACGTGCTTTGTGTGATGGACCGCATGGGATACCGCCAGGTGATTCGCAATGTACATTTCTCATCAGGCACGAGGAACGTATCTCGCGGGTCCCGGCGGAAAGCGGAAGAAAGGGCGGCACCTAGTCGGCGGGAACGGTGATCTCCCCGTCCGAGGCGATGAGCACGCCCAGCAGTCCCAGCGCGTGTTCGGCGCGCTCCGCGGCGCGGGCGGTGTCCCCGGCGGTCGCGATGACGTGTCCGATCCGGTCCCGGAAGGTGTGCGTCACCTCCAGGCGCCGCCCCTCCCGGACGGTGACGGCCGCACGGACGACACCGGGCGCGCGTTCGGCCCCGTCGGGCGCGGCCAGGACCACGGTTCCGGAGCGGGGCGTGAACAGGTGGCGGAGGGCCGCGCCCCGCGACCGCACGGGGGCCAGGTCCGGCCGCTCCCCCAGGACACGTGCGACGGTGGCGGACACCAGGTCCACCCCGGTCGCGGCCTCTACCAGAGCCGGGATCATCCCGCCGCCCAGTCTGGGGTTGACCTCGACGATCCGCGGACCGTCGGTGGTGAGGCGCAGTTCGACGTGGGCGGGGCCCCAGCCCAGGCCCAGGGCGGCCAGGGCCGCGAGGGCCGTCTCCCCCAGTGCCCGTTCCCGGTCGGCGGGCAGCGGGGCGGGGTGTTCGTGGCCGGTCTCCAGGAAGCGGGGCGGCTCACCCAGGTGTTTGGCGGTCACCCCCACGACCCGGTCGTCGAAGGTCTCGACGGAGAACTCCGGGCCGTCCATGTACCCCTCGACCAGCGCGCGGCCGGGGCCTTCGGACGGTGCGCGCAGCAGGGCCGCCAGCGCCTCGGCGGTCTCCTCCGGAGTGCGGCACAGCCGTACCCCGTCCGAGCCGGAGCCCAGCACCGGTTTGACCACCACGGGCCGGTCCGACCCGCGTGCGAGGGCGACGCCCTCGGACACGGTCCGCACCTCGTGGAAGGACGGCACGGGGACACCCGCGTCGGCGAGGGCCCGCCGCTGTAGCGCCTTGTCCCTGCACCGGGACACGGCTCCGGCGTCGGGGGCGGGCAGCCCGAGGCTCCGGGCCGCCTCGGCGGCCGTGGCCGCGAAGTACTCCGAGCTGGACGTCACTCCGGCCACGGGGGCGTCGAGCTCCCGGCACAGGCGCAGGACGGTGCCGGTGTCACCGGTGTCGGCCACCAGGACGGGCACGCCGTCCTGGGCTGCGTAGGGGTAGCGGCCGGGGTCGCGGGTGACGAGGAGCGGCTCCAGGCCGCGGTCGCGGGCCCGTGCGCAGAAGTCGCGGCCGGAGCCGGTGGTGTTGCTCTCGATGAGGACCAGGCGCGGCGCGGGGTGTTCGTGGACCATGGGGGATCTTCCTCCGGTGGGCGGGGCGGGACGGTGCGTGGCTGGGGACCGGTGCGTCCTCACACGGGCACGGGGGGAGCCGCCAGTTCCCGCGCGGCCCGGTCCAGCCGGGCCCGGGCGGCGGCGACCCGCTCCGCGGTGAGGGCGCGTTCGTGTGCGCGTCGGCGCAGGTCCCCCACCGCCCGCGCGAAGACGGGGTCGAAGCTGCCCGGCCCGCCGCCCCAGCACGTGGCGCGGACCGCCTCGTCCGGCGAGGCCAGGTGGCCGGGGACGGTGTGGCGGACCCCGTCCGCCTCCACCGCGTCGATCCGGGTCCGCCCCTCCTCCAGCGCGCGGCGCACGGCCGCGCCCACGGCGTGGTGGGCGGCGCGGAACGGGACTCCCTCGAGCACGAGGTGGTTGGCGACGGCCGTCGCCGTGGTGAAGCCGTCCGCCGCGCGCTCGCGCATCCGCTCCGCCACCGGGCGCGCACCGCTCACCAGGACCTGGGCCAGCCGTACGGCGTCGGACACCGCGTCGAACCCGGGCTGGCAGGCGCCCACGGCCTCGGTACCGACCTCGATGCAGTTGGTGAAGGGTGTGGACTTGGTCATCGAGGCGGCCGAGGTCCACGCCCCGACGGCCGTGCCGGCCTTGGCCTTGAGATGCTCCAGGAGAAAGGCGTTGCGCTTCTGGGGCATCGCCGAACTGCCGCCCACCAGGTGGTCGGGGATGTGCAGGAGGCCGAACTCTGCGGTGCTCCACAGTTGCAGGTCGGTGCCGAGCCGACTGAGGGTGATGCCCAGGCCGGCGACGGCGGCCAGCAGGCGCAGGGAGGTGTCCCGGCTCGCCACGGCGTCGACGGCGTGCCGGGCCGGGTGGGCGAACCCGAGCAGGTCCGCGGTGGTCCCCGGGGCGATGTGCAGGTCGGTTCCGGCGACCGCCCCGGCGCCCAGGGCACAGCGGTCGAGGCCCTGTCCGGCGTACAGGACCGCGTCGGTGTCGCGGCCGAGCGCCTCGGCGACGCCCAGAAGGTAGTGGCCGTAGGTGATGGGCATGGCCGCCTGGAAGTGGGTGTAGACGGGCATCACCGTGTGCCGGTGCGCCCTGGCCCGGCTGAGCAGTACGGCGTTGAGGCGGAGCGCCTCCTCCAGGAAGCCGAGCCACCACGTCCGGAGCCGCATGGCGGTGGTCGTGGCGTTGAGGTCGTTGCGGGACCGGCCGGTGTGCAGCGCACCGCCGGTCTCGGCCCCCAGGGTACGGGCCAGGTACTCCTCGTAGGCCAGGTAGAGGCCCCGCGGTCTGGGCAGTGCGCGCAGTTCGGAGAAGCCGTCCGCGCGCAGCCGGGTGATGTGGCCGACGAGGGCGGCGGCGCGTTCGCGCTCCAGCAGGCCCCGGCGCACGAGCATGACCAGGTGGGCGAGGTCGACTTCGCTGATCAGGGAGAGCTCGGCCGCCGTGTCGGCGGTGCCGCTCTCGAAGAGCATCCGTCGGGTTCCGGGGCGCAGGCCCGTGGTCAGGCGTCCGGTGTCGCTCATGACACGTACTCCATCGGCTCGGCGGGGACGGCGGCGGGTCCGCGCAGGGCGCGGACGAGGTTCAGGGTGTGGAAACGGGAGTCCCCGGTGGCCCGGTCGCGGAGGACGAGGCCCCGGGTGATCAGGTCGGCCAGGGCGCGCCCGCAGTCGGCGGGGGAGAGGCCGGACGTCTCGGCGATCCGGAGCGCGGTCTCACCCGCGGGCGAGGCGCACAGCAGGCCCAGGAGCCCGTCCTGCGCGGGGGGCAGTTCGGCCAGGGAGCGGGCGAGGCCGACGCCCGTGTCGGCCCCGTCCCCGGACAGGGGGGCCAGCAGGGGCACGGGGTCCTTCCTCAGGCAGGACACCAGGGTGGACGCATCGTAGACGGTGGACCAGGTGGCGACCGCCGCCAGTGCTCCGGGCAGGTGGTCGACCAGACCACAGATCTCGGCGGAGAGGCCCTGGCCGCCGTCGGAGGGCACCAGGGGGTCGGACCGCCTCAGTCGTGCCTCCAGGATCCGCACCGCCGCCCCGAGGTCCGGGGGGTCGAGGAGGAAGACCTGTTCCCCGGTGAGTCCGTGCGGCCGGGGGGAGGTGGTGAGGACGCGCAGTCCGGAGCACCGGGACAGCAGGCGGGCGACGGTGCGGGGGGACAGGGGGTCGGGGCGCGGGTCGTCCAGGAGCAGCAGTGCGGCCCGGTCTCCCACGGTGTCCTCCAGGGCGCTGAGGTCGCCCCGGTTCTCCGCGGCCCCGTGGAGGACGTCGACGATGCCGTCGGGCAGTCCGGCGACGCCGTCGGGTCCGTGGGGGACGAGGTCATGTGAGGAGGAGGCCCACAGGACGGGCAGGCCGTGGTCCCGGTGCAGGAGGGCGGCGGCCTCGAAGGCGAGGCGGCTCTTGCCCACTCCGGGGGCTCCGACGAGGGAGAGCGCCGTCGGGCCGTCGGTGGAGAGGCTCGCTACCAGTGAGGAGAGTTCGTTCTCCCTGCCGAGGAGGGGTTCCCCGGCGGGGGTCGGCGCGGCGGCCGCGCCGGACAGGCCCGCGCGGAGCAGGGAGCGGCCCGTTCCCCGGCCGGCCGCCTCCTCCAGGCGGCTCCGGTCGCGGTCCCCGATCCGGAGCCCGTCGGCGAGCAGACGCACCGTGTCCCTGCGGGGGTGGAGGGCGCGGCCGTGCTCCAGGTCGCGGATGGCGCGGACGCTGATGGTGGAGAAGTCGGCCAGCTCCTGCTGGGTCATCTCGGCTCGGAGGCGGTACCTGAGCAGCAGGTGGGCGAAGGATCGCTGTTCTTCCTGGGCTTCCATGGTTCCACGACGACCTTTCGAGACGCTCGCTTGAATGTGGAACCACTGTCGGAGAAGGCCCTATCCCAGCCGCATTCTCCCGGTTACCGGCGTCCCGGGTTCCGCCGAGGGGGTGATAGTGCGCACGTGGGAAGGTTCGGGGCCGTCCGCTGCCGACCCGGTGCCGGGCGGAGCGGAAAGGACGGCTATCCCGTGGCAGTGCGGGGCGGTCCGGGCCGTGATAGCCGGAGGATAACCGCAGGACAGGACGGATTTCTACGGTGTGGTCACACCTCGAAGCGAGGCCCCCGAACACTGGAGGTTCCCATGCGGATCCGCGCTCTGCTCCTGACCGTCGCCGCCGCTTTCGCCTTCGGCTCGCTGGCGGTCGCCCCGGCCGCCGCCGACACCGCCTGTGAGCTCGGTACCGTGTGCCCCAACAGCGGGAACTGGCCGAAGTAGCCCGCCGGTGAGCGGGGTCAGGAACCGTGATGGCCGCTGACCGTGACGACCGCACCGCTGTCAGCGGGAAGCCCTTCGAGTGCGGCCCGGACCTGCTCCACACCCTCGCGGTCGCCCAGTTGCTCCCACAGTTCCATCGACCGTCCCATCGACACGCGGGCCGGCCCCGACTGGCCCAACGCCGCCTGTGCCCGCCCGAGACCGAACCTGAGCAGTGCCTCACCGACCGGGTCGCCCGGATGGGCGATCAGTTCGAGGGCCCGGAGATACCGTTCCCGCGCCCGCCGGTGCTCCGCCAGGGCCATGTCCCGCCTGGCCATCTGGTAGAGCACCTGGGCCTGGGCACGGGGGTCCCCGGCCGTCTCCGTGCACCGCAGGGCGCGCTCCAGGTACGCCGTCCCGTCGCCGTAGGCGCCCTGTTCGACGTACATGCGCCCCAGCAAGACCAGCGGGCGCCATACCGCGGTGGGCTCGCCCGCCGCACCGAAATCCGCGAGCGCCCCCTCGCACAGTCCACGGGCCGACTCCGCGTCACCGCGGCTGTAGGCGGAGTCGGCCATCCAGGCCCGGCACAGCCCCTGCCCCAGCCGGTCGCCGATCCCGGCGAACCCGTCGAAGGAGGCCGAGAGCGCCGCTTCCGCCTCGTCGGTCCTGCGGTCGTTGCTCATCAGCAGCGAGGTCGCGAAGTCCACGGCCGCCGTCCCCCGGCGGTCGCCCGCGGTCCGCACCGCCGAGGCGGCCACCTGTAAGACCTCGCTGAACTCGTCGAAGTAGCCGCGGCGTTCGGCGTAGACGCCGAACAGCGACGCCAGTTCCCAGCACTCCTCGTGCAGTCCGGACCGTGCGGCCTGGGCGATGGCGGCCAGCAGGTTGGCCCGTTCGCCGTCGATCCATCGGTGCGGGTCGGCCAGCAGGCGTTCGGTGTAGGCCTCCGGAGGGCGCCAGCGCATCCCCTCCCCCCGAACCCGCAGCAGGTTGGAGCCGACCACCCGTACGTTGGCCTCCTCCAGGAGGAACAGCCAGCCGCCGACCAGGCGCCGGATCTCCTGCGGGCCCAGTATCCCGGCATCGCGCGCCTTCTCCCGAGCGTATTCGCGCACCAGGTCGTGGAAGCGGTACACCGGTTCTCCGGCCTGGTCGATCCCGGTGACGTCGAGCATGCGCGCGTCCACCAGCGGCTCGGCCAGGTCGGCGGGGAAGGGGCGGCCGTCGTCGAGCAGCGCGGCCGCGGACCATGCCGGGACCGTCGGCCCCTCCGCTCCGCTGAGCAGACCGAACACGCGTGCGGAACGCTGGTCCAGGCCGTCGTAGGTCAGCGACAGACTCGCCCGGACGGTCATGTCCCCGTGGGCCAGTTCGTCGAGCCGGTGGCGTTCGTCGGAGAGGCGCGTGACCATCGCCGCGAGCGCCCAGTGCGGCCGGGCCGCCAGGCGGGCGGCCACGATCCGCAGTGCCAGGGGCAGCCGCCCCACGCTCCGGACCAGCACGCGGGCCGCCTCGGGCTCGCGGGTGACGCGGTCGGCCCCGATCACCCGGGCGAGCAGCTCCAGGGCGTGCTCCTCCTCCAGGATGTCGAGGTCGATCCGGACGGCACCGGGCAGTCCGGTGAGCCGCGCCCGCGAGGTGACCAGCACGCCGCATCCGCCGCCGGCGGGGATCAGCGGCGCGATCTGTGCCTCCGTGGCCGCGTCCTCCAGGACGACGAGGATCCGGCGCGAGGCCATCAGCCCCCGGTACAGCGCCGCGCGCTCGTCCAGGTCGTCGGGGACGGCCGGTCCGTGAACGCCGAGGGCCCGCAGGAACCGTCCCAGGACACCTGACGCCGTCAGCGGCGTGTCGTGCATCCCGCGCAGGTCGCAGTAGAGCTGGCCGTCGGGGAAGTGTTCGTCGGCCAGCCTGTGCGCGATGTGCACGGCGGTGGCGCTCTTGCCCACACCGGGACGGCCCAGGAGGACGGCGATGCCGACGGAGTCGGTGCCGGAGAGGAGGACCCCCGTGACGGCGGAGACGGTGTCGCGGCGGCCGACGAAGTCCCCCGCCGCCGTGGGGAGTTGGAAGAGCGCGGTCCCGGCCCGAACGGAGGGGGCGGACCCGGGTTCGGGGTCGTTCCCGCCGTCCGCTCCGTCCGGGGGTGCGGAACGCCCGCGGTCGGCTGCGTCGGGACCGCGGACGGCGGACGTGTCGGGTCCGGGGGCGTCCAGGGACGGATCGCCGTTGAGGATGGCGGCCTCCAGCGACCGCAGCTCGGCCCCGGGCTCCAGCCCCAGTTCCTCGATGAACAGGTCCCGTCCCGAACGGTAGACCCGGAGCGCCTCGGCTTGGCGGCCGGACCGGTACAGGGCCAGCATGAGCAGGGACCGCAGCCGCTCGCGCAGGGGGTACTGCTCGACCAGGGACGGGATCTCCCCCGCGAGGCGGGCGTGCAGCCCCAGCCCCAGTTCGAGTTCCAGGTGGGTCTCGATGGCGTCCACACGGTCCTCGTCGAGCCGGACCGCCTTGGTGCGCAGTACCTCGGCGTCGATGCCGGAGAGCGCGGGTCCCCGCCAGAGCCCGACGGCTTCGCGGAGGCAGGCTGCGGCGTCCTCGGTCCGGCCCTCCTTGACCAGGATCTCGGCGTCGCGGACGGCCGACCGGAACAGGTGGACGTCGACCGTCCCGGGTTCGGCCCGGAGCAGGTATCCGGGGGAACGGGTGTCGATGACCGCGCCCAGGGGGCGCAGGAGTTTGCGCAGCCGGGAGACACAGATCTGCACCTGGGTACGGGCGGTCTCGGGTGGGTCACTCACCCAGAGGGCGTCCACCAGGGCGTCGGTGGACACGACCCGGCCCAGTTCGAGCAGGAGCGCCGCCAGGACGACCTGCTGCCGTCCCGGTGGGACCCGGAGGCGCTCCGCACCGCTGATCTCCAACGGCCCCAGCAATCGGAAACGGACCGCCCCTTCGTCTCCCTCGGTGTCGAACGCGGTACTTATCGTGACACCCCGCTTCGCCCTAAAAAGCCTTCAGCGCCGCCTTCCTGGCGATTTATACCATACTTACACGGCAAAGTGGACAGGAAAAAGAAACCATTACTGAGGGCGATAGCGCCAGGATAGGGCGCCGATTGGCGGAGCGAGGACGATGGGGCTCTCTGAAAACAGGAGGCTTCGATCATGTTCTCCCAGGCCGGAGGCGTTCAGCCCGGACCCAGCGCCACCGTGGCTCCCCTCGGAGCGGAGCACGTCCGGCTCTTCTACCATTACCTCGACCTCGGCGACACGGAGGGATTGGTGTCCCTCCTGGACCCCGACACCCGCTTCCGGTACCCGGGTCGACCGACCGCCCGGGGGCCGTCACAGGTCGTTTCGCTTCTCGACCGCCCACTCACCACCCACACCAGGCACTCCTTATTCAAAACGGTGGCGGAAGGGGACACCGTCGTCGCCATCGGGCGATTCACCAGAGAAAGAGAATCAGAAGGAAACAGGAACGAAACAGAATTCGTGGACGTCTTCACGCTCTCCGAACACGGCCTGCTGCTCGCCTGCCGCAGATACCGCTGGGTCAATTGAGTTCCGGGCCGGGACGCGGAACCGCTCCCGGCCACGCCGCGTCGAAAGGGGCGAGGGGGTACGGGGCCGCCCGCACCGCGAGGAGATCCCCGGAGGGGTGAACGCGCGTGGAGCTCTTCCTGGGCACGGCCTTCGGCTTCCCCACAGTGGCGCTGACGGTCCCGCTGCTGGTGATCGCGCTCTACTGGATCGTCGTGGCCGTCGGCCCGGGCCCGGCCGACACGGAGAAGAAACGCCGCAGTTCCGGAAGGCGTCCGGGTTCGAGGAAGGAGCACCACAAGGTCCTGGTGCTGTGTGAGGGCGAGACCGAGGACTCCTACTTCGACGGTCTCAGTCAGCACCTCCACGAACCGCTGAAGCCGGAACACGGCAGCGGAAGGCCGGTGCCCAACCCCGTGACCTCCAGCACCGCCCGCCGGACCGACGCCAAGTCGATCGCCAAGAAGGCCCTGGACCGGCGCGATGAGGGCTATTCGGAGATCTGGGCCGTGTTCGACACCGAGTGCGAGAAGGTCACGCCGATACGTACGCAGGTCAGCGGGACCCGGTGTTCCCGTGCGGAGGCCACCGTTCACACCGCCGTCTCCCATCCGGCCTTCGAGGTCTGGCTTCTGCTCCACCACCTGGACCGGGGCGGACTGAACGGCTGCCACGACGCCGAGAGTACGGAGAGGCTTCTCCAGCGAACCGTATCCGGCTGGGCCAAGGGACACAGGACCAGCCCCGGCAGGCCCGGCACCGACTTCAGGGATTTCGCCGAAGGTCTGGACCGTGCCTGCGTCCAGGCCGCGCGGACACCGATCGACCGCTACGACGGCTCCCCCTGGACCGACGTCCACAGGGCCGTGGAGGCGATCAGGGCGCGGATCCGCGAAGCCGCCGAACGCTGACGCCCGTGCCGCCGTGCCCGGTGTCGGCTGATCCGGCCGCCTGGCGGAACTCTCGCAGACGGTGGGCGCGGACCCCCTCCGGCATGCGTTCCCTGGGCGCGCGTACCGCCCCACCGTCGACGGGCCGCTCGGCCAGCGTGTCCTCCAGGGGCGTACCCCTCGGCACCCCTCCCCTCGCTCGACGTGTCCTCCGCCGTCGGCTACAGCCGGACGGGGGCGCGGGCGGGGTCGGTGAGCATCCTGGAGTCGCGGTCGCGCAGCAGTGCGACCAGCGGCGCGGCGGTCCCGGCCTCCTGCACCTGTGCGCCCTCCTCTGCCATGAGCCCGACGAGCTGGAAGAACGCGACCAGGCCGTTGTCGGTGGCCATGGCGCGCAGTTCGGTGTCGTGGACGATGACGAGCGAGGTCATCGCGCCGTTGGCGGGGTCGCCGCCCAGCGGTGCGGGGGTGACGATCCAGTGGCCGACGTCCAGGTCGGCCCCGTCGAGGAAGCGGTCGGCCAGGGCCCTGAGCACGCGCAGGACCCACGCCGGCACGGTCTCGTCGCCGTCCTCGCGGGGGATGCGGCAGGTGAACTCGAACCCGGCACCGGAGACGCGCGGTTCGGCGCTGGTCTTCTCCCCGAGTTCGGTGAGACCGAAGGTCACCAGGAGCCAGTGGCCCTCCAGGGGGTAGGCGAGCACGCCGTTCAGTCCCCCGTCCCCGTCCCCGGGCGGGAACTGGACGGTGAGCGGCCGGACGCCCGGGTGCACCCCGGCCCACTCCTCGTAGATCCGGGTGAGCCCGGGCAGCAGCTCCAGCATGGTGTCGTGGCTCCCCACGTTCGGTGACTCGTGCGCCTTCGAGGATAGGAGCGCGCCGATCGGTGGCCGCACCCGCTTCTCTCCTCCCGGACGGCCCCGCCGGACCGTTCCGGCGCAGCCTTTCCCGACGCCCGCCCCAACGCGAGAGGAGACACATCTTCCTCACCCCGCGGGCACAAGCGCCTCCCTTTACTGGCATCTGGTGCTACTGAGTAGTAACATTAACTTGTTACTAGTCGGTAGATCCGCGTGTACAGACACCGCGGCCGGGACACAGCGGAGCTGTCCATGACGCATTACAAGAGCAACCTGCGGGACATCGAGTTCAACCTCTTCGAGGTGTTCGACCGCCAGGAGATCCTGGGCAAGGGCCCCTTCGGAGAACTGGACGAGGACACCGCCCGCACCATCCTGGACGAGGTCAACCGCCTCGCCACCGGTGTCGTCGCCGAATCCTTCGAGGACGCCGACCGCAACCCCCCGGTCTTCGACCCCAAGACCAACACGGTCGCCATCCCCGAGAGCCTGAAGAAGTCCTACCGGGCCTACATGGACGCCGGCTGGTACAACCTCGACCTGCCGCCCGAGCTCGGCGGCCTCAACGCCCCCCGCTCCCTGAGCTGGGCCGCGGCCGAGCTCATCCTCGGTGCCAACCCCTCCGTGCACATGTACTCGTCGGGTCCGGGCTTCGCGAGCATCCTGTTCGCCGAGGGGAACGAGAGGCAGCAGGAGTTCGCCAAGCTCGCCATCGAGCGCGGCTGGGGTGCCACCATGGTGCTCACCGAGCCGGACGCGGGCTCCGACGTCGGCGCGGGCCGCGCCAAGGCCGTCGACCAGGGCGACGGCACCTGGCACATCGAGGGCGTGAAGCGCTTCATCACCTCGGCCGAGCAGGACATGACCGAGAACATCTTCCACCTGGTGCTCGCCCGCCCCGAGGGCGCGGGTCCCGGCACCAAGGGCCTCTCCCTCTTCCTGGTGCCCAAGTACCTGGTGAACGAGGACGGCTCCCTCGGTGAGCGCAATGGCGCCTACGTGACCAACGTCGAGCACAAGATGGGCCTCAAGGCCTCCACCACCTGTGAGCTGACCTTCGGCGACAGGCACCCCGCCGTCGGCTACCTCGTCGGCGACAAGCACGACGGCATCCGCCAGATGTTCCTCGTCATCGAGTACGCGCGCATGATGGTCGGGACGAAGGCGATCGCCACCCTGTCCACCGGCTACCTCAACGCCCTGGAGTACGCCAAGGAGCGCGTGCAGGGCAACGACCTGGCCGGGGACAAGAACTCCCCCAAGGTGACCATCACCCACCACCCCGACGTGCGCCGCAGCCTCATGACGCAGAAGTCCTACGTCGAGGCCATGCGCGCCCTGGTCCTCTACACCGCCTGCCAGCAGGACGCGGTACAGATCGCCAAGGCCAGCGGTGAGGACCCCGCGGAGCTGGAGGCGATCAACGACCTCCTGCTGCCGATCGTCAAGGGCGTGGGCTCCGAGCGCTCCTACGCGCTGCTCGCCGAGTCCCTCCAGACCCTGGGCGGTTCCGGGTTCCTCCAGGAGTACCCGATCGAGCAGTACATCCGCGACGCCAAGATCGACACCCTCTACGAGGGCACCACCGCGATCCAGGCGCAGGACTTCTTCTTCCGCAAGATCGTGAAGAACGGCGGCGCCGCCCTGGGCACGCTCGCGGGCGAGATCAAGGACTTCGCTCGCAGCGAGGCCGGCAACGGCTCTCTCAAGGAGGAGCGCGGCCTGCTCATGGAGGCCGTCGGGCACGTGGAGAAGCTGGTCGAGCTCATGGTCGGCCACACGATGTCCGCGGCGGAGGACAAGCGCGAGATCTACAAGGTGGGCCTGAACTCCACCCGGCTGCTCATGGCCTTCGGCGACGTGGTCCTCGCCTGGCTGCTGCTGCGCCAGGCCGAGGTGGCGCTGAACCGGATCGACGGCGCCGAGGGCGCGGACCGGGACTTCTACACCGGCAAGATCGCCGCCGCGCGCTTCTTCGCCGAGCAGTTCCTGCCGCGCGTGGCCGCCGAGCTGCGCGTCGCCGAGAACGTGGACCTGGAGCTGATGGACCTCCCCGAGTCCGCTTTCTGACGCGGCTCCCGCACGGCGGGCGGGTCGGCCGAGGGGGCCGGCCCGCCCGCCTTCGTGTTCCACGGGGGCCAGGGCCAGGAACGGTCAGGCGGTCCTCAGACGCTCCACCGGCTGCGCGGTGATCTCCGCGATCAGTTCGAAGTCCTTGTCGAGATGGAGCACGGCGAGTCCGGCCAGCTCGGCTGACGCCGCGATCAGGAGATCCGGCAGCCCCGGAGCCCGATGCTGTCCCCGATCCGCGAGCATCGCCTGCACCTCGACCGCACGGTTCTCAGCCGAAGGCGTGAGGTACTCGACCGGCATCAAAGAGAGCGGAGGACGACCAACAGCGTTGCGCAGCTCAGCCCCGGACCTGGCTGAAAACCCGATCTCCAAACGCGTCATGGTCGACACACGCACCAGGCCCCGTTCGATCCTTACGGCCCACTGGTGGGCATCGGGGCTTGTCCCCAACCGTATGAATGCGGACTTGTCGATCAACCAGGTCATTCCCACGCCCGCTTCATAACATCCGGATCTTCCAGGTCAGAGAAGGTTTCCGAGAAACGCAAGAGGTCGTCCACCGTCACCGAGGCACCGGCGGTTCTCGCCATCTGCTCCAGTGAGCGTCTCAGGTACTCGCTACGCGACAGTCCTTGCCGTGCGGCGTCCGCATCGATCACATCAAGGACACCATCCGGGACATTGCGGATGAGAACGTCAGACATATGGCACCACCTCCAAGTGATATCTCATGATATCACCGGGGGCGGCGCAGGAGGAGGGCGTAGAGGACGGCCGTGGCCGCCGCCGTGGTGAGGAAGAGCGGCAGGAAGGCCGCCTGGAAGGCGGTGGGCCCCTCCGGGCGGACCTGGAGGAGCGCGCCGGCCAGGACGGTACCCAGCACCGCGGTCGAGAACCCGGACATGTTCACCAGACCGGAGGCGACACCGGTCCGGCTCGCGGGGATGCCGTCGCGGGCGAAGTCGAAGGAGATCGTGGGGGCCAGGGTCTGGCCGACCGCGGCGACCGCCAGCACCGCCACCCCCACGCCCGCGGGGACGCCCCCGGGCCAGGACACCAGGACCAGCAGCCCGGCGCTCAGCGCCGTCGCCAGGCCCAGCCCGAGCACCGTCCGGACCCCCGGCAGGCGGCCGATGGCCGCGCCGACGAGCGGGGCGGTCCACAGCCCTCCGGCCGCGAGCCCGGTCAGGGTCAGCGCGGCCGTGCCCTCGGCCAGCCCCAGGCCGCCGACGAGGAAGGGGTAGCCCCAGAGCACCATCATCATCGTGAACGGGGCCATGACGGCGGCGTGGTGGGCCATGCCGATCTGCGGGCCGCGCGCCCTGAGCGCCTCTTTGAGCGCCTCCCACACGGAGACGGGTGCGGCGACGGTGGAGCGCCCGGCGGCACCGGAGGGGCGGTCCCGGACGACCAGGAGCACCATCAGCGCCATGAGGGCGCCCAGGACCGCGGTCGAGAGGAAGGCGGGGACCCATCCCAGGCCCTCCAGCATCCACGCCAGGGGCGCGGCGCTGGCCACCTGGCCGATCCCGCCGACCACCCCCGTCAGACCGCTGACGAGCGCGTACCGGGACCGCGGGAACCAGAGCGCGGCGAGCCGGATGACGTTGAGGAAGATCAGTGCGTCGCCGAGACCGATGAGGAACCGCCCGGTGACAGCCGTCCCGATACCAGGGGCGAGGGCGAACAGGCACGATCCCGCGGCCATGGCCAGCGTGCCGGCGACGAGCGTGTAGCGCGGGCCGAGGCGGTCGGCGAGCAGCCCGGAGGGCACCTGGAGGACGACGTAGACCAGGAGTTGGAGCATCGGCAGCAGCGAGAGCAGCGCCGGTCCGGCGCCGAAGCGCTCCTGGGCCTCCAGGGCGGCGACGCCGAGGCCGTTGCGCTGGAGCATGGCCAGGAAGTAGCCGCCGACGGCGACGCCCCACACGATCCACGCCCGGGTGCCCCCGGTGGGCTCCACTGGGGCGGTCCGCCGCTCGGCGGCCCGGTCATCGGATGTCCTCGTTGTCGTCACGGCGCGGCTTCTCTCCTCGTCTCGGCCCCTTCCAGTCTCCTCCAGAGGGGGGACCGCGCCCCGCACCGGGTCGGGACGGGCGGAGCGGGACCGGCCTGCGCCGCCCCGGTGAACGCATGCGGGGAGCACAGGGCACACCCCGGACGGGCAAAGCACCCCCTGGGCACGCTCGGTCGCGAAGCGGGGACCCAGGGCCACCGGAGCGGGGGCCGAGCGGGCGGAGAGGTTGAGACCAGGGATCGGTCTCGAACGCCCAGACCTACGGACGCAGGTTCGAAATAAATGTCTCTACCTGCATGTTCTCAACGTTGCAGGCTTGATATCCATTCGTTAAATGTGACATTGGTCACTCTGAAAAGTCTCGACTATAACGGGCTGGTTGCTGCTAGCATCCGGAGCGCAAAGGATAACTACGAGGTAACGACACAGTTGATACCTCACCAACTTTGCGGAGGCCGCCACAGGTGCGCGAGCACGGTGGCACCCCCGACCGCGGCACGTGGCCGCGACAAGCGCACACGGTCAGCAACGCGGTTACCGACTCACCCACTGGAGACGACCTTGAGCCACTCGCGACTCAACAACCCCCGGGTCTCCCGGGCGCGGTCGGCACTGGCCAACCGAGTCAAGCACAAGCCCCGCCACGCCTTCTGCGCGGCCAAGGCGATCACCGCTCTCCTGGGCGAACTCGCTTCGCTGACCAACCGCCAGCTCTACTGGTCCGGAAGCTCCGACATGGCCGTCATGTCGATCCAGCACGACGTCAACGTCTGGTGCCGCGACGGGCGCTTCTTCTGGACCGACTTCTTCCGCGGCGGAGCGGTCTCCCACCCGGCGAGCGACCCGGTGGGCGCGGCGGCTCTCCTCAACCCGTTCGCGAGCATCCCCGAGACCTCCTACAGCCAGCACCGCCGCGCGCTGTCCGGTCTCGCCGCCGCCTGACCCGCACCGGGCCCCGGATCCTCCCCGGACGGCGCTCCGGCGGTTAGCGTGGGAACCCACGCGGACACGACCGAGAGGGCTCACCCATGCTCCGATCCACCGCCCGACGCGCCGTCGAGACCCTCGACACGCGACTGCGACGCGGCGCCGCCACGGACACGCTTCCCCGGCGCCGCGCACGCACGACCTCCCTGGACGCCCTCACCCGGATGATCGAGGGAGCCGGTGCCGCAGCCGACGCCGCCGCTGTGTTCGGCACCCCGGTCGCCTCGGGGGACACCACCGTCGTCCCCGTGGCACGGGTCAGCGCGTTCACGACCATGGGCGGCGGTTCGAGCCGCGTTCCCAGCACCGACGGCTGCGGCGGCGGCACGGTGGTGCGCGTGCGCCCCGCGGGGTTCCTCGTCCTGGACGGCCGGGGTGCCGACTACCGCGCGATCCGCGAACCCGTGGCCAGGCTCGTCGTTCCCCTGGCGGTGGTCGCGGCGATCGCCGCGGTCCGCATCGTGGGGGTCTCGGTCCGCGAGTCCCGCCGCAAACGGCGCTACGCCGCCGAGGCGCGGCGGTGCTCCACCGCCGAGGCGCGGCGGTGCTCCACCGCGGGCACGGCGCACCCGGTGGAGGAGCCCGCGGAGTAGGACGGGCCTACTCCACCCCGGACATCCGGGCCACGAGGGCGAACAGGCCCATCGCCCACGCGAAGACCGCGCACACCCCGATGATCACCAGCACCTCGGTCCAGTTGAGGAGGCGACGCAGCGAGGCGCGGGGCACCTCGGTCAGGCGCACCCAGCTCAGGACCCCCACCGTGGTGCCCAGGACCAGGACCAGCAGCGGCATCCAGGGTGCCATCACCGTGTACTCGCCGATGACGGCCGCGCACGCGGCGCCCAGGCCCAGCACGCCGGCCAGCCGCAGCGGCAGAACGTGCCGGATCCGGTCGAACAGGCGCGAGCGCAGTACCAGCAAGACGGACAGCAGCCCGCACAGGAGCAGGTCCGGCGGCCCGTCCGCGAGGAGGGCCAGCAGGACCGTCACGGCGCCGCCGCTGAGTGCGGTGCCCAGGGTGAGGCCCAGCAGCAGGCGGTCAGTGGTGGTGAAGGTGTCCTCGAAGCGGTCCGTGGCGACCCGGCCCGTGCGCCCCACCTCGTAGTCGAGCCCCGACAGCCCGCCCATCACCATCGCCACGCGCGGCAGCACCCCCACGCACAGGGCCAGCGCCAAGCCCATGGCGCGGACCCCCTGGACCGTGTCGGTGAAGGCGCCGACGGCCACCAGCGCCCCCGAGGCCAGGGCGAGAACGCCGAGCGCGGCGATGTGGGGCAGCCCCGTCTCGTGCAGGGCCCAGCCGGCCCCGGCCACGAGCAGCGCCCCGACGAGGGCGAACGCCGACTGCACGAGGAGACCCGAACCGACCACCAGCCCCGCGGCGAGCACCACGGTCAGCGCGCCCCACACGCAGGAGGCGGTGAACAGCACGTGGGCGACGGCGGGCAGCGGCCTCCGGGCGGCGAGCAGCATGGCGGCGACGGCGAACAGCGTCCCCGCGCTCGCCACGCCCAGGTGTCCGGCCGAGGGGCTGAGCCGCATCATCACGGCGAGGAAGGCCAGGGGGCCGATTCCGGACACGAGCAGGCCGAAGGACAAGGTCGTCGTCGGGTTCCAGATCCGCGCGGTCCCGTCGACCCGGTCCTCCACCGCACCGCGCACGTCGTCCACGTGCGCGGGCCTGCTCGGAGCGGTCTGCCTGCCCAGCATGAGGACGTCGCCGTCGTAGACCCCGGAGGACTCCAGCGGCTCCTCCATCGGCACCGGGTGGCCGTCGACGGTCGTCAGCTCCCAGTGCGCGGGCTCGGTGCCCTCCTCCTGGGAGGAGCACACCTCGATGATGCGTGGCATCAGGGCGGCCACCGGCACGCTGCCCGGAAGCGCCAGGTCGGCCCAGCGGTCCGGTCCGGTGACGGTGACCCGGCAGTATCCACTCACACCAAAAGTCCCTTGTGTCGTAGCGGTCGGGGGGGGGGGCGATAGCCGTTCGAGGGGAGGCGAATTAGGAGATTCACGGGGTTCGCGAGATCATCCCTAGCGTAGTCACGTACGGCACCGACCCCCCGAAGGTGGACGGAAAGGGATCATTGTGGCGACGAGATCGGTCCCCCGCCCCGCTCGCAGCACGCCGACCGCTCCCGGAAACACGCCCCTGGTCATCGCGACACCCCCGCAGATGCCGGAGAACCCGCCCTCGTCCAGCTCGGGAGCGATGATCATCATGCCGATCATCACCGGCTCCGGCTCCCTGCTGATGTCGATCACCATGGGGCACCGGCCGCTGATGGCGGTCGCGGGCGTGATGATCATGATGGCCAGCGTCATCGTCGGCATCATCATGTTCATCTCCCAGCACAACGGCCCGCGCAAGCGCATCCGGGAGCAGCGCGAGCGCTACGTCGACTACCTGGACCAACTGCGCGAGATCGTCCGGGGCGTCGCCGCCACCCAGCGCACCGACAACGCGTTCCGCCACCCCGACCCGCGGCTGCTCACCGAACCCGCGCGCTCCCGCGCCCGGCGGTGGGAACGGCGCGCCTCCGACCCCGACTTCCTGGACGTGCGGACCGGAACGGGGGTCCGTCCGCTGTCGCGCAGACTCACCCTCAAGGTGGACAGCTCCAACCCCCTGATCGTCTACGACCCCGTGTGCCAGGGCGCCGCGGACCAGCTCATCGAGCTGTACGCGAACGTTCCGGAGACGGCGCTGGTGATCCCGCTGCGCGAGTTCGGCGTGGTGTCGGTGGTCGGCGACCGCGAGGCGGGGCGCGCCCTGGCCCGGGCGATGATCGCCCAGATGGCCGTCTTCCACTCACCGCACGACCTGCGGATCGGGGTGGTGCGCGACACCCGCCTGCGCCCCCTGTGGGAGTGGCTGAAGTGGCTGCCGCACAACACCTTCGACGACGCCCGGGACGGGCCCCTGCCCGCCCGGTTCGTGTCCGTCAACAGCGTCCAGGCCGCCGAACTGCTCTCGGAGGAGATCGAGCGCCGCACCATCGACCTCCAGCGGCGGCGCGGCAGGCCGCCGGGGCCGGGCACCCAGCGGCTGGTCGTGGTGCTGGACGGCGAGCACCAGTCGACGCTCTCCGGCCTGCGCGCCGAGGCTCCCGTAACCTCCCTGGCCGACCTCGGAATCCACGTCATCGTCCTGGTCGCCGACCGCCGCGAGGAGCCCGAGTCGGTCGACCTGCGGCTGCACGTCGACGCGGACGGGAACCTGGAGGAGGACACCGAGCACCCGGGACCGGCCGCGGACGGCGAGCACGCACCGCTCCGGGGCCGGGCCGACCGCGCGGGCGTCGCCCACCTGACCAGCCTGGCGCGCCTGCTGGCCCCGTACGGGATCACGGCGGCCGACGGCGACGACGCCATGCACGACACCGTGGGGCTGCCGGAGATCCTGGGGGTGCCCGACGTCGCACGGCTGGACACCCGGCAGACCTGGCGCAAGCGCAGCACCGGCGACTACCTGCGGGTGCCCATCGGCGTCGGCCCGAGCGGCAACACGGTCCTGCTGGACCTCAAGGAGGCGGCGTTCGGCGGTATGGGACCGCACGGCCTGGTGGTCGGCGCGACGGGTTCGGGCAAGTCGGAGATGCTGCGCACCATGGTGGCCTCGCTGGTCATCAACCACTCCCCCGAGAACCTGGCGCTGCTGCTGGTGGACTTCAAGGGCGGCGCGACCTTCGCCGACACCGACCGGCTGCCGCACAGCGCGGGCCTCATCACCAACCTGGCCGACGACGGCGGCCTAGTCGTGCGCTTCCGCGAGGCGACCTTCGGCGAGCTGCTCCGGCGCCAGCAGATCCTGAAGAACGCGGGCAACCTGCCCAACCTGCACGCCTACGAGGCGGCACGGGAGAACGACCCGGGGCTGGAGCCGCTGCCGCACCTGCTCATCATCATCGACGAGTTCTCCGAACTGCTGACCGCCCACCCCGACTTCGCGGAGCTGTTCGTGGCGATCGGGCGGATCGGCCGCTCCATCGGCGTGCACCTGCTGCTGGCCACCCAGCGGCTGGAGTCCGGCAAGATCAAGGGGCTGGAGTCGCACCTGTCCTACCGCGTGGGCCTGCGCACCTTCTCCGAGGCGGAGAGCCGCGAGGCCATCGGCGTGGGCGACGCCTACCACCTGCCGCCCGAACCGGGTTCGGGCTATCTGAAGGTGGACACCTCCGTCTTCGAACGGTTCAAGGCCGCCATGGTCTCCCAGCCCTACGAGCCGCCGCAGGAGGAGACCGGGGACGCGGCCGACCCCGTCCTGCCCCTGCTGTCCTACAACGGCCTGGCGAAGGTGACGGGCGCGGGTTCACTGATGGACACCCTCACGGACTCCGTGAAGGCCGGGGAGGAGGAGAGCAGGCCCCGAAAGCAGAGCCGGACCACGCTCCAGGTCACCGTGGACCGCCTCGCCGCCTCGGGGGCCGACCCCGTGCGCCCGGTCTGGCTGCCGCCGCTGCCGGAGGCGCTGGCCTTCGACTCCGTCCTGGCCGACCTCGGAGAGGCCGACGACCTGGCGGGCCGGGGCACCGAGCCGGACCCGGCCGAGTGCCGGGCCGTCATCGGCCTTACCGACATCCCCCGCGAGCAGCGCGTGATCCCCGCCGAACTGGACTTCACCGGAGGCGAGGGCAACATCGTCGTCCTGGGCGGACCGCAGTCCGGCAAGTCCACCCTGCTGCGCACGGTCATCGCGAGCCTGGCGTGGCGGTACCCGCCCGGCCGCGTCGCGGTGTACGCGATCGACTTCGGCGGCGGCGCGCTCCAGGCGATGGACGAACTGCCGCACGTGGCGGGGGTGGCCGGACGCGCCGACCCCGAGCGGGTGCAGCGCATCCTCACCGACGTGGCGGGGCACCTGGACCGGCGGCAGCGGGTGTTCCGCAAGTACAAGCTGGACTCCCCCGCGGCCCTGCGCCAGGCGCGCGCCGAGGGGAGGCTGCCCGACAGCGTGGTGGGCGACCTGTTCCTGATGGTCGACGGGTGGTCGGCGGTGCGCGACTCCTTCGACAGCGCGGACGAGTTCCTCATGGACATCGCCACGCGGGGACCGTCCCTGGGTGTGCACACCGTCCTCACCGGGGCGGCGTCCTCGCAGATCCGCTCCCGCCTCCAGGCCCTGTTCGGCGGCCGGTTCGAACTCCGGCTCAGCGACCCGATGGACTCCGGGATCGGCCGCAAGGCCGCCGAGGAGGTCCCGAAGGACACACCGGGCCGCGGCCTGACCTCGGAGGAGCACCACACGCACGTGGCACTGCCGCGCGTGGACGGGGTGGCCGACGCCGAGGACGTCACCGCCGGCCTCCGCGACCTGGCCGAACGGGTCGGCGAGCGCTGGCCGCAGCAGGCCGTGCAGGGCGTGCGGACCCTGCCCACCCGCGTGGAGCTGGACGACCTGCTCAAGGGACGCGGGAGCCGCCGCAAGGAACTCGTCCTGGGCATGGCCGAGAGCTCGCTCGCACCGGCCACGGCCGACCTGGAGCGCGATCCGCACCTGGTGGTGTTCGGCGACCCGCAGAGCGGCAAGTCGACCCTGCTGCGCGGACTGGTCAAGCAGATCGTCCGGCGGCCGTCCAAGGAGCTGGGCGTGGTGATGGTCGACTTCCGGCGCACGCACCTGGAACTGGTGCCCGAGGAGCACCTCCTGGCCTACTGCACCACCGCCGAGCAGACCAAGGCGGTCGCGGACCACCTGGCGGGGTCGCTGAAGCAGCGCCTGCCGGGCCCGGACGTGACCCCCAGGCAGTTGCGCGAGCGCAGTTGGTGGCAGGGCCTGGACCTGTACATCGTGGTGGACGACATGGACATGATCGCCTCGCGCAGCAACCCGCTCGCCCCGCTCGCGCCCTACATCCCGCAGGGCGCCGACCTGGGTCTGCACGTCATCGCGGCGCGGCGCACGGGCGGCACAGCCCGAGCCATGTTCGAACCGGTCCTCCAGGCGCTCAACGACATGGCCACACCCGGCATGCTGTTCTCCGGCGACCGGATGGAGGGGCGCCTGGCCAACGGCACCGCCTCCAAGGCACTGCCGCAGGGGCGCGCGCAGCTCGCCCTGCGCGGCAAGCGCCCGGACCTGGTCCAGGTCGGTTGGAGCGAACCCCCGGCCTGACCCCGCCCCGTCCCCGCTCCCTCTCCCGAAAGGCAGATCCATGCGGCGCTTGCTCGCCCTGGCCACGACCGTGTGCCTGGTGTCCGCCACCGCCTGCGAAGGCGCGCCCGCGGATCCCGGGGACCCGAAGGAGACCGCGGCGGAGGAGGCGGGCGAAGAGGGCCTGGCCGGCCTCGCCCTGCTGCACCGGGGCTACGGGGGAGGGGACCCGGAGTCGGACCAGGTGCTGGTGTTCCACGACCCGGGGACCGGTCAGCCCCTGCACGAACTGGCCCTGCCCGCCGGGGCCGTGGACCCGATGGCCCCCGACCTGCCGGTGCACGCGCAGTTCTCCGAGGACTGGCGGTTCTTCGCCTACGCCGCCGGCGACCCGGCCGCGATCACCCTCGCGGAGCTGGCCGGGCCCGAGGAGGGGGACGGCCCCGCGGGGGACGAGGGCGCCTCGGCCGAGACGGCGGCCTACGAGCCGGTGGAGTCGATCGGCGCCGCGCCCGGCGAGGCGCTCTCCCACCCGGTCGTCCACGACGGGCGGCTCTGGTACGTCTCCGCGGCCGAAGGACAGGCCCCGCAGGTGATGTCGGTGCCGCTTGACGCCCCGGGCGGCGCCCCGAACCAGGAGGGCGTGCTCGTCCTGGGCACGCACCAGCGCCCGAGCGACTGGGTGCTCACCCCGGACGGCGCCCTGCACATCCGCAACAGTGTGCCCACCGAGCGGTTCCCGGGGGCCTCCGGCCAGACCCTGATCGTGCGCAGGACCGACGGCAGTGTCGTGAACGCGTCCATGAACACCGGCGAGGGGCTCTGGCTGACCTTCAACGACGCGCAGGTCTGGGGCGGGGGGACCGCGGTGCTGCGCTCCGACCCCGACGGTGCCCAGCCTGCGGCGGGCGCCTACCTGGTGGCCGTCGAGGGGCAGAGCCACACGGCCGCCCGTCTGCTGGAGGACGGTGGCGGCCCGGTGGTGCAGTACGCTCCCTCGCCCGAGCGCGACGCCCTGCTCCTTCAGACCGAACTGGCGTGGCACCGCGTGGACCTGGAGGAGGGCGCGGTCGCCGGAACGGAGGAGCTCTTCCCCCGGTTCCACGACGCCTCCATGGACGGCTACCCGCTGGTGGTGCGCTGGGCACGGGGCGGCGCACCCGACGCGGACCCCTCCGTCTGAGGCGCAGCCGGACCAGCGGTGACGGCCTCGGAGCGGCCGAGGTCACAGGTTCCGGTAGACCTCACGGCGATGCGCCGCGCTCACGACGAGCACCAGCGGCTCTCCGTCACGGATCGAGGGGGGCGGGACGGGTCCCGGGCTGCGGTGAACAGCCGACGACATTCCGAAACGGGCGGTACACATACCGCTGCCCCGTCGGTACCATCCCCAGAGTCCCCGCAAACCGTGAAACTCCCATCCCAAAGCACGCATCCCACCCCTCGCCCGGCCCCGGGCCGTCCACGGGGGCGATGCCCTGTCCCGGCGGACTTGCGCGTTCGACGAAGAGGAGACCCCCACATGACCGAAGCGGGCGGCAACCCGATCGAGGGGATGCAGGGCGGCGAGTACGCCGAGACACTCGCGGCCGCCATGGCCGGGCTCGCCGACACCTTCGACCTCCTCATGGAGGACGCCGTGAGCGCGGCGGGCCACGAGGACGTCCGGGCCGGGTTCAACGCCTTCAAGGAGGAGGCCGGCCAGTCCCTCATCGACGTGCAGGCGCTCGGCCTGACGCTGGCCGACAACGTCCAGGCGGGCGCGTCGGAGATCGCACGGAACGACCTGGAGAGCTCGGAGGGCTTCGGCCACCCTTGGGAATCGCACCGGGACATCAACTTCGACTGACCCCCCGCAGGACCACCCGCCGTCGCCCCGCACCGCACCCCTTCCCTCCGCCCGCTCACCGCCCCTGCCAGGAAGACCGTGGCCACCTTCTCCGTCATCTTCTACCCCCGCTACTTCTACTGCGACTCCGATCGCGTGTACGAGTGCGCGGCGGACCTGGACGTCCTCACGGCCCGTGTGCTCGGCCGCGCCGACGACCTCAACGGGAGTTTCGACTCCGCGGCCGACCAGTTCACCGACGTCATCGCGTGGGACATCCGGGGCCTGTCCGAGGAGGACCTCCAGAACTGGCGGGACGCCGCCGTCTCGGTCACCTACGCGGCCACGGTCGCCGAGATGTGGGCCGACACCGTCAAGGCCTTCCACAGCGAGCGCGACGCCCAGATCAGCACCTGGGACGGCGCCCTGGCGGAGAAGGTCGGCTCGGTGCCCTCCAAGTACCGGGACGCCCACATCACCTCGTCCTACCCGCAGGTCGACGGCTGGTGGTTCACCGACTGGGGTACCGGGGACGAGCAGCGCTGCCGGACCCTCTACGACGAGCTCGTCACCGTGCGGGAAGGGCTCATCACCCGCGAGCAGACCAACTGGCAGAACCTCCAGGACGGCGCCGACGAGGTGCGGACCATGCTCGAACAGGGTCCGACCCCGGAGAACGTCCGCACCCTCATGGCCGCGGGCAACGCGGGCTGGGCGTTTTTCAACATCGACCCCGCCCGCTACGCCTCGCTCATCGAGGACGGTGAGCTCACGCCGGAGAACGCCGAGGAGTTCGCCGGCGAGCTCAACGCCTACTGGTCCGGCGACAGGCCCCTGGACGACCGCTACCACGAGATCATGCTCGTGCTCTCGGTGGTCGGCGGCAACGCGCGGCAGAGCCAGCAGAACGGTACGCCGCTCAGCGACCGTGAGATGGACTTCCTGGAGGAGTTCTACGCCCACCTGGAGGAGCCGTACTTCCGCGACGGGGTCGGCGGGGGCATCATGGTCTACCCCGACCTCATGAACGAGTCCGACATGAGCGAGGAGGAGCGCGAGGAGGCCCTCGGCGCGCTCGGCGACGGTCTGCTGGCGCTCTCCGACCCGGACCTGGGCGGCGGCTACGACATGCTGCCCCAGAGCTTCGTCAACGCCGTCGAGGGGCCGTGGATCAACGCGGACTCGGAGGGCAGGGTCCCGAGCACACCCGTGGGCATGGGCATGGACATGAAGGCGCTGTCCGCCTTCCTCGCGCACACCGACGAGGACATGGAGGGCGGCTACGGCCTGTCCACCAACCTCCAGTTGTCCACCGGCGCGTTCCTCGACGCCTGGGGCGACGTCCCCGACCCCGACGGGGTGATGCCGGACTCGGAGCAGCTCTCGCACATCCTCGGCGCGGCCACCCGCAACGAGGACGCCAACTACTACGTGCTCACCGGCGACCACCTCAACGAGGAGCCGGGCGTCGAGTACGGCGACAAGGACCTTCGTATCCAGGCGCTGGACGGCACGCTCACCTACGAGTGGCACGACCACGGCCACACCGCCCGCCAGCTCACCGACTGGCTCGCCGAGGACATCCACAGCGAGGATGCGGAGGTGCGCCAGCGCGCCGGGGACGCCTTCGCCGGGTTCATGGAGACCGTCACCGGGGAACTGCACGGATCACTCGTCAACACCGGCGTGGACGTCACCGAGGGGGACAACGAGTACTCCAATGCCTCGTTCACCCAGTTCAACGGGGAGCTGGCCGACAGCTTCGCCGACATCTTCGACGCCCACATCTACAGCTTCGCCGACAGCGATGTGTTGGAGGACAACGAACCTGCCACGGGTATCGGCGATTTCAATGCAGATAAGAGTTTTGTCTCCATGGGAGCCGAGGAGCGCGCTACGTACATGCAGCTTCTCATGGGCAACGACGAGACCGCCGGGCGCGTGGTCAATTCCGTTGATGTGTACCAACAGATCGAAGCAGCAGCCTTCTTCGGAAGTGGCCAGGACGAGGAGACAGCCCGCGGGGGCGGGCAGCTTCAAGCCCTTCTAGAGGAAGCCCTCCGAAGAGAGTCAGCCGATCGAAGCACTGATCTGGACGAACAGATCGATCGCGAGACACAGATCGCCGAGTTCGTAGTCGGCGAAGCAGCTGGCCTGTCCGAGAGAATCCCAGTGATCGGAACAGCCGCATCCAAGGGGTTGGAACTCGGAGAGGAGAGCATCGTGAACGCAATCATCGATGGCGAATACGATGTATCTCCACGCCATCCAACCTTTTCTGGCGCCGAGTTCATTGAGAGAAATTTTCGAATAGAAGCCCTCGATTATCTTTCACAAAACGACCCAACGACATTCAACAGCGTCATACGCCCCGACGAGTTCCACACTCTAATCGAAGGCGGGGCGATCACCGTCACCCAGAATGGGACTCCTCTTCCCCCCGAAGAAATAGGAGAAAAATTCACCTTCGACGAAACCATCTCGATCATTGTCGAGAAGGATCCGAGTAAATGGTCAGACAACGAAGACCAGTATCTCGACCGCATGGACAGTGCGATAAGCAACATCATGGACGATGTAGAGATCACTACCGATGACGGGCGCACGCAACCGGGCTACAAACGCGTAGACGACTTCGTCACACAGTACAATAACTCGTACAACGACACGAATAGTGCCTTCGGTGGCGAAGAAGGGGGAGGAGAAAAATGACACGCAACAGATCAATCGCCTCCACCAAAAAGACCAGAGAAGAATTTCCCCCTTCAACAGGAAAGCATATGCTTCCTCTCTTGGCAACCGCTCTGTCCGCAGCTCTGACTCTTAGCGCTTGCTCCACCACCGAGCCCGAACCCGAAGAGGGACCTCCCTCGGACTACGTCTCCTTCTTCTGGGTCGAACGGGAAATCAGGGTGCGCACGTTGGATCGGATGTTCACCGAAGGTGACCCAAGGGAAATCGTTGCGAGCATCACAGACAAAAAAGACCGGCTTCTCGATACACGAATAATCCAAGAGGACGAGGGCGGATACGTCGTCGAACTCGATAAAGACAAATGGAACACCGAAGCAGTCCACAATCTCGGCCAGATCGACGGGGCACTGGGCGACGCCATGGAATTCAACGAGGTCACCTGGTGCGGCGAGACCGTCACCGGCGAGAAGTTTGTCGAGGACTACATGGACGAGTTCTGGGAGAACCTCGACACCTCGGAAGAATACACCGCGAGCATCGCCGACTACGTCGACTGCGGAGACGGCCGCCCATGACCCCGCCTCACTCGAAGACCGGTGAATGCACCGGCCCTTCGAGAACGCCCCCCGGCCCTTCTCCTTCCCCGATGACGGGGGAGGTCGCCACCGCTCTGTGAACCGTGTGGCGGAAGGTGCGCACGCATTGACCCGCCGTCGATCCGCTGACTATCGTCCGTATCCCCACCCTCCTCCCGTGTCCCCTCCCGCGGCGGACACCCCGCCTCGCGGAGGACGGTTCAGCCCAGTGACGCCCCACCCCGGAAAGGGTTCAGATGTCCCAGCACGCTGGTCTCGAAAACGTCAACGCACTCTCGACCGGCGGTGAGAACCTCGGACTGGAGTCCGACGGCCTCCGCACCCAGATGAACCAGCTCATCCAGGACATGTCCAACGACGGCGACTCCCTCCAGGGGCAGGCGCTGCACGACTTCCGCGAGGCGCGCAACCAGCTCACCGAGCGCTTCGACGAACTGATGACCTGGTGCAGCAACAACGGCATCAAGCTGAACGAGGGCCAGCAGCAGTTCAACATCACCGACGCCGACTCGGCCGCCGACCTCTCCCAGGCCGGAAACGACCTCGGCGGGCTCTCCCGCCCCGTCAACGCCTGACCCCTCCCTCTTCTCCCCACCTCCAGAAAGGCGGCAACCATGTCCGCTCGGTTCGACGTCTACGGCGATGTCGGAGGCCTGGAAGGCCTGGCCTCCGATCAGCAGGCCCACCTCTCGCGCTTCACCGCGATCATGAGCCAGATCAACGAGCAGTCCGAGAGCACCGTCAGCCAGTGGGAGGGCTCCGGAAGCACCCAGTTCCAGGCCAAGGCCCAGGAGTTCGACGCGCAGTTCTCCGAGGTCAACGCCGCCTTCTCGAAGATGATCGCGGCCACCAGCGACACCGCCGACAAGTACAGCCGTCTCACCCGGTACCTGGACGGACTGTTCTAGTAGGCTGATCGCCGATGTCCACCCCCGCGCCACCCACGCCGCCCCCCGCGGACCCGGAACCGCAGCTCCCCGAGGCGTTCCACTACACGCCCGACGAGGAGAAGTACGTCCTCCAGGCGGACGCCCTGCGGCACCGGCAACTGCGTTCGGCGCTGCTCCACGGCTCCAGCCGCTACTGGCGGCGCCGTCAGCAGGTGTGGCCGGCGGTGATCGGCGGTCTCATCCTCACCGCGCTGATCTGCGGGGTCATCGCGCTCATCGGGGCGTTCGGCCGCCAGCAGGAGGTCAACGAGGAACGCGGGTTCGGCACCTACGGGCAGCAGACGGTCCAGGACCCCGCGGCCGAGAACCCTCTGCTGCCCGGGGCCTGACCCGCCCCACCACCCCCGCGCCCGACGGCCCGGGGACACCACCACGAACGGGGGTCGCTCGCGCATGTCCGGCTCCGAGCACACCGCTTGGGCACCCGGGTACGAGTCGCTCACCGTGCTGCGCGAAGGACCCCGTGCCCGCATCGTCCGTGGCCGCCGCACCACCAGCGGCGCGGACGTCGTACTCAAGGTGCTGTCCCGCTCGGCCGGCCAGGCCGAACTCGACCGACTGCGCGAACTCAGCGGCAGCCCGGGGGTCGTGCCCCTGCTGGACGCGGGTAGCACGGCCGACGGCGACTTCTTCGTGGCACTGCCGTTCTACGCGGACGGCTCCTTCGCGGACATGCTGGCGCGCAGGGGGCCCACAGCGCTCCAGGAGAGCGCGGCGATCGCCCGGAGCACGGCCGCCGCGCTCGGCGCGGTCCACGCCCGGGGCCTGGTGCACGACGCCGTCAGTCCGGGGAACGTCCTGAGGGCGGGCCGCACCTCGGTCCTCACCGGCTTCGGCTCGGTGTGCCCGATCGGGGCCGCCGCGCCCCCGCCCGGTCCGGAGAGCGACGGGTTCTGGCACGCCCCGCCCGAGGCGCTGCGCGGAGAGGCCCGCAGTGCCGCCTCCGACGTGTACCGGCTGGCGTCGACCCTCTGGACGCTGCTCATGGGCCGGTCGCCCTTCGCCCCCGAGGACGGCTCGGCTCCGCACTCCCGCGACCACGCACGGCGCGTGCTCACCGAGGAGGCCCCTCCGGTGACCCGCGGGGACGTGTCCCGCGTGCTGCGGGGCGTGCTGGCCCGTGCCCTGGCGAAGGCTCCCGAGGAGCGCTACGACAGCGCCGCCGCGTTCGCCGCCGCGTTCGAGCGGGCACGCGCTCCACAGGCGGCTCCCGGGACGGGACCGCAGGCCCCCTATCCCGGTACCGGCCCGCAGCGGCCGCCGCACGTCGACCCGGCGTCCTCGCCCATCGGCGGCCCCCACCCGTACACCGGTCCGCAGGCCTCCCCTGCCACCCCCTACACCGTCTCCACCGGCGCTCCCCCCTACCCCGCTGGGGGCCAGGGGGCCGTGCCCGCACCGCCGTACGCGATCCCCAGCCCGCCGGTACCGCCGCCGCCCGGGGCACCCCCTGGGAGCCCGCGGAGCGGTCCGCAGGCACCCCCCGTGCCCGCGTCCCGGCCGGACAGCACCGGCCACCTGCACAGCGAGCCGCCCCCCTCCGAGAACCCGGCCCCGCTCGAAGGGGAATTGGACCCCAACAGCACCGCCGATCTCATGATGGCCAAGCTGCGCGGCGAGAAGATCCCGCCGCGGATCGCCTGGTCCCGCGTCGAGGGGTGGAGCGGAACCGCGGAGTCCTCCCGGCTGCCCTACGACAGCCCCGCCCCGGACGGGGAGGAGTACCCCTCCTTCGGCAGACCCGCCCCCCGGCAGGCCCGGTGGCGCGGGCACCTGCACATCGCCGCCGCCGTGGCGGGCATCCTCGTGGTCACCGCCGCGGCCGCCGGGTTCGCGGCGGTCGACGGCCCGGCCCCCGTCCTGGCCGCACCCGGGGAGGACGGCCAGGAGGCCGACACCGTAACCGGCGGTCCGTCCGAGGAGGCGGGGGCGTCGGGAGGGCCGTCCACCGCGCCCTCGGCCCCGGCCTCGGGAGAGGGGAGCGGGGAGCCCCTCGACGTGGTCGACCCGGCCGTCCCCGCCCCCGTCGGTGCGCCCACCGGCATCCTGCTCGCGGACGGCCTGGACACGGTCCGGCTGACCTGGAGCGACAACAGCGGCGGCACCGCCTCGTTCTTCGTGGTGGGCGGCCGGTTGGGCCACGACCCCGCGACCCTGGCCCGGATCGGAGCCGGTGTCACCTCCGCACAGATCGCCACGGCGAACACGGTGGCCGAGTACTGCTTCACCGTGGTCGCCGTGGACGGTGCCGCGGGCCCCTCGGAGGAGGTCTGCACGACCCGTGCGGCGAACCGGGAGGCTGAGGAGGAGGCGCGGGAGGAGGCGGAGGCCTCCGCCAGCCCCAGTGACGCCCCGAGTGACGAGCCCAGCGACGGCTGAGAGACCGGTACGGCGGAGCGGCCCGGCCCCCGGAAGGGGGTCGGGCCGCCTCGACCGGTCCCAGTCCCTCAGCCCCAGGCGAGGGCGGTGAGTTCGGGGTCCTCCAGGGCGGCGCCGACGTCCCGGAGCACCTTGGAGCCCAGTTCACCGTCGACCATCCGGTGGTCGAACGACAGCGACAGGGTCGTGACGTCGCGGACCGCCAGTTCCCCCTGGTGCACCCACGGCATCTTCCGGATCTGCCCGAAGGCGAGGATGGCGGCCTCGCCCGGGTTGAGGATGGGGGTGCCCGCGTCCACGCCGAACACGCCGACGTTGGTGACGGTGATCGTGCCCCGGGCCATGTCCGCTGGGGAGGTCCGGCCCTCCCTGGCGGTGGTGGTGAGCTCCGTCAGGGCCGCGGCCAGTTCCGGCAGGGACTTGGCGTCGGCGTCCTTGATGTTGGGCACCACCAGGCCGCGGTCGGTGGCGGCGGCGATCCCCAGGTTCACGTAGTCCTTGACCACGATCTCCTGGTTCTCCTCGTCCCAGGAGGCGTTGACCTCCGGGTGGCGGCGGACCGCCAGCAGGAGCGCCTTGGCCACCATCAGCAGCGGCGAGACCCGTACGTCCGCGAACTCGGGGCGTGCGCGCAGCCGCTTGACCGCCGTCATGGTCCCGGTGACGTCCACCTGGAGGAACTCGGTGACGTGCGGTGCGGTGAACGCGCTGCCCACCATGGCGGCGGCGGTGTGCTTGCGCACCCCCTTGACCGGGATGCGCCGCTCCCGTAGGGATTCCGCCCGCGCGTGCTCGGCTGCCTCGGCGAGTGCGGTCGACGGAGTCTCAGCGGCTCCGGCGACCAACCGGACGTCCTCGCGCGTCACGATGCCGCCCGCGCCGGTCGGCGTGACCGAGGCCAGGTCCACGCCGAGGTCCCGGGCGAGCTTGCGCACCGGCGGCTTGGCCAGCGGCCGTCCCCCCGTCGGCACGGCGGGCACGGCGGGGGCGGGTGGTGCGGCGGCGGTGGGCGGGGGCGGTGTCACCGGTGCGGCCGGGGCCGGGCGGCGGCGGGCGCGACGCCTGGTGGCACCGGCCTTCTCGCCGTAGCCCACCAGCGGCTTCTCCCGCTCCTCGCCCTGTCCGGACGACGCCCCTTCCGGGACAGTGCCGGAGTCACCGGCCCCGCCGCTGCCGTCGTCGATGGTGATGATCACCGTGCCGACGTCGACCGTCCGGCCCTCCTCGACCAGCAGTTCGCGCACGGTACCCGCGTACGGGCTGGGCAGCTCCACGACGGCCTTGGCCGTCTCGATCTCGCAGAGGTTCTGGTTGACGGCCACCTCGTCACCGGGTCCGACGTACCAGGTGAGCAGTTCCGCCTCGATCAGGCCCTCGCCCACGTCGGGCAGGGCGAACGACTGCACGCCGCCGACGGCGGGTGCGCTCTTGTTCATCGCCATGGTCTCTCGAATCCCCCGCCTGTCTAGTACGCGAACGCCCGGTCCACACCGTCCAGGACCCGGTCCAGGTCCGGGAGGTAGTACTCCTCCAGCCTGGACTGCGGGTAGGGGGTGTCGAAGGCGGCCACCCGGATCACCGGCGATTCCAGGTGGTAGAAGCACTCCTCGGTGACACGGGCGGCGATCTCGGCGCCGAGCCCTCCCGAGAGCGGGGCCTCGTGCGCCACGACCAGGCGGCCGGTGCGCTTCACCGATGCGGTGACCGTGTCGTAGTCCACCGGCGACAGCGACCGCAGGTCGACGACCTCGACGGAGTGGTCGGTGTCGGCCTCGGCGGCCTGGAGCGCGGTCTTGACCATGGGGCCGTAGGCCAGGAGCGTGACGTCCGTGCCGGAGCGGGCGACGCGCGCCGCGTCCATGGGGGCCGCGTCCTGGACGGCGGCACCGGTGTCGACCTCGGCCTTCTCGTAGTAGCGCCGCTTGGGCTCCAGGAAGACGACCGGGTCGTCGCTGCGGACGGCCTGCTGGATCATCCAGTAGGCGTCCTCCGGGGTGGCGACGGTCACCACCCGCAGGCCCGCGGTGTGGGTGAAGTACGCCTCGGGCGACTCGCTGTGGTGCTCCACCGCGCCGATCCCGCCGCCGTAGGGGATGCGCATGACCACGGGGACGCTGAGCGCGCCGGCCGAGCGGCGCCGCATCTTGGCGAGCTGGGTGAAGGTCTGGTTGGCGGCCGGGAAGAAGAAGCCGTCGAACTGGATCTCCACCACCGGCCGGTAGCCGCGCAGCGCCATGCCGATGGCGGTGCCGACGATGCCGGACTCGGCGAGGGGGGTGTCGATGACCCGGTCGGCCCCGAAGTCCTTGTACAGGCCGTCGGTGACCCGGAAGACGCCGCCGAGCCGGCCGACGTCCTCACCCATGACCAGGACCTTGGGGTCGTGTTCCATCGCGGCGCGCAGGCCCGCGTTGATCGCCTTGCCGATCGTGAGGCTGGTTCCCATGGCCTAGCGGCCCCCTTCCGCGCCGGCGCCCTCGAAGGAGGCGAGGTAGTCGGCGAACTCGGACCGCTGCCGGTCGATGTGGACGTTCGGTTCGGCGTAGACGTGGTCGAAGATCTCCAGCGGCCCGGGGTCGGGCAGGCTCCGGCACTCGGTGCGGACACTCGCGCCGACCCGGTCTGCCTCGGCGTCGACGGCTGCGAAGAACGCCTCGTCGGCCAGGCCCTCTTTCTCCAGGTAGCGGCGCAGGCGCAGGATGGGGTCCTTGGCCTTCCACTCGTCCAGTTCGCTACTGGAGCGGTAGCGGCTGGGGTCGTCGTTGGTGGTGTGGGCGCCCATCCGGTAGGTGAACGCCTCCACGAGCGTGGGGCCGTTGCCCTCGCGGGCGTGGTCCAGGGCCGCACGGGTGACGGCGAGGCAGGCCAGGACGTCGTTGCCGTCCACGCGTACCCCGGGGAAGCCGAACCCCTGGGCGCGGCGGTAGATGGGCACGCCCACCTGGTGCGCGGAGGGCTCGGAGATGGCCCACTGGTTGTTCTGGCAGAAGAAGACCACCGGGGCGTGGTTGACGGCGGCGAAGTTGAACGCCTCGTTGGTGTCGCCCTGGCTGGTGGCGCCGTCACCGAAGTAGGCGATGACGGCGGTGCCGTCCTCACCCAGGGCCCCGTCGCGCTGGACGCCCATGGCGTAGCCGGTGGCGTGCAGGACCTGGCTGGCGATGACGATGGAGTACAGGTGGAAGTTGTGCTCCTTGGGGTCCCAGCCGCCGTTGGTGACGCCGCGGAACAGGCTCAGCAGGCTCTTGGGGGCGACGTCCCGGCACCAGGCGACGCCGTGCTCGCGGTAGGAGGGGAAGACCATGTCGTGGGCGCGCAGGGCGCGGCCGGAGCCGATCTGCGCGGCCTCCTGGCCCAGCAGTGAGGCCCACAGGCCCAGTTCGCCCTGCCGCTGGAGGGAGACCGCCTCGGAGTCGACCCGGCGGACGAGTACCAGGTCCCGGTACAGGTCGCGGATCTCCCCGGCTCCGACGGCCAGAGGGTAGTCGGGGTGCGGCGTGAGCTCCCCTTCGGGTGTCAGGAGCTGGATCAGCTCCGGTTCTGCGTGTGCGGTGGTGTCCGACACGTCGCTCCTTGGGTTACTCGGGGCCGAATACGCGTGGGTGAACGCTGGTCGGCCGGATCAGGGCCCGCCCACCCGGGGTGGTGGATGGCGCGGACCGCCCTCCCCATATCGTGACAGGGGTCACTATGGAGAGCGCAAGACCTCAGCGTCACCTTTGAGCCTGCCCGCCCATCATCCAGAACTCGCGCGTATGCGCAACTACCAGGCCTTCCTATGAATTGCAAGGACTTCCTACAATTTCGCACACCGGAGGGGGCGAACACGTGAAACGCCCGGTTCTCCCCGCGTGTCGGGGCAGGACCGGGCGTCGTGCGGACCGTGTGGAGGTGTCGGCCGCGGCGCGTGGGCGGGTCAGCCCGGCACGCGCATACCGCGTTCGCGGCCGTAGTCGGCAAGCATTCCGCGGAGCTGGCGCCGCGCGCGGTGGAGACGGGACATGACCGTGCCCAGGGGGGTCCCCATGCGCTCAGCCACCTCCTTGTAGGCGTAGCCCTCGATGTCCACGAGGTAGATGACCTCCTGGAAGTCCTCCGGCAGGCACGCCAGAGCCTGCTTGATGTCGGAGTCGGGCAGGTGGTCCAGGACCTCGGTCTCGGCCGAGCGCATGCCCGACGATGTGTGCGCCTCGGCGGCGGCGAGCTGCCAGTCCTTGATCTCGTCGGTGGTGTCCTGGATGGGTTCCCGCTTCTTCTTGCGGTACGAGTTGATGAAGGTGTTGGTCAGGATGCGGTACAGCCAGGCCCGCAGGTTCGTTCCCGCCCTGAACTGGTGGAAATTCGCGAACGCCTTGGCGAACGTCTCCTGGACGAGGTCCTCCGCGTCGGCCGGGTTGCGGGTCATCCGCAGGGCCGTGGGGTAGAGCTGGTCGGCGAACGGTGTCACCGCGGCGGCGAAGTCCAGAGTCTGCTCTTCGGCGCGGGTCTCACCGGTCGTGGAGGTCTGATCCGCTGTGATAGTCGTCAAGACTCCCCCTCAGGACGACCGGGTTCTCACTTCCACCCTGTGAGACGCCACCGCACGCCTCCAATGATGACACCGATCGCCGTGATAAGGGTCACGGGGGTACCGAGAGCCTTCCCAGAGCCGTTCAGCATGCGGTAAAGAACGGTGCGCCGTGCCCGCCTCCGGACTCCCCGGCGGGTATCCCGGCCCGTCCGACCGGCGTCGTGCCGTAATCTGGCGTCGCCCCTTCCGGGCGGCTCGGAAGGGGGCTTCGCCCCGCACGGTGCGCGGGGCGGCGCACACCACGTTTCTTCTGGAGGACGCTGTGGCCCGCGTCGTTGTTGACGTCATGCTCAAGCCCGAGATCCTTGATCCCCAGGGTCAGGCGATCGCCGGGGCCTGCTCCCGGCTGGGCTTCGAGGGGGTCGGCCAGGTCCGCCAGGGCAAGCGCTTCGAGGTGGAGGTCGAGGGCGAGGCCGACGACACCACGCTCGCCGACGTCCGCCGCCTGGCCGAGACCCTGCTCGCCAACACGGTCATCGAGGACTTCGAGGTCCGCGTCGCCTGAGCCGTGTCCCCCGCCGCCCGGGGAACGGGATCGAGAACACCTCCGCGGGCGGTACGTATGTCAACAATCGGACGCACGTGACCTGGATCGACACCTGATGTTCGTTTTGCACCTTCTGGCCTCGGGAACGCTCCTTAACGTGCCGGAATGATGACTCTTCGGACGTTGGGAGGTGCGCGGATGGATGCCCTGTTCTCGATCTCACTCCCCCGCCAGGCCTACACGGTCTCCGTCGTACGCGATGTTCTGGGCTCCCTCCTGAAGCGTTCCGGCATGTGCCAGGACTGCGTCGACGACGTTCTGCTGGCCACCTCCGAGGCCTGCGCCAACGCCGTCGAACACGCGGGGGCCGCGCACCACTACCGGGTCGAGGCCACCCTCGCCCCCTACCTGTGCGAAATGCGGATCTCCCACAAGGGGAGGCTCCCCGAGGGCACGGCCCTGCCCCGGCACCTGTACCTCGAACACCAGCCCCTCCCCCGGCTCAGTGCCGAATCGGGACGGGGCGTCTTCCTCATGCACCACCTGATGGACGAGGTCGACTTCAGTGAGGCGCAGCGCACCACGGTCCTGCTGCGCAAGCGCCTCACCCGGTGCGACGGGGAGGACCGGGCCAGGCCGCTGCACCCGCCCGCCGCCGCCCACGCCGCCCTGTGAGCGGACGGGGCTCCCGCCCCGCCACACACCGGCCGGGGTCACCGCACGGGCCGGCCCGCCCCGAACCCGGGTGAGCGCCGCACCGGGACACAGGTGAGCGGGTACGCTGCCAGGTGCGGACACACCGTCGCCCGGCGGTCAGCCGGGCGTCCGCCCCACCTCGTTCCACCACCCGGTCCTCCCGCGCGGAGGACACGACAAGACCCGGAGTGTGCTCATGGCAGCCCGTGTGGGCGTCGTCACCTTCCCCGGCTCCCTCGACGACAAGGACGCCGCACGCGCCGTCGCGCTGTCGGGTGCCGAACCCGTCGCGCTCTGGCACGCCGACGCCGACCTCAAGGGCGTGGACGCCGTCGTCCTGCCCGGCGGCTTCTCCTACGGCGACTACCTGCGCTGCGGTGCCATCGCCCGCTTCGCGCCTCTGATGTCCGAGCTCGTCCCGGCCGCACGTTCGGGCGCCCTGCCCGTGCTGGGAATCTGCAACGGCTTCCAGATCCTGTGCGAGAGCCACCTGCTCCCCGGCGCGCTCACCCGCAACTCCTCGCTCCGGTTCGTCAACCGCGACCAGGTCCTGCGCGTGGAGAACACCGGCACCGCCTGGACCGGCGACTACACCGGGGGCCAGGAGGTCCTGGTCGTCCTCAAGAGCGGCGAGGGCAGCTACGTCGCCGACGAGGAGACCCTGGACGATCTGGAGGCCTCCGGGCGCGTCGTGGTCCGCTACGTCGGCGGCAACCCGAACGGCTCGCGCCGCGGCATCGCCGGCATCACCAACGAGCACGGCAACGTCGTCGGCCTCATGCCGCACCCGGAGCACGCCGTCGAGGCGCTCACAGGACCCTCCACGGACGGTCTCGGGTTCTTCACCTCGGTCCTCGGGCACCTGTCCGCCGAAGCCCCGGCGCACGCCTGACACCGGCACACCCACGCACCGACAGGGAACGGTCCTCGCCATGATGACGCTGCTGCGCTCCCGCCGCTTCAAGGTCGTACTGGCGGTGGTGGTCGTCACCGGCCTCGTCCTCTCCGGACTGTGGGGCCTGTTCAGCTCCTTCCGGGCACCGGTCACCTCCCCCGCCGAGGCGCCGACGGCGGCCTCCCCCCTGGAGGCCCCGGGCGTCGACGTCCTGGGCGAGCCCCCCGAAGGGCTGTCCTACGCCTCCGACGAGACCGAGGACGTCCAGTGCACCCAGGCCGAGTGCTTCCGCCTGGTCCAGGTCGTCACCGACGGCGGCGAGCCGGTCCCCGACTCCGAGGAGGCGATCGAGTCGGTCTACCGCCACCTGCTCGACGCCGACTGGGGGCAGCTCCTCCCCGAGGGGGCCGCGTCGCCCGGCGACGTGCCCCTCGGCGAGACCTTCCTCACGGACGGGCAGGTGCTCGTGACCGACTCCTCCGACCACTCGGCACAGGACGCGCCCGCGCTCCTCATGGTGGCCGGAGCCGCACCCCCCGCACCGTGACCACGTCTGACGCGCCGGTCGGCGGACGCACCCGGCCGGGCCCACATCCGCACACCCGAACGGAACCACCCATGTCTGAAGTACCCGGCCTCGACACCGTCGCCACGGCGATCGACACCCCGGACACCGCCCAGCCCTACGCGGAACTGGGCATGGCCAAGGACGAGTACGAGCGGGTCCGCGAGATCCTGGGCCGCCGCCCCACCTCGGCCGAGCTGGCCATCTACTCCGTCATGTGGAGCGAGCACTGCTCGTACAAGTCCTCCAAGGTGCACCTGCGCCAGTTCGGTGAGAAGGCGCCCGCCAGCGACGCCCTGCTCGTCGGCATGGGCGAGAACGCCGGAGTGGTGGACGTGGGCGACGGGCACGCTGTCACGTTCAAGATCGAGTCGCACAACCACCCCTCGTACGTGGAGCCGCACCAGGGCGCGGCCACCGGGGTGGGCGGCATCGTCCGCGACATCCTCACGATGGGAGCCCGCCCCGTGGCGGTGATGGACGCGCTGCGGTTCGGCCCCGCCGACGCCGACGACACCAAGCGCGTCCTGCCCGGCGTGGTCTCCGGCATCTCCTTCTACGGCAACTGCCTGGGCCTGCCCAACATCGGCGGCGAGATCGGCTTCGGCACGGGCTACATCGGCAACCCGCTGGTCAACGCCCTGTGCGTGGGCGTGATGAGGCACGAGGACATCAAGCTGGCCCAGGCCCCCGGGCCGGGCAACAAGGTGGTCCTGTTCGGCTCCGCCACCGGCCCCGACGGTATCGGCGGCGCCTCCGTGCTGGCCAGCGCCACCTTCGACGACGCATCGCACGCCAAGCGGCCGAGCGTGCAGGTCGGCGACCCGTTCATGGAGAAGCTGCTCATCGAGTGCAGCCTGGAGCTGTACGGCCGGGACCTGGTCGTGGGCATCCAGGACCTGGGCGCCGCGGGCGTCTCCTGCGCGACCACGGAGCTGGCCGCGGGCGGCACCGGCGGTATGGACATCCGGTTGGACCGCGTCCCCCTGCGCGACCCCCGGCTCACGCCCGAGGAGATCCTCATGAGTGAGTCGCAGGAGCGCATGATGGCGATCGTCGAACCCGCGAAGATGGACGAGTTCCTGGCCGTCTGCGACACGTGGCAGATCCTCGCCACGGAGATCGGCGAGGTCACCGATGTCACCCCCGAGGAGGCCGAGCGCGGCGGCCGACTGGTGATGACCTGGCACGGGGAGACCGTGGTGGACATGCCGCCGCGGACCGCCTCCGACGAGGGCCCCGTCTACGAGCGCCCCTACGCCCGCCCGACCTCCCAGGACGCGCTCCAGGCCGACGACGCCGCCGCCCTGGCGCGCCCCTCCGACGACGCGGAGCTGCGCGGACAACTGCTGCGGGTCCTAGGCGCGCCGGGCGTGGGCGACCCGACGTGGGTCACCCAGCAGTACGACAGCTACGTGCGCGGCGACACCGTCGTGTCGGCCCCGCACGACTCCGGCATGATCCGCGTGTCCGACGACTCGCAGCGGGGCGTGGCCCTGGCCACCGACGGCAACGGCCGCTTCACGCGTCTGGACCCGTACACGGGGACACAGCTCGCGTACGCGGAGGCCTACCGCAACGTCGCCGCCACGGGTGCCCGGCCGCTGGCGGTCACCAACTGCCTCAACTTCGGCTCTCCCGAGGACCCGGGGGTCATGTGGCAGTTCGCCGAGGCCACGCGGGGCCTGGCCGACGCCTGCCAGGAGCTGGGCACACCGGTGACCGGCGGCAACGTGAGCTTCTACAACCAGACCGGTGACGTGGCGATCAACCCGACCCCGGTGATCGGCGTGCTCGGAGTGATCGACGACGTGCGGAACCGCCTGCGGTCGGGCTTGCGCACCGACGGTGCCACCGTGTTCCTGCTCGGCGAGACCCGAGCGGAGTTCGGCGGTTCGGCGTGGGCCGACGTGGTCCACGGCCACCTGGGCGGACTGCCCCCGCGGGTGGACCTGGCCGCCGAGGCCGCGCTGGGCGAGGTCCTGGCCGCGGCCGCTGACCGCGGCCTGGCCGACGCCGCCCACGACCTCTCCGACGGCGGTCTGGCGGTCGCGCTCGCCGAGTCGGCGCTGCACGGCGGCCGGGGCGTGCGGGTGGAGCTGAAGGGTGACGCGTTCACCGCCCTGTTCAGCGAATCCGGTGCGCGGGCAGTCGTGTCGGTGGCTCCCGAGCACCGGGAGGCCTTCCTCGCGCTGGCCGCCGAGCACGGCGTGCCCGCGGCCGCGATCGGCACGGTGGGCGGCGACGCCCTGGCACTCACCCACCCGGCGGGGGCCCTGGAGGTGCCGCTGGCCGAGCTGCGCACCGCCTACGAGTCCGCCCTGCCCGCCCTCATGGACGGCGTGTAGTACCCGCGCGGGGGTGCCGCACGGCACCCCCGCGCGGGTATCAACCGACTTTCAACTGCTCGTCACCGAAGTCCGCAACGATGACCAGGGTCCCACCCAAAGCCGAGACGTAGCGGTCCAAGACATCGCGTGTGGAGAGGTCCCCGGCCTCGATCTGGGACACTCGGGCAACGGAGACACCCATCCGCTGCGCAACCTGCGCTTGGCCCAATCCTCGGCGCTTGCGCATTTCGACCAGTCGCCATGCCCTCGCCCCGTCGAGGAGTCGCGCCACAGCCTCCTCGAATGCCTGTTCTCCTCCAGCGGTCTCGATCGCCCGTTCCAGGTGACCGCTGCCCCGCCAGTCACGGTAGCCACTCATCCGCCCACCTCTTCCCGCCGTTCCTGCAGGTAGATCTCATAGAGCTGTTCCGCTCGCGGTATCGCCGCTCGGTACCATGTCTTCCAGGACCCTGACTTGTCTCCCGCCACCAACAGGATCGCCGAACGCCACGGGTCGAAGGCGAACAGCACACGCACCTCGGTTCCGGCCGAGGATCCAGGACGCAGTTCCTTGAGGTTGGCGATGGCCGAGCCGACCACGGTGTCCACCAGTGGGCGACCTTCAGCCGGACCGTTGCGTTCCAAGACCAGGATCGCTTGATTGACGAGTGTGTGGGACTTTCTGTCCTCTCTGTGGAGCACGTCCAGGAACTCCGCAACGTCCTCGGTCATGAGAATCTGCCACGACCCCAATGGCGTCCTCCAAGCCCCAGAGTACTCTTACTTAAGAATATTATTAAGCAACACACGGTGTTCTCTATGTGATTCTCCGAGAAAAGTCCTGGCATACACGCACCCGGCCGGGTCCGTGGAGGTGCCGCTGGCCGAGCTGCGCACCGCCTACGAGTCCGCCCTGCCCGCCCTCATGGACGGCGTGTAGTACCCGCGCGGGGGCGCCGCACGGCACCCCCGCGCCCGTCCGGCGCCCCGGCTCCCAGCGGACCCCCGCTCACCCGCTCACCCGCTGGGTAGGGGGAGAGCGTGGACCGGTAGAACAGTGGGAGACGATGCGAGGGGGCGGAGACCATGCGACGCGGACGGCTGAAGGGACCCCTGGGCAGCCACGAGCGCCCGGCGAGCGCTCTGGGATTCCGGCTGGTCCTGGCGGTGTTCGGTGCCCTGGTACTGCTGGCCGGGACGGTCGCGGCCCTCGTCTGGGCCCGTGAGCCCTGGCTGACCGTCCTGCTGGCGGCGGGCCTCATCGGCGCGTGCGTGAACGTGTACTGGGTGGGCCGCCGCCTGCGCTACGAGCGCCCCCGCCCCTGAAGGGGCCCGGGCCGCGCGCCCGGAGCCCCTCACGGGCAGGCGCGTCCGACGGGCTCACCCCGCAGCGGCTCCGCCCAGGGGCCCGGCGCCCGCTTGGCCTCGAAGAAGTCGCCGCCCTTGCTCTTGACGTCGTCGGTTCCCCAGTCCTCGTCCTGCCCGGCCTTGCGCAGGTGGGGGATGTGCTTGCGGCAGTGGATGTAGGCCTCCTCGACCCGGACCAGGGTCCAGATCAGCGCCCGCTGCCCTGGCACCTGGGGCGGGGGGAGCCCCGGGACGTCCTCGCGGATCCGCTCGTCCTCCACCAGTCTGGCCCGCCCGTTGACGTGCAGACCGATCCGGTCACGGGTGAAGTCGAGGAACATCAGCCCGACGTGCGGGTTCTCCGTGATGTTGCCGAGGCTGGCGTGGACGCCGTTGCCCCGGAACTCCGGGTAGGCGACGCTGTACTCGTCGATGACGTGGACGAAACCCTGCGGTCCCGCCCGGAAACTGGAGTCGCACTCGCCCCTGCCGTCGGAAGTGGCGATGAACAGCATCTCCTGCCGGGCGATGAACTCGCGCATACGCGGGTTCAGATGGTCGAGCATCTGGTCCCGGTAGAAGCGGTCGGCGCGGTCGGTACTGCCGAGCGCCGCCTGTACGTAGCGCTCGCCCTCCGTTCCGGGAACGGGCCGGTCCTGTCGCGTCATGGGGATTCCTCGTGGCGTCGGGGAAGGGGCTACGGGATCGGGAAGACTGCGTGGGGCGATGCGTGGCACGCGGTCAGCGGGAGGACCGCGCGGGCCGGGCGTGGCTGGGGCCGGCTCCGGACGCCCTCTGTTCGGACTCCTCGGCTCCGGCCAGCATGGTGGCGGTGATCCACTCGTAGACGAGCACCCACGAGGAGCTCATCGAGGACGACCACGTCGGCGAGATTTCACTGACCGCACGGATCAGTGCGCGACCCACGTAGGGGTAGTGCCTGGGCTCGACCCCGTACTCCCGCCGGTGCTGGGCGCCCAGTACGCGCAGTTGGCGTGCGAGGTCGTCCGGGGTGTCCAGGTAGTGGGCGACCTGGAGGAGGGCGTCGGCCATGCGCTTGTGCTGCGGGTGCAGGTTCTCGGCGAACATGCTCCGCAGGTCCGGGGCCATCTCGAAGAGGTTCTGGTAGAAGCGTTCGGCCAGGAGGGTCGACCCGGCTGGCAGCGCCGAGCAGGAGACGCGGACCGCCTCGATGGCCGACCGGTCGGGGAGGGGGACACTGCTGAGCGATCGGGGAGGCATGGGGTTCCAGGTGGGTCGGTGAGCAGAGGGGCACCGGACCGTCGGGGGAACGAGCGACCGTACGCACCGCTCGTGGCGGAGGTGCTGGAGGAAGGAAGTGCAAGGGCTGTCGGCACGTCGTCGTCACCGGGCCCCGCTGGGAGACGGCAGGTTCACCGGACCCCGGTCCACGAGATCGCGCAACCGGAGGCCGCCGCAGCGACGGCACCTACGGAGTCGCCGTGGAGGGGTTGGAGTCCGCATCACACCTACCTGTCACATACAGCGGTCGTACTGTAACAGAGGTCACCCTCTGGCACACACTCATCGTGGTCACGGTGGGGACGGATCAGCAGCACCGCCCGGAAGGCCGTCAGGGCCGGTCGCGGTCGGCGCGGATGAGGTCGGCAGCGCGCTCGCCCAGCGCCAGAACCGTCACCATCGGGTTCGGCGTGGGCAGGGCGGGGAACACTGAGGCGTCGGCGACACGCAGGCCGCGCAGGCCGCGCACGCGCAGCCGGGGATCGACCACCGCCGCCGGGTCGTCGGCCGCGCCCATCCTGCAGGTGCCGGCCGGGTGGTAGACGGTGTGCGCCACGCTGCGGCCGTACTCCGACAGCTCCTCGTCGGTCCGGACACCGGGCCCCGGAGCGACCTCGCGCCTGATCCAGGAGCGGAACGGCTCCGTGGCGGCCACCTCTCGGGCGATCCTGAGGCCGTCGACGACCGTGCGCTCGTCGTAGCCGTCGGGATCGGTGAAGTAGCGGAAGTCCAGCGCCGGCGGTACCGCGGGATCGGCACTGGTCAGGAAGAGCCTGCCGCGTGAGCGCGCCCGGGGGACGTTCGGGGTCATGCACACCGCGTGCCCCTCGGGCGGTGTGTCATGGCCCAGCCGCCGGGTGTGGTCGTCGAAGGCCAGTTGGTACAGGTGGAACATCAGGTCCGGGCGCGGATCGGAGGCGTCGCGCCGCACGAACAGGGCCGCGTCGGAGTCCATGACCGTCTCCGGGGGCACCGGCCGCACGGTTTCCCACATGATGATCGACTCGGGGTGGTCGAGCAGGTTCTCCCCGACCCCCGGCAGGTCGTGACGGGGGTCGATGCCGACCGAACGCAGTTCCCCGGCATCGCCGACCCCGGAGAGCAGGAGCAACCGGGGACTGTCGACGGCTCCGGCGGCGAGGACGACCTCCTCGCGGGCGTGCACGGTGACGCGCCCGCCGGACGCGGTGGCGGCGCTGACGCCGGTGGCCCGGTCGCCGTCGAACACGATCCGGTCGGCCCAGGTCTCCAGCATCACGGTGAGGTTCTCGCGCACACCCATCACGGGGTGCAGGTAGGCGGTGGAGGCCGAGGACCGGTGGCCGGTGTAGGGGTCGTAGGCGACGGACAGGAAGCCCGCCCCTCCGGAGAACCCGCCACCGTGCGAGGTCAGGGCGTTGAAGTCCTCGACGACCGGGACGCCCGTGGCCGCCGATGCCGCGGCCACCCAGTCCGCGACCATGGCGTTGCGGTGCTGGCGGGCGACCGGCACGATGTCGCACCTGATCCGGTCGGCGTAGGACTGCACCGTGGCGTTGTCCCAGCCCTGCGCGCCCAGGGCGACCCACGTGTCGAGGTCCTCCGCGAAGGGCCGGAACCCGATGAGGGTGTTGTGGGAGGAACAGCCGCCGAGCACCCGGGCCCGCGAGTGGACGATGTGGGAGTTGCCGCGCGGCTGTTCGGTGGTGGTGTACTTCAGGTCGAGGTCACCGCCGAGGACGCTCATCCAGTCGCGAAGGCGGATCACGTTCGGGTGGTCGCGGTCGTCGGGCCCGCCCTCGATGACGCAGACGGTGGTCGCGGGGTCCTCACTGAGCCTGGCGGCGATCACCGACCCGGCGGTACCCCCGCCGACGATCACGTAGTCGTACGTGGTCTCCGTCACTCCGACTCCTCCCGTTCGGTCCCCGGGGCGCGCTCCGCCCCAGGGCGACCGTATCCGCGTGCGGGCGGCACGGGGAGGGTCCGCGCGGACGACTTTCCGGGGCGGGGCGACACACAACGGTTAGGTGGCGTACATTTAGGTATGCCTAAGCTGGCCCGTCCGGCTTGACCGCCCGCACGCCCCGACCTCAACGGACAGTCTCCGCTGCGGTTCCAGGACCGCGACGACCGCCTTTCCGAGGAACACATGCTGCTTGAGCAGGAACGCCGTGACGTCTGCCTGACCGCCCGCAACCTCGCTGCCTCCGCCGGCTCCGCACCGGGAGAGGCGGGCACCGTCAGCGTCCGCAACGGGGACCTCGTGGTGATCACCCCCCACGGTGCCGCCCTCGACCAGCTCCAGCCCGTGGACTGCCCGGTCATGTCCCTCGACGAGCGCGTACTGGAGGGGCGCCGCGACCCGGCCGCGGAGGCCACCCTGCACCTGGCCGTGCACCGCGGTGCGGCCGAGTACGGACGCGATGTCACGGCCGTGGTCAACGCCTTCACCGCCGACACCGTCGCCGCCTCGTCCGTACTGGTGGAGCTGCCGCCGGTGCACCACAGGGCCGCCGCCCTCGGCGGGGTGATCGCGGTGACCCCCTACGCCACCTACGGCACCGGCGAGATCTCCGACCAGGCGGCCAAGGCCCTCAAGGGGCGCGACGCCGCGCTGCTGGCCAACCACGGCGGAGTGGCCCTGGGCCGGGGCCTGGCGCACGCGCTGGAGAACCTGCGCCTGCTGGACTGGCTCAGCGCCACCTACCTGAGGGCCCGGCAGTTCGGCGAGCCCCGGGTGCTGTCGGAGGACGAGCTGGCGCGGGTACGCGTGCGCGACACCTACGGCTGGGCGGGCCCGGACATCTTCTAGGGCCTACTCGACGCCCGTGGCCAGGACGCCGGGGAGGTCGCCGAAGCGCACCTTGGCGTCGCGGCTCACGACGGTCCGCCCGGTCTGGGCGGCGTGCGCGGCCACCATGAGGTCCAGAGCACCGCGCTTGCGCCCACCAGCGATCGTGTGTGCGATCAGCCTGGAGTGGTGCACGGCCGTGGCCTCCGTGTAATCGAGCACTTCCATGTAGGTGAGGATCTCCGCCAGCGCACGAGAACGCGCCGCCGCTCGCTTCACGGTATCGGTGAGTTCGATCCCCGCACGGAACTCGGCCACGGTGACGGCCGCGATGGCGAGTTCGTCTTGGTCGAACAGGGATCGGTCCAGAGCATCCCGCTCATAGGAGATCAGGATGTTGGTATCGAGTATCAGGCGTCGTCCCACGGGTTCCTTACCTCGTCGTCCATCACGGCCCTGGCTTTGAGCACATCGCTTTCGAACTCGTCGTCCAGCGGTTCGGCTCTCTCCAGGGCCGCACGCAGGTCCGCACCCGTGTAGCGAGGGGCGGGGCCGATCAGGGCGATCGGGGTCCTGCCCCGCGTGATGGTCACCCGTTCGCCGCTCTCGATGGCGTCCAGGAGATCCGAGAACTTTCTCGCGGCCTCGGTCGCGGTGATCGTACGCATGCACACCATGATATCTGACTATCAGATTTTTCTCGGTCTCACAGGAGAACGGAGAACTCGCCCGTCTCCCGGCTCTCGGTGCGACACCTACGGCTGGGCGGGCCCACCCGCCTCCGCACGGCCGCCCGGCCCCACTCGCCCTCGTCGTCGGGAACCTCGTCGGGCTGCGTCCAGGCCAGGTAGAGCGCGGGAACCGCGGTGCGCGCCATGTAGATCAGCCACATCACGGGCATGAACGGTTCCTCAGGAGCGGTCACTGGCCTATGCGGGGGAAGGGGACCGTGGAGAACACCACCTCCACGGGCACCTCGAAGTAGCGGGCGATGCGCAGCGCCAGGTGGAGACTGGGGCTGTACTCGCCCCGCTCCAGGTAGCCGACCGTCTGGTAGTGCACGCCGAGCGCCTCGGAGAGCTCGCGGCGGGACACGCCCCGCTCGACTCGCAGCACCGCGATCCGGTTGTAGATCGCCTCGCTGTTGCCGACCGAGGACCGCCCCTTGCGGCCCGCGCCCCCTCCGCCGTCGTCAGTAGGCACGCTTCATCGCCCTCTCCTTGGCCGCCTGGACCCGCGACCCCGACTCACGGCGGGCCATGCGCCGCAGCACGACGGGAGCCACCAGGCACCCAACCACCGCCCAGGCGGCCAGGACCGCCGCCACCACGGGCAACTGCCAGGACCCGGCGAGTTCGAGCGCGGCGTAGTCGACGGGCAGGGTTCCCGCACGCACGCCGAGGCCCAGCCAGTAGACGGGCAGCACCTGTGCGGCGGTCAGCGCCCAGTCCGGCAGCAGTTCCATGGGGAACAGGACCCCGGAGAGCGTGACCAGGGCCATGATCGGGATCATCATCAGCCCCACGAACCTGGGGTTGCCGATCAGGGCTCCGGCGATCGCCCCGATCGGTGCCATGGCCAGCAGGCCCAGGAGGCAGACCCACACGAGCGTGGCCGCGGCACCCCAGCCCCGGGGGCCGAAGCCCTCCACGACGAACAGTCCCGGCACCACCATGAGCATGACCGCCACCAGTGACATGAGCACCAGATGAGTGATCTTGGCGGCACCGTAGCCGATTATCCCGTGCGGCAGGGCCTTGGCCCGCAGGAACGTGCCGTCCTCGCGTTCGGCCGCCAGCACCTGGGCGACACTCATCGTCCCCAGCATGATCAGGATGAGCGCCACGCCACCGGAGTAGGAGACCGCCCCGTAGGCGACGGGCGCGTCGCCGACCTGCTCACCCGCGAGGAAGACCCCCACGACGATGAACACGGCGGGCAGGTACAGGTAGCCGAACAGGTCCATGGCGTTGGTGAAGGTCCCCCGGAACTCCAGGAGCCCCCGGGAGAGCCCCGCACGGACCGCGTTGCCTCTGGTGTTCTTCACCGAATCCCCTTCACGAACTCGCGGGCGGCCAGGTCCGCGTCACCGGACTCGTGGCTTCGGACCAGTTCCACGTAGACGTCCTCCAGCGAGGCCCTGCTGACCCGGAGGTCGGCCAGGTCCGCGCCGTGCTTCTCGTACAGTTCGGCGACGTGGCGGGCCGGGTGGGCGGTGGTGTGCACGTGCCGCCTTCCCCCGACCCGCCAGGAAACCTCACTGTCCTGCTCGACCAGGCCCGACAACTGTTCGACGCTGCCGTCGGCGACGATGGTGCCGCCGGCCAGGAGCAGGATCCGGTCGGCGAGCTTCTCCGCCTCGTCCAGGTCGTGCGTGGTCAGCAGGACCGTGGTGTCGTCCTGGTCGACGATGTCGTGCACGAGGGCGTGGAAGTCGCGGCGCGCCTCGGGGTCGAAGCCGGCGGTCGGCTCGTCCAGGAAGAGGACCCTGGGGCGGCCCACGACACCGATCGCCACGTCCAGGCGGCGCCGCTGGCCCCCGGACAGCTTGTTGACCCGCCGGTCCGCGTGCTCGGCGAGGCCGACCCGCTCCAGTAGCGCGTCGGTCCCATACGGCCGGACGTGGCCGGGGGTGGAGTAGGGGGCGTAGAAGCGGCCGAAGTGGTGCAGGAGGTCGCGTACCTTCCAGCGGCCGTGGTCCCGCCAGGACTGGAGGACCACGCCGATCCCGGCACGCCAGTCCTCTCCGCCCCGGGCGGGGTCGGCACCGAGGACCTCCACCTCTCCCCCGGAGCGCCCGCGGAAGCCCTCCAGGATCTCGACGGTGGTGGTCTTGCCCGCGCCGTTGGGTCCGAGCAGGGCGACGACCTCGCCCCGGGCCGCGGTGAAGTCCACGCCCTTGAGCACCTCGGTGGTGCCGTAGGCCATCCGCAGCCCGCTGACCCGGATCACGGTGTCCGCCGGTTCTCCCGACGCCTGCGCCACGGCTCTGAAGGCCGGTGCGGCTGATGCGTCCGTCATATCCCTCCCTCTTTCTGTGGTCGTTCCACTGCGATCGATAGTAGATGTACTACACAGAGAAGTACAGTAACAATATGGCCGCATCCGGACATATCCAGTCCCAACCCTTCGGCGCGTCGCCGAGCGCACGGGACCGGAAGGGGCGATGGTTCCGGTGAACGGGTAGGGATCCGACCGACACCGGACGCGACCGCCAGGAGGCTCCATGCGCTGCAGCTACATCCGACTCCTCGTCAACGACTACGAGGCGTGCTTCCACTTCTACTCCGAGACCCTCGGGCTCCCCGTCCTCCGGGGGGACACCGCCAGCCGCTACGCCGAGTTCGACGTCGGTTCCGGCACGCGCCTGGCCCTCAACCAGCGCGAGGTGATGGCCGAGGCCCTGGAGACCGACATGGCCGACCCCGAACTCCCCCACCAGGACCGGATCGCGGTGGTCTTCGAGGTCGACGACGTCGACGAGACCGCGGCCAAGCTGACGGCGAACGGGGCACGGCAGGTCCTGGACCCCAGGGACTGGACCGCGTGGGGCATTCGGGCCGCCCACTTCCGCGACCCCGACGGATACCTGGTGGAGATCAGTCGACCCTTGGTCCCCGACCTCGGCTGAGCGTCAGCGGACGAGGTACTCCGCCAGCAGTTCGGAGACCCGCTCGGGGCGCTCCACCCCCACCAGGTGCGCAGCGCCGTCGACCACCTCGAACCGGCTGTCACCGATCCCGTCGGCCAGCCTGCGGCCGTGCCCCGGCGGCAGCAGCGGGTCGTGCGCCGCCGACACCACGAGGGTCGGCGAGCGCACCGCCGGCACCAGGTGGCGCTGGTCCATATCGGCGACGGCGTCGCAGATGGACGCGAACGCCCCGGGGTCGAGCGCGCCGACCCCCTCGGTGAAGCCCTCCACCACCTCCGGTCGGCGCTCCGCCATGCCTGGGGTGAACCAGGGCAGCACGACCTCGTCCGCGACGGCGGCGGTACCGGAGGCACGGACCTCGGCCGCGACACGACCCCAGTCGTGGGACTCCGGTGTGCGCGGGGCGGCGGCGATCAGCACGAGTCGGTCCAGCGTACGCGGCGCGTTGGCGGCGATCCACACCAGCAGCGAAGCGCCGAGCCCGGCACCGACCGCGCAGACCCGGGAGAACCCGTGCTCCTCCAGCAGGTGGAGGAGGTCGAGCGCCAGTTCCTCGACCGTATAGGGCCCCTTCGGGGCGGGGGAGGCACCGTGCCCCCGGTGGTCGATCCGCAAGACCCGCCGCCGACCGGTCAGCACGGGCAGTTGGGGGTCCCACACCGACATCGTCGTGCCGAAGGGCGGGACGAGGAGTACGACGGGCGCGTGCCGCGGACCGTCGAGGCGGTACTGGAGCGGGACAAGGGCCAAGGAGAACCTCCGGGTCGACAGAGGCCAGGTTATCCCCAGACCGCCCGGACCCTCCAGCAGGGCAGCGGACCGCCTCAGAGGCCGGCGGCGACGGCCGCGCCGACGAACGCCCCGCCCAGACCCGCGCCCACGGAGGCCAGGACGTTGGCGACCGCCAGGAACCAGGTCTCGCGCCGCATGAGCCGCAGGGTCTCGTACCCGAACGTGGAGTAGGTGGACAGGGCCCCGAGGAACCCGGTCGCGACCAGGGCATAGGCCCACGCGGGGAGGGCCAGGACCGTGACGGACCCGAGGAGCAGGCAGGCGATCGCGTTGGCCGCGTGTGTCCCCCAGGGGAACACCGAGTCGTGGTGCGTCTGGACGAACCGATCGGTGAGATAGCGCAGGGGCGCGCCCAGGGCACCGCCGATCGCCACCATGAGCAGGGTCATCCGCGCCGCCCGGACAGGCGCTCGGTCAGGGCGACCCCGGCCCAGGCCGCGGTCAGCCCGCCGACCAGGTTGGCCGCCAGGAAGAGCAGTGCCATCGCGGCCTGCCCGGCGGTGAGCAGGCCCTGGGCGTCGGCGATGTGCGTCGAGAAGGTCGTGTAGCCGCCGAGGAACCCGACCCCCAGGAAGGGGCGGAGCAGGGTCAAGTGCGGCAGGACATCGGCGACCACCACCATGAGGACACCGATGAGCAGGCAGCCGGTGACGTTGACGAACAGAGTGGAGACGGCGAAGCCGCCCCCGGGCAGTGCGGTGTCGGCCCCGTGCCGGGCGACCGCACCGAGCGCCCCGCCGAGCGAGATCGCGGCGAGCACGCGCCACGGGGCGCGGTCGAGTTCGCGGCGCTGCCGGGGGACGCGCACGTCGATGTCGCTGTCGACGGGCAGCCCGTCCTCCTGGCGCTCCATGTCCGCCCTCCCTGTCGCCGGACACGGGGATTCTAATCCCACCGCCGCGGCACGTATCCCTCCCCAGGGTCCAGCCGGCCCGGCACCATGGCAGTGTCCCTAGGCACACCCGATAGCCGGAAGGACGCGACGGGCCCGATCCGGATCGGTATCGGCGAGCGGGTCCTGCGCGCCGCCATGAGGATCTCCGGTGCCCGAACGGGGGCGGAGGCGGACACCGCGCCCAGGGAGCACGCGGCGCTCGAACGCTTCGCCGGCCTCTCCCGGACGTGGGGCTACGAAGGCTGGTCAAAGTTGCGTGCCGAGGAGAAGAACACGTGATCCGGCACCTGCTCGGGGAGAGGCACCGACAGCCTGCGCAGAAGCCGGGGAACCCCCGCTGAACCGCCCACGGGCCACCCACACAAAGGTGGCGAGGGCCGCCCCCGCATCCCCCCTCAAAGTACGGAGACGGCCCTCGCTCTGGGAAGCGGCCAGCGACTCCTCCCCCCTGGAGTCGCGGCCTTGAAGGTCCGTTCCACGGGAGCGACTCTGTCCTCCCGCGTTGATAGAGACACTACCCAGACACCCCCCGATTAACAACCCTCAGTCACAGTGACTTACTTAAAGTGATTGTCATTCCTGTTTCCCCCTCGGGCCAAGCCCCCGGCTCCAGTGTCAACCAGGGGTCATGGGCCACCGCTCCGAGGCCGCGCATAGCCTGGTCCGGTGAGACCACCGCTGCTCAGTCCCCGCTGGCTCGGCCTGCACCTGATGGCCCTGCTGGTGGTCACCGTGTGCTCGGCCGGAACCTACTGGCAGTTCGTCAGCGCCTTCGAGCCCGAGCGCGAGGTGATCACCAACCCGGCCGAGGACCTCGCCGACGCCCAGCCCCTCGACACGCTCCTGGAGCCCGGCGAGTACATGCACCCGGGCTCCTTCGCCAACACCGCCGTCGAGGTGTCCGGCGCCTACGACACCGGCGCCCAACTGCTGGTGCCGCGTCTCCGGAACGGGGTCCGGGGGTTCGACGTCGTCCTCCCCCTGGTCACCCCCGACGGACCGGCCGTCGCCGTCAACCGGGGGTGGACCGAGACGCCCGGGGACGTCGCCGCGGCGCCCGAGGGACAGGTCACCGTCAGCGGGTGGCTCCTTCCGCCCGACGGGGCCGACGGCGTCGTCCCCGTGGAGACCCCCGAGGGGCAGGTGGAGCGGATCGCGGCGTCGATCCTGGTCAACGAGTGGGACTACCCGCTCTACGAGGGGTACGTCACCCTTCCCGAGCAGGATCCGGCGACCGGGTCACTGACCCCGGTCCCCCCGCCCGAACCGCCCACCGAGATCACCGTGAACTGGCGCAGCGCGAGTTACACCGTCCAGTGGGCGATGTTCGGGGTCTCGGCCTTCGCCTTCTGGATACTGCTCATGCGCCGGGAGCTGAGGGACACCCGCTCCGAGGGAAGCGGACGGGACACCGGCGGCGGTCAGCCGGTCGCGGCGGGCTGAGCCGGGGCGGGGTCCGCCTCCCGTGCGGTCCGCTCACCCCTGACCACCCTGCGCTCGACCACGAAACCGAGCACCGGGATCGTGCCCGCCAGCACCACGCCCAGGGTACGGCCCGCACCCCAGCGGCGGCCGAGCGAGACCCACAGCACGACGAGCACGTACACCATGTAGATGTAGCCGTGCGGCATCGCGATGAACAGCATCAGCGGGGACTCGGGGCCGAACCAGTGCTCCAGCCCCGGAGGAGCCGGAGCCAGGGAGAACCGCGCCGTCTCCCCCACCAAGTACTTCGCCGGCATGGCCACGAAGGTCAGGCCGAGCAGGAAGACACCGGTCACGTACGCCAGCACCCGGTACAGCGTGAACGACACGCGTGCGCTGTCCACCTTCTCCTCACCCCATCCACGAGACTGGGCCCCGGCGTCCGGGGCTCCCTCCCGAGGCTAAACGCCGCCCGGAACCGCCCGGTTCCGGGGTGCCCGCAGGTGGAGCGAGATCACACCGCCACCGACCGGCTGCGGACCGCCGTCCGCAGCGGGCTGCTCCAGCGCCCGTCCGAACTGGCCGTCCAGGCACGGGGGATCATACGCAGCGACAGGTAGGCGTCCATCAGGCGCACCGGGAAGAAGAACAACCCGTACACCAGGTAGGACGGCCGGCGTCGAACCATCGCCATGACGCACGTGAGGGCGTAGTCCGGCACGAACAGGCCGACCAGGATCGCCATCGGCGGCAGGAGGGCCGTCACCGCCGTGTACCCCTCGCCGTAGTAGGGCCATGCCAGGGCCGCCTCCCCGCCGACCACGCCCACCAGGACGAACAGGCCGATGGCGGCCGTCACCAGCAGGACGGCGGAGACGAGCACCACCTCGACCACGTACAGGGCCAGGGCCGCCCAGAACGATCCGGGCCACACCCCGTGCCGGCGGATCGTCTGCCAGAAGCCCAGCGTCCAGCGTCCCACCTGCTTGTAGTAGTCCCTGAGCGTGAAGGGGTCCTGGCTGTAGGCCTTGGTGTCGGGGTTCAGCGAGATCCGGCCCAGCCTCTTGCGCTGGAGCTCGAAGGTCATGTTGAAGTCCTCGATCACCAGCCCCTTGGGATTGACCTCGATCTCCCGGAGAGCGCTGCTGCGGTAGACGCTGGCGAAGCCGGGCACGATGAAGGCGGTGTTGGTGCGCTTCCAGGTCTGCCCGAAGCGCATGAGGTACTGGAGCATGAAGTAGAGGCGGTCCCGGTAGGCCGAGATCAGTCGGCCGATGAAGGAGCGCTCGCGCGGCTTCCACTCCGACACGACGAACCCGGCGACGGCGGCGACCTCCGGGTCACGCAGCTGGCGCTTGGCCCCCGCCACGTACCCGCTGTCCAGCTCGGTGTCGGCGTCGAGGATGAGCACGCCGTCGTAGTTTTCGGTCAACTGGAACTCGTCGATCACCGCCTCCAGCGCGCCGGCCTTCCCGCGGTTGGTGAGCAATTCCAGCACGTTGACCCCGGTTCCGGCCGCGATCTCGGCGGTGGCGTCCTTGGAGGAGTCGGAGACGACGTAGACGTCTTTGCGCTCGAACAGGCGCAGCGCCGACGCGATGGCGCCGCCGATCACGGGCTCCTCGTTGTGGGCCGGGATGATGACGGCGAGCCGGAGGCCGGGCTCGACGGCCTCCGCCGGCGCACCGCCGCCGGGCGGGGCGAGGAGGTCCGTGGAACCGGGCTCCGCCCCGAGTCCGGCCACGGCGGACGCGCCGCCCGGGGCCGCGCCGACCAGGACGCGCTCGTGCTCGGCCCCCTCGGCGATCCGCTCGTGCTCGGACTCGGCCGCCCCGCGTCCGCGGGCCAGGGACCGGACCGAGTCCTCACCGAGCCGCAGCAGCCCGATGACGGTCCACAGCAGCAGGTTGGCGCCGAAGGCCAGCCACAGGAAGACGTAGGCGAGTGTGCCGCCCCCCGCACCTTCCGCGGTGGTGGTGGCGAAGTCGAGCCAGTAGGCGAAGAACACGACCGCCAGGGTGAGAGCGACCAGTCCGGCCACCAACCCTCCGATAAAACGCGCGATACGCACAGCCTTGGAACCTTTCCGAAAGGCATCGGTTTTCGGACCGACATGAAACGTAAGGTCGGCGTTAGGTTGACGCCTCACGACACGGATCGGTTCACCCGGCTTCGCGTCCTATGTAGGCCACGCAAATCGTATCCACGGGCTTGCGGGAAGTGGTACCCATTAGAGGATATTTGAGCCGACACCCGGTGGCACCAGGTGTGTCAGTGGACAGAGCGGTGTCCGATATCAGTGGGAATTGACATCAATACAGGACACACAGTGACACCGGGGACTCCAGGAAGGATGCATACCACACCCCTCGGAACGGAGTGCGACGCCACCGAAACGGTGCGCGAAACGTGGGACGACCAGAACAGATCGAAGCCCCCGTGAAACCACATACACCGGTCAGCACATCTCCCACATCGGTCACCAGAAAATTACATGAAACCTCCGAAAGGGACAAGGGTCACAAGTAGGCAACACGTATCGGCGGAAGACGGCACACGGAAGCCCCGGCACGTCTCACGCACACGGACCGATCACCCCTGGACCCGGTGCATGACTCCCCGAACCACCCCCCCTCGAAGGATGGGACAGCAGCATGTTGAACACTGACTGGTCCCAGGAGCGCCTCCTGGTCCTGGCCCCCCACCCGGACGACGAGACCCTGGGCTGCGGCGGCCTCATCAGCAAGGCCAAGAACGCGGGTGCCGAGGTCTTCGTCCAGTTCGCCACGGTCGGCGACACCGCGGACCGGTCCCCCCGGGGCTTCTCCACGGCGGAGGAGCGCTTCGTCGAGATCAAGAAGGTCTGCGAGCGCTACGGGTGGGACGACTGGCACATGGCCCTGCCAGGCGACGACTTCCACCTCAGACTCGACCTGGCCGGCCGGCTCCGGCTCGCCCAGGTGTTCGAGCAGGAGAGCCCGATCTCGATCGCACGCGTCCGGCCGACGGTGGTCCTCGCCCCCCACCCCACGAGCTACAACCAGGACCACCGCGCGGTCGCCGAGGCCGCCCACACCGCACTGCGGCCCTCCAACGCCGCGTCACGGCACCACCCGCGGCTGGTGCTCGCCTACGAAGAGGCCGCCGACCAGTGGCGGACCGAAGCGGTCACCCCGCCCAACCTCCTGGTCGAACTGTCGGAGAAGGAGTTGTCGGACAAACTCCTGGCGATGGAGACCTACGGGTCGCAGAGCCATCCGCACCCGCACACCCGCTCTTCCCTCACCCTGCGCAGCCTCGCCGTCCTGCGCGGGATGCAGGCCGGTGTCCCCCTCGCGGAAGGGTTCCACGTCCTGCGCTGCCTGGCCTGACCGACGGAGCGTCTCCTCACGATCGGCACACGTCCCCACCCGTCACCTGTGTGCAATCCGTCCAGTGAAGTACAGACAGAACAACGCCTCTAATGGAGGGTTCCAACCATGAAGACCCTGGTGACCGGCGGAGCCGGTTTCATCGGCTCGCATCTGTGCGACCACCTCGTAGCGCGCGGACACCACGTCACCGTCCTGGACGACCTGTCCACGGGCACGACCGAGAACCTCGCGGGCGTCCTGGACGCCCCGGGCTTCACCTTCGTACACGGGGACATCCTCGACCGGGACCTGGTCGACGGCCTGGTCGCCGAGGCCGACTGCGTCTACCACCTGGCCGCGGCCGTGGGTGTCCACACGATCGTCGACAACCCCCTGCGCTCCCTGCGGACCAACCTGCACGGGACGGAGAACGTAGTCGAGGCCGCGGTCGCGCACAAGGTCCCGTACATGGTCGCCTCGACCAGTGAGGTGTACGGCAAGAACGACACCGACGGCCTGCGGGAGGACGCCGACCGCATCTACGGCTCCCCGACCAAGAGCCGCTGGTCCTACGCCGCCGCCAAGGGGCTGGACGAACTCGTCGCCTACGTCCACGGATCCCAATCCGGCGTCCCGTGCGTCATCACCCGCTTCTTCAACGTGGTCGGCCCCCGCCAGACCGGGCGGTACGGCATGGTGGTGCCGCGCTTCGTCGGCCAGGCCATGGCCGACGAGCCCGTCACGGTGTACGGCAGCGGCACACAGCGCCGGTGCTTCGGTTCGGTGTTCGACGTCGTCCCGGCCCTGCCCAAGCTGATGGAGACCCCCGAGGCCTACAACCGCGCCGTCAACCTCGGCGGACGCGAGGAGGTCTCGATCAAGGGCCTCGCCGACCGCGTGGTGGAGCTGACCGGCTCCACCAGCGTGATCACCTACACGGACTACGAGGAGGCCTACGGAGAGGGGTACGAGGACATGCAGCGCCGCTACCCCGACACCTCGCTGGCCCAACGGCTCATCGGCTTCGAGCCCACGCGCGGCCTCGACGACATCATCCACTCGATCGTCGACCACCGCCGCGCGGCCCGCCCCGTGCCCGCCTGACCCTCGGGACCACTCCGGTGCCCCCGGTGCGTCCCGCCCGTACCGGGTGCCGCGCACACCGCCTGACACCGCTGGCGACACGTCAGGTGAGCAGCGCACCCGCCGCCAGCACCGCGCTCAGTCCCAGGACCCCGGCACTGAGCACCCCCATCGCCCACGGCCGGGCCAAGGTGAGCGGTGGAAGCCCGGTCGCGGGGTCCCGCGTGCCCCGCCCGGTGCGCCGCCACCGGAGCCAGAGGTGCAGGCTCAGCACGGCGCACAGGAGGAGCAGCCCCGTCAGGGCCGCCATCCGCAGTGCCGGAGGTGCCGCCGGTACAGGGCTGTCACCGGGGGACAGCTCCCCCCGCACGTACAGCACGCCCACCACCAGCACAAGGAGCAGGGTCCGGTACCAGGACAGGAGGGTCCGCTCGGGTTGCAGGCCCGGATCGCGCTCCCCGTCGTCGGTCACCGCAGGTTGCCCCAGAGGATGACCAGGCACACCGCGAAGATCGCGAAGGCGGCGACGGCCGGAAGCAGGCCCATGCGCAGGGTTCCGCCCCGGCTCATGATCCGCTGCACGCGGTACCAGCGCAGCGGCGCGTAGACGGCGATGACGGCGGCCAGGAGCGCGAGGACCAGGCCCACCGTGGTGCGCTGGCCCCGGGCCCAGTCGAGCGGCAGCAGGTGCAGGACGGCGACGGCCCCGGCGAGTAGGGCAAGCGCCGTGCGCAGCCACGCCAGGAAGGTGCGCTCGTTGGCGAGGGTGAAGCGGTAGTCGACGGGACCGCCCTTCCCGGATTCCTCAGAGCCCATCGCCGCTCCGTTCCTCCTGGACAGGGGGAGACCACCCTGTCACCGACCCTAGCCCTGACGCTTCCCGCCCGCCAAACAGGACCGGTGCACGTGTCGCGCCGGAGGAGGCGGCAAGCCCTGGGGAAGCCCCGGGCACGAGGAGCGGGCCGACCGAGGTTCGCCGCAGAACGAACCCCGACGGCAGGTGGACCCCGGTTGGCGGCGGGACCCCACCGGTCATTCGGAGTGAGGGGCTCCGCGTGCGTCGGGGGCTGTGCCGGGGGCTCTCGGCGTGTCTAGCGGGTCACCAGGGACAGCAGTGACACCCACTCGCCAGCGGATACCGAGACGGTCCCCTGGTCCCTGTTCTGGGTGTCCCTGACGTCGGCGCCGTTGCCGTGTTCCCGAACTTCGACGCAGTTGCCGCCCGACGTCGAGTAGCTCGACTTGCGCCAGTCGCTCAACGTAGTTCCTCCAGCATCCTTCGCGACTGCACGGGAGGGAGCGCATAGCCCATCGCGTGTTTCACCAACCCATGCAACCGGTCATAGCTCCGCTTGTCCTCACAGAGGGTAGCTCCGTCAACATGGTCACTCGCAGCCGCTTTCCCTCCATCACGCAGATGGAACATCAACAGCATGGAAGTCACTCCGATCAGGATGGAACTCTCGGGAACCAACTGGACGCGGACGCGACCAGAGTCGGTCAACGAGAGAAGGCGCGCCACCTGTTCGGCACGCACCGTACCGGGGACGCACGTCAACGCGCTGGTGGTGTCATACCGTCGTAGCAACATCACAGGTCACAGGGGTTGCTCATGCCAGAACGACGGATGCTCACCCTCGCTGAACGCGAGGAGATCGCGCTCGCCAACGCGCGAGGAGAAGGCGTACGAGCCATCGCCCGGCTGGTCGGCCGGGACCAGTCGGTGATCAGCCGCGAGCTGGCCCGCAACACCAGCAAGCGCGGCTACCGGGCCACCACCGCCCACCAACGCGCCAAGGCCCGCCGGGCCCGCCCCCAACAGCGCTTGATGGACACCGACCCGGTG
>NZ_AZXF01000030.1 GCF_000515115.1 Nocardiopsis sp. CNT312
GGTGGTGCCTGTCTGTGGGGGTGGGTCGGGCCGGGAGCGGGGGCCGTTGTCGGGGTCAGGTGAGTGCGGCGGCGATGACGACGGCGATGGCGATGTGGGCGGTGGCGCTGACCCAGGAGGCGGGGTGGGGCTCGGGGTTGCTGATCATGTGGGAGATCTTGACGGGGGTGATGAGGTCGATCAGGAGGAAGGCCAGGGCCATGACGGTGAGGCCGATGAGGCCGTAGACGCCGGTGGAGACCAGGCCGGGGACGAGGCCGAGTTCGGATTCGCTGCTCATGATCGCGGAGAAGACGACGAGGGCGGCGCCGAGGGTGTTGGCGGAGACGAGGAGGACGGCGTTGGTGTTGCGGTCCTCCCAGATGAGTGTGTGGAGTTTGCCGGGGGTGAGCAGGTCGACGATGAGGTAGCCGACGACGAGAATGGCGATGCCCACGCCGCCGTAGGCGAGTNCTCCGAGGGAGTTGTACAGAAGGTCGTTCATGGGTCCAGTTCCACGGGGTCGGGGGATGGATGTGCGCTGGTCGAGGTGGGGGAAGCGATGGTCGGAAGGCTACGCGTCGAAGCTCGCACCGCCGCCTCGGTAGCCGCCGCCGTCGCTGTCACAGGTGGCGAGCATGGCCAGGGGGAGGACGATGGCCGCGAGAGACAGGGCGAGGTCGATCATGACCTGGTTCCCGACGTCCTCGAATGCGTCGTCCGTCACGGGGCCTTGTCGGTCAAGGATTCGGGCGAGGGGTCACTTTCCTGAGCCCGATCCCCCGCCGCGGTAGCTGCTTCCGGAACCGCTTCCGCCGAAGAAGAAGAAGCCGCCGCTGCTGGAGCTTTCGCCTTCGCGGTATCCGCCGTCGTTCTCGCACTCGTCGTCGTCGTAACGGGGATCGGTGACGTAGTCGTCGTCGGGGCAGTAGAGGCTGGTCCCGTTCTTGCAGTTGATCTCGCTGTAACGCGAGTCCGGGACGGCCTCCTGCGCGGGGCAGTAACCGATACGCCCGTTGTTGGAGCAGGCGCTGAGCAGGGACACCATCATCACCATGGCGATCGTCGCCAAGCCCACAACGGTCAGGGGCCGTTTTCTCCTAGGGGTGCTGCCGGGGCGGTTCATGGCGGGGGTTCTCCTCACATCAGGGGATGGTCACGGTCGACGCGGTGCTCACCAGTTCGCCGCTCTGGGGGTAGGCGTGCCAGGTGCGCCACGAGAGCGGCCCGCCGTCGCCGCGGGTCAGGTGCAGTGCGGTCACCGCGAGGCGGTCCCCCGGGAAGGAGACCAGGAGGCCGCCGGGGGCGTCGGCGACCTGGTCACGGAGCCGGTCCACCCTGCGCCGTAGCTCGCCGGGCGGAAGGGTCTCCACGGTGGAACGGAAACGGTACCCCCCGGCGGCGACCGAGCGCTCGGTCGCCGCCGGGAGGCGCCCGTCGACACCGGGCAGACACGCGACGGTCTCGACCAGTGCGCCCGCGGGGGACTCGACGACCACCTGGTGGGAGGCCCCGAGCACCCGCAGTTCCGTTCGCGGACCGTGCGCGCCGACACTGCGGGTGGCGAGGGGCTCGACCAGGGGGTGGTCCAGCGTCCACACCAGATCGGCCGCACTGGTGTCGACGAAGGGAACGCTGATGCTCGCGAGCACGGCGCTCAGCTCCCGGGATAGATCGTGAAGCTTCCGGGAAGGACCTTCCTGCCGACGCTGGCCTCCCAGGGGCCGTGGTCGAAGCGCTCGAAGGAGAGCAGACGGCCGTCGGAGGACTCGTAGTCGGCGTAGTCCATACCGCCCGCGGCCTTCAGCCCGGTCGTCCCCTCGGAGCGGTAGGAGCCGCTGCCCTTCTCGTCGAGCCGGTAGGTGACACCCTCGAACTCCAGGGTCTTGGCGTGCGGCGTGAGCTCCACGTCGGGGCGTGCGTCCCACACGGCCAGTTCAAGGGTGGGGTCCTCCTCGACGGACAGCCAGGCCTTGCCCTCCTCCGTCTCGAAGAAGTGCTCCGTCCAGGTGAAGCCGCCCTGGGACAGGCGCAGGGATCCGCGGATCCAGGTGCGCTCCACACCCCAGTCCAGCATGTCGCCGGCCTTGAGGGTCCGCGGGTCGCCGGTGGTGTCGCCCTCGGGAGCGAAGGGGTCCTTGGGCGTGGTCGGGGCGTGGGGAGCGGCCTTCGTCTGGTTCTTCCTGAGAGCGACGACGACGGCGATGATGACGGCGACGAGGGCGATCGCCACCGCCAGGACAACGACAGTCAAGGTTCCTCGATTCGCGGGTAGGGCGGGTGCCGATCATGTCAGACGTGAGGGGGCTCCCACCGGTTCCCTCGGTGGCCGTTTTCGGGCGGTTGCGCCCTCTGTTCAAGGGGGCGTTACATGGAGGAATCGGGCGGGAGCACATCCTATTGTGCCCGGTCACCGGTCTCTGCGGGGAGAGAGGGGTCACCGCCCCACCGGCTCCACGAACCGGGGTAGAGGCGTGCTCCCGTGTATCCGGCGTGCTCTAGCGCCAGGAGATCGTGGCAGGCGGTCACCCCGGACCCGCAGTAGGCGGTGACGGTGGCGGCCGCGTCGGCGCCCAGCGCCGAGAAGCGTGCGCGCAGATCCTCCGGTGCGGCCAGCAGGCCCCGTGCGTCGAGGTTGCCCTGCCACTCGGCGCTGCGGGCGCCCGGGATATGGCCGGGACGGGCGTCGACGGGCGCGGGCGCCTCGCCCGTGTAGCGGCCGTGGACGCGCGCGTCCAGGAGCAGGTGCGCGGGATCGCCGGTCAGGTCGGCGACCGCGTCGGTGTGCACGACCCGCTCCTCCGGCCACGGCAGGGCGGTGCGCCGCACCGGTTCGGCGGCCGTGTCGCCGGTCTCCAGGTCCCCGGTCCACTCCGCCAGGCCGCCGTCGAGGAACGCGGCCGGGGTGCCCAGGACGCGCAGCATCCACACCAGCCGGGCCGCGACGGAGCCGCCCGCGTCGTCGTAGACGACCACGGCGGAGTCGTCGCCGATGCCCAGACGCCCCAGGGCGGTGGCGAAGTCGGTCGGTGGGGGGAGCGGGTGGCGGCCGTCCCGGGCGCTGGCCGGGGCGGCGAGGTCGGTGTCGACGTCGGCGAACACGGCACCGGGCACGTGCCCCGCGCGGTAGGCGTCACGGCCCGAGCGGCCGTCGAGGTACCAGCGGGAGTCGACGACGGTCACGCCGTCGCGGTTGTCGCGGAGCCAGTCGGCCGAGACGGCCACGGGAAGGTCACGGTGGTCTGACATGCCGCCAGACTAAAGGAGCGGCCCGATCGGCACTGGAAAGTCCGCTGGTTCGCCGTCCGGCGAAAGCGAAGCCCGCCGCGGGGTCACACGGCCCGCGCACGGTCCTTCCGGTGCACGGTGAGGATCCACCACAGCCCCAGGAAGGGCAGCACCAGGGGGATGTAGCCGTAGCCCGCACCGAACCCCGACCACACCGTGTCGTCGGGGAAGAGCGACGGGGCCAGGAGGCCGACGGCACCGACCGTGACGACACCGACGGCCTCAACCGCACACGAGACGAGCGCGACCCGGCGCGAGGCCCGTCCCGCACGGGCCAGGCCGACGGCCGCCACGAGGTAGACCGCGCCGGCGAACACGGACAGCAGGTAGGCGGCGGGTGCCTCGTCGAACCTCGTGGCGAGCTGGTAGGTGCCGCGCGCGGTCGCGGCCAGCGCGAACACCGAGTAGACGGCCACCAGGAGCCGTCCGGGCCCGGTGCGCAGGGCTCTGCCGGGTGCCGTGGTGTCAGACAACGGGGTTCCAGAGCTGTTCGAGGCGGACCATGAGCACCGGCAGGACCAGGCAGGCGAAGGCGATGACGGCGGGACCCCACCTGCTGCGCTCCATGAACCCCCACACGGCGCAGGCCGGGGGGAGGAGGACGACGGTGGCCAGGTAGGACACGTACATCACCGTCTCCTCGGGCCCCTCGCCGCCGATGAGTGCCACGGCGGAGACCACGCCCTGGCCGATCACCAGCAGCCAGAGCAGGCCCATGCCGACCAGGTGCGGCACCAGCATGGGCTGGTCGCGGAAGGTCGAGACGAGGCACCATCCGGCCATGGCCAGCGATGCCATCTGGATTGTCATGGTCAGCCAGTCGACCACGCCGCCTCCACTCGGGCTCCTCGGTGTCCGCCCATGTCAGCGGCTCCGCTTTGTCTACGACACAGCGTAGTACCCGTGGCGGCCCCGAGGGACCGAGGGGGTCAGCCCACCGCACCGGCCTGGCGGCGGGCCACCGCGGCATGGATCTGCGCGAGTGCGTAGCCGGTGATCTCGTCGCCGCTCGTGGCCGAGGAGCCCATGCTCCTGCGCACGGACAGCACCGCATCGGCGGTCTCCGACCCGTAGCCGCCGTCCACGCCGTGGACGGGCAGGCGGCCTCCCGCGTACAGCAGCATCTGCTGGAGCAGGGTGACGCGCTGTCCCCGGTCGCCCCTCGTGAGTCCGAGCATGTCGTCTCCTTCCGTCCCGGCCCCGGGCGGCCGGGTGAACGTACCGTCGCGTACCAGTGCGTAGGCCGCGTCGCCGGGGCAGGACGTGGACACGAAGTCGCGGTGCCCCAGCACCGTGCCCGCGACGGAGGTGCCGGGCTCCATCAGCCACGCCCGCAACAGGCGCACGGCGTCGATCTGCTCCGGGGTGACGGGGTCCCCCGGGCCGGTGGCCAGGGTCGCCGAGTAGTGGGTGGAGTTGCCGCCGGGCTGGGCGGCCTGCCGCCGGTACAGGCCGCGCCCCTCGACCACGTAGCCGTGCCCGCAGCACAGGAACGAGTAGGCCAGGTCGGCCCAGCGGCGCCGTGGGCCGGTGTGGAAGGTGCGGGTGCGCCGCCAGTAGTCGAGGCACGCCGCGTGGGGCCCGGCGGCGAGTCCCTGGTCGATGCTGTCGTAGTGGATGACCAGACCGGACTTGGGATCGGCGTACGACGCCGGGGTGGGACCCCAGCCCAGATCCGAACGGGAGACGTACAGGCGCGGTCGAGGCATAGGGCCATTGTGACAAGGGGACACGCCCGAGCGTGGCCGTTTCCCTACGTTGGGTACCGGCGTGGCCCGCGGGGCCACCGAGGCCTTCGGGCGTGGCGGCGCACGTGCGCGGCGGCCCCCGTGCGGCACGATGGGACCAACCGTTCCGGGAGGTGGCCCTGTGCTGTCCGCACACACCGTCGACACCGTCCGCAAAGCCGAACACGCGCTCATGGCCCGCGTGCCCGAGGGGGCGCTCATGCGCCGGGCCGCGACCGGCCTGGCGCTGGAGTGCGCCCGCCTGCTGCCCCGCGTCTACGGCGCGCGCGTGGTGCTGCTGGTCGGAAGCGGCGACAACGGAGGGGACGCCCTCTACGCGGGCGCGGCCCTGGCGGCGCGCGGGGCGTCCGTGCGCGCCCTGCTCGCCGGCGCGCGCGCCCACGAGGGCGGCCTGGCGGCGCTGCGCGCGGCGGGCGGGCGCGCACGCCGGTTCGAGGGCGAACCGGACGGGGCGGCGGAGCTCTTCGACGCCCACCTCGTCGTCGACGGCATGCTGGGCATCGGCGGGCACGGCGGCCTGCGCGAGCCCTACGCCACCCTGGCGGTGCTCACGGCTAACACGCGGGTACCCGTCGTCGCCGTCGACCTGCCCAGCGGCGTGGACGCCGATACCGGCGAGGTGCCCGGACACGCCGTGCGCGCCGACGTCACCATCACCTTCGGTGCGCGCAAGCCCGGACTGTTCGTCGACCCCGGTGCCGGGCGCGCCGGGCGGGTGCGCTTCGTGGACATCGGCCTGGCGCCGGAACTCGGCGGACCCGCGCTGCTCGTCCCGCGGGCCGAGGACGTGGCCGCGCTCCTGCCCCGGCCGGGCGCGGAGAGCGACAAGTACCGCAGGGGGCTGCTGGCGGTGCGGGCGGGATCGGACCGCTACCGGGGCGCGGCGGTGCTCGCCGTCGGGGGAGCGCTGCGCACCGGTGTGGGGATGGTCCGCTACGGCGGCGCCGCCGCGGCCGTCGACGAGGTCCTGGCCCGCTGGCCGGAGACGGTGGCCGAGGAACTCGACCCCAGGGGCAGCACCAAGCTCGGCCCGGGTCGGGCGGCGGCGCTCGTGATCGGGCCGGGCCGGGGGACGCAGCCGGCCAACGCCGACGAACTCCACGCCGTCCTGGACAGCGACTGCCCCCTGCTCATCGACGCGGACGCGCTGACCCTGCTCGGCGGCAACGGGCACGTTCCACTCGCCGACCTCCTGCGCGAGCGCACCGCGCACACGCTGCTGACCCCGCACGCCGGGGAACTCGCCCGCCTGCTGCCGGGCTGTGAACGCGAGGAGATCGAGGCGCGGCGGCTGGAGCACGTGCGGCGGGCTGCGGAGAGGTTCGGGTGCACGGTGCTGCTCAAGGGCTCGACCACCGTCATCGCCCAGCCGGGCCTGCCCGTGGTCGCCAACCCGACGGGGACGCCGCTGCTGGCCACCGCGGGTTCGGGCGACGTGCTGGCGGGGGCGGTCGGCGCGCTGATGGCGGGGGGCCTGCCGCCGTACGAGGCGGCGGCGTGCGCCGCCTACCTGCATGGACGCGCGGCCGTGCTGGCCCGGGGCGGCATGCCCGTCAGCGCCACGGACCTGTGGGACGGGCTGACCCTGGCCCTCGACGAGGTCAACCGGGCGGAATGAACCACCGTCACGCCTACGCCAGGCGGCGGGCGGCGTCGAGGCCCTTCCGGACGACGTCGGTGATGAAGCAGTCGCCCGGGTCGCGGTCGTCGCGCAGTACGTCCACGGTGTCGTCGTCCACCCACAGGAAGTCCGTGTGCTTGTCCGGCTCCAGCCGGGGCGCCGACAGGTCGCCCTCGACCCGCACCAGGTAGTCGATCTCGCGGCGCGTCACGCCGTCGCCCGGGTCCCAGTCCAGGGAGAACAGCTCCGCGAGCACCGCCGCCAGGCGCCAGCCGGTCTCCTCCTCGATCTCGCGCGCCAGCCCTTGCAGCATCGTCTCGCCCGGTTCGACGTGGCCGCCGACGATGTCCCAGCAGTGCGGGAAGACCTTGCGCGTGGGGGAGCGGCGCTGGGCGAACACCCTGCCCCGGGGGTCGGCGATCACGGCACCCGCCACCCAGGTCCGTCCGTCGGCCGTATCCGGGAAGGCGATCCCCGGCGCCACCTCGACGTTCATGCGTCCTCCTCCTCAGGAGAGCCTACGCCCCCGGGCCTTCCCCTGCGGGGCATGCGCAGGGTGAGCAGTCTCGCGCGCGGGGACAGCTCCGACACCAGGCCGAGCACCGCCTCGGTGCGGGTGTGGTCCTCGTCCAGCACAGAGAAGAGGTTGACCCCCAGGTAGTAGGTGATCGCACCGTAGGCCACCTCCTTGGCGGGCAGCAGTCTGCCGAGGGCGGAGCCGCCCAGCACCCGCTCCCACTCCCGTTCGACGAGGGCGATCCACGGTTCGGCGCGGTCCCTGATCTGCGGGCGCAGTTCGGGTTTGGTGACGGCGGCGGCGGCCAGTTCGGAGAACTCGGTGATGTAGCCGCGCTCCAGGTCGGTGCGGTAGATGCGGGCGGCCGTCTCCACGAGCTGTTCGAGGGTGCGCGCCTGGGCGGCCCACCCGCTGTACAGGGCCATGCGCTCGGCGCTCGACCGGTCGAGCGCCGTCAGCAGCAACTGGTCGACGCCGCCGAAGTGGTAGAAGACCAGCGCCGAGTTGGCCTCGGCTCGCGCGGCGATCACCCGGGCCGAGGCCCCCGCGTACCCCTCCTCCCGCAGGACCGCGCCAGCCGCGTCGAGGAGCCGCTGTCTGGTCTCCTCGCTGGTCCTGCGCCCGCCGCCCCTGGCCATCGCTCCCCCTTGTCGACCGAAGGGTTTCATCATACGGTTTAATCACTTGATTAAAACGCATGATTGAACCAGTCGATGAAAGAGGGAGTCCCGTGTCCGAGCCCCCCGAGCCCCCCGCACGGAACCGCGCCCGCTGGTGGCTCGCGGCGATCCTCCTGGTCGTCTTCGCCCTGCTGCTGGCCCTGCGGATCACCCACGCGGGCCGCCTGGACCAGACGGCGCTGTTCTACGTCGGCGTGCCCGCCGTCATCGCCCTGCTGGTCCTCAGCGGCCCCCGCCCCCGTAGTGCGGTCGGCACGGCCACGGCCACCACCACGGTCTGCCTGGCCCTGGCCGGACCCCTGCTCGGCGAGGGGATCGTGTGCCTGCTCATCGCCGCACCGCTGATCTACGGCGTCGTGTCCCTGGTCACCTGGGTCTGCGTGGTCATCGCCCGGGGCGGCAGGGGCTCGCGCCACGCCCTGTTCTCCGTCCCACTGCTGTTCGTGCTGGCACTGGAGGGCGTGGGCGGCTCCACCCTCCTGCCCACCGCGGGCACCGGAGAGGGCGGCGTCCTCGTCGATGCGGAACCCGGTGCCATAGCCGAAGTCCTGGCCGCGCCGCCGGAGTACCCCGGGTTCGAGGCGCTCTTTCTGCGCGCCGTCCCCTTCCCCGAACCGGTCCGCGCACGGGGGGAGGGCCTGGCGGTCGGCGACCGCCGTACCGTGGAGTTCACCCCGGCACGGTCGCTGAGGCCCGGTGCCCGGACCTTCGAGCAGCACATGGAACTGGAGGTCGTCGAGAGCGAGATCGGCCCCGACGGCGGACGCGTGGTGTTCGACGTGACCGCCGACACCGCGTTCGCGCGGTGGATGGACCTGCACCGCGCCGAGGCCGTGTGGTCGGCCGGCGACGGAGGGACGCGGCTGTCCTGGACCATCGACTACGACCGCACCTACGAGCCCTCCTGGTACTTCGGCCCCCTCCAGGCCTACGCCACGGACCTGGCCGCGGCCTACCTCGCCGACACCTTCGCGGACGCGGCCGAGGGCGGCCCCCGGTGAACCCCGAACTCCCCGCCGTCCTCGTCCGCGGGACCGGCCTGTTCGCACCCCTGCTGGTGCTGGTCGGCCTGTGCCTGTGGCGCGCTCCCCGGGACCGGGAGAAGGCGGCGATGATCGTCGGCGGCGCCTGGGCACTGCTGACCCTCGTCCCCCTCAACCTGTACGCCGTTCGGGCGGGCTGGTGGACCTTCCACGCCGAGGGGGCGCTCTGGCGGGGGCTGCCCGTCGACCTCGTACTCGCCTGGGCGCTGCTGTGGGGCGTGCTTCCCGCACTGCTGCTGCGGCTCCTCCCCGTCCCCCTGCTCGCGGGCCTGCTCGTCTGGATCGACGTCCTCCTCATGCCGCTGGCCGAACCGGTCGTCGTCCTGGGCCGCCTCTGGCTCGTCGGAGAGATCACCGGGGCGGCCGCCGTGCTCATCCCGGTCCTGCTGCTCGCCCACTGGACGCGCCGGGGCCACCTGGTCCACGCCCGTATGTGGACCCAGGCCGCCCTGGCGTGCGGCCTCATGCTCGGGGCGCCGCTCGTCCTCCTGGAAGCGGTACCGGATCCGGAGACCGCCTTCGCCGCGGGCCAGCTACTGCTGTGGGCCGGGCTGCCCGGCCTGGCCGCCGCCCGTGAACTCGCCCGGGTCGGCGGCGGCACCCCGCTGCCCTACGACCCTCCTCGGCGCCTGGTCACCAGCGGCCCCTACGCCTTCGTCCGCAACCCCATGCAGATGTCCGTCGCCGTCCTGTACGTACTGCTCGCCGCGATGACCGGACAGCCGCTGCTGCTCGCGTTCGCCGCGTCCGTGCCCGCTTTCGGAGCCGGAGTGGCCGACTGGCACGAGAACGCACGGCTCACGGAGCGGTTCGGTGCGGACTGGACCGCCTACCGCTCCGGGGTACGGCCCTGGCTGCCCCGGTGGCGGCCCTGGCCCGGCCGCGCTCGGGGCATCCTGTTCGTCGACACCGGGTGCTCCCCGTGCCGCTCCCTGGCCGTGTGGATCACCCTCCGCGGGCCGGTCGCGCTCGACATCCGCCCCGCCGCTGAGCACCCCGAGGTGCTGTACCGCCTCACCTACGAACTCCCCGGAGGGCCGCGCTGGAGCGGTGTCGCCGCCCTGGCCCGGGCCATGGAGCACCTCGGCCTCGGCTGGGCGCTCACCGGGTGGGCCCTCGACCTGCCCGGTCTGCGGAACTTCGTCCAACTGTGCTCCGACGCCTTCGGGGCCGGTCCCCGGCCAGCGCGACGCCCGACCGACCCGGCGGCGCTGTGAACCGGCGGTCCCCGGCCGGGGACACCGGCTGTTCCCCCGGGGCCGCACGCCGTTATGCTCGGTCCGGGCCGCCCCGGCGAACACGGCGGCCCCCGCCCCCAGGTACGTTCGAGGACCCCCATGGAAGAACAGGCCATGCTCGCGCGGGACCTCGTCCTGCGCGTCTGCACCGGCGCCACCGAGTTCGACCCTCAGTGGGTCCGGGCCGGCGGCAAGGTCACGACCCCCTTCGTCGTGCCGCGCGACCGCAACCTCGTCCGCGGGATCGTCGACGCCGGCCGCGCCCTGGGCGTCGAGCGGCTCCTGGTCTGCCGCACGCGCGCTGAGTTCTCCTACGAGCCCGTCACGGAGATCCCGCCCGACACCGACACCCTCCTCGACCTCGTCCGGGGGTGGGGCACCGCACCCACGGACTTCCTCGTCTGCGTCGAGGACTTCTCCGCCGCCGTGCTGGTGGCCGCCGACGAACTCACCGTGGCGGCCGGGCCCGCCGACTTCGTCCGCGCGCTCGTGGGCGCCGACATCCCCCACATGCGGGCGACCTTCGCCGCGCGGGCCCGCAACGACGGCGGATCCAACCTCGTCCGCGCCGCGCAGCTCTACCAGTGCGCCGAACCCGGGGCCCGCCACGCCAAGGCCGCACGCGTCCCCGGCCCGGACCTCGCCGAACGCCTCGCCCGCCTCCCCGAGCGCGCCCGCACCGCTTCGCCGCGCACCGTCCGCGCCCTGCGCGCCCTGCGGGGGGCGTGGGGGTGGATCGCGCTCGTCGTCCTCCTGGCCGCGCCCCTGGCCGTCCCCGGGCTGGACGCCGTCCTTCCCGCGCTGCTGGCCGCGTTCGTCCCGCTGCTTCTCCTGGCGCTCCTCGCCCGTTCCCGGACGCTCTCCTTCGCGACCCTGCTCAGGGGCGTCGCGCTCGGGGCCCTGCTGCTGTGGCCGATCGCCGTCGCCGAGTCCGCGCTGATCGCGGCGCTGGGTGCCGAACCCTACGGCGTGGCCGGGCACACCTATGTCGCCGTGCCGATCGAGGAGCTGGGCAAACTCCTGCCGCTGGCGGCGCTGGCGCTGGTGGCGCGTCGCCGGGCGCGGCGCCTGGCCGCCGTCGACTTCCTGCTCCTGGCGGCGGCCTCCGGAACCGGGTTCCAGCTCGCCGAGCGCCTGTTCACCGAGGTCTCCCTCGGCGCGGGCACCCCTTCCGGTACGGGTGTGCTCGGCGGCAGCACCCTCTCCGCCCCCGACGGGACCGTCCTCGCCGTGTTCGCCGGACACGCCGTGACCACCGGCCTGGTGGGCGCCGCCCTGGGCCTGGCGATCGTCGGCCGCCGTTACGGCGGATGGCTGTGGCTGCTGCCCGCAGCCGCCCTGGCCACGGCCTTCCTCGACCACCTGAACCTCAACGCCGTGCTTGCGGGGGCCGCGCTGCACCCGGCCACGGACCTCCTCCACGGCCTCTTCGGCGGCGGGCTGCTCACCCCGTGGCTGCTGGCGGTGGCGCTGCTGTGCGCGGTGGCCCTGGACTACCGGCTGATCGCCACGGCCGCGGAGAGCACCCCGCCGCTGCCCGGCCAGCCGCCCCTCGCCGGGCTGCGGCGCCGCGCGTGGGGGCGTTCCATCTCCGCCCGGGTCCGGGTGCCGGGCGACATCGCGCCGGTGTTCCGCCGGGCCGCGCTGTTCTGGGCGGACCTGCCGGTCACGCTCGCCACGACGGTGTCGATGATCGCGCACGAGATGGCCGTGACGGTCATCGCCGCGCGCCGCGGCCCCGCCGCCCTGTGCGACACGTGGCGGTTCTTGCGGTGGCGGCGCGCCAACGCGATGGGCGAGGCGCGCTCGCAGGGGCGGTCCTGGCGCGGCTACCCCGCCCGCCAAGATCTCACCAGGAGCGCCCACAGCCTGGCCATCCGGCTCGGCCTCGCCGCCACCGGCGGTGTGACGGGAGGGATGGCGGCGGTCGCCGGGCTCGCAGCGGTGGCGTTCGCCGTACCTGCGGCCACGGGCGCCGTGCCCTCGGGCGATCCCGCCTACGCGCTGCTGGCCCTCGACCGGATCCAGTCCTGGGCATCCGGACTGGACACGGGCGACACCGTGTGGGCCGCCCTGGCGCTCTCCGCTGCCCTCACACTGCTGGTCTCGGGCAACGGCGTTCCCTACACCCACCCCCGCATGGGCGAGTTCCTGCGCTCGCCCGGCGCCAACACCGGTGTGGTTCTGGGGATGCTCGCCCCCGGCCAGACGGGGTACGCGGTCCTGGGCCTGGCCGGGCTGGTTCTGCCCAGGCGGGTGGACCGACTGCTCGTCCGCTGACGGGTCAGGAGCGGTAGGCGTCCCGTCGGTGACGGATCGAGTGGATCTCGATCACCTCCTTGCCCGGTCGGATCCTGTAGATGATGCGGTAGGTTCCGCGCCTTGTTGTGTGCAGTCCGCGGAAGGGTTCTTCGAGGGGTCCGCCTGCGCGCCACGGGCTCTCGCGCAACGGGCCGCTGATGAACTCGTAGGCGGCGGAGGCCACTGCTTCGGGAAGATCCTCGGTCAAGGCCCGCCTGGCAGTCCGTGTGTAGACGATCCTCACGCGGCGGAATCCTTACCGAGCCGTGCGTCCATCAGGTCGGCCATCTCCTCCTCGCTGGTGAACTCTTCGGTGTCCGCGGACTCGGCCAGGTCTGCGTGGGTCTCCGGGTCAGCGAGGATGCTCAGCGTCTCCATCATGGACTCGTACTGGGCCACTGACATCATCACGACGGCCGGTCGGCCGTTCTTGGTGAACGTGTAGTCGGCGTGTTCACGTTGGGCGCGGTCGGCCAGTTCGGCGATTCTGGTTTTGGCTTCAGTGATGGGAATGGTTTCCATAGGGGTCATGACACTGACCGGTCGTCATTCAGCCCATTATCATGGACTGTGGGGGTCCCGTGGACCTCCACAGCCGCACGAAAGCGTTCCGGCGCGTGGGTCGGGGCATGCCGTCAGGCCGGGGTGACGCCCCTCGGGGGCTCGAACGCGCGCACCGGCGGCAGCGGTCCGGTCCAGGGCTCCACGCGCACCCGCACCACCTGCCCCGTGCACCCCTGGGCCAGCGACGACGTCCCCGCGTCCTCGGTCAGCGCGTTCGGGTTGCCGTGCGCGCACGTCACCCCCTCCGCCGAGGGGTCGTACCAGGCACCCGTCGACAACTGCACCACCCCCGGCCGCAGCGCGTCGCTCACCACCAGCCCCGCCAGGCACGAACCGCGCGGGCCGCTCACCCGCACAGCGTCGCCGTCGGACACCCCGGCCGCCCGCGCGTCTTCGGGGTGCATCCGCAGCGGCGCCCGCCCGCGGACCTTCTGCGCAGCGCTGTGCGCGCCCATGTCCTGCTGGCTGTGCAGCCGTCCGCTCGGCTGGTTGGCGACCAGAACCAGCGGCCACGCGCCGTCCTCGGCGACCACGGGGGAGGGCAGCCACACCGGGTGGCCGGGGCAGTCCTCGTAGCCGAAGGAGGCGATGGTCTGCGAGAACAGCTCGATCCGCCCGCTCGGCGTGCGCAGCGGACTCCCCTCGGGATCGGCGCGGAACCCGCCCAGCAGCGCCTCGTCCTCCACCCGGCCTGGCATCTCCACCCGGCCGCGCTCCCAGAACTCCTCGAACCCGGGAACCTCCAGCCCGTGCCGGGCCAGCATCGACCGCCAGCGCCCGTACACCAGCTGCATCCACTCCCCGCTCGTGCGGCCCTCGGTGAACGCCTCGCCCACACCCAGCCGCCCGGCCAGGTCGGCGTAGGTGTCGTACTCGTCGCGCGCCTGCCCGTGCGGGGCCACCGCGCGCGGCATCGCCCGCACCGACAGGTCCCCCTGGCTCGCGGCCAGGTCGTCGCGCTCCAGCACCGTCGTCGCCGGGACCACGATGTCGGCGTGCCGTGCCGTGGCCGTCCAGTGCGTCTCGTGCACCACCACGGTCTCCGCCCGGCCGAACGCCCGGCTCAGCCGCGCCAGGTCCTGGTGGTGGTGGAACGGGTTCCCGCCCGCCCAGTACACCAGCCGTACGTCCGGGTAGCGCAGGTCCCGCCCGTCGAACCGGTACCCCTCACCCGGGTGCAGCAGCATGTCCGCCACGCGCGCTACCGGGATGAAGGAGTCCACCGGGTTGTTTCCCTGCGGCATCCGCGGCAGCCCCAGCGGGGTCGACCCGCCGCCGTAGTTGCCCATGGACCCGTAGCCCGAGGCGAACCCGCCGCCCGGCAGGCCCACCTGGCCCAGGCAGCACGCCAGCGCCAGCCCCGCCCACAGCGGCTGCTCGCCGTACCGGGCGCGCTGCACCGACCAGCCCACGTTCACCAGGGTGCGCCGTCCCGCCATACGCCGTGCCAGCGCCCGGATCTCCCCGGCGGGGACCCCGCTGACGCCCTCGGCCCACTCCGGCGAGCGCTCCACGCCGCCGTGGCGGCCGTGCTCGTCGCGCTCACCCGCCACGTACGCGCGGACCCGGTCCGCGCCCACCGTGTACCTGTCCAGGAACGCGGTGTCGGCCAGCCCCTCGGTGAACAGCACGTGCATGAGGGCCAGCATCACCGCGGTGTCGGTGCCCGGGGCCAGCGAGATCCGCTCCGCCCGCACGTCCTCGGCGGTGTCGTCGGCCAGCGGCGACACCGACACCAGCTCCACCCCCGCCTCCGCGGCGGCGCGCATCGCGGGCGCGGCCGTCTGCGCGCCGCGTCCGCCCGAGGCCGTCCACGTGTTGGACACCCGCAGCCCGCCGAAGCTCACCAGCAGGTCCGTGTGCTCCCGGATCGCCGTCCACGACGGGGCGCGGTGCAGCAGCCGGTTGGCGGCGGGGGTACCCAGCAGGTGCGGCATGAGCACCTCCACGGCCCCGTGGCTGTAGGTCGTCCGCGAGCGCGTGTACCCGCCGATCGTGTTGAGGAACCGGTGCAGCAGGCTCTGGGCGTGGTGCACCCGGCCCGCGCTGCCCCAGCCGTAGGAGCCCCCGTAGATCGCGGCGTTGCCGTGCTCGGTGCGCACCCGGTCCAGTTCGCGCGCGAGCACGTCCAGGACGGCCGCCCACTCCACCTCGACGTAGGCGTCGCCCGGATCGCCCCGGCGGGGGTCCGGCCCGGGGCCGTGCTCCAGCCACCGGCGGCGCACCGCCGGACGCGCCACCCGCGAGGTGTGGTGCTGCGCCCCCGGGGTGTTGGCCATCACCGGGGAGGGTGCCGGGTCGTCGGGGTCCGGGCGCACCCCCACCACGCGGCCGTCGTCGACGACCACCCGGTAACTGCCCCAGTGGGCGCTGGTCGGGTGGGACGTGGCGGACATGCGCATCTCCTGGTCGTGGCGGCAGCCGGGGCGTGTCACACCGCCCCGGAGCACACCCTACGCACGGTGCGGTGCCATGATGGGCCGCGTGCGGGGTGATCTACACCCGTCCCGATGACGAGAAGGAGCGGTGATGGGCGCACTCAGGTCGCGGCGGTCGGTACTCGCCGTCCCGGCATCCAACCCCCGGTTCGTGGCGAAGGCGCGGGGCCTGGACGCCGACGCGTTCTTCCTCGACCTGGAGGACGCGGTCGCCCCTTCGGAGAAGGAGGCGGCGCGGGAGACCGTCGTCACCGCGCTCAACGAGGGCGGCTGGGGCGGCAGGGTGCGCTCCGTGCGCGTCAACGACGCCTCCACCCCCTGGGCCTACCGGGACGTGATCTCCGTCGTGGAGGGTGCCGGAGCGCACCTGGACTGCCTCGTCCTGCCCAAGACCACCTCCGCGCGCGACGTGCACTGGCTCGACACGCTCCTCACCCAGGTCGAACGCGCCGCCGGGCTCCCGGTCGGCCGGATCGGGATCGAGGCGCAGATCGAGGACGCGCGCGGCCTGACGGAGGTCGACGCGATCGCCGCCGCCTCGCCCCGGCTGGAGTCCCTCGTCTACGGGCCCGCCGACTTCATGGCCTCGCTCAACATGCGGACCCTGGTCGTGGGGGAGCAGCCGCCCGGCTACGACACCGGCGACGCCTACCACTACGTGCTCATGCGCATCCTCACCGCCGCGCGGGCGCACGGCCTCCAGGCCGTCGACGGCCCCTACCTCCAGATCCGCGACGTGGACGCCTTCCGCCGCTCCGCCGGACGCACCGCCGCCCTCGGTTTCGACGGCAAATGGGTGCTGCACCCCCTCCAGGTGGCGGCGGCCAACGAGGCCTACGCCCCCTCCCAGGAGGACTACGACCACGCCGAACGCATCCTGGACGCCTACGAGCACGCCACCACCGTCGACCGTCGCGGCGCCGTCATGCTCGGCGACGAGATGCTCGACGAGGCCTCGCGCAAGATGGCCCTCGTGGTGGCCGGCAAGGGCCGCGCGGCCGGGATGGAGCGCACACCCTGACACGGCCCCGGCACGCGCGCCTCTTACCGGCCTCTCACCCGGATAGTGGACCATGGCGCCATGGAAGCCGCAGCCACGGTCCTGGTCGCCGACGACGACCGGGCGATCAGGGACTCACTGGAACGCGCCCTCCAACTGGAGGGGTACGAGGTGCGCACGGTGGAGGACGGGGTCCAGGCGCTCGCCTCGGTGCACGCCGGGCCGGTCGACCTGCTCGTCCTCGACGTCATGATGCCCGGGGTCGACGGTCTGGGCGTGGCACGCGTCCTGCGCGCCGAGGGCGACCGCACCCCGATCCTCATGCTCACCGCGCGCGTGGAGACCCCCGACCGGGTGGCCGGCCTCGACGCGGGTGCCGACGACTACCTCGCCAAACCCTTCGAACTCGACGAACTCCTGGCCCGGCTGCGGGCCCTGCTGCGCAGGGCCGCCCCCGTCACGGAGGAGGAGGCACCGGAGGGGCCGCTCCGGGTCGGCGCGCTGCGCCTGGACCCGCTCGCCAGGCGGGTCTGGTACGGCGAACGCGAGGTGGAGCTGTCCAAGACCGAGTTCGACCTCCTCGAACTGCTGGTCCGCAACACCGGGATCGTCCTGGACCACGCCACCATCTACGACCGCATCTGGGGCTACGACTTCGGCCCCGAGTCCAAGAACCTGGCCGTGTACATCAGCTACCTGCGCCGGAAACTGGGTGACGACGGGCTCATCCAGACCGTGCGCGGCGTCGGCTACACGCTCCGCCGGTGAGCGCCGCGCGCCGGCGCCCGATCCCGCACGGCCTCCTGCGGCGCCCCCGGGACTGGCGGCTGGGCACCCGTTTCGCCGCACTGTTCGCGCTCGTGGCCGCCGCGACCGTCGTCCTCGTGGGCGCCCTCGCCTACTCGACCGCGGCCTCCCTCATCCGGGCCGACGCCCAGGGGGAGTTCGACGGCACGGTGCGGCAGCTGTCCGACGAACTCGTGGCCGGATACGAGTCCGGTGCGGCCGAGGCGGTCGGCTCCAGGCTCCTCATCACCTCCAGCGAACGCTTCCAGGCCCAGTACCTGAGCCCCGACGGTGAACGCCGGGTCCCGCCCGCCGACCTCGACCACGTGGTCGTCGCCCCCCTCACCGACCGGGACCTGGAGATCGCCGGATCCGGGGAGCCCGGTGTGCACGAGACGCGCGAGGTGACCGTGGCCGGCCGCACCTTCCGGCTGGCGACGGTCTCCATCGGCGGTGGCGGCGGTGCCGTCCAGTTGCTCCAGCCGCTGTCCCCGACCGAGCAGATCATCGACCGGCTCGCCACCCAGATCCTGTGGGCCGGGGCGCTGGTGGCGCTGGCCGCCGCGGGCACCGGCTGGCTCATGGGCCGCCACACCACGCGCCGCCTGGTCCGCCTCACCGAGGCCGCCGAGTACGTCAGCTCCACGGGCCGGCTCGACACGGTCACCCCGGAGCGGGGCGGGGCCGACCGCGACGAGGTGGGCCGCCTCGGCAGCGCCTTTGACGCCATGCTCGCCCGCCTCGCCCGGTCCAAGGAGGAGCAGCGCAGGCTGGTGCAGGACGCCGCTCACGAACTGCGCACCCCTTTGACCAGCCTGTACACGAACGTCCAGATCCTGGACCGGGTGGACCGGCTCAGCCCTGAGGCGCGCGGACGGCTCATCGACGACCTGCGCGGTGAGACGCGCGAGCTCACCTCCCTGGTCAACGAACTCGTGGGGCTGGCCACCGGCGAGCGGGAGGACGAGCCCCGCAGCGCGGTGGAGCTGCGCGGGGTCGCCGAGCGCGTCGCGGCCAGGACCCGCAGGCGCACCGGGCGCGCGATCGTCGTGGACGCGGACGACAGTGTGGTCTGGGGGCGTCCGGGGGCCCTGGAGCGCGCGGTCGCCAATCCGGTGGAGAACGCCGCCAAGTTCGACGCCGAGGGCACGGAACCCATCGAGATCAGGGTCCGGAACGGGGCGGTGGAGGTCCTCGACCGGGGGCCGGGGATCGGCCCGGACGAGCTGGGCCGGGTCTTCGACCGGTTCTACCGGGCCACGGAGGCGCGCGCCCTGCCCGGTTCGGGGCTCGGTCTGGCCATGGTCCGCGACATCGCGCTCGACCACGGGGGCACGGTGTCCGCCCGCAACCGGGAGGGAGGTGGCGCGGTCGTCGGGTTCGCGCTGCCGCTGCACCCACCGCCGGAGCGGGACGACTGACCGCCGTCCGCGCCGCGGCGGGAACGCGCGAGGGGACGGCCGGCCCCCGTGGCCGCGGCCGTCCCCTCGCGCGCGGGTCGGTGAGGCGGGATCAGTTCCCGTCCTCGCCCGAGCGGACGGAGGAGGAGGTCTGCTCCCCGAGTGTCACCGTCACCTCCTGCTCCTCCCCCGAACCCTGCTTGAGCACCTCGAAGGTCACCTCGTCGCCGGGCCGGTGCGACCGGATCAGGGCGATCAGCTGGTCCGGTGAGGTCACGACCTCGCCGTCCACACCCACGACGACGTCCCCGGCCTCGATCCCGGCCCGGTCGGCGGCACCGCCCTCGCTGACCTCGACGACCGTCGCCCCACCGGTGTTGCTTCCGGTGATGGTCGCCTCGATCGCGGAGTAGGTGGCGCTGCCCTCCTCGATGAGCTGTTCGGCGATGGGGCGGACGTGGTTGATGGGGATGGCGAAGCCCAGGCCCACCGAACCGCTCTCCTCCGAGAGACCGGCGATCGCGGTGTTGATCCCGATCACCTCGCCGTTCAGGTTCACCAGCGGCCCGCCGGAGTTGCCGGGGTTGATCGCCGCGTCGGTCTGGATCGCGTTGATCACGGTGGAGGTCTGGCCGACGGCGCTCTCGATCACGCCCGTGTTGACCGGCCGGTCGAGCGCGCTGACCACGCCGGAGGTCACCGTGCCCGACAGGCCCAGCGGCGATCCGATCGCGACCACGTCGCCGCCCACGCCCACCTGGTCGGAGTCGCCGAGGGTCGCGGCCTGGAGGCCGGTGCGCCCCTCCGCCTGGATCACCGCGATGTCGGAGACGGTGTCCGAACCCAGGACCCGCGCGGTCGCCGTCGTGCCGTCGTTGAACTGCACCTGGAGGGGGCCGCCGCTCTGGGTGGCGGCCTCCACGACGTGCGCGTTGGTGAGGATCTCGCCGTCGGAGGAGATGATCACGCCGCTGCCGCTCCCGTTGACGGTCTGGATGGAGACGACGCTGGGGAGGACGGCCTCGGCGACGGCTCCGACCTCGCCCTCGGTGGGCGTGGTGCCCTGCTCGCTGGTGAGCGAGCTGATCGACCCTCCGCCGGGCAGCAGGTAGGCGGTGCCCACGGCCGCGATCGGGCCGACCACGAGGCTGGTGGCCAGCGCGGTGATCGCGGCGACGGCGACGACCCGTCCGCGGCCGCTCGACCCGCCGCGGGGGGCGGGCGGGGCTGGAGGGCCGTAGGGCGGCTGACCGCCGCTGAACCCGGGGTGGCCGCCCGGGGCGAAGGTGCCCGTCTCGCCCCCCTGCGGATACTGCCCGGGGGTGCCGTGCGGCGGGTACGGTCCGCCGGGGCCGTTCTGGTACGGGCCGTACGGCTGGCCCGGTTGGCCGTACTGGCCGGCGCGGTCCTGGCTCCAGCCGGGTGCGTGCGCCGCTCCGGGCGGCGGGTAGGTGTAGGGGGCCTGCCCGGCCCCCTCGGGGTCCGCCGCCCAGCCGCGGGGCTCCGGTCCCTGGCCGGTGGGGGCGAACCGTGGTCCGCTCTCCGCCCGGTCACCGGCCCCGACAGGGGGCTCTCCCGAGGTCGCCTCCCCGGTCGTTCCGGTCCCGGCTGGCTGCTCACGCGGTGTTTCTGGGCTGGCCTCGGTGTCGTCGAACCGGGGGGAGTGCCCCTGCGCCCCGGCGGCGGCCTCGCGCTGATCCGGGGCCTGGGCGGGGCGCTGGTCGGGAGCGCCGTCCCCGTCCGCCTGGCCTGCACTCGGTTCGTTGGGGTTCAACTCAGCCTCCGACTTGCGGGACGATGCCTACTGACGGGATCCATGATGGTTCGCGCGGGTGAGAACAGGGTGAGAGACCGATATACCAGGGTTTCGAGTCCCTGCCGTCCCGGTGCGCGTGGGGCCCGGGCGGCCACCGACCCCCGTGTCTCGCATATGCACCATCTGTGATGGAAACATACCTCCCCCGTATAAAAGCGGCGCACAGGAAGGGCAGACCTTGATCAAGATCGTTCTGGCCGATGACGAGCACCTGGTCCGCGGGGCGATCGCCGCGCTGCTGGGCCTGGAGGAGGACCTCGGCGTCGTCGCCGAGGTCGGCCGGGGCGACCTGGTGGGCGACGCCGTCCTGGAACAGGGGGCCGACATCGCGGTTCTGGACATTGAGATGCCGGGCCTCACCGGGCTGGAGGCGGCGGTCTCACTGAAGGAGCGGGCACCGCACTGCGGCGTGCTCATCCTCACCAGCTTCGCCCGTCCGGGCTACCTGCGCCGCGCCCTGGCCTCCGGCGCCCGCGGCTTCCTGGCCAAGGACGCCCCCGTCGACCAGTTGGCCGGCGCCATCCGCCGCGTGCACGGGGGCGGGCGCTACATCGACACCGACCTCGCCGCCGCCGCGATGGCCGGCGGGGAGAGCCCCCTCACCGAGCGCGAGGCCGAGGTGCTGCGCGCGGCCTCCGACGGGGCCACCGTCGCCCGGATCGCCCGAGCCCTGCACCTGACCGAGGGGACCGTGCGCAACTACCTGTCCAACGCCATCGGCAAGACCGGCGCGGAGAACCGGATGGCCGCCATCCGCACCGCCCAGGACATGGGCTGGCTCTGAGGACCCGCGGCCGGGAGCGGCTCACAGCAGGCGCAGCACCATCATCGCGGTGTCGTCGGTGTGCCCGCCCGGGGCGTACTCCTCCAGCTCGCGGTCGATCCTGCTGATCACCGCCTGCGCGGTCAGACCGGAGCAGCCGGAGAAGATCTTCATCAGGCCCTCGTCCCCGAGCATGTCGGAGTTGCTGCGCCGCTCGGTCACACCGTCGGTCACCGCCAGGACCACCTCGCCGGGGCGCAGGTCCACGCTCTCGTTCGAGAACTCCACGTCCTCGAACGCGCCCAGCAGCGGCTGGGAGGCACCGAACGCCGCCACCTCACCCCTCGGGTTGAGCCGCATCGGCAGCGGGTGCCCGGCCGACACCATCCGCAGCCGGATACCGCCCTCGGGGCCGGCGATGGGGGACAGCTCCCCGTACAGCATCGTCAGAAAGCGGGTGGAGGTGTTCTCCTCCAGGATCGCCATGTTCAGCCGCTGCATGATGTAGGCGGGGGAGAAGCCCTCCTTGGCCAGCGCACGCAGCGTGTGCCGCGCCAGTCCGGTGATCGCCGCCGCCTCGGGTCCCGTCCCGCACACGTCCCCGACCGCGAAGCACCACCGGCCGTTGGCGGCGAACACGTCGTAGAAGTCGCCGCCGACCACGTTCTTCTCGTCCGCCGGCCGGTAGAACACCGCGTGGTCCACGCCGGGGATCACCGGCTCCTTCTCCTTCGCGGGCAGGAGGCTGCGCTGGAGGGCGTCGCTCATCGCGGCCTGTCGCTCGTGCAGCCGGGCGCTCTCCATCGCCGAGGCCACCCGGCTGCTCAGGTCGTCGGTCACGTCGACCTCGTCACGGGTGAAGTCCTCCGACTCGTGCTTGCCGACCGTCATCCACCCCAGGACACGGCCGTGCGCGACCAGCGGCACGCTGATGGCTGGTCCGTGGGCGAGTTCGCGGACGAGCTCCTCGCCCAGCCCCTCCTTGGACAGCTCCGCCGGGGTCCACAGGGGGGTCGGGTTGAGCTGCTCGCGCGGGTGCACGTCCGACAGCAGGCCGCGGAGGATGTCGTTGAGCTTCTCGTCGCCGTGCGCCACGTGCGCCAACTGGAAAGCGCCCAGTTCGTTGGTGGTGTGGATGGCGCACCATCGTCCCAGGCGCGAGGTGATGAGTTGTGCGGCCAGCGCACCGGTCATGCGCTCGTCCAGGGTTCCTGCCAGCAGGTCGCTCGCCTCCGCGAGGAAGCTGAGCGAGGCCCTGCGGCCCCGCTCCACCTCGGCCAGCCGGGCGCGCTCCACGGGCAGCGCGATGCGGTCCGCGCCGTCCTGGAGGCGCTGCGAAGACGTAGGGCCAAAGTGCCGGGTGCGTTTGGAGGCCACGCCCAGCAGCCCCGTCACCCGGCCGTCCACGATGAGCGGAGCGGTCACCAGGGAGCGCATCCCGGCACGGGAGAGCCGGCCCCGGTGGGCGCGCGCGATCATCAGATCGTCGTTGATCACCGGGCCCGGTTCCGGCGCCGCCGACGGGAAGGTCTCCTCGGTGCGCACCCGCAGCGGGCGCCAGGGCCCGCCGTGGGTCAGACCGACCGCGCAGCGCACCTCCCACATGGTCTCGTCCGAGGTGGCCAGGGTGATGTAGGCCGCGTCCCCGCCCAGGGCGACGGCCGCGGTCTCCACGGTCCGCTCCAGCAGTTGCGGCAGGCTCAGCCGCGACCTCAGGGCGGTATCCAGCGACGACCACGTGCTGGGGCGGGCGGGACGCTCCGGGGCCCGGCGGGTCGGCGGGGACTCCAGGGAGGCGCGGCCCGGCGCGGAGCCGCGGGGGCCGTCCGGGACGCGGAACCACACCGCCTTGTCCTCGTGCCCGTAGCTCACGCCCCAGCTGGAGGCGATGGCCGAGGCCAGGGCCAGGCCGAGGCCGCCGCCGCGGGAGTTGTCCGGGGGAGCGGAGGCGTCCACCCGCAGGGGGCCCGCCTGCGGAACGGTGCCGCGGGGCACCGCGTCGGTCACCATCACCTCGATCTGGCCGTCCGCCCGGCGGAGGGCGACCTCCAGCGGCGAACGGGCATGGATCACGGCGTTGGTGACCAGTTCGCTGACGAGCAGGACCACGTCGTCGAGCGGCTCCCGCACCCCCCAGGCCAACAGGCGCGCGTGGACGAACTCCCGAGCCGCCGCCGCGCTTTCCGGGGCGGGCGGGAACACGTGCCGGGTGGCCTTGGACGTGTCGTCTGGTGCAGACAAGACCGGGGTGTCCTTCGTCGCTGGGCGTGGGCGGCGGTGGAAAGGGCCGCTAGTGCCACGATACGCGGGCCGGGGGGACTGGAGGGTCCCCGCGGCAGGGCACGGGCGGCCCGTCCCCAGCGAATTGCGTCGAACCCGACTGTGCGGGGGCCGGAGCCGGTTAGTGTAAGTGACCGACACATCCGTTTCGTGGACGCGCGCACGGGGCCGTGGTGGACCACACCAGGTTGGAGAGTTCGATGCCGGAGGCGACGAGGGAACTGGCCGAGGAACAACTCGACGAGATCCTCAGTGCCCTGTACCGCATGCGGGACGGCGACTTCAGCGTGCGTCTGCGCGCACGCGGCAACGGCAGGATCCGGGAGATCGTCTCGGTCTTCAACGAGGTGGTCGACCACAGCGAGCAGCTCAGCAGCGAGTTGCAGCGCGTCGGCGACGTCGTCCGCAACGAGGGGCGGCTGCACGAGCGGGTCGCGGTCAACCCCTCCCGCGGTGCCTGGGGCGAGAGCGCCCGAGCGCTCAACGACCTGCTCGACGAGGTCGCTGAACCGGTGACCGACGTCGCCGGGGTCCTCGACTCCGTCGCCGAGGGCGAGCTCAGCCGCCGCGCCTCCACCGAGGGGCGCAGCGGCGAACTCAAGGGCGACCTGCTGCGCCTGGCCACCACCGTGAACCGGATGGCCGGGCAGATGAGCGACTTCACCGAGCAGGTGACCCGGGTGGCGCGCGAGGTGGGCACGGAGGGCAAGCTCGGCGGCCAGGCCAGGGTCCAGGGGGTCTCGGGCACCTGGCGCGAGGTGACCGAGTCGGTCAACCAGATGGCCTCCCGCCTCACCAACCAGGTGCGGGACATCTCCCAGGTGACGACGGCGGTCGCCCGGGGCGACCTGACCAAGAAGATCACCATCGACGTCCAGGGCGAGATGCTCGACCTCAAGGACACCGTGAACACGATGGTGGACCAGTTGTCCACGTTCGCCGACGAGGTCACCCGGGTGGCGCGCGAGGTGGGCACCGAGGGCAAGCTCGGCGGCCGCGCCAACGTGCGCGGGGTCCAGGGCACCTGGAAGGATTTGACGGAGAACGTCAACTCCATGGCGGACAACCTCACCAACCAGGTGCGGGACATCTCCCAGGTGACGACGGCGGTCGCCCGGGGCGACCTCACCCGCAAGGTCGAGGTGGACGTCCAGGGCGAGATGCTGGCCCTGAAGAACACCGTGAACACGATGGTCGACCAGCTGGACTCCTTCGCCGACGAGGTGACCCGGGTGGCCCGTGAGGTGGGCACCGAGGGCAAGCTCGGCGGCCGGGCCAACGTCAAGGGCGTGTCGGGCATCTGGAAGGACCTGACCGACAACGTCAACTCCATGGCCAACAGCCTCACCTACCAGGTCCGCAACATCTCGCAGGTGACCACCGCCGTCGCCGAGGGTGACCTGAGCAAGAAGATCACCGTGGACGCCCAGGGCGAGATGCTCGACCTCAAGGACACCATCAACACGATGGTCGACCAGCTGGACTCCTTCGCCGGCGAGGTCACGCGTGTGGCGCGCGAGGTGGGCACCGAGGGCAAGCTGGCCGGCCAGGCCCACGTGCGCGACATCTCCGGGGTCTGGAAGGACCTGACCGACAACGTCAACTCCATGGCCAACAACCTCACCTACCAGGTGCGGCAGATCTCCATGGTCACGCGCGCGGTGGCCGCCGGCGACCTGACCAAGAAGGTCACGGTCAACGCCAAGGGCGAGATCCTGGAGCTGAAGGAGACCATCAACGTGATGGTCGACCAGCTCTCCGCCTTCGCCGACGAGGTGACCCGGGTGGCGCGCGAGGTGGGTACGGAGGGCAAGCTCGGCGGCCGGGCCAACGTCAAGGGCGTGTCGGGCATCTGGAAGGACCTGACGGAGAACGTCAACTCGATGTCGCACAACCTCACCACGCAGGTGCGCAACATCTCCGAGGTCACGACCGCGGTGGCCGCCGGCGACCTCACGAAGAAGATCGATGTCAACGCCCAGGGCGAGATCCTGGAACTCAAGACCACCGTGAACACGATGGTCGACCAGCTGGACTCCTTCGCCAGCGAGGTCACGCGCGTGGCCCACGAGGTGGGAAGCCGGGGCCAGTTGGGCGGCCAGGCCCGAGTCGAGGGAGTCTCGGGTACGTGGCGCCAGCTCACCGACAGTGTGAACGGCCTGGCCGGGAACCTCACCACCCAGGTGCGTGCGATCGCCGAGGTCGCCAACGCCGTGGCCAAGGGCGACCTGACCCGCAACATCCAGGTCGACACCCGAGGCGAGATGGAGGAGCTCAAGGCCAACATCAACCTGATGGTGTCGAATCTGCGCGAGACCACGGAGACGCAGCGCGACGCCGACTGGCTCAAGTCCAACCTCAACCGCATCTCCGGCCACATCCAGGGCCACCGGGACCTGCACGAGCTGGCACGCCTGATCATGACCGAGGTGACCCCGCTGGTGAAGGCCCAGCACGGCGCCTGCTACCTGCCCGAGGACCAGGGGGACGAGGACGTCTTCCGGCTCTACGCGGGCTTTGGCTGCACCCCCGACGAGCCCAGACGCCGGGTCCGCAAGGGGGTCGGCCTGGCGGGCGAGGCACTGGAACAGCAGGTCGAGCAGCAGGTCGGCAACCTCCCCTCGGGCTACGTCAACGTGCGGTCGGGGCTGGGGGAGGCCGAGCCCGGGTACCTGTACATCCTGCCGATCGTCTCCGAGGAGCGCTCGCTGGGCGTCCTGGAGTTCGCCGCCTACACCGAGTTCCGCGAGATCCACAAGAACTTCCTGCGCCAGCTCGGCTCCCTGATCGGGACCACGATCAACACCATCCTGGCCAACAACCAGACGGAGTACCTGCTCGAACAGTCCGAGCAGCTCGCCGGCCAGTTGCGGGAACGGTCCAACGAGCTCCAGCGCCAGCAGGAGGAGCTGCGCGGCAAGAACGCCGAGCTCCGGCAGAAGGCCACCCAGTTGGCCAACCAGAACCGCGCCATCGAACTCCAGAACCAGCAGATCCAGCGCTCCAGGGACGCCCTGGAGGAGCGTGCCCACCAGCTCCAGGTCTCCTCAAAGTACAAGTCGGAGTTCCTGGCGAACATGTCGCACGAGCTGCGCACACCGCTCAACAGCCTGCTGATCCTGGCCCGGCTCCTGGCCGACAACGGCGAAGAGAACCTCTCGCCCAAGCAGGTCGAGTTCGCCCAGACCATCCACAAGGCCGGCAGCGACCTGCTCCTGCTCATCGACGAGATCCTCGACCTGTCCAAGGTGGAGGCCGGCCGCGCCGAGGTGCAGCCCAGCGATGTGTCCATCGCCCAGCTCGTCGACTACGTCGAGGCCACCTTCCGCCCGGTCACCGGAGAACAGGGGCTCGCCTTTGCGGTCGACGTCTCCCCCGACATCCCCGGCACCCTGTGGACGGACGAGCAGCGGCTCCAGCAGATCCTGCGCAACCTGCTCTCCAATGCGGTGAAGTTCACACCGCAGGGCGAGGTGCGGCTGCTCATCGAGCCCGCCTGGGCCCTCGACGAGGCCGACCTCGACATGTTCTCCGAGAACGAAGAGGTCATCGCGTTCACTGTCGCCGACACCGGCATCGGGATCGCCCAGGACAAGCTCCAGGTGATCTTCGAGGCCTTTCACCAGGGCGACGGGGGCACGTCGCGGCGGTTCGGCGGCACCGGCCTGGGGCTGTCCATCAGCCGCAACTTCGCCCGCCTCCTGGGCGGTGAGATCCGGGTGCAGAGCGTGGTCAACCAGGGGTCCACCTTCACCCTGCTGCTGCCCGTGCGCCTGCCCGAGGACGCCGCGAGCCGTACCGAGGAGATCACCGGGGTGGACTCGCTGCCGATGCTGGAGGCCGCCAGGAGACGGGAGGCCGCCTACGGCGACGCGTTCGACGAGGACGGCCGCGGAGCCATCCCCGACGAGGACTTCGACGCGGCCGTCGCCGCGCTCACCGACCTCGGCGGCGAACCGCTGCCGAGCGTGCCGGTGCTCAGAGCCGTCGAACTCGCCGACGAGGAGGGGACCGATGTCGGACAGGAAGCCGCCGAGGCCCGGACCGACCCCGAGCGCAGCGCCGTCCTCAACGGTCGGCGGGTGCTCATCGTCGACGACGACGTACGCAACGTCTTCGCCCTCACCAGCGCGCTGGAGGCCCAGGGGCTGGAGGTGCTGTACGCGGACAACGGGCACTCGGGCATCGCCATGCTGGAGGCCAACGAGGACATCGCGCTCGTCCTGATGGACGTGATGATGCCCGAACTGGACGGCAACGCGACGACGCGCGCGATCCGGGACATGCCGCAGTTCGCCGCCCTGCCGATCATCTCCCTCACCGCCAAGGCGATGCAGGGGGACCGGGAACGCAGCCTGGCGTCCGGAGCCACCGACTACGTCACCAAACCGGTGGACCTGGACCACTTGCTCGACGTCATGCTCCGCTGGCTGACCGCCGGTCGGGAGGAGACCATCGCCGGGGCGAGCGCCCAGGACGCGGGCGAGACCGGGGGCCGTGGCCGCACGGACGCCGACGCCTCCGCCCAGTCCGGCCCGAACGAGGACGTGGAGTAGTTCATCGTGACCCAGAAGGCCAACATCCTTCTCGTGGACGACCGAGAAGAGAACCTGATCGCGCTGGAGGCGGCCCTCACCTCCCTCGACCAGAACCTGGTCCGGGCCAGTTCCGGTGAGGAGGCGCTCAAACACCTTCTGGGGACCGACTTCGCGGTGATCCTGCTCGACGTGGTCATGCCGGGTATGGACGGGTTCGAGACGGCCGCGCACATCAAGCAGCGCGAGAAGACCAAGGACGTGCCGATCATCTTCCTGACCGCTCAGGAGTTCGACCGGCACCAGGTCTTCCGCGGCTACGCCTCCCGCGCGGTCGACTTCCTCCTCAAACCGTTCGACCCCTGGGTGCTGCGCTCCAAGGTCGAGGTGTTCGTCGAACTCCACCAGCTCCGGGAGCGGATGCGCGAGCAGGCCCGCACCCTCCAGCGCGACCTCGCGCAGCAGACCGGGGAGCCCGGGAAGGTCCTCGTGGAACGCATCGCACGGCACGCTCGCCAGGTGCAGAGCGACCTCGCCCAGCTTCGCGCGCACATCGTCGACCGCGACCAGGACGTCGACCAGGAACTGGTGGAGGGCGTGCGCAGGATGGACCGCTCCGTGGGGCGCCTGTCCGCGCTCGTGGACACGATCCACGGACCCGTCTAGTCTCCGCTCCGCCGGTCGCCTCTGCGCCGGACGGTACGGAGCGGTGTCTGGGAGGAGGAGCGCGGGGGGAGCGCCAAACCGACGTGCTCCCCGATCTCCTCGATGAGGCCGAGGTCGGCCAGGCGGAAACTGCTCCGGTTGCTGCGCCGGATCAGTGTCAGCGCGCCGCGCACCCCCCGGGTACCGCTCAGGGGCACCGACAGCAGCGAACCCGCGCCCAGCAGGGTCAGCAGCGGGGCGCCGGACGCGGTGCGGCCGAGCCCGTCCGCGTCCTCGATCAGCGGGAACAGCAGCGACTTCCCGCCCTTGAGCACGTCGCCGGGGATGGCGGAGGCGCCGGGGTCGGCCTGCTCCACCTCCCGCTTCGGATCGCCCGGGCCGCCCGACGGGCCCGCCACGGCGGCCCTGCGCGCCGCCCGCGGCCCCTCGGGAAGGTCGCACACGTCCACGAGCACCCAGTCGGCGTAGGAGTCCGCCAGCAGTTCGGCCACGTCGGCCAGCGGCAGCGGCTCCCCCCTCCCGCCCGGTCCGGCACTGCGCAGCAGCAGACGGGTCATGCGGGTCAGCACGTCCAGCCGCCGGGCGGCCAGGACCACCACCTGGTCCTCCACCTCCGGCTCCAGCGGGGCGGGCCCCTCCTCCTCGGCTCCGTCCACGGGCGGCGACATCGCCACCAGCACCAGGGGGTGCGCCTCGGTGGGCAGCTCCAGGCGGGTCAGCGTCAGGTGCACGTCCTCCGCCCAGCCGCGCTGGGCCATCCGCGACTCCAGCGAGGCGGTGCCATCGCCGCGCAGCACGGACGCCAGCCACGACCGCAGCGCCGCACGTTTGCGCAGATCGACGAAGTGCGCGAACGGCTTGCCCGTGAGGTATCCGGGCGCGCTGCCCAGCCGTGCGGCGCCCGCGTTGTTGATCCGCCGTATGTGGCCGTCGTGGTCGAGCAGCACCACGGGGACGCTCAGTTCCGCGAACATCGCCCGCAGCAGCGTCCGGTCCCCGTCGTCCCCGGGACGGCGGGGACCGGGCCGCTCCGGCCGGGACCGTTCGAGCAGTTCGTCCGCACGCCCCAGCAGCCGCTCGGCGTACTCCAGCTCGGCCAGGGCCGCCTCAGCGGTGCTCCGGGCGTCGTCGGGGTACATGGAGTGCGTGCTGCCGAGGGCCTCCACACGCTCTCCCAGAGCGGTGATCTCCCTCCGCAGTCCGGCGAGGTTATCCGACACGCTCAGGTCTCCGGTCGTTCGTCCGTCGGGTGGGCGTCGGAGCGTGGCACCGACGCGGGTCTCGTGTCGACGCTAGCGGATGTGGGATCCGGCGTGGCGACCGCGTTACGGTGGTGAGAGGCCTCCGAACCGCGGAAGTGAGGTGGGAGGGTGTGGATCGAGCGCCTGGCCCGTGACGTCGGGGCGCTGGGACAGGCCGAGAACGCCACACTCGACCGGGCCCTGGACCAGATGAGCCGGGCCGCCGCCCTGGGGGTGCCCGGCTGCTCGGCTGCCCTGGTCGTCGTCTGGCGGGAGGTCGTGGGCCCCGACGGCTCGGCGCGGCACGTGGTCACCGACTACGGCGCCTCCCACGCCGACCTCGCCGAGGCCTTCGAGTACCAGTACACCAGCGACCAGGGGCCCACGGTGGAGGCCGTACGCGAGATGCGCCAGGTCCGGGTCGGCGACGTCCTCAGGGAGCACCGCTGGCCCCGGTACACCAGCATGGCCGTGCAGTGCGGGGACCGCTCCTCGGTCACCCAGCCCAGCCTCGTCAGCGGTGGCGAGGGGCACGGCGACCGGGTCATCACCTTCGGGGTGCACTCCGGCCGCGCCGACGCCTTCGACGAGGAGGTGGTCGTCCCGCTCGCGGCCCTGCTCGCCGAGCACGCGGCGGCCGCCCTGCACAGCGTCGGCCGACGCGCCGACATCGCCCGGGAGACCGCGCACATGCGCAGGGCGATGTCGGCGCGTACGGTGATCGACCAGGCCAAGGGCATCATCATGCACGCGCGGGGCTGTGACGCCGATGCCGCCTTCGTGGCTCTGCGCGAGGTGGCCCAGCGCAACCGCAAGAAGGTCGTGGACGTGGCGGGAGACCTCGTTCGGGAGAACTCCGTCCCCCGGGGACAGGAGCACCGCCCGCGGGAAGCGGGAGGTGAACACGGCGGCAACGGCCGCGGGATGAGTCCACCGCGTGACCGAAAGCCGTCATGATGAGGCTTCGGGGGCGCCTCGGCGCGCCCGGGCACCGCTTCCGCGGAAGCGGGTCTCCCCCGGGGGCGGCCCGAAAGCGGCGGGCGGGCCGGAGCCGAGCGCCGGGCCTGGAGAGAACAAGGAGAACCCGGAGTGACGTCAGACATCTCGACACGCCGCGAGGACGGTGTCGCTGTGGTCGCCCTCGAAGGGGAACTGGACGCGGCGACCTCTCCGGCGCTGGCGGACGCGCTCGAACGTCTCTTCGGGGAGGAGCCGCCCCGCGGGCTGGTGATCGACCTGGCCGGGGTCGGCTTCCTGGACTCCCGGTGCATCGGTGTTCTCGTCGCCGCCTACCGGCAGGCTCGGGACCTGGGCGTGGGCCTAGTGGTCGCCGAGCCGCAGCGGCAGGTCCACAGACTGTTCGTGATCGCGGGGATCGACCAGGTCATCCCGATTGCCGAAAGCACCGCCGCGGCCGTGCGATCGCTGGGCCGCTGAGGCGGTCGAGGAGGTGCAGCCGCACCAGGGATCCGGTGCGGCCGCCGCAGATCTCCATGAAGTCGCAGGTCTGACGGGCGATCCAGAGCCCGTACCCGCGGGAGCGCACCCCGTCGCCCGGACAGTAGCCCGCCAGCGGGTCGTCGAGGCCGCCCTCCTCGTCGAACACGTCGCACACCCACCGCCCCGGCCCGCGCCACAGGGTCACGGTGCCCTTGCCCGCGCCGTGCTCCAAGACGTTGGCGGCCAGTTCGTTGACCCCCGTCACGAGGTTGTCGACCCGTTCCTCCGGCCAGGACAGCGCCCTTCCGAGCCCGGTGAGCTCCCGGCGCAGGACCGGCAGCGGGCCGCCGATCTCCCGCACGTGGACGGGCCCGGTGACGGGCAGCGGCTCCGGGGCGTCCGGCAGGGCCCCGAACGCGGCTCTCCCCAGGTATCCGGGGTTGGACCGAGAACCGCCCGGTGCCGCCAGCACGGGGTGCGTGGCACGTACCGCCGCCCGCGCTCCGGAGGGCAGCCCAGCGGCCTCGTGCACGCACAGCATCCGCACCGGTAGTGAGGACAGTGCGGTGTCCAGCACCGACTCCAGCCGGTGCCACTCGCGGCGCTCCAGTGCCGGAGCCTCGGCCAGCGGCGGTTCGGCGACCACGGCCACGGGGCCGGGGGCGTGGGACAGCGCGAGCCGGTGCAGCAGGGCGAGGGTCCGCCCCGGAGCGGAGAAGACCCGGGAGCGCTCAGTGACGTGCACCCGGGACCGCTCGGCACCGGTCAGGGCCGCGGTCAACGCCTCGGAGCGGTGCCCGCCGACGACGAGCACTGTGTGGGCGCCCCCGGACACAGCCGAGCGCAGCCATGGCCCGACCACCTCGTGCAGCCGCTCCTCGCGGTGGAAGAGCAGGCCCTGGTGCTCGAAGGTCACCGCTGCGGGTGCGCGGCCGCGGAGAGGAGGGAGAGGTCCGCGTCGTCCTCGTCGGAGTCCTCCTGCTCCGGCTGCTGGGGCAGGGAGCGCTGGTAGGCCAGCTCCGTCTCCACCGCGATCCGCTGCCAGGTGAAGCGCGACCGGGCCCGGTCCGCGGCGGCGATCCCGAACGCCGAGCTCATCGTCGGGGTGTTGAGCACGGAGCGGACGGCCCGGGCGACCTCGTCGGGCCTACCGAACCGCATCAGCACACCGCTGGTGCGGTGCAGCACCGCGCCGGGGACCGCACCGGTGGCGGTGGCCACCACGGGAAGACCACAGGCCATCGCCTCGACGACGGCCCCGCCGAAGGGGTCGTAGGAGGCCGCGGAGACGTACACGTCCGCCGAGCGCAGCAGACGGGGCAGTTCCTTGCGGTCCACGGGGCCGGTCAGGTGGACGCGGTCGTCCACTCCCGCCTCCTTGGCGAGGAGTTCGATCCCGCGCGCGTCCTCGTCGACGGCCACGTCGCGGTTCTGGGACGTGGACACGATGAGCAGTTCGGCCTCGGGCAGGCGGGTCATCGCCTCCACCAGCCGCCCGGCGCCGCCGGGTTCGGTGAGGGAGGTGACCGAGACCAGTCGGGGGCTCTCCTCGCGTCGGCGCTGCCAGTGCTCGGTGGAGGCGCTGCCCTCGACGCTGAAGTGGTCGGTGTCCACCCCGAAGGGGACCACGCTCACCTGGTAGCGGGGCACGCCGAGCCGTGCCAGTTCCCCCTTCTGGTCGGTGGAGTTGACCAGGACATGGTCGGCGCGCGCGGCGAGGACCGTCTCCATGCGGGTGCGCTCGGGCCGTTCCGGGAGCCCCGAGCGCTGTTCGCTGGCGTTGACGGAGTGGAACGTCTGGATGACCGGGGCGGAGCCCAGGTCCTTACCGCTGTGGGCCCGTGCGTGCAGGGCGGCCAGACCGCTGGTCCAGTCCACGGCGTGCAGCAGGTCGGGGGCGTCCTCGTCGAGGGCGTTGGCGAGGGCGCTTCCGAAGGCCCCGGTGTGCTCGGTGTGTTCGTCGCGGCCGAGGGGGCGCGAGGGGCCGGCGTCGAGGTAGACCACGGACACTCCGCGGGCCATTCGGGTGCGGCCCTCGGGCTGCTCGGGGTCGCTGCGGCGCGAGTAGACCGTCACCTTGTGGCCGCGTTTGGCCAACTGCCGGGACAGGGCGCAGGCGTGCAGGCTCGCGGGACAGGACGGCTCACCGCGGTGGGCGGGGAGGGGGTTGGCGTGTTCGGCGACCATGGCGATCTTCACTGGGCTGGACTCCTTGGACACGGAGGAGGCGTGTCCGTCGTGGGCGGGCACGAAGGGGCTCTGTCGGAAGGTCGACGTCCCGGGGAGGGGGTGCGGCCGTCAACACGGCTGGAGGGGGCGCCCCGGTGCGGACGCGCACATGGGACACGTGTCGCGGAGAGGGGAGGGGAAGAGAGGGAAGACGCACCAATGACCACACCAAACGACCGTCAGGGAAGGAAGTGTGCCTCCGGGCGAACCCGTGTTCGGTTCGGCGCTCGGGGCGCGGGTCGTGTGTGTCTGCGTCTTAGACACCCAACGGGCCCCATTCTGCCAGACGGTGCAGGGAGCCACAACGTGTCAGCCGGTCTTCGCCTGGGCGGAAGGGAGCTTCGGGATCGACCGTAACCTGGTGGAAGTCTCCTGTTCCCGGTGGCGACCCGTGTTGTTGGAACCCTGCTGAGGTGCCTCCGGAAGCACCGCTACTGTCAGAGCGGGACCGCACCGGGCCCGTCCCCGGGTGCGTCGACTGCGACACTTTCGGCGGTGGTGCCCCGGGCGGGCGCTGCGCATCCGGTTGTTTTCCGCAATGATGTACGCGGATTTTGACCGCCCCCGCTGCTATTCCGGCGGTACGGTTACAGAATCCGCGCGTGGCACGGGACTCGGGTAAGGTTCGGCGGCGTACGCCGGGCGACCGGCCGCGGCCGAAGGAACGGGAGGAAGGGCGTATGGGTGTCGCTGGTGGGGAAGTCATCGTCACGGCTCTCACACACCGGGGCGCTGTCCGTCCCGCCAACGAGGACTCGGTCGTCATGGGCGCGCTCACCGTGGCCAGCGCGAACATGACCTCGCCTGTGCGCTGTGTACTCCCGGTGAGCGAGCCGGTCATCCTCGCGGTCGCCGACGGTATCGGCGGCCAGGCCGCGGGGGAGATCGCCTCAGAGCACGCGGTGCACCGCATGGCGGAGATGGGCCCCCGGCTGAAGGGGCCCGAGGAGATCGCCCAGTTGCTCAGCAACATCGACGAGGAGATCAAGGACCACGCCACCCAGCACAGCGAATTCTCCGGTATGGGGACCACGGTCGCCGGTGTCCTGCTCAACAGCGACGGCAACTTCTGGTTCAACGTCGGAGACTCGCGGACCTACCGCCTGGAGCGGGGCCGCCTGCGCCAGCTCTCCGAGGACGACTCCCCGGCGCTGCCGCCCTCCGAGGACGGCCGACCGGTCACCACGAACTTCATCACCCAGTCCCTGGGCGGCAGCGCGGGCGGCGTGATGGTCCCCCACGTGGGACGCGACGACGACTCCGACCCCAGCGCCTGGCTCATGTGCAGCGACGGCCTGTCCGACCTGGTCCTGCCCGAGGAGATGGAGCGGATGATCGGCGAGGCCGGCAGCGACGAGGCGGCCGTGCACGCCCTCTGGCAGGCCGCGATGGAGGCCGGGGGCAAGGACAACATCAGCATTCTGCTCGCACGTCGGCTGTGAGCCCTCCGGGGCCCGTGGACAGAGCACAGGGGTGGTGCGTCGACCGAGGCCGACGCACCACCCCTGTCACCGTTCGCCGCCGTTACTCGTCGCCCTTCGCGGCTTCGATCCCGCGCAGGCGTGCACGCACGAGAACGATCATGGAGAGGACGAGGAACAGGACGAGGACGGCGCCCAGGACGAGGAGCAGCGTTTTGCCGCCCGTCCCCTCTTCCGCCCCGCTCACGGCCTGCTCGTCGGCTTCGACCGCGGGCGTCTCCGGGGCGGCCTCCTCGCTGGTTTCCTCAGCGACGGCCGTCTCCTGCCCGTCGGTCTCGGCCGGCACCTCCTCCGCGGCGGTCGTGACGGCCTCCTCGGTCAGTGTGAACTCCAGTGTGTCCTGGATGGGGTGGCCGTCCGAGGAGACGATGCGGAAGGCGACGGTGTAGTCGCCCGCCTGGTCCAGGGGAAGCAGTTCCGCCGTGACGTCGGTGCCGTCGAAGTCGAGGGGCGCCTCACCGGTGTAGGTCCGCTCGTCCGGACCGGTGACGACGACCGTGCTCGCGCTGCCGTTCGCCAGCGGTTCGTTGTTGAAGGTGAGGACGACCTCCTCGGGGACCGCGTCCAGGGTCGCCCCGTCCCCGGGCGAGGAGTCGATGAGTGCGTCGTGGGCCAGGGCGGGGGAGGGGGCCATGGCCAGCGCCAGGACGGCCGCTGCGGCCGTCGCCGTCGCGGTGGGGCGGCGCAGTGGTGTGCGGGTGGTCTCGGATGACATGCGGGCTTCTTTCCGTTCCGGGGTGTTCTCAGGCTGGGACGCGCGGAGAACCCGGGGGCGCGCGCGGGCCGTGCGCGGACGGCGCGGCGGACGCGGTGGGAACGGCGGCCGGGGGCGCCGGAGGCGCGGTCGTCGCAGGGCCGGGAGGTGTGCGTACGAGCAGCAGCGGTGGCAGGGCCCGGGACAGCAGGGCCGTGAGCCGCCACAGGGCGGACTCGCCGTGGGCGAGCAGAGCGGCTGCGAGCAGCGCCGCCCACAGGTGGGCTAGGAGCATGCCCGGGGCCAGGCCCAGCTCGACGAGGTGCGCGAGGAGGCCGTGCCCGCTGTGTTCCGCCCCGAAGGAGGGCGTCGGCCCGCCGGTGCCCTGGAGGACGGCGTGGAGGCCGAGCTGGGCGCAGGCCAGGACCGCGAAGATGTCGGTGAAGCCGCGCATCACCTTGGTGAAGTGCCACAGCACCGGAACGAGGAGCACGGTGGCCAGGACGAGACCGGCCGCGGGTGCGGGGGTGGCGGACGACAGGTTGTGCCCCGTCCAGGACAGCCATGTGCACGCACCGGCCAGGAGTGCGGTGCGGGTGAGTCGGAGGGTGCCGTGGGCGGGGCGCACGTGACCGAACCTAGGACCTGGCAGGTGGGGCCGCAAGGAGGGGGCTCACACCCGGCTGACGGTGAGAAGCGCGTGAGCCGCCCGGCGCGGGCCGTCGGGTGCGGTCCCCCTCGCGCCCGACGGCCCGTGCCGACGCCTTACGAGGCGGGGGCCAGGACGGCGCGCCGCATGTAGCGGCGCTCCTCCGGGGTGGTCCCCCCCCAGACGCCGTGGGCCTCGCCGACTCGCAGCGCCCACCGCAGGCACTCTTGGCGAACAGGGCAACTGCGGCAGACGGTGAGAGCCTGCTCGGTGTCGGCGCGTCCGATTCCGGTGCTGCTGACCGGGAAGAAGAGCTCCGGGTCGTAGGAGCGGCAGCGTCCCTGGACGACCCAGTCCTCGCTCTCGTGGTACAGGCGGTTCACGTGAGCCTCCGATCCGTGGCTGAGATCCGTGGTCGGTGTCCCCCGCCGTGGGTCCCACGGCGGGAGGGGCCTCGGCCTCACCACGGTTTCCGGGCGCCTCGCTCCCGGGTCTGGGGCGAAGCGATGCGACCAAGTGTAGTACGACCTCTTGTAGTACTACATGGAGTCTGCTGGAAAAGCACAGATCCATCAAGGCCCCGAGGAGCGCGGGCGGGGCGGAGGGCGTCTTCCCGGATGCCGTCGCCGTGCGGGGTCTGCGCCGAGGGGGTGCGGGCTTCGGTTCGGAAGTGCCTGCCCAGAAGCGGTTCCGTGCGCTTCGGTGCGGTGTCTTTGCGATGTGTCTCACGCGCGTGAAGCGTTATGTCGCGAGCTTTCCACCGAATTGATGTGACTTAATGCACTGTTAATAATGCCCCTGAAGGCTCTATGTTTGACCCTGAGCGCGATCCGCCGCACGCGCCGAACCGCGCGGCGACCCACCGTGGTCGGCCCGCGCGCGAAAGGCGAAATCCCCTGATGGACAGGGCACTCACGGTGGGAGCCGCACACCGAAGGCCCCCCGCGAGGGCTCTGGCCAGGTCGTTGTTGCGCTGCTAAATAAACGGGTCCTACCCGCTGCTGATCTGGTCAAACATGTGGGCGGAATCTGCCTGAATCATTCTTGGTGTTCGGTTGCTAAGTTCATTCGACGTGCCACATCTACAGACGAACCTCCAAGCACGCGACCGGACCGACGGCGGGGCCAACGGCTCTGGGGCCACAGGGGCCGCGGGCCGCGGGGACGTGCGCCTGGCGCAGCCGTCCCTGGAGGACGGGCCGCGCATGTGGCGGCTGGCGGGCCAGGCGGGGATGGACGTCAACTCTCCGTACGCCTACACGCTCTGGTGCAGGGACTTCGCGAAGACGAGCGTTGTCGCCCGCGATCCCGACGGCGGTCTCGCCGCCTACGTCACCGGACACGTGCGCCCCGACAGCCCGGACACGTACTTTCTCTGGCAGGTCGCCGTCGACTCCGCGTACCGCGGACAGCGGCTGGCCCGCCGGATGCTCGACTTCATCGGTGACCGGATCGCCGACCAGGGAATTCGTTATCTCGAAGCGACCGTTACACCCGACAACACCGCATCACGTGCGCTGTTCTCCTCGTTCGCCCGGGACCGCGACACCGAGATCGCATGGAGCCCGCTCTTCACCGAGGAGCACTTCCCGCAGGACGGCGGGACCCCCCACGAACCAGAGGACCTCGTCCGCATCGGCCCCTTCGGGCCGCGGACGAGCCAAGAGCGTGCCTGACCATCCGCAACGGATCGACCGATCCTGACCCACCCCGTCGTCAAAGCCACGAGCCCACGAACTTGGGGAAAGGAACCAAGGAACACACGATGGAGACCTTCCAGCGCCTCGAGTCCGAAGTCCGCGGATACTGCCGGAACTGGCCTGTCGTCTTCGACAAGGCCGTCGGAAGCCACGTCTACGACGAGAGCGGCAAGCCCTACCTGGACTTCTTCGCCGGGGCCGGATCCCTCAACTACGGGCACAACAACCCCGAGTTGAAGGCCTCGCTCATCGAGTACCTCACCGACGATCGGATCGTCCACAGCCTCGACGCCTACAGCACCGCCAAACGCGAGTTCCTGAAAACGTTCGAGGAGGTCCTCCTCAAACCCAGGGGCTTGGACTACAAGATCCAGTTCCCCGGCCCGGCGGGCAACAACGCCGTCGAGGCCGCGCTGAAGCTGGCCCGCAAGTACACCGGACGCCAGACCATCATCAACTTCACCAACGGCTTCCACGGCATGACCCTGGGCGCGCTGGCCGTGACCGGCAACTCCATGAAGCGCGGCGGTGCCGGTGTCCCGCTGGACCACGTCGCCACCATGCCCTTCGACAACTACCTCGACGGCAAGACCCCGGACTTCCTCTGGTTGCGCACCCTGCTGGAGGACAGCGGCAGTGGCCTGGACAAGCCGGCCGCGGTCATCGTCGAGACGGTCCAGGGCGAGGGCGGCATCAACGCCGCCAGCGCCGAGTGGCTGCGCGGGCTCTCCGAGCTGTGCACCGAGTACGGCATCCTCATGATCGTCGACGACATCCAGATGGGCTGCGGCCGCACCGGCGACTTCTTCAGCTTCGAGGAGGCCGGGATCACCCCGGACATCGTCACGCTCTCCAAGTCCATCAGCGGCTACGGTCTGCCGATGGCCCTCACGCTGTTCAAGCGCGAGCTGGACGTGTGGAGCCCGGGCGAGCACAACGGCACGTTCCGCGGCTTCAACCCGGCCATGGTGACCGGCGTCGAGGCGATGCACCGCTACTGGAGCGACGACTCCTTCGCCCGGGCCACCAAGGCCAAGGGCGAGATGGTGGCCGCGCGTCTCCAGGAGATCGCCGACGAGGTCCCCGAGACCGGTGCGCACGTGCGGGGTCGGGGCCTGGCCCGGGGTATCGCCTTCGAGGAGGCCGCCGTCGCCAAGCGGGTCACCGCCGAGGCCTTCGACCGCGGCCTGCTCCTGGAGACCTCTGGCCCCGAGGACGAGGTGGCCAAGCTCCTGCCGCCCCTCACCACGACCGAGGACGAGTTCACCCAGGGCCTCGACATCATCGCCGAGTCCGTCCGTGCCGCGGTGAAGGTGGCGCAGCCGGCCTGAGACAGGCCCTCCCGGGGTCCTGTGGGCCCCGGGGCTCCCCCCGAAGGAAACACAGGGTTCACGGGGCCGGTCGGCACCCTCCCGGAAGGGAAGCCGACCGGCCCTGTCCGTGTTGAATGGACCGAAGCGATTGGCGCACGAGCGCGTTAAAGGAGACCATCAGTGATCGTTCGCAGCCTGGACGAGGTCAACGGCACCGACCGCGACGTCGAGCACGGCAACTGGCGCAGCCGCCGGGTCATCCTGGCCAAGGAGGGGGTGGGCTTCTCCTTCCACGAGACCGTGCTGTACGCGGGTACCGAGACCAGCATGTGGTACGCCAACCACATCGAACTGGTGCACTGCATCGAGGGTGAGGCCGAACTCACCAACGATGAGACCGGGGAGAAGCACGTCATCACCCCGGGCACCCTCTACCTGCTCAACGGTCACGAGAAGCACACGGTCCGCCCCAAGACGGACTTCCGTGTGCTGTGCGTGTTCAACCCGCCGGTGACCGGGCGCGAGGTGCACGACGAGAACGGCGTGTACCCGCTCATCGTCGAGGAGCCGGCCGAGGGCGACGCCCCGGTCGCCTGACGACCGGGCGGCATGCGTGCGGGCGGGACCCTGGGGGTCCCGCCCGTATCCGTTTCACGAGGCCCAACCCCCACAGTGACCCCCTGAGCCACCCACGGTCACGCGGTACAGGTGGCGGCGCACGGCGGTGTTCTCTCGGCGTTCACTGGCTGGTAGAGGCCCCATAACCAGTGCATAACGGACTAATCGTGCCTAGTTACTGATAAGCGGCCTGGGTAGGGAGAATCCCGTACCAGTGCCGCCGGCCCAGTCCTGTCGGCGGCCGGTCTCCGTGCCGTGTGCCACCCCCTCGCGGAGACCTCAGAGGCAGGAGTTCCTGTCCCCCGAACGCGCGGCGTCGCCGTCTGCTTGACGAGGCGGCGCCGCTCCCCCGAGTTCTACGAGGAGCAGTCGTGAAGAAGCAGGTACCAGCGGTCAACCAGGGTGCGACGTGGGGCCGCCGAGACGCGTTCCGACTGGGCGGTGTGGGGCTCGCCGTGGCCGGTCTCGCCGCTTGCAGCCGGGTGGACGGTGGCGGTGACGGTGGCGGTGAGGGTGGCGGCCAGTCCACTCTGGACCGCCTGCGCGAGCAGGGCTTCGTCACCGTGGGCCTCGCCAGCGAGATCCCCTTCGGCTTCATCGACGACGCCGGCAACCCGGCGGGTCAGTCCCCGGCCGTGGCCCAGGCGGTCTTCGAGGAGCTCGGCGTTCCCGAGATCCAGGCCGAATCCGTCGCCTGGGACGGTCTGATCCCGGGCTTGCAGGCCAGCCGGTTCGACGTCATCGCCGCCGGCATGTTCATCAACCCCGAACGCTGCCAGCAGGTCGCCTTCAGCGAGCCGACCGCCACCTCCCCGGAGGCCTTCCTCGTCAACGAGGGCAACCCGGACGACATTACCCACTTCACGTCGTTCGTGGACAACTCCGACCTCAAGCTGGCGGTCCTCAACGGCTCCGTGGAACAGGGCTACGCCGAGCACTTCGGTATCCCCGAGGACCAGCTCGAACTGATCCCGGACCAGACCACCGGCTATGAGCTGCTGGACGCGGGCCGTGTGGACGCCGTCTCCATGCTGAGCGTGTCCCACACCTATCTGCTGCTCGACCGCGGCGGGCCCTTCGAGGTCACCGAGGCCTTCTTCCCCGAGATCGACGGCACGCAGGAGAAGGGCTGGGGCGGCCTGGCCTTCCGCCAGGAAGAGGCCTCGCTCGTGGAGGAGGTCAACCGGGTCATCGCCGAGTTCAAGGAGAACGGACGCCTCCTGGAGATTGGCGAGGAGTGGGGCTTCACCGAGGCTGACCTGCCCGACGACGTCACGACCGCCGAACTCTGCGAAGGCTGATACCGCGTGCAGTTCTTGATCGAGCGGCTGCCGCTCTATCTCGACGGCGCGTGGGTCACCATCCAGCTCACCATCGGCGGCTGTGCCCTGGCCTTCGTCCTGGCCATGGCCTTCGGCATCCTGGGCAGCATGAAGCACGGGCTGCCCAGGGCCGTGGCCACGGTCTACGTGGAGGTCTTCCGGGGCATCGCCGCCCTGGTGCTGATGTTCTGGATGGCCTACGCGCTTCCGCTGGCCACCGGGTTCCAGCTCAACGATGTGTTCGCCGCGATCCTGGCGGTCGGGCTGAACGTCGGCGCCTACGGTGCCGAGGTGGTCCGTGCCGCGATCAACGCTGTGCCCAGGGCCCAGATCGAGGGCACGGTCGCGCTCAACATGTCCTGGTTCCAGCGCACCCGGCTGGTCGTGGTTCCGCAGGCCTGGGCACAGATGCTGCCGACGTTCGGCAACCTGGTCATCGAGCTCATGAAGGCCACGGCGGTGGCCTACCTCATCGGTGTCACGGACCTGACGGCGGTCGCCGATCAGATGCGTGAAGCCACCGGTGAGACCATCGTGGCCTTCTCCGGTGCCCTGATCCTCTACTACGTCATCGCGCAGGTGCTGATCTTCGGTATGCGCCTTCTCGAACGGCGGGCCAACCGGAAGCTGGGACGGACCCCGCCCGGTGGTGCGGGACTGTTCGCTCTCCTTCGGCCTCCGAAGACCGGTACGAAGGTGGGGGTGGCACAGTGACCTGGGATCTCCAATTCACCCTCGACTCCATGCCCACTCTGCTGGAGGGGCTCCTGGTGACGGTCCAGGTGACCGCGATGGGCTACCTCATCGCGCTCTCCCTGGGGCTGCTGATCGCCATCGCACGGCGCGTGCCCGTGGCGGGGTCCGTCCTGCACGTCGTGATGGAGTTCGTCCGGACCACGCCCCTGGTGGTGCAGCTGGTCTTCGTCTTCTTCCTGACCCCGCCCAACATCTCCGGGATGACCGTGGGTGTCGTCGTCATCGGGGTGCACTACTCGGCCTACACCGCCGAGGTGTACCGGTCGGGCATCGAAGGCGTGGCGAAGGGGCAGTGGGAGGCCGCGCGGGCGCTCAGCCTGCCTGCCACCCGGACGTGGGGGGCGATCGTGCTGCCCCAGGCCATCCGGAAGGTCATCCCGGCCCTGGGCAACTACCTCATCTCCATGTTCAAGGACACACCGCTGCTCATCGCGATCGGTGTGGCCGAGCTGCTCACCCGGGCCCAGCAGATCGGCTCCGCGAGCTTCCGTGTGGTGGAGGCCTACACCATGGTCGGGTTCCTCTTCCTCCTGGTGAGCATCCCGTCCGCGATCATCATCCGACGACTGGAGAGACGCTATGCCGCCGTCTGACGCCCCGGACACAGAAGAACCCCAGGCGGGTGAGGGCCAGCCGCAGATCGTCTTCGACAAGGTGGTCAAGCGCTTCGGTGACCTCACCGTCCTCGACCACCTCGACTTCTCGGTCGAGCCCGGCGAGCGCGTCACCCTCATCGGCCCCAGCGGTTCGGGCAAGACGACCATCCTGCGCCTGCTCATGACCCTGGAGAAGATCACCGAGGGCCACATCCAGGTGGCCGGTGAGCCGTTCAGCCACATGCGCCGGGGCTCCAAGCTGGTACCCGCCAGCGAGGGCTACCTGCGTGAGAAGCGCAAGAGCATCGGCATGGTGTTCCAGCAGTTCAACCTGTTCCCGAACATGTCGGTGCGCAAGAACGTCACCGAGGCGCCCGTGCACGTCCTCGGCCTGCCCAAGGACGAGGCCAACGCGCGGGCCGAGGAGCTGCTGGACCTGGTCGGGCTGGGGGAGAAGATCGACGCCCACCCCACCCAGTTGTCCGGCGGGCAGCAGCAGCGCGTGGCGATCGCCCGTGCGCTGGCCATGCGGCCGGACATCCTGCTCCTGGACGAGGTGACGTCCGCGCTGGACCCGGAGCTGGTGGCCGGTGTCCTGGACGTGCTGCGCCAGGTGGCCGAGACCACCGACATCACGATGCTGTGCGTCACCCACGAGATGGCCTTCGCCAGGGACGTCTCGCACCGCGTGCTGATGTTCGACAAGGGCCGGATCGCCGAGGAGGGGACCCCGGAGAAGATCTTCGAGGACCCAGAGGAGGAGCGCACCAAGGCCTTCCTCAGCTCGGTGCTCGACAACGGCCACTGACATAGTCGACCGGGCGGCGGCCGGGGCGCGGGGACCGCGCCCCGGCCGCCGCTTTTGGTGCTCTTCGGCTTGCCCTAACCACGACATACCGTAGTCATGAGGATGCTTTTAGTCTCTCCTTGGGCAGAATGGGTGTCCTGAGGCAGGGGGGACTCTTGTGACCGAGACGCGAAGTTGGGGGCTCACCTCGGCGGGTGTGTTCTTCGCAGTGGTCGTGTTCGCGATGCTCGCCAGTGCCAGCCTCCGCGCTGAGATCCTGGGCCCGGACCTTCCCATCTTCCTGACGGGGTGGGGGGCCGAGGTGGTCGGGGCGGTCATGGCCTTCGTCCTCGTCCGGTGGTTCGGCGACCGGGACGGGCTGGACCTGAGGATCCGCCTGGCGCTGGAGGAGCACCCCGTCGGCCGTGAGCTCGGCCTGCTCCTCGGCTTCCTGGGCGGGTTCATCGTGCTCATGGTCCTGCTGTCGGGGATCTTCTCGCTGCTGTCGGGGGAGATCGGTGCGGACCTGCGCATGTCGGCGGCGATGGTCTCCCGGCTGCTGTTCATGCTCGCCCTGCCGCTGCTCTTCATGGACCGTGCCGGGTACACCGTCAGTGGTCCGGGCTCCGCCATGGCCCTGCTCGTGGTGATCGTGCGCGAACCCTGGCGCTGGCTCGGCCTCATTCCGGTGGTGTTCTTCCTCGTCGTGCTCGGGGTCGCCGCCATGCCCGCCTATGGCCTGACGGGTCTCTCACTCGCTGCGCTGGGTCTCGTCCTGGCCTTCGCGCTCATCTCGGTGTGCGAGGAGATCTTCTACCGGGGCATGGTGCAGACCCGGCTGGAACTGGTCATGGGGCGGTGGGGTGGGATCTTCGCGACCGCCGGCCTCTACTCGCTGAGCTACGCCCTCACCCAGCCGTATGACATCGTGGGCCAGTTCAGCCGTACGGACCCGGTGTACGACGTCGGTCTCGCGCTGTGCATCTACGGGTCGGTCGCCCTCTTCCACGGCTGCCTGTGGACGTGCTACCGCAACATCTGGCTGAACGTGCTGGTCCACCTCTGCGGCCTGCTCATCCTCCTGCGGCCAGAGGTAACGTCGCCCTTGTTCTGAGAGAAGTCGCCTTCCATACACCCTCCCCTAACCCATGGGAAACATGGTACGAAAATCCCTACTGGATGATCGGGTGTACGGGGGCTGATGGGTACACACTCCGCATAGCAGTTGTAAGGGGGTCATCTTCCCATCATCCGAGCGTCACTTGATGGTCATCACGAGGGGGGAGTCTGCCAACTGTGAGCACGGAATCAGCGTCCACGCCTGTGGAACCCACCGCCGAGGAACTCCCGCCGGATCGCTTCATGGACCGCGAGGAGGGCTGGCTGCGGTTCAACCAACGGGTCCTCGAACTCGCCGAGGACGAGGAGGTCCCGCTCCTGGAGCGGGCGCGTTTCCTGGCCATCTTCTCCAGCAACCTCGACGAGTTCTTCATGGTCAGGGTCGCCGGGCTCAAGCGCCGCATCGCCACCGGCCTCGCCGTGCCCTCCTCCAGCGGTCACCAGCCGCGGGCCACCCTGGAGCGGGTCTCGGAGTTCACGCGCGAACTCATGCTCCGCCACGCCGCCTGCTACCACGAGAGCGTCGCCCCGGCCCTGCGCGAGGTCGGGATCCGCATCGTGCGCTGGGACGAGCTCGACGAGGCCGAGCGGGAGTACCTGCACGGGCTCTTCCGCCGCTCCATCTACCCGCTCGTCACACCGTTCGCCGTCGACTCGGCCCATCCCTTCCCCTACATCTCCGGTCGCTCGCTCAACCTCGCGGTCACGGTCCGCGATCCGCGTGACGAACGGCGCATGTTCGCCCGGGTCAAGGTTCCCGGGTCCCTGTCGCGGTTCATCGAGCTCGCCGCGGGCGAGGGCAGGCGCTTCGTCCCCGTGGAGGACATCATCGCCGCCCACCTGCCCCAGCTCTTCGAGGGGATGGAGGTCGTCGAGCACCACGCCTTCCGTGTCACCCGCAACGCCGACCTGGAAGTGGACGAGGACGAGACGGACGACCTGGTCCAGTCCCTCGAACAGGAACTCCTGCGCCGGCGTTTCGGACCCCTGGTGCGGCTGGAGGTGGAGCAGTCCATCTCCGAAGAGGTTCTGGCCATCCTCATGGAGGAGCTCGGTGCCGCCGACGAGGAGGTCTACCGGGTCCCGGGCCCGCTGAACCTCGCCGGACTGTCCCAGATCGCCGACGTGGACCGTCCCGAACTGAGTTTCCCGCCGATGGTCCCGGTGGAGCCGCCAGTCCTGAACTCGGGCGACCTCTTCGCGGCCATCCGCAAGGACGAGATCCTCGTCCACCATCCCTACGAGTCGTTCGCCACCACCACCGAGCGCTTCCTGGCCCTGGCGGCGGGAGACCCCAAGGTCGTGGCGATCAAGCAGACCCTGTACCGCACCAGCGGTGACTCGCCCATCGTGGACGCGCTCATCGAGGCGGCCCGAGCGGGCAAGGAGGTCGTCGTCCTGGTCGAGGTCAAGGCCCGCTTCGACGAGCAGAACAACATCCAGTGGGCCCGCAAGCTGGAGGACGCGGGCTGCCACGTCGTCTACGGTGTCGTCGGACTGAAGACCCACTGCAAGCTCTCCATGGTCATCCGGCAGGACGACGACGGCCTGCTCCGGCGGTACTGCCACGTGGGCACCGGAAACTACAACCCGGCGACCGCGCGGATCTATGAGGACCTGGGCCTGTTCAGTGCCTCCTCCGAGGTCGGGGAGGACGTCAGCGACCTCTTCAACAGCCTTACCGGATTCTCCCACAAGTCCCGCTACAGAAGGCTTCTGGTAGCCCCTTCGGCGCTGAGGGACGGATTGCTGGAGCAGATCTCCACGGAGATCGAGAACGCCCTCAAGGGCGACCCGGCCCGCATCCGCATCAAGGTCAACTCCCTGGTCGACCGGGAGATCATCGATGCCCTGTACCGGGCCTCGCGTGCCGGGGTGAGTGTCGACCTGTGGGTGCGCGGCAGTTGCGTTCTGCGCGCGGGCGTTCCCGGACTGTCCGAGAACATCCGTGTCCGCAGTGTCCTGGGCCGTTTTCTGGAGCACTCCCGCATCTTCATCTTCGCCAACGGGTGGCGTCCCCAGGTCTGGATCGGCAGCGCCGACCTCATGCCGCGCAACCTGGACCGGCGCGTGGAGGCGCTGGTCCGGATCTCCGACCCCGACCAGTGCCGACGCCTGGTCGGACTCGTGGACCTGGCGATGGCCGACAGCACCTCGGCCTGGCGGCTGGAGCCCGACGGCACCTGGACACGGGCCAGGTACGATGACGACGGCCAACCGCTCGTGGACCTCCAGGAGGCCCTGCGCGGTGACCGTCGCCCGCGGGCGACGGAGTACTGACGGAGGAGTCCGAGACCATCGACCAGCACAGCCCCCAGGACCAGCCCCAGCCCCCCGACGCGGCCGGCCCCGCCCAGGTGACCAGTGCCTTCCCGCCGCGCGACACCGCGGTGGGCGGGTACCTGGAGCCCATCCGGGCCGGCGGCACCGTCCTGTGGCGTACCGGAGCCGAGGGCCCGGAGGTCGTCCTCATCCGGCGGCCCGACCGTGGTGACTGGACCCTGCCCAAGGGCAAGCTCAAGAACGGCGAGCACCCCATCACGGGTGCCGTGCGCGAGGTCAGGGAGGAGACGGGGCTCAGGCCCGTTCTCGGCCGCAGGCTCCCGCCGCAGCACTACCTGAAGGACGGGTGGCCCAAACAGGTCGAGTGGTGGGCGGCCACCCCCGCCGAGCCCGGCCGCGCGATCGACTACGAACCCAACGACGAGGTCGACGAGGTGGAGTGGGTCCCGGTCGAGGCGGCCCTGTCCCGCCTCACCTACGCCCATGACGTGAAGGTGCTCGACAACTTCCGCGCCGGACCCGCCGACACCTTCCCCGTGATCCTCCTGCGCCACCTGTCGGCGGGGGAGAAGCGTTCTTGGGACGGCAACGACCTGCTCCGCCCCCTGGACGAGACCGGACGCGCCGACGCGCTCGCCCTCCCGCAGGTCCTGGCCGCCTACGGTCCCGCCCGGGTGGTCTCCTCCGCGGCGGCGCGGTGCACCGAGTCCCTGCTGCCCTACAGCGTGGAGTTCGACGCCCCGATGCGCACCGAGCGCGCCCTCACGGTGCCCGTGAACGGCCGGGGCGAGGCCGGGGACTTCCACGTGGAGGCGGCGCGGGAGGCCTTCGCGGCGATCCTGGCCGAGGGGCGGCCGACCGTGGTGTGCACCCACGGCGAGATCATCCCCCACCTGATGCGGGAGGCGCTCACCCAGCTCGGCGCACCGGTCTCCCAGCAGCTCGGCCTGCGCAAGGGCGCGTTCTGGGCGGTACACCTCGCGCGCGGCGGCGGACTGGCGGGGGTGGAGCGGCACGCTGTGCGCGGGTGACATGATTCCCCTATGGCCAAGCACAGAGTTTCGCGCAGTATCACCGTGAACGCCCCGGCCGAGCGGGTCTTCGACCTCGTGGCCACGCCCTCCCGGCACGGGGAGTTCGACGGTTCGGGCACCGTGGGCGCCCCCGTCTTCGGGCCGGAGCGGCTGTCGGGAGACTCCCGGTTCGGTATGGACATGCGGATGTTCGGGGTGCCCTACAGGATGACCAACCGGGTGGTGGAGTTCGAGGAGGGGCGCCTCATCGCCTGGCGGCACGTCGGCCCGCACCGCTGGCGCTACGAGCTGGAGGAGCTGCCCGGGGGCGGGACCAGGGTGACCGAGACCTTCGACTATGCCCACGGGCTGGCCGCCTACTACGTGCTGGCCGGGATGCCGGCGAGGAACGCGCGGGGGATCGAGGCGACGCTGGTGCGGCTCAAGGCCGTGGCGGAGGGGGCCGGGCGGGACTGAGAGGGGGTCCGGCCGACCCGGGCCGGCCGGACCCGCGTTTGCGTCTACCAGTGGTAGCCGTCGTGGCCGTGGTGCTTGCCCTTGTGGCCCTTGTAGTCCTTGTCCTTGTCCTTGCCGTGGTGGCCGTGGTCCGGGTGGTACCAGCCGTCGTGCCTGGAGTCCTCGTAGTAGTACCCGTGGTCCTTCGGGTACCACCAGTGCTTGTGGTCCGAGCCGTCGTAGGCGGAGGCGGGGGCGGCGGCCATGCTGACGGCGGCACCGGTCGCCATGGTCACGAGGGCGAGTGCGGCGAGACGTTTCACGTGCAAATTCCTACCGTGCGTATCTAATGAACTACTGACAGTCGTGACTGTAGGTCAGTGCTTTCCGTTTGGCCAGTTCATCGCGCTCGTGGAGGCGAATCCAGCCAGCCACGCCCTGTGTGTGCGCGGTCAGCGCATCCCATAACGGAGCCTCGGGGGAGTGTCCGGTGGATACCGTGCAACGTGCACCAAGGTGTTTTTCCGTGGAATACGTCCTAGAGTTCGGCTGAGCGTGAGCGCGCCCGGTACGCGGACCCGGGGCGGTGGGACGACGAATCAGGAGCAGCGGTGGAGAACAGCTTCGGCGATGTCTGGCGGGAAGTCCTGTCCGTACAACCCGCACCCGACCAGTGGATCGTCGTCGCCGCGGCCGCCGTCGCCCTCGCGGCCGTCCTCATCGGCCCTCCGTGGCGCGTGGCACGCAACGTCGTCACCATCGCCCACGAGGGCGGGCACGCCCTGGTCGCCCTGCTCAGCGGCCGCCAGCTCACCGCGATCCGGCTGCACTCGGACACCTCCGGGGTGACGGTCTCCCGCGGCAAGCCCACGGGTATCGGCATGGTCCTCACCGTGTTCGCGGGCTACGTCTCCCCGTCCGTGGTCGGGCTCCTGGGCATCCTGATGCTCATGGCCGACCGCATCACCGCGCTCCTGTGGCTGAGCATCGCGGTCCTCGGACTGATGCTCCTGATGATCCGCAACCTCTACGGAGTGCTGTCGATCGTGGCCACCGGTGCCGTGGTGTTCTGCGTCAGTTGGTTCACCCCGCCCGACATCCAGGCCGCGTTCGCCTACCTGTTCATCTGGTTCCTGCTCTTCGCAGGCATCCGCCCGGTCATCGAACTCCAGTCGCAGCGTCTGCGCCAGCCCTCACCGCACTCCGACGCCGACCAGCTCGCCAGGCTCACGGGTGTCCCCGGAACGCTGTGGGTGGTGGTCTTCGGAGCGGTCACCCTCGCCGTGACCTGCCTCGGAGTGTGGCTGCTGCTGCTTTGACGGTCCCTCGCCGGCCCGCCCGCCGCCCCTCCTCGAAGGAGGCCTGAGGGGCGGCCCTTCCCCGGGGTGCTCGGCTGCCGAGGAGGCCGGTGTTCGTCGTCACTGCCGCCTCGCCCGTCGCCTGAGGCCAGGCGGCGGGAGCACTGGCCCTCCGCGGTCTCCCCCCGGCGTTCAAGCGGCGCGGGGGGCGGCGAGGGCCTCCGAGACCGAGTCGAAGACGGGGATCCGGGTGTCCAGCGAGGTCACGCGCAGCGTCCGGCGCACACGGTCGGCCGGGGCGGCGACGGCGAGCAGGGCCTGCTGGGACAGGGCGGTCTTGTGTGCGCGAATGAGCACGCGCAGCCCGCTGGAATCGATGAACGCCAGGTCGGTGCAGTCCAGCACGACACGGCCGGACGGCTGCGTGCTGAGGGCATCGATCACCGCCTCCTGGAAACGGTGCTCGGTGGCCATGTCGATCTCCCCGTTCAGCGCCAGGACCCGCCCGGCGTCGTTCAGGGTGGAGGAGATGGTCAGGTCGGGCATTGCCACTCCGGCGTACTCGGGCCGAACCAGACGGATCGGCGAGGCGGGCCGCATGCGCCCCGGGGCGCGGGTGCCGTTCGGTGCGTCCGTTGCCTTACCTCGGTAGCGAAGCTGGTGGTTCAATCACATTCCTTGCCTGGTGCCCCGGTCCGGACCCGGGAACGGAACGCCTTTCCCGCCGGGCCCGTTCGAGAACGGACCGGTCGGGAAAGCGTGCGGTGTCGGCTGCACGGAACGCGGCCGTGACCTACGGACGACGGTACCGTGCGCCGGGTGCGGCACAAGAGGCACGAGACCGCGCCGTGTACGCGATACGTGCGGGGCTCCTGCCGCGTGAACGAGTGATGTGCGGCGGATCGGGCGTGAACGGCCCGGTTCGGTGGCCGACAGACGTGCTGGTGAGGACCACCCAAGCCGGGACTCTACCACAGCTCCGTGGCCGATTCGTGACGTGAGTGACGCATCTTCGTGTTGAACCGGTCTCTGTCATGCGCGGCCACAGCGACCGGAAGAGTGGGTGCTGAGCCCTTCCACCGGATTCGGCGGTCCGGGCGGGACCGGATCCTCCCGCTGGAGAGCCCACACACACGCCGACAGGGTGAGCGGGACCGCCACCGTCAGCGCGATCGCCGGGATCGCCACTCCCGAGTCGTTGACCGCGAACCCCGCGAGGGCGGTGACGAGGGAGCCGGTCAGCCCGGCCCGGAGCGTGGGGGCGTGCTCGTAGGCACACTGGAGCGCCCCCATCCGCCAGTTCGTCGGCCGGTTGAGCACCACGAACAGGAACAGCAGGGCGCACCCCGCGAGCAGGGTCAGCTGCCAGTTGCCGAAGGTGCCCAGCATCGCCGCCAGCTTGCGGACCAGGACCGTCCCCGCCTCGCCGCCGACCACCTGAGCGGCGAACGTTCCGAAGTGGCTGCGCTCGGTCGGCGGGCGCTGGAGGTCGGACCAGGCCAGCGCGCCGATCACCACGACCCCGGTCGCACACGCGGCACCCAGCCGTGCGGGCGTGATCCGCACCCCCGCGATCATCATCGCGGTCACCGCCAGCCCCGGAACGAGGGCGATCACCCCGCCGAAGTCGGTGCCGAGTCCGGGCCAGCCCACGATCAGCACGGTCGCGCTCCCGACCGCGAGGGCGACCGCCACCGCCGTGCGCCGGTACCCCCTGGAGATGAGTACGTGCGCGCCCCCCGCCACCGCCATGAGCATCCCGGTCGCGAACGTGGCGAACGCGATGTTGCCGATCCCGTAGAACCGGCCCGCCACGATCGGGGAGTACCCCGTCGTGGCGTTCATCTGCAGGCGCGCGCCGAAGCACAGGTCGAGGAAGAGCACGGCCGTGGTCGCCCCCGCCACCACCGTCATCGGACCGAGGACGGAGCGGCGCCACGGCCCCGCCACGGCGAGGGTCACCACCAGTGCGTCCGCCGCCACCACACATCCCAGCAGTGACAGGAACGGCACCGGGGACGTCCACCACGGGACGAGGTTGGCGAGATAGCTGGCCACGGGGAACGACGCCCCGGCCAGCGCCACGACCCGGGTCACCGACAGCACCAGGGCCCGTTTGGCGCGCTGGCCGTCCGAATAGCGGTGCAGCGCGCCTGCCGCCGCCGCGTAGATGAGCAGCTGGACGGCGACGAGCCCGCTGAAGAACCCGGGGATCGCCGCTCCCACCACCGTGGCCGCCGTGTTGAACTCCACCAGCCGGGCCACCGCCGCCTCGGTGGTCGGCGGCCGCTCGGCGGTGTGCCAGACCCGCCCCGAGGTCGGCGGGGCCGAGTCCAGGCCCAGCGCGGCCAGGACGGTCGGCGTGGTGTCGGTGAGCGCCACCAGCCCCGCGCGCCGGGTGGAGTCGGAGGCGAGGAAGCTCGCCGCGGACTCCACACCCCCCGGCACGGCTTCCCCGGACAGGGCGACGGTGAGTTCGGAGGGCCCCGTGTCCATCGACACGCCGACCACCATGAGGGAGGCCCCCTCCGGCAGGATCCGGATGAGGGCGCGCAGCCGGGCGTCGATGGTCGCGAGCGCCGTATCGCGTTCCCAGGCCGGGACGTCGTCGGGGTCGGCCGGGCCGTCACCGGACTCCGGAGGCGAGGGGTAGAGGCGGGTCAGCTCCGGCAGCTCGACCACGGTCAGCGCGGCCCCGCGCAGCAGCCCCGGGGTGAGATCCTCGGGCCGGTCGAGGTAGCGGTCGACCCGCCCGGAGGCATCGGCTGCGCCCAGGGCGGCGCCGGGCCCGACCGCCAGGGTGGACCCGCCCGAGTCGCGTACGGCCTGTCCGAGCAGGCCCACCGGCGCTTCGAACACCGACGTGTCGTTGCGCTGCACGAAGGAGCCGTAGCCGGGGATCCACACCTCGTCCCCGGCGGGGTCGTGCTCGAGGACACCGTCGAGCCCCCCGACGGCCGACGGCGCGGCCACCGGCTGGGGCCGCGGAGCGGGTTCGCACACCGTGAACCGCTCCCGCAGCGAGAACGCGCGCTGTCCCGCCGACACCGAGAGCCAGCCGTCGGTGGGGCACGTCCGGGAGGTGGCGGTGCGGATGGACACGTTGGCGATCGAGGCACGCTCGGCCATCCGCCACAGGGTCGGTGTGTCCCGTGCCGTGACGTCCTCCCACAGAAGGCCGGGCACACCCACCAGCACCACCGGTCCGTCGGCGGTCCCGGTGCGCGCGGGGGTGTGCGCGCAGGCGGGCGCCGCCCAGACCAGCACCGCGGTCAGGGACAGGAGGAGGAGCAGGGCCGACCGGCCCGGTGCCGAGCGGACGGCTCGGTTCCGTGTCGGTGGCATGGCCTCCCCCTTCGCCCAGTGACCGGACGAACACCCTAATGAGAGGCCGGGCCGTGTGGTGGGACCCGCCGCAGACGGCGCGGTTCGGGGATCAGGGGCCGACGCCCCACTCCTCCAGGACGGCGGCCGCGTCGGGCAGCGCCCGGCCGCGGGTGACCCCTCCCGGGGTCCGGTCGAACCGGGGCGCGGGTCCGGAGACGAGGCGGTCGCCCTCGCGCGTGAGTGTTCCACGCTCCCGCACGTGCGGGTGGTCCGGTGCCTCCTCCAGGGACAGGACCGGCATGACACACGCGTCGGTGCCTTCGAAGGCCTCACCCCACTCGTCCCGGCCCCGGGTGAGCAGCACCTCGGCGAAGCGTTCGCGCAGCCGGGGCCAGCCCCGCCGGTCCCACTGGTTGGGCAGGTTCTCCTCGGTCAGTCCGAGGCCCTCCAGGAACGCCGCGTAGAACTGGGGCTCGATGCACGCCACCGACACGTGGCGGCCGTCGGCGCACTCGTACACGTCGTACCAGGGGGCGCCGGTGTCGAGGTAGTTGGTACCGCGCTCGTCCGTCCAGACCCCCTTGGAACGGTCCTCGTGCAGCATCGACATGAGCAGCGAACTGCCGTCCACCATGGCGGCGTCCACGACCTGGCCGCGCCCGGAGCCCTGCCGCTCCACCAGAGCGCTGAGGATCCCGGTCACCGTGAACATCGTGCCGCCGGCGAAGTCGCCGAGCAGGTTGATCGGGGGCACGGGCGGCCCGTCCGCGCGGCCGATGGAGTGCAGTGCGCCGTTGACGGAGATGTAGTTCATGTCGTGTCCGGCGGTCCGGGACAGGGGGCCGTCCTGTCCCCAGCCGGTCACACGGGCGTAGACCAGGCGCGGGTTGAGTTCCAGACACGTGTCCGGGCCCAGGCCGAGGCGCTCCATGACCCCGGGCCGGAAGCCCTCCAACAGCACGTCCGCGCGCCCCACCAGGTCGAGCGCGAGCGCGCGCCCCTCGCCGGACTTCAGGTCCGCCCCCACGACCGCGCGCCCCTCACTCATGCGGGGGCCGCCCGCCCCCGACTCCATCGCCTGAGCCGCACCCGGGCGGTCCAGGCGCAGGACGCTCGCCCCCAGGTCGGCGAGGAGCATGCCGGCCATCGGTGCGGGGCCGATCCCGGTGAACTCGACGACGCGGATTCCGTTGAGGGGTCCCATGGCGCTGCCTCCTGAACCTTGACCGGACGATCGGGGTGAGCGGTGGGTCACGTCGGCTAGAGCGTCTTCGGACGCGGCGCTGTGCCTCAGGGGTGCCGCGCGGGGTGGGGCGGGCGGAGGGAACACTCTCTAGAACAACGTTCGGTTCATTGTGCCGGGTCGGGGCTCCGCGCGCCACCGGCAGCCGCCGGGGGAGGACCGGGCGGCCGGAGTGGGAGAATGGGTGCGTGACACAGACACCCGGCCCCGACCCGTCCGACCGTTCCCGGCTCCTCACACCCTCCGACGTACGCGCGCTCGCCGAACGGTTCGGCATCCGGCCCACGAAGACCCTGGGCCAGAACTTCGTCATCGACCACGGGACGGTGCGCCGCATCGTCCGGGAGTCCGGCGTCACCGGCGAGGACGTCGTCGTCGAGGTCGGACCGGGGCTGGGATCGCTCACCCTCGCCCTGCTGCCGCACGTGCGCCGGGTCACCGCGGTCGAGATCGACCCCGTCCTGGCCGAGGCACTGCCCGGGACCGTCGCCGACCGCGCCCCCGACCTCGCCGACCGGCTGACGGCCGTGCACGGGGACGCCATGAGGGTCACCGGGATCCCCGGGCCCGCGCCGACCGCGCTCGTGGCCAACCTGCCCTACAACGTGTCCGTACCGGTGCTGCTGCACCTCCTCGAACTGCTGCCCACCCTCGAACGGGTGCTGGTCATGGTGCAGTCCGAGGTCGCCGACCGGATCACCGCCGCCCCGGGCGGCCGCGTCTACGGCGTCCCCTCCGCCAAGATCGCCTGGTACGCCCGTGCCAGGCGCGCCGGCGCCGTCGGCCGCAACGTGTTCTGGCCCGCGCCCAACGTCGACTCCGGGCTGGTCGAACTGGTCCGCCGCCCCGCCCCCGAGACCACGGCTCCGCGCGAGGACGTGTTCGATGTCGTTGACGCCGCCTTCGCCCAGCGCCGCAAGACCCTGCGCGCGGCGCTCTCGGGGTGGGCGGGCTCCCCGGCCGCGGCGGAGACCGCTCTGCGCGCGGCCGGGATCGACCCGAGGACGCGCGGCGAGTCGCTGGGGATCGAGGGGTTCGCGGCCATCGCCGAACACGCCCCCGAGACGGTCAGTCCCGGGAACCGGTCCCGTCGCGGTCGCCGCGCGGACGTGTGAGCCCGCGGGCCACCGCGGCCACGCCCAGCCCCGCGGCCAGCACGGGCAGCAGCCACAGGGGATCGAAATCCGCCCCGCCCGTACCCCGCACCACGAGTGCGACCGTCAGGCCCAGAAACAGCAGCCCCGCCGTGAGCGAACCCCAGTCGGTCCTACGTTTGGCCATACCGTACCTCCACAAGCCCGACCAGTGAGTCGGTGCGCACGCTGATCGTCGGTGGGGCACCGCCGTCCCGCGCGGCACCCGTGTCCTCCGTCGGTCCGAACACCCTCCGGTGGTCCACGAAGAACCCCGACTCCACCACCGGTCCGTCGTCCTCCGGGGCGATCCGCACCGCTCCGAGCCCCACCTGGGACACGACCTCCACACGGGCGTCACCGGGCAGGACCAGCGTCGTCTTCCCGTTCACCCGGGTGGACACCTCCACCGTGTCCCCGGGCTCCAGGTCCGTCAGCCCGGTGAGGTCCATCTCGGCGTTTCCCAGGGTCAGCCGGTACGCGTCGGCCTCCGCTTCGGCCACCGTCGTCGGACGCCAGTCGACACCGTCGACCCGGATACGCGCCAGGTCGGTCGACAGGGAGGCCACCGCCGCGAGCGCGAGGGCCAGTCCCAGCGGCACCAGACCGCGCGGGTTGCCCCACCAGGTACCCAGCAGGGCGTACATCCCCACCGCGCCGAGCCCGGCGGAGAGGAAGAACACCCCGGTCTCCGGGCCCAGCAGTAGTTCCGCGGTCGCCTGGCTCCACAGGTCGGAACTCCACCCGAAGGCCGCGATCGGCGCCACGACGGCGAGGGCACCGATCGTCCACAGCGCGAGCGAGGCCAGGGGGAGGCCCTTCCCGCACCCGGTGTGGTCGGCCGACCCATCACCGCCGTCCTCCTCCTCGTCCCCGTGGGCCCCACGCCGTGCCACCACGGCCAGGTCCACCGGACCCTTCGGAGCGGAGGCCCAGGGCTGTGCCGGGTTGTAGTAGGCGGGTGTGGCCTCGGGCGCAGGTGTGGCCGGCGGTGGCTCCCGTCGGCGCAGATCCGCGCGCAGTCCCGTGAACAGGCCCTTGAGGTCCACTCCCCGGTTGCGCGCCGACAGCAGACCGAGGATGAGCGGGGTGGCCAGGACCAGCGTCGACCAGTCGAACCCGCCGATCAGGCTCAGGGCCGTCGCAGCGGCGAGCCCCGCGGTGAGCAGCGTCGGCACGGACCGGGACGGGATACTCCGGTCCAGCATCTGCTCGAACGTCGCGGGCACGCCCTCGGAGTCGCGCATCAGCATCCACGCGGCGACATAGAGGATGATCCCGGTGCCGCCCGCGAACGAGGTGAGGACGAAGGCGGAGCGCCACACCGACGGATCCGTGTCCGTGTAGCGGCCCAGGCCCGAGCAGACCCCCGCGAGCACCCGTTCCTCATCGCTCTTGCGGAGTTCGCGCGCGGGGGCTCCGGCACTGCCGCCCCGTACCGGCCCCGGGCCGTCACCGGGCGGATCGTCAGTCATCGTCGATCACCATGCTCCCCTCACACCTCCATCGTGTCCCCCCTGGGGGACCGGAGGAATCCGGGACGACCCTGAAACCACCCTGACCGGAGCCGGAGCCGGAGCAGGGGAGGGACCCGATGGTGTCGGCACCGGGCCCGGGTGCATCCTGGTCGAGGACCTCGGACCTCGACGGCCGCACGCCTACCCGTGCGGCCACGGACGGAAGCGGTGATCGGGCGGTGGAACCTACGGCCGCGGGGCCCCCGCGGCTCACCCGCGCGGTGGACGGCAGACTCCTCGGCGGGATCGCCGCAGGGCTCGCCCGGCACCTGGGCGTCGACCCCGTCGTGGTCCGTCTGGCCTTCATGGCCCTGTCCGTCGGCGGTATCGGGGTCGCGGTGTACGTGGCCCTGTACTTCTTCACCCCGCTGGAGGAGACCGCTTCCGAGGAGGAGGGCGGTGAGCGCTCCCGGCGCCGAGGGCGCGACGTGTCCCAGCTCATCGCCTACGTGGGGCTCGCGGCTGGGATCGGCGTCCTCTTCCTGCTCTTCGGCGGCGTGTTCGACCCGTTCCTGTGGTTCCTGGTGTTCGGTGCCCTCGGCGGCGCTATCCTGTGGCGCCAGGCCAACCCGGCCCAGCGCGACGAGTGGATGTCCTCCACCGTCCACCGGGCCGGACGCAGGGGGCTCACGCGCACCGGCGCGGGGGTGCTCCTCATCGTCGTCGGCGTGATCGGCTTCCTCCTGTTCCAGCAGCAGCTCCAGGAGGCGCGCGCCGGGCTCACGTTCGCCTTCACCCTGATCGCGGGTATCTCGCTGGTCGTGGCTCCGTGGATCGTCGGCCTCATCCGTGAACGCGACCAGGAGCGCCGTGAGCGCATCCGCAACGCCGAACGCGCCGAACTCGCCGCGCACATCCACGACTCCGTTCTGCACACCCTGACCCTCATCCAGCGCAGGGCCGAGGACCCGAGGGAGGTCCAGCGGCTGGCGCGCGTTCAGGAGCGGGCGCTGCGCAGTTGGCTCTACCAGCGCCCCGCGGACACGGAGACGACGGTGTCGCCGGGGCTGGAGCGCGTCGCGGCCGAGGTCGAGGAGGAGCACGGCGTCCCGATCGAGGTGGTGTGCGTGGGCGACTGCGACATCGACGACGGACTGGCCGCGATGCTGCGCGCCGCCCGGGAGGCGATGGTCAACGCCGCCAAGTACGCCGGGAGCGACCACATCTCGGTGTTCGGCGAGGTCGAGGCGGAGGAGGTGCTCGTGTTCGTCCGCGACCGGGGCACCGGTTTCGACCTGGACGCGGTGCCCGACGACCGCATGGGGGTGCGCGGGTCCATCATCGGCCGGATGGAGCGCCACGGCGGTGCGGCGCGCCTGCGCACCGCACCGGGGGAGGGCACCGAGGTACAGCTTCGGATGCCGAGGATCCCGCAGCTGTGACGGTTCGGGGAGTGGCCTCATGCGGACAGCGGCCGCCGGGCGCTCCGCTTCCTGGATAGGCTCCGGAGTGTGACAGAGGAGAGCGTGAGTTTCAGTGACGGGGACGCGGTTCCGCGCGTCGTGATCGTGGACGACCACCGCCTCTTCCGCAGCGGGGTGCGCGGGGAGCTCGGCGACGCGGTCGAGTGCGTCGGCGAGGCGGGGGACGTCGACAGCGCCGTCCAGGTCATCGGCGAGACCCGGCCCGACCTGGTGCTGCTCGACGTCCACCTGCCGGGGGGCGGGGGTGTCGAGGTGCTGCGCCGGGTCCTGGCCCAGCACCCGCAGATCCGCTTCCTGGCCCTGTCGGTCTCCGACGCGGCCGAGGACGTGATCGGGGTGGTCCGCGGCGGAGCCCGCGGCTATGTCACCAAGACCATCTCCGGCGGTGACCTGGCCCAGGCGATCGTCCGGGTCGCCGACGGCGACGCCGTGTTCTCACCGAGGCTGGCCGGGTTCGTCCTCGACGCCTTCTCCGCGACCGACGCTCCGCCGGTCGACCCCGAACTGGACCGGCTGACCCAGCGGGAGCGCGAGGTCCTGCGGCTCATCGCCCGCGGCTACGCCTACAAGGAGGTCGCCAAGGAGCTGTTCATCTCGGTCAAGACGGTCGAGACGCACGTGTCCTCGGTCCTGCGCAAGCTCCAGCTCTCCAATCGGCACGAGCTGAGCAGGTGGGCGACGGCGCGCCGCCTGGTCTGAGTCGGGGCGTTCGGTCAGCGCAGCGCGTCGAGCATCCGGGACAGGAACTCGGTCCCCGAGACCCCGGTGACGACGCGCGCGGGGCGGCGGTCGTCCCTCCGGGGGCGCGGGCGCAGGTCGGCCACGGTCATGCCGCGGGTCAGTGTCCCAGAGAGCTCCACCCGGATCGGGGTGTGGAGCGACTCGGTCACCAGGTGGGGGTCGAGCAGGACCGCCGCGGCCAGAGGGTCGTGCATCGCGCACTGGCGCACGCCGAAGACCCCGGAGTAGAAGTCGGCGTAGAAGTCCAGGAAGGCCGATGTGCGCTCGGCACGCTCGCCGGGGACGCCCTTGAGCTCATCCAGCCACGCCGCGGTGGCGACCGTGCGCATGGTGACGTCCAGCGCCACCAGGTCCAGGTCGAACCCGGCGGCGAAGACCGCCTCGGCGGCCTCAGGGTCGTTGGCCACGTTGGCCTCGGCGTGTGTTCCGGTGTTGCCGGGGGCACGGACCGCACCGCCCATCACGACCAGGCGGCGCACCAGCGTCGGCAGGTCCGGTTCCAGTCGCAGGGCGAGGCCCAGGTTGGTCAGCGGACCGACCGCAAGGACGTCGAGCGCGCCGGGTGTCTCGCGTGCCAGGCGGACTAGCAGCTCGGCCGCGGACTCCGCGACGGGCGCACCGGCAGGGGCGGGCAGTTCCACATCGCCCAGACCGTTGCCGCCGTGGACGGCTCGGGCCGACCGCGGACGCTGGACGAGTGGCCGGGAGGCGCCGACCGCGACGGGTGTGTCGGCACGGCCGTACAGCTCCAGCAGCCGCAAGGCGTTGTCCGAGGTGCGCTCCACGCCGTTGTTGCCGAACACCGCGCCGACACCGGCGATCTCCACGTCGGACCGTGCTGCGAGGTAGGCGAGGGCGACGGCGTCGTCGATCCCGGGATCGCAGTCGACGAACACACGCGTGCCCATGGCGGAGGAGCTCCTTCGGTGGCGGTGGAACGGCGCTGCGTCCAGCGTAGAACGTCCGCTGGTGTCCTTCGTTGCCGTTTCGGTGGGGGCTGGGGCACGGACGGGGACGGATCCCCTGTCGTGGGGGAGCCGTAACCTGGGGGACGTGTCCTCCCAAGAGCAGCTTCTCGAAGGTCTGAACGGTCCCCAGCGCGAAGCGGTCACCCACAGCGGTGGACCGCTCCTGATCGTGGCGGGCGCCGGTTCGGGCAAGACCCGTGTCCTCACCCACCGCATCGCCTATCTCATGGCCGAGCGCGGGGCGCGCCCCGGGGAGATCCTCGCGATCACCTTCACCAACAAGGCCGCCGCCGAGATGAGGGAGCGCATCGAGGCACTGCTGGGCCCGCGGGCCGCCCGGACGCTGTGGACGATGACGTTCCACGCGGCGTGTGTGCGCGTCCTGAGGAGGGAGGGGCACCGGCTCGGCTACCCGAGCGGCTTCACCATCTACGACGCGGCCGACTCCGCCCGCCTGATGCAGTTGGTCTGCAAGGAGCTGGACCTGGAGCCCAAGCGGTTCCCACCCAAGTCGTTCTCCTCGCAGGTGTCCAACCTCAAGAACGAACTCGTCGACTACGACACCTTCGCGGGGCAGGCGCAGACCGAGCAGGAGAAGACGCTCGCCGAGGCGTACAAGCTGTACCAGCAGCGCCTGCACGAGGCGGGTGCCATGGACTTCGACGACCTGATCATGGTCACCGTCAACCTGCTCCAGATGTTCCCGGACGTGGCCGAGTACTACCGGCGCCGGTTCCGGCACGTGCTGGTCGACGAGTACCAGGACACCAACCACGCGCAGTACGTGTTCATCCGCGAGCTGGTGGGCACCGACGCGGAGGGCTCCGGGGGCGGCGCCCCGGCGGTTCCGCCGTCGGAGCTGTGCGTGGTGGGTGACGCGGACCAGTCGATCTACGCCTTCCGCGGTGCGACCATCCGCAACATCCTGGAGTTCGAGCGGGACTTCCCGGACGCGCGGACCATCCTCCTGGAGCAGAACTACCGGTCCACGCAGACCATCCTGTCGGCGGCCAACGCGGTGATCGACCGCAACGAGGGGCGCCCGGAGAAGAACCTGTGGTCGGACAACGGCGAGGGCGCCGCCATCACGGGATACGTCGCCGACAACGAGCACGACGAGGCGGCGTTCGTCGTCGGGGAGATCGACGAGCTCACCGACGACGGTACGGTCCGCCCCGGCGAAGTGGCGGTGTTCTACCGCACCAACGCCCAGTCCCGTGTGCTGGAGGAGGTGTTCGTCCGCACCGGCCTTCCGTACAAGATCGTGGGCGGGCTGCGCTTCTACGAGCGAAAGGAGATCCGGGACGTCCTCGCCTACCTGCGGGTCCTGGCCAACCCGGAGGACACCGTCAGCCTCCGGCGCATCATCAACGTGCCCAAGCGCGGGATCGGTGCGCGTGCGGAGGAGGCGGTGGAGCTCTTCGCCGCCAGAGAGCGGACGTCGTTCGCCCGGGCGCTGCGGCGCTTCGACGAGATCCCCGGGCTGGCGGCGCGCTCGGCGAAGGCGATCGGGAACTTCACCGCACTGCTGGACGAGCTCGCGGAGATCGTGCCGACGGGGACGCCGGCGGAGATCGTCGAGGCGGTACTGGACAGGACGGGGTATCTGTCCGAGCTGGCCGGGTCCAAGGACATCCAGGATGAGAGCCGGGTGGAGAACCTGAAGGAGTTCGTCGACCTCGCCCGGGAGTTCGAGTACACCTTCGCCGAGCTGGTGGGGCGGGAACCGGTGGACGAGGAGGACGAGGACGGGGCGGAGCCGGTCGATCCGGGCGAGCCGACGCTGGTGGACTTCCTGGAGCGTGTCTCCCTGGTGGCCGACACCGACCAGATCCCCGACGAGGACGACGAGGGCGGTGTGGTCACGCTGATGACGCTGCACTCGGCCAAGGGGCTGGAGTTCCCTGTGGTGTTCCTGACGGGTATGGAGGACGGGGTCTTCCCGCACATGCGTACGCTCAGCGACAAGTCGGAGCTGGAGGAGGAGCGGCGGCTGGCGTACGTGGGCCTGACGCGGGCGCGGCGGCTGCTGTACGTGAGCCGTGCGGCCGTCCGCAGCGCCTGGGGCACCCCGTCGTACAACCCGGCGTCCCGGTTCCTCGACGAGGTTCCCCCGTCCCTGGTGGAGTGGCGCCGGTCCGCATCGGTCTTGGCCGCACCGCCGAGCAGGGGTATCGGCGGCCGGTCGGTGTTCGGTTCGGGGGGAGGCTCCAGCGGCCGGGGCGGCGCGTCGAAGCAGAAGCAGGCGCCCACCCTGAGCGTGGGCGACCTGGTCAACCACGACTCGTTCGGTATGGGACGGGTCCGGTTGGTCGAGGGCGGCGGTGACAGGACCAAGGCGAGGATCGACTTCGGTGCGGACATCGGGGAGAAGGACCTCGTGGTGAAGTACGCCCCGATCGAGAAGCTCTAGGGTTCGTCCCCCAGGCGTCCCAAGCCGTGGATGAGGGGTATGACCAGCGGATATGGCTGGGCGTGGTGTCGGTTTTGTGACTTTGTGTCCAAGTTGATCCTGTCGATGGAGGACGCGACACCCGCGATGCGCGGGAAACGTGTCACGAGCGCTCCCTCGCCGGGGTACAGTTGGGGAAGACCGAGCGAGACGTACGTGGTTTCCTCCACGGACGTGCCGGTCGTTCCCCGGTTATCGAAGGACATCGCTTCTTCGTCCCCACATGGTTCGAGTAGTACTTCGGATTGTGTAGAGTCGGGGGGTCGCCGAATACGGGTCGGAATTCTGGTCCGTTGAAAGCACACAGCCTTACGGGTGTCCCACCCCGTTCGGGTGTTTCGCACGAACCGCCGGATTTGGCGGGGACACGGAACGGCTGATAAAGTGGAAACACAACAAAGCGTAAAGCCGCTGACGCGGTGGAAACGCGGGCGCCTTCCACGGAAGAGCGACCGGGA
>NZ_AZXF01000031.1 GCF_000515115.1 Nocardiopsis sp. CNT312
GGTGGTGGCGGGCGACAGACGGAAAACAGCGCCACCAGGCGTCCGTTGAGGGTGGTGGCGGGCGACGGGCGGGCCGGCGAAGAACCACCAGCACGGTCAATGACCGGGCTCCAGGGTGCTGAGTACCCGGGCGATATCGTCGGCGAACGCACGGGCGTCGGCGTCCTCCCGGCCCAGCACCTCGGCGACGGCGAGCAGCATACCGCCGCTCACCACGGTCAGGAGCGCCTCGTCCACGGGTTCGTCCGCCTTGCGGTACAGCGCCACATTGCGGTCGGTCCACTGGGTGAGCCGGACTCGCAACTGGTAGTCGAAGCCGGGAGGGCCGTCTCCGCTGAAGAACAGGCGCGCGGTGTCCCGCTCATCGATGCATCCCAGCAGGTAGGCGTGCGCGGCGATGTTCATCAGCCGGGTGGGGTCGCTCTCGCCCTCGGCGCGCGCCTGGAGCACCGCGTGGTGGGTGCGCTGCTGCTGGTGCCGCTGGAACTCCTCGTACAGGGCGAAGTACAGGTCGGCCTTGCCCGTGAAGTGGTGGTAGAGGCTTCCCACACTGGCCCCGGCGACGGTGACGACCTCGCTCACGCCGGCCTTCGCGAAACCGACGGTGCGGAACACCTGGGCAGCCGCCTTGAGCAAGGCACTGCGGGTGGCCGCGCCACGCGAGGACATCCGTGTAGGTTTGTCCGTTCTTTCCACTGTCTGCCTCACTCCACTCCGAATCCCGCCAGCCTAGACGGTACATCCGTCACATGGTCGCCGCAGGGCCCCGCGGAACCGCCCGTCCGCACCCTCGACGGCCCGGAGTCACATCGGGTGACTACTCTGGGGCAAAGCGCCCGCTCTGATTCCCTGACGGAAGGTGTCGCCCCATGTCGCAGGCCAGTACCCCGCCCTCTCAGCCGGCTCCCGACCGCAACCTCGCCCTGGAACTGGTTCGGGTCACCGAGACGGCCTCGCTGGCCGCCGCCCGCTGGGTGGGCAAGGGCGACAAGATCGGTGCCGACGGTGCGGCGGTGCGCGGGATGCGGCACATGATCAGCACGGTGTCCATGAACGGCACCGTGGTCATCGGCGAGGGGGAGAAGGACAACGCCCCCATGCTCTACAACGGTGAGCGCGTCGGCGACGGCGGCGGCCAGGAGTGGGACGTGGCGGTCGACCCGATCGACGGCACCACACTCACCGCCATGGGCATGCCCAACGCCGTCTCCGTGATCGCTGTGAGCCCACGCCACACCATGTTCGACCCGTCCGCGGTGTTCTACATGGAGAAGCTCGCGACCGGGCCGGAGGCCGCCGACAGTGTCGACATCGCCGCGCCGGTCACCGACAACGTCCGCGCGGTGGCCCGGGCCAAGGGCAAGAGCCCCCAGGACGTCACGGTCGTCATCCTGGACCGGCCCCGCCACAAGCAGATCGTGCAGGACGTGCGGGACGCGGGCGCGCGTATCAAGTTCATCAGCGACGGCGACGTCGCGGGCGCGATCATGGCGGCCCGTGAGGGGACCGGCGTGGATCTGCTGCTGGGCATCGGCGGCACCCCCGAGGGCATCATCACCGCCTGCGCGATGAAGTGTCTGGGCGGCGTCATCCAGGGCCGCCTGTGGCCGAAGGACGACGCCGAGCGGCGCGGTGCCCTCGAGGCCGGCCACGACCTGGACCGGGTCCTGCTCACCGACGACCTGGTCGCTTCCGAGGACGTGTTCTTCGCGGCGACCGGCATCACCGACGGCGAACTCGTCGGGGGTGTGCGCTACGAGGCGTCCCGGGTCATCACCGACTCCCTGGTCATGCGCGGGCGCAGCGGCACCGTCCGCGAGGTGCGCAGCGAACACCGGTTGAGCAAGCTGTCGGCCTACAGCGGCGTCGACCTCACCTCCGCCCCCTGAGTCTCCGCGGGTCCGGCACGGGTGCGCGCCGGGCCGGACCCGCGAGACGCACCCATGCGGAAGAGGTGGGAACCCGGGCACACCGCACCGACGTCCCAGTTCATGTCCACAGGTGCGCACACCATGCCCCGTCTCTCTGCCCCGGAGGTCCGATGTCTTCCCCGCAGTCCCCCCAGCAACCCCCGTGGCAGCCCGGACCGCCTGCCCAGGGCCTCCCACCCCCTCCGGGCGGAGCGCACGGGCAACCTCCCCGCGGCGGTGCCCCGATGGGTCCGCCGACCGGCGGTCCCCCGTGGGGCGGTCCGCCGCCCGTTCCCCCCTACGGCCCCGGACAGCCTCCGCCCCCGGGCGGCGGGGAGCGCCGCAACATGTGGTTGATCCCCTCCGCGGTCGGGGTCGCGGTGGTGGTCATGGCGAGCACGGTGTGGGCCTCGGTCTCCCTCATCGACTTCGGCGGCCCCCAGCCCGAGTCGGTCCTGCCCGCGAGCTCAATCGCCTTCGGCAGGATCGACCTGTCCATCGACGGCTCGCAGGCGATCGACCTGCTGGGCTTCGTGGACCGGCTGCCAGACGAACTCACCGAGGGGATGGGCGAACCCTCCGACGACATGACGGCCACCTTCGCCGAGGGGTTCGTCGAGGTCTTCCCGGAGGCGAGCCAGAGCGAGGTCGAGGAATGGATCGGTGAGCGCGTCGGCTTCTCCGTGTGGCCGAGCACCGACGAGGAGGCCTCCCTCGGGATCGGCGCGACCTTCGCGGTGGCGGTGGCCGTGACCGACGAGCCCCTGGCGGAGGAGACCCTTTCCGGTGTGGCGGCGGCCCGGGACGACCTAGCCTACGAGATGGTGGACGGGTTCGCCGTCATGACGGACAACGACGCCGCCCTCACCGAGCGGACCAGGCAGATGGAGGCCCATGGGGCCCTGGCCGCCGACAGCGTCTTCTCCGGGGACCTGGCCGATGTTCCCGGCAGCAGCCTCGCCGTGGCCTGGGCAGACGTGTCTGGGGCCCTGGCTGTCGAGGAACTGGCCGCCGAACTCGAACTGGACGGCGTCGGCGACTTCGACGGCCGGATGACCGCGTCGGTGCGCGTGGACGGCGACTACCTGGAGGCGCGTATGGACGCCTTCGCCCTCCAGGTGGAGGGCACCGATGTGAGCTGGCTGTCCGGTTCCCCCGGGTCCGGCGTGGACGCGATGTCCTCCCTTCCGGAGAGCACGATCGCGGCCGTGGGCGCCGTCGGCCTGGACCGGGCACTGACCGACGCCTACAACAGCGGTGAGCTTGCGCTCGGCGGTGCGGAGCGGGCGGACGTGGAGGCCATGTTCGATGCTTGGGGCGCCCCGCTCCCGGGCGGCTTCACCTCCCTGCTCGGCTCCTCCAGCACCCTGGGCATCACGAACATCGACCTGAACGGCCTGTTCAGCCGGAGCACCTACCACGGCGGCTTCGTGAGCCCCTCAGACGAGGCGTTCTCCTTCGTGTATCGGGCCGTGGGCGCCGACGAGCAGGTGCTGGGCACGTTCGTGGAGCAGAGCGCGACGGGCCCCTACTCCGACTCGCCGAGCGTGACCGCCGAGGGCGACACCGTGGTGGTCTCCCGGGGAGCCTCCGCCTCGGGGAGCCTGGGAGACGACCCGGTGTTCCAACAGACGATGCAGGACATGGACGACGCGGTGATCGCCGGGTTCTTCGACCTGCGCCAGGCGCTGGAGGGGACCGACGTGGCCGACGCCTCCCAGTGGGGAGCCCTGGGCCTGGCCGTGAGTGTCGTCGAGGACGGCCGGCACAGCAGCCTGGAGCTGCGCTGGGCACCCAGCGGCGGCGAGTAGGCCCGGGCGGGGCGCCCGGACCGCACGCCCCGCCCGTTCGGTTCAGCTCACGACACGGCGGCTCATCCGTCGCACCGCGGCCCACCAGATCACGGCGATGAAGAGCACCAGTACACCCGTGTGCAGGAGTGCGGTGTCCGTGGTGAGGCCGCCGAACACCGCCCCACGGATGAGCTCCACAGCGTGGTAGAGCGGATTGGCCATGGCGGCCGTCTGCGCCCACGACGGCAGTTCGGTGAGCGGGAAGAAGGTGCCCGCCATGAGGAACAGCGGTGTGAACAGTCCGCTGAACACGTAGTCCATGGAGCGGACCGAGCTGATCACCGCCGAGATCCAGATCCCGAAGAGCGCGAACGCGAACCCGGCGATGAAGGCGATGAGTGGCACCAGCACCACGCCGGGGCCCGGCCTCAGCCCGAAGCCGACCGCCACCAGCAGTGGAACGCAGCCGTACACGCCCGACCGCAGGGCCAGCCACAGGGCCTCACCCGTGACCAGTTCGCGCACGTCCACCGGTGCGGCGAGGATCCCCTCGTAGGTGTGCAGGAAGCGGCGTTTGATGAAGGTGTTGATCACCGCGGGCATCATCGACTGGAACATGACCGACACCGCCACGATGCCGGTGCCGAGGAAGTCGATGTAGTCGAACCCGGCCAGCGTCCCGATGAGGGCGCCCATGCCGAACCCGAAGGCGAGCAGGTACACGGTGGGTTCGACGACGGCGGCGAAGGTGGTCGACCGCCACGACTGCCCGTAGAGGATCCACTCCCGGGCGATCACGCCCAGGACCGCGCTCGGCTCGAACCGTCCGGGCCGCTGGTGGGCCTCCGGGCGCGCGTCCTCGCGGGTCTGTTCCAGTGACATCAGTCGAAACTCTCTCCGGTCAGGGTCACGAACACGTCCTCCAGGTTGCTGTCGCGGCGCTGCGGGGAACCGAGCCTCTCACGCAGGGAGTCAGGCAGCTCCTCGGCCCGCAGGACGGACAGGGTCGTACCGGTGCGCCGGGTGGTGAACCCCTGGTCTCCGAGGAGGCGTTCGAGCGTGTCGACGCCCTCCTCCCCCGGGAGGTACTCCTCCACGGTCGCACCGGCGTACTTGGCGACGAGGTCGGCGGGGGTGCCGCGTTCGACGACACGGCCCCGGGCCATGAGGGCGACCTCGTCGGAGAGGCGCTCGGCCTCCTCGATGTAGTGCGTGGACATCAGGACGGTGACGCCCTCGTCGCGCAGGGCGGAGATGACGCCCCACAAGTCCTGGCGCACCTGGGGGTCGAGGCCGACGGTGGGTTCGTCCATGAGGACGAGTTCGGGACGGTGCAGCAGGGCCCGGACAATGAGCAGACGGCGGCGCATACCGCCGGACAGGGCGTCGACCCGGGTGTCGCCGCGCCCCTGGAGCTGGGCGAGCCGCATGGCCCGGCCGATGGCCTCCTTCCTGCTCCCGCGCGGGACCCGGTACAGGTACGAGAACATGCGCAGGTTCTGCTCGACGGTGAGTTCCTCGTCGAGGTTGTCGTGCTGAGGGACGACACCCATGCGGGCGCGCGCCCACTTGGACTCGTCGGGGACCGTGTGGCCGAGGATGCGGATCTCCCCCTCGTCCGCCAGGGACTGGGCGGTGAGCATCCGCATGGTGGTGGACTTGCCCGCGCCGTTGGGGCCGAGCAGCCCCATGACGACGCCCCGGGGCACCTCCAATTCGAGTCCGTCGACGGCGGTGAGGGGGCCGAACCGCTTGACGACCCCTCTCAGGAGCAGGGCTGGGTCCGGCGGCGCCTGGCCGCGGGACGCACTCATGGCGGCGCTTCCGGGCACGCGCCGACCGGGTGAAGGTGAGCTCATGGGCTCAACCGTAGGCTTTTCCCGCCGCAGATTTCCACCGCTTTTCCGAACCTGTGAACGAAGACCGGAGGGCGGCCCGCCCTCCGCCGCGACCGGACGGGAAGCCCTGCCCCGCCATCGACGCCCTAGAGTGACCCTGTGAGTGAGGAAACACCGCCCGCGCGGATTCGCGCCTCCCACAGGGACCGGGAGCGGGTTCTGAGGCTGCTCAGCGAGGCCGCCGCCGACGGCCGCCTGGACCTCGCGGAGTTCGAGGAGCGCAGCGAACGGGCGCACACGGCCCGGACCCTGGGAGAGCTCCCCGCCCTCACCGGCGATCTCGTGCCCGAGGAGCTCCAGCCCGTGCGCCTGACCCTGCGGCCCGCCGTCGCCCTGTTCTCCACCGTCGCGCGCCGCGGCCGCTGGGTGGCCTCCCCGGGCGAGCACGTCGCCGCCCTGGCCGGGAGGGTGGAGGTCGACATGCGCCAGGCCGTGCTCCCGCGCAGCCATCACCGGATGACGGTGACCGCCGTCCTCGGGCGCGTGGAGATCACCGTCCCGGAGGGGGTCGAGGTACGCATGCGCGGCTGGTCGTTCCTGGGCCGGCGCACCAGTACCGCCCGGCCGTCCCGGCTGTCCGACCCGCCGGTCCTGGAGATCGACGGTTTCAGCCTCCTGGGCGGGGTCCGGGTCCGCGCCCCCAGGCTCCGCCGGTTCCTCTCCTGGCGCGGTCGCACACGCCGACGCGGTATCGGGACCTGATCATGACCTGGGCAACACCGCGAACACGAGGCGGAGTGATCGTGTGCGGATGTGGGTCTGGCAAGCTGTGGTTCACGAGTTTTCCCAGGAGGGATGGGTCCCAACATGAGTGAGTTCCGCATCGAGCACGACTCGATGGGCGAGGTCAAGGTCCCGGCCGAGGCCAAGTGGCGTGCCCAGACGCAGCGTGCCGTCGAGAACTTCCCGATCTCCGGCCAGGGCCTGGAGAACGCCCACGTCGCGGCCCTGGGCCAGATCAAGGCCGCCGCGGCCAAGGTCAACGCGGAGCTCGGCGTCATCGGCGACGACCTCGGCAAGGCCATCCGCGAGGCGGCCCTGGAGGTCGCCGAGGGCACGTGGAACGACGAGTTCCCCATCGACGTGTTCCAGACAGGGTCCGGGACCTCCAGCAACATGAACACGAACGAGGTCGTGGCGACGGTCGCCAAGGAGCGCACCGGGCTGGACGTGCACCCCAACGACCACGTGAACGCGTCGCAGTCCTCCAACGACGTCTTCCCGTCCTCGATCCACATCGCCGCCACCTCCGCCGTGCAGAACGACCTGGTCCCGGCCCTGCGGCACCTGGAGGGCGAGCTCACCCGCAAGTCGGTCGAGTTCGCGACCGTGGTCAAGAGCGGGCGCACCCACCTGATGGACGCCACGCCGGTCACCCTCGGCCAGGAGTTCGCCGGGTTCGCCGCCCAGGTGCGCTACGGCGTCGAGCGGCTGGAGGCCGTCCTGCCCCGCGTGGCCGAGCTTCCGCTGGGCGGTACCGCGGTGGGGACCGGCATCAACACCCCGGACGGCTTCGCCGCCCGGGTCATCGCCGAGATCGCTTCGAACACCGGTCTGCCGCTGACCGAGGCCCGGGACCACTTCGAGGCGCAGGGCGCCCGCGACGGCCTCGTCGAGCTGTCCGGCCAGCTGCGGACCATCGCGGTGGGCTTCGCCAAGATCGCCAACGACATCCGCTGGATGGGGTCGGGCCCCACCACCGGCCTGACCGAGATCTTCCTGCCCGACCTCCAGCCCGGTTCGTCGATCATGCCGGGCAAGGTCAACCCGGTGCTGTGCGAGGCCATGCTCCAGGTGTCCTCCCAGGTCGTGGGCAACGACGCCGCGGTGGCCTTCGGAGGCGCCAGCGGCAACTTCGAGCTGAACGTCCAACTGCCGGTGATCGCCCGCAACGTGCTGGAGTCGATCCGCCTGCTGGCCAACGTCTCCCGGGTGTTCGCCGACCGCTGTGTGGCGGGGATCAGGGCCAACGAGGAGCAGTGCCGCACCTACGCGGAGTCCTCCCCCTCGATCGTCACGCCGCTCAACCGCTACATCGGCTACGAGGAGGCCGCCAAGGTCGCCAAGCAGTCTCTGGCCGAGCGCAAGACCATCCGGCAGGTGGTCATCGAGCGCGGCTACGTCGCCGACGGCAAGCTCACCGAGGAGCAGCTCGACACCGCTCTCGACGTTCTCAAGATGACCAACGCACGGCTGTAGTCCGCCGCGTACCCGTGTGAGGGCGCCCCGCAGGTGCGGGGCCCTCACACGTGCGCTGCAGTATCTCGGTTCGGTTCCGGCTCCCGGCGCGGGGAACCGTTAGGCTCTGTCCGGTATCTGACATTCTTGCCGAAGCACCCTAGAGCCCGCCGAGAGGGCAGTACATGTCGAGCAACAGCGAACGCGTCGTCGCGGACCGCTACGTCCTCCGTCGCGAACTGGGTCGGGGCGGAATGGGCGTGGTCTGGGAGGCCTTCGACCCCTCCCTGGACCGCGCCGTCGCCATCAAGCAGGTCCTCCTACCCGACCACTTCACCGATTCCGAACGCACGGACGCACTCGCCCGGGTACGCCGGGAGGCCCAGTCGGCGGCACGCGTCAGGCACCCCGCCGTGATCACCATCCACGACGTCTTCGACTTCGAGGGCAGCCCCTGGGTGGTCATGGAACTCATCGACGGCGGATCGCTCCAGGACCGCCTCAAGGCACGGGGCGCCATCGACCCGGACACCGCCGGGACCGTCGCCGAGGCGCTCCTGGAGGCCGTGCGGTCGGCCGACCGGGCCGGGGTCCTGCACCGCGACATCAAGCCCGGCAACATCATGATGTCCGAGGACGGGCGGGTCATCCTCACCGACTTCGGTATCGCCACGATCGAGGGCGGACCGAACATCACCCGCACCGGGGCGATCATCGGCTCACCGGAGTACATGCCGCCCGAGCGCCTGGAGGGCGCCCCGCCCGAGCACCGGGGCGACCTGTGGAGCATCGGCGTGACCCTGTTCGCGGCGGTGGAGGGCACCTCCCCGTTCCGCCGGGACACCATCACCAGCGCGATCGCCGCCGTCATCTCGGCCCCGCTGCCCCCGATGAACCGCGCCGGGTGGCTGGAGCCGGTCATCTCCGGGCTCCTGGAGCGGGACCCGGACCGGCGGCTGAGCGCGGACGCCGCCCTGGCTCTGCTGCGCGAACGCCGGACCGACGGCGGCGGGAAGGAGCCCGGCGGCCCCGCACCGGCCTACACCGGCGGCTCCGACACCACGCAGACGGGCGGACCGGCCACCACCCACACGGGCCCCGCCACCACACAGCCCAGCGGACCCCACCAGGCGCACACGGGCGGTTCCCCCGCCATGCAGCCCAGCGGACCCCACCAGGCGCACAGCGGCGGGTTCGGCACCGGACCGGTCACCCCGCAGCCGTTCCACCACGCCCCCAGCGGCGGGTACCCGGCGCACGGCCGGCCGCCGGTGCCTCCCCCCGGCCCCGCGTACGGCACCGGTCCGCTCCCCGGCCCGCCGCCTCCCACGCACCCGGGCGTGCCCGTGGCCTCCCCCTCCGGCGGCAACAGCGGCGGGGGCTCGGGGGCGACCGGCAAGATCCTGCTCGGCTTCGGTGCGGGCATGGTCGCCGTCCTGCTCATCGCGGTGGTCGGGATCGTTCTCTGGAGGAGCCAGGCCGGCGGCAACGGTGCGGGCCCCGCAGCAAACGTCTCCCCCACGGTCGAACAGGCGGTCACCCCCTCCCCCGCCCCGGAGGAGACCGCCGCCGCGGGCCCCGGGGGCGCGCGGCCCACGGGTGAGGCCGACCCCTACGGCGCCGAGGGCGAACCGCCCTCCTACGACGCGTGGGCGACCTTCAACTCCCAGTGGTTCGACGTCGGCTACCCGCAGGGGTGGACCGTCAACGACGACAACATCAGCGACACCCTCGTCGCCTTCCAGGCCCAGGGCGGCGACCACCAGGTGTGGGTCACCGGCTGGACCCAGGAGGAGGGCGACGACCCCACCAGCGCGGAGTACCTGGAGCAGAGCAACGCCGGGACCGCCTGGGAGGAGGGCACCCGCGGCTACGAGCAACTGTGGCTGAGGGAGGTCGACAGCGACGACTACCCCGACGGCTGGAACGAGTCGTGGGACGCCGCCGTGGTGGCGGCCGACCTCGAACACGACGGCTGGCCCACCCCCGAGCGCCGGTTCTGGGCGTACGTGGTCAGCCTGGACCACGTCGACGGCCACGTCTTCTACCTCATCAGCGTCAACGTGCCGCGCGGCCAGGCCGACGACTACGAGGACCTCCTGGACGAGGTCACCGAGACCTTCGTCCCGCACATATCAACCTGACCCGGTCCTGAAGGACCGGGCCTGGAGGGAGCGCCCGACCGGCCGCCGGGTGGGCCCCTCCGTCCGGACACCCCTACGGGCGGCAGGGACGCGTGACGCGCGCCCCGCGTCCTGGCCCCGCGGGCCGGGACGCGGGAGACGTTCCGGCCGGCGTGCGCGACGACGCCGCGCGACCGGCATACGCACTCGGCCTGGGAGATGCGGTTCCTCTTCTCGGTGCGGCCGCACTCGGCGCACCCGCGGCAGGGGTGCGCGGGGTCCGCGAACACGAGCGGGACCCCGGCCCGCCTGGCCTTGCACTCAAAGAACCGTCCGAGCTGGGCGAAGGCCCGGGAGCGGAGCGCGACCCGTTGGGGCTTGCGGAGCCGTGCCCTCTGCCGGATGCCGCCCAGCTCTTCCAGGGCGATCCCCGACGGGGTGCGTTCAGCCTGGGCCACGATCCTCGTGGCGATGGTGTGGTTGGTGTGCCTCATGTCGCCCCGGTGGGGGCCGAATCCCGGTATACGCGGGGACCACACGGTCATCCGCGCCCTCCCGGCCCGCGTGGTCTGCACACCCGGGTACCGGCGCGGCCCGTTCACCGACGGGGTCCTCCAGCGCCGCGCAATCGACGGAAGCGATTCCTCCCGGATCTAAAGAGCCCGGGTTCCTCGCTAGGTCATGCTGAGCCCGCGGAGCCCTCACCCATGCGGGCCGCTACCGGACCCGCTGTCAGTACCAGCCCTGGGACTGGGAGGTCGACCAGGCACCGCACGGGGTGCCGTAGCGGCCCTTGATGTAGTCGAGGCCCCACGCGATCTGTGTGGCGGGGTTGGTCCGCCAGTCGGCACCGTGGCTGGCCATCTTGGACCCGGGCAGGGACTGGGGGATGCCGTAGGCCCCCGAGCTCGGGTTCTCCGCCAGGTGGTTCCAGTTGCTCTCCTTCTGCCACAGCGGTTCGAGGCAGTCGGTGAACTCGCTGGCGGGCCAGCCCTGGTCCAGGACCATCTGCAGTGCCAGGCCCCTGGCGTCACCCGTGAAGACGGGTGCTTCGGGCTCATCGGGCTCAGCGGGCGCGAGGGCGGTGCCCTGGGCCTGCGCGGAGGCGGCGGCCGCGCCCAGGGCCGTGTCGCGTTCCAGCCGGGCCTCGGCACGCGACTCCTGGAGCTGCGCCGCCGAGGGCGCCGGGGCGGTGAAGAAGCCGTCCCCGTCCGCCGCGTCGGCCGCCTCTCCGGGGGTTTCGGGGGCCAGAGCGGTATCGGCCGCCTGCTCCGGGCCGATCTCGCCGCCGGAGAACGCGGAGACGGCGAAGGTCGCGCCGGCGACCAGGGCGGCCGCGCCGACGGCCGCGGTACTGCGCAGCGACATGCGGTTGAGTAGCACGGTTGCCTTTCCCGAGAGGGGTGGTGGGGCGGTGAGGCGCTCCATGAGCCGCTCACGCGGGGCCGGGCACCGGGGATGGGGGCCGTCGCGGCCCGTCCGAGGACCCGCGACGGGAACGGGGGAGCCGTTCCCACCGGGACCGGGGTACGCGCTCGGTTCCCTCGCGCAAGGGGATGGTCCTGCGGAACCTTCAGAGTGCATCATCCTTGCAGGGAACAAACCCCGGTTTTACTGTAACTTGAATCACAATACGGATGGTGAGTGCCATACGCGGCCTTGACCTGGAATTGAGCACGAAAAGTGACCATTTGCTTCTCCGTGCGCGAGGAGAGGCACCGCCGCCCGAGCGGCATGAGTACGCGTACCGATGCCGCCGCCCCCCGAACCGGCCAGGATGAGGCCCATGGACCGACCAGAGACCCCGCCACCGCGACCGGCGCACTGGTGCCCCGACTGCCGCGTCCCGCTACCGGCGGCCGGACCCCCGCCCGCCTGCCCGCGCTGCCGCCTTCCCCTCGTGGGGGCCGACGCCCAGGAGCTGTGGCGTATCGACACGGAAATGGCCGGGCTCGACGCACGGCGGGGCGCGCTGCTCGACGAGCGCTCCGCCCTGCTCCACCGGATGCGCGCTCCCTCGCCCGCGACGGCGGGCGCCCACCGGCCGCCCCCGGAGGTCACCGGGCGCTCGGCCCAGAACGCGATCCTCGGCGCGGGCGGCCTCCTCGTCGGTATCGCCGCCCTGGTCTTCGCGGTCTGGACGTGGAGCGACATGGGTACCGGAGCACGCGCCGCCGTGCTCGTCCTCACCACCCTGGCCTTCGCCGGGACCGCCCGCCTCCTGCTCGGACGGGGGCTGAAGGCCACCGCCGAGACCTTCGGTGCCCTGGCCTCGGGGCTGCTGTTCGTCGACGCCCTGGCGCTGTACCTGCTCTCCGACGGGGCCTTCGACGGCCTCGCCTACTGGTCCGCCGCCCTGGCCCTGGTCAGCACGCTGATGCTGCTGTACACCTTGGCCGTCCCGCTGGCGGTACCCCGGATCCTCGCGGTCCTGTGCGCCCAGCCGGTCGCCGTGCTCGCGGTCCTCTCGGCCACGGACGGCGGCGGGGAGGCCTGGTTCGTCCCCGCCCTCGCCGCGACCGCCCTGGTCGACGCGGTACTGGCCCGCGTGCTCGGCCCGCCGCGTTCCGGCGTCCCCGTCCGCACCCTCGGAGCCGCCTCCCCGGTCCTGGCGGTCGGCGCCCTCGCCCTCGCCCTGCTCTTCCTGCTCGTCGACTCCCCACAGGTCCTCTCCACGGGGTGGTGGGCCGCGACATGCGCCCTGTTCCTGGCCGGGGGGATGTTCCTGTTCCACGCGCGCCGCCCGGAGGGCGGGCGCGGCCCGTGGACGGCGGTGTCGGCGACCGCCGGACTGACGGTCCTGGCTGCGGTAGCGCCGCTCACCGGAGCCACCGGGTCCCCGGGGCCCCTCGCACCGCACGTGGCCGCGGTCCTCGCGGCGGCGGCCCTGGCCGTGGGCCTGATCGCCCTGCTCGTACCCCGGCTGCTGAACCGCGCCGTCGCCGTGGTCGCACCCTCGGCCCTGCTCAGCCTGCCCCCGCTCCTGGAGACGGAGCCCCCCGTCTCCGTCGCCTGCGCGCTCGCGGCCGGTTCGGCACTGGTGGTGTGGGCGGCCCTCCTCCGGGACCCGTGGACCGCGTGGGTGCCGACGGCGACCGGGCACCTCGCCCTGCTGACGGGGCTGGTGTGGGCGCTGCCCGACACGGACGCCCTCACCGCCACCGCCGCCCTGGCCTGCGCCGCGGTGTGCGCGGCGGTCTGTGCCCTGGCCCGCACCCGGCTCGTGGCCGCGGTCACCTCCGCGACGGCGACGGTGTCCGCGGGCGCCTTCGCGCTGGTCCTGCCGCTGTCCCTGGAGGTGTCCGTCCAGTACGCCGCCCTGGCCCCGATCGCGGCGGCGGTGGCGGTGGCCGCGGCGGCCTACCGGATGCCCTCCCCCCGGCTGGAGTGCGCCGAGGCGGCGGCGGCCCTGTGGGCGGTGGCGGCCCTGCTGTCCGCGGTGGCCGCCGGTACACGGGCCGAACTCATCGCCTCGGCACTGGCGGTGGTCGGCGTGGCCGCCCTGGCGAGCGCCCCCCGGCCCCGGCGAGGGTGGCTCGCCGTGGTGGGCGCTCTGCTCATGTTCGCCTCGCTGTGGACGGTGCTCACCGCGTGGGACGTGGACGTTCCCGAGGCCTACACCGCGGCGCCCGCCGCCACCGCGCTGGTCGCGGGCGGGCTGTGGAGCCACCGCGCGGCGTCCCCGCCATCCAGTTGGGCGGCCTACGGGGGCGGGCTCGCCCTGCTGCTCCTGCCGACCGTGGCCGTGTTCCTGTCCACCGACACCGGGCTCGCCTGGCGTCTGGCAGCCGTGGTGTCGGCGGGGCTGGCCGTGATGGTGTGGGGGCTGCGCGCGCGCCTGCAGGCTCCGCTGCTCCTGGGATCGCTGGCCCTGACCACGGCCTCCCTGCGGGCCTTCGGACCGCCCCTGTGGGACCTGGTGGTGCTGCTGCCCAACTGGGTGCCGTTCGCCGCCGTCGGCATGGTGCTATTGGCCGTGGGCGCGCGCTACGAGGCGCACCTGGCCCGGCTGCGCCGCTGGGGTTCGGCCCTGTCCGGTCTGAGGTGAGCGGGGGCGCGGACTCCGTGGCCGCGCCCCCGCCCCCGGTCAGTTCTCCAGCATCTCCGTGACCAGAGCAGCGATCGGGGACCGCTCCGAGCGGGTCAGGGTGACATGGGCGAACAGCGGGTGCCCCTTGAGTTTCTCGATCACCGCGACCACGCCGTCGTGGCGGCCCACGCGCAGGTTGTCGCGCTGGGCGATGTCGTGGGTGAGCACCACCCGCGAGTTCTCCCCCAGGCGGGAGAGCACGGTGAGCAGGACGCCGCGCTCCAGCGACTGGGCCTCGTCCACGATCACGAAGGCGTCGTGCAGGGACCGGCCGCGGATGTGGGTGAGCGGCAGGACCTCCAGCATGCCGCGGTCGGTGATCTCCTCGATGACGTCCTCGCTGGTCACCGCGGACAAGGTGTCGTGGACCGCCTGGCCCCACGGGTTCATCTTGTCGTTCTCGGTCCCGGGCAGGTAGCCCAGTTCCTGCCCGCCCACCGCGTACAGCGGACGGAACACCATGACCTTGCGGTGCCTGCGGCGCTCCAGGACCGAGTCCAAGCCCGCGCACAGGGCCAGCGCGGACTTGCCGGTGCCGGCCCGCCCGCCCAGGGAGACGATGCCGACGTCGGGGTCGGTGAGCAGGTCCAGGGCGATCCGCTGCTCTGCGCTGCGCCCGTGCAGGCCGAACACGTCGCGGTCGCCGCGCACCAGGGCCACCGACTTGTCGGGGCGCACGCGCCCCAGCGCCTTGCCGCGTTCCGAGACCAGGACCAGCCCGGTGTGGCAGGGCAGGTCGCGGGCCTCCTCGATGTCGCTGCCGCCGTCCTCGAACAGTTCGCTGATCCGGTGCGCGGGGACGTCCAGCTCGGCCATGCCGGTCCACCCGTGCTCGATGGCGAGCTCGGCCCGGTACTCGTCGGCCCGCAGACCGATCGAGGAGGCCTTGATCCGCATCGGCAGGTCCTTGCTCACCAGGACGACGTCGCCCTCGGCCGCCTCGTCCCGCGCCTTCCCCGGATCGGTGCCGTGCGGGGAGAGCTGGAGGTTACGCGCCACCGTGAGGATGCGGGTGTCGTTGTCACCGAGCCGGAAGCCGGCGGGGAGGACGCTCGGATCGCTGTGGTTGAGCTCCACACGGAGGGTTCCACCGTGCTCGTTCACCGGTACCGGGTGGTCCAGGCGGCCGTGGGCGACCCGGAGGTCGTCCAGCAGACGCAGGGCCTGGCGGGCGAAGTACCCGAGTTCCGGGTGGTGACGCTTGCTCTCCAGCTCGGTGATCACCACCACGGGAATGACGACCTCGTGCTCAGCGAACCGGCTCATGGCCAGCGGATCGGCGAGCAGGACACTGGTGTCGAGCACGTAGACGCGCGTGCCCGCCGTCACCTCCGAGGCGATGGGGGACTGTGTGTCACGGCGATCGGTCGAGGAACTAGCCACTCGTTCTCCCCTTGGGTGCCCCTGGGGCACCCTTGTGTCACGGGATCATGGAGGACCGGGACCTGGCCCCAGGGGGCCGGACCCGGCCCCCCTCGTTGACTTTCCGCGGCGACGGAGGAGTGCAATGAGTCGGGGCCTCCCGTACGGGTGGATGCGCACCACCCGTCCGATCCGACGCTACGCGCTCGTCGTCCGGTTTTCCAGAGTCTCGACCCACATATGCGTGAACAGCGGTTGACGCGACGGCTCCCTGGTGGGCGGCTTCCCACCGGGGAAACCCGGGTCAAGAACCGAAACGCCGGTTGCGTGCGCCGTAGGAGCGCAGCGCGCGCAGGAAGTCCACCCTGCGGAAGGCGGGCCAGTGGACCTCGCAGAAGTAGAACTCCGAGTGCACGCTCTGCCACAGCATGAACCCGGACAGGCGCTGCTCGCCCGAGGTGCGGATGAGCAGATCCGGGTCCGGCTGGCCACGCGTGTACAGGTGCCGGGCGATGTCCTCGATGTCCAGGCGCTCGGCCAGCTCGCGGACTCCGGTCCCCTTGGCCGCCTCCTCGTGCAGGAGGGAGCGCACCGCGTCGGCGATCTCGCGCCTGCCCCCGTATCCGACGGCGACGTTGACCACCAGGCCCGGGTTTCCGAACGTGGCCGCCTCCGTCTCCTTCAGGGCGCGCGCGGTGGAGTCGGGCAGCACGTCCAGGGCACCGACCGGGCGGGTGTTCCAGCCCTCCGAGCGCAGCCGCTCCACGGTGCGCTCGATGATGCGCAGCAGCGGGCCCAGCTCGGACTCGTCACGGCTCATGTTGTCGGTGGACAGCATCCAGATCGTGACGACCTGCACGCCGAGCTCGTCGCACCAGCGCAGCAGTTCGAAGATCTTGTCGGCGCCGGCGCGGTGTCCTTCCTCGGCGGCCTGCTTGCCGCTGCTGCGTGCCCAGCGCCGGTTTCCGTCGAGGACGACTCCGACGTGGCGCGGCATCTCCCGGCTACTCAGATCGCGTTCGAGACGCCGCTCGTAGAGCCAGTACAGGGGGTCGCGTAGCCCCATGGGCGAAACCTCTCAGAGCTGAATCGGGAACGGCGCGCCTGCGGCGGGGCCGGTGGGGATGCTCCCAGAGTAGTTCGCCCGCGGAAGCTACGTCACGGTCAGGGACTTGCGCACGTGTTTGCGTCCCTGGTGGATGCGGGACTTGACCGTTCCCAGCGCGAGGTTGAGCTCGGAGGCGATCTCGTTGTAGTCCATCTGGCACAGGTCGCGCAGAACCAGGGGCGCCACCAAGTTGGGGCGGTCCTTCTCCAGCTGGTCGAGGGCCTCCAGCAGGTCGATACGGGATCCGGCGATCACGCTCGTAGTCCGGGGGTCGCGCTGGTGGGGCATGCGCTCGGCCTCAGTGGGGAACTCGACCGAGCGGCGCTTCATGGAGCGGTAGGTCTGGCGGGCGGAGTTGGACACCACCGTGTACAGCCAGGTGGTGAACAGGGAGTCGCCCTTGAAGCTGTCGATCTTGCGGGCCACGCGCAGCAGGGCGTCCTGACAGGCCTCCTCAGCGTCCTGGCGGTAGGGCAGGAACCGGGAGCAGCGTCGCATCACCTCGGGCTGGATACGGCGGAGGAGGTCGTCCAGGGCCGCGGCGTCGCCGTCCCTGGCCCGCAGCGCCAGCTCCTCGAGCTCCTCGTCGACGTTGCCGGCGACCCGGCGTCTAGGCGCGGGCTTCGCTTCGCGGCCCGGTCGGTCACTCATAGCCATACTCTGCTCTCTCCCTGAATGCACGTACCCGGGGGTTCTCAGGCACGTCCTCGAACACGGGAAGCGGTCGTCCGTCGGCACCACAGGCATGGTGCACCGCCGATGTCTCCGGGGTCCAGCGGGTTCCATGCTCTGAGACGGTCGGCGCCCTCGGGGGGGAGGGGGATCATATCGACGGAAGACAGCACGCGGGTGAAGATGGTGTATTAGTGGGCAACGACCGCGTATCCCCCGACAGTACCGAGGCGAGCATGAGCCAACCGGAGGCATTCGGACGTTACCGTGTGATCCGGCGCCTGGGCTCCGGCTCCTTCGCGACGGTGTGGTTGGCCCAGGACGACTTGCTGAATTACCCGGTAGCCATCAAGGTACTCGCCGAGAACTGGGCGCACCAGATGGATATCCAGCACCGGTTCCTGGAGGAGGCGCGCATTCTGCGCCAGACCGACTCCACGTGGTTGGTCGCCGTCCACGATGTGGACGTCCTCCCCGACGGGCGGCCCTACATGGTGATGACCTACGCCGACCAGGGAAGCGTCGCCGACCTGGTCCAACGCGGCCAACTGCCGTTGGACGAGGCCCTGCGGCTGCTGACCGAGATCGGCCAGGGCATCACCGTGCTGCACAACCACGGCACGATCCACCGCGACATCAAACCGTCCAACGTCCTGCTCCAGTCCTCCCCCGTGGGCCAGCGCGTCCTCGTAGCGGACCTGGGTTTCGCCAAGTCGATCGACGAGGCCTCCGGGTTCACGGCCGCGGCGGGCACCCCCGGGTACATGTCCCCCGAGCAGAGCATCCCCGGCGGTGACCTGGACGTCCGGTCCGACGTGTACTCGCTGGGCGCGGTCGCCTACGAACTCATCACCGGGCGTCCGCCCTCCCGCCCCCCGGTCAGGACCGCCCCTGGCCGGATCCGGCCAGGACTGCCCCCGGCCCTGGACGACCTCATCCTCTCCGCGCTTTCGGTGGACAGGGAAAGTCGTCCAGCGGACGCCAAAACCTTCACCGACCGGGTCAGGGCCATCCGTATGGCCCCCGACCTCCCCCAGGCCGAGCAGTGGTGGCGCCGCTACCGGATGCCGTGGCACAGGGTCGGCGGCCTGGTCGCCTCCTGCACGCTGGTGCTGGCGGGCACCACCGCCGCGGTGGGCCACCCGGGGGCGGACCTCACCGCCGTGCACTCCCGGGCCCACGGCTTACGCATGGGCGTGCCCTCGGCCTGGGCCGAGGAGATCCACACCGACCTGGAGGCCCTCGTCGCCGGGGACGGCGGCCGCGTCGCGGCGGGCCTGCTCGTGGCGACCGACGCCGACGCCTGGCGCTCCGCCGACCGGTCCGCCTACGGCGTCTACGCGGCCGTGCTCCAGGAACCCCTCTCCCCGGAGAGGCTCGCCGACGCCGCCCCGTGTTCGGGCACGCCGAACGAACGCGACTTCGGCGACACCCGATGGCAGGGCACCGTCTGGGAGTGGCCCGAGTGCGGCGTCGGCGCCTTCACGAGAGCGTCGGTGCGCGCACCGGACACCGACACGTCCGTCTACCTGGAGATCCGCCAACCCGACTACCGGCCCGGCCTGGTCAACGAGATCATCGGGGCGCTCAGGAGCGGGTGAGCTGCTCCGCCAGCTCCTCCGGAGAGGTCACGGGCAGCTTGCAGACGAACCCCTCGCAGACATAGGCGGTAGCCCTCCCCCCGATCGCGGCACGGCCGCGCAGCAGTGGCACACCGCCGTCCTCCCGCCCGTCCCCGCGCGAGAGCACGGTCCCCAGCGGAGCCGAGCACAGCGCCGTGCGGACGAGCTCCTCCGCCGCCGGATCACCGGGCTCCCCGACCACGGCGACGGCGCGGGGCCCGCTCAGCAGGGCCTCGCCCACCGCCAGGCCCCACCCGGCGAACCGGGGAGCCTTCTGCGCCAGGACCGGGACGAGGGCCAGGGCGCCCTCAGCCGCGGCGCGGTGGCGCTCAGAACCTGTCAGGGCCGCGTACGCCAGCAGGGCCGAGGCCGCCGCTGACCGACCCGAGGGGGTGACGTTGTCCGTGGGGTCCTGTGGGCGGCTGAACAACCGCTCGGCGTCGTCTGCCGTGTCGTAGAACCCGCCCTCCCCGTCACCGAAGCGGTCCAGGACCGTCTCCAGCAGCCGCCCGGCCTCGTACACGTAGGCGGCCCGCCCCGTGACACCGTGCAGGACGAGCAGTCCCTCCGCCACGTTCGCGTAGTCCTCCAGCACGCCCGTGCCCGGCCCGGCACGCCCGTCGCGTGAGACGCGGACGAGGCGGCCGTCGCGCACGTGCAGGTCCAGGAGCAGGTCGGCCGCGTTCCGGGCCGCCGCCACCAGGTCGGGCCGACCCAGCAGGGCACCCGCTTCGGCGAGCCCCGAGACGGCCAGGCCGTTCCACGAGGCGACCACCTTGTCGTCCCGGGCCGGGGCCTCCCTCGCACCGCGGGCGCTCAGCAGGGCCCGGCGGACCCGTTCGTAACGTGCGGTGTCGGCCGAGGGCTCGCGCAACTGGAGTACGGAGGCTCCGCGTTCGAACGTGCCCTCCTCGGTGACGCCGAACACGCGCGCGGCGAAGCCGGCGTCGTCGGGGCCCAGGACCTCGCGCAGGCGCTCGGGCGTCCACACGTAGTAGGTGCCCTCCTCGCCCTCGCTGTCCGCGTCCAGGGACGAGGCGAACCCTCCCTCGGGGGTGCGCAGGTCGCGCACCATCCACTCCGCCGTCTCCTGCGCGACCCGTGACAGGAACGCCCGGTCGGCGGCCTCGGCGGGGCCCTCCTCCCCCGGCCCGAGCGGGCGCCGCGCCATCCGCGCGTAGGCGCGCACTAGCAGGGCGTTGTCGTAGAGCATCTTCTCGAAGTGGGGCACCACCCACGCCCGGTCCACCGAGTAGCGGGCGAAACCGCCGCCGAGCTGGTCGTACATGCCGCCACGGGCCATCGCAAGCGCGGTTCCCCCGGCCATACGTCCGGCGGGGGTGGTCCCGTCCCCGCCCCGGAGCGGGAGGGTCCGCTCGTGCTGGGCGGTGAGGAAGGACAGCAGCATCGACGGCGGGAACTTGGGTTCGGTGCCAAAGCCGCCGTTGACGTGGTCGTACTCGCGCACGAGCGCCCGGACCGCCGCGTCGAGCCGCTCCGCGGTGGGCGGCGGCGCGCTCTTGAGCGTGCGCGGCCCGCCGAGGGCGTCGACCACCCGCTGCCCCTGGTCGGTGAGTTCGCCGCGCTGGTCGCGCCAGGCGGTGGCCACCCCCTCCAGCAGCCGCCGGAAGTGGTCCCGGGGGAAGTAGGTCCCACAGTAGAACGGGGCGCCGTCGGGGGTGGCCAACACCGTCATGGGCCACCCGCCCTGGCCGGTCATGGCCTGGGTGGCCTCCATGTAGACGGCGTCGACGTCGGGTCGCTCCTCGCGGTCCACCTTGACGTTGACGAACAGCGCGTTCATCAGCCGCGCGGTCTCGGCGTCCTCGAAGGACTCGTGCGCCATCACGTGGCACCAGTGGCAGGCGGCGTAGCCCACGGAGATGAGCACGGGCACGTCACGGCGGCGCGCCTCCGTGAACGCCTCCTCACCCCAGGGCCACCACTCCACGGGGTTCTCGGCGTGCTGTAGCAGGTACGGGCTGGTCGCGTCGCTCAGACGGTTGCTCATGCCTCCCACTGTGCCACCCGGGGCCGGGCGGGTGGCGGCCAGGGAAGGCCCGCCGTCAGGACCGGCTCTCCTCCTCGGACGACGCGGCCGCGGGGCCCGCGCCCTCCCGCTCCGTGTCGGCGTTCAGAGCCCGCAGCTTGCCGGTCATGTTGCGCATCAGGTAGTACAGCGCGAGGCCGACCGCGAAGATCGCGAGGAAGCCGAGCACACCGGGTGTGACGGTGTCGGTGTCCAGGTCGACGGTGCCGGCCAGCACCACCGCGGACGTGGGAAGCGTGTTCATGTCCCTATGCTCTCACCGTCTCCGCGACACCCGCGAAGAGGTCCTTCTCGGGGACCTCGGTGTCCACCAGGGACCGGACCAGGTGGTACTCCTCCGTCGGCCAGGCCTCGGCCTTGATCTCGTTGGGCACGGCGAACCAGAACCCGTTCGGGTCCACCTGGGTGGCGTGGGCCTTGAGCGCCTCGTCGGCGGTGTCGAAGTAGTCGCTCACGTGCACGCGGGTGGTGATCTCCCACTGCGGGAAGTCCCTGCCGCGCTCCTTGATGCGCTTCATCCACTCCTCGAACGGGTTCTCCATGCCCCGCGCGGCGAGTGCCGCGGCCACGGCCTCGAAGCGCTCGGGTGGGAAGGACACGAAGTAGTAGAGCTTGAGGGGCTGCCACGGGTCACCGGAGCCGGGGTAGGCGTCCGGGTCGCCCGCGGTGTCGAAGGCGTGCATCGACACCTTGTGGGTCATGATGTGGTCCGGGTGCGGGTAACCGCCGTTCTCGTCGTAGGTGAGGATGACGTGCGGGCGGAACCGGCGCACCGAGGCCACCAGCGGTTCGGCGGCCTCCTCCACGGGCAGGGTGGCGAAGGAGCCCTCCGGCAGGGGCGGCAGGGGGTCGCCCTCGGGCAGGCCGGAGTCGACGAACCCGGCGAACTCCTGCTGCACGCCGAGGATCTCCCTGGCGCGCTCCATCTCCTCCCGGCGGACCCGGGCGATGTTCTCCCGGACCTCGGGGCGCTCCATGGCCGGGTTGAGGATGTCGCCGCGTTCGCCACCGGTCATGGTGACGACCAGCACATCGGCACCCTCGTTCACGTAGCGCGCCATGGTGGCCGCGCCCTTGCTGGACTCGTCGTCGGGATGGGCGTGCACGGCCATGAGGCGCAGGCGCTCAGACAATGAAGGCTTCTCCTTGGTTTCTGTGAGCGGCGTGCCCGGTGCCGCTCTGGCCCCCCGCGGCACGAGCGGCTCAGGCGCGGGCCGGGTAGGGGGTGGGTGGGGTCGGGGATATCTTAGACAACGCCGACCCCTCGTTCGGAGATTCCCGCAATGTCAGCGACCCGGAAGAAGCAGCCGTGAACAGTGCCGACGCCTCGCCAGCGCTCCGCAAGCGCCACGGTAACGGCCCTCTCTTCTTCGTCTTCGGGACGGTCTTCGCCGTCCTCACCGCGGTCGGCTGGGGCTTCTCCGTGATGAGCTACAGCGGACTCTCCGGGAGCGTGTACCACCAGGTGGTGTCCTATGACACCAGCGCGGAGGACGAGGCGGGCATCACCTTCGAGGTCAACAGCCAGGACGGCGCCGAGTGCCTGGTCACCGCGCTGGACGCCCAACACGTGGAGGTGGGCCAGACCCGTGCCTCCGTCGAGGCTGGGAACCGGATGGTGACCACGAGCGTTGACACGGTTCGACAGGCTTCCGCGGTAGAAGTTGCCTCTTGCAGGGAACAAGACCCGGAAAGCTGATCCGCTGACCCTCCCCTCCGGCCCCGGGCCGGAGCGGACCGACGAGGGACCCGTGCGCCGGGGGCGTGCGGTGCTACTCTCGTGAGTTCAGCTCTGGCCGCCTGGTGGCCATGGCTACGAGTACACAAGGAGTTCCCGTGACCCAGACCCGCGACGACAACGTCACCTGGCTCACCCAGGAGGCGTACGACCGGCTCAAGGAAGAGCTGGGCCGCCTGACGGGACGTGGGCGCATCGAGATCGCGGAGAAGATCGAGGCGGCCCGGGAAGAGGGCGACCTGAGGGAGAACGGCGGCTACCACGCCGCCAAGGAGGAGCAGGGCAAGATGGAGGCCCGCATCCTCCAGCTCACCGAGATCCTGCGCACCGCGCGCGTCGGCGAGGCACCCCGCACCGAGGGTGTGGTCGGCCCCGGCATGACCGTCACCGTCAGGTTCGACGGCGACGACGAGGAGGTCACCTTCCTCCTGGCCTCCCGCGAGGAGAGCGGCTCCCCCATCGACGTGTACTCGCCGAAATCGCCCCTGGGCTCGTCCATCAACGGCAAGAACGTCGGCGACAGCGTGAGCTACAAGCTGCCCAACGGCAAGAGCCTGGCGGTGGAGATCATCGACGCGGTCCCCTACACCGGCATGTGAGCGGCCCCGGCGGTGGGACGGGACACACCCGAACCACCGCCGGATCGGTAGCGTCAGAGAACTCGGTGGCCCCCACGGGCGGCACCGCGCAACCGACGCAAGCGACGTGAGGACACTCCCGATGGCCATGCCCTACCCGCATCCGCCGGGCCCCCGCTACGGAGCCGTCCCCAACAGCCTTGCACAGCACCGCCCGCCGTGGCCCGGAGGACCGCGGCGCGCCGGGTTCGCCCGCCGCCTGGGCGCCCGGTGCATCGACTACGTCCTGGCACTGGTGGCGGCGGTGGCGCTGTTCATCCTCATGGCGCTGCTCGTGGTCCTGCTCACCGGTACCGGCGGCGACGGCTCCACGAGCGACGCCCAGGGCGACGTCTGGGCCTTCCTGTTCTTCTTCGGCTGGGGCACCCTGCTGTTCTTCTACGACTGGCTGTTCCTCGCCGCCTGGGGCGCGACCGTCGGCAAGATGATGGTGGGGGTCAAGGTGGTGCGCACCGACGGCGGACCGCTCACTCAGGGCCAGTCCGTGGGCCGCTCCGCCTTCTTCGGTCTGCCGCAGACCCTGCCCGTCGTGGGCAACCTCGCCGCACTGGGCGAGTCCATGGCCGCGCTCGGCGAGGACCGCCTGGCCCTGCACGACCGGGTGTGCGGGACCGTCGTCGTGCGCACCCGCCACTGACCGGGCCGGGCTCACGGCTCGGGTGAGCACTCGCGGGCGTCGGCGCCACCGTCCGCGAACACCGCCGGGACGTAGTCGCCCTCCCCGATCCGGTACCAGACGCCGCCCGTGCCGAACGGGCCGCTGACCTCGTCCCCGCCGGTCCTGCACCGCACGTCCACGACGGCGCTGTGCGCGGCCAGCCCGACCGCGTCGTGCTCCCGGCCGGGACCGCCGCGCACGATCACGGGGTCCTTCCGGCTGACGGTGGTGATCCTGGCCCGGGAGCCGTACTCGGCTGTCCAGAGGTAGTCGACGTCCACCCATCCGTTGGTGGGCAGTTCGAGCCCCTCCCGGAACGCGCCGTCGGCCAGGTCGATGCCGGCCGGGTTGCGGACCCTGCGGCCGAACCCGTCGAGACCTCCGTTGTGGCCGTCGTGGTAGGCGGCCTGGGCCTGCGGTCGGCCCCGGGCCAGGTCCGGCCAGGAGCTCCGGGACGCGTTCCAGTGGTCGTCGGTGGTGTTCCACGGGCCCACGTCCCACACCGGCAGGTAGGCGCAGCGCCGCTCGTGCCCCTCGACCTCCCCGACCGGCGGGTGCGGACCCAGGGCCCCGGTGGTGCACACCCGGACGGTGTACTCGCCCGTGTCCCGTGAGGCCAGCGCCCGGCGCGAGGGCAGCGCCACGAAGTGGTCGTCGGCCCGGACGGTGTGCCCGTTGGCGGTGGTCGCCCCCACCAGGCCGATCCGGGTGGCGAAGAGCCGTGCGGAGAACGGTGCGTCCGTCTCCCTCCCGGGCTCCCCCTCGGTCCCGTAGCCGTCGTAGCCGGTCCCCCTCCGCTCACCGGGGCCCTCCAGCGGGCGCACCCGCAGCCCGGCGAGCGCGGCGTCCTCCTTCTCCACCTCCACGCGCAACTGCACCCAGGACACCGGTTCGGGCAGGGCCACCCTGTCGCCGTGGGAGGCCGGGTGCCACTCCGTCCACATCCCGTCCCCGCGCAGCCCCCGCGCCTCGACCAGCAGGTCCCGGAGGTCGCCCTCAGCTCGGACGCTCACCTCCAGGCGGTCGGCGGCCGCGTCCAGGCGCTGCTCCGGGAAGACCGCCAGCCCGCCGACGGTCCCGCCGTCACCGGAGCGGGCCGCGGTGACCTCCTCCGCGGTGTCCTCGTCCAGGCGCAGCGCTCCGGAGGACAGGACCAGTCCGACACGGTCCGCGGACGCCAGGTTCTGGGTGATCCATTCGGCCTCCGCGAGCGCCGGGGCCGCCGGGGCGAGCAGGGCGGCGGCGCTCAGCAACACCAGGCTCCGCAAGGCCGCAGGGTGACTCCGTGTGTCCGACATCGCCTCTTCTTCCCCCCGAAGTGTTCTATATGAACACTCTCAGTAAGCTTTCTGAGGCGGCCACACTCAAGGAGCCCGCACCGGGGTGTCGGGGCAGCAAGGTAAAAGTCCGGTCTGGGCGGCCCCGTCAGTCGGCGAAGGCCAGCAGGCAGGCCGTGAACCCGTGCAGGTGGTTGACGCCGCCGACCGGACCGATCTCACCGGCGGCGAAGAACCCGGCCACGGAACCCGCACCCAGGATGCGGCGGACGGCCAGCACGTCGTGGTCCGGGCGCGGGAACAGGGAACCGCCCCGGCCGCTGCAGGAGAACAGCAGCCCCCCGCCCACATCGTTGCGCGTGCCGAAGTCCGTCAGCCTGCGGGTCAGGTCCTCGTCCGCCGACCCGGCGTCCCGCACCTGGAAGCGCACGGTCTGGCCGACCTCGACCATGTCGCCCACGGTCAGCGTCCCCGGTTCGGGGTCGGCTCCGACGATCATCCGGATCAGGAAGTCGCCCTGCTCGTGCTGCTCGGAGTACTCGTCCATGGCGATACCGATGTGCAGCCCCTGGGCGGCGAGCTCCTGCTCCTCCTCCGGCATCGACTCCATCAGGGACTCCAGCTTCGCGTAGGCGCTCTCACCCGCCAGTTCCAACAACAGGTTGCCCTCCGCCTTGGTGACGGTCATGGCGGGTCCGATCGGGCGGCACCCCTGGCTGACCACGGTTCCGAGCACGCCCTGGCCACCGATGATCACACCGACCGCGCCGCTGTCAACGACCTCGCCGTCGTGGAAGAGCCGCACGGACCCCTCCCCGTGGGCCCCGTCTGCCAGCCCTCCGACCAGCGGCAGGCCGCCCAGTGCCGGGGTGGACTCCCTGACGAAGGCGGGTGTGGGGAACTCGTAGGGGTTGGAGAGCAGGATCGCCGCCTTGTCGCGCGGGCCGGGTTCGCTCATCCCCACGACCGCGAGGTGGTCCTCCTCCAAGACGGTGTCCAACCGGAAGGGCGTGAGGTCGACCCCGGGGAGTCGGGCGCACCACACACTGACCGCGCCCCGGCCCTCGACACCGCGGCCGTCGCCGATCACCCCGGTGCAACTGCACCCCAGGGTGACCGCTCCCGGCACGAACTCCATGATGTGCCGACCCGCGAGCGCGACCTCGTCCGGATCGGCTCCGCTGATGAAGAAGCACACCAGATCGGGCACCGCCCCGACCTGGTTCAACGCGCTCAGGACCGCGCGTTCGGCCGCGTTCACGAGGTCGGCCCCCGTCGTCAGTGCATCGCCGAACCGTGCCACCGGCCGCCACCCCTCCTTCACCGGCCCTCCCGGCCGGACGTCGACCCCGCTGTCTGCCGACCATTGTCCCACTCCGGCCCCCGAGCGACACCCGGCTTTCCAAGCCCTAGACTCTCTGCGATGACGCCGGCCACACCCCCCGCACAACCCGACGGCCTCCCCGACACCCGAGCGGCCCTGCGTGACTCCGGGCACCTCCACCGGCCCGTGGCCGCGGAGATCCGCGAGAACCTCCTGCACCGCATGGGCTCGGGCCTGCCGCGCTTCCCCGGCCTGCACGGGTTCGACACCACCGTCCTCCCCCAGATGGAGCGGGCGCTGATCGCCGGGCACGACATCGTGCTCCTGGGCGAGCGCGGCCAGGGCAAGAGCCGCCTCATCCGCACCCTCGCCGGGCTCCTGGACGAGTGGTCGCCCGTGGTCGCGGAGTGCCCCGTCAACGACCACCCCTTCGCACCGGCCTGCCCACCGTGCAGGGAACGGGCACAGCGCGAGGGGGACGGCCTCCCCGTGCTCTGGCGGCACCGTTCCGAGCGCTACGGGGAGAAGCTCGCCACCCCCGACACCGGTGTGGGCGAGCTCATCGGCGACGTGGACCCCGCCCGGCTGGCGGAGGGCCGCTCCCTCGGCGACCCCGCAACCATTCACTACGGTCTCGTCCCACGCGCCAACCGGGGGGTGTTCTGCGTCAACGAACTGCCCGACCTGCCCGCCCGCGCCCAGGTCGCGCTCTTCAACGTCCTGGAGGAGCGGGACCTCCAGGTACGCGGGTACACCCTGCGCCTACCGCTGGACCTGCTGCTCGTCGCGAGCGCCAACCCTGAAGACTACACGGCCCGGGGGCGCATCGTCACCCCGCTCAAGGACCGCTTCGGCTCCCAGGTGCGCACCCACTACCCGCTGGGCACGGCGGAGGAGGCCGCCCTGATCCGACAGGAGGCGGCGCTTCCCGAGAGCACGGCCGTCCCCGCCCACCTGGTGGAGGCCCTGGCCCGCTTCACACACCTGGTGCGCGGCTCCAAACGGGTCGACGGGCACTCCGGGGTGTCCGTGCGCTTCTCCGTGGCAGCGGCCGAGACCGTGGCCGCGTCGGCCCTGCGCAGGGCCGCCCTAGCGGGCGGCGAGGTCCCCGTGGCCCGGGTCTGCGACCTGCCCTCCGCCGTCGCCCCGCTGCTGGGCAAGGTGGAGTTCGAACTGGAGGCGGAGGGCCGTGAGGAGGAGGTCCTGCACGCGCTCCTGCGGCGGGCCGTCGCTGAGACCTTCCGTGCCCGTCTGGGCGGGGCCGACCTGGACCCGCTGCTGGAGCGCTTCTCCGGCGGTGCCACCGTCGAGACCGGCGACCTGGTCACCGCGGCCGAACTCCTGAGGCGCGTCGGGACGGTGCCCGGCCTGGCCGCGCTGATCGAGTCGGCCGCTCCGGAGGCCGAGGACGGGCCGCCGACCCCCGGCCTGGCGGCGGCCGTGGTGGAGTTCGCGCTGGAGGGGCTCCACCTGGAACGGCGCCTGTCCAAGGACACCGCCCCCGACGGGGAGAGCTACCGGTTCTGACACCGGAGGCCGCGAGGAGGCACAGATGAGGTACCGGTACCGCTCGTTCGCCGGCGGCCCGGATCCGCTGGCGGACCCTCTGGCGCAACAACGGGAGAGCGTACCGCTGCGCGAGGCGCAGACCGCGTCGCCGGGCGGGGCCGCCCCGGACGCCGGGTCCGAGGCCGCCGACGGGCTCCTGACCCCGCCGGGGGCGGACCGGCCCGGCCTGACCCCGCGTGAGCTGCGCCGTCTGGCCGACACCGCGCTGCGCGACCTCGAACGCTCCTCCCGCGGCCGCGCCGGCGGACACCGCGCGGGGACGGCCCCCGGGACCGAGCCGACCGGCGCCGACCTGCCGTGGGAGGGCGACGACCGGCCCCTGGCACCGGTGGCCACCGTACGGGCCGCGGCCCTGCGCCGCAGCGCCCCGGACGAGCACGCGGTCCCCCTGCGGGCCGAGGACCTGCGTGCCGCCGAGACCGAACCGGTCGGATCGGCGGCGGTATCGCTGCTGGTCGACCTGTCGCACTCGATGGTGGTGCGCGGACTGCACGACGCGGCCACCCGCACCGCACTGGCACTGGACGCCCTGGTACGCGCCCACCACCCCGGGGACCGCCTCCGGATCGTCGGGTTCGGGGAGAGCGCCCGTGTGCTGACCCCGGAGGCGCTGGTCGCTCATCGGTGGCGGGACTCCCCCGGCACCAACCTGCACCACGCGCTGCGCCTGGCACGCGCGCACGCCCGGCGCCACCGAGGGCTGCCCACGCGGGTGTTCGTCGTCACCGACGGGGAGCCCACCGCCCATGTCGACGAGGGCGGGCTCCCCCAGTTCGCGTGGCCGCCCGATCCGCGCACCGCCGAGGCCACCCTCGCGGAGTTGGACGCCCTGGTGCGCGAGGGCGCCGAGACGGTGTTCTTCCTGCTCGCCGACGAACCGGGCCTGCGCCACTTCGCCGCCCGCGCCGCCCGGCGGCGCGGGGTGCGCCTGGTGCGCGCCGACGCCGCCGCACTGGGCCCCCTCGTGGTCGCCCGCCACCTCAGGGAGCCCTAGTCCTTCAGGGCCTGCAGCAGGTCGGCGACCAGGTCATCGGCGGACTCGATGCCGACGGAGACCCGCACCAGGTCGGCCGGGACCTCCAGGGCGGACCCGGCGGTCGAGGCGTGGGTCATCCGCCCGGGGTGCTCGATCAGGGACTCCACCCCGCCCAGGGACTCGCCCAGGACGAAGACCCGGGTACGCTCGCACACGCGCAGCGCCGCCTTCTCCCCGCCCGCGAGCGCGAAGGAGACCATCCCGCCGAAGGAGCGCATCTGCCGCTCGGCGACCTTGTGGCCGGGGTGCCCGTCCAGACCGGGGTAGTACACCCGGCGCACCGCCGGGTGCCCCTCCAGGGCCGCCACGACCCGTTCGGCGTTGGCGCTGTGCCGGTCCATGCGCACACCCAGGGTCTTGATGCCGCGCAGCGTGAGCCAGGAGTCGAACGGTCCGGGGACCGCGCCCATGGTGTTCTGGTGGAAGGCCAGGCGCTCGCCCAGGTCGGCGTCGGCCGCCACCAGCGCCCCGCCCACCACGTCGGAGTGCCCGCCCAGATACTTGGTGGTGGAGTGCACCACCACGTCGGCTCCCAGGTCCAACGGCCGCTGGAGGTAGGGCGAGGCGAAGGTGTTGTCGACGACGTGGAGCGCGCCCGCGTCGTGGGCGATCGCCGCGACCGCCTCGATGTCGGTGATGTTGAGCAGCGGGTTGGTCGGCGTCTCGGTCCACACCAGACGGGTCCGGGGACGCATCGCGGCGCGTACCGCCTCCGGGTCGGTCTGGTCGACGGCGTCCCAGGCCACGCCCCACCTCTGGAGCACCTCGGAGACGAGGCGGAAGGTGCCGCCGTAGGCGTCGCCGGGGATGACGATGTGATCGCCGGGGGCCAGCACGGTGCGCAGCAGGGTGTCCTCCGCCGCCATCCCGGAGGCGAAGGCCAGAGCGCGCGCACCGGACTCCAGGGCCGCCAGGCACTCCTCCAGGGCGGTTCGGGTCGGGTTGCCCGTGCGGGAGTACTCGTAGCCCTGCCGCAGTCCGCCCACACCGTCCTGGGCGTAGGTGCTGGTCTGGTAGATCGGCACCGCCACGGCCCCGGTGCCCGCGTCCGGTTCCTGCCCCGTGTGGATGGCCAGTGTCTCGAAGCCGTCGAAGGTCATGCCCCAAGCCTAGCGATCACGGCCCCGTCCAACCGGACGTTCGGAAGGACGCGCGGGGAGCGTCCGGTCAGCAGGGCGGGAAGTGGCTGTGCGTTCCGGGTTCGGGCGGATCCTCGGGAACCCCCGGGGGCAGACCGGTGGAGGGGGTGGGCACCCGCGTGGGCGTGCCGCTCCCGCGCATGGGGGGGTCCCAGCCGAGTTCGGGGTCGTGGGTGCGCACGACCCTGCCGGGGACACCCGCAATCACGCTGTGGTCGGGGTAGCGGCCGGGACGCACCACGGTTCCGGCGGCGACGACGCAGTTGCGGCCCAGGTGGACGCCGGGCAGGACCACGGCGTTGGCGCCGAGCCAGGTGCCCGGGCCGATGGTCACCGGGTCGTCGACGGGCCACTGGAGGCCGATGGGGGCCTCGGTGTCGGTGTAGCTGTGGTTCTGGTCCGTGATGTAGACGTAGGGGCCGGTGTAGACGTGGTCTCCGATGTCTACGGACTTGTGCGCGACGATGTGCGATCCGCGCCCGATCGCGCAGCCCGACCCGATCCGGACCACGGGGTCGGGGCCGAGATCGTAGCCGGGGCCCATCCCCGCGGCGAGGGTCATGTCGGCGCCCAGCACCGTGCACTCGCCGATTTCGATCCACGGCTCCCCGTAGACGGTGGCGACGGGGAAGGCGATGGACGAGCCCGCACCGAAACGGCGGAACCTCCGCCCCGCTCTGGAGTCCGCCCGGATCTCGGCCTTGTTCCTCGCGTACGACCACAAGGAACGGATGGTCCAGGACAACAGCCGCGACACGCGCGCTCCCCTTTATTACCTGCCAGTAATGATGGCGTGAAGGGTAGCAGTGCCCCGGTACCGGCCGGTCCGCTAGGCCCTCCCCTTCAGCCGGACAGGTGCGCCAGCAGGTCCTGCCGGGTGAGGATGCCCGCCGGACGGCCGTCGCGCAACACGACCAGGGCACCGGAGTCGCGCAGCAGGCGCACGCAGTCGCTCACCGGCGTCCCCGTGCCCACGCCGGCCAGGGGACGTCCCATGTGGCCCTCCACAGGATCGGTCAACTGGGCGCGGCCGTCGAAGAGCGCGTCCAGGACGTCGCGCTCGGCGATGGAGCCGACCACCTCCGCCGCCACCACCGGCGGCTCCTCCTTCATCACCGGCAGCTGGGAGACCCCGTACTCGCGCATGATCGCCACGGCGGTGCCCATCGTCTCGTGGGGGTGGGTGTGCACGAAGTCGGGCATCTCCCCGCCTTTGGCGTCCAGGACCTGTCCGGCGGTGGCCTCTCCGGTCTCGGCCGACAGGAACCCGTAGTCGGCCATCCACTCGTCGTTGAAGATCTTGCCGAGGTAGCCGCGGCCGCCGTCAGGCAGCAGGACGACGATCACGTCGCCGGGGCCCGCGCCCCGGGCCACACGCAGCGCGGCCTCGACCGCCAGGCCGCAGGAGCCGCCGACCAGCAGCGCCTCCTCGCGCGCCAGCCGCCGCGTCATGAGGAACGAGTCCTTGTCGCTGACGGCCAGCACCTCGTCGCACACGCCTGTGTCGTAGGTGCCCGGCCAGATGTCCTCCCCGACCCCCTCGACCAGGTAGGGGCGACCGGTGCCGCCGGAGTAGACCGACCCCTCCGGATCGGCGCCCACGATCCGCACCCGCCCACCGGAGACCTCCTTGAGGTAGCGCCCCACACCGGTGATGGTCCCGCCGGTACCGATGCCCGCGACGAAGTGCGTGACGCGCCCCTCCGTCTGCTCCCAGACCTCGGGCCCCGTGGAGCGGTAGTGCGACCGGGGGTTCTCCGGGTTCTCGTACTGGTCGGGCTTCCAGGCGCCGGGGATCTCGGCGGCGAGCCGGTCGGAGACCGAGTAGTAGGACTCGGGGTGGTCGGGGGCGACGGTGGTGGGGCAGACCACGACCTCGGCTCCGTAGGCGCGCAGCACGGCGAGCTTGTCGGCCCCCACCTTGTCCGGGCAGACGAACAGGCAGCGGTATCCCTTCTCCTGTGCCACCGTCACCAGACCGATCCCGGTGTTGCCGGAGGTCGGTTCGACGATGGTGCCGCCCCGGCGGAGATCGCCGCTCTTCTCCGCGGCCTCGACCATGCTCAGGGCGATGCGGTCCTTGACCGAGCCGCCGGGGTTGAAGTACTCGACCTTGGCGAGAACGGTCGGGGCGAGCCCCTCGGTGACCTTGCGCAGACGGACGAGCGGGGTCCCGCCGACCAGATCGATCAGTGAATCGTGTACCCGCACTGTAGGCTCCCTGGGTGTCTGGGGACCGGGTCCGCGGCCCGCCCGAACCTCGTCCCGGCCGGTTCCGCCCGGGACCGCGGGCCGAGGCGCGACCCGCATCACACCCAGACCCTAGTCCGTCACCCTGGGAAACTCCCGTCCCCCGTCCCCGGGCCGGTCGACGCCCGGGGCCTGTGGGAGGGGAGAGCGGTCTCCCCCCGGGGATACGTGACGCGGCGCGACCGCCTCGGTACCCTCACATGGGTACCACCCGTCTCGGAGCGGGCGGGGGACGAGCCTCGGAGGTGGTCCGATGCTGCGCGCCGCACGTGCAAGGCGTATCGCCACCGCCACCGCGTTCGGGGGCGGAGGGGTGACACTCGTGGGCGCGGGAACCGTCGCCCTCCTCTACGTGCAGGCCCGACTCGCCAAACGGGCGGTCGGCACCACGGCGTGGGACCGGCCCCGGGTCGACGGCGTCTACGGCGACGGCGGCGGTCCCCCGCTGCGCATGCTCATGGCCGGGGACTCCACCGCGGCCGGTTTCGCGGTCGCCGAGGCCGCGCAGACCCCCGGTGTCCTGCTGGCCGAGGGGCTGGCCGCGGCCGCCGACCGACCGGTGCGTCTGCGCTGCACCGCCGCGCCCGGCGCGGCATCCGCGGACCTGGACGCCCAGATCGAGCGGGCCGAGGCGCTGCGCGATTCCGAGCGCTACGACGTGGCGGTGGTCTTCATCGGCGCCAACGACATCATCCGCCGCATGCGTTTGGGCGACGCGGTCGCCCGCCTGCGCGAGGCCACCCGCGGACTGGTCGCCGCGGGGACGGCCGTGGTCGTGGCGACCTGCCCGGACCTGTCCACCGTGCAGCCGATCGGCTGGCCGCTGAGGTCGGTGGCCCGGCAGGCCTCACGGCAGCTCGCCGCGGCACAGACCATCGCCGTCACCGAGGTCGGCGGGCTCACGGTGTCCATGAGCGACCTCCTCGCGGACGACTTCCGCTCCAAGCCCCACCTCATGTTCGGTCCGGACCGGTTCCATCCCTCGGCCCTGGGGTACTCCCAGGCCACCGCCGCCATCCTGCCCTCGGTCTGCGCGGCACTGGGGCTGCTGCCCGAACTGGAGGAGCCCGCACGCACCGAGGACATCCTGCCGGTCGACCGGGCCGCGGTCGTCGCGGCCCGGACCCCGGGCACGGAGGTCTCCCGCGCCGCCGGCGCCCCGGCCCCCGCGAGCGTCCGCGGACGCTGGTCCGCCCTCGTACGCGCCCCCTTCCGTCCACGCAAAGGGCGTCTGAACGGTGCGGGCCGGGAGCGCTCGGGCTCCGCCGACGCCCCGCGCCCCGCGGGATCCGCCCCGGCGGACACGCCAGGACCGGCCCCGAGTGGCGGCGGAGGGGACCGGACAGGTTAACTGGTCAGTAACAAGAGGCGCCCCAAGAGTCGAGGCAGGCCCGTGCCGCCCGGCCACCTCCAGACGCGCCACCGTAGTGCCACCACACCGGATGGGACCAGACACATGCCCGAAGCAGTCATCGTCGCCACCGCGCGCTCGCCGATCGGCCGCGCCTTCAAGGGTTCGCTGAAGGACATCCGCCCAGACGACCTGGCCGCGCAGATCATCGGTGCGGCCCTGGCCAAGGTCCCCGAACTCTCCCCGGAGAGCATCGACGACCTCATGCTCGGCTGCGGCCTGCCCGGCGGCGAGCAGGGCCACAACCTGGCCCGGGTCATCGCGGTCCAGCTCGGACTCGACACGGTGCCGGGCACCACGATCACCCGGTACTGCTCCTCCTCCCTCCAGACCACCCGCATGGCCTACCACGCCATCAAGGCCGGCGAGGGGGACGTGTTCGTCTCCGCCGGGGTGGAGACGGTCAGCCGTTTCGCCAACGGCACCAGCGACGACCCGCAGAACCAGAACCCACTCTTCCAGGAGGCGACCGCCCGGACGGAGAAGCGCGCCGAGGGCGGCGCCCCGGACTGGACCGACCCACGCGAGGACGGCCGACTGCCTGACGTCTACATCGCCATGGGCCAGACCGCGGAAAACGTCGCCCAGATCACCGGCGTCTCCCGTCAGCGTCAGGACGAGTTCGCCGTCCGCTCGCAGAACCTCGCCGAGAAGTCCCTGGACAACGGCTTCTGGGAACGTGAGATCACCCCGGTGACCCTCCCCGACGGCACCGTGGCGAGCACCGACGACGGTATCCGCCGCGGCACCACCTACGACAAGGTCTCCCAGCTCCAGCCGGTCTTCCGCCCCGACGGCACCGTCACCGCGGGCAACGCCTGCCCCCTCAACGACGGTGCCTCCGCTGTCGTGGTCATGAGCGACACCAGGGCCAAGCAGCTCGGCATCACGCCGCTGGCCCGGATCGTCTCCACCGGCGTGACCGGCCTGAGCCCGGAGATCATGGGCCTGGGCCCGGTCGAGGCCTCCAAGCAGGCCCTGGCCCGCGCCAACATGTCCATCGGCGACATCGACCTCGTGGAGATCAACGAGGCCTTCGCCGCCCAGGTGCTGCCCTCCGCCGACCGACTGGGCATCGACATCGAGGGGCGGCTCAACGTCAACGGCGGTGCCATCGCCATCGGCCACCCCTTCGGCAGCACGGGCGCCCGGATCACCGGCACCCTGCTCAACGGCCTGCGGACCCACGACAAGACCTTCGGTCTGGAGACCATGTGTGTGGGCGGCGGCCAGGGCATGGCGGCCGTCTTCGAGCGGCTCAGCTAAGGCCGAAACACACAAGCCGACCGCCCCGAGGGCGGTCGGCTTTCCCCTTTTTTGGGGGGGTTCTGGCCAACACTGTCGGTCCCCCAGAGTAAAAGCTGGTGTCCAGGGCTTGTCCGAAACGTGATCCTGATGCAGGGTCACAGTAAGTGCCGCAGACCAACGCGCGGAGGTGCCCATGCCGATGACCCACTCGCCGGAGATCCACGCAAAGCTCATCGAACGCATCCCGGACGTGACAGGACGAGGACTCCACGAGTGGTTCGAGGCCCTGGACGAGGGCCCCGGCTTGGTCCGCTGCTCGGACCGCTCGAACTGGCTCGCCGACGAGTACGGCCTGCCCCGGTGGTACGCCCACGCGATCGTCGCCGAGCATGATCGGCGGCGGCGCAACCGCTCCATCCCGGCCCCCCGGCGGAGCTGAGGCACAACCGCTCCGGGGCCGCGGCCCGCACACGACGGAGGGGCCGCCCACCAGACCACGGCCCGGAGAGCGGCCCCTCCGGGGCTCGGGTCCTACTCGGAGAACATCGTCTTGATGATCCAGAGCATGCGCAGGATCTCGATGTAGAGCCACACCAGCGACACGGTCAGGCCGAAGGCGAACTGCCAGGAGTACTTGCTGGGGATCCCGGCGGCGATGCCCTCCTCGATCCCGCGGAACTCGATCGCCAGGGTCAGTGCGGCGATGACCGCGAACACCAGGCTGACGATCAGTCCCAGGAAGGTCGGCTCGCGCAGGCCCAGGCCGCCGGAGACGAAGAAGCTCAGCGCGAAGTTGACCAGGATCAGCGCGAAGGCGCCGAGTGCGGCGAAGGCCACGGCCTTGACGAAGCCGTCGGTCACCTTGATCACGCGGAACTTGTACAGCGCCAGCATCACGCCGAAGACCAGGACGGTACCGACGACCGCCTGGGTGACCAGGGAGCCGCCCGCACCGGCATCACCGGTGGACAGCTCCAGCTGCCAGGCCAGCACCGCTGAGAGCCCGCCGACGAGCAAACCCTCCAGCGCGGCGTAGGGCAGGATCGCCGCGGGGCTGGTGATCTGCTTGAACGCGATCACCAGGCCCAGCACCAGGGCGCCGATCATGCCGACGAACATCAGCCCCATGGCCATGCCCGGGCTGACGTAGGTGAAGAGGAAGTAGTTGACGACGGCGAACAGCACCACGGTGCCGAGCGTCATGCCGGTGCGCACGACGACGTCGTCGATGGTCATCCGCTGGACGCCCATACCCTGGGCGGGCCCCGCCGGGTAGCCCTGCTGCGGGTAGGGCTGTCCGTAGCCCGGCTGCCCGTACCCCTGCTGGGGGTAGCCCTGCTGGGGGTGAGGCTGTCCGTAGCCCGGCTGCCCGTACCCCTGCTGAGCGTAGCCGCCGGATCCGGACTGCTGAAGCACCCGCTTGAGCGCGGGGTTGGAACTCCGCATCCGCATGTCTCGTCTTGGCCTTTCGCGCGTGGTTAACTGCCCACAAGGTAACGTATCGGCCCTCTCACGGGTTCCGCACCCGTGTCACCGTTGGGATACCGGCACCCCGAGCAGCGCGGACGGCGGCGGTGGCGGGCGGGAAGGGAATGGGCCGGGACGCCCCGCCCGCCACCGGGCTCAGTTCCGGGTGACCAGCGAACGCGCCATGAACAGGACGTTGGCCGGCCGCTCGGCGAGGCGGCGCATGTAGTAGCCGTACCACTCGTCGCCGTAGGGCACATAGACGCGCATGCGTTTGCCCTCCGCGGCCAGGCGCACCTGCTCGACGTCGCGGATCCCGTAGAGCATCTGGTATTCGTAGTCGTCGTCCGAGCGCCCGTTGGCCTCGGCCATCTCCCCGGCGATCGCGATCATCCGCGGGTCGTGCGAGGCCACCATGGGGTAGCCCTCGCCCTTCATGAGGACGCCCAGCGCGCGCACGTACGCCTTGTCCACCTCGGCCTTGTCCCGGAAGGCCACCGACGCGGGCTCGTCATAGGCCCCCTTGCACAGGCGCACGCGGGACCCGGCGCCGCTGAGATCGCGGCAGTCCGCCTCGGTGCGGTGCAGGTAGGCCTGGAGCACGGCGCCCACGAACGGGAAGTCCGCGCGGAGCTCGCGCAGGATGCCCAGTGTGGAGTCGACGGTGGTGTGGTCCTCCATGTCGAGGGTCACCGTCGTACCGATCGCCTGTGCGGCCTCGGCGATCCTGCGTGCGTTGTCCAGGGCGATCCGCTCACCGTCCCGGTCAAGGAACTGCCCTACAGCCGACAGTTTGACCGACACCTCGACGCGGTCGCCCAGGCCGGCCTCCCCCAGCGCGGCCAGCAGGTCCCGGTAGGCGGTCACCGTGGCGGTGGCCTGCTCCCGGTCGGTGGTGTCCTCCCCCAGGAAGTCGAGTGTGGCGTAGCGGTCCCGGGCCAGACCGGAGACGACGGGCAGCGCCTCCCCGAGTGTGGATCCGGCGACGAAGCGGTGGACGAGACCACGGGTGACGGGTGTGCGCTCGACGATCTTCCGGCAACTGGCGGATCTGCCGGCGAGCAGCAGGGGTTTGCGGAGCATGGAGACCTCCGGGGAAGCGTGTGTGAGCCGTTCGGCTCGCGCGGACTGCGGGTATCGCCGGAGGAGACCGACGGAAGTGGCGGGTCGCCGCTCCCTCAAGGGGAAGCGGTAGAGCGGCGACCCGCCGTGAGGAAGGCCTCTAGCCCATGTGCGGGTAGGAGGAGTCCGTCGGAGCGACGAAGGTCTCCTTGATGGAACGCGGGCTCGCCCAGCGCGACAGGTTCTGCGCCGAACCGGCCTTGTCGTTGGTGCCGGAGGCCCGGGCGCCGCCGAAGGGCTGCTGGCCCACGATGGATCCGGTCGGCCGGTCGTTGATGTAGAAGTTGCCCGCGGTGAAGCGCAGGGCCTCGGTCGCCCTGGCGACCGCCGCGCGGTCGTTGGCCAGGATGGCGCCGGTCAGGGCGTAGGCGGAGCCCTGGTCGACGGTCTCCAGGATCTCCTCGAACTTCTCGTCCTCGTAGACGTGGACGGCGACGACGGGACCGAAGTACTCGGTGCGGAACACGTCGTGGGTCGGGTCGGAGCCCTCGATGATGGTCGGCCGCACGAAGTAGCCCACGGAGTCGTCGGCGGTACCGCCCGCGATGACGGACAGGGTCGGGTCGGCCTCGGCGTCCTTCAGGACCTTGGCGAGCTTGTCGAAAGCGCGGCGGTCGATCACCGCCCCGATGAAGTTGGACAGGTCGGTGACGTCGCCCATCTTCACCGCCTCGGTCTCGGCGACGAGGTCGTCACGGACCCGCTCCCAGACGGAGCGGGCAACGAAGGCACGCGAGACGGCCGAGCACTTCTGGCCCTGGTACTCGAAGGCCCCGCGGACGATCGCGGTGCGCAGGACGTCCGGGTCGGCGGATGCGTGGGCGACGATGAAGTCCTTGCCCCCGGTCTCACCGACGATGCGCGGATAGCTGCGGTAGTGGGAGATGTTCTCCCCGACCGTCCGCCACAGGTGCTGGAAGGTGCGGGTCGAACCGGTGAAGTGCACACCGGCCAGCTCCGGGTCGTTGAGCGCGATGTCGGAGACGGCGAGGCCGTCGCCGGTCACCATGTTGATGACGCCCGGGGGCAGTCCGGCCTCCTCCAACAGGCGCATCGTGAACTCGGCGGCGAACTGCTGGGTCGGGGAGGGTTTCCACACCACCACGTTGCCCATGAGGGCCGGGGCGGTGGGCAGGTTGCCGGCGATGGCGGTGAAGTTGAAGGGCGTAATCGCGTAGACGAACCCCTCCAGCGGGCGCTGCTCCATCCGGTTCCATACACCGGGCACGCTCAGCGGCTGCTGTTCGATGAGGCCGCGGGCATAGGAGACGTTGAAGCGCCAGAAGTCGATGAGCTCGCACGCCGAGTCGATCTCCGCCTGCTGCACGGTCTTGGACTGGCCGAGCATCGTGGCGGCGTTGACCGTGGCACGCCACGGGCCGGCGAGGAGTTCGGCCGCGCGCAGGATGATGGCGGCACGGTCGTCGAAGGACATCGCCCGCCAGGCCGGTGCGGCGGCCTTGGCCGCGGCGATCGCGTCACGGGCGTCGTCGTGGGTGGCGTTGGCCGTGGTTCCCAGGACAGCGGAGTGTCGGTGCGGCTGCACGACGTCGATGCGCTCGCCCCCGCCCATACGGCGCTCACCGCCGATGTGCATCGGCAGGTCGATGCGCTCCCCGCCGAGCGCGGCGAGCGCGGCGACGAGCTCGTCGCGCTCCGCGCTGCCGGGCGCGTACGACAGAACGGGTTCGTTCTTCGGCAGCGGGACGTTGGTCACGGCGTCCATGGGGCACCTCCCTGGAAGTCTGTCCCTGTTCGAGGCAGGGTTGAGCTGATTCCAAGCTCTCAGAATCAGGGCCGCGCATCCTTGTGGACGAGGCCACTCTTTGCCAGGCTTATTTGTCTAATGGAACAAAATAGGGCATACATGTTTTCTGACTCCCCATCGGCGGACCGTCGCACCGCACGCGAACGGTCCGTACCCCCCGATCCTGTGAGGAAGCACACCATGCCTGTTCACGAAGGGGAAAAAGGGCATCACAAGATCGGAATCCCCCTGCGCCGCCTCCTGCTGGTCGTGGGCGACCCCGTGATGGACGTGGCGGCGGCCCCGGCCGGCCTGGATGTGCGGGTGGACAACGTCACCATCCTCGACCCGGAGGACCGTGCTGAGGCCCACACGGGCGACCTCGTCCTGCTCATTGGCGCCCGCGGCGGCGCGGCCCGCAGACTCGTACGCGCCCTCGCCGACCAGGGCGCGACGGCGGTGGCCGTCAAGACCGGCGGACACGCCCCTCCGGAGGAGGTACTGCCCGCGGGCTCCAGCCCCCGAACACACCGGCGTGCGGGCAAGGACGAGATGGCGGGGCTGCGCGCCGAGGCCCAGGATGCGGGGATCGCCCTGCTCGCGGTCCGTCCGGAGGTGCGCTGGGACCAGTTGCAGTCGGTGTGCCAGAACATCGTGCACGACACCCGCCCCTCCGCCCCGGACGAACTGGGGGAGGCCTCCGGGGACCTGTTCTCCATGGCTCAGACCATCGCCCGGCTGACCAACGGGCTCGTGTCCATCGAGGACGCGGCCAGCAGGGTCCTCGCCTACTCCTCGGGTTCGGAGGTGGACGAACTGCGCCGCCTGTCCGTCCTGGGCCGCCGGGGCCCCGAGCCCTACCTCTCCGTGCTGCGCGAGTGGGGGGTCTTCACCAAACTGCGGTCGGGTGAGGAGGTGGTCCGTATCGACGAGCACCCCGATCTGGGAATCCGCCGCAGGCTGGCCATCGGCATCCACGCGGGGAGCCAGCCCCTCGGGGCGATCTGGGTGCAGGAGGGCTCGGAGCCCCTGTCCGAGCACGCGGAGGAGGCCCTCCTGGGGGCCGCCCGCACGACCGCGCTCCACATGATCCGGCAGCGCACGCAGACCAGCGCGGGGCTGCGGCTGCGCGAGGACCTGCTGTCGAGTCTGTTGGAGGAGCGGATCGACGCCGCGGCTCTGGCCGACACGGTGGAGGTGCACACCGACCGGGGGGCACTGGTGGTCGGGTTCTCCGTGGCGAACCAGGCCGCAGCGGACAGCGAGGGCGACCCCTCCGGGGAGGAGCGGCCCGGGCCGCGCGACCGGCCCGAACGCGAGTTGCGGCTCCGGCAGCTCATCGACCTGGTGTCGGTGCACACGGCCGCCTACCGCCGCAGCTCCTTGGTCACCGAACTGAACGGACGGGTGTACGTACTCCTGCCCGACCTGGTACGCGGCCGGGAAGGGTGGCTGGGGGTGGAGCGGTCCGTGCTGGCCCTGACCCGCAAAACGGTGCTCGCGGCCCGGTCCACACTGGACCTGGAGGTCCAGGCGGCGGTGGGATCACTGGTGGAGCGGCTGGCCGACGTACCGTCCTCACGCGCGGAGGCGGACCGGGTGCTGGACGCGATGGGCCGGGACCTGGAGCGCGGAATGTCGTGGGAGGTGGCGACCATCTCCGACGTGCGTTCCAAAGTCCTGATCAGCGAGACCCTCGCCTATCTGCGGGACGATCCGTCACTGCGCGATCCGAGAGTGAGCCGACTGGTCGAGCACGACCGCTCGGGAGGCGCGGACCTGGTGCACTCGCTCCTCGTCTATCTGGAGGCCTTCGGAGACGCGCGTGTGGCGGCCGAACGGCTGCACATCCACCCGAACACCCTGCGCTACCGCGTACGCCGCGCGACATCGATCAGCGGGATCGACCTGGGCGACCCGGGTGAACGGCTCTTCACCCAGCTCCAACTGCTCCTGGAACTCCACGGCCCCGCCTGACCCCGCGAGCAGGCCCCGGGCGGCCCCCCGTCTGCCCCCAAGGCGACGGCCGGAAGCAGCGCGATCGGTGTACCGGTCCCTGCAGGAGGAGTCGCTGCCGCAGCGAGGAACGCGCCGGGAGGGGCTGCGTCCGGAGGCCGTCCGTTGAGGGCGGCGGCGGGCTGGCGGGCGGCGAAGAGACCGGTTCTCCGCGCCGCGAGCGACGTTCCGGGCCCGCGAGGGACCATGAACACAGTCAGTACCCCCGGTCGGACTCGAACCGACACTTGTGACCCTTTTAGGGGGCCTGCCTCTTCCATTGGGCTACGAGGGCGTGCCCATCATACCGGCCGGGGCGATTGACCACTTTGCCGGAAGTTGGCCGGAATAGGACACGAAACCGCCGACTCCCGGGGGAAGCCGGCTGTTTCGTGCGTATACGCTGTCCCGGATCAGCTGACCCTGCGGAGGCGGCCGTCCTCGACCTGCGTCTGGCTGGCCTCCTCGAACGCCTGGCGCGGCTCCACCATTTCCGGAAGCGCGGCGAAGTCACGGCGCAGGAGGAAGGCGAGCGTCCAGTCGGCGAGGACGCGCATCTTCCGGTTGAAGGTCGGAACCGCGTACAGGTGGTAGGCGCGGTGGGCGTACCAGGCGAGGCGGCCGTTGAGCTTGACCACGCCGAAGAGCTGCGCGGCGCCCTTGTGCAGGCCGAGCCCGGCGACCGCACCGAGGTTCTTGTGGCGGTAGGCCTTGGCCTGGCCGCCCCGGAGCGCGGCGATCACATTGTCGGCGAGGACCGGGGCCTGGCGGACCGCGTTCTGGGCGTTGGGCGGGTAGTAGCCGCCGTTGCCGTCGGGCACCTGGGCGTTGTCGCCTCCGGCGAAGGCGTTCTCCACGCCGTTGACAGTGAGGTACTCGCTGGTGTCGATGTGGCCCTTGGGCCCCAGGGGAAGGTCGCTGGCGGCGACGACCGGGCTGGGCTTGACACCGGCGGTCCACACCAGAGTGCCCGCGTCGAACTCGGTACCGTCGCTGAGCCTGATCCGCTGGTTCTCGGCCGACTCCAGGAACGTCTTGAGCCGGACGTCGATGCCGCGGCGCCGAAGCTGGTTGAGTGCCTTGGTGCCGACCTCCGGACCGACCTCGGGCAGGATCTTGTCCGCGGCCTCGATGAGGTAGAAGTGGACGTCCTCGAGGTCGATCGAGCTGTAGATGCGGACCGCGTCGCGGACGAGGTCCTCCAGTTCGGCGATGGCCTCGGCCCCGGCGAACCCGCCGCCCACGAAGACGAAGTTCAGCGCCTTGGCTCGGATCTCCTCGTCCTCGGTCGAGTCGGCGATGGCGAGCTGGTCCAAGACGTGGTTGCGGAGGTAGGCGGCCTCCTCCACGGTCTTGATCCCGATCCCGCACTCGGCCAGGCCGGGGATGGGCAGCGTGCGCGAGATCGCGCCGGCCGCCATCACGATGTAGTCGTAGCGGATGGTCTCGGACTCGCCCACGTTGGGTTCGTAGCGGACCGTGCGCTCGGCGTGATCGATGCGCACGACGCGGCCGCCCAGGACACGGGTCCGGTCGAACACCTTGCGCAGGGGGACGACCACGTGGCGCGGGGAGATGCTGCCGGCCGCGGTCTCGGGCAGGAAGGGCTGGTAGGTCATGTAGGAGTTCGGGTCGATCACGGTGATACGGGCCTCACCGGCACCGAGCTTCCTCTCCAGCCGCCTCGCGGTGTACATCCCGAGGTAACCGCCGCCGACGATGAGGACGTGCGGGATCTCCGCTTCGTCCCCGCCGCCGTGTACCAGCCGGTAGTTCCTGCTCTCGGTCATCGCATATCCGCCCTAACGGTGTCTTTCGACTTCCTTGCCCACGTTCGCGAGGAGCGCTACGAGCCCTTCGCCCGGATCGCACTCGTGTCGAACCCTTGGTGCGTTACGTCTGTATTACTTGTGCATTCTTTCACAAGCGACTACCGACGAGAAGGTTCACATCCGATCACCTTCTCACCACCACCCGACCCATACCTGCGAAGTCTCCGCAGGTCAGAGGGTTGTGAATGCTTTCACAAGCAGTTCCTCAAGTGACACGTCTCACCCAGCGTGGTCTCCCCGGCCCTGGGAAGAGCCGGTTCAGCCCCCCGCCGTCACACCAGGCTCCAGGCCACACCGTCGAGGATGTCCTGCTCACTCGCGGTGAAGTGGTCCGCGCCCGTACGGGCGAGCAGCCGGGACAGCACCAGGGCCCCCGCGCCGATCACATCCACACGGCCCGGATGCATGACCCCGATCTGCGCCCGCTCCCCGTGCGTCGACGCGAGGAGGTCGGCCGTGATGCGCTCCAGGTCACCGACCTCGACCCTGGCATGGTGGATCCGCTCCGCGTCGTACTCGGGCAGCCCGAGCGCTATCCCCGCGACGGTGGTCGCCGTCCCCGCCACACACACCACCGAACCGGCCTCGCGCAGCGGAACGGTCCGCTCCACCTCGTCCAGCACGGCGTCGATGTCGGCGGTGGCCGCCGCGACCTGCTCGGGCGTGGGCGGGTCGGAGCGCAGGTGCCGCTCCGTCATCCGCACGCAACCGATGTCCACCGACACCGCGGCGCGGACGAGCTCGCCGTCCGTACCGCCCAGGACGAACTCGGTGGAGCCGCCACCGATGTCCACCACCAGAAACGGCGGGGCGAACACACCCGTCTCCAACTCGTCGCCGCCCCCGAGTTCGGCCGTGGCCCCCACGAAGGACAGCTCCGCCTCGTCCAGACCGGTGACCACCTCGGGCTCGACCCCGATGATCTCTCGGACACCGTCAACGAACTCCTGGCGGTTGCCCGCGTCGCGCGTGGCGCTCGTCGCCACCATACGCACGGACTCCGGACCCGGTTCGATGCCGTGCGCCCGGAGCGCCTCGGCGTACCCGCGCAGCGCCTCGAAGGTGCGCTCCAAGGCCTGGGGCGAGAACACCCCCGTCTCGTCGACACCCTCACCCAAGCGGACGATCTCCATCCTCCGGTCGACGTCGACCACCTCGACCTCGTCTCCGCCGATGCGCACGACCTCGCAGACCAGCAGCCTGATCGAGTTGGTTCCGCAGTCGATGGCCGCGACACCGCTCATGAAACGTCCCCTCCGTCGCCCGCGGGCGCTCCGTCCTCCACGCACACACACGGCCCCCGGTCCCACCAGTTTGGCAGCTCCTCCAGTGCCTGGGCCCCGAAGGGGTTGACACCCGGAACCGCCAGCTCGTGGGCGACCAGCGCGTGCAGGCACTTGACCCGCGTCGGCATGCCGCCGGTGCTCTGCATGCCCTCGGGCAGCGGTTCGACGCCGTCGAGACGCGCCTGCTCGGCGCGCTGGGCCAGATACGACTCGTGCGCCGCGGTGTAGGCGTCCCGGAGCCCGGCGTCCTCACCCAGGCGCTCCTGCATCCGGCGCATCCGGCCCTCGTTCTCCAGCCGCCCGATCGCGGAGGCCGCGCGCGGGCAGGTCAGGTAGTAGAGCGTCGGAAACGGCTCACCGCTCTCCAGGCGCGGCGCGGTGCGCACCACGTCGGGGAGGCCGCAAGGGCACCGGTGGGCAACCCCGCGCAGGCCGCGCGGCGAGCGGCCCAACTGGAGCTCGACAGCGGCGGCGTCGCGCCCCGCCACCGGGCCCGGGGAACCGGTGCCGCCCTGGGCGTTCTCGTGCTGCCCGGGAGCGGGCTGGTCTGCGGAAGTCATGGCGGCCCAAGCCTACCGCCGCCGCGCCCCGCGCCGGTCAGGGGCCGAAGTCAGGCGAGGGGTCGTCGGCCTCCTCCACGGAGTCCCACAGGGTCGTGAACCACGGGGTGTCCGGCTCGGCCTCACCCGGGCCCGCCTCCTCGCCGTCGGGCCGGATGACGATGTAGGCGGTCTCACCGGGGTACTGGTAGTGCAGCCGAGTACGCGCCTCGCGCTCCACGTACTCGTCGCGGACGAGCTCGTCCTCCCTGATCTGGAGCTCGCCCACGCTCTCCTCCATGCGGGCCTGCTGATCACGGAGTTCGGCGATCTGCGAGCGCTGGAGGATGAACTCGCGCAGCGGATAGGCGAGGCTGAGGGCGATCACGCACACCACCACCGCCAGGATCGCCGCCCGGCTGGTGAGCATGGGCCGCACCCGGCGGGTGCGGCCCCTCTCGACCGCGGTGCCGCGCGGACTCCAGGCAGTCCTCCCGCCCGAACCGTCGGCTCGGGCACCCTCGGGGGCCTTCGGAGGTCTTTGGCTGGGTTCGCGCGGCACTGGGGCAGACTAGCCGCGCGCGGTGAACCGCGGGAAGGCCGACACGCCCGCGTACACGGCAGCGCCGCCGAGGTCCTCCTCGATCCGCAGAAGCTGGTTGTACTTGGCCACACGCTCGCTGCGCGCCGGAGCACCGGTCTTGATCTGCCCGGCGTTGGTGGCCACCGCGATGTCGGCGATCGTGGTGTCCTCGGTCTCGCCGGAGCGGTGGCTGATCATCGCCGTGTAGCCGCTGCGCTGGGCGAGGCCGACCGCGTCCAGGGTCTCGGTGAGGGTACCGATCTGATTGACCTTCACCAGCAGCGAGTTGGCGGTGTCGGCGTCGATACCGCGCTGGAGCCGCTCGGGGTTGGTGACGAACAGGTCGTCGCCGACCAGTTGGACCTTGTCGCCGAGGGTCTCGGTGAGCCGCTTCCAGCCCTCCCAGTCCTCCTCGTCGAGCGGGTCCTCGATCGACACGAGCGGGTAGGCCTCCACCAGCTCGGCGTAGTAGGCGGCCATGGCCTCGGAGGAGCGCTTCTCACCCTCGAAGGTGTAGACGCCGTCGGAGAACAGCTCGGTGGCCGCCACGTCCAGGGCGAGCGCGATGTCCTGGCCCGGGGTGTAGCCGGCCTTCTGGATCGCCTCGACGATGAGGTCCAGCGCCGCGCGGTTGCTCTCCAGGTCGGGGGCGAAGCCGCCCTCGTCGCCCACGCCGGTACCCAGGCCGTGCGACTTCAGGACCGCCTTGAGGGCCTGGTATACCTCGGCACCCCAGCGGACGGCCTCGGAGAAGGTCGACGCACCGATCGGCGCGACCATGAACTCCTGGATGTCGACGTTGCTGTCGGCGTGGGCACCGCCGTTGAGGATGTTCATCATCGGCACGGGCAGCACGTGCGCGTTCGGGCCCCCGACGTACCGGTACAGGGGCAGGCCGGCCTCGTCGGCGGCGGCCCGCGCCACCGCCAGGGAGACACCGAGGATGGCGTTGGCGCCGATCCGGGACTTGTCGGGGGTACCGTCCAGGTCGATGAGCGCCTGGTCGATGAGGCGCTGCTCGTCGGCGTCGTGGTCGCTCAGCACGTCGAGGACCTCGCCGTTGACGGCCTGGACCGCCTTGGTCACGCCCTTGCCTCCGTAGCGGTCCCCTCCGTCGCGCAGCTCCACAGCCTCGAACTGGCCGGTGGAGGCACCGCTGGGGACGCCGGCGCGGGCGAGGGTGCCGTCGTCGAGCAGAACCTCGACCTCGACCGTCGGGTTGCCGCGGGAGTCGAGGATCTCCCGTGCCTGTACTGACTCGATGGACGCCAAGGTCTTTCTCCGTCTTCTCGGGGTCGGTCGGACCTGAAGGTTCAGGATCCGCACACGAGCGTAGCGATCCGGCCCCGGGGGCGCGCGTCCACCCGGCCGAAATGGTCTAGACCTGCTTGCCCCGCGGCTGCGCACGCGGCCTCAGCCTTCCCAGTAGCCCCGCCACTCGTCCTCGGAGAGCGTGCGGGGGTCGCGCCCCCGGGCCCGAGCCGCCTCCTCGGCCCGACGCACCCGGGCGTCGAACCTGCGCGAGGCCGCCCGCAGGTCGGCCTCGGTGTCGCGGCCCCGGGCCCGTTCGGCGGCCACCGCCGCGAACAGCCCGCCGCCCTCACCACCGTCGTCGGCGACCAGGTCGGCGGGCACCCCGTTGCGCAGCGCGCGCCGCTGGAGCTCCTCGGCCAGCAGCACCGCGGGCTGGGCGAAGGGAACACCGTCCAGGACCGAGTTCTCCCCGGTACCGCCGGCCGCCCTGGCCCTGGCGGCGCGCTCGGCGGCCTTGATGGCCTCCCAGTTGCTCTTGACCTCGTCGGCCCCCGACACCTCCACCCCGCCGAACACGTGCGGGTGACGGCGGACCATCTTGTCGATGATGGCGTCGGCCACGTCGTCGACGGTGAAGCGCTCTGGGTCGCCCTCGGGCCGCTCCGCGGCGATCGCGGCGTGGAAGACCACCTGGAGCAGGACGTCGCCCAGCTCCTCGGCCAGGAGGGACACCTCGCCCCGCTCAATGGTCTCCTGGGTCTCGTAGGCCTCCTGGATCAGGTACTTGGCCAGCGACTCGTGGGTCTGCTCACCGTCCCAGGGGCACTCCCGCCGCAGGGTGTCCATCACCTCGACCAGGCGCAGCAGCCGCTGTCCGGGTGCCTGGCCGTTTCCGAGCTCTTCCGTGGTGGTCAACCGTTCTCCTCACAGGATCGCCGTGCCACCGCGACGCCGCCGCCCGGCGCCTCCCGGCCCCGCCCCGAAGGGCCAGCGGGCACAGGGGGACTCCGTACGGGGATCGGCCGCGGCCTCTTGGTCAGCACGGAAGGTCTCGGGGCCGACGCCCGCAGCGGTCCGTGGCACAGCAGCGAACTCCTGGGGGGAGACGAACCCGGCCCCGCGCCGCGGGGCAGCGGTCCGACCACCTCTGCCCGTGTCCGCCGTCCCCTCGTCCCGGTCCCGCCGCATGGTCTCCGACCCGGTGTCCATGGCTCCAGCATAGGATCGCGTGCCACCGGGTGGCGCACCCCTCTTCCCCGCGGCCCTCACTCCCGCTCCGGCAGCCAGCCGCCCTCGCGCAGCGCGGCCAGTACCCGGGCCGCTGACTCGTGCGGGTCCTCGCCGACCGTGTGGAGCACCATGTCGGCGTCGTCCGGCTCCTCGTAGGGGTCGGACACCCCGGTGAACTCCGGGATCTCCCCTGCCCTGGCCTTGGCGTACAGGCCCTTGCGGTCGCGGGCCTCGCACACCTCCAGCGGCGTCGCCACGTGCACGAGGAAGAAGTCGCCGAACTCCTCCACCATGGACCGGACCTCGGCCCGGCTCGCGGCGTAGGGGGCGATCGGCGCGCACACGGCCACACCGCCGTGCCGGGTGATCTCCGAGGCCACGTAACCGATGCGGCGGACGTTCATCTCGCGGTCCTCCCGCGAGAAGGTGAGCCCCTTGGAGAGCATGAGCCGCACCACGTCCCCGTCCAGGAGCGTGACGGTGCGCCCGGCCCTGCGGATCCCCTGCCGCACCATCCCGGCGATGGTCGACTTGCCCGACCCCGACAGACCCGTGAACAGCAGGGTCAGCCCCCGCCGGGTCCGCGCCGGACGCAGCCGGGCCAACTCGGCTCCCACCCTCGCGGGTGTGAACCATGAGGGCAGCGCCCTCCCGTGCGCCAACTCCTCCTCCACCTCGGTGTCGCCGGGCTCGGCCCGGCGGGACCCCTCCGCCGCCTCCGCCTCGGGCCGCCACGCGGCCGTGTCCGTGTCGTAGCACCAGGGCTGGGGGGACACCAGCACCACCGGCGGGTCGAACGCCGCGGCACCGTCGGTGTCGGCACCGGCCGCCCCCGCCTCCACCAGCAGGTGCGTCGCCCCGTAGGCGGAGGCCACGTGCGCGGCCAAGGCCACGTCGCGGGCGTCCCACCGGCCGCCGAGCGCACCCCGCGACCGCGCCTCGGAGCGCGGCAGCGTGCACACGACGAACCGGGTGTGGGCCGGCAGCAGGGGCTCGGCCGCGAGCGCCGCCGGTGCCAGCCCCTCCTCCTCCAACGGCGCGTCGATGAGCACCAGCAGCTCCGCCTGCCCCAGCGCCTCGGCCTCGGCACGGATCTGGTGGAGGGCACGGTGGTGCAGGGGGCGGTCGGTGACCACGGCCAGGACGGGCCGGTCCGCGCAGGTCCCGAGCTCACGCCGGCCGCGCACCTCGGCCGGGGTGGCACGCAGTTTGCGCAGCACGCCGCCCATGGGCAGGTTGACCAGGCGCACCTCGCCGGACACACGGTGCCCGCCCCCGGACTGCCACCTCTCGCCGACCTCCAGCTCCGCCAGCGGGAAGCCCTCCGGGTCCGCCAAGACCAGCCGCTCCTGGCCGGCGAGTTCGGAGGGGACGCGCAACGTGACCGGAACCGGCCACCGGCGGCCGTCCCCGCGCGCCTCCTCCGCCTCCTGCCGGGTCATGAACCCGGGCAGGGGACAGGCACCGTTGAGGATCAGTTCCAGGTGCGCGAGCTCGTCCCGGGACGGGGTGATGACCCGCGCTTCCGGCCGACCGACCTGCGTGTTCACGAGCCCGTTGGCACTCACCACGCGTTTCCTCCCCTGTCGCGGTCCACGTCGCACCCAGCGTATGCCCGCGCCCGGGGCCTGCCCGCCCCGTGTCCGGCCACACGGAATAGGAGCAGGTCGCCACAGGTTTGCACCCGTAGGCGCCGACCACCTCGGCGCGGAGGGGACGGTGGCCGCGCCCCGAGGCGTCGTCCACAGCCCCCCGCACAGCGACGGCGGAGTCGCTAGGCTGAGGGGGACGGGCGGCCGTGCCGATCACCGCCCTCCGCCACGCAGGCCGCGACCCTTACGCCTGCAGCCGGACCACTCTCTTCCGCTTGGTGCCATGAGCCTCACTGGACTTCTCGCCGACGTCTCCCGGGACCCGGCCCTGCACAACGCGATCAATGCCGCCCGCGGCGGCCGCGATCCCCACACCGACCTCGTCGCCCCGGCCGCGCTGCGCCCCTTCATGGTGGGCGCACTCGCCGCCGACGCCCCCGTGGGCGCCGAGCGGACGGTCCTGGCGATCACCGCCACCGAACGAGAGGCCGCCGACCTCACCGACGCACTCGGGTCACTGCTGCCCGCCGACTCGGTCGCGCAGTTCCCCGCCTGGGAGACCCTGCCCCACGAGCGCCTCTCCCCGCGTTCGGACACCGTCGGCCAGCGCCTGGCCGTCCTGCGCCGCCTGGCCCGCCCCGACCCCTCCGACCCGCTCACGTCCCCGCTGCGCGTGGTCGTGGCCCCGGTGCGCAGCGTCCTGCAACCGCTGGTCGCCGGGCTCGGCGACCTCGAACCCGTGCGCGTCCGCCCGGGCGACGAGGTGTCCCTGGAAGGGGTCGTCGACGCCCTGGCCGACACCGGCTACGCCCGGGTGGACCTGGTCGAGAAACGCGGCGACATGGCGGTGCGCGGCGGCATCCTCGACGTCTTCCCACCCACAGAGGAGCACCCGCTCCGACTGGAGTTCTGGGGCGACAGCGTCGAGGACATCCGGTACTTCCAGGTCGCCGACCAGCGCTCCATCCACCCCAGGGAGGACAGCCCGGGGACCGACGCGGCCTCCGGCCTGTTCGCGCCGCCCTGCCGGGAACTGCTGCTCACCGACGCCGTGCGCGAACGCGCCCGCGCCCTGGCCGAGGAGCACCCCTCTCTCGCCGAGATCCTCGGCAAGATCGCCGACGGCGTGACGGTGGAGGGTATGGAGGCGTTCGCTCCGGTCCTCTCCGAGCGGATGGAGCCGTTCTTCTCCTACCTGCCCGGGAACGCCCTCATCGTGGGCTGCGACCCCGAGCGCATCCGAACCCGCGCGGTGGAGCTGGAGGCGACCAGCGCCGAATTCCTCGACGCCTCCTGGATCAACGCCGCCTCCGGCGGCGAGGCCCCCATCGACCTGGGCGCGTCGGCCTACATGTCCATCGCCGACCTGCGCTCCACGGCCGACGGGCTGGGGCTCCCCTGGTGGGGGCTGACCCCCTTCGACTCCGGGGACCCCGCGCGGGCCGAGGAGGACGACTCCGTGATCGTGGGTGCCTCACCAGCCGAGTCCTACCGGGGCGACACCGAGCGCGCCCTGGCCGACGTCAAGGGCTGGCTCCACGACAGTTGGAGCGTCGTGATGGTCACCCAGGGGCACGGGCCCGCCGAACGGCTCGTGGCGATGCTGCGGGACACGGGGCTGGGCGCCACGCTCTCCACCGACCTGTCCGAGCCCCCCGCTCCGGCCGTCGCCACGGTCACCACGGGGCTGGTCGAACACGGCTTCCTGCTGAGGTCGGTGCGCACGGTGGTGCTCACCGAGACCGACCTGGCCGGGCAGAGGTCCTCCACCCGCGACATGCGCCGCATGCCCAGTCGGCGCCGGGGCACCGTGGACCCGCTCCAGCTCAAGCCCGGCGACTACGTCGTGCACGAGCAGCACGGCGTGGGCCGCTACCTGGAGATGGTCAGCAGGAAGATCCAGGGCGCCACCCGCGACTACCTGCTCATCGAGTACGCCCCCTCCAAACGCGGCCAGCCCGGCGACCGGCTGTTCGTGCCCACCGAGCAGCTCAGCGAGGTCACCCGCTACGTCGGCGGCGAGGCACCGACCCTGTCCAAGATGGGCGGTGCCGAGTGGAGCAAGACCAAGAGCCGCGCCCGCAAGGTGGTCCGCGAGATCGCCGGGGACCTCATCCGGCTCTACTCGGCCAGGCAGGCCTCCCCGGGCCACCCCTTCGGACCAGACACCCCCTGGCAACGGGAGCTGGAGGACGCCTTCCCCTACGTCGAGACGCCCGACCAGCTCGCCGCGATCGAAGAGGTCAAGAAGGACATGTCCCGGTCGGTCCCGATGGACCGGCTGATCTGCGGCGACGTCGGCTACGGCAAGACCGAGGTGGCGGTGCGCGCCGCGTTCAAGGCGGTGCAGGACGGCAAACAGGTCGCCGTCCTGGTACCCACCACCCTCCTGGTGCAACAGCACATGTCCACGTTCACCGAGCGGTACGCGTCCTTCCCCGTGACCGTGAAACCGATGTCGCGGTTCCAGACCGACGGCGAGGTGGAGCTGACCCGGGAGGGGCTGCGCGCGGGCGAGGTCGACATCGTCATCGGCACGCACCGGCTGCTGTCCGACCAGACCCGGTTCAAGGACCTGGGGCTGGTCATCATCGACGAGGAGCAGCGCTTCGGCGTCGAGCACAAGGAGGCGCTCAAGCGGCTGCGCACCCAGGTCGACGTGCTGGCCATGTCGGCCACGCCGATCCCGCGCACCCTGGAGATGGGGATGACCGGCATCCGGGAGATGACCACCATCCTCACCCCGCCGGAGGAGCGCCACCCGGTGCTCACCTTCGTGGGGCCCTACGAGGACAAGCAGATCGCCGCCGCGATCCGCCGCGAACTGATGCGCGAGGGCCAGGTGTTCTTCGTGCACAACCGGGTGGCCTCGATCGACCGGGTGGCCGCCTCACTCAAGCGCCTGGTTCCCGAGGCCCGGGTGGCCTTCGCCCACGGGCAGATGAACGAGCAGCAGCTCGAACGGGTGATGGTCGACTTCTGGGAGAAGAACTTCGACGTGCTGGTCTCCACGACCATCGTCGAGTCGGGTCTGGACGTGCCCAACGCCAACACCCTCATCATCGACCGCGCCGACACCTACGGTCTGTCCCAGCTCCACCAGTTGCGCGGCCGGGTGGGCCGGGGCCGGGAGCGGGCCTACGCCTACTTCCTGTACCCGCCGGAGCGGCCGCTCACCGAGACCGCCTACGAACGCCTGGCCACGGTCGCCCAGCACACCGAGACCGGAGCGGGCATGTACGTGGCGATGAAGGACCTGGAGATCCGCGGCGCGGGCAACATCCTGGGGTCGGAGCAGTCCGGAACCATCGCGGGCGTGGGCTTCGACCTGTACGTGCGCATGGTCGGTGAGGCCGTGGCCGAGCTCAAGGGCGGACCGGAGACCGCCGAAGAGGTCGAGACACGCGTGGAACTGCCCATCAACGCGCACATCCCGCACGACTACGTGCCGGGCGAGAGGCTGCGGCTCCAGTCCTACAAGCACATCGCCAGCGTCAGCGACGAACAGGACATCCTCGCCGCCTACGAGGAGCTCACCGACCGGTACGGCACACCGCCCGAACCGGTGGACAACCTCATGGCGGTGGCGCGGTTCCGGGTGCTGGCCAAATCGGCGGGGCTGACCGATGTGGTGCTCCAGGGCCAGCAGATCCGGTTCTCCCCGGTGGAGCTGCGCGAATCACAGGAGCTGCGGCTGCGCCGGATGTACCCGAAGTCGGTGCTCAAGGACACCACGAGGACACTGCTCGTCCCGGTGCCCAAGGCCGGCGGTATCGGTGGCAGGCCGCTGCGCGACCTGGAACTGCTGGCGTGGTGCACCGAACTGGTCAACGCGATTTTCGCCCCGGGCAGCAGGGGCGCGTCCGGAGGCTGACCCGGGCCGGGGTCAGCCGCGTGCGGCGGGCCCCTGCCCGGGTCAGGAGGGGCGGAGTGGGAGCTCATCTCTGCGGGCTGTCGATCTCGTCCGGGTCGGCCTCGTAGGTGATGCCGTACATCTCCTCGGGCTCTTCCAGGGGCTGGCTGCGCCGGGCCGCCCTCGCCTTCCGGGCGGTCTTCGCCACGCGACGGGCCGCACGCTCCTCCTTTCGGTGGGCGCGCAACTCCTTTCGGGCCTCCCTGCGCGCGACGCGCTCCGCCGCCCGGTCCTCGCGGACCCTCTCCCGCGCCCGCAGCCGCTCCGTGAAGCGCTCCGCCTCCGACTGCTCCGGCTCACCGGATCCGGACTCCTCCTCGAGCGGGTGCAGCGGCGTCACCGTCGCCAACCCCTCACCCACCGGCACCTCCTCCAACAGCTTCAACTGCTCGTGTCCCGGAGACCCCTGCTCGGCCTCGGCCGACTCCTGGCCGCCACCGGCCCCGGTGGCGGCCAGGCGCATCTTGCGCGCGTACCACCAGTTGGCGATCCAGGCGGCGATCGCCGCCGCCACACCCACCTCCAAGGCTGCGACCAACCCCACCTGCCAAGCCGACGGGCCGATGTCGGTGAGCCGCTCCGCCCCCATGGGACCGCCCGCGAGCCAGCCCAGCACGGCGCATAGGAGACCCGTGGCCACACCGCACACGAACCCCCACAGCGGGGCCGCCTCACTGACCACGTCGGGGGCGCTGCGCTGGGTCAGCACCCCTCCGAACGCCCCCGCGGCGAAGGGGAGTGCCAGGGCGGCCAGCGACACCGCGGGGGCGGCCCCGTTCTCCGGCAGGACGACCAGCATGGGCAGCAGCGGCAGCTCCCCCACCGACACTCCCGTCGGTGCCACGACGGTCCCCTCGCCCACCGCGAACCCCGGGCCGAGCGCGTAGCAGACCGAGAACACCGCGGCGTTCGGCAGATAGGCGATCTGGATGAGCAGCAACAGCGTGCCGCCCACCGCCCCCGGGGCGAGGGTGCGGGTGGCCTCCACCGCGTCCGGCAGGTTCACGGCGAACGCGAGGAGGAACAGCAGCAGGCCACCCAGAAGCAGCGATCCCGTCGCCGCCGCCGTACCCACCGCGAGTGAGCGCGCCCTGCCTGGTATGAGGTCCATCAGGGCGCGGACGGTGACCCTGCGCTCCAGCATCATCTGCCGCAGCGCCCCCAGCCCTCCCGCGAGGAAAGCGATGGCAAAGCCCATGACCAGAGCGGACACCATGCCGGACTCCAGGGTCTCGGTACGGACCAGGAGGGCCAGCGTGCCCGCGATCGCCGCGTAGGGACCGGCGATCGCCAGAGCGGCCCGGTACACGTGCCGCAGGCGTCCGATCTCGCACGTGCGGGCCAGCCACCGGCCCGAACGGTACAGCAGCAGGCCGGGGATGAGCACCAGACCGATGGGCAGCAGCCCGTACCGCGCCTCCTCCACCGTGAACCCCACGCGGTGGCCCACCAGCCAGGCGGTCACGGCACCGCGGAGGAGTTCGTCGATCTCCTCCACGAACGTGGCGTGCGGCGCGGCCACCCACCCGGCGATCGTGAGCGTGACGATCACGGCCAGCCCGCTACCCGAGGCGGTGGCCGCGGCGATACCGCCGGTCGTGTAAATCGGGCGGGGGGCGTGGGTCCGGGCCCGGGGCGTGTCGACCCGTGTACGGCCCGCCCGGGGTCGGCCGCGGTCGGGGGGAGATCCTGGCGTACTCACCCGGCTTATGCTGCCAGGCCCCGGTTTGCTCGGCCGAGTCCCGGCCGGGTGTGTCGCCGGTGGAACCCCGCCGCGGTACGCGCCGTCCTAGACACCGAAGCCCGCTCTCTGTACTGATCCCCTGAAGGGAAGGCCGATGGCTGGTCCCAGCTCCGACCACGGATACCGCCTGTCCGACGACGAGCGCGACGAGGCGCTGGAGGGCCTGCGGAAGGCGCTTGAGGAGGGGCGGCTGGACCTGGCCGAACACGAGTCGCGCTCCGACGCCGCGCTGAGGGCGGTCACGTCCGCCGACCTGCTCCCGCTCTTCTCCGACCTGCCCGAACACCTGCGCCCCGCCTCGATCACCGCTCCGCACGGGGGGACGGTAGCCGAGAAGGGCGCGAAGGCCCCCGCCGGGCGCACCGGCCCGAAGGGGCGCGGTGTGAACATCGGTGGACTGGCCGGCTGGGGCGGGTTCCTGTTCTTCGTGTGGGGCCTGCCCACGCTGATCGGCGGCAACGTCACGGGCTTCCTGGTCTTCCTCGGCTTCTTCTGCATGCTCGTCCTGGGACCGGCCGTCGGCCAGTACCTGCACAACCGCCGGGAGGGCGGTCGGGGCTCCGTCGAAAGCGGCTGAGGGCAGAGACGGCTCCGCCCCGCCACCGGAGGAGGTGGCGGGGCGGAGCCGCGGCAAGCACGGAGCCCGGACGGGCGCTTTGTTCCTAGAACAGCGCGCGCGCCAGCTCGGCGGTCTCGCTGGGGGTCTTGCCGACCTTGACGCCGACGGCCTCCAGGGCCTCCTTCTTGGCGGCCGCGGTGCCCGAGGAGCCGGACACGATGGCGCCCGCGTGGCCCATGGTCTTGCCCTCGGGGGCGGTGAAGCCCGCGACGTAGCCGACGACCGGCTTGGTGACGTTCTCCTTGATGAAGTCCGCCGCACGCTCCTCGGCGTCGCCGCCGATCTCCCCGATCATCACGATGACGTCGGTGTCGGGGTCGTCCTGGAACGCCTTGAGCGCGTCGATGTGGGTGGTGCCGATGATCGGGTCGCCGCCGATACCCACGCAGGTGGAGAAGCCGATGTCACGCAGCTCGTACATCATCTGGTAGGTCAGGGTGCCGGACTTGGACACCAGACCGATGCGGCCGGGCTTGGTGATGTCGGCCGGGATGATGCCGGCGTTGGACTGTCCCGGGGTGATGAGGCCGGGGCAGTTCGGACCGACGATGCGGGTCTTGTTGCCCTTGGATCCGGCGTAGGACCAGAAGTAGGCGGTGTCGTGCACCGGGATGCCCTCGGTGATGACGACGGCCAGAGCGATCTCGGCGTCAATCGCCTCGACGACGGCGCTCTTGGTGAACTTCGGCGGAACGAAGATCACGGTGACGTCGGCGCCGGTGGCCGCCATGCCCTCGGCCACGGAACCGAACACGGGTACCTCGGTGCCGTCGAAGTCGACCTTCTGGCCGGCCTTGCGCGGGTTCACACCGCCGACGACGTTGGTGCCCGACGCGAGCATGCGGCGGGTGTGCTTGGTGCCCTCAGAGCCGGTCATGCCCTGGACCAGCACCTTGCTGTCCTTGTTCAGGAAGATAGCCATGGTTTCTTCGTCCCCTACTTCGCCGCGAGCTCGGCGGCCTGTGCGGCGGCGCCGTCCATCGTGTCGACCTGTCGAACGGCCGGGTGGGCGCGCTCGGTGAGGATCTGGCGGCCCAGTTCGGCGTTGTTGCCGTCCAGGCGCACGACCAGCGGCTTGCTGACGTCGTCGCCGCGGCCCTCAAGCAGCTCCAGGGCCTGGACGATGCCGTTGGCCACGGCGTCACAGGCGGTGATGCCGCCGAAGACGTTGACGAACACGCTCTCGACGGCCGGGTCGCCGAGGATGATCTCCAGACCGTTGGCCATCACCTCGGCGGAGGCACCGCCACCGATGTCGAGGAAGTTGGCAGGCTTGACACCGCCGTGCTCCTCACCGGCGTAGGCGACCACGTCCAGTGTGGACATGACCAGGCCCGCGCCGTTGCCGATGATGCCGACCTGGCCGTCGAGCTTGACGTAGTTGAGGCCCTTCTCCTTGGCCTTCACCTCAAGGGGGTCGCCCTCCTCGGCCACGGCGAGACTGTCGAGGTCCTGGCGGAACTCGGCGTTCGCGTCGAGGGTCACCTTGCCGTCGAGGGCGATCACCCGGCCGTCCGAGGTGAGGATGAGCGGGTTCACCTCCACGAGGGTGGCGTCCTTGCCCACGAAGGCGTCCCACAGCTTGGTGATGACCTCTGCTGCGCCCGCGGCGGCGGTCTCGGGAAGCTTGCCCGCCTTGGCGATCTCCGCGGCGACGTCCGCCGGGGCACCGGTCAGCGGATCGATGGCGATCTTGGCGACGGCGTCGGGGTTGGTCTCGGCGACCTCCTCGATCTCCACACCGCCCTCGGCGGAGCAGATCGACAGGAAGGTCCGGTTGGCCCGGTCCAGGAGGAAGGAGAAGTAGTACTCCTCCGCGATGTCGGAGGCCTCCTCCACCAGGACGCGGTGGACCGTGTGGCCCTTGATGTCCATGCCGAGGATCTGCTCGGCCTTGGCCTGGGCGTCCTCGGGACCGTCGGCGACCTTCACGCCGCCGGCCTTGCCGCGGCCTCCGGTCTTGACCTGCGCCTTGACGACGACGCGCTGCTTCCCGGCGGCGGCGAACTCATCAGCGATGGCACGTGCCTCAGCGGCCGTGCTCGCCACCTTTCCCTGGGGTACGGGAACTCCGTACTCTGCGAAGAGTTGCTTCGCCTGGTATTCGAACAGGTCCACGAGGGTCCGTCCTTGTAACTCGCTGGCTCAGTGTCTGCCGGGGTGGCCTGGTCCGGATCGGCTGTGACCCACTGATCATGTGTCACACGACGGACAGCCTGGGGGCTGAGCCGCTTCAGAAGATCGAGAACGCCGCGGAGTGCCACCCGCGACATGCGCAAAGCTTAGTCGCCCGGTATTCGGCCGCCGGACACCGGGGGCGTGTTGCCTCAGGCCGGATCCGGCTCCACTGCGCCTTTTGCGGCCCCGGCGTGGGAATTCATGTGACCAGCGACACGAAGAATCACAGCCCCATGTCCGTTTCGCTCCGCTTTGGTGCGACGAAGGTCACGCCGCGTGCGCTGGACGCACGTTCTCCCTCACCCAGTCGGCGATCTCGGCGGTCGGTGTCCCGGGCGTGAAGATCTTCGCCACGCCCAGGCCTTCGAGCTCCTCGACGTCGGCGTCCGGAATGATGCCGCCGCCGAAGACCCGGATGTCGGTGGCGCCGTGCTCCCCCAACAGCTCCATGACCCGCGCGAAGAGGGTCATGTGCGCCCCGGAGAGGATCGACAGCCCGATGGCGTCCACGTCTTCCTGCAGGGCCGCGGCCACGATCATCTCCGGGGTCTGGCGCAGACCGAGGTAGACGACCTCCACACCGGCGTCCCGCAGCACACGCGCGACGATCTTGACGCCCCGGTCGTGTCCGTCCAGACCCGGTTTGGCGACAAGGACCCTCGCGGCCATGGCACAACCCCTTCGCTGCCGTTTCGGCCCCGCGGGGCCGTACTGCGGTCTCCTCCGAAGAGTAACGCAGCCCGCCGCCGGATGGCCGCTTCCGAAGACGGGTACCTACCCGTCATGGAGGACGACTTCGAGCAGCTCAGTACCGACGAACTCCGTGACCGGGCCGTCCAGCACGCGAAGCGGCGCTGGGACGTGCGCTTCTTCTGGCGCCTGCTGAAACTCATCCCGGCCGCCGAGGCCGTGTCGGGCAGGACCGAGGTCAGTGAGGCGAGTGTCGCCCAGGCGTCGGGCTTCCTGTACGAGGCGCTCGCCGAGGAGAGCGACCCCGGGGTCCAGGAGGCGCTGCGCCCCGTCTACATCGACTACCTCAGAGAGCACGTGGACTAGACGTCCGAAAACCGCCAGCCCCGCCGGTGCGCCTTCGGCCACCATGGATGGCGTGATGGACGAAGACCAGCGCTATCGCGCGGTACGCAGCCGTGACGCCCGCTTCGACGGCGTCTTCTACACGGCGGTGCGCACCACGGGGATCTACTGCCGGCCCAGTTGCCCGGCGGTCACCCCCAAACGCGTGAACACCCGCTTCTACCCCTCCTCCGCGGCGGCCCAGGAGGCCGGCTTCCGGGCCTGCAAACGCTGCCGTCCCGACCGCGTGCCCGGATCACCGGAGTGGAACCTGCGGGCCGACGCGGTCGGGCGGGCCATGCGCCTCATCCGCGACGGAGCCGTGGACCGCGGCGGGGTCGGGGCGCTCGCCGACGCCGTCGGCTACAGCGAGCGACAGCTGCACCGGCTGCTCACCGCCGAGGTCGGCGCGGGTCCCCTCGCCCTCGCACGGGCCGAACGCGCGCAGACGGCCCGGGTCCTGGTGGAGACGACCACTATGCCGATGGCCGATATCGCCTTCGCCTCCGGTTTCAGCAGTGTCCGCCAGTTCAACGCGACCATGCGTGCCGTCTTCGACCGCACTCCGACACGGATGCGCGGGCGCGGCACGGCCCGGAGGAACCCCGGTGCCCTGCTGCTGCGTCTGCCCTACCGCGAACCCGGCGACGTTCCCGGCACGCTCCGCTTCCTGGGAGAGCGTGCGGTTCCGGGGGTCGAGGAGTACGCCGACGGCACCTACCGCCGCACGCTCGCCCTGCCCCGCGGGGTCGGCATCGTCGAGCTCTCCGCCGGAGACGGCTACGTCCGGTGCCGCCTGCGCCTGACCGAGCCGCGCGACCTCACCACCGCGGTCCGCCGCTGCCGGTCCCTGCTCGACCTGGACGCCGACCCCGTCGCGGTCGCCGAGACCTTCGCGGGCGACGGTCTCCTGGCCCCGCTGGTCGGCGCACGCCCCGGAATCCGCTCCCCTGGCCACGTCGACCCGTCCGAACTCGCCGTCCGTGCCGTTCTCGGGCAGCAGGTGTCCGTCGCGGCGGCCCGGACCCTCGCCGGGCGGCTCGTCCGTGACCACGGCGTCCCGCTCCCCGAGGGCTTGGAGGCCCTCGGCGGCGGGTTGACCCACACGTTCCCGGCTCCGGAGGCGCTGGCCGCGGCGGACCCCGCGCGCCTGTCCGTCCCGCTCACGCGGGGCCGGACCCTCACCACGCTCGCGGCGTCGATCGCCGAGGGGGAGATCGACCTCGGCCCGGGGTGCGACCGGGAGGAGACGCAGCACCGGCTCCTGGGGCTGCGCGGTATCGGGCCGTGGACCGCACACTACATCCGCATGCGGGGGCTGGGCGATCCCGACGTGCTCCTCGCCGGGGACCTGGGCGTCCGGAAGGCTCTAGGCTCCGCTGAGGGAGCGCGTTCCTGGAGCCCGTGGCGCTCGTACGCCACCCATCTCCTGTGGACCTCTCCAGAGAAGGACTAGCCATGGACCAGACAGCACTGCCACTGGACTTCGAGGAGCCGAGGGCACCGCACCGGCTGCCGGGCAAGGGGTTCCGCGAGCCCTCGGCCCCGTTCCGGTTCACCACGATGGACTCGCCGGTGGGCGAGTTGACACTGTTCGGCGACGCGACGGCCCTCAGCGGCGTGTGGACCCGGAGCAAGCGGGGTGACGAGCCGCGCCCGATCCCGGAGGGGTGGGCCGAGGACCCGTCCCCCTTCGCGGAGGCGGAGCGCCAGTTGAACGCCTACTTCGCGGGGAAGCTCCGCGAGTTCGACCTCGAACTCGCACCGGTGGGCACCGCGTGGCAGCGGAAGGTGTGGACCGCGCTCACCACGATCCCGTACGGGGAGACCGTGTCCTACGGCCGGCTGGCCCAGGAGTTGGGGCGGCCCACCGCCTCCCGGGCGGTCGGCATGGCCAACGGGCGCAACCCCATCAGCATCATCGTGCCCTGCCACCGGGTGATCGGGGCGGACGGGGCCCTGACCGGTTACGCGGGGGGTCTGGACCGCAAGAGGTTCCTGTTGGCCCTGGAGTCGTGATCCTCCCGTTTGCCACTCACAGAGCGTTTACGACCTATAGCTTTCTGACATGCCTGGTTTCGACCACGAACTCAAGGTACGGCTCTTCCAGAACAATCCGGAAGTCGTACCGACCATGCTCCGCGATGCCATCGGTTTTCCCGTCCCGGACTACAGAAGGGTCGAGTTGGGGTGCACCGATCACACCAAGCTCAAACCCGTCCCCTTCAAGTCCGACAACGTGGTCGTCCTGTACGACGAGTGCGGCGCCAAACAGATGGCGATCATCGCTGAGGTCCAGCACAAGAAGGATCTGAACAAGCCCTACTCCTGGCCGCTGTACGTGGCCACGGTCTGGGAGATCGTCCGCTGTCCGGTCAAGCTCATGGTGCTCTGCCCGGACAGCGCCACCGAGCGGTGGGCCCGGGAACCCATCCGCTTCGAGGCGGGCGGCACCGTCCTGACCCCGTCCGTGATGGGACCGAGCAACACACCCGTCATCGACGACATCGAACGGGCCCGGGCACTCCCCGAGTTGGCCGTCCTCAAGGCAGCCGAGGCCGCACTCGATCCACTGCCTGATCACGTACGTCTTGTGTGAGAGGAACTCATGGCGACCGGCACCTACGAGTGGCAGAGCGACTTCGCCCGCAAGTACGTCGGCCAGGGGCGGGAAGAAGGGCAGGTCCTGGCCAAGCGTGACATGCTCCTGCGGTTGCTGGAACGACGGCACATCCCCGTGAACGCGCGTGGGCGGTCACGGATCGACTCCTGCAACGATCTCGACCGGTTCGACCTCTGGTTCGACCACGCGGTCACCGCCACCACGTCAGACGAACTCTTCGACTGACACATCCACGGATCATTCAAGGCCCTAGCAATAAGCCGGGGCCTGTTTCGTGTCATCTTCGATTCGGCACCATGCCACTATTCACATGTTCACAAGCCCGCACACAAAAAAACAGGGCCGGAGCCACCCCCAAAGGAACAACCCCGACCCCAACAAAAAACCGTGGCAGCGACCTACTCTCCCACCCCACCACAGGGCAGTACCATCAGCGCAAAGGGACTTAACGACCGGGTTCGGAAAGTTACCGAGTGT
>NZ_AZXF01000032.1 GCF_000515115.1 Nocardiopsis sp. CNT312
GATAAGCGTCCCAGACCTCCTGTTTGGAAATGCCGAACGGCTTGCCTGATGGCCTCTGCTCGTCCATGCGACTCCTCCCGGCCGCTTCAGCGCCCGGTTGATCCCATCAACGAACCACGGTCGAGCCGGCCCCTTCGCTCCCCGCCCCACCGCATCAAGTGGGAGGATCTCCACTACTACGAGCCNGTCCGCCTGCGCGTCCCGCGACGGTACTCACCCCCTTGCGTTTCAGACGCTTGGGGAACTCCCTCTCGCCCCGGCCCTTCCAGGACACGGCTGTGTCGGGACGCGCCATCCCACGTTCCACACGAGAGCAGCAGATCAAGATCGCGCCACCTCTGCGCCGGACACCGCCTGGCCAATACTCGGGCGCCCGCCAGACTGGTCCCGGGTTGAGCTTAAAGGCCCGGTTTCGATGTCACTTCATACCTAACGACGCTTACGCGGTGAACCCTTCACGGGGCTTTCGATGCAACGCCTTCTTGATCCCCACCTGACGCCTCTTGGGCGTCTTTTCCCTCCCGCTCACCACGACAGTCTTCAGCTAACGCAGCGGAGGGCGGTTTGAAGCCTCCTCCCGAAAAGCGGCTCCGAAGGGCCAAAATCCTTCATCTCCCGTGCAGCACCACGCTCGACCGGCCGCTACCACCGCCGATCTCCCGCATTCGTGGCACACAAGCCCCTGGTAGATGGGTTAACGACCAAGAAAACCTGCCCACCAGAGGCTCCACATGCTGTTCTACCGTGCCGCCCTGTCCCTGTCACGTCGCACTCTGAACCTGGCCGCCCGCGCCATCCGGGCCCACCGCAAGGACACGGGTTCCCGATGGCGGCGCCTGGACCCGGCACAGCAGGCCCTGCTCGCGGGAGTCCACCTGTACAAAGGCGAGACCTTCGCCCAGGTCTCGGTCGGCTTCGAGGCGGGCACCACGACCGCCTGGCGGTACGTGCGCGAGACCACGGCCCTGCTCGCTGAGCAGGCACCCGCCCTCGAACAAGGACTGCGTCGCGCACGCCGGAAGGGGTGGGCGTACGTGATCGTTGACGGAACCCTGATCTCCTGTGACCGAGTCGCGGCCGACCGCCCGTTCTCCTCGGGCAAACACCAGCAGCACGGGATGAACATCCAGGTGGTGGCCGCACCGGACGGGGAACCCCTGTGGACTTCGTGGTCGCTGCTGGGATCGGTACACGACACCAGAGCGGCCCGGGTGTGGAAGATCGCCGAACACATCAAGGCCTCGGGGCTGCTCGGCGTGGGTGACAAGGGGTACGTGGGGCTCTCGGATGCGGTGTTGTGCCCGTTCAAGGGGCGGGGCAAGCCGCAGTGGAAGAAGGACGCCGACTCCGGCCACGCCAAGCTTCGCAGCCCGGGTGAGCGGGTATCGCCCAGCTCAAGGACTGGGGCGTCCTACGCCGGTTGCGGTGCTGCCCGCACCGGGCCGGAGAGATCATCCGAGCTGCGCTCGTCCTTCAACTCCGCGAAGCAGGATGAAAAGCGCTCAATGCCTGAGCCCTCACCGAGAGACCTGAATAGTTACCCATAAATAATTCAAAAAATTACACCAAACTTCCGAAACCCCCTAAAATTCGCCATTCAACCAGCAAGAAAAAGGCTCAATAGAAACCAGGTTCGGCGAAACACGAAGAAGAGATTCTGCAAAGTCCCGAGCAATACCATTCAAAATTTCTGAAACCTCTGAAGCATGAACAATTTCACTAAAAGAATTCGGAGTAGACTCGATCGCAGGCAAGCAGCCAACCTCAACATCTCCACCAATAAAAGTGAATTCGACAACCCTTTCTATTCCTTGTCCATAAAATTCTATTTCAAAATCCTCTCCACGCTTAAATCTTTCCATCACATCTGGGAGTTGCTCAATCACCATCGAAAGATCGTACCTAACGTCCACAGGCCAGACATGCTGGCCGAATCCACCGACAGAGAAATTATACCCCGCCCGTGAAAGCAAGTCACAAATATCCATAACTACAGACTCGTAGTCGTCAAGACAGGACTCGCACTGAGCCGCCCCTGGAAAGGGGCCGGGCTCCGGTCCGACTATTCTCATCCAAAAGTTCAAAGCAGAAAACCCCTATGGAGCAATTGGATACGCTGTCCTATAACCACCATTGCGGCCAGGAACAAGAATGGCATGCGTCGCTCTGACGATCGAGCCATCCGGGCGAATAACCTGCCCCATTCCTTCAGGAATAGGAACACTCCTCACCCCCGCATCTGCATCGTAATTTGAGCGCAAGAAATCTGAAGCAGCACCATTATCAAGCCACTGGCCTTGCTGATTTCCAGTACTTCTCGCCCTGTCAGTCAATCTAGTTGTATTAGACACCCCAGCGCCATGCCCACTGAAAGTATGACCAAAGGTCGGACGACTCTGAGGGCTCCAATTAAGCCCATTTCCATCAGGACAATTGTGCACCAAAACGGGCACTGATCCAGCGAATACATGGTAGGTGTGGATACCCTGGATGGTCAGGTTATGGACCGTGGCCGGCTGCATCCAGGCCTGCACGCCCCGGACCTGGACCAGGGTGCCCTCCGAGGACAGCAGCCACATCCCCGGAGCCAGATCGATCGCNTCGACCCACCTCTCCAACTCGGGGACCCAGAAGGGATGCTGGTCCGTGGCGACGATGACGTCCCCCAGCACCGTCGGGCCGGGCAGACCCGCCACCACGTCATCAAGCCCGTCAGGGGTCTCCAGCTCCGAAGCGTCCACCTGCGTGGTGGTGTCCACCGTGACCTCGACCAGGGTCTTGGCCCCCGAACCGATGATCGTCGCCAGGACCTCCCGCGCACCCTGCTCGCCCGTCTCCGGATCNGTGGCCAACACCTCATCGCCGACCTCCAGGTCCTCGATCGGCCTGGTCGAACCATCGGCCATCAGCACCAGAGTTCCAGGAATGAAACTGTGGCATCCGCCCCGCCGCAGTCGCGAAAGCCAGTTCCCCACCGAACCCGCACCGTTACGCAACAACCGGGACGCCGTACCCGCAGGGATCGGCCCCGTGGCAATCTCGGTGATGATGTCCGGCACGTAGGTACCGGCCAGATCCCCATAACCGTACGCGTCCGAGTTCGGATCGATACCGGCAAGCGCGTTCAGATCCTCCATACCGAGGCCGAAATGGCCCATCGCATAGTCGGCTCCCCACAAGAAGACGCTGTGCTGCTTGAGCCCCATCATCATGCCCGCGCCAAACTCCACCGCCCCCGCGTAAGGGGTATTGCGCCATACAGCGGAAGCCTGACTACCCGAGCCCCGGCCACTGCCCCGGCCGCCGCGGTTGACCGTCGTGGTCACACCGCGCGCAGTCCCAGTGGCCCCTCCCCAGTTCACCCGGGAGGGCTGGTTTCTCCTGCCGGAGGCCCCGCTCATTCTCTTCTTGACCTTGGTCCCCGGCCTGCCGATCTTCTTCTTCACCCATCGGCCGTCCGGGTCGCTGAAGGTCACCGGGTTGCTGTTGGCGTACATGTAGCCGTGCATCTGCTGTGGATCGGTCAGATCCAGGACCGGGTCCACGGAGACGAACCGGCCCAGATCCGCGTCGTAGGCCCGTGCGCCGATCTGCGTCAGCCCGGTGGAAGCATCGATCGTGCCGCCCACGAAACCTATTTCGCTCGGCCATTCGTTGACCCCGGTGGACCGGTCCGTACCGAAAGGCGTGAACCGCCGATGGACCGCCTCACCCGTGGTGGCGTCCACCGCCAGTTCCCCGGTGCCGTGGTGGTCGGAGAACAGCCAGTGCACCGAGTGGTCGGAGTCGCGCACCGCGATGGCGTCCCCGTCGTGGGTGTAGAACCGCAGTGCCCGGGAGATGAGGGTGTCCCGCTCGAAGTGGATCTCCATCCCCGGCAGGTACAGGGTCGAGGTGGTGGCGTCCCGGCGGATCAGCCGCGCGCCGTCAGCGTCGTAGACGTAGGAGGTCACACCGCTGTCGGCGTCGGTGACCCGGCTCAGGTGCCCCTCGGCGTCCCACTCAAGGACTTGGTCATGGAGCGGGGTGACACGCGAGACCATGTTCCCCGACTCGTCGAAGTCGTACTGCTCCAGGCGGTCCCCGGCCGGTCCGGTCTCGTACACCTCGGTCACGGCGTGGGGGTGGTCCTGTCCCGCCTGCGGGTGGGTGTAGGTACGTTCGGTCGCCCCGCCGATGCCGCCGTGCTGGGTCTCGGTGACACGGTTGCCGACCTCGTCGTAGGTGTAGGTGTGCCAGTAGGAGGCGGGGCCGCCCAGAGAGCCGGTGCTGGGCGCGGCGTCGCACGCTTCCGGCCCGGTGGCATCAGGAGTCCACGCTTCGGTGAGCTGGCGCAGGTGGTCGTAGGTGAAGCACTGGACGTCGGCGGCATGGTTCTGCTCGGTGGGCTCGTCGCGGATGGACAGGATGTTGCCGGCGTCGTCGTAGTCGTAGAACTGGTGGCGCAGGGAGCCCGACCCGAAGTGGCGCGCCACGAGGCTCTCCGTCAGCCGGTCGGTGGCGGGGTCGTAGTCCCAGTCCTGCCAGGTCAGATCGTCGGTGCTCTCGGTCCGGCCCAGCAGGCGCTGGACGAGGTTGCCGATCTGGGAGTAGTGGGCGTCGCGCAGGTAGGTGCCCTCACCGGCGATCGCGGTGACCTGGCCCAGGTCGTCGCGGGTGTAGTTGACGACTTCCTGGTAGAGGCCTCCCCCGGAGGGCACGACCTGGCGGTTGACGCTGCCGTCGACGTTGTAGCGGGTGATGAACCGGTAGGTCCCGCCGAGCCCGGTCTCCTCTTGGGGGATGGTGACGGTCGAGGCCTCGACCTGGTACAGGTCGTCGTAGGACAGCACCCGGTTGGTGTAGGCGAGACCGTCGTCATAGCGGGTGGAGGAGGTGAGCTGGCCCAGTTCCAGGGTGTCGTAGGCCCATGCGGCGCGCACCGGGCCGTTGAGGGAGTCGTCGTGCAGGGCGACGGTCCGGCCGAGGTCGTCGTAGGCGTAGGCCAGGGTCTGTCCGCGCGCGTCGGTGCGCGTGGTCATGCGGTCGAGGCCGTCGTAGGTGTAGGTGGTGGTGCCGCTGTCGGGGTCGGTGGCCGAGACCTTGCGGCTGTTGATGTCGTAGGTGTAGCTCCACTCGTTGCCGGCGGAGTCGGTAACGGTCTCCAGTTCGTTGTTGCGCGTGTAGGTGTAGTGGATCGCGTCGTAGTCGCCAGTGGGCTGGCGGCCGTGGTGGTGGCGCAGTTCGACCGTGTTGCCGTGCAGGTCGCTGACGGTGGTGGTTCCGGTTCCGCCCTCAGGCGCGGTCACCTTCGTCTGTTCGCCGACGTAGGCGGTGGAGGTGCGGTACACCTCCTCCCCCGCCGACATCTGGATCTCGTGCACGGGCCGTTCCGCACCGTCGTAGACCGTCTCGGTGTAGCGGGGAATGAGATCGGTGTTGTTGGCGACGAACAGGTCTCCGCCGGGGTCGCCCTCGGCCGGGTAGGCCTGCCTGGTCTGGACCTCCAACCCCCGTGAGTCGTGGAGGACGTCGCTGATGACCCGCCCTCCCCCCGTGTACGAGGGGGACTGTGTCTGGCGCAGGCGCAGCCAACCGTCGTGGATCCGGTAGGTCGTGGTGTAGTCGCCGTGGGGGTTGAGTGTGCTGGTGACGACGTAGGTGGGGGCGTCCTTGGACATGTGGTACTCGAACCGCATGCTCGGCGTGTCCAGGTCGCGGTCGCGGTTGGGCAGCCACACGTCGGTGAGGCGTCCGAGCGGGTCATAGGCGAGTTCGGTGCGTTTGCCGTTGGCGTCGACCTCGGCGAGGGTTGCCGAACGGCCGGGGTCGATCTCGACCGTGTTGGTGTGGCCTGCGGGGTTGGTGGTGGTGACCTGTGTGGCGTTCCCGCCGGGAACGTCGTCGGTGTACGCGGTCGTGGTGGTGTTGTCCTCGGCGTCGGCCTGGGTGAGCTTACGGCCGTAGGTGTCGAAGGTGGCGGTCCCGGTCGTCTGGTAGACGGGCTCGCCGTCCTCGTAGCCGGTCAGGCGCTGGTGGAAGGTCTCCAGGCCCTGAACCGGCGGTTCGCCCATAGCTTGACCGTCGAAGGCGGTGCGCAGGTCACTGACCACGTCTTCGGGTCTGGAGGGGGTCTGGTCACAGGGAACGGAGACGATCTCCTCGCGTGAGACCGTCACCAGCAGGTTGCGGGCGGTATTGCGGTTGAAGGTGGTGCGCGTACAGGTCTCGTCACCACTGACCGCGGTGTCGCCCCAGTCATCGATCTCGATCGGCAGGGCGTAGGCGTCATAGGTGGTGTCGACGCGGTGTTGGCGCCACTCTCCGTCTGCCAGGGGTGTGTAGGTACGCACCGACTGCGCGTCGACCTGGTGGGCGCGCAGCGTTCCCCAGGAGTAGGTGCGCGATCCCGTCTCCCTGCTCCAGGGGACGGTGATCTTCTTCTCCAGGACCTCCCCGCCCACACCGTTGAAGGCCGTGGTCTCCAGGGACCTGCCCGCGTAGTGGTCGTGGTCGGTGTGCTCGCCGCCCTCGGAGTCGGTGAGGACGATACTGCGCTCTCCGTCGGGCAGGTGGTCGCCGTGCATGCCGCGGAAGAAGCGGTGCTCGGTCACCGACTGCGTGCCGCCTTCGGCCCCGGTGGTGACGCGGACGGTGTCGTACCCGCGCCACTGCGACCAAGTGCGCTTGTCGTCTTCGATGAACCCGTCGGCGTCCATGTACCGCCAAGCGGCGTCGCCGACGTAGTCGTAGCCGGTGATGACGGTCGGCTGATCGGTGACCAGGTCCATTTCCTGGACTTGGACGACGACGTACTTGTGGAACCAGTCGGTGATGTCGTCGTCCCCCTGGCCGCTGGGCACCCACTTGACGGGGAAGCAGCGCTGGGTGTTGGTGTGCGGCGTCGGGGTCGATCCGGCCATGCACCCTGGGTCGGAGTAGGAGACGTCGAGCTGGCCGCCGGTCTCGGTGTGGACGGAGGTGATGCGCCACTTGTTGAGGGGTGCCACGCCGTCGCTGGTGGAGTCGACCCGGTTGGGCAGCGGTGTGCCGCCGAAGGTCACCGGCGGGGTGGCGAGTGTGCCGTCCACATGGCCGGTGTGGGTGATGGAGTTCAGCCACAGGGTGGGGTCGGTGCCGTCGCCGGGATCGGGGAAGGCATGGGCGAACTCCCAGGAGTCCACGGTGGTGTAGTCGGATCCGTCATGGACCTGAGTGGAGACACCGGTCAGCCGCTTCGTGGTGAAGAAGGTGGGCGAGAACTGGTCGGTGCACTCGTCACCGGACTCACAGACCTGGTCGAGGGGGACGTCGGGCCAGTGGTCGGCGTTGTCCTCGTCGCGGTCGCTCTCGGCGCAGTCGAAGGAGTCGGTGGGCACGCACCGCTCGGCGACATCGAAGTCCACTCGGGCCGGGGCTGCGGCGAACACGTCGTCGCTGCGCAGGCCGTACTCGATCCGGTCCAGGTGGCCGCCGCGGTCGTAGCCGGTCGCGTCGTCGGCCTCCATGTTGCGGCCGTAGTGGTTGCGCTCCTCGTCGTAGTACAGGGTCATGACATTGCCCTGTGCGTCGACGACGTAGTCGAGGTTCCACCGCCAGGCCTGCTGGCACCAGGAGTCGGCGAAGGAGGTGTCGTGGCACGGTTCGGAGGAGTCGTTGCCGAATACCGGCACAGTCCAGGCCGAGCCGGTCTCGGGGTCACCGGAGGTCCAGCCGGGCAGTCGATTGCGGCCGAAGAAGTACTGGGTGCCGTCCGAAGTAGTGACCTTCCAGTACTCACCGTCGTTGTCGCCGTTGGTGGTCCCGGTCAGCCGCTCCACCGTGGAGTTGTCGTCATCGCGCAGCCGCCAGGTGCCGTCGGAGTCCAGCAGCAGTTCGCTGGACATTCCGTTCAGGGACAGGGTGGCGTTGTGCCGTTTCCAGCACAGATCACCGGTCTTGTCAGGGTCCTCCTGGCCGTCCTGGGCGCAGCCGATGTAGGAGCGCTCGATGAACCCGGGGTGGTAGTCGAAGCCCTCGCCGATCCAGGAAGCCTGGTTGTTGGTGGAGGCGGTGCGTCCGTCGACCGCGCCTGAGGAGTAGGCCAACGAGACATCGGGGGCCAGGTCCGCTGCCACGCCGGGTGCCTGGATCGGGTAGGTCCAGGAGAAGGATCCCGATTGGAGGCTGACGTCCCAGGCGGCTGAGGGGGCCAGGTCACTGGCCTGGTAGTCGCCGTTGCCGCTGTCAGCGTCGGCGGCGGCCATCAGCGTTACACCCGAAGTGGTAGCGGGCGCCACAACGGTCAGGGTGTTCGCTGCGGGGTCGTTGACCGACCCCAGGTCGTAGGCACGGGTGCAGTCGTCTGATTCGGTGCCACCACCGGTCTCGCAGTCCGCCAGGGCCAGCAGCCTGAGTCGGGAACCGTAGTCGCCGCCGAACGCGGACGCGAACCCGGAGTAGTCCAGCACGATCTCGACAGGACCGGCCTCGTCGACGCCGTCAGTGCGCCGTACCTGCATCAGGACCCCGTCGACCCCGGCTTCCTCGGCGTCAGCACGGCTCAGGAGTTCGACCTCGGCCGACTCCACTACCCGTGGGTCGGACCCGTCCTCGGGCTCAGGTTCCGAGGAGGCGTCATCGGTAGGCGATTCTTCGGAACCCCGGTCCGCCTCCTCGCTCTCCTCGGTGGCTTCGTCTGCACCGGTCTCCCTGTCAGGTGCCGACGGCTCGGCTTCAGGCCCGCCCTCCTCCTCGGAGGCTCCCCCGTCCGGTGCCGTGGGGGTGGCCTCCTCCGGTGAGGGCGTGGGCTCGGCCGGGAGTCGGTATCCCGCCGGAACCGTCTCCTGCGCCTGGTCTGGGGCTGCCTCATTCGAGGGGAAAGGGGCGTCCCAGTCGTCGAGCACCTTCTGGGAGACGGTGCCGACACCGACGACCGAGTCCTCCTCTGACATGGACGAGAACGCGCTCGCTTCGGGGGCTCCGGTCGCCCCTAACACCACGGTCTCCGGCTCGGGCCACTGTGCCTGCGGCAGTGTTTCGATCGCCGCGTCGGCGACCGCGCTGTCCTGCACAGCCGCTGCGGCAACCACCTCGTTGCCCTGGATCCAGGGTTCGTGCTCCACCTCGGGCACAGGGTTGAAAGGAAGCGCCTGTGACGTCGTCACGGACAGCAGCGACGCGATGAGAGCGAAGGAGAGGGTGTGGACCATGCCGCGTCCCGCCCGGCGCCGGATACGCCTGACCGGACTGTCGGACTCGTGGCGGGACTGGTTGGTCATCGAGAGGGAGTGCTCGGACACAGGGGGCCTCCGTCCCAGCGGTCATCGTTGCCGCCGGGTTCAGTGAGCTGGCTGAGATCGAAAGAGACGCGTGGCGGGATCAGGGGGCGCTGGTCGGGATCAGCCCCTCGTAGACCGTGTTGATGTCGTTCTGGGAGAGCACCCCTTGGTAGAGGTGGACGTCGGAGACCTGCCCGGCGAACAGGTCCTCCTCGCCCAACCGCCACGCGCGGCCGATGACCACGCCGTGTGGGGAGTGCCAGGCGCTGTCCCAGGTGCCGGTGGTGTTCTGACGGATGCCGTCGACGTAGAGGGTGAGTTCTTGGCGGGTGTGGTCGTAGGTGGCGGCCAGGTGGGTCCAGCGGCCGAATTGGGCGGCGTGGTTGGAGATGGCGCGTGACCAGGGGCCGGCGGCGGATCCGGCGGCGTCTGAGGCGGTGGTCTCCAGGACCCAGTGGTCGTTGAAGCCGGACTGGTGGCCCAGGAGGAAGCCGGACTGGTAAGCGCCGGACTGGGAGACCATGGTGCCGTTGCCCGAGGCCTCGTCCAGCCTGGCCCAGGCGGCCACGCTCCAGGAGCGGTCGGTGCGGATGGCCGAGGGGGCGCTGATGTGTTCTCCGGCGCCGTCGAAGGCGACGCCGGGCATGAACGTCACGTCGTTGAAGGCGCGGTTCCAGGCGGTGGCGGGGTCGGCGTTGAGGGTGCCGTCCAGGCCGTGATCGGAGGAGTCGGCGACGGTGGTGCCGCTGGTCTCGTCCAGCCTCCAGCGGCCCTCCAGAGCGGCGGGCTCGTTGGCCAGCTCCCACACCTGGGAGCGGGCGTCGGGGTCGTCGACGAGGGGGGTGTCGACGACCACGCGGTCCCAGATGCGGACGTCGTCGATGTTGCCGGGCCAGAAGTAGTCGGGGGCACCCTCACGTTGAGCACCACCGATAGCCAAGGGGCCGCTGGCATTCCAGGCAGCGGGGTGGTGGGCGCTGGCCTGGTGGAGGCCGTCGACGTAGAGGTCGAGCCGTCCGGTGTCGGGGGTGTAGGTGCCCAGCAGGTGGGTCCACACGCCGAGTTCGACCGGGCTTTGGCTGTAGGTGTAGATCCAGCCTGTCGACCCTCCAGGAGGAGCTTCATCATAGGGGGCCATCTTGAACACCCACGAGTCCTGGCTGCTCTGGTAGCCCAGGTGGAAGGCGGACTGGAAGTCGCCCATCTGGGCGAGGGCGGTGGCGTTGCCGGTGGGGGTGGAGTCGAGTCTGACCCAGGCGGAGACGGAGAAGGAGCCGGTGGTGTCCACCACGGGTCCGCTGGTGGTCAGTGCGGCGCTGCCGTCCAGGTCGGCGGCGGTGCCCTCCAGACGGTAGGACTGGCCCAAGCGCTCACCGATCCGGCCACGAACCCACGACGGAGCCGTGGTGGTCGTGGCCGTGCGGGACGTGTCCGCAGCGTCGGTGACGGTCGAACCCTGCCCCTCGTCCAACGGGAAATGTGCGATCGAGGTGGCTGGCGGCGCGACCGTGAACCTGTGGGACAGGACACAGTCAGAGGCGTTCCCGTGAGCGTCCACCGTCCGGGCATGGATCAGATTCGATCCGACCCGGTTCGGGGTGATGGGCACGGTCGCGTCCGCGCCGGGGGTGTCCAGGGTGATCTCGGTGGAGCAGGAGGCGTCGTTGAGGCTGTAGTGGTAGGCCGAGGCGTCGGTGACGCCGTTGTTGGTGAAGGTGAACTCACCGGTCCGTCCGAGGCCGCCGTGGGCGGTGTCGCCGGCGGGATAGTCGGTGGAGGCCACCTGCGGGCCGACCTCGGGTGCGGCGGTGTCGACCGTGATCCAGCAGAAGTCCGACCAGGGGTAGCCCCACTCGGTGCTGTCGTGGGCGATCGCCCGGTAGCCCACCAGTTCGTTCTCGGGCAGGCCGGTGGCGGTCACCGACCGTTCGGAGCCGTAGTCCCAGTAGTAGCCCACGTCTGCATAGGTGGAGTCGGCGTACTCGCGGGGCCCGGTGCCGTCGATGCGCCACTCCACCCGCAGCTTCAGCTTCTGGTTGCCCCAGTTCTCGCGGGCGTCGAAGTCGCGGATGGTGGCGCGGAAGGTGGTGGTGGTGTCGTTGAGCAGGCGCGGGTTGTCGGGGTCGGTGGAGCACACCCCGCCCAGGGAGTCGGACATGGAGTCGGTCTCGACCTGGTCGGGCTTGTTGTTGTAGTCCACCACCAGGACCGGCGGCTCGTCGGTGACATCGAAACGGCGCCAGGCGGTGGTACCGGCCTCGTCGCGCTCCTTCAACCGGAGGTAGATGTACTCCTCGTCGTTGTCGACTCCCCACTGGTAGGCGCCGGTGGCGTCGAACTCCACTCCGCTGGAGGCGGGGCAGGTGGCCCAGCCACCGGTGACGTTCTGGGTGTCGAGGTGGTCGTGGACGGTGGGCTGGTTGTTCCAGGTGGTGGAGCCGTCGAAGCGGTCGGTGCGGTGGAGTTGGACGTGGGAGTCGCTGTTGCAGTCGTAGGCCCAGTCGACCTCGGTGCGCAGGGTCGCGGCGTGGATGGTGGTGGTGTCCTGCTTGGTGCGTCCGGCCACCCAGAACTGGAAGAACGCCCGGCGTGTGTAGACACGGTCCCACTCGATGCGACCCACACCGACGCTGGGCTCGTCGGGTTCGTTGAGGTAGTTGGTGTTCGGGAAGGCCGCGTCGACGAAGGTCCAGTTGGGGCGGGAGACGCTGATGGAGGGGTCGATGTAGACCGGGTACTGGGTTGCCTCGTCGGTGAGCATCTGCTGGTCGGGAACCAGGCTCAGGGTGTCGACCCCGACAGCGGCCTCCAGGGGTTCGACCTGGGAGGTGGTCAGCGGCGCCGTGGTGGGGTCCTCGCCGGTGGCGGTGGCCTGGTCGGCTCCGGTGGAGTCCCACATAGTGGGGGCGGGGGCGGAGAAGACGCTCTGGCCGCCCTCGTCTCCGGTGGCGGTGAGGTTGCCGTGGGCGTCGGCGGCCATGGTGACGCCGGCGGTGTCCAGGGCCAGTTCCAGTTCGGCCAGCTCGGGGGAGGCGGCCGCTTCTGGGGTGTGCACCACCAGCACCTGGCCGAAGCCTTCGACGCCCGCGGTCAGGACGAGGTCGACGTCGGGCAGCACGTCGGGGTAGGTGGCCTGGTTGCCGTCCAGTTCCGGTGCGGGCAGATCGCCCTCCCAACCCAGGGAGACGGAGTTGGACCCCAGCCCGATGGTGACCATGGGGGCGTCGCCGCCGGCGGAGAAGGCCAGGTCGGCGTTGGTGGCGCGGGGGCGCAGGAGGCCGTCGCCGGTGTCGACCAGGGTGGTGTCCACGTCGGTCCAGCCCTGGGCGGTGCGGACCCGGACCGGGAGTGCGGAGATCTCCGCGGTGAGGGTGCCGTCGGGGTTGGCGAAGTGGCGGGTCTTCTCGTCAGTCAGCGACTCGATCTCCACCCGCTCCCCCGTCTCCGCTGCCAGGGCGAGGGCGTTGGACTCCTCCGGGCCTTCAGCGGAGGACTCGCCTGTCGACTGCGGGAGGGTGTCCTCGTCGTCGGCGGAGGCCGGGGCGACGTGGAGCAGGGTCAGGGCCAGCACGGCAGCGGTCGAGGCCGCCGTCATGCGGGTCAGGGCGCAACGCATGGGAAAGGAGCCGTCCTAGTGGAGGATGCCGAAAACCGTTCCATTCGGTCATCGGTGGCACAAACCGCCGCGAAGGTATCCGGTTCCACCAAGCCCACACAAGGCACGCGACTCAGCAGCATGCTCACACCATGACAACCGCCGCCGTGAGCCCTGGGGTCGAACAGCGGTTAAACCCGTGGCCGCAGAATCCGGGTGGCCGGATCCGGCCAATCCGCTCTCAAGGGGCGGAAACCACGTGCATGAGAACCTCGGATTGAGGCAAGACAGCGTTCATCGATCGTTCGCTTTCCAAGGCCGACCGCAAGGCGCGATCTGGCACCGTGAACTCACACCGACAGGGCTACCGAAGGACTCTCACCACAAGACGGGCGGACGGAAGGCACGGGCCGGCGCGAGGGCTCCCGTGGGGGCGCCGGGAGCCCTTCCCTGGTTCAGCGGTCGGTGTCAGCCCGCATCAGCGGTGCGAGGAAGGCCGCCAGCCCCACCGCGGTGGTGCCGACCGGGGTCTCGTCACCGCCCTCGATGGTCCACTCGGTGCTGCGGTCGTCGCGGATGTACAGGTCGAGGGTGAAGCGCCCGCCGGGCCTGCCGACGGACAGGTGGGCGGTGTCGCCGGGGTCGCGGGTGACGTGCAGGCCCGCCGCGCTCAGGAGTTCGGAGACGGTCTCGACGTACCGGTCCAACTGGTCCTCGCTGAGCAGTTCGGGGATCTCCTCGTCCACAGAGGTGTCGACGCCGTCCCAGTCGTAGGGGACAATCGGAGCCGGGAGGGCACAGACTTCGGTCATGCGGTGTTCTCCTCTCAGAGGCACCGCCTGGGTCGCTACATGAGCGGCTAACTCCAGAGAGCGGCCCAGACGGTGGTCTCGTGGCCGGGCCGGACAGTGCCCTACCGCCCGGTTCTCCCGTTTCGAGTGAGTTGGATCTCACCCTCTGCTAGGATGACATACATAAAGTTCACCTACAACAGCAACTTCAAATTTGATAACTAGGATGCGCGGGGAGATCCACATGCCGACCACACGGAAGGTGACCCTCCGCGCGCAGTGGCTCGGCAAGATGTTGCGGGAACTGCGCGAGGACAACGGATACACGCTGAAGGAGGCGGCGGAGTACCTCCAACGGGACCTGTCAGCTCTCAGTCGCTTCGAGTCCGGCGTGCACCCCATCAGACGCGGTGACGTACTCGCGCTCATGGATCTCTACGGAGTCGAGGACAAGAACCAGCGCGACATGCTCATCACCCTCACGGGCGAGCTGACACGTACTGGATGGTGGGAGCGATATTCCAAGGACAACGTCTGGAACTCCACCATTGACTTCGTGTGGCTTGAAAGCCGAGCCCACTCGTTGCGCATGTTCACGACCAACACTGTTCCTGGCCTACTCCAGACCGAGGACTACGCACGCTCGCTGATGCTGGTTGCCAACAGGCACTCCACCAAGCGTGAGATCGAGCGTTGGGTCAGCTTGAGGATGGAGCGCCAACAGGCCCTCGACCGTGACGAACCACTCCAAGTATCCGTGATCCTCGATGAGGCGGCTCTGCGACGCCAAGTGGGTGGCCCACAGATCATGGCCGCACAGCTTCTACGTCTCTCGGAATCGGCAGCTCTTCCGAACATTGAGATACGAGTACTGCCCTTCAACGTCGGTGCCCATGCCAGCCCAGACGGCCCCTTCACCCTCATCAAGATGGCTGATCCGTTTCCAGCGGTCGCCCACATCGAGAGCCCCGCCGGTTCCATCTATCTGGAAACCGACTCTGTGGACCACTTCGTGGACACCTACGATTGGTTGCAGGAACACAGCCTCAGTACCGAGGACACCGCCGCACTCCTTGCGGCTCTAGAAAAGGAACTTCGATGAGCAAGGACAAGGTGGCCACCACCTCCCCGGTCGCCTGGCACATCAGTACCTACAGCGTCAACGGCAGCGGCCAGTGCGTCGAAGCAGGCCCCTCCACCAACGGCATCCACAGGTTCGCCGTACGCGACTCACAGCACCGCAGCAACGGAACCCTCATCTTTGACACCCGTGAGTGGGCAGCGCTTCTCGCATCGCTGGAGTAAGGAGCGTCGAATGACGAAAGCCCCGGTCGCCTGGCACATCAGTACCTACAGCTCCGAAGGCAGTGGCCGATGTGTCGAAGCAGGCCCCTTCACCAACGGCATCCACAGGTTCGCCGTACGCGACTCACAGCACCGCGGCCACGGGCACCTCACGTTCACCGGCACCGAGTGGGCGGCACTCGTGGCCGCGCTCGCCACGGTCGAGGAGCGTTCCAGGACGACATTCCGGGCCGAGATTGGCCGCAGGGCGAAGGTCGGCCCGGCCCCCGTCCCTCGCGACCGTTGATCCGCCGGGCGGCCGGGCGTAGCGTGACACCGTCGGCAGGTTCCCCTTCCGGACGGAGCGCGAACATGGCACGCACACACCTCGGTCGGCTGCGGCGGTCCGTCTTCGCCCGGCACTCGCACCCGTGGAGCGCCTGGAGCCGGTGGGCGACCACTCCCCTGGTCCTGCTCCCGGTGTGGACGCGCAGCCGAAAGCATGCGGCGGCCGTGGCCGTGTGGTTCGCCCTCAACCCGGTGGTCTTCCCCAAACCCGCCGACGACCGGGCGTGGCCGACCCGCGCGATGCTCGGCGAGGAGATGCGGATGACCGACCGGCCCCGGGACGCGGCCACGGCCGTCAACGCGGCGGCGTCGGCGGCCATGCTCGCGGCGATGGCCTCCGCCCGGCGCAGGAGGTCGGTGCCCGCCGCCGTGTCCTGTGCGGCCTCGATGGCGCTGCTGCTCGTGTACTGGGACCTGGCCGCCCGCTACTACGACGGGCACCGTTCGGACGCCCCGCGGTGACCGGCCGGGCCGGGGCTACATCCCGCGCTGTCCGCGGATGGCCGAGAGGTCCTCGCTGATCCGGAAGACCACGATGAGGATCTCCATCCCGATCCGGGTCAGCAGCACGTAGATCGCGCCTATGAGCAGGCTGCCGAAGAGCGTGAGGATGCCCCGGAACGGCTGGTCGCCCATCATGGCGAAGCCGCCGATCACGCCGAACAGGGTGAACAGGCCGATGAGGACCAGCCACAGGATGAACAGGACCTTGATGATCCTGGGCGTGACGAACTCGCGGAACGAGAAGTCGAACAGCGATCCGAAGAACCCCGGCCCGGAAGGCTGCGGCGCCTGCGCGTACCCGGGCTGCTGCGGCGGGTAGGGCTGGTTCCCTCCGGCCGGATAGCCGTACTGACCGCCTGGAGGCATCTGCGGGCCGCCCGGCTGCTGGGGCTGCTGCGGCGGGTAGGGCTGCTGGCCGTGGGGCTGGGAGGGGTCGTAGGGGTATTCCGGAGGCGTGCTCATACTGGGGTCCTCGGTGGTGGTGGCGGAAGCCGGACACGGAGTCCAAGGTGAACGACGTACCGGACTTTACCGTTCCGCGTGTCCGGGCGATCGCGGATCGCCGTGTTGCCCGCGCTTTCGGTTCCTTGTGACCGGAACCGGCCAGGCGGTGCCCTCGCGAGGACCCCGGACACGCCGGTGGCCGCGCCCCTCGCGGGCGCGGCCACCGGCGTCGGTCGCGGGTGGGTCTCAGCCGATCTCGGCCATGACCTCGTCGGGGATGTCGGCGTTGGTGAAGACGTTCTGCACGTCGTCGGAGTCCTCCAGGGCGTCCACCACGCGCAGCACCTTCTTGGCGGTCTCGGCGTCGACCGGGACCTCCATGGTGGGCAGCCAGTTGGTGTCGGCGGACTCGTAGTCGATCCCGGCCTCCTGGAGCGCGGTGCGCACCGCCACCAGGTCGGTGGCCTCGGAGACGATCTCGAAGGACTCGCCGAGGTCCTCGACCTCCTCCGCGCCGGCCTCCAGCACGGCGAGGGTGACGTCGTCCTCGGTGGTGCCCTCCTTGGGCACCAGGACGACGCCCTTGCGGTTGAACAGGTAGGACACCGAACCGGCGTCCGCCATGTTCCCGCCGTTGCGGGTCACCGCCACGCGCACCTCGGAGGCGGCGCGGTTGCGGTTGTCGGTGAGGCACTCCACGAGCATCGCCACGCCGCCGGGCGCGTAGCCCTCGTACATGATGGTCTGCCACTCGGCGCCGCCGGCCTCCTCGCCGGAGCCGCGCTTGCGGGCGCGCTCGATGTTGTCGAGCGGGACCGAGTTCTTGCGCGCCTTCTGGATGGCGTCGTAGAGCGTCGGATTGCCGTCGGGGTCACCGCCACCGGTGCGCGCGGCCACCTCGACGTTCTTGATCAGCTTGGCGAAGAGCTTGCCCCGCTTGGCGTCGATGACGGCTTTCTTGTGCTTGGTGGTGGCCCACTTGGAGTGGCCGCTCATGCGTGTCCTCTCACGATGTCGACGAAGAGCCGGTGGATGCGCGCGTCTCCGGTCAGTTCGGGATGGAAGGACGTGGCCATCAGGCCGCCCTGTCGTACGGCGACGATCCTACCGGCCCCGTCCCCGGCCGGAACGCGGCCGAGCACGCTGACCTCGGGCCCCACCGACTCCACCCAGGGGGCGCGGATGAACACCGCGTCGAAGGGGTCCTCCCCCACCCCCTGGACGGGGACGGCGGCCTCGAAGGACTCGGTCTGGCGGCCGAAGGCGTTGCGGCGCACCGTCATGTCGATGCCGCCGACGGTCTCCTGGTCCTCGATGCCGCCGAGGAGGCGGTCGGCCAGCATGATCATGCCCGCGCACGTGCCGTAGGCGGGCATCCCGGCCCGGACCCGTTTGCGCAGCGGTTCCAGCAGGCCGTAGCGGACGGCCAGCTTGGACATGGTGGTCGACTCGCCGCCGGGCAGGACCAGCCCGTCCACGGTGTCGAGCGTGTCGGCGTCCAGGACCTTGACGGTGGCCGCGTCCAGCTGCTCCAGGACGCGCAGGTGCTCGGCGACGTCGCCCTGGAGGGCCAGGACGCCGATGGTGGGTCTGGCGGTCACGTACTGCCTCATTCGTGGTGTCGCTGAAGGGGGGCGCCGTCGGCCGCGCCGACGGCGGGGCGGCGGCCCGGGCCGCCGCCCGTCGCCTGCTACCAGCCCCGTCCGGCGTAACGCTCGGACTCGGCCAGGTCATCCAGGTTGATGCCGACCATGGCCTCGCCCAGGCCGCGCGAGACCCGCGCGATGACGGCCGGGTCCTCGTAGTGCAGCGTGGCCTGCACGATGGCGTCGGCTCGCCTGGCCGGGTCGCCGGACTTGAAGATGCCCGAGCCGACGAACACGCTCTCCGCGCCGAGCTGGCGCATGAGCGCGGCGTCGGCGGGGGTGGCCACTCCCCCGGCGGAGAACAGCGGAACGGGCAGCTTGCCGAGTTCGGCGACCTCCTTGACGATCTCGTAGGGCGCCCGCAGCTCCTTGGCGGCACCGAACAGCTCGGCCTCGTCGAGGGTGCCCAGGCGCTTGATGTCGGAGCGGATGGAGCGCATGTGCCGGGTGGCCTCGACCACGTTGCCGGTGCCGGCCTCGCCCTTGGAGCGGATCATGGCCGCGCCCTCGGCGATGCGGCGCAGGGCCTCGCCGATGTTGGTGGCACCGCACACGAACGGGACGGTGAACGCCCACTTGTCGATGTGGTACGCCTCGTCGGCGGGGGTGAGGACCTCGGACTCGTCGATGAAGTCGACGCCCAGGTGCTCTAGGACCTGGGCCTCGACGAGGTGGCCGATGCGGACCTTGGCCATGACCGGGATGGACACGGCCTCGACGATGCCGTCGATCATGTCCGGGTCGGACATGCGGGCCACGCCGCCGTCCTTGCGGATGTCGGCGGGGACGCGCTCCAGGGCCATGACGGCGACGGCACCGGCGTCCTCGGCGATCCTGGCCTGCTCGGGGGTGACGACGTCCATGATGACGCCGTTCTTGAGCTGTTCGGCCATGCCGCGCTTGACGCGCTGGGTGCCGACGGCGGTGTCGGCGGGCTTCGATGCGTTGGTGACCACGGTGTGGACTCCCGTCCCTGGTGTGTCGCTGCTTGCTGGGTAGCGGTGGGCCGGGGCAACGACAGCGGTCGCGCGTGGGGACACGGACGCCATCGGCGCCGCGCACCCTGGGTCTACCAGGTCTCCATCCTAGTTGGTCCCTTTCGCGGCTTTTCGGGCACGTCCGGTGTTGCCCCCGGCACACTCCGCCCACGGGCGTCGGAGGGTGTGGGGGCCGGTCGCAGGGCGGGCGGCTGGTCGTCGATCTCGAAGAAGTCCGGCAGGGGCGCGGTGCCGGCCAGGCGCAGGGCCCGCACGAGGCGGGAGCGGCGGGCGCGCCGGGTGTCGGTGACGGCGTCGTTGTGGAAGGTGCGGGCCAGGTGGACGCCCTTGGCGGCGTCGTCGACCTCCTCCAGGTGGCCGCGCAGGCCGGCGGGAGGGTCGAGGGGTTCGAGCACCTCCCGCAGGACCCGGGACAGCGCGCTCTCGGCGACCTCGCGCCCCTCCGGCTCGGCCCGGCGCGCGGCGGTGGCGGCCCCGGCCAGTACCGCGGCCCGGTCGGCACCGATCCCGTCGGCGGCGGCCAGGTCCAGGACGGCCGATCCGCGCCGCAGCAGTGCGGCGTCCAGCGCGGCGCGGGCGGTCTCCACCCGGTGGTGGAGGCGGTCCAGGCGAGTGGCCCGCCACGACAGGTAGAAGCCCGCCAGCACCAGGAGCAGTGCGGTGGTGACGGCGGCGGTGATCAGGAGCGGGGCGTCCACCGCGTGTCACCCCCTCCCCGGCGCAGGAGGGCGGTGGCGCGCGGCCCGGTGTCCAGGCGGACGCGGGGCGCGCTCGGGCGTCCCCGGCCGTCGCGCATCAGGACGGTCTCGTAGACGCGGACGAGGTCGGCGGTAACGGTCTCCCAGTCGTAGGGGCGCACGGCCGTGCGCGCGGCGCGGGAGAGTTCGGCGCGGCGCGCCGGGTCGTCGAGGAGAGCCGCGGCGCACTCGGCCAGGTGGGCGGCGTCGCCGGCGCGAAAGAGCGCGCCCGCGGCACCGTGGTCGAGGACGGCCGAGAAGGCGGGGATGTCGCTGGCGACGACGGCCGCCCCGGCGGACATGGCCTCGGTGAGGACGATGCCGAAGCTCTCCCCGCCCAGGTTGGGGGCGCAGAAGACGTCGGCGGAGTGGTAGGCGCGCACCTTGTCGGCGTCGTCGAGCCGCCCCAGGACGGTGACGCGGCGGCGCAGGGGTTCGGGGACGGCCGAGAGCGCAGGTTCGGGGTCGCCGGGCCCGGCCACGAGCACGCGCAGGCCGGGGCGATCGGGGGCCAGGAGGGTGAAGGCCTCCAGGAGGACGGCCAGGCCCTTGCGGGGTTCGTCCAGGCGGCCGAGGAAGCCGAGGGAGCCGCCCTCACCGGGCCAGCCGGGCAGGGGTTCGGCGGCGGCGAAGCGGTCGGTGCACACCCCGTTGGGGATGAGTACCGCGTCGCCGCCGAGGTGTTCGACGAGGGTGCGCCGGGCCGCTTCGGAGACGGCCACGCGGGCGTTGATCTTCTCCAGGGCCGAGCGCAGCGCGCCCGAGGTCATCGCCATGGCGCGCGAGCGCGGGTTGCTGGTGTGGAAGGTGGCGACCATGGGGCCGTCCGCCGCCCAGCAAGAGAGCAGGGAGACGCTGGGCGCGGAGGGTTCGTGGATGTGCAGCAGGTCGAAGCCGCCCTCGTCGATCCAGCGGCGGACGCGCGCGGCGGTGCGCGGTCCGAAGCTGAGCCTGGCCACGGACCCGTTGTAGGGCACGGGGACGGGGCGGCCCGCCGGGACGAGGTGGACGGGCAGGTCGGTGCCGCTGCCGCCGACGGGGGCCAGGACCGACACGTGGTGGCCCAGGGCGGTGAGCGTGTCGGCGAGGTCGCCGACGTGCTGCTGCACCCCGCCCGGTACGTCCCAGGCGTAGGGGCAGACCAGGCCCACCCGCATCGGTGCGCTCACGCGGGCGCTTCCCCTGCCGGTACCGGGGCCCCGGGATGGCGGGTGTCGGGCCAGTGTCCGAGGCGGCGGGCATCGTGGTCGGCGCTGAACACGGGTTGGAGCATGTGCCAGTCCTCTGGGTGTGCGGCGATCTCGCTCTGGAAGACGCCGGCGAGGCGCTGCGTGGTGGCCTGGACGCGCTCGGATCGGGTGGCTCCGGGGGCGACGGGCACCTCCTCGTGGACGCGGATGTTCCACCGCGGGCCGTCGTACCACAGGGAGACGGGCAGCAGGGCGGCACCGGTGTTCAGGGCCAGGGCGGCCGGGCCGGAGGGCATGCGCGCCGCCTCGCCGAAGAACTCGACCTCGGGACCCGTACCGCCGAGGTCGCGGTCGGCGAGCAGGCACACGAGTCCGCCGGCGCGCAGCCGCCGCGCGAGCGTGCCGTAGACGCCCGCGCCCCCGGTCAGGGGCAGGACCTCCATGCCCAGGGACTCGCGGTAGGCGGTGAACCGGCGGTAGACGCTCTCCGGTTCCAGGCGCTGGGCGACGGTGGTCAGCGGGATGCCCCGCAGGCTGATCCAGGCGCCCGCGTGGTCCCAGTTGCCCATGTGCGGCAGTGCGGCGATCGCGCCCCGGCCGGAGCGCACGTTCTCCTCCACGCGGTGGATGCCCTCGGCCCGCGTGTGGGCGAGGATGTGGTCGCGGCCCATGGCGGGCAGGCGGAACATCTCGTAGTAGTAGCGCATGTAGGAGCGCATCCCGGCGCGGGAGAGCGCGCGCAGCCGCGCGTCGGTGGCCCCGGGGCCGAGGAGGCGGCGCAGGTTGCGCTCCAGTCCGCGGGTGCCGTCGCCGTGGGTGCGCCAGGCGTGGTCGGCGATGGCCTGGAACACCCCGCGTCCGGCCCACTGGGGAGATCGGCGGATCAGCGCCCACCCGGCCGCATAGGCCAGGGCGGCGGTGCGTTCGTCCACGTCGTCCTTCCTCGTCGCGTACGGCCTCAGGCCTCGCCGTCGGCGGCATGGTGATCGTATCCGTCCGGCTCGGCCTCCCCCGTGAGCCGCGCGCGCGTCTCCAGGAGCCGTTGCAGGACGGTGGCCAGGCTCATGACGGCCAGGATCCACAGCCCCGCGGCCAGGACGTAGGGCACGCCGAACCCGTGCAGGCCGACGGCGGCGAGGATGATGATGAGGCGCTCGGTGCGTTCGGCGACGCCCACGTCGCAGTTGACGCCCAGCCCCTCGGCGCGGGCCTTGATGTAGGACACCATGAAGCCGGTGACGAGGCAGAACAGGGTGAGTCCGGCGAGCACGGGTTCGTCGTCCTCGCTGATGAACCACCACAGGAGCCCGGCCAGGACGGCGGCGTCGGCGACCCGGTCGAGGGTGGAGTCAAGGAAGGCGCCAAAGTCGCTGGTCTGGTCCCCGGCCCGCGCGACGGCGCCGTCGAGCATGTCGAAGAGGGCGAAGACCGCGATGACGATCGTGCCGGCGTACAGGTCCCCGCGGGGATAGAAGTAGAGCGCGGCGGCGACGACCCCGGCGGTGCCGACGAGGGTCACGGCGTTCGGGGAGATGCCGACCCGGGCCAGGCTCCGGCCGAGCGGAGCGGTGACCCGTGAGGTCAAGGGGCGAAGGATTCTCAGCATGTCTTCTTGTGATGGTAGGGCGGGAACGGGTTCGGCGGTGGGATCCGCGCCCGGCTGGCGCGGCCCGCGGCCCGGCGGACGGGGTCAGGTGCCGGGCCAGTGCTCGGCCAGGGTCTCGCGGGTACGCTCCAGCATCTCGGGCAGGATCCTGGTCTGCCCGATGGCCGGCATGAAGTTGGTGTCGCCTCCCCAGCGGGGGACGATGTGCTGGTGCAGGTGGGCGGCGATGCCGGCACCGGCAACAGTACCGAGGTTGAGGCCGACGTTGAAGCCGTGGGGGCGGTAGGCGGCGGTGAGCGCGTGGATCCCGGCCTGGGTGAGCGCGGCGACCTCCGCGGTCTCGTCGGCGTCCAGGGCGGTGTAGTCCGACACGTGGCGGTAGGGACACACGAGCAGGTGGCCGCTGTTGTAGGGGTAGAGGTTGAGGACGACGAAGGCGCTCTTGCCCCGGGCGACCACGAGCCCGTCGGGGTCGTCGAGTCCGGGTGCCCGACAGAAGGGACAGCCGTCCTCGGGGGCCGATCCGGTGGGTTTGCCCTCGCCCTTGACGTAGGCCATGCGGTGCGGCGTCCACAGCCGCCCCCAGCCGTCGGGGCTGCCGGTCCCGGTACCCGGCCGACCGCTCCCGGGTTCGTCGTCGACACCGCTCATGGCACCTGATTTCCGTTCCGTGGCCCTATGCGTTCCTCGTCCACCCCCAGCATAGGGCGGTAGACAGGGACGCGCCGTCACAGTCCCAGCAGTGTGCGCAGGTGGCGCGGCGGCGGGGACCCGTGGGCAAGCATGGCGTCGTGCCGCCCCCGCACGGCGAGTTCGGGGCGGTGCTCGGCCAGGTCGCGGGAGATCTCGGCGACCTCGGTGTAGCCCGTGTAGTAGGTGGAGAGCTGGGCACTGGTGAGCTGGGCGCGGCGCCACTTGCCGACCGCCTCGCCCTCCTCCTGGTGGCCGCGCCCGGTGAGCAGGGCGACCGCCTCCGCCTCGGTGAGGTCACCGGTGTGCACGCGCACGTCCAGGATGGAGTTGAGGATGACGCGCAGCCGCATCTTGAGCTGGACCAGCCGCAGGGCGAGGTCGGCGCGGCGCGCCTCCCGCCCGGTGGCACCGGACCAGCCGTGGCGGGCCATGAGTTCCTCGGTGTAGACCGCCCACCCCTCGATGAAGGTGCCGCTGCCCAGGATCCTGCGCACGCGCGTGGCGCCGTCGTGGCGGGCCGCGTGGGCGAGCTGGAGGGCGTGGCCGGGCACCGCCTCGTGGACCATGAGGTTGCGCAGCATGGTGGCGTTGTACTCGCGGAAGAACGACGCCCGTCGCCGCTGCGGCCAGTCCTCAGGCGGCGGGGCGACGGCGATGAACGTGGGCAGCTCGTGGGCGCGGGGGGCGAGGGGGCCGGGCGGGTCGCAGTAGGCCACGGCCACGCCCCGGCGCGCCTCGGGCATGGTGACGATCTCCACCGGGTCGTCGTACAGGGTGACCAGGTCCAGGTCGCGGACCCGGGCCTTGAGGTGGTCCAGGGCCCGGACGCAGGTGGGCTGGACGGTGTCGGGTCCGGTGGCCGAGGTGTCGGCGATACGGGCGAGGACCTCGGCGACCTGTCCGGGCCTGCGGGGGCTCTCCTCGTATTCTGCGGCGGCCTCGGCGATGGCCTCCTCGGTGGCGATGAGGTCGCTTTCGGCCCGCACCAGGAGCGCCTCGGGGGAGAGCTCGGAGTCGAGCGTGTACCAGAGCTGGGCTGCGAAGGCGCGCTCGCCCAGGCGCGGATCGGCGGTGGCCCCCTCCCGCTGCTCGCGCAGCCACGCACGGTAGGTGCCGACGGCAGCGAGCGCGGCCTCCCGCGCGGGTTCGACCCTGGACGCGAGGGACGGTTCGCGGGCGGCGAGTGCGGGGACGGCGTCGGTGAGCATCGCCTCGGCCCCCGCGAGCTGGGCCAGAGCGGTCTCCACGTGCACACGCGGCATGCCCGGCCCCTCGGACAGGCGAGCGCGGGCCGTGGACAGGTACTCGGGCAGCGCGGCGCAGCGCGCTGCCAGCGCCTCCAGGCGTTCGGGGAGCGGGAGCGCGTCGCGTTCCAGGAGGGTGTGGACGGCCTCGCCCGGGGAGTACAGGAGGGGGTCGTAGGTGTGCGGGCGCAGCTCGGTGGTGCGCCACAGGTCCGCGGTGATCCGGGAGCGCAGGATCTCCAGGTCTGCCAGGTCCCCCGCCGGGATCAGGTCCCCGTCGATCTCGTCGAGTGAGCCGAGGGCGTCGGTGAGCATGGCGACGCGGCGCGCGTCGGCCTCCGCTGAGCGGTCGGACAGCCGGGCGGCAGAACCGGTGTCACCGAGGTCGAGCGCCCATTCGGGGGCGTCCTCCAGAAGGGCGTCGAGCACCCGTTCGGCGACCTCACGGAACCGCCGGGTCATGTCTGGGGCGTCAGGGGAGGAAGGGCTCATCCCCCCATGATGCCAGTGCGCACCACAGATCCCGCCCTGGCGTGATGGAAGGCGGGAACACCGCGGCCGGAGGCCGACCGTTGAGGGTGGTGGTGGGTGACGAAGAAGGCAGCCGCTGCGGCCGGAGGCCGACCGTTGAGGGTGGTGGTGGGTGACGAAGAGGGCAGCCGCTGCGGCCGGAGGCCGACCGTTGAGGGTGGTGGTGGGTGACGGGTGGGCAGCCGCTGCGGCCGGAGGCCGACCGTTGAGGGTGGTGGTGGGTGACGGGTGGGCACGGTTCGGGCGCCCTCGACACGGGGCCGTCTGCGGCTGCGAGCCTTACGGCACCCTGCGGGCGCCCGAACACGAACCTGAGGTGGAGCGGTTCCTGAGCGGGCATGGAAACTATCGCCAGGAGTTCTGGCCTCCCGTGGAGGTGGGCTGTCCGGCCGCACCTTCGGGATCGCCCACCGTGATGGCGTGCTCGACGAGGGTGATGAGCGTCGACTTGGTGGAGGCCCGGTCGCGGGCATCCACGGTGACGATCGGGATCTCGGGACTGAGCGTGAGCGCGTCCCGAACCTCGTCGGCGGCGTGGGGGTAGTAGCCGTCGAACCCGTTGATCGCCACGATGAAGGGCAGACGCGCCTCCTCGAAGTAGTCGATCGCGGGGAAGCAGTCCGCCAGGCGGCGGGTGTCCACCAGGACGACGGCGCCGATGGCGCCTTTGACCAGGTCGTCCCACATGAACCAGAACCGGTGCTGTCCGGGGGTGCCGAACAGGTACAGGATCAGGTCGGAGTCGAGGGAGACACGGCCGAAGTCCATCGCCACGGTGGTGGTCTGCTTGTCCGGCGTCTTGGCGAGGTCGTCGACCCCGACGCTGGCGCTGGTCATGACCGCTTCGGTGGTCAGCGGCACGATCTCGGAGACGGAGCCCACGAATGTCGTCTTCCCGACACCGAAGCCCCCGGCGACGACGATCTTGACCGACGTCATCGCGTTCCCCCCAGCACCGCCTTCCTCGGCTGGGCTAGAGCTTGCGAAGTCCACTGAGCACCCTTTCAAGCAGGTTGGTGTTGGGACGGGCGTCGTTGTTCATCGAAGACCTGATCTGGACCAGGCCCTGCTCCGACATGTCCGCCACGAGCACCCGCGCCACACCGAGCGGCATCCGGAGAAGGGCGGAGATCTCCGCCACGGACCGCCACTCCCGGCACAGGTCGCTGATCGCCTGCCACTCGGGCGTCAGCGTCCCAGACTCGTTGCGGGCCGCGGCCGTCGCCGAGATCAGAGCCTCCAGGGGAAGCTGTGACTTCGGCTTGGTCCGACCCTTGGTGACCGCGTAGGGACGCACCAGCGAGCTGGGCGAACTGCTCCCTACGGGCCGTTGTTCGTATGGTTGTTGGATAGGTCGGGGAACATCTCCGCCGCTCGGCACAGACGGCATCCCACCCGTGGGGGGACCGCTCGGCTGTTGACCGAACCACGAGGCGCTCCCGGCATCTCTACTGTGAGGTGCCACCACTTCCTCCTGTCGGTGGTGGATCAGTGGATTCCCGAGGTGCGCGCCGTTGGTGTCAGCGCCCGCCCCGCCCGCTCGACGAGCAGGGTCATCTCGTACGCGACCAGACCCAGATCGCTTTCCGCCGACGCCAGAACCGCCAGGCAGGAGCCGTCGCTGATGGCCATGATCAGCATCAGTCCCCGCTCCATCTCCACGACGGTCTGAGCAACCGCTCCGCCCTCGAACACCCGGGCTGCTCCCTGAGTCAGGCTGGAAAGCCCGGAGGCGATGGCGGCCAACTGGTCGGCCCTGTCCGCCGGGAACCCCGATGACGATGCCAGCGGGAGGCCGTCAGAGGAGACGACGATCGCGTGGGCGACATCGGGGACCCGATCGGCAAAGTCAGTGATCAACCAGTTGAGCTCGTTCACCTGTCGACTCATCTGATCTCCTGTCCGAATTCGCCGGCTGGTCTCACTGCACTGCTACCGCCGGCACGGCATGTGACAGCACTGTTTCTGCGTCGTACCCGGTCCCTCCCGAGGGAACGGCCGGGGGTCTGGTGTTCGATTCTCGTCAGGCGGTGGGCGCAACGTGTCCGAGAAGCTCGGTAGATGCTATTGCATTCTGCTTCCCGAAATAAGGGGGACCCCATCCCACCGCGGTCCTCTGAGGTCATCCCTCGTTCGAACCTCCTCCGAGCTGGTTGCGTCCGTCCCGAACGCCCTTCTGGAACCCGGAGAAGCGGTTGCGGACGCGGTCCGCGCTGCGTGCGGGCATCCTATTGAAGTTCTCCGGTTTGGGAGCGGTTCCCGGAACAAGGTTTGCCTTGGGAACGCGTTTTGGCAAGCCCGAGGTCGTCAGGCCGCCCGCCATGGGGTCGGCCGCGGTCCGGGCCGCCTTCCATCCGCGGTCCGCCGCGGAGTTCCAGCCCTGCTCGGTCCCGCCGGCCGGCGCGGCCTTCTCGGGGGGTGCGGCCTTCTCGGAGGGTGCCGATGGCGTGGAGGGTTCGTTCACGGGATGCTGAACGTCCCCGCCGACCTGGGGAATCGGTCCGGTCTCGGTGGAGTCCACGGTGGGTCCTCCCGTTCGACGTTTGAACCAGTTCGACTCGATGGCGTCGAAGATCGGCAGCGAGTCGTTGCTCTCGCTGGCCGGAGTCGGGGGAACCACGGTGTTGTCCGCTCCCTGGGCGCCGCCGTAGCGGCGCGACAGGTAGGCCGTGGAGCCGTATCCTTCGCGGGACTCGTTGCCGCCCGGGCTCCAGCGCCCGGTGTCGTTGGCCGACGGTGCGGGCTCCGGCGAGACCGCGGGGAAGGACTCGGTCCGGCTCTCACCGGACGGCGACGAGCGGTCGTGGCCGCTGGTGCGGGAACCCCCGAAAACGCTGCGGGAACCGGTGTCGGTGGGCCGGTTGAACGCGCCCGTGTCCGTGGGCCGGGCGAACGCACCGGTGTCCGTGGGCCGGTTGAACGCGCCCGTGTCCGTGGGCCGGGCGAACGCACCGGTCTCGCTGGAACGGTTCGGGGCACCGATGTCGCCGAAGTCGGACCGGGTGCCGCCGCTGCGCGGGGCCGGGTCGAAGAGGCTGTGGCCGCCGGTGGTGTCCGACGCGCGCTGCTCCTCCGGGGCGTCGTAGGGGTCGACCACCTGCTGCGGGCCGTCGATCCCGGGTGTGTCGGTGGTACCGGCCCCCCTGGTCGGCTCGATCGGGGCGGAGCCGTTCCTGGAGGTGCTCCACAGATCCTGGCCGCTGGGCGGGTGCTCGTCGGCCCGGTTGGAACCGGGGCTGCGCTTGGGCAGCCCACTGCCCAGGGCACTGACACCGCCCTCCTGGCCCTGCCAGGTGTCACCGGGCTCGGTAGGGGCTGTGCTGGAGGCGAAGGCGGCCTCGGCGTCGGCGAAGGTGTCCGGCGCGCCCGAAGGCAGCTCGGCGCGGGTCTGCGCTCCGGTGACGGAGTGCTGTCCCTCGACCGGGGTGATGAGCAGGTCCGGCGGAAGGATCGCGCGGGCGGTGGTGCCGCCGCCGTGGGCCTCCATCAGCTGAAGGGTGACGCTGTGGCGATGTGCCAGGCGCGAGACCACGAAAAGGCCCATGCGGCGCGAGACCGCGACGTCGACGACCGGCGGGGCGGCCAAGCGGGCGTTGATCGCCGCCAGGTCCTCCGGCGCCATGCCGATACCGCTGTCGGTGACGTCCACCTGGACCCCGCCGCTGTCGAGCGTCTTGGCGCTGACCAGGACCTCGGTGTCGTGCGGAGAGAAGGACGTGGCGTTCTCGACCAGCTCGGCCACCAGGTGGATGATGTCGTTGACCGGGCGGCCGAGCACCGAGATGTGGGACGGGGCGCGCACGTTGACGCGCTCGTACTGCTCGACCTCGGAGACGGCGCCGCGCAGGACGTCGACCAGCGGGACGGGCTGCGCCCACTTGCGGGTGTTGTCCTGCCCGGACAGGACCAGCAGGTTCTCGTTGTTGCGACGCATACGCGTGGCGAGGTGGTCGAGCTGGAACAGGTCGGACAGGCGGTCTGAGTCCTGCTCGGACTGCTCCAGACCGTCGATGAGACGCAACTGCCGCTCCACCAGCGTCTGGCTTCGGCGGGAGAGGTTGACGAACATCGCGTTGACGTTGCTGCGCAGGGCGGCTTCGTCGGAGGCCAGTGTCAGGGCCACGCGGTGGACGTCGTCGAAGGCGCGCGCCACCTCGCCGATCTCGTCCTCGGTGTGCACGTCGATGGGGTTGACGCGCACCGCCTCCGGTGCGCTGCCGGCCTCCTGCATGCGGGTGATCGCCTCGTGCAGGTCGCGCTCGGCGACGCGCCGGGCGCCCTCCTCCAGGGTGCGCAGCGGGCGCACCAGGGAGCGGGCCACCAGGGAGGTGACGAAGAAGACCGCGAGGAGGACGGCCGCGATGACGGAGAGGTCGGTGACCGTGCGGACCAGGGCCGCGCTGCCCAGCCGGTCGGCGTCGTCCCGGACGCCCTCGGCGATGGTGATCTCGACCTCCTCCATGCGTTCGAGGGCGCGGGCAGCGATCTCCTGGTAGTCCCCGGCACCGTCGTTGTCGGTGACACCGGTGAGGGGGGCGTCGCGCTCGGCGCGGTACATCACGCGCATGCGCATCGTGGAGACCTGGCTGACGTCCAGACCCGTGTAGTTCTCGTCGAACACGCGGCGCTGCGCGGAGTCGGCGGCCTGGATGAAGTTGTTGATCTCGTTCTCGTACCGCGCACGGCTGGACTCGATGGCCTCGGAGACACCGCCGGTCATCGTGTTGCGTGAGAGCGCGTGGCGCATGAGGGCGGTCTCGTAGGCGAGCTGGTCGCGCGCGCTGGAGAGCGCGGTCAGGGCACGGACGCCCTCACGGAGTTCGGTGTCGTCGCTCTGGTCGGCGATGGTCTGGTTGAACTCGGTGAGCGCGCGGGTGATGGTGCGGTAGTTGGCGGTCACGGGGAGCACCGTGATACGGGTCCCGTCGACCTCCTCGCGCAGGTCCTCCAGCGTGTCGAGCTGGCTCTTCAGACTCTCCAGGCGGGCCTGGGCGATGGGGTCGTCCAGTTCGCCGAGGTCGGCCAGCCGTGAGTCGAGCTGGAGGTAGAGGTTCTGCGTCGTCCCGCGCACCGTGTCGAGCTCCTGGCGGAGCTCGTCCGATCTCTGCTCGGGATCGGGGTCATCGGAGATGTAGATCGCGCTGGCCGAACGTTCCCGGCCGAGCTGGTTCGAGAGCTGGGCCGCGAGGACGCCGATCTCGGCGCGTTCCTCGATGTTGGTGTGGGTGACCGTGGTCACCGACGACTCATAGATCCGCAGACCGCCGAGCGCGAGCGCAAGGACGGTGGGGATCACGATGAGAGCCACTAGCCGGGAGCGTACCCGCCAGTGACGTGGCCACCACCGCATGGCTCTGCGCCTGGGCGCGGCATCGGCATGTTCGGCCTGCGCTGCCTCGCTCTGCGCATTGGCCCCGTTTGCTGTCGCTCGTGTCGACACGGACCCTCGCAACCTTTCGTGTCACCGCCTCGAACGGGTGTCGGACCCAGGGTTCGACCACTCTCCAGCCGAAGAAGCCTTCTGCTGGGACCGGTACAGACCACAGGATCCACCAGATACGGGAAGCGGTGGGAGTTTGGGGAGATGTGAAGACTGTCCGCCGGACTCGCCTGGGAAGATGAGGAGCCGCACACCCGTGGGGTCGTCCTCCCAAGAAGAACCCTGAGTGCGCGTGCGGTCGATAGCGTACCAAGAGGGGGCGAAGGCCTCGCTTCCATCACCGGACCGCTGTCGGCGGGATCATCTTCACCCGACCGCCCCAATCATGCCGTGTTTGGCGGCATTATGACCAACCCCCCAGGTCAAGATGGCTGTCCGAAACCCCAAAAGAGGCCAAAGTAACTATTTGGTCAAAGCGCAACCCCCTCATCACGCCCCGACCGACATGACATCGTGACACGACGCATACGCAGGCCCCGCGGGAAACGGGACACCGAGAGCCGCACCGTCACGCGACGGTAACGCTCGGTGTCCGCGCGTCGGTCAGGGGTTGGCCCATGCTGTCCGGAACCCGGAGAAGGCGGCCGAAAGCAGGCCTCAGGGTGTGGCGATCGGGTTCAGACCCGGGATCCGACCCGGACCCCGAACCCGCCCAACTCCCCGGCGTCGACCGCCACCTCGTCCCCCTCCTCCAGCGACGGTGTCTCCACCAGCGGCAGAACCCGCACCCGGTGGGCTCCGCCCGTCGGCCACGGGCCGGCCAGGGTCAGCACCGCGAAGCCGACGGGTTCGTCCGCCACGAAGACGGAGCACTCCGGGTCCGCGCGGAGACCGTCGGCGGTCACCAGCCTCGGCCCGAGGGTGAGCTGGACCGGTTCGCCGGAGGCGTCCAACCACAGGCAGGCGATCGTGAAGGCGTCCCGGGCTCCCCCGGAGCCGGACACGGCCGCCAGCCCCACACGCGCCCGCCGGGCCCCGGAGGCGACTCCGTCGTCCACACCGCGGACCAGGCCGGGGTGCACGGCGGCCTCGGCGCCGTGCAGGCCCACCATCACCGGTTCCTCCGGCACCAGGGGCGCGCACACGCGCGCCTCGGGCTCGGCGATGATCTCCAGGGGCGCGTCCAGGGCCCGGGCACGGGCGGAGGCCAGGGCCTCGGGCCCGGCGTCCAGCAGAGCGGCCAGACCGCTCTCCCCCGGACAGCCGAGGACATCGCCGTCGTCGACCGCTCCGAGGCGTTCACCGCCCCCGCTCGGCGACAGGTAGGTCACCCACTCCACGGCCCCTCCTCCGACCGGTCGCCCTCGGAGGGCGGGCCGTGCTCCCTGCCCGTCCCGGCGCAGACGCGGCAGGGCTCGTCCACCCTGAGCCAGATGATCACCCCGCTACCCTCGCGGTGGGGCCGCTGCGGCCGCCACCAGCCGGTACCGGAGCAGAAACGACAGTCGGCCCCGCGCTCGCACCAGTCACATGAGAGGATCGCGCACCGCTTGTGTGTGGGTTCCCGCGTCGGGTTCATGCACTCCTACCGTCCCCAGCGAAATCGCGACCAGCCTTGCACAGCCCCCGGGGGCGCGTCCAGCCGTGATACTTCGGGAAAGGGCGGGTCAGAGCGGTTTCTGACGCCTCCGCGCGGCGGCTCAGGCGGACTCGCGGACCACCATGCGGGTGTCGAGGACGACGGACTGCGACTCCCGGACACCGGGGATCGCCACCTCCACAAGCAGCCGCGCCATCTCCCGCCCCATCCGTTCGACGGGCTGGCGCACTGTGGTCAGCGGGGGGTCGCTGTGCTGGGCCATGGGCGTGTCGTCGAAGCCGACCACGGCGACGTCCTCGGGCACCCGCAGGCCGCGTTCGCGCAGGACGCGCAGGGCCCCCACCGCCATCATGTCGGAAGCGGCGAAGACGGCGCCGGGCCGCTGCCCGGCATCGAGCATGCGCTCCATCGCCCGGGCACCGCCCTCGACACTGAAGTCGCCCTCCACGATGAGCCCGTCGTCGGGGGCGATCCCGGCCTCTTCGAGTTCCAGGCGGTACCCGGCCAGTCGGTCCACGCCGGCGCTCATGTCCTGGGGGCCGCTGATGGTGGCCACGCGCCGCCGCCCCGATCCGACGAGGTAACGGGTGGCCGTGCGGCCCCCACCGACGTTGTCGACGTCGACGACGTAGCGGGCGGGCCGGGCCGTGGCGTGCGGCTGGCCGCCGTGCACCACCGGGACCCCGGCCTCCTCCAGGCGCTGAGGCAGGGGGTCGTCGCGGTGGAGGGAGACCAGCAGCGCGCCGTCGACGTGGGAACCGCTGAGGTAGTCGCCGGTCCGGCGGTGCTCGGCCTCGGTCCTGGCCGTAGTGAGCAGCAGTTGCAGGTCACGCTCGTAAAGGACCGAGCTGACCCCGTGCACGATGTCGGCGAAGTAGGGGTCGGTGAACAGGCGGTCCCGGTGCTCGGAGATCACCAGCGCCACCGTGTCCGTGCGCCGGGTCACCAGGGTGCGCGCGGCCTGGTTGGGGCTGTAGCCCAGTTCGGCGATCGCGTTGCGCACGGCCTCGCGGGTCCGTGGGCTCACCTGCTCGGACCCGTTGATCACCCGGGAGACGGTACCGCGTCCGACCCCGGCGCGCTGCGCCACCATCTCCAGAGTCGGACGCCGCCGACCGTCACCGTTCCTGGCCACCTGCTGCTCCTCGCATGAGCTCGTTCGGCCCTGCCGGGCCCTGCACGCGCGGGGCGGGGCACCGCGGCGCCCCGCCCCTGTGACTCAAGTTCTACCGGTTGGGGAACCGGCTGGTCTGCGCCAACTGCGCGTACCATTTGCCGCTGTCCTTGACCACGCGCTTCTGGGTCTCGTAGTCGACGTGGATGAGGCCGAACCGGCGGGAGTATCCCCACGCCCACTCGAAATTGTCCAACAGGGACCAGGCGAAGTAGCCGCGAAGCGGGATACCGGCGCGCACGGCTTCCAGGGCGGCCCGCAGGTGGCTCTCGTAGTAGTCGATCCGGTCGGGGTCGTGGACACCGCCGTCGTCGGCGACGGAGTCCTCGAAGGCGCACCCGTTCTCGGTGACATAGAGGTCGATGCCGCCGCTCTCCCCCGCCAGGCGCTGGAGTACGTCGAACAGACCGGTCGGGTCGATCTCCCAGCCCATGTGAGTGACAGGCAGGCCCTGGGAGACGTGCACCTCCTCGGGGTCGGCACCGAGCCAGGCGCTCCCCTCGCCGCTGACCGTGGCGGGGTCCAGGCCCTTGGCCGAGCCCGCGACCCACTCGGGGGTGTAGTAGTTGACGCCCAGGAAGTCGAGCGGCTGGTGAATGGTCTCCAGGTCCCCGTCCTTGATGAAGGAGAAGTCGGTGACCTCAGCCAGGTCGGCCTTGACGTCAGCGGGGTAGACGCCCTTGAGGACGGGGTCGGTGAAGATGCGGTTGCGCACCCCGTCGGCGCGGCGGGCCGCGCGGGCGTCCGCGGCGCTGGCGCCGTGGGGGCGGATGACCGCCTGGTTGTGGGCCATCCCGACCCGGGAGGGGTGCCCCGTGGCTCGGATCGCCTGAGTGGCCAGGCCGTGGCCGAGCAGCAGGTGGTGGGCCGCGGTCAGGGCCTCGACGGAGTCGCGGTGACCGGGGGCGTGCACCCCGTGGTAATGGCCGAGGAAGGAGGCGCACCAGGGCTCGTTGAGGGTCATCCAGTTCTCGACCCGGTCGCCGAGGGCTTCGGCGACGACCGCGCTGTAGTCGCGAAAGTGCTCGGCGGTGTCGCGGTCGGTCCAGCCGCCGGACTCCTGGAGCGTCTGGGGCAGATCCCAGTGGTAGAGGGTGGCCCAGGGCTGGAGCCCGGCCTCCAGGAGAGCGTCGACGAGGCGGTCGTAGAAGTCGATTCCGGCCTGGTTCACGGCCCCCGAGCCCTGGGGGAGCACGCGCGGCCAGGCGATGGAGAAGCGGTAGGCGCCGAGGTTGAGCTCGCGCATGAGCCCGATGTCCTCGGGGTAGCGGTTGTAGTGGTCGTCGGCCGGTTCACCGGTGTCGCCGCCCAGGACGGTTCCGGGCAGGTCGGCGAAGGTGTCCCAGATGCTGGGGCCACGGCCGTCGGCGGTGGTGGCGCCCTCGATCTGGAACGAGGCGGTGGCGGCTCCCCAGAGGAAGCCTTCGGGGAAGCGTTCTTGGTCGGTCACAGCGTCGGCACGCACCTTCTGTGGTCGGTATTTGGGAGCGCTCCCATCACGTAAACAGAGGTGTTGCGAACATGTCAATGAACAGGACATTCGACGAGACCCAAACGTTACCGAACGTCAGGGCCGGTATCCGCACTCTCCCACCCGGCCTCGCACACCGACGCGTCGGCGGTGGTGGCGACCGGGGGCGGGCACGACACGAAGGTGCCCGCCGGCCCGCACCGCAGCCCGTGAACCGCCCCCGGCGAGCCAGATCCATGGCCCTCTTGTGCTGAGGGTGGCTGTTTTGGCGCATTGGGGGCTTCGGCGCTGGTGGATATGGGAGGTCTTTTCCCCATTCGCACGAACCCGCCTACACTCGTGGCGATCCCCCTCGTTCCGCCTCTCGGAAGACCGCGCGCGGGGAGGCGGGAACCGGGCGTCCGCCGCGGCGGACCGCTCCGGGACAGGCAAGCGTCAGCCCCGGCGTCCTCCGCATGCGGGTTCGAGGAGCGATACATCGTGCAGTCCGAAGATCCGATCAGCGAACCCGGCCTCGCCCGCGCGTCCGGGGAGGACCCCTTCGCCGACTTCTGGGGCCCGGACCTCCGCGCGTGGACCTGGCGCGACGTCCTGTCCGGTCTCGCGGCCCGCGGCCCGCGCCGCTCCCGCGCCGGAGCCCTCGCCACCGCCCTGGCGGCGCTGGTGGTGGCCTCGCCCCACGCCGCGGGAGCGGCGGCCCTGCCCCGGGAGCCGGAGGACATGGACACTCTGCGGGCACGCGTCGACACGCTCACCGAGGACTACCAGGGGGAGCTGCGCGACATGGAGGCCGTCATGGAGGAGGCCGAACGCGCCCAGGAGCGCGCCGAGACCTCCCGCGAGGAGGTCGAGGAGGTCCGCTCCGAGGTACGCGCCCTGGCTGTGGCCACCTACACCGGAAGCGGGATCGACCCCGCCATGTCCCTGTTCGTCGACGCCGAGCCCGACGACGTCATCGACCGTGCCCTGATCATCGACTACCTCGCCAACACCAACCAGGACCTGCTCGACTTGCTCGGCCAGACACTCGAACGCGACGAGGCCGCACAGGAGAACGCCGAGGAGCGGCTCGCGGAGGTCGAGGAGGACCTGGACGAGCTGGAGGAGCAGCGGCTGGAGGTGCAGCGGCTGATCGCCGACCACCCCTATCAGCCGATGGAGCCGCCGGACAGCATCACGCCGCGCACCCGGCAGATGCGCGACGAGGTCAAGCGACTGTTCGGCGACGGCGCGAACGTGGGCGGTGTGGGCTGCTACCGCCCCTACGGGGGCTACGTGGTCGGCGAGCACCCCAAGGGGCGCGCCTGCGACTTCATGCTCCACCCCAACGGGCAGTGGCCCTCCGAGGAACAGGTCCAGCGCGGGTGGGCGATCGCCGAGTGGGCGAGGGAGAACGCCGAGGACTTCGGGATCATGTACGTCATCTACCGGCAGCAGATCTGGGACATCCGCCGGGGCGACACGAGCTGGCGCCCGATGGCCGACCGGGGCAACCTCACCGAGAACCACTACGACCACGTGCACATCTCGATGTTCTGATCCCGCCGGCCGGGATCGGCGTCCTCGTGTGTCCCCGCGGTCCGCAGCGCGGGTCCCTCCCGCCGATACCACGGCGGCACCGAACAGAACCTCGTTTTCCTCCCGAGGGGCACAATACGATGACGATCCGCCCACTTGAGAGGGGGTGCCCTGCCCCGTGACCACACCCCGCGGTTAGGATGCAACACGTCCGGTCCGGCCCGTGGGGACGCCTCCACGGTCCTCGGATCCGGCGCAAGGTCGCTTCCCACCCCCGGGGGCCTCCTCAGGACATCGGGAACCCCCGCCCCACATCGCTCGTTCTCGCCCGCGGGCCGGTCGCCGGCGTCGGTGCCTCCCCAGCGGTTCCCGTGCCCGCCGCCCGGACCGGCGGTTCCACGGATACGGGAAGCCGCAACCCACCGGCGCTCCCACGCGTCACAGACAACACGGTCAGCGAAAACCGGGCGAGGGGAGCCATGAGCGAAAACGGACCTTACAACCAGCCACCGCAGAACCCCCACGGCGGCGGAGAGCCCGGAGGGCAGCCGCCCTACGGGCCGCCTCACGGCGCCCCCTACGGCGACCCGGGCACCGGCGGCCAGCCCGGGTACGGCCCCGGCTACCACCCCGGCCCCGAGCAGCAGGTGTACACGGGCGGCCACCCCGGCTACGGCCCGGGCGGCGCCCCGGGCACCGGTGGCCAGCCCGGGTACGGCCCCGGCTACCACCCCGGGTACATGCCGCAGCCGCAGCCCCCCAAGAGCGGCGGCAGGGCCGTCGCCTGGATCCTCGGCATCGGCGGTGCGGTGATCGTGGTCCTGCTGATCGCGGTCGTGGCGGCCGTCTTCATCAACGGCCAGAACAACCCGGTCGCGCAGCCCCCGACCGGGCCCGCCACCGAGCAGGAGCCGACCACCGCGACGGAGCCGGGCACCGGTTCCGAGCCGGACCCGAACACGGCCGCTCCCACGGGCGAGCCCCCCTACGCCGTGCCCGCCGAGCCCTGCGACGCCCTCACCGACCAGGTCTACGCGGACTTCATGCTCACCGAAGCCGGCTACAAGTCCGTCCAGGACAGCACCGCTAGCTGCCACAGCTCCCTGGCCGACGCACCCGAGGGCAACCCCGAGGACTCCTACGCCTCCCTGCGCGTGGAGTACGCGGTGCCCTACTCCGCCTCCGACTCGCTGGAGGCCGCCGAGGACGACTACGAGTACAACCTCGAGTACGTCACGGGTGCCAACGACTACTCGGCCTACCTGGCCGAAGGCGTCGAGGAAAACCGTGAAGTCGACCTCGGCGACCAGGCGCACTACGTCCTGACCACCTACGACTACCTGGGTGACGAGGTGCCCACGGCCGTCCTGCTGATCCGCACGGCCAACGTCAACATCCAGATCGAGTACCAGGTCCTCCTCGGCCTCCTCGGCGACGCCACCGTCGACGAGCTGAGCCTGCCGGACAACACCGAGGACCTCATGTTCAACGCCGGCAACGAGGCCCTGGCACTGGTCGGCAGCGCCTGACCCGGGGCCGGAACGCCCGAGGGGGCCGCGGCGCGTGCGCCGCGGCCCCCTCGTATGCGCCCGTCCGCTCGCACAGGCCCCGCGGGGTCCGCGCGAGCGGCGGTCACAGGTCGGCGCGGACCCGGCGGACCGCCTCGACCATGTTGCGCAGGGCCTGCTCGGCCTCGGCGTAGCCGCGCGTCTTGAGACCGCAGTCCGGGTTGGCCCACAGGCGGTCGGCGTCCACGTGCTCCAGCGCCAGGCGCAGGGACTCTTCGATCTCCTCCACCGAGGGCACCCTCGGCGAGTGGATGTCGTAGACGCCGGGGCCGACCGAGCGCGCGTAGCCGCGCCGGCCTAGGTCCGCCACGAGCTCCATCCGCGAACGGGCCGCCTCGACACTGGTGACGTCGGCGTCCAGCGCCTCGATCCCGCCGACGATCCGCCCGAACTCCGAGTAGCACATGTGCGTGTGGATCGTCGTGGTCGGCGCGACCCCGGAGGTGGCCAGGCGGAACGAACCCACCGCCCAGTCCATGTAGGCCGGACGCCGCTCCTCGCGCAGCGGCAGCAGCTCGCGCAGGGCCGCCTCGTCCACCTGGATGTGGCGGATCCCGGCGCGCTCCAGGTCGGCGATCTCGTCCCGCAGGGCCAGGGCGACCTGGCGTGCGGTGTCGCCCAGCGGCTGGTCGGTACGGACGAAGGACCAGGCGAGCATGGTGACCGGGCCGGTCAGCATGCCCTTGACGGGCTTGCGCGTCCGCGACTGGGCATAGGTGGTCCACCCGACCGTCATCGGCTCGGGACGGGAGACGTCCCCGTACAGGACCGGGGGCCGCACGCAACGCGAACCGTAGGACTGCACCCACCCGCACTCGGTGGTGGCATAGCCCTCGAGCCGTTCGGCGAAGTACTGGACCATGTCGTTGCGCTCGGGCTCTCCGTGCACGAGCACGTCCAGGCCGATGTCCTCCTGGAGGGCGATCACGCGGTCGATCTCCTCGCGCATGATCCGCTCGTACTCCTCCTTCCCCATCTCTCCCCTGCTGTGGGCGGCGCGCGCCCTGCGCAGCTCGGCGGTCTGGGGGAACGAGCCGATCGTCGTGGTGGTGAGGGGGGTGCCGGCCGGAACGCCCCGCTCCCCCGGGCGCACGGCGGCCTCCGGCCCAAGCGCGTCGAGCCGCGCCCGGACCCGGGCGTCGGTGAAGGACGGCGAGGGGGCGGAGTCCTGCGCTCCGACCCCGGCCCCCTGGGAGAGCAACCGCCCGAGCAGGGCGACCTCCTCGGCCTTCTGCTTGGCAAAGGCCAGTGCCCGGCGCAGCCCCGGGTCCAGGGACGTCTCCGCGCCCAGGTCCACGGGCACGTGCAGCAGCGAGCAGGAGGTGCCCACGGTCAGCTTGTCGGCCAGGCCAAGCAGTGTGCCCAGGGTGGCGGCGGCCGCGGGGAGGTCGGTGCGCCACACGTTGCGGCCGTCGACGACGCCCGCGACTAGGCGGGTAGCGCCCAGACCGGACACCTTCACGAGGTCGTCGACGCCCTCGGAGTCGCTCACCAGGTCCAGGCCGACCGCCTCGACGGGGACGTCCTTGAGGACGCGCAGGGCGTCGGCGCCGATGGATCCGAAGTAGGTGGACACCAGCAGGGAGGGACGGTCGGTCAGCGCCCCCAGGCGCCGGTAGGCCCGCTCCAGTCGCCCGGTGGCGGCCCGGCCCTCGTCGGCGGCCAGGACCGGCTCGTCCATCTGCACCTCATGGGCCCCGGCCGCCCTCAGGTCGGCCAGGAGCTCGGCGTAGGCGTCCAGGAGCGGGTCGAGCAGCTCGATCGGCTCCCAGCCCTCGGGGGCGCCGTCCGCGGGCTTGGCCAGCAGCAGGAACGTGAGCGGTCCGACCAGGACCGGACGGGTGCGGTACCCGGCCCCGGCCGCCTCACAGAACTCGGCGACGGGCTTGTCGCCGACCAGGCGCGGGCGGGTACCGGGCTCCAGTTCGGGGACCAGGTAGTGGTAGTTGGTGTCGAACCACTTGGTCATCTCCAGGGGCGGGGCGCCCTGCTCCCCCCGTGCGAGCGCGAAGTAGCGGCGCAGCTCCTCGTCGCGATCGGCGGCGGAGGCCGGTGAGGCGAACCGCGGCGGCACCAGGTCGAACATGACCGCGGTGTCCAGGACGTGGTCGTAGTAGGAGAACGTGTTGGAGGGCAGGTCGTCGATCCCTGCTCCCTTCAACAGGGCGTAGGCGTCCGTGCGCAGTCCGGCGGCGACGGCGTCCAGTTCGGTGGCGGTGCTGCGGCCCTTCCAGTAGGCCTCGACCGCCCGCTTGAGTTCACGGCGCGGACCGATCCGCGGAAAGCCGTGCACCGTGGAGCGCACGCTCCCCCCGCCGGCGGCCTGTGGCGTGTCCATACAGCTTCTCTCCCTCGTCGAAAGCCGGGTTCCGGCACCGGGACGAGGGCAGGGGAGGGCACGCGTCGGCAGCGCGCCGCGAGCGCGCCCGACACCGCCTCCGGCCCTCCCTCGGGGCGCGGGACCACCGGCGGCCCGGGCGGGCCGCCGGGTGGAGGCAGGTCTTCGGACTCGCGGGCACCACCGGACCCGTGTCCGGTCACCTACCGGCCGCCGCTTCCCGGTCACCGGTCCTCTCGGCCGGCCCACCAGTGCTCATGGCGACTGTCGTTCCCACATACCGCTGCGGGGCAGCTCCGGATTCCCACCGGATTCCCTCTTTCGACGCGCCCCGCCCGGGCTGGCCCGAGTGCGGAACGCGTACCTTCCACACCTGGGAGTATAGGGAGGGCCGACGCCAGCCCGTCATGGCCGCCCCGCTCGACCGTCCCCGACACACGTCGTCGCACCGCAACCGCACGCCCCCGTCGTGCGTCACAACCGATACAGGCTGCGGAGAGAGGCCGCCCCCGCCTCCCCTCCGCCGATGTTCGTCGCCCCCCGATGAACGTGGAGAACCCCCGACGTGAACAATCCATCCCCATCCGCCAAGGCCCCTGCCGCCGCCATGGCCACAGCTGCCGGCGCCGTCGCGGTCCTGGTCGTCCTGGCCCTGGCCGCCACCCGCTTCTCGGTCCTGCCCTGGCCGCCCTCAACTCCCGGTGGGAGCACCGCCACACAGTCCTCGGAGGAGAGCGCACCCCCGGCCGCCGGGGACCCCGACCAACTCACGGTCGTCGATCCCGCCGACGTCGTCGGTGTCGAGGAGGTCGAACTCGCCTACGACGGAGGCGCCGAGGTGGCGGTGGCCTACCCCGCTGTCCAGGGGGCCGACCCCTTCACCGCGTTTTTGGCGGACACGCTCGCCACCGAGGTGCACGCCTTCGAGGCAGCCAACCCCGGCGCCAGGTCCTATACGGGCTCCTGGGGGCTGACCGCCGCCGCGGGCGATGTCCTGGGGGTGCGCGTGACCGCCACCGAGACCGACTCCGAGGAGAGCCGGGAGCGCCGCTCCACCTACTGGTACGAGACCGACACCGGCCTGGCGCACGGCTCGACCGCCCTGATCGCCGGACAGGAGGAACTGGCCGCCCTCAACGGCCTCGTCCTGGAACGGGTGTCCGACCAGGCGGACGGCTCGGTCATCCACCCCATCTCCTCGGTGTACGACTCGGTCGGGTTCAACCCCGCCGGCGACCTGGTCGTGGAGTTCGACGACGGCCAGGCGGCGCCCGTGGGCGTCGGCCGGGTGCACGCCGTCGTGGAACGGGACCTGGCCGAACCGCTGCTGTCGGAACTGGGTCTGCGCGCCCGCGACGCGGCGACCGTCGCCGCCGACGCCTTCTCCGTGCCGAGCCCGCCCGCGACCGCCGGAGGCGGTACGGACACGCCCCCTCCGGGCGTGCTGTCCCCGGTCGACGACACGGTGGACTGCTCCGACCCCGCCACCAAGTGCGTGGCGCTGACCTACGACGACGGGCCCGGCGGCGGGACCCCCGCCCTGCTGGACACCCTCGCCGAGCACGACGCCCGCGCCACCTTCTTTGTCACCGGGGTGCCGGTCATGTCGCATGCGACGACGGTGCGGCGCGCCTACGCCGAGGGCCACGAGATGGCCAATCACACGCTGAACCACCCCGACCTGTCCGGGCTGAGCCAGCGGGGAGCGCGTTCCGAACTGGAGGCGGTGCAGGCCCTGGTGTACCGCGAGACGGGCTACACCATGGACATGATGCGGCCCCCCTACGGTGCCACCGACGAGGGCGTCACCGCCGTGACCAGCGGTCTGGGCCTGTCCCAGATCATCTGGAACGTGGACACCCACGACTGGAGGGACCGCGACGCCTCGCTGGTCACCCAGCGCGCGCTGTCAGGGGCCTCGGACGGGGCGATCATCCTCATGCACGACATCCACCCCACGACCATCGCGGCGTCGCGGCGGATCATCTCCGAACTGGACGCGCGCGGGTTCACGATGGTCACCGTCACCCAACTGCTCGGCCCCACCACCCCCGGCGGCCTCTACACCGACGGCGTCCCGGAGGCGGAGCAACCGTCAGAGGCCTCCGGAACCGACGCACAGGTGGGCGAGGAGGCGGCGGGCTGAGCCGGTCTCGCCCCCGACGTCCCTTTCCCCCGCGTGGCCGCCTGGCCGGATCCGGTCACCCGGCCAGGCGGAGCCGCACCGTCCCCTATGTTGCTCCCAGCAGCCGCTACGCGTTCGGACCAAGGGATGAGGGATCGCCGGTGGGTCAGACGACCGCCCGTGCACACGAGCCGAGGGAACCGGCCCCGCCGGGCAGACGGGGGCCCGGGCCCCGGTGGGCGGGTGCCGCGGCCGCCGCGCTCCTGCTGCCCATGGCCTCCTGCGCCGCCGATCCCGGCACCGCCGACACCGCGGACCTGATGTCGGTGGTGGCCGACGCCCCCGAGGGCCCCGTCTCGGAGTGGACCGGCACCGCGGCCGACTTCGACGGCCACCCCTACGTCCCCGACGGGGTGACGGTGACCGCCGCCTACCCCGAGTTCGAGGGGGCGGAGGGGTTCTCCCAAGGGCTGTCCGGGCACGTGGACCGGCGGGTGGGCGACTTCTACGGCGGGAGCCGGGAGCCGGTGAGCCTGGACATCGACTGGGAGGTGACGGCGGCCGGCGACGGCGTCCTGGGGGTGCGCCTGGTCCACACCGTGGAGGACCTGCACGGGCTCCGGCAGGGGTACGCGACCTACTGGTACGACGCCGAGACGGGGTTGACCCGCTACTCCTCCGAGCTGATCGCCGGGCGGGAGGGGTTGGAGCAGCTGAACGGGATCGTCGCCGACGCGCTGGCCGACCATCCCCACGCGGGAGCGGACACGCTGTGGCCGATCCTGTCCACCTACGACTCGATGGGCTTCAACGCCGACGGCGACCTCGTGGTGGAGTTCGACGACGGGCACCTCTCACCGGTGCGCGAAGGGCACCCACCGGACGCCTCCCCGGGGCGGATCGGGGTGGTCGTCGACGCAGACGAGGCGGCCCCGCTCCTGTCCGACCTGGGTGAGCGGGCGCGCGCGGCCTCCGCACTGGAGGAGCCCGACTTCGCCGTACCGGTGCCTGACGCGCCGAACGCCGACCGCCCCGCCGTCCCGGGGGAGATCACCGCGGGCGAGGACGTGGACTGCGCGGCGGAGGGCGTCCGGTGTGTAGCGCTGACCTTCGACGACGGCCCCGCCGAGACCACCCCGCACCTGCTCGACCTGCTGGCCGAGGAGGGGGTGGTCGCAACGTTCTTCCTCAACGGCGACCCCGCGCTGACCCGACCGGCGGTGATCCGGCGCGCCTACGCCGAGGGCCACGAGATCGCCAACCACAACGACCAGCACGAGCACATGCGCGACCTGCCCGTCAGCGCGCTGCCCCGGCAGGTGGCGACGGTGAACGCGATCGTCAGCCGGGAGACCGGGTACCGGGTGACGCTGTTCCGGCCGCCGTTCGGCCAGAGCTCGCCCGAGGTGCTCGCGGAAGTCGGCGCGCAGGAGATGGCCCAGGTGGTGTGGAACGTCGACAGCGAGGACTGGACGGAGATCGGCCCGAACGAGATCGTGGAGCGCGTCACGGAGCAGACCGCCCGGGCCGACCGGGACGCGATCGTCCTCCTGCACGACCCGCTGCCCGCCACCCTGGCGGCCGTCCCCGAGCTCATCGGGCTGCTGCGCGAGGACGGCTACACGTTCGCGACCACCACCCAGGCGATCGGCGACCCGGTCACCGGCGCGGCCTACCCCGAGGGGCGGAACGTGCCGGAGGCCGCGAGCGGGGAGCCGAAGGCCTGACCCGCCCGCGTCAGGAGGCCTGTTCGGCTCCGCCCTCCACCACCGTCAGGTCCGGGGGCGGGGCGTCGGAGCCGACCGCCGCACCGACGGAGGTGTACCCGGCCTCGCGGACCAGCCGGGCCAGGCCGCGCTGGACACGGCGGGGCCACGCCGGCCCCCCGTAGACGAAGCCCGTGTAGCCCTGCACGAGTGTGGCACCGGCGCGGATACGCGCCCAGGCGTCCTCGGGGGTCTCGATGCCGCCGACCGCGACCAGGGTCACCCGGTCCCCCACGCGGGAGCGCAGGCGGCGCAGCACCTCCAGCGAGCGTTCCTTGAGGGGGGCGCCCGAGAGGCCCCCCGTACCGGCCGCGGCCACCTCCTCGTCGGAGGCGGACAGCCCCTCACGCGCGATGGTGGTGTTGGTGGCGATGAGGCCGTCCAGGCCCTCGGCCAGCGCGAGGTCGGCGACGGCGTCGATGTCCTCGTCTGCCAGGTCCGGGGCGATCTTCACCAGGAGCGGCAGATCCGGGTGCCCGGCCTCGGACAGAGCGGCGCGTACGGCGGACAGGATCGGGCGCAGCCGCTCCACGCTCTGGAGGTCGCGCAGCCCGGGGGTGTTGGGCGAGCTGACGTTGACCACCATGTAGTCGGCGTAGGGGGCCAGGCGGAGGGCGCTGGTCGCGTAGTCGGCGGGCGCCTCCTCCTCGGGGGTCGCCTTGGTCTTGCCGATGTTGACGCCCAGGACCGGCAGGCGGGTGCCGCGCTGGTGGTACAGGCGCTCGGCGACCAGGGCCGACCCCTCGTTGTTGAACCCCATGCGGTTGACGATCGCGCGGTCGCCGATCAGGCGGAACAGGCGCGGGGCCGGGTTCCCGGGCTGGGGCTGGGCCGTGATGGTGCCCACCTCCACGAACCCGAACCCGAGCGCGGCCAGCCCGCGTGGGCTCTCCGCGTTCTTGTCGAACCCGGCCGCCAGGCCCAGCGGCCCGGGGAACTCCCGGCCCAGGGCGTGCACGGTCAGCTCAGGCTCGCGCGGCCCCAGCAGGCGGCCCATCCCCGCGGCGACACCGGGTACCGCAGCGGCGGCGCGCAGCGCGGCGAAGCTCACTCCGTGGGCTCGCTCGGCGTCCATGTGGCGCAGGACCGAGCTGAAGAGCACTTGGTAGAACACGCTTATCCGTTCCCGTCACCCTCGCGTTCGGCGAGGAAGCGTTCGAGTTCCGCGCCGAGTTCGTCGGCGGTGGGCAGTCCGCCCTCCTCCTCGGCGAGCGGGAGCTTGGGACGCTCCCCGCCGTCGTTCCTGGAGGACATGATGTCGTCGTACTGGCGCTCCAGGTTGGCCACGACGCGCTGGACCTCCTCAGAGGCCGCCACCTGTTCGGCGATGTCGACGTCGGTGGCCCTGGCCGTGTCCTCCAGAGCGCTCGTGGGCAGGGCCAGACCGGTGGCGCCGCCGACGTACTCGGCGGCGGCGATGGCCGACCGGGGGTACTCGGACTGGGCCAAATAGCTGGGGACGTGGACGGCGTAGCCGATGAAGTCGTGACCGCGCTCGCCCAGCCGGTACTCCAGCAGCGACACCGCGGTACCGGGGACCTCGATCCTGCCGATCCACGGGGTGTGGCCCGCCACCAGCTCGGGGCGGGTGGCGTGGGGGGTGACGGTGACCGGGCGGGTGTGCGGAACGGCCATGGGGACGCCGTGCACGGCGACGGACAGGGTGACGCCGAAGCGCTCGGCCAGTCCGATGACGGCAGCGGTGAAGAGCTCCCACTCGCGGTCCGGCTCGGGTCCGTGCAGGACGAGGAAGGGGGTGTCCTCCTCGTCGTACATGCGGTACAGGGCGATCTTGGGCGGCTCGTAGCCGGTCCAGGTGTTCTCGACGAACGTCATCGGGGGGCGGCGGGACCGGTAGTCCACGAGGCGGTCGGCGTCGAAGGTGGCGACCTCCTCCGCGGTGAGCCGGTCGAACATCTCCGAGGCCACCTGCCTTCCTGCGTGGCCGGCATCGACGAAGCCGTTCAGACAGACGAGCATCGCCAGACCGGTGACGTCGTCGAAACCGGGGTGGAGTTCGTACAGATCCGAGGGTTCACGCACCGGGTCTCGTCTCCAAAGGGTCGGGATCGCACGGGTCTGCCGTCCGCGTGGCGCGGCCTGCGGGGGAAGCCCGGTCGGCGCGCCGTATGGGGCGGTGTGCCCTGTTTTCCACAATACCGACCCCGGGGTGGCCGATCGGACGTGGCCGGTCACCCCGGGACACGGCGGACGTCAGCGCAGTTCGGCGACCCTGAGGGCGCGCAGGCGGTTGAGTACGGCGGCGATCTCGTACCTGCGCGGCAGGGCGTAGTCCCCGCCGAACTCCGTGCCGAGGACGGTGACGCCGTCCTCGGCCAGCCTCCGTTCGAGGGAGTCCAGGGCCTCGGACAGGGTGCGGGTGCCGTCCAGGTGGCCTCCCCGCACGAGTGCGCGCAGGGCGAGCCCGGCCCCGGTGATCTGGCCGGGGTCGACGAACTGCTCGACCGAGCGGACGTCGACGTCGTGCTCGCCGAACACCAGCACGTCCATGTCGCGGCGCTTGATCCTGCCTCGGCCGCGCGCGGTGGTGTCGTCCACCGACGCGGGGTCCACGACCCGGGGGCGGGGCCGGGCGAAGTCGGCGTCGGAGCGCTCGCGCGCCAGTTTCCGGGCACGGTCGGTGACGTCGTGCGGATGGTAGGCGTCGAGCATGACCACGTGGTCGGCGACGTCGAAGTAGTCGCCGCTGCCGCCCATGACCAGGACGGTGGAGACACCGTGGTCGCGCCTCAACGGCCGTACCAGGTCGATGAAGGGAACGAGGGGCTCGCGGTCGCCGTGGACGAGGGCCTGCATCCGCTCGTCCCGGATCATCAGGTTGGTGGCGGTGGAGTCCTCGTCGACCAGCAGCGTGCGCGAGCCGATCTCGACGGCCTCGCAGATGTTGGCAGCCTGGGAGGTGGACCCGGAGGCGTTCTCGGTGCGGAAGTCGCCGGTGTCGGCACCGGTGGGCAGGCCCCGGACGAAGGGGCTGACGTCGGTGCGCTCGACCCGGCGCCCCTCCTCGGCGCGGATCTTGACGGCGTCGGTGCGGGTGACGACGAGTTCGCGGCCGTCGCCGGGGATGTGGTCGTAGACACCCCGTTCGAGTGCGTGGAGGAGGGTGGACTTGCCGTGGAAGCCGCCGCCGACGATGAGGGTGATGCCCTCGGGCACGCCCATGCCGGTGACAGTGCCGCGGTGGGGCAGGTCCACGCTCACGCGCAGCGACGCGGGAGAGTCGAAGGGGACGGCGCCGCCGGCCATGGGCTGGTCGCTGACGCCGCTGCGCCGGGGCAGGACCGCCCCGTCGGCGACGAACGCCACCAGCCCGCGCCCCTCCAGTCCGGAGCGCAGGGCGACGGTGTCGGCGACGCTGTCGGCGAAGGCGACGGCCTCGGCGGAGTCGATCTCCTCCCAGTCCAGGCCGTCGACGAGGTCGGGGACGGTGCCGCAGAGTTCGCGCTCGGCGGCGCGGCCGTCGATACGGCGACCGCGTCCGGGCAGGTCGACACCGATCCGCAGGTCGATTCCGCCCTCGGTGACCTGGCAGGAGGAGCGTTCGATGACCTCCTGCCCGCCGGTGTCGATCTTGAGCAGGGACCCCTTGAGGAGGCGTCGGGCCCTGCGGCCGAGGTAGTCGGCGGTGGCACGGCGGCGCACGGGGTCGGCCCAGGCGCTCTCGGGGATGCCCGCGTCGCGGACGAGCACGCGCACGCGCGAGGGCGGCGCGAAGGGGTCGGACTGCGCGTGCTGGACGGTGAGGGTGAAGTCACCGAAGTCCCAGTCGCCCTTGAGCGACTTGTAGCGGCCGTAGGAGCCGCCGTCCATCGCCAGCAGTTCCGACGACAGCCGGGCGTCGTCGCGCACGCCGCGGATCGGTTCGGGTTCGGGCCTGCGGCCCCCACGACCGCCGCCACCGCCGTGTCGACGCCCTTGGCCGCCCCCGTAGCGTCCCGCCATCGTGTGCTTCCCCCTATGCCTCGTGGTGGGTGTCCCCGCCAGGGTAGGGCGTTGGCTCCGCCCCCGACGACGGCCCGGGAGGGACGGCGGGCCGACCCCCGGGCGGAGAGGGGGCCGCCCCGGTGGCGGTACCAGGGCGGCCCCTGTGAGGTGTCCGTGATGCGCTCCGGGATCAAGGGGGCATTCCGGGTCGCACCGCGGGTTCCCGCCTTCCCGGGAGGGGTGGGGAAGGCGCCTCGCGTTCTTTTCTACCGGAAGTCGGCTCCCTTTGCGGGGGAAACCTCGATCCCGGGTGATCCGGCTTCCGCTGGTCGGCCGTCTCAGCCCTTCAGCGCGGCGCGAAGGACGGCGTCGTGCGGACCGGCGGGGTCGTCGCCGAGGTCGCCGACGAACACCGCGACCGGTCGGCCGCCCCGCTCCGCCACCTCGGCACGCAGCTCCCGCCAGTGGTGCAGGTTCGGGTGGTCGAAGTCCGGGCAGGCCTCGGCCGGGGCCAGTCCGGCGATCGCCTCGTCCAGCTGGTCCAGTGTCATGGGGTAGGTCGCGGTGCCGCAGGTGTGTCCCAGGACCCGCGCCAGAACGACGGCGGGCAGGTGGTTGCCTCCCGCGTTGGTCAGCCCGAACCCGGTCACGCCGTCCCTTTCGACACCGACCGCGTAGGCCGCGGGCCGTCGCCACCCGGTGTGGGAGGCCTCCAGTTCCTGTCGGGCCCGGATGACGCGTTCCCTGGTCTCCCACTGCTCGTCCATGCTCTGGCTCCCTGTGTCGGCGACGGTCCGAAACGACACCCTAGAGCCGCAGGGTCCCGTGGGCCACGGTGACCGCCGTGCCGCCGATGAGGACCCGGCCGGGCGCCCCCTCCGGAAGCCGCAGCAGCAGGTCGCCGCCGCGCTCGGACACCTGGCGGGCGGTGAGCCCGGTGCGGCCCAGGCGCTCGGCCCAGAACGGGGCGAGCACGGTGTGGGCGCTTCCGGTCACGGGGTCCTCGGGGACCCCGACGGCGGGGGCGAAGAACCGGGAGACGAGGTCGTGCGCCTCTCCGCGGGCGGTGGCGATGATCCCGCGGGCGGGCAGGGCCTTCAGCGCGGCCAGGTCCGGGGAGAGCCCCCGGACGGCGGCCTCGTCGGCGACCTCGACCAGGAGGTCGCCGGTCGCAGCCCGCCCCACGTACAGCGGCTCGGCGCCGAGCGCCTCGACGAGGCCGTCGGGGCTCTCACCGGTTTCGGGCGGGTTGGCGGGGAAGTCCAGCCAGAGCCGCTCGCCGTCGGTGGTGACAGTGAGCACCCCGCTGCGGGTGGCGAAGCGGTGGGGACCGGGGACACCCAGTTCGGTGAGGGCGTGGGAGGCGGCGAGGGTGGCGTGCCCGCACAGGTCGACCTCGACCGCCGGGGTGAACCAGCGCAGCGCGAAGTCGGCGCCGGGGTCCTCGACCGGGTGCACGAATGCCGTCTCCGACAGGTTGAACTCGGCGGCCACGCCTTGCGCCCACGCGTTGGGACGGGGACCGTCCAGGACGAGGACGGCGGCGGGGTTGCCCGCCAGCGGGCGGTCGGTGAAGGCGTCGACGACGCGGTACTCGGTCATGCGGACCATGGTGGAAGACCGCTGCGGCCCACGAAAGGACCAGTCCCACAAAGTGGCACCGAACGCCAGTCCGCCGGAGGCGGCACGCCCGGGGGGGCGGGACACGCGTCGGGGCCGTGGTCGGTCACCGACCACGGCCCCGCGCATGGAACGCCTCCCCGGTGAGCGGGCCCGGGGCCGCTCCGGCCTACTTGCGGCGCAGCTTCTCCACCATCGCGTTGAGGCCGCTGCGCTCGTACAGGGAGGCAAGGCCGTGACCACCGGTGCTCCTGCCCAACAGACCCTTGCCGTTCTCGGCCGCGCCGGCGTGCGCACCTGCGGGGCTGCGGCGGGACCAGACGAAGAACAGGGCGATCAGCACCGCCGGGATCAGCGCCAGGGTCAGCAGGGCCGTCGCGCCCAGAGCGTGGTCGGATCCGGTGAGCTCGGCACCGGAGAGGTCGGTCGCCGCGGTCTCCGCACTCGTCCCGGACCCGTCGGAGCCTTCGGCCGCGGCGGCCGTCTCGGCGGAGTCCTCCTGCTCGGTGTCCTCGGCGGGCTCGGTGTCCTCGGCGGGCTCCTCGGAGGGGGAGGCCTCCTCGACGGGCTCCGCCGCGGCGGGCTCGGGTTCGGCCGCGGCCTGCTCGGGGATCGGCGAGACCGCGCTGTCGCAGGAGGTGCCGGGCTGCTGGAAGGGATGGGGGGCGCCCGGGGTCCCGTGGCCGTCGCCCCACTCGGTGATGTAGTACTCGACGTCGGCGTGGCCGTTGCCGCCGCTCACGGTGAGCGTGGTCTCGTTGAAGCTCTCCCCCATCATGTCGGCGAAGGTCTTGCCGTCGATGTCGAGCAGTACGTCGCAGTCGTAGGAGGGGACGCCCGGGCCGCGGTCGCCGATGAAGAACTCGTACTCCTCGCCCTCGTAGACGATGTAGCCCTCGGTACCCAGCGGCCAGCTCGGGCTGGAGAACAGGCCCTTCTGCATGGGCTCTCCGCTCGCGGGGGCGCCGGTGTCCCCGTTGATGCCGGAACCGTCGTCCCAGAAGTAGGTGGCGGTGACCTTGCCGTACTGAATCGGAGTCTCGTTGCTCATGTAAGAAATAGCCAGGTAGGCGACAGGGCCGAGAAGACCGCTGGCATGACGCACAAGCCCCCACGGGCACGGTGGACGTGCACAGTGTGACCACAAGTCATGACATGGATCACCCGCGCCGCAGGCGGCGGCATCGGATGGGGCGGGAGGGCGCCGGTGGCACCGGCACTCCGCCGGGACGGGCGCGCGGTCGCGCGCCGAGCGTCCCGAGAGAAGGTCTCGGCTCCCTTGCGGCACTCGGCCATCCAAGGGCTCGGCACCGATTCGTCAATGTTTAATAACGAACCGATCACGAACGACACTAGTCCACGTTTAATCACATTGGCGAGCCATCAACCGTAAAATGACACTTCGCAGTTGACCGATAACCCTGTGGCATGTCTCCCCCGTGCCCTCGGTGCACGTGCCAACGCCGCCTCGGCAGGAGACCCCGGGCGTCGGACCGGGCGGGGAGACCGCCCCCGCACCACGCGCCACACCTCTGGCAGCCGCCCCGCCCGCGAGGGCAGGACGTTCGGACGAGGGGCCGCGGCACAAGGGCGCCCCGGCGGAAACACCCCGCCGAGCCACCGGAAGGTCAAGGCGTGTCGGTCAGGTCACCCGGTCGCGCACTGCGAAGCGCCCCCGGCGCCACTCGCCGGTCCGCACCACCTCCACCAGCGCGGACGCGGCATCGTACACGTCCACGTAGCGCAGGTACAGCGGAGTGAAACCGAACCGCATGACGTCGGGGGCCCGGAAGTCGCCGATCACACCGTGCTCGATCAGCGCCCGGACGATCGGGTAGCCCGCGCCCCGCTCCGGCTCCAGCAAGGCGACCTGGCTGCCCCGCCTCTCGTGCTCGGGGGGTGTGAGCGAGGCCAGGCCCGCCTCGGCGGCCCTGTGCAGGAACAGGTCGGTCATCGCCAGGCTCTTGGCCCGCACCAGACCCAGGTCGGCCCGGGCCCACACGTCCAGGCTCGCCTCCAGAGCGGCGGCGGCCACGAGGGGCTGCGACCCGCTCAGGAAGCGCGACACCCCCGGCGAAGGCTCGTATTCGGGGGTGAAGTCGAAGGGGCGGGCGTGCCCGTGCCAGCCGCTCAGCGGCTGGTGCGCGGCGGCGTGGTGCCGTTTCGCGGCGTAGAGGAAGGACGGGGCACCGGGCCCGGCGTTCAGGTACTTGTACGTGCAGCCCACGGCGAAGTCGGCCCCGCTCGCGGAGAGGGCGACCGGCACGGCGCCAGCGCTGTGGCACAGGTCCCAGACCACCAGAGTCCCGTGCTCGTGGGCCAGACGGGTGATCCCCGCCATGTCGCGCAGTGTGCCGCTCCGGTAGTCGACGTGGCTCAGCAGGAGGACGGCCGCGTCCCCACGCGCCAGCGCCTCGGCCAGGTCCGGTCCGTCGGGGTCCACCCGGCGCTGCACGGCCCCGGTGAGCGCGGCCGCACCCTCGGCGACGTACAGGTCGGTGGGGAAGTTGCCCGCCTCTCCCAGGACGACCGAGCGGTCGGACATACCCAGCGCCGCGACCAGGACCTTGAACAGGTTGGCCGAGGTGCCGTCGCCGACGACCACCTCGTCTGCCCCGGCGCCCACCAAGGGCGCGACCCCGGCACCCAGGGTGCGCGGCTTGTCCCACCACCCCGCGCCGTTCCAGCTCGTGACCAGCCCCTGGCCCCACTCGTGTTCGACCATGCGGGCGACCCTGCCCGGGGTGGACCTCGGCAGCGCCCCCAGCGAGTTGCCGTCCAGGTAGACCACCCCCTCGGGAAGGACGAACTCCTCACGGAAGGGGGCGAGGGGGTCGGCGGCGTCGAGGGCGGCACACTCCTCGCGGGTGGCGGGTGGCATGCGGTTCCTGCTTTCTGGCGGTGCTGTCGTGGTCAGAGTGCGGAGCGCAGGCTCCACAGTTCGGGAAAGGCGTCCCGTTCGGCGTTGCGGGCGAGCCAGGCCAGGCCGCTGGAGCCGCCGCTGCCACGCTTGGCCCCCAGGACGCGCTTGACGGCGACAAGGTGGCGGCGACGCCACTCGGCCGTGCGCTCGGCGACGTCGAGCAGCGCCTCGGCCAGGAGGAACAGGTCGTGGCCGGGACTGTCGTCGGCGTAGACCCCCTCCCAGGCGCGTTCGACCCCGGCGCTGGGCTCGTAGTCGCCCCTCCAGTCGCGCTCGACCCTGTCCCCGGGCACCGGGAGGCCCCTGCGGTGGAGGAGGCGCAGCGCAGCGTCGTACAGGCTCGGCCGTTCCAGGAGGGCGGTGAGTTCGTCGGCGACCCCGCCCATGGCCCTGTGCGGACGGATCATCGCCGCGGACTTGTGGCCGAGGAGGAACTCCAGCTTGCGGTAGCCGTAGGACTGGAAGCCGGAGGCCTCGCCGAAGGCTCCGCGAAAGCGCGCGAACTCGTTCGGTGTCATGTCGGCGAGCAGCTTCCAGGAGTCGTTGAGCACGTCCTGGGCGTCGTGGGCGCGGCGCAGCCAGGCGAGGGCGCCGGGGACATCGTCGGCCTCCAGGGCGTCACGGGCCCCCTCCCAGCGTTCCGCGACCAGGGAGAAGAGCAACTCCATCACCTGGGTGGCGAGGATGAACGCGGACTCGGCGGGTTCGTCGGTGCGCGTCCGCTTGAGGCTCAGGAGGGTGTCGATCCCGGCGTAGCCGACGTAGGGAGTGACACGGTCGAAGGAGAGCGTCGGAGTTCCCCCTGCCGCCTCCTCCGGTGCGGCGGCCGGTGTCCGGGCCTCCTCCGCCGCGGTGTCCTCCGGGGAGAACGGACACTGCGGGACGGTCGCGGAATACATGGGAACCCCTCGTCGGTGCTGTGCGTTCGGCCGCGGAAGCGCCGTCGCGGACGGGCCCCGCGGGCGCAGACCATGATCGAACGGGAGGGGGCCGCTTCGGAAGATTCAATGAGCACGCATATCGGTCATCGAGTTAACATAGAGAAGAAAAATCCGCTCATCGACTTTGGGAGTGCAAAGCATGGCTCCACAGGCGGGCGTCCCGCTGGACAGCGTCGACCTGCGCATCCTGTCCGAGCTCCAAGCGGACGGGCGACTGTCCTTCAACGCGCTGTCCCGCAAGGTGAACCTGTCGGCCCCAGCGGTGGCCGACCGCGTCCGGCGCCTCACGGACCGGGGCGTGATCTCCGGCTACCACGCCCACGTGGACCCGGCCGCCGCCGGCCTTCCCGTGACGGCCCTGGTGCGGATGGAGTGTTTCGGGCCGCACTGCCTACTCCGCGAGCCCCTGGCCTTGGAGGCACCGGAGATCCTCCAGGTGCACCGCGTGACCGGCGACGCCTGCTGCGTCCTGTTCATCGCGGTGCGCTCCATGGAGCACTTCGAGGAGGTCATCGACCGGTTGGCCGAGCACGGCCGCCCCTCCAGCACCATGGTGCTCTCCAGCCCCGTCCCGTGGCGTCGGGTGACCCCATGACACACCCACGGACCGTGAGGTGGACGAGACCCCATCGAGACTCGGGGAAGACCGTCGAGCGACCTGGGAACATCGGGTGTTAAGCACGCGTTAAGGCAGGTCCTGCTACTGGTCAATCGGCCCTAGGCTCGGGAACCGTGCTCGAACTACTGGCCACCATGAAACCCGGGTCCCCACGACGCAAAAGGGAGGTCAACGTGCCGTCCATCAGCGGTCTCGCACGCGTCACGCTCTCCGTCCGCGACCTCGACGAGAGCGTACGGTTCTACCGTTCGGTCCTGGGCTTCAAGAAGCTGCGGCGCACCGAGGACGACCACGGGACCATGCGCACCGAGTGCCGCCACTCCTGCGGCTTCCTACTGGACCTGGTGCAGCACCGGGACAACTTCAAGGGCCGGTTCGACCACCGCCGCTGCGGCCTGGACCAGCTCGTCCTCCAGGTGGGCAACCTGGGCGAACTGGAGGCCTGGGAGGACCGCTTCACCGACCTGGACGTGGAGCACGTACCCACCAGCCACGACGTCGACGGCTCCACGCTGGTGTTCTTCGACCCCGACGGCACCGAACTGGCGCTGTTCGTCCCGGCCGAACTGGACGACACCGAGTCCTGAAGGGCCCGGGCGGCGCCTTCCTCACTCGCTCTCCACCGTCCGCAGCCGCACGTCGCGCTCGGCGAGCTCCTCGACCGCCGAACGCGGGAGCCGGTCGTCGGTGACGATGAGGTCGAACTCCTCCAGTCGCGCCACCCTGAACGTGCCGAACTTGCCGTACTTGGTGCTGTCGACGGTCAGGACGCTCTTCGAGGCGATCCTCAGCAGTTCCTGTTTGTGGATCACCTTCGCCTCGGAGGGGGTCGTCGAACCGCGGTCGGCGTCCCAGGAGCTGCTCGCGATGAAGGCGAGGTCGACGTTGACCTTGCGCAGGAAGTCGGCCGTGTACTGGCCGACCGAGGAGTGGTCGGAGTGGGACACCACTCCACCGGTGTGGATCAGCTCGATCCCCGGGTACTCCATCAGGTGGCCCACGACGTTGAAGTCGCTGGTGATCACGGTGAGGCCGACCTTGTCGGTGAGCATCGGGACCATCTGGAGGGTGGTCGTCCCCGCGTCCAGGTAGATGGTGAAGTTCTCCCGGACCAGTTCGGCCGCGGCCCGGGCGATGGCACGCTTGGCGGGCACCTCCAACTGGGCCTTGGCCAAGTAGGAGGGCTCGCTCTTGAGCCGGGCGGCCAGGCGCACTCCGCCGGTGACCGACAGGACCTTTCCGTCGTTCTCCAGGGCCTGGATGTCGCGCCGGATCGTCATGTGCGAGACGGACAGCATGGACGTGAGCTCGTTGATGCTCAACACGTGACGCTCCTGGAGGAGCTTCAGGATGTGCTCTCGTCGCTGATCCGGAATCATCATTCGCCTCACGCTCAGGGGCCAACCACAGGGGCACCGTGCTTCCACGGTGCCATGTCACAAAGTTTCCCATCGTGGAGGGGGCGCAACAGCGTCCCCGCGGCGTGAGACGGCTCCCATCACGGTGCGGACGCCCCCCAGACGCCGACGCAGATGCTCCTCGCCCGGAGGACGAAGCCGATGTTTTCCCTGTTTGCCCCACGTACGGTGCCCGTCTTTGCGACCCTTGCACCATGACGTTGTCCATTGCTATGAGCGCAGACACCGCCCAGGCACCGGGAAACACCCTCCCGGCCCTGCGATCAGCCTTGCGCGCCGGAGCGGACCTGGTCAAGGTCGACGTCCACTTGAGTGCGGACGGCTACCCGGTCCTGGCACCCGAACAGGTCAGCCCCTCCCCGGGTGCGCCGCCCCGGCCCGTCCGTGAACTGTCCCTGGCCGAACTGGCCGCCGCGCGCGACAACGTGGAACAGCGCGTACCCACGCTCATGGAGGTGCTGGCCGAGTTCCGTCCGGGCACCGTGCCGCCCCTGCTGATCCACGCCCCCGCCGCCGAGGCCGCTCTGGCCGCGGAGTCCCTGCTGCACGAGCGCGGGCTGGCCGGACGCGTGCCCTTCACCGGTTCCGCGGAGGTCCTCGGGGCGCTGCGCACCCGGGGTGAGGAGGCCGGGACGATGCTGTCCTGGGACCAGCCGGGTCTGCCCCCGGAGGACGTCGCACGCACACTGCGGCCGACCTACCTCCGTATTCAGCACACACTGCTGAACAGGGAACGAATCGGGGAGATCCATCGTTTTGGGTATCTCGTCGCGGCGTGGGGAGTCAACGAGTTTCCGGAAATGGCGCGACAGGTCGGAATGGGGATCGATGCACTCGCCACGGAGCGGGTCGAGGACCTGGTGTCGCTGTCCTCACGCGACCGCGGCGACATCCCTCAGGCGGCGGAGTCGGCGTGAACTCCCATCAGCACTGATCCCGGTTCCACCGCAGCGGGCGCACCACCGCTCCCGGGAGGCCGTCCCCTCCATCGACGAGAACCGTCGAAACGTCGCCGTGAATTCTCCGTTCGGCACCTTTCCACTCCCCTCCGGGATATCCTCGGAAAGGGCCTACTCAGAATCAGCCGCACGCCGCCCAGCCCCCAGCGGTCCTTCCGAACGACGAAAAAAACTCATGACGGCCGAGACCTCCCCTCACGGGCTCCGGACGGCGGGCCCTGCCCTGGACTGCGCGGCAGGCCCGTTCGCCGAACACGGTGCGACGATGTCTGCCCTGACCCGCTGGATCGCCTCCGAGACCGGAACGGACCCCGCCGACCTCGGCACCGTCTTCGTCAACCTGGTGGCCCACCACCACCCGGGCTGCCCGCACCGAGGAGGGCACACGCCCCGACGGCGTGGCGGCCACCACTCCGACAGCTCGCACAAGGCCGGACACAACGCAACCTTTTCCGACACGAGCCGAACAATCGTGCAAAAATACACAGAACAGGCGAACGGGGTGGAATCGGGTCCGTTGTGTTCGCGAGGACTTGCAGCGCCCAGGGTTTCGAACGGGGTTTCACAACCGGGCCCCCGAACCCTGCGGAGTAGCGTCGCCGCAGGTGAAGGAGGTAGGCCGGGCAGGACTCGAACCCGCGACCCAGGGATTATGAGTCCACACACCCTCACATCAGCGCATGCGGCCTGACCTGCGCTCCTCCCCCACCCCCGTCAGTGGGCGCGAAAACTTCAACGTGTATTCCCCGTGGGGGCGCGATGAAGTGCCTCGCGGAGCCCTCTCTCAGACCAGGGAAGCGTTCGCCCGCCCTCTCCCCTGACAAGGTGCCCCCCATGGCTAGCCATTCGGGGGGCTCCTGTACGTCTTCTTTCTTTAGAGAGTTAGGAGAAGGAGCCTCCGCAGCCTCCGCAGTCGCGGGCGAACAACGGCTGACGTGCGGAAACGGGGCGGAGGCTAAGCGAAGACTCCAGCCTCCTGGCAGCCTCCGCAGACTCCGTGTAGCCTCCGCAGTAGCCGCCATTGGTGGCCGATTCGAGCGAAGCAGCCTGGCAGGCAAGGGTGCGCGAAATGTCCGTTTCTGAACAACTTGCAGATTCGAGGGGTTCACTCGGATAAAATTGCTGGTCAGGAAGACTGCTCCCCGCGCACGCGGGGATGGACCCGAGCAGTGGTCGCAGATCCAGTCCCTCAACCTCTGCTCCCCGCGCACGCGGGGATGGACCCCGCGCCATCTGCTGGGCGGCCTCCTCCACCGTCTGCTCCCCGCGCACGCGGGGATGGACCCGGAGCGCCGAAACGGAGCCGAGGGGGGGAGTCCTGCTCCCCGCGCACGCGGGGATGGACCCAGTGCATCCTCACTCTCATGGCCGCCGCCGAGCTGCTCCCCGCGCACGCGGGGATGGACCCTACAACTAGCCCTCGACCCCAACCCCAGCGCGCTGCTCCCCGCGCACGCGGGGATAGAGAAGCAAGGCCTGTGGCAGTAAGAAGCTCGGGCGCGTGGCCCGAGCTTCTCATTACTGAGCTTTAATTCGTGGTGTTACGGCTCCAAGGACAACCCGGTCCCGGCAAGACACCCCTCGAGCAACTCGGGGCGGTACTGCATGGGTCTGAGCCGGGCACGGATCAGGGCGGCGAGCTGGTCGATACCGCCGGGGACCAGGTTGGCCAGACCGCTGCGCATCGCCGACCACACCCCCTCGACCGGGTTCAGGTCGGGGGCGTAACCAGGCAACTGCTCGACGGCCAGCCACTCCCGCTCTGCGACGCGGCGCCGCATGTCCGCGCTGGTGTGCCGGT
>NZ_AZXF01000033.1 GCF_000515115.1 Nocardiopsis sp. CNT312
ATGAGTCTATTGATATAAGGCAAATTCGACTGAACTTCACTCATCCGCTACGCAACGGGAAAGGATACAAATATCAACAAGTTGGAAGATTCGCGATGGAGACTGTCAGCCAACAGGGCCGCTGCATGTCCGTGTCCGACCTGTTTGATCAGGGCATTCTCCGCAGCAGCCTCAGCACTTTTCTTCAGGAGCTACATCCTACAAAAAGAGGTGGTCCACAGGCTCCCACTCACAGGCGAGAAGAGGTTCTACTTCCACGGGTTGTTACCACCAGGCCTGAGTACAGTGGTGGGGGCCTCTTCCTTGACTGGACTCTCGGAAGGCGGCACGGCGCGCGCCGCTCTCCCATACATACGGTGCGCGCCCCTTGGTTCTCATGCTGCACGAAGTGGATAGCAATCACGAGTTGCTACCCCTGACAGGGTCAATGAGGACGCGGGACGCCTGGTCCGAGGACCCCACCGCATGACGTTGCTACCCCTCGCAAGGGCGATGAGGACGGCACATGGGACCGCAAACTCGGGGTCCTGCTCATGTTGCTACCCCTCGTAGGGGCGATGAGGACCCGACGGTAAAGCCGCTGGCCACAGGCCATGTGGCGCATCGATCTGAGTCGGAACTTTCAGCGACCCTCCGGTAGTGCGGAGCACCCCGGCGTGTCGCTGAAAAACATCCTCGGACTCAACCACACCCACCATCCAACACCACTCCCCCGACAGGCCGTTGAGCTGAACAGGACCTCCGAACTGAAGTCCCTGTCGCGGTCCTCCGGTCCTTGGCAGCGTCTCGTGATCCTCGCCCTGCCTGGATCATGGTCCGCCCCCGCTGCTGGCCGCCAGGAAGCCTCACCGCCCAGGTGTTGTCTCCCTGCCTGGGAACACGGAAGAAGCGTGCCCCGCGGTGGACGACCGCGGGGCACGCTGCATCGGGGCAGGTTAGGCCAGAGCCGCCAGCTCCAGGGTCTTGCGGCTGGTGACGATCAGCCGCAGGGCGCTCCAGTCGGGGGTGCTCGGACCGCTGTCGAAGTCGAGTTCCTGCATCACCATGGTGACCAGAGCGGCCTGGGCCTCCATGAACGTGCCTGCCTTGGCCTCGACGTGCGAGGTCGGCACTCCCGACAGGATCTCCATGATGAGTCGTCGCTCCCGTTCCTCCGGGGACGCGGTGAGGTGTCCGGTGAGGGTGCGGGCGACCCACCCTTCGGCGGTGCGGTCGGCGAAGGCAGCGACCTCGATCGCCGCCCCCTGATGCGCTCCGGCGCGCGCGTGTTCGGTCACCAGGTGGGTGAACAGGCGGATCCGGTTGATCTGCACGCCGCTGGGGTCGTTGTCGACCCATTCCTGGACGGCTTGCTTCACCTGCATGGCCAGGCCGGTGCGTACCGCGGAGACGCTGGCACCGTTCGTCGTCGGGCCGTCGATTCCCAGTACGCCGTGCCAGCCTTCGGCGGTGGGTCTCACGCTGATTTCCGTTTCGGCCATGTTGGGTTCGGTGCTGGACATTTTCCAGAGGTGGTTCATGCGCTCTCCTTGATGCGAAGGACTCTCGGTTGCGCCCGAATCTCCCTTTCGGACATGAACCATTTTATCTTCACCCTGGGGATTGTCCAACCTCGGCGGAGTTTCCTCCTTCGCCTTCCTCTGGGCTCGCGTGGGGAGTTTTCTCCTCCGACCCTAATTCTCCTCCTCCGGCTTTTTCTGGGAACACTTCGACTCCGTCGAACAAACGGCCTTCGATGATCGAGCGGGCGGATTGGGGGCCTTCCAGGCGGTATGTGAGCATCCCGCCTTCCTCTGTGGCGAGCCTCACTCTTACGGCCGCCCCGGGGGCGGGGGCCGCCGCCCACAGGGCCGGGCGGGTGCGGGTGAGGCGCCGGGCGGCGCGGTGCACCTCCTCGGCGGAGGGGTCGAACTTGGTGACGGGAAGGTGGCGTGCGGATACTCGGTTTTTTAGTTGTCGTTTGATGAGTGCTTTTCTGGTGTAGAGGACCGCGATCATGGTGGTGACGCTGATGGTGGCGAGCAATGCTATGTGGATCACGGTTATGTTGGGGATGAATTCGAGCACCTTCGGTGCCAGTGTTTGTTTGATATCTCCCGGGCTGGGCATGGCTGGATCCTTAGTGTTCTTATGGGTTCAGGTGTACAGGTAGGTAAGATGTCGGAGTTTGCCGGCACCCGGGATCGCACCAGTGGCAGGGGTTGAGGGTTTCTTCGCGCGGCGTTCTTGTCAACCAGCGTGTCAACCCCTGGGTCAACCTATGTGTCAACCCATAGGTCAACCCATGTGTCAACCATTGCGTCAACCCATGTGTCAACCCCTGTTTCGGGTTTGGAGAGGTGAACTGCGGCGTTTCTTTTCTGAGGGTCGGGGCTCCCGTACTGCTTGCGGGAAAGCACTGCGGGAGCCCCGGTTCGGTCGCAACTCCTTCGGCGCTGGTGTTCCTATGCGGTGGGCGTGGTAGGGGGTTAGCGCAGGAGCGTGAACGCCGTGGCGGCCTGGGCCGGGACGACGCCGTTGCCGAGGGCGCGTAGTTGCTGGGGGCGGGTGAGGCCGCAGTCGGTGACCCACCCTTCGGGCAGGCCCATCAGCCACTCGACCCACGGTGGGCTCAGTCGGGGGCGGCCGCGCTGTCCGGTCTCGTGGGGTCGGGGTGAGGGGCGTCCGAGCACGTGTTCCCATCGGTGGATGGCTGGGGCGTAGGCGCCCCAGTCGAGGCTGGGGTGTCCGTTTCCTGGCTCGTGGCGGTGGGTTCGACACCCGGTGGAAGCGCTACCTGGCTGAGGGGCGGCTGGGATCCGGCACCGGCACGTCTTCCCGGGGTTGCGGTGTCCGAGGCTGGCGGTGTGGGCGGCAGTAGGGGTTCGCTGTCCGGCAGCGGGCGGTGCGGGGCTGCGGCGGTGGGTGCCGTGCAGGGGCTGGTAGCGCTCGTGCGCGTTGCCGGTGCGGGCCACACGGTGATGAGGTCGGTGAGGTTGACCTGCCGCCCGGCGGCGCGTCGTCGCGCGGGGTCGGTGCCGCCCCGGTCGCTGTCGCGGGCCTGGGGTGTGGGAAGCAGGTGCGGCGAGGACGAAGATCCTCTCCCTGCGGTGGGGTGCGCCGACGTCGCTGGCGCGTAGGCATGTCCATCGTGCGTCATACCCGATCGAGGCCAGGTCGCCGAGTACTTTGTCGAGTCCTCGTCCGTGCCATCGGAGGGCTTCGACGTTCTCCAGGAAGACGAGTGGGGGTTCCAGGTGGCGAACCGTCTCCAGGACGTTGGTCCAGATGCCACTGCGTGCTCCTCTCTCCACCCCTGCTCCGCGTCCCGCGCTGGAGACGTCCTGGCAGGGGAAGCCTGCGGTGATGATGTCGACGGGTTCCAGGGCGTGGGGGTGGAGGCGGGTGATGTCGCCGAGGTTGGGCGCGCTGGGGAACCGCTGGTGGAGGATGGCGGCGACGTGGGGGTCGGGGTCGGCGCACCAGGCGGTGCGCACGTGTGCCAGGGCCGTGGCCAGGCCGAGTTCGAGGCCGCCGTAGCCGGTGCACAGGGAGCCCACGGTCCAGGGCCGGTCGGGGTCGGTCATGTTCTCCTTCCAGGTGCCGCCGTGAGGCTGTGGGGCGGTACATCAGTGAGAAGTCCTGGCAGGGCAGGTGTGTGACGGGCTCAGCGCAGTCCGACAGCGCCGTAGTAGTTGATCCGGCTCCGCCAAGTGGTGATGCGCACGTTCAGGCCGGTGCGGGGGGCTTCGATCATGCGGTCGTCGTCGATGTAGAGGCCCACGTGTCCGATGCCCTGGGGTGCGTGGGTGCCGAAGAAGAGCAGGTCGCCGGGGCGCAGGTCCTGGGGCCGGTTGGGGGGGATGCGGACGAAGCGGGCGTCGGTGTCGGGCAGGAGGACTTGGTCGTAGGTGGTACGGGGCAGTTCGATGCCGGTGGCGTGCCGGTAGGCGTAGCGCGCCAGGCTGGAGCAGTCGCACCGGTCGGTGGCCGGGTCGTTGCAGGCGCCGCCGTACAAGTAGGGGGTGTCGAGCCAGTCCTCGGCAGCGGTGATGATGTCGTCCTGGCTGCCGCTGCGTGTGAGGGCCTCTGCCGGTTCGCTCATCTGGGTGTAGGTGTCGATCCATCCGATGACGTCTTCGGCATAGACGGTCGACTGGTTGTAGCGCCATAGGGCGTCTTCGAGGTCGTGGGGGCTGGACAGGTCGGTGGGCTCGGTTCCGCACAGGTAGATGGCGGCGGTCAGGGTCGCGTCGTAGGCGTTGTGCGGGTCGGGGTCCGCGTTGTCGCGGGTGGTGGTGCCGGTGGAGACCCATGTCGCGGGGATGAACTGCATGGGGCCGACCGCGGCGTCGAGGTCGTCGTCGCCATCCCACTGGCCGTCGTCAGTGTCGGTGTGCGTGGTGGTGTTGCCGCCCGCGCCAGAGCCGTCCAGGGTGGGGCCGATGATGCGTGGGGTGATGGTTCCGTCCTCGTCGACTTCGGTGCCTGCGGCGTGGTTGGATTCGACCTTGCCGATACCGGCGAGCACGGCCCAGGTCATCCCTTCGCAGTCGGGGGCGTGCTCGGTGACCTGGGTGGCTGCCTGCTGGTAGGCGTCCAAGAGCACCTCGGGGATACCATCGATGTCTGCGGGGGCGTCGGCTCGGTCGGGTGAGGCGGAGGTCATGGCGATCAGGCCGATCATGGGGGGCAGGGCGCACGAGGCGAGCAGCAGGATGGGTGCAGCGGTCGCGCAGAGGATCCACCCGGTCTTCTTCTTGGTTTCGATGGGTACCTACACCTACCTGCGGTCGCTCCTACGGTCGGTCTCTTGTCGTCGCTTGAGGTGAGCGCGGATCTGTCCGCGCAGCCGACGGTTGCCGTGGTTGCCGTCCATGGCGACAAGTTGGTCGTCGGCAAGAGGGGGCCCGGTCAAGTTGTCGAGGTCCGTCTCCGGGTTGCCGGCTCCTTGCCGGGGTGGGTTGCCGAAGTCGTGGTCGTAGCGGGTTCGCTGTGCGTGGCGTTGCCGGAGGGCGTCCCGGGTGCGGGTGGCGTCACGGTCGTCTTCGAGAGCGGTGCGTACTGCGCGCGCGGGGGCCGTCTGTTTCCAGGCGTTGGTGAGCTGCTTGCCGGTGCGGGTTGCCGAGACGACGTGTCGGGCGAGCTTGGTCTTGGTTGCGGCGGAGCGGGCTTTGGCGGCGGTCTTGACCACGGCGGTGGCCTTGGGCAGTGCGATGGGCGCGCCGATGGTGGAGCCGAGGGCGACCTTGCCGATCATGCTGGCGGCTTTGGCGGTGCCTAGAGCGAGGCGTCCGCCGCGGCTCTGGCTCAGGCGCTGGTGAAGGCGACCGGCGCCGGGCGGGGCGGGTTTGCCGGCTCTGGGGTGGCCCTTCCAGGCTTTGGTCGCCGCGGCGCTGACTCGGCGGACTGGGTCGGCGACACGGTTGAACTCGGTGCGGGCATCGCGCAGGGCGCCGGTGGCGGAGATCGGGGACAGGCCCGGGGTGCCGCGTGCGGGGCCCAGCCAGCCGGGGCCGCGTGTGCCGCCCAGGCGTGCGGTTTCGAGTCTGCGGGAAAGGCGTTGGCTGGCGCGGTTGCCGGCGTTGATGAGTTTGCGGTGGCCGATGAGTCCGCCGAGGGCGACCAGGTCTACGAGTGCGAAGCGGGCGACCAGGGGCAGGTCGGTGGAGGCGTCCATGAAGGCGCCAATGATGACGGTGAAGATCGCGATGAAGACGCAGATGGCGATGATCGCCAGCAGGGTCTTGACGACTCCGCCGATCCAGCGCCACAGCAGTTGTCGGCCGCCGCCGGGTAGGAGGGCTGCGACGAGGACCAGGGGGCACAGGACCACGTAGATGCCCATGGCGATGACCGCGATGAGCAGGACGCAGACCAGGATGAGCAGGAGCAGGTTGACGATGAGCGAGGCTGCCAGAAGCAGGACCGTGCCGAGGAGGCGGTCCATGGTGGGGGACGCGTTGTACTCGGCGAGGTCCTCGCACCCGGCGTCGTTCATCATGTCGCGGGGTGTGTCGTCGTCCCCCCACGGGCCGTCTTGGACGACCTGGCGGTAGGTGTCCCAGCAGGGGTGCGTCTCATCCAGGACTTCGCCGTAGTTGAGGGCCTGGTGGGGTTGGACGATGAGCACGTCGGTGAGGGCGTCGGTGAGGGGCTGGGCGGCCTGCTGGGGATCGGAGCTGACCGATGCGCCCTGGGTGACGGTGACCGAGGTCAGGGCCATGGCGGTGTCGCGGGTGTGCATGAGCATGCCGTCCTCGCCCAGGAGCACGTCGGCCGGGTGCGCCAGCACGGTCGTGGCCAGGGCGGAGATGAGGAGGGTGACGGCCAGTTCGCCCGCGCCCATGGCGACGCGGCCTCGCATCATCTGGACCCCGCACCAGGCTGCCCCCAGCAGAAGGAAGAACGCGGGTAGGCCGAGGCGGTCGATGACCTCGGTCTGGTAGGTCTGGCCGACGGTGTGTGCGGGTTCGGTGATCAGGCTTGCGACCTCGAACCGGAACGCCCAGTCAAGGAGCCACAGGGCTCCGCCGACGATCGTGCGGTTGGTGGCCATGACCGAGTCCGACAGCCACAGGTTGAGCTTGAGGTGCCAGTCCTGCCAGCCGCCGGTGTCAGCGGTGATGTCGTAGTGGTCGTAGGGGACGCCGTGCGGGTCGGTGAGGGTGAAGGGGGCGAGTAGCCCTTCAGGGGTGTCTGTGGTGGTGGGTTCGGTGGGGGCGGCGGTGGCCGTGCCGGAGCCCAGGAGCAGCAGCGCCGTGAGGGCGGTCAGCAGCGCGGCAGCGCGGCGCTGTGCGGGGCTCCGGCGTCGTGCGCGCATCGGGCTCTCCTAGTCGGTCGGGGTGGTCAGGATCGAGGTGGCGACGCGGTCCACGGGCGGGATCATCACGCGGATGCGGCCGATGCGGCGGCGGGTGTCGAGGTAGAGGGCTTCGCCTTTGCGGGTGGGGTCGCCGGTGGGTGAGAGGTTGGTGGTGACCAGGTCGACCATCGCCTGGTCGTCGGGGTCCAGGCCCAGGAAGTCCAGGCCGTGGCGGGCGAGGGTGGTGTCGCGGTGGCGCAGCAGGAACTTGTTGCCCAGCAGGCCGCGGACGATCTCGTCACCGAAGTCGCTGGGGTCGTGGGAGCCCAGGAGCGCTCCGGCGGCGTGTTTGCGGCCGTCGCGCACGAGTTCGAGGACGAGGTCTTGACCCTCGGTGGAGCTGGTGAGCCAGTGGCATTCGTCCAGGGCCAGAGCGGTGAAGCGGGTGTCGGCGAAGGCCAGCTCGCGGGCGATGGCCGCGATGACATAGAGGACGGCGCGCCCGATGAGCGTCTCCAGGGGCTGGCGCTGCATATGCCACTCAGAGCCGAAGATCTCCTTCTTGGGCAGGGTCAGGCCGCTGGTGTGGAAGACGGTGAAGGCGGCCTCATCGTGGCCGGAGTCCAGGCTCAGCGGGGGAAGGTCGCCGAAGATCAGATGGCCGAGCTTGTCTTGGGCGACCGCGGTGAGCAGACCGGCCAACTGCCGTGCCTCTTCTGCTCGCGCTGGTGTTGACGTCTCAGCGGTGTTCTCCAGTTCGGTGATGACGGCGTTCATGTTGGGGTTGGCGGTGGCGGTGACGGTGTCGACGGCTTGGGCCAGGGCCAGGCCGCCGGGGGACATGGGGGCCACGCCCAGTTGCAGGGACAGGTAGGACTTGGCGTAGCGGGCGCCCACCTGTGGGGGGAAGACGCGCAGCGGGTCCAGGCACACCTGGGCGTCGGTGTCGGCGCGGATGATCTGGTGGCGGTCGGGGGCTGCCTGGGCGGCGAAGCGTGCCCACTCCCCCATGGGGGTGCGGTCGATGGCGATGACGCGTTCACCGCGGTCGACCAGCCCGATTTGGAGGGCTTTGAGTAGGACGGACTTGCCGGCGCCGAGTTCTCCGACCACGCCGAGGGAGGCGCTGGCGTCCTGGCGGGGCGCTTGGGCCAGGTCGAGTAGGACGGGGCGGGCGGTGCCCCCGTCCATGGACACCCCGAGCAGGGCGCCGGTGGGGTCGCCCACGTCGGTGCTGGCCCAGGGCATGGCCATGGCGTAGTCGGCGGCGAGCTGGTGTTGGGTGCATTCGGTCAGGACCGACGGGGTGGGGGTGCCCGGGAGCATGGCGGTGAACAGGGCGAGTTGGCCGCCGGTGGGGCGCACGAGCTGGTAGTCGGCGGCCGAGAGGGTGGTGCGCACCAGTTCGGCGTGCCGGTCGGCTTCTTCGGGGGTCTCACCCCATACGCACAGGGCGGTGGCGGACTGGATCTCCACTTCGGTGCGTGAGGACTGCAGGCGGCCCCGCTGGTCGTCGAGGTCGGCGGCGGCTTCGAGTAGCGATTGGGGGACGCCGGCGCTCTCCCCGTCGTACTCGTCGACTTGGGCGGTGAGTTCGCGGGCTTTGCGGCGGGCTTTGGAGTCGGCTTCGGCGTTGGGGACGATGCGCAGCCGCGAGCACCAGTCGACGGGGACGGGGAAGGCGTCCAGGGAGGCCAGGAATTCGCTGCCGGGGAAGGCGAAGGCGGTGGGCATCTCGGCCAGGGTGAGGAAGGCCTGGTAGGCGGTGCCGTGGTCGGCGGTCTCCACCTGCAGCCAGCGGCGGCGCAGCGGTGAGGGGCCGGGGGTCGTGTCCTGGGGGGTGCCGCCTTCGGTGAGGCGGGCCTCGCCGAGCCCGGCCAGGCAGGGGCCGCGCAGGCGGCCCGTGCCGGAGCCGGTGAGGGAGCGGTCGGCGTGTGCGGTGTCGCTGAGCAGGGGTTCGGGCAGTCCTCGGCGCAGGGAGTGGGCGAGGATCCACACGAGCTCGGCGGGGGTGGCCGGACGCAGGGCGGGCTGTCCGTCGAGTTGGCGCATCAGGCGGGCGGCCTTGGTCGCGTAGGCCTGGGCCTGGTGCGGGGTGGGCGGGGCGGGGGGCAGTCCCAGCAGTGCGCCCAGTGCGGCGGCGGCGCTGACGGCCAGGGACCGCAGCTGCAGGGCGGGCCGGTCGGTGGGCAGGGGGAGGGCGAGCCAGTGGGTGCGCTCGCTCATGTCCAGGTCGTCGAGCCAGTCCAGGGTGGCGTCGGCGACCTCGGCCCATTCGGGGTGGGCGTCCAGGTCGACGCCGGTGATCATCGCGTCGATGGTGTCGGCGGCGTGGGTGCGGGCGCACAGGGACAGCAGCATCGGTTCGCCGGTGAGGCGTTTGAGCAGGGCTGTGGTCTGGGCGTGCTGGTCGGCGCGCGAGCGGGGGCTGGAGTGCAGGTAGGGGGTGGGGGTGACCTTCCACAGCGCCCACACGCGGCCACTGGCGGTCCAGGCCAGGTTGCCGACGATGCTGGTGATCGGGAGACGCATGGCTACTCCTGTTCCTGGTCGTCAGAGGTGAGCAGGTCGCGCAGGGTGGTGGGGCGGGGCCGGGGTGCTGGGCGCAGGCCCGGGTCAGGGGGCGGTGGCTCGTGTTCGGGTCGGGGGCTGGTGGCGGGTTCGATGGTGAGGGCTCCGGTGAGTCGGGTGGGGCGCGGGTTGAGGGCGGTGGCGGGTCGGCCGCCGATGGTGCCCTGGCGGGGTGCGGTGAGCAGCGACAGGTATCCGGCCAGGGCGTGCAGCGGCGGGCGGCCTTCGATGTGGGCGTGGCGCACCGCCCAGGTGGCGGCGATGGGCAGGCACAGGGGGAGCACGGCCAGGGGGCCGAGCCCGCTCCACAGGCGGGCGGTCTGCACCAGCAGCCACAGTGAGGTGACCAGGACGCCGATTTGCAGGCCGGTGAAGGGGCCCAGCGGCAGGGTCCAGCCCTGGATCTTGCCGATCATCCACGGGTAGCGGCGGGCCTTGGTGTAGGAGCGTCCGAGCAGGCCGTGCTGCTCGGACGCCCCTTGGGGCGGTGTCACGCCCGCTGGTGGTGCTCGGTGGGCGCGCCGGTGGCGAACTCGCCTTCGACCATGTCGGACAGTCCGGTGACCGAGTTGACGATGGCGATGACGATGGCCATGCCCAGGCCGGCGATGGCGGCCTTCTTCCAGCTGCGGTACATCAGGTAGGCGACCAGGACGACGAAGACGCCGATGATCCACAGGGTGGGGGTGACCAGCGCGGTGACCTCGGACAGTTTGGTGTCGTACCACTCCAGCACACTGGCGTGGGCGGTGTCGGGCACGGTGGGGCTCCGTTCGTTGCGGGGACGGTGCGAGGTGGTGGTCAGGTCAGGGGCGGGTGGGTGAGGGCGCTGACCTCCCACCGCTGGCCGCGCGAGGTCAGCTCCAGGGCGTAGGACATGGGCCAGGTGAGACCGTTGTGGTCGGTGGCGACCAGGTCGGCGCGCACCGACACGGTGGCGCCTTCACCGGGCGGTGCGGCGGCCCGTTCCTGGTCGTGTTCGGCGGCGTGGACCCCGGTGACCTCCACCCGGGCATAGGGCGCCACGGGCGGGTGGGCGGTGTCGGGGGCCAGGTAGCGGTCGAGTTCGCCCTGGCCGGTGAGGTAGGCCGCCGCCCACCCTGCGACGGTCTCGGTCAGGGGCGAGTCGGCTAGCCGCCCCGGCGCGTAGGGCGGGGCGGGCAGCTCGCCGACCGTCCAGGTGCCCGCTTCGGCGGGAAGGTCCAGCGCGGCCCAGGTGGTGCCCTGGCCGTGGGCGGTCAGGGTCAGGTAGCGGACCGCGGTGGCGGCGGGGTCTGTTCGCGGCGGGTAGAGGGCGACGGTGGCCTGCCACCACTGCTCGCCCAGGCGTTCGACGGCCACGGTGCCGACCCGCACCGGGGCGTCGGGGGATGCGGGCAGCTCGTCGAGCTGGCGGTCGGTGACGGTCGGGTACAGGACGCGGACGGTGTCGAGGTCTCCTTCGGCGTAGGCGGCGATGGCGCGTTCGGCCCACCCCGCGACGGCGACCGCGGCGGGCCCGTGGTCGGTAGACCGTTCCGGTCCGGTAGCGGTTTCACTTGGTCCGCCCTGGTTGAGCTGGGCGAACAGTGCGGCTGGTCCGCTGAGGAGGGCGAGCCAGACGATGAGCTGGACCGTGATGGTCCGGGCGCGCCGGGGTCGGACCGGGCTGAACCAGGGTTCGGCGCGCACCTGCTCGGGGTCTGTGTTCACTGCCACTCCCCCGCCTCTGCGGCCGGGTCCAGTGCGTCGAGGCGTTCGCTGAGGTGGGTGGTGCCTGTCTCGCGGAGCCGGTTGAAGGCGTCTACGGCGTCATAGGCCGGGCCGTCGAGGTAGGCGCGCAGGTCGTCGTAGAGGCGGGCGTGGAAGGGCTGGTCCTGCAGGGCCTGGAGCAGTGGGGCTAGGCGCAGGTAGGCCAGGCCCACGGTGCGTTCGTCCTCGGTCAGCAGGTCGGCGCCGCCCAGCGTGAGCGGATCGTCGAAGTCATTCATGCGCACAAGAGGCCTTCTGTCGTGGAAACACGGTCATCAACGGCAAGCCCGATCCGGGCAGGCCCGTGACTCAGCGCATGTCGTGGTCCAGGTAGCGGGAGGAGGCTGCGGCGAGGCGGCGCGCGGCCCGACTGCAGCGCTGCCGCATGGCCGCAGGGCTGACGCCCGCCCGGTCGGCGACGGAGCGGGGGTCGGCGATGCTGACCCACGAGGGCCGTCCCGGGGACTCGTCGCCGTAGCGGTGCGCCAACAGGGTGGCCTCATCGGAGCTGAGCACGTTCTCGGCGACCGACCAGGTCAGGAGCCGCGCCAGTTCCTCGCTGGGGTGCGGTGCGGGCTCGTCCTCGGTGGTGCGCTCCACGCCCACGCCCGCCATGGGGATCTCTCTGGAGCCGACCCTGGCCAGGTTCATCGCGGTGCGGTGCGCCGTCCACGCCAGGTGGGGGGTGAGGTAGCGGTCCTTGTCTGTGGGACAGGTGCGGATGGCGTCGTACATCGCCACGACCGCGAGCTGGGTGCGCTCGTCGGCGTCACGGATGTAGCCGGTCATGGCTCGGGAGGTGTGGATGACGCGGCCGATCATCAGTTGCAGGACGGTGCGTGAGGCCAGTTCGCCCTCGGCTCCGGTGAGGGCGGCCTTGTCGAGCAGCGCGCGGAACAGTTCGTCGGTGTGTGCGGTGATGGGGCCGCGGGCCAAGTTCTCGATGTCGTGGAGGGTCTGGGCGCCGCGCAGGCGCGGGTCGGCGGCCGACCAGTTCTGCACCGTGTGCTGTGCCGGGGTGTCCTCGGTGAAGTCGTCCCACTGGTGGATGAGCCGGTCGATGATGTTGAGGGCACTACCCACGTGTTCTCCCTGGGTGAAGCGGTTGCTGTGGGTGCCACTCCAGGAGAAGGGGTTTGCCGCCTCCGGCTGCCGAAGATCACGCAGAGGCAACGATCGCGGGTGGGTTGGGATGGGGCTGTTGCTCGGTCAGTGGTGTTTGCGCAGTTCAAAGCCCGAAATCAGGTACTTCACAGGCTTTGGGGTCGGTCGTTCCCCAGTCGATGTTTCCTGACGAGAAACGCCAGCCCTTTAATGTGGACGGCCCCATCGGAGCCGTGGACACCTGCATGACCCAGTCCGCGTGGGATCGGCCGAACCTCCTTCAACGGAGATGGCTCCCAGGAAGCCGTGGACACGTGTACGCCGAGGCGGACTTCAAGTCCGCTTACGCCCTTCAACGTGGACGGCTCCCAGGAAGCCGTGGACACCACCCGTGCGCCCCCTAGTGCTGCGCGACCAGCAGCAGCCTTCAACATGGACGGCTCCTATGGAGCCGTAGACACCCGGGCGACGGTCCGCTACCTCGGCCCGGACCTCCACCTTCAACGTGGACGGCTCCTATGGAGCCGTAGACACAGCATTTGAGCTGGAGAAACGCTGAAATCTCGATGCAACTGGCCCTAAGTCGTCCTTCTTTCTGGGTGTTTTGTAGTGATTCAGAGTTAAGAACCTCCCCGGGATTCCATGGGCACTCATGGTTCGCGGTGGCAGAACCCGGCCAGTTCTCCCCGAAACCCATCGGCCCCGTGCGTCCTCAGGCGATGCTGGATGCCCAGGTGCCCCGCCTTCGCCGATTGTCACCATCGGCTTCTAAGGTGCCGCATATTGTCAGCGAACCGGGTGCAGTCTGCCACCTGGCGCCGACAACCAGCCACCTGCTCGGTGCCCAGGTCCAGTTCCTCACCGAGCTGCTGCTCGTCGAGGTCGCATCACCGCAGGTCCACCGAGTCCCAGACCCCGACCTCTACGATATTCCGCTCCTCCATTTCGGAAGCGGCGGCTGAAGTCCCTGTGTAGGACACAGGCGTATGGATCCAGACGGCACTCGAAGGGGCCTTGTCGGCCTCACCGCCTGGTCAGCCGCGACGAGGGAAACCAAGGGAACGCGGCGTGTTGGCTTGATGCTGGGCATCACCCTCCCTCATGCTCGTGCGTGGAGAGGGACTCCCGGTACTCGCGGAAACCGTCCCCGTCGGTCTTCCCGGCAAAGGCCAACCACGGGGTGAAGGGGCCTCACACCCCACCCGCACGACGCAGGACCGAGCATCGGTGATCCACGTCATGTCGGTACTTCGAACGGCGCTGGCCGGGCAGCGCGAGAGTCGGAGACGTCATGGCCAAGAACAGGCTCGCCAGGCGCCGGAAACGCTACACTCACCAGGCCCACGCGCACGCACTGGAATCGATCCGGCGAGACGGCCGTACGTGCGGCGCAATCCCTGTCGCCGTCGGTCCCCAAGCGTTCCTGGAAGCGCACGCCCTGGAACGCATCGGCGAATGGAACCCAGCATGCTGGCACCACGACATCCTGGGCTTCGGGATCACGTGGGTCGACCCTTCACCGACCAGTATCGCCCTCGGCATCCCCACCCGCTTCCTGCCGGACATCATCAGCGCGCTCATTCCCATGTCCAGTCCGGACGAGCTCGCAGACTCTGCCGATGACGGATACGTCGAAGTCTATGGGCTGCCCGGCCTGCGGTACCGAACAGTCGGTTGCACCGCCATCCTCTCCGTGCCAGGGATTCCCGGCAGGATCGAGATCCCGGTGGCCAGTCCTGAGATCTGGGAAAAGGCCGTCCTGATCGCGAAGGCGTCCTGGGACGAGGGCTCCGTCTTCTTCTGGGATGAGTGCCCCACGGACTGGCACACCGCCGAACGGGCGTTCACTGAAACCTGGCCCAGACGGTACGGGATCGGCAACAGCTACTACCGGACCAGCCGTCTTGCATCCGACGTGCTGCGCCGACTGCCAGCAATCTGCGCCCCCTTTGCCGCCCACGACATGTGGTTCAACTCCTGCAGCGAAGACGGCTATGCGATCGAGTTCGAATGGCAGAACAGCGGCCCGCCCCGCAAGATCCTCGACCTCCTCCTCGACCGCAAGGACGGCTTGCGCGTCCAGCTCAAGACTTGCTGGGATGAGCAGCCGATCAGCCACTTCTACAGCGATGACTGCACCTACGTTGATCTGGTCAGCGACTTGGGCGGTCGCCTCGACTTGCGGCATCTCAGGTACCCGCAACGCCTGAGTAACAACACGAGGCCTACCGTGTTTGATGTCGTACGGCAGCACCGACTCGAATTGGAGCGCCAGTACGGTTACCCGTCTTCGGAGAAGTTCCTCAGCTCCTCAGCCATGTAACACAGAGCGGGGGGTGTTCGGCGACACATGAATACTGGATTCACCCCGCCGTCGTGTCGGTCTGTGGCTGGGGCTCAGGGCTGGAAGAACCGGACTCTAGTGCGGGTGTGGCGGAAGGGTCCAGGGCGAACCAGGCGGTGGCACCGCTGGGGGTGCTGTTCACGCCCCAGGTGGTGTCGCGGGTGAGGATCAGCCGCGGACCGGCCTCATCGGCCACGAAGGCGATCTCGCCCCGGTGCCGCGGCGGCTGGGCCCCGGGGTCGGTGCTCGGGTCGACCACCTGCACGTAGACGGGGACGGGGCAGGTGATGACCACGCACGGCACCCCCGGATCCGAAGACGGCGCCTGCGGGTGCGCGGGCCGGCGGTTGCCGCGCGGTCCGGGCCGGTCCTCATCGGCCGCCCTCGGTGCGCCCAGCGCCTCCAGTGCCTCGACGCAGCGGCGGATGTTGGTGGCGTGCCCGCCGCTCTCCAGACGCGAGACGACCGATGGAGACAGGCCGCTGATGTTGGCCAGAGCCGACTGCGGCAGGTGCTCGGTGTCCGGGTGGCGGCGCAGGAAGCGGATCACCGCCGACAGGTTCAGCGTGCGCACGGCCTGGGCCATTCCGGGGTCCTCCCACACGTGGGAGGGGATGCAGGTGCATCGGTAGGCGGGCGACCCGCCCTGGCGCGGGCTGCCGCAGTGCCTGCACAGGAAGAACGTCATCCCCACTCCTCACACGGGCCTGGCCACGCGCCCGGCGCGCTCGGTGATCAGTCGGTTAACGCACTCGCCGGGCCGGTTGACGGGCACCCTCACCCGGGACGTGGTGACGCCGAGGAATGTGAACTGGTCGTCCTCGACCCGGACGGCGACCTGGCCCAGGTAGGGGTCGCAGCACAGGGTGGGGGTCAACTCGCCCTGATAAAGGGTCTGGGCGAGCTTGCTGCCCAACTGCCGGGCGGTCAGGGCGTTCTGGAGGTCGCGCAGGTAGGTGACGCGCGTGTCTTCAAATTCCATGCTGCCAGCGTGGGCCGAACAGGGCATCTTACTCCAGAACTCGCACGATTCTTGTAACTTCCTGACAGGAAATGGGAGCGGCGCGTAATATTGCGCGTATGAGCGAACCCCCCTTCCATGAAGTGCTCACCACCTACCGCGAGCTTGCGGGGCTGACCCAGCAACAATTGGCGAATCACCTGGGGTGCTCGGCGGCGTCGGTGTCCCGGTGGGCGTGCGGGCATGCCCTGCCATTCCGAGAGACCGTCGAGCAGTTGGAGCAGCTCCTCAACGCCGGGGGCAAGATCATCTCGGCGTGGCGGATGGGCAAGTCGGGCAAGTCGACGCCCGAGTGGGCCCGGCCGCTGCTGAACATCGAGGCGCGGGCGCGGTACGTCCAAGCCGCCTCTCCTACGCTGGTGCCCGGGTACCTGCAGAGCCCTCTGTACGCGGGGGCGGTGTTCCGGGCGTGGCACCCCGCCGCCTCGGATAGCGAGATCGAACGTCTGGCGCAAATCCGCACGCAGCGACTGGGCCAGTTGCCCGAGCTTCGCATCACCGCCGTGTTCCCCGTGTACGGGATCACCGGCTTCGACGGCGCGGTGCGCGCCGAGCAAGCACGTCATCTGGTGGAACTGACCGAACAGGGGCGGCTCCGGGTCCATTTGGTGCCGGAGGGGGCGATCCTGCTGAGCGTGACGTCGCCGGTGCTGGTGTTCCGCCTGGATACCGGGGAGACCGTGATATCCAGCGATCACATATACGGTAACGTCGTCTACGACGCCGACCGCAATGACCAACTCGCCGCACTGGTCACGGGGGCTATGGCGGAGGCGCTTCCCGCCCGGCTCTCCCTCCAAGCCTTGAAGGAACTCGCATGAACACCGACTGGCACAAGAGCACCTACAGCAACACCGGGGGCCACTGCGTGGAGGTGCGCGAGCTGGCCACCGGGACGCTGGTACGCGACACTCAGAACCGGGCGCTCGGCCACCTGGAGTTCCCCGCCGACCAGTGGGCTGGACTTCTGGCCTCTGTGCGCACTGACCAGCTTTAGCGAGCCGACCATAGCGAGCCGCGAAAAGCCTTGTGTATGCGGTAGACACAAGGTGCTGATCCCCTAGCGCAGCCCAGTCCCGTCATCCCCTCACTCATAGGGGGTCAGCATTCGCGCGTCGCCGAGATGGATGACTCCGGCAGATTCGTGTACATCCGCCGACTGCTGCCCCTGGACACCATCCGGCTGACCCTTCAACGGAGACGGCTCCTTGAGAGCCGTGGACACCGCCTATGGCCTGGCCCTGCACGAGACCGCGGGCGGCCTTCAACGTGGACGGCTCCATCGGAGCCGTGGACACGCCGCCGTCTCTATCCGCACACGCCGCCACCGGGACCTTCAACATGGACGGCTCCATCGGAGCCGTGGACACGAGATGCCCCCGCCAGCGTCCGCTCCGGCGGCCACCCTTCAACATGGACGACTCCATCAGAGACGTAGACACGCACAATCCGGACCGCGCCGGAGGCGTGCAACACCCTTCAATGTGGACGACCCCGTCGGACCCGTAGATACACCCGCGTACCGCCTCTGGCCTCGGCGTTGTAGGACCTTCAACACGGACGGCTCCTATGAAGCCGTAGACACGGCCACCCGCCCCCACGTCTGGGGCTCCAGGATGTGCCTTCAACGGGGACCACTCCTTGAGAGCAGTGGACACAGCGACGCGAGCATGACCAGGAACATCGTGGAGCCCCTTCAACGGAGACAGCTCCTCAGGAGCCGTGGACACGGCGTCCATCGCCAGGAACGGGATGCTGCGGGTGGTCCTTCAACGGAGACGGCTCCTTGGGAGCCGTGGACACCGTTTCGGGGCGGCACGGCGAGTTGTAGCCGTCCTCCCTTCAACGGAGACGGCTCCTTGAGAGCCGTGGACACTTCCGGTGGCTGACGCGCGCGGCCTGATGACCGAGCTCCTTCAACGGAGACGGCTCCTTGGGAGCCGTGGACACAGCATTTGAACTGCGAAAACGCTGATAGTGCTTTGCGCTTGGTTGCTCGGCAGCCAGCTTCGTGGGTGTTTTGTGGTGATTCGTGGTTGGGAACCTCCCTGGGATTCGGCGTGCACTCAAGGTTCGCGCTCTAAACGACGGTGACGCCGGTAGGGGTTAGAACCCCCGCCGAAGAGCTACCGGGGATGGGGCGCCGGTGTGCCGCCCCGGCGGTCAGCACCCCCAACGGGGACAACCTGGCCCGGCTCACCCTCAGCCCCACAGACCCATCTTCCTCCGCGACAGACTCAGGCACCAGAGCCGGGTGGTCAAGCAGGGCACGTACCGCGTCGATTCCCAGCTCATTGCGCCACACCGGCCAGAGCATCACCTGTCTGCGGCCACGGCGGTGCCAGAGCACGGACCGTGCCCGACACCCGTCGCCGCCCAGGAACAGCAGCGGCAGGGCGTGGGTGGCCAGCCATGTCGCGCCGGGAACGCCCCAGGGCCGGGAACCGCCGTCGCCGATGTAGGCGGCGGTGTGGATCGCCCGGTGATCCAGGTTCTCGCCCGTGCACCCGTCTACCCGTCGCCACCGCTCCAACGCCTGCCTGATGACCGCCGGATCTTTGCGTACGAGCTCGAAGGGCTTGGAGAAGAACGTCGCGGCCTTCTGCCCACCCGCTGCTGCCATGAACGGGGTCAGCGCGACCCGCTCCTTGCGGTCGGCAGCCAGGTCGGTGGCGATCGCCAGCAGCCACGCACGGGCCTGCTCGCCGCCGAGTTCGACGGCTTCGTCCACAGCCCCGGCCAACGTCTGACGCGGGACACGCATGGGGTCCTCGCCGACACCGATCTGCGGCGGCCACTGAGCCCGTACACCGGGCAGCGTGCCGCCTTCGGGAACGTCTGCGGCGATCTCTTCCAGCGTGCGGGCGATCGCTTCCAGATCGGGCAGGGTGCTGGTGATCTGCGCGGTGGCCATCACCGGATCGAAGGACAGGCGTACCGGCCGCTCCAGGTGCTGGTCGAGCAGGCGCAGCACTCCCAGGGCCGCCAGGAACCCGAGCCCGTCGCGCCCGTCCAAGGCGGGCAAGCCAACGGTGGATTCGGGCATGCCGGCTACCGGTATGGACGGGGCTGTGGACGCGGTCGGCGGGGTGTAGGCGGGAGCGGTGACCTCGCGGCCGGCCGAACACCACATATCGGCCATGCGCACCACGGACTCCACCAGGGCGAGCCGCCACCGGCCCAACCGTTGGCTGAGACGGGCGAAACGCGCCGGGGAGTCCCAGTCCAGAAGCTGGTCGGTGGAGACCTCGGTGTCGGCACCGGGCACGTCGATTCGCTGCGGGGCCGGATCGTTGACCGCGGGCAGCAACGGCCGGGAGTGGCCGTGGTGTGAGGCGATCAGGTGCAGCACCAGCTCCCGGTCAACCCCTCGATAAGGGGGCTGGTCCAGGTAGTGGGCGGCTAGAAGGGTGGACAGGCCCTCGTGGCGCATCCCGCGCGGATAGCCCGACTGGGCCAGTACCCGGCGGCGGGCCCGGGCGTCGCCGGGGGCTTCCAACGACTTGGCCAGTGCGTGGCCCGCGGGCAGAGCCAGCGGGGTGGTGCCGTGCAGCATCGCTTGGAAGCGCGGGTCCCGTTTGCCCTCGTCGTGCCAGAGCGCGGCCAGGTAGACGGCGTGCACCAGGTCGGGGGACAGCCCGACGTTGCGGGCGAACTCCACCGCTTGGCGGGCGACCTGCTCCTGGTGCTCATCCAGCAGAACCGGCGTGGCGTTCTTGGACGTAGAGGCTTCGTCGGCGTCGCTGCCCCGAAACTCCCGGGACAGGCTCAGAACGATGAGCCGCGCCGGGCGCTCGGCCTTGGTCTGCCGCTCCTCGTCTCCTTCCGCGTTCCGGGGCAACACTGCGGGGTTCTGGTCCATCGGTAGGACTCGCACCCGCAGCTTCATGCCGTTCCCTGGAGAGGCCAGGGTGGACAGCCGTCGGGCCAGTGGGCGGCCCGGCGCGCTGCGTTCGAGCGCAGCCGTGACCCGGGCGAGAACGCGGGCGTAGGCGTCGGCCTCGGGGGGATCCTCAGCGACCGGGCTCTCCCCTTCCTCGGGAGCCGCGTCCAGGTCCACCATCTCCTGCAGGGCGGTACGCACCTCCAGAAGATCGCCGTTCGACGCGCCGTCTACGTCGGTGAAGGCTGCGCCCAGCCGCGGGTGCAGGCGGATGAGTGGCCGTCCCCGGCGTGCGGCCGCGTCAGCCACATCGGCCACGGGTGCGGCCGAGTGCGGTGCCCATCCGAACGCGTCGCACCCTCCGAAGCGCGAGGGCACGATGATCAGGTCCCCCGGGTGCACCTGGTCGATGGTGATGCGCGCCAGGTCGTCGGGGCCGCGGTAGCGCAGCACGTACTCGGTCCGGCCCGTGCGTTCGACCGTCTCGGCCGCGCCGCCTTCGAGGTCGTCGAGGCGCGCCGCCTCGTCGGGACGGTGGGCGCGCCAGCGGCGCAGGGCGGCCACCGAGATCTGGAGCTGCTCCTCGCTGCTGGGCGGCACGGCCCGCAGCAGTTCGGCCACCTGCGCCGATACTTCGCCGCTGTCCGGATCCAGGCAGGTGCCGGGGTCGATATCCTCACGCCAGACGAGCACCACGTCCGGATCGCGGGTGTCGATACCGTGCAGGAACGGGGCCACCGGCACATCGGTCGCCGGAGTGGGAGCGGTGTGCTCCCAGGTGCGCAGGATCCCCGTGTGTAGCAGCGGCGGCGCCTTGGTCTCCTCCCGTAGGGCCCGGCGTTGCTCAGCGGTGGCCGAATCCAGCAGGGACGCCAAATCCTCCGGAGAGGCATTCACTCCCTCGCCGAGGTCGTTCACCGAGCAGGTACGGCCCTTCCTGGCCGCCACGGGGGCGGCCTGCTGGGCTAGGAACTCCCAGGTGGCCTGCCGTGCGGGACCATACACCGGGTCGTCGGAGCCGACGGAGGTGTCGTGGACGACCACCGCTCTGGCCTCCCAACCTTCAGGGCGCTTGTCGGCGGCACGGGCCAGGCGCCCCAACCGCTGGACGAGCGCGGTCATGGACGCGGACTCGGTGACGAGCGCGTCGGCGTCGATGTTGGCGCCCACCTCCACCGTCTGGGTGGCCACCACGAACAGCGGTGCGCTCTCCCGAGTCTTGCGTCCGACCCTGATGCGTTCGTAGAACAGGTCCATGAGCCGTTCACGGTCCACGGGGCGGCTGCGGCCGGTCAACAGCACACGCTGGTCGGCGTCCACCCCGCGGCGGGCCAGCAGGTCGAACACCGACCGGGCCCGGGCCACGGTGTTGCACACCGCCAGCACCACGGGCCCGGGGGCCTGCTCGTCGGCCAGCGCCAAGGCCCAGGAGACGAGCTGTTCGGGGACCACCTTGGCGGCGTTGGCGCGGGTCATCGAAGGCTGGACCAGGTACATCCGCCGTGGGGCCCGCAGCCGCGGGCCGGCCACCGGGTGCGTGCGGTCGTCCTCACTGGTGGAGTGCGTGCGCTTGTGCCCGTCGGGATCGTCCACGGTGGCCGACAGCTGCACCAGCCGCGGCCGGTGCGGCCGGTTCGCGGGCTGGTCGGCGGTGGCGGCGTCGATGCTGGTGAGCATCGCCTGAGCCAGGTGGGCCTCATCAACCAGGATGAGGCTGTCGGTGCCCACCAACGCGGCGTCGATGGGGCGCAGACGATCGGAGACCCCGTAGCCGCGCATGAACAGACGCGAACCGATCTGGTCCACGGTGCCCACGACCAGCGCACACCGGTCAGGGCGCTGCACCCACTGCCAGGACCAGGTCGTGCCGCCGCGCATCCGGGTCGCCTCGACCACGTCGCCGCCGTCTCCGGGGCTGCGCAGCCGGGATGCCACCGCTTCCAGCACGGGCGCGTGCTCCGGCTTGGCCGTGTGCGGGTTGTTGATCGCTGCGGCCAGCTCGGTGGCGTGCTCGTAGGCCTCGTCCACCACCAGGCGGCGGTCCACGACGAAGAACACGCGGCGGCGGGCGTCGACAGCCCCCGCCGCCATGGCATACAGGGCGATATCGAGCAGGCTGGTCTTGCCCAGACCGGTGGCCACGTCCACCGCCTCCGGCCACGCCTCACCGGCCATCAGGCGTTCGGCCAGCGCGTTCTGCCACGGAAACGGCCCGTAACCGTGCACGGCGGTGTAGAACTCGGCGAACGTCGGCAGATCACTGCGCTGCATGGACGACCTCCCGCCCACGCTCGGACCCAGGGGCCTGCACGTCGGCATCCGGCACAGGTTCGAACAACCCCAGCCCCAGGTAGCGCATCGACCCGGCCAGGACCGGGCCGGTGACCGGTTCGGGGAACTCGATACGTGCGTGGAGCACCTTGCGGCGCGGACGCCCCTTCGGATAGCTGCCCTGGCGGGGACGCAGCATCGCCCCTTGCGTCAACGGCGCCTGCGACACCTCGACGTCCACGGGCGCGGGATAGCCGGCGTTGACCACCGCCTCGCTCACACAGTGGGCGAGGTCGGAGTTGGGTCGGGTGTAGCGGTCCAGCATCAGCGGGGTCGCGCTCACCCACACCCGGGAGCCGCGCCACGGCATCGCCCACCGAGAGGGGTCCAGGGCCCGCGGGCCGGAAGGTTCGGCCTGGTAGTCCAGCCTGAACACGGGCCCGTGGCCGCGGTTGAGGTGGGTGAAGCGGTCCCGGACCATGGTCTGGTGGAGCGCGGCAGCCGCCTGGGGCTCCAGGTCGCGGGGCAGTACGAGGGCCAGACCGAAGAGGGTGCCGCGCGCCTGCGGGTGGCCGACATCGGGCAGCCCCACGAACGCCACATGGCGCCGCCGTTGGTCGTCGTGCCCCGACACCTGGGCGGGCACGGTCTCACCCATGCGCGCCATGACGCTCTCACGGAGTTTGCCGGTCAACGACAGCAGCTCATCCGCGCCGGGGCGCACCGTGCGCTGGGCGAAGGCGAACACCATCATCGACGCGAACGGCCCCTGCACCGTTCGGGACGCCGTGGGAGTGGTAGATGCCGCGGGAGCGGTGCGGCGGGCGGCGTAACCGATGGTGCGGCCCACCTCCCAGGCGCTCACCCCGCGTTCGAACGCCTCGTCCAAGGCATCCAGGTATCCGGGGAACGGGATACCCAGCACCGCGTCGGTGCGGCCGTCGAGCGTGGTGGGTTCGTAGACCGTCCACTCCGGCCGCATCTCGGGGCGGGTGTGCACCCGGATCGCGACCGTGCTGGTGGACCTGCCCAGGTAGGGCACCTTCCACGCCAGGTCCCCCAGCACTTGGACCACGTCTCGGCTCGGGGCGGCATCGGGCCACACGAACGCCACTTCTGAGACCGAGGGCAGCGCTGACACCCGGGTTCGGGGAGCGTTGGTCCGTCCGGGCAGGGACGTGCTGCCGCCCCCGCTGTTGGTCTTGTTGGTCACCACGAAGGTGTCCGTGCGAAACCGTCCCTCCAGTCCGGAAGCCCACACCTGGGGCGGGGGCTGCTGCTCCAGCCAGGCCAGGGCCAGGCGTTCCTCACGAGTGGGGTCGGAAGCCACCAGAGCGCAGAACAGCCGGGAGGGCGCGGGCGGCCACTCCACGGTCTCCGCCCACCCTGAGGCGGCGTCGTAGCGGCCCTCGCGCAGCCGCACGCTCATCACCAGCGCCATAGCTCACTCCCCGGAGTCGGTGGAGTGGGAGATCGAGTACTCGATCGCCTTGGCCAGCGCCGGGATCGGGGTGAGCGCGATGGTCTGCTCCGACATGGCGATCCCGGCCCGGTCGGTGCGGTCCCTCAGCTCGTGGAAGACCTCAATCGCCTGCCCGGCGGTCAGGGACACCTCTTCGGCCTTGCCGTCCTCGCCCTCGAAGGCCAGACGGTGGCCCGTGCGCACCAGGTCACAGCCCGAACGCAGCCACACCGAGGGACCGCCGAACGCCAGCCGGTCCCCGGCCAGCGCCAACGCCGCCAGCGTGGCCCGTGCCAGGCGCGCTGCCTCATGAGAGGCGTCACCGAAGCGCAGCCGGGCCAGCGCGGCCAGCGACAGCCACGCCGACCGCTGAGCGCCGGTGATGGCTACTCCGCCGTGCGCGTAGTTGGGAGCGATGTTGCCGTGGCCCAACTCGCTCAGCCTCTGCCCCTTGGTCTTCTTCTCACCCGGGGGTGCGTACTCCCAGTCGGCTTGGCTGGAGTCGGCGACTGCCCCGGTGAGGTTCGTCGGGTCCATGCGCCCACCACGGCGCTCGCCGATCTCCGGATCGAAGCCGACCATGGAAGAGGAGTAAGTGCGCGGGAACTTGGCCTGGCGGCCCTTGCGGTGGGAGTCCCAGGCGCCGAGCACCAGTGATTCGGGGGAGAACTCGAACAGCGCGCGCACATCGCGAACAGTGGCCTCGCGAAGGCGTCGGCCCGTGTCGGTTTTGTCGAAGCGCACCCCGTCCCATTCGCTGTCACGCAGGTAGGCGTCGGCGAACCGGTGCGGCATCTCCAGGGACGTGATCCGCTCAGCCCCGCGCGATGTGGTGGCGGTCAACTCGAACAACGGCAACCGGATACGGTCTTCGTCACGGGCTTCCAACAGCGCGGTCTCGACACGGTTGGCCTGGCTGGGGACCTGGTCCAGCACCACCACATCTTTGGGTGAGCTCTCACCAGCCATCCACCGCTTCTCCATCAGGTACGGGCTTTCCGAGGAGTTCTTGTCGACGGGGTAGGTCGGGGGGAACACCTTGTCGCCTGCGGCGGGCCGGTAGTCGGCGTGCATGGACACCCCGGCCCAAGGCCGATCGGGTCCGACAGCGGCCAACAGGTGGTTGAGGACGTTCTGGGACATCGTTGTCTCCGTTCTGTCGCCTGCAGAGGTGGCTGGTTGTCGGCGCCAGGTGGCAGACTGCACCCGGTTCGCTGACAATGTGCGGCACCTTAGAAGCCGATGGTGACAATCGGCGAAGGCGGGGTATCTGGGTATCCAGCATCGCCTGAGGGCACCCGGGGCCGATGGGTTTCGGGGAGAATTGGCCGAGTCCGGCCACCGCGAACCATGAGTGCCCACCGAATCCCGGGGAGGTTCTCAGCCCTGAATCACCACAAAACACCCAAAAAGAAGGCCGTCGTGGGGCCAGTTGCATCGATATTTCAGCGTTTCCCCAGCTCAAATTCTGTGTCCACGGCTCCATAGGAACCGTCCCCGTTGAAGGTCGGTGAGTGACCGCCCCTGCCGTATCCACCCCGACAGTGTCCACGGCTCCATAGGAGCCGTCCCCGTTGAAGGGTCGTGTCCGGGCACGAGAAAAGCCCGGCGCGGGGTGTGTCCACGGCTCCATAGGAGCCGTCCATGTTGAAGGACCGGGCAGGCCACCGTCGCCTACATCCCCCACCAGAACGTGTCCACGGCTCCGATGGAGCCGTCCATGTTGAAGGCGCTACGAACTCCTCGACAGCGCGAACACGGTCCTGCGGTGTCCACGGCTCCGATGGAGCCGTCCATGTTGAAGGCACGATTGGGAGGAGTGCAACCCCACCGGCGCCGAGGTGTCCACGGCTCCATAGGAGCCGTCCACGTTGAAGGAGCCAGTGCGCGGGCGAGTCGGGGTTGGTGGTCGCGTGTCCACGGCTTCCTGGGAGCCGTCTACGTTGAAGGGACGCGCTGGGCTCCCACACGGTCACCCACCTCGGGTGTTCACGGCTTCCTGGGAGCCGTCCACGTTGAAGGGCCGTCCACTCGTGGCGGCCGTTGGTGTCGCGGCCGAGTGTCCACGGCTCCATAGGAGCCGTCCACGTTGAAGGTACGCGACCGGGATGTGCGTGTTCGGGATAGCCGGAGTGTCCACGGCTCCTGAGGAGCCGTCCCCGTTGAAGGAAGCTCACGGCGAACAGCGGCACCGTCACCTAGAGCTGTCTACGGCTCCCAAGGGGGCCGTCCACATTAAATATAGGAATTTACCGCAGCCAAACTGACCACGCCTATCGCAATCCATGCCTTCTTTGCAGAGAAATGCCACATGATCCATCAAACATTAATTAGCACCACAACTAGGACAATCACCATCCCCCAGGTAGCCGCGAGCGCACCGACGCAAACCGGGAGCGCCCATCCGCCAAACGAACCAGGACGATGGACACATATGCGAAGCGCGCGATCCATGATCCCCCTCACATGCAACAGCGGAATCAGCCGTGCAATTTTTACTGGTACTCATAATCATAACCAGTCGAGATCCCTCCTACCCCTTGACACCAGGAGCAATGAACTTCCTGATATAACCTGACAACAGGGCCTCTCCTGTCCGCATTGAAGATGATTCTGAGTTCCAGTTGACTGGAAAACTTCCAAAACCACCACAGGAGAGGCCCAAGTGATTTCCACATAGAGAAGATCCCAAAATATCCCGAAGTGCTAAATAAGAAAATATGCCTCAAACCATCACGTCACCAAAGATACCTCTTTCATTTCCAGAAAGAATCTGGGAAATCTTGGGCTGCTCCGCTGGTGACCGCTTCAGCCCCCGGGCCGAACGGAATACTGGTCATCACGTCGAGTGCAAAGCACTCAACGGGCGGGGCGGCCTGTCCCTGACCAAGCACCAGCTCAAGGACCCCAGTGACCCCCTCCTCCCCCTCACCCACCCCTGACCTACACCAGGCGTGGCACCACGCGGCCGCGTTCTTGAACCTGACCGCGCCCGTGACGGTGGCGTGGCACCACGGAGTGGGTGGCCGGACCCTCAGTGGCCCGGCCGCCACCGCCGAGGGCGCACCCGTGTGGCTGCGCGTCATGTCCGCGCCTCAGCCAGGCGGGAAGGTGTGGGAGGGCCCGGCACTGGCCGACGCACTGCTGGGCGGAGCCGTCCCCCGGCCACGCCTGCTCGCCGAGCACACCTGGGGTACGGGGCCCGTGTTCCAGGCGCTGTTGTGGGAGCGCCTTCCGGGAACAGCAGTGTCCCAGACCCCCGATCTGGCCGGTCCTGTGGAGAACGACACCCGGTGGTGGCACGACCTGCGCCGCGCCCTGGCCGCTCTGCGGGCTACTCCAGTGCCCGAGGGCCGACAGGTGTTCTCCCAGGCGTTCGTCCACCGCATCCCCCGCTACATCCCCGAGATCGCTGATGCCGAGGTGGACCTGAACGTACGGACGTGGACGGCCGCGCACGGGGATCTGCACTGGGCGAACCTGACTCGGGACCCGTTGATGCTCTTGGATTGGGAGGGGTGGGGCCTGGCTCCGCTGGGCTATGACGCCGCCGTTCTGCATGCCTACGCCCTTCCCGAACCCGAGACCGCCGCCGAGGTCCGCTCGCCCTTCGCCGACCTTCTGGAGAGCGACGAAGGGCGGCTGGCGCATCTGATCATCTGCGCCGAGATCGTCCAAGCGGCCGAACGCGATCCACTGCACGCACGCCTGGCACCCCACGCCCGCAGCTTCGCCTTGCGGTTGCTGGCAACACCCCGATAGCTGCGCCAAGGGAGCCCGATGGTGCGAGAACACCCGTGAATCCGCTCCTTTCACGTCGTCACGATTCGCCCTGCTGAAGCTTGCGTGCTCGGGCGAAGGCGTCTTCCTGGGTGGGCGCGCACATGGCCCTGATGTGCGGCAGAGCCTCCGGAACCGCCCCCAGCAGGGCGAGGATCCGCTCCGCTGTGGCTTCCTCGTCGTCGAGGGCGAGTTGCCGCTGCTCTGCCCCGATTGCTTCGCCGCGGCTGGTGAAGGGACCGTTGAGCTGTTCCAACGGGGCATCGATACCGAGCCCGTAGAACATCCACGCCTCTCCCAGCGCGGTCCGCAGTGGTGCCCGGTCCAGTGGCAGTTCGGAGATCTCTCGGGCCTTCTTCCATAGGGCCGTCGCGATGCCTTGGCGACGCCACTGCGGCACGACACCGACCAGGTACAGCACGCCGGCATCGCTCCAGAGCAGGGTCCCGTAGGCCGCGCCTCCTTCCGGCTCTCCCTCGGAACGAACGGTGGCTCCTGGGCCGGGTGTGGACGGATCACAGGGAAGCGCGAAGAGCGCCTGCTGAGTGTCTCCCAGCGCGCTCGTGACCTGGGTCTGGACGTAGTAGAACTCGGGTCCTGTCGCCATGGTCATAGTCCTCCTTCGAGTGGGTGGAACCTCCACCCATTGACAACTTTAGAATACTTTCTAATCTATAGTTGACACATGTGCAAAGCGACCATGAGGAGGACACGGTGACTACAACCGAACACGACGACGGGTACGTCGACGTCAACGCACGGCTGACCCGGTTCCTGCGCGAGTACCCCGACGGCGCCCTCGGGCCGCTGAACCCCGCGGAGCCTTACCGCATCCAGCACATCGAGGGCACCGACGAGCAGGGCCGAGCGGTCAAACGGACGTTCCTCGTCTACACCGCCGCCGCCTACCGGTCCGCGGACGATCCCCTGCCCGGTATCGGGACCGCCTGGACCCCCTTCCCCGGGCGCACCGAGTACACCCAGGACGCGGAACTGCAGAACGCCGAGACGGCCGCCTGGGGGCGTGCCATCCGGGCCGTCATGCCCAGCGAGCGCCGTAAGGGGCCGCTCGCTCACACGCCCCGGCAGCCCTCTGATCTGTCACCGCGCCACATCCACGAGCTCCGAACACGGATCGAGAGAGCACGCAACGCCCTGGCTCTGAAGGTCGTGGTGGCCGAGGTCGACGAAGCCCGTGCCCATGGCCAATTGCCCGAGGACACCGTCACCGAACTGATGGAGCAGGCACGGCAGCGCGAGGCACAGCTCACCGAACGTTCGGCCCCCAGGAAGCCGACGGACCTGGCGGTGGTCCCGTCGGCGAAGGAGGACACATCAGAGACAGCCGCTTCCACGGTGAAGTCCCAGAACCGGAGTCTGGCCGAGCAGATCGCTTCCCGCCACGGGATGCCACCGGCCCCGAAACAGGAGGACAAGTGAGCGAACCGGCCCCGCTCGGCCCCGGGCAGATGGCCGCTGAGGTGCTCAACGTCGCCTCGCGGCGAGCCGTCCGTGACGAGGCCAACGAGCAGTTCAACAGCGCACGCGACCACGCCCAGACGGCCCTGTCCCCCTATGCCCGGGCCGGGGTGCAGAACCTGGTGGCGCGCCTGCCCGACGGCGTGACGCTGGGCAGGCTCAGCTTCGAACAGCCCAAGCCCCGCATCACGTGGGACAACTCGGCGGTGACGGCCTACGTGGAGCGCACGGCTCCCACAGAGGTTGTCAAGGACATCGATCCATCGATCCTGGCCAACCCGGATGTGGTCGAGTGGATCCTCGAACACCATCCGGAAGCCCTACGCACCCATGTTCGGCCCGCCTACCTGGACCTGTTGGCGGAACGTCTGGACAGCGACGGCCATCTGGTCGACCTGGACACCGGTGAATCCGTTCCGGTGGCCACCGTGACCGTCCCGGAGCCGAGCGGACGGTTCCAGTGGAAGCCGGACAGGAGCCACCACGCGTGGCTGCTCACCGCTCTGCGCAAAGGCGAACTCGACGTCGACACGGATGCCGACCTGTTGGAGATCCTTGTCGACGGCGGCAACAGTCAGCCCGAAACAGCAGTCGGTCAGGAACCACCGTTGGAGCAGAAACGGGCGGCTGCGGGCTGAGAACGGGGGGTGCACGACGTAAGCGGGGGACGGCTGCGAGCCGTCCCCCTCCATCCGCACTCGCATCACACGCTTCGGCATCTACGCCACCGATATGTCGGGGATCGAACCGGAAACGCTCGGCCCCGTCTTGAACGAGATTGACTTCCTCGTCCTGGAAGCAGGCGTGGGGGCAGTGCTCATCACAGGATCGATCTGACGTGGCCCGAGGTCGGCTTCGGCGTTCTCAGAGAGCTGTCGTGAGCTCGCGGGCAGCCTGGCGCTGAGAAGGCCGCCCAGAGGCGCCGTCCAGCAGGCGGCCCGCCTGGCGATGTTCGCCTGGATCGGCCGGTACAGCACCCGCAGGCGGCACTCGGCGAACGGCTACCTGAGCCCGCTCGTCTACGAGCAGAGAGCGGTTGGTCTAGAGCTCACTGCCTGATCATCAGGTGTCCACACTCATGGGGGAACGCCCAGCGAGGCCCGGTGGCTGCGTTTGCTAGAGAATGTTCCATTCCAGGTCTTCGTCTTGCTGACGCAGCCCGATGATCCTGCGGCGCACCTCGGTAATGCTGCCCGGGGTGTGGCTCGCCTTGCGGGCGTTCGTGGTAACCATGCGCAGCTCTCGGATACCGCGCAGGACGCGGTACCCCGGCCAGGCGGTCACGTCGAATCCGTAGGCGTCAGCGAACTTGCAGTAGTGGGCGCGGCCGTACCCGAATCGGCGGCAGTGGATCTCCAAGGTCACCAGATCCCACTCCGGTTGTCCCCAGGCCAGGGTGTCCCAGTCGCACAGCACCGTGCGCCCCCTCTCGTGCAGGGCGTTGCGGTGCTGGGGGTCGCCCTGAAGCACGGTCGCCTCCAGCGCAAAGTCCACCCCTGCCAACGCGGCCTGCAGCTGATCGGCCCGCTCGCGCAGGAACTCCAGGTCGCCAGCGGGCAGGGTGGTGATCGCCGTCAGGGAAGTACGAATCGCGGCAAGGTTGTCCAGACCCCGCAGCCCCACCGGCGGGGGCGGGAGCTGGTGTAGTGCCCGCAGGGGGACGGCAAGGTCGACGGCGTCGATGGTGACGCCGTGCTGGGGCAGGTAGGTCCACACCGTCACGGGATGGTCGTCGATGACCAGCGGCTGGTTGATTCCTGGGTGCAGGGGCACCGTGGGGAAGCGCTGGTCCATGAGCCAGCGCACGCACGCCACGGTGGTGGCTACCGAGGCGGCCGAAGTGCCTTTCCGAGCGATTTTGACGACGACGGGCGCCGCTTTCAGGCGCACGACCGCGTTGGTGTGGCCACGCAAGAGCTCGGCACCGCTGTCCTCCACCCCCAGGGCAGCGCAGACCCGGGTCAGGACGCGGTGCATCTCGGATGCGGCGAAACCGCCGTGCAGGGGGGCCGGTGCTCTCAACAGTCTCTCCGATCGGCGGTGACCGTCACCTCGTGGCGGCCGGAAGGCACAGGGCGTCGCTGAGTTGGCGGGCCGCTCGGGCAGATCTCATCGCCGATGGTAGGACCTCCAGGACATCGCGGGCGCGGGCGGCCAAGAGCGGTGTGCGGTGCTCATCGGCCACCGACAAGAAGGTGTCCTGGGCCAGGTCGCAGGCCTCAGTGAGGTGGCGGTCCCGGGCCAGGCAGATGGCCTCTTCCAGACGGATCAGGGCGGGGTCGATGCCGCGCTGGTTCGGGTACAGGGCCAGCGCCCGGTGTTGGACCTGCTGGGCCTGCTGGCTCTGGCCCAGGTAGGTGTAGGCGCCGCTCAGGTACAGCAGCAGGCGCCGTTCAGGGAAAGCGAAGGCGTCATCGGTGGGGCCGGGCGTGCATCGCTCGAACATCGTGCGCGCCAGGGCGATGGCCTCTTGGGCTCTGGCACGGTCACCGCGCCGGGCCAGTGCGCGTGCCTCGGCGGCTGCGGCGAAGGCGCCGGTGGCTGTGGGCTTTTCTCGGGAGAGCATCCGGGCGTCACGGGCCAGGGTGATGGCCGTGTCCAGGGGCCCGTAGTAGTAGGGCAGCATTGCGGCCTGGGCGCGCACGCGTGCCCGGAGCTCGGTGGTGGTGCTCTCGTCGGCGGCGGTCCGGGCGGTGGTGAACCAGGCCACGGCCTGACGCAGGCAGCCGAGCTTCATCAACGCATCGGCGACCAGGGTGGCTTGTAAGGCGGTGATCTCCGCCAGGTGTGCCTGGACGGTGGCCGGTTGGCGCTGGGTGAGCAGGGTGTGGACCTCGTCGATGTCGGCCAGGAGGATGTCCAGCATGGGCGCGGGCGGCTCATGCAGATACTGGAATCGCACCCACGCCAGGCGTTCGTCGAGCAGGTCCAGTTGGACCGGGGTGAGGCTGGCCTGGGCCAGGGTGCGGTCCAAGCCCCGGCGTGCCCGATCGGCTCGCTGCTCGGCCGCCGCCAGTGCCGACCCGGACGGCTCTGCGGAAGCCGGTCCGGGCGTCAGCCACGCGGGCTGGCGCGTCGATTCAGGGGCGCTGGTGCGGTAGTCGCCAGCCATTCCCAGTTCGTGGGCGTTGGTGTCATAGAGCCGGCACAGCAGGTCGATGGTCCGGGCCCGGGGCCTGTAGGCACCAGTCTCCCACCGGCTGAGTTGGTCGGCGTCCATCTTGGCGGCTCCGGGGACCTGTGCTGCCAACCGCCGGTACTGCTCGACGGCTTGTGCCTGCGTCCAACCACGGGCCAGCCGGTGCGCGCGCAGACGGCTCACGTGGCAGCACTGGTGGATGCTCTGCGCTGTGGCCGCGAGGTCGAGCCCTTGGTCTTGGGCGCGCTCGCGTAACCGCTTGGCGCAGGAGGGATGGTGTTGGCTCATGCCCACCTCCGGGGTAGCTCGGTCGCACCGAGCGTAGTGACCCACGCAGTGCCTTGGGGGCGAATCCGTGAGACGTCACGGCTGCTGGGAGAGGTGTGACGGATGAGCTCCGGCCCGTGGATTCTCACGGTTGTCCGAGAGGTGGGAACGGGCTCAGGCTGTCTGCCACGTGACCGCCCCCGCGCTCCGAGGACCGGTGGAAGACCCCGCCCCAGACGCGCCCCTCCCAGATCCGAAGGACGCCACATGCTCGACGAGGCCGTGGTCCCGCTCCCCGCGGGAACCTTCACCATCGGCAAGACCTTCACCTTTGAGGCCGGGCATCGCCTGCCGAGTCTCCCGCCCGACCACAAGTGCTCACGCCAGCACGGGCACAGCTACCAGGTCGAAGTTATCCTCAACGCCCCCGCCCTGACCGGCCCCGGTTTCGTCGCCGACTTCGGTGACCTCGCACCGTTCAAGACGTTCCTGGACACCGAGCTCGACCACCACAACCTGCACGAGATCCTGCCCGTCGAGCCGACCTCCGAGAACCTGGCCCGCTTCCTGGCCGGATGGTTCATCCACCACCTCGAGCCACAGATCCCCGGCCGACTGGTCGCCATCCGAGTCCGCGAGACCGCCCGTAGCTGGGCGCGCTTCGATGTGGAGCCCCAGTGAGTCCCGCGGGCGCAGAGCAACCGCCCCGGCTGCTCGTGGCCGAGACGTTCGGCGTCGAGCAGCCCACGTTCCAGGGGGAAGGTCCGAGCTGCGGCGTGCCGGCTCTGTTCATCCGCCTGTCACGGTGCAACCTGACCTGCTCCTGGTGCGACACCCCCTACACCTGGGACTGGGCCCGCTTCGACCCGCATGCCGAGTCGTCGCGGCAGACGGTGCGGGAGCTGCTGGAGTGGGCGCGTTCCTCGGACGTGGAGCTGGTCGTCATCACCGGCGGCGAGCCGCTGATCCAACAGCAGCCCCTGGCGGTGTTGGTGCGCGGGCTGTTGGACGGGGACAAGCGGGTCGAGTTCGAGACGAACGGCACCATCGCCCCCGGCCCCGACCTGCTGGTCGAGGGTGTCCGGTTCAACGTGAGCCCCAAACTTGCCAACTCCGGTGTCGCCGAGAGCAAACGGCTCGCCCCCACGGCGCTGGTTGCGTTCGCGGCCAGCGGCAGGGCGGTGTTCAAGTTCGTCGCCCGTACCGAGGCGGACCTGGAAGAGATCGCTGGCCTCGCTGACCGGTACGGGCTGGCCCCGATCTGGGTGATGCCCGAGGGCACCACCCCGCAGGAGTTGATCGCTACCACCCGTGTACTCGCCGACGCCGTCGCGGCCCGCCGCTGGAACCTGGCCCAGCGCCTACACGTGATGGCGTTCGCCGAGCTACGCGGGCGCTGACCCCCTGATCGTTCGCCCGCACCCTAGGAAGCGAGGCCCCAGCCCATGACGCATACCCTCAGCCCGCCCCCCGGACAGAGCGCACCCCCTTCCTGTTCTACCGGTCCCGGTGGGCGGACACCGGTCGACGTCGACCGCATCGCTGACCTGGTCGGCCAGCTCCTGGCCGCGCTCGGGGAAGACCCCCACCGGGAGGGTCTGGCCGACACCCCGGGCCGGGTCGCGGCCTGGTACCGCGACTTCCTGTCCCCGGAGGCCGTCCCTGCGGCGAGGTGCTTCGCCGAGTCCCAGGTGAGCGACCAGCTGGTCGTGGTCTCCGGTATGAGTGTGTGGTCGCTGTGCGAGCACCACCTGCTGCCGATGCACCTGCAGGTCACGGCCGGATACCGGCCCGATGCCACAGTGCTGGGCCTGTCCAAGTTCGGGCGGATCGCCCGCGCGCACGCGGGGCGCCTGCAGGTGCAGGAGCGGTTCACCCGCCAGGTCGCCGACGCGATCACCCACGCCCTGGGCCACCAGGACGTGGCCGTCGCCGTGTGCGGCACCCACCTGTGCATGAGCATGCGGGGCGTGCGGATGGAAGCGGCCCGCACCACCACGCTGGAGCACCGCGGCCGTTTGGAAGAGGACCCGGCGCTCGCCCAGCGCTTCCTGACCCTGGCCACAAGCCAGTGGGGGCTCTCGTGACGACGCACCTCACCTCGGCACTCGACACTCAGGGCCGTGCGATCGTGCACCTGACGTGGCAGCGGATCGGGGAGAGCGTCGACCGGATCGCCCAGGCGGCCGGGCACGACGGCACCCCCCAGACGCTGGTGGCCGTGCTGCGCGGCGGTGCGGTACCCGCCGTGTGGCTCTCCCACCGCCTCCAGGTCAGGGACGTGCGCGCCATCGAGGTCACCCACACCGCCGACGACAGCCACCACGCCGCCAAGACGGACCAGCCGGTGGTGGTCAACCCGGCATCGCTGGGCGACCTGGTCGGCCGGGACGTACTCATCGTGGATGACGTCGCCGGCACCGGGCACACCCTGGCCGTCGCGGCGCGCCTGGTGGCCCAGGCGGGCGCCGGGCGGGTGCGGACCGCGGTGTGCGCGGTCAACACCGACAACTGGACCCAGGCGCAGCCCGCGGAGACGGCCATCACCTACATCGGCCAGACCACCTGCGGGTGGGTGGTCTTCCCCTGGGAGGGCGGCATCCGTGAGCGCTGAAGCAGAGCCCCCGCCCCTGCACCGCCGGGGACGGCCCGGCGACCGGCCAGATCCCTATGCGTGGAAGGACACCATGACCGCTCCCCCGCCCCGCACCGATCCGTCCCCGCGCCCGCTTTGGGTGAGCGTCGAGGGCATCAACGGCGTCGGCAAGTCCACCGCCGCCCGAGCCGCGGCCGCCGCGCTCGGCGATCGGTGCCTGCTGCTGGACGAGCTCACCGACCAAGCCGGGGACACCCTGCCCGGTCGGGTCATCGCCGCGCTCGCGGCCGACGGGGACGTGTGCCTGCGCACCGGCCACCCCGTCGTGGAGACCCTGGCCCTGCTCGCGCTCAAGGTCCGCGAAGCCGAACGTCTCGCCGACCGGTACCCGGCCGGGGTCGATGTGGTCCTGGAGGACCGCGGCCTGGACTCGGTCGCCGTGTGCCAGGCCGCGATCCTGGCCGACCACTACGGGGAGACCGACCCGGCGGCGCTGGCCCGGTACGTGCTCTCCACGGCCCGCGCGTGGTCTCGCCTGCCCGACGCCACGGTGTGGCTCACCGGCGACCGAACGGTGTGCACCGACCGGTTCGCCGCCCGGATCGGCCGCACGCTCGCACCCAGGAACCTGGAGGTGATCCACCGGACCGACGACCTCTACCATGTGCTGGCCTCTGACGAGCCCGACCGCTACACGACCATCGACACCACCGGGTGGCCACCGCACGAGACCGCCAGCGCCGTCGAACACAGGGTCCGCGAGCTGCTCCGGGAGCGGGAGGTGGCCCGTGTCGCGTGACGTCACCCTGCTGTGGGGGCTGCGCTCCCCGTGCGCGTTCGCCTGCCCGCACTGCTACTTCGGGACCATCGACGAGCACAAGGCCGCACCGCCGAACCAGATCGGGGTCCTGTCGCACCTGTCGCGCACCGACCTGCCCGCCCAGGCGATCGAGGACTTCGTTCGCACCCTGCCCGACTCCCCGGTCGAGCGGGTGGTCATCGCCGGCGGCGAGCCGCTGGACTGGCCCGGCGCCCTGGAGGTGATCGCGCTCATCAAACAGGCCGGCTGCCAGGTCGTCATCGCCACCAACGGCATCCCGCTCACCCGCCCCCACGTGGTCGAGCGCCTCGTCGGCCTCGGTGTGGACGGGGTGTCGGTGTCCCTGGACAGCGCCGACGCCTCCACCAACGACCGGCTACGGCCCTCCCGATCGGGCCGGTTCGGCTACGACCAGGTCCTGGAGGGCATCGAGGCCCTACTCCGGGCCCGAGGGACCGGTCCGGTACCGCGGGTGGGCATCTACACCGTGGTGATGCGCCCCCGCCCCCAGGAGATCACCGGCATGGCACGGCTGGCCGCCGACCTGGGCGTGGACTACTACGTGCCCCAGCCCATCTCCCTGGCGCCCGGCCACGCCCTGTTCGAGGAGCTGGCCCACCGGCCGGAAGATGTAGCGGCCGTGGCCGATGAGCTCGACCGCCTCTACGCCGAACCGGCCGGCCTGGCCCTGCCGGACACCTCCTACGCGCGGCGGTTCGTGGAGGCGATCTCCACCCACGACAGCGGGCATGTACCCGGCTGCTTCGGCGGGGCGCGCCTGTTCTTCATCCAGCCCGACGGGTCGGTGTGGGACTGCCCCTCCGACCGGCGTATCGCCGCCACCCCGCCCGAGGCGCGGCGCACCATCCGCGGCGCCGACGCGCGCACGCTGTTCGCCGACCGACCCGCGTGCACGGACTGCGACCTGTTCAGCCGGGACTGCGTGAACATGTGGCCCCTCATGGACCTGCCGCGGATGCTGAACGGGGAGGCCACCCAGTGACGCTCCCACCCATCCCCGACCGCGCGCCGCTGATCGCTGACCGGCTCGCCCCCGTCCTGGACCAGATGCCCGACCCCAGCGGCGGCACGGCCGCCGCGGACCTGGAGCACACGCTCGCCCAGGCACTGGGGGTCGCGCACGTGGTGGCGGTCTCCTCCGGCACCACGGCCCTGCACGCCGCGCTGGCGGCGTGCGGTATCGGGCCGGGCGACGAGGTCCTGGTGCCGGCGCTGAGCGTCGCCATGAGCGCGGCCCCCGTGGTGGCCCTGGGGGCGCGCCCGGTGTTCGTCGACTCCGACACGGCCACGTGGGACGTGGACTACGACGACGCCGCCCGCAAGGTCACCGGGAGCACCCGCGCGATCGTCCCGGTGCACCTGTGGGGGCGGATGGGGGATCCGGCCGCCCTGGCGGGCTTCGCCTCCGAGCACGGGCTCATCGTCGTGGAGGACGCCGCGCAGGCCATCGGCACCACCCGAGACGGCCACCGGGCGGGCACCGTCGGCGCCGCGGGCTGCTTCAGCATGAAGGACGGCAAGATCCTGTGGAGCAGCGAGGGCGGGTTCCTGGCCACCGGCCGCCCAGAGGTCGCCGAGCACGCCCGTGCGTGGCGCAGCCACTGGCAGCCGCCCCCACAGGGCCAGGTCCCACAGTCCCGTGCGGCCACCAACGCCCGCCTGGCCGCCCCACTGGCCGCGATCGCCTCGGCCAACCTCCACCACCTAGACGAGCTGGTCCAGCTGCGCCGCGCCCAGACGCGCCACCTGCTCAACGCCCTGGAACACGCACTCGGCCTGCGCCGCCTGGCCCCGGCCCGGGGGGAGGAGTGGAACGCCTACGCCCCGCTGCTGCACCTGGACCTGCCCCGCCCCCGGGCGTTCGCCGAGCACCTCGCCTCGCGGGGGGTACCCAGCTCCACCGGCACCTTCCGCCTCGTGCCCTGCGACACCAGGCCCGCCTTCACCGACCCGGGGCGGGCGCCGTGCCGCGGAGCCGCCCAGATCCTGGACCGCACGCTCGCCGTGGTCCTGACCGAACACGACAGGGCCCCGGACCTGGACCGCTACGCCGCTGTCATTATCCGCGAGGCCACCGCCTGGGCCAGGTGATCAGCGCCCCACCGCCGACCGAGGGAGACGAAACCCATGACCACCACCGTGCACCCCACATGCGACCGGGGCCCGCTGATCTCCGCCGAGGGCATCAACGGTGTCGGCAAGACCTACCTGACCAACCGCGCCGTCGAGACCCTGCCCGCTCCGGACCAGCCGTTGATGCTCGACGAGTTCTCCGAACGCGAGCACGGCCGCCACGGACTCGGCGAGAACCTGCTGGGGGCGCTGCGCGAGGCCAGCGCCGGCGACCCGTTCCTGCGCTCGGGCACCCCCATGGCCGAAGCCCTGCTCCTGCTGGCCATCAAACGCCACGACCTGGACACCGTTCTGCCCGACCTGACCCGCGGGCGCGCCGTCGTGGAGGGGCGCAGCATCGACACCACAGCCGTATGCCAGGCCCTTCTCCTGCACCCAGGCGATGCGGACGCCGCCCTGGCCACGGCCACCGCGCTGGTAGAACTCGCCTCCTCCTACCGGCCCCTGCCCGACCTGACGATCCTGGTCACCGACGACGCCGACCAGGCCGTCGTGCGCGCCCAGCGGCGCGACCAGCGCACCTTCACCCCCGAACAGGCCGACTTCATGCGCTCCGCGTGCGCCCTGTATGAGCGGCTCGCCGCCACCGACCCGGCGCGCTACCGCATCATCGACCGGCGCCTCGTCGACGAGTACGAGGCGGCCGAGCGCATCCAGTCCTGGATCCTCGGCACCGGGACTGGCCTGGGGTGTATGCGCGAACCCTTCCAAGGCGCGCAGGCGCCCTGCCTGTGCTGCGGGCAGCGCACGGAACCGGTCTCCGCGTGAGCGCGGCCCACGCAGGGGCCTGCCCGGGCGCAGACAGCTGCGCCCCTCAACTCCCCGCCGGTATCGGGGCCCTGGTCCTGGACTTCGACGGCACCGTCGCTGACAACACCTACGGCCGTGAGCAGGCCCTGCGGGCGGCGCTGCGCCCGCACGGTGTGCACCTGGACGCGGGGTGGTACCGCCGCCACGCGGGACTGTCCATCCACGACCTGCTCACCGCCCTCCCCGGTGGAGGGCAGCTGCCCCACGAGGAGATCATCCACGCCAGCCGCACCCACTTGCTGGCCGCCGTGCACACCATCATCCCCATCGCGTGCGTCGTGGCGCTCCTGCACGCCGCACACCGCGACCGCCTGCCCTGCGCCGTGGCCTCAGGTGCCAGCCGCTTCCTGGTCGAGCCCGGGATCGACGCGCTGGGCCTGGCGCCGCTGTTCGCCGCGGTGGTCACGCGCGAGGACGCTCCGCACGGCAAACCCGCCCCCGGCTTGTACCTGGAGGCCGCCCGACGGCTCGACGTCCCCCCGCACGCCTGTCTGGCTGTCGACGACGCCCCCGACGGCATCGCCTCCGCCCACGCCGCTGGCATGCAGGTGCTCACCGTCGTGGACGGCCACCTGGCACCCGCGACCGCGACGCGACAACCGACCCAGTCCGCCCGATGACGGCCCCCGGCCGCCGCCTCCAGAGAGCCCGCTGATGCCTGTCCTGCACTCCACCAAGAACCTGCACGTCGTCGAGCCGCCCACGCCCAACCGCACCGGCATCGGCGTCTTCACCTACACCGACCACTACACGGTGTTCCACTACGGTCGGATGCCCGACGCGATCCCCGGCAAGGGCGAAGCGACGTGCCGGATGGCCGCCTTCAACTTCGCTCTGCTGGAGGAGGCGGGGATCTCCACACACTTTCGCCGGTTCATTCCCCCGAACCGGATCGAGTTCGACCTCGGCCGCCTCCCGGCCCCCGGAACCAGCCCGCCGCCGACCGACGAGGCCAACCGCCTGATCCCGGTTCAGGTCCTGTTCCGCAACGAGCTCCCCCAGGGCAGCTCCGTGCACCGACGGCTCTCCTCCGGTGCGCTGACCTTGGCTGACCTGAGCCTGGACACCGCTCCCGCAGTCGGTGAGAAGCTCCCGCGCCCGATCATCGAATATGCGACGATGCTCGACGACACCAACCGGTTCGTCACCGCATCCCAGGCCCAGCGGCTGGCCGCCTTGGACGATGACCAGTTCCAGACCATGTGCGCAAGGGCGGTCGCGGTCAACGAGGCGTTGAGCGCCCACGCTCGCAAGCGCGGACTGGACCACTGCGACGGCAAGGTCGAGTTCCTGCTCTCCGACCAGCGCCGCCTGGTGGTCGCCGACAGCCCCGGTACCCCGGACGAGAGCCGCCTGCTGTATCAGGGAGTGCACTGCGGCAAGCAGGTGCTACGGAACTGGTATGTGGATAGCGGGCTGGAGGTGCCGACCAGCAGGCTGATCGCCCAAGGCGTGCCCCGCAGCCAGTGGCCGACCCCGGCGCCGCTGCCGTCGGAGTTCGTGCCAGTGATGTCGGACCTGTACCGGTCTCTGAGCCAGACCTGGACGGGCCAGGCCCTGTGGGACGTCCCGGACCTGGCCTGCGCCACCCGGGCCGTCACCCATCTCATCGGACGCTGATCTCCCGCGACACGGCAGGACCGACCGGCCCCACGGCACCTGGATGCCACGGAACCTACGACAGAACGGCAGGGAAATGGGCGCTCTGACACGCGACCCCGCCTTCCAGGCGACGACCTTCGTGATCATCGACTTCGAGGCCACCACCCCCGCAGGCCACCCGGCCCAGCCTATCGAGGTTGCCGCCCTGGCACTGCGCCACGAGCAGGGCGAGTGGAGGGAGGCCGGCCGGAGCACATCCCTGATCCGGCCGCCCGCGTTCGCCCCGGTCACGTCCGCCAACACCATCCAGAACGGCCTGACACCGGAGCACTTCACGACGGCGCCCACCCCCGCCGAGGCCCTGGGGGCACTGGACCGGCGCTTCACCGCGGACTCGCGGTACCTGCTGGTGGCCCAGCACGCCACCACCGAGGCCAACATCATCCACCACCAGCGCGAGCACTGCCCGACACTGGCGCGCATCGATCTCCTCGACACCATCCCGCTCGCCCGGCACCTCCTCCCGGGCCTGGACAACTACAAGCTCGACACCCTGCTGGCGCACTACAGCATCCCGTTCCCGGCCGACCGCCACCGGGCCTACGCCGACGTCGACGTCACCGCGCAGGTGTTCATGCGGCTCATCGACGCCGCCGACCGCGCAGGCGAACTCCACGACCTCGCGGACCTGGTGAAGGTCGCCGGTCGCACCGCCAAGGCCAACCTGCCCACCCAGCAAGAACTCTTCGACCTGTGACCGCGGATGCGGCACCCGTCTGCTGAAGGGAAAGCACCCATGCCGACGACCAACGCAGCACCTGTAGAGGTGCCGTTCTGGTTCGACCCGCTGTGCCCCTGGGCGTGGATCACCTCGCGCTGGCTCCTGGAGGTGGAACAGGTCCGGCCGGTGCGCGCCCAGTGGCGGATCATGTCGCTGGCCTACCTCAACCTCGTCCAGCGCGGAGGCGAAGGGCTCAGTGCCGACTACCGGGCTCTCATGGACACGGCGTGGGGGCCGGTGCGTGTGTGCGCGGCCGCCGCCGAGCACCGCGGCGACGGCGTCCTCGGGCTGCTGTACACCGCTATCGGCACCCGGCTGCACAACCAGCGGCGGCGCGAGGACCCCACCGTCATCACCGAGGCCCTCGCCGAGGTCGGCCTACCCGAGGCCCTGGCCGCAGCCGCCACGAGCACGGAGTTCGACCAGCGCATCAAGACCTCACACCACGAGGCCTTCGACGAGGTCGGCCTGGACGTGGGAACGCCGGTGCTGCGCATCGCCGGTACAGCGCTGTTCGGGCCCGTGGTCACCCCGGCCCCGCGCGGGGAGGCTGCCGGGCGCCTGTGGGACGGCCTGACTCTGATCGCCGAGGCCGACGGGTTCTTCGAGCTCAAGCGGACCCGGGACCGCAAGGCCTCCTTCGAGTGAACGTGAGCCCTCCGGCCCGGCGACGGCCGAGTCCGGTCAGCCGATGCTGGCCGGCCCTCGGACCGCTCGGGCGATGCGGTGCCCCACCAGGCGCTCGGCCTCAGCAAGCGGGTACCAGTCGGCCCCTGTCACCTCCGACTCCTGGATACAGCCCACATCCACATGCGCCAGCCCGGCGAACGAGAAGCCGATGTCCAGGTGGTAGTGCTCGGGCTCGCCCTTCGCCGGCCGGGCCGGGACCAGCCCGTACTCGACGTAGACGGGGGTGTGCGAAGCGGGGACGACCTGGCTGGGGTCGACGTCGGCCTCCTCGACCAGCTCGCGCACCGCAGCGTCGATCAGCGTGACGTCATCCGGCTCCAGGTGGCCGCCGGGCTGCAAAAGGATCCCGCCGTAGGCGCGGTGGTTGATCAACAGCACCTCATCACCGCGGACCAGCAGCGCACCCACGGTCACGTGCATCGGAAACGTGTGCCGTGAAGCGAAGCCCTCCCCCGCGGTGAGTTGCCGCACCGGTTCGGCCAGCAGATCCGTCTCCTCTGGGTAACGCTCCAGGTAATCGGCCACGACCGCCCTGATCTCGGTGTCACTGATCGCCACGGCGCACCCCCGCACCAACCGGAGAGCCAGGCTCTCCACAACCCGATGTTCGGAAGGCCACGATGCGCGACACGATCAGCTCCATGAGAGACGGCGGCGGAGGAGTTCGCAGCCTACCGACGGAACCGGGCCTGTGTAGGGCCAACGCGTCATCCCACCATCGCCAAGGTGTCCTCGCGGCGCCCGTCTGCCTTTCACTGGTAGGAAGACGCGTGCCAGACCCGCACCGGTCGACCTGCGAAGCAAGGTGGCCGTCGTGACGCCGGATGCCCTCACTGGCTGGGATGAGGACGCCAACGCCGAGGCCTACGCCGCGTTCGCCCGCGCCTTCCCCATGTACAGCGCCACCAGCCGCGACCTCGCCGACCGCGCCCGCCTCACCGACAGCCGCCTGATCGTGGACCTGTGCGGTGGCACCGGCGTGACCGCCCAGGCGATTCTCGACCTCGCCCCGGCCCGTGCCGCAGTCATCTCCCTTGACAACGCCGCCGCCATGCAACGCGTCGGCCAGCGCATCGTGCACGACCCACGCCTGTCCTGGGTCACCGCCCCCGCCGAGCACTTGGCCGAGCACGCGCCGCCCCACCAGGTCGATGCCGTGGTGTGCAACTCCGCCATCTGGAAGACCGACGTGTCAGCCGTGGCCGCCGCGGTCCACGGCGTCCTGCGGCCCGGCGGCCGGTTCGTGTTCAACATCGGCGCCGGCTTTGCCGGCCTCACCCAGCCAAACGGGCAGGGGCGTACCGGGCCTTCACTGGACTCATTGATCCACCGCATCGCCGCCCGGGACTACGGCTACACCCCGCCACCCACGCTCGACACCGGACCGAAGCTTCCCTTGGCAGCCGTCACGCACTTTCTGACAGAAGCAGGACTGACGGTGGTGCACACCGAAGTCACAACCCAACACACCGCCATGGCGGAGCGGAAGGCGTGGCTGTCCATCCCCATCTTCGCCCGCCCCAACGGCGATTTCACCCACGCACAGAGGTTGGACATGCTGGAGAAGGCCTACGCCCGGACCAACCCCGAGGAGACGACGATGACGAACTGGCTGGTCGTCGTGGCTCAGCGAGATGAACCTGGGAGTCCAGCCTTCTAGGATCGCGGCGCCGACGCACGACATTAGTGGGGCAAACTTCCCAAAACGTGCATCAGCTGTGCGTGCGCTGAGCAGGTGGCGGCCCAGGTAGCCGATGTAGACCCGGTTGGCCATGCCCGGCCCAGGTCCGGATGGAAACACAGCCGGGGGCAGCTCCCGTACTCGATGTCCAGCTTGATGTGCGCGTACATCGGCACCCGCCCACTCGGCTCCGCCTCGGAAGGCACGCGGAACAGCCGCCTCTCGTTGAGCTGCCCCGGTTGCGCACGTAGTCCAACTCCTGAGACTCCAGATATAGCGCTCCCCTGCTGACCGGCCAGCCCATCGCTGCTTCCGGCGTACTTGGGCCACCCGCCCTTGCAATGCCCTGACCAGGCCCCGGCCAGCCTTGATAACGGCGACCGTGATGCCTTCGATCTCTGATCGTGACCTTTGCCCGTCGGGCTCGAATCGACCACCCGGCGACTCCAGAAACTCCGTCCTGCAAGGGACTCCGCATCGCCAACAGCCCTCCCGAGTGGGGTTTTGCCCTTGCTTGTCCTTTACTTTCCGATTCCTAGAATCTTGCTCCGTACCCTGTCCGACCAGGTGAGCAGCCCTCAGAGCTCCCGTGATCCTGCACGGAGGTGCCGTGCACGTCCCCCAGTCCTCTCGCTTCCCCTGGCGAGCGGCCACGGCTGCCGCGCTGCTCACCCTCACCGCGTGCAGCACACCAACGGGTCCCGAAGCGACGGACGAACCTGACGCGAGCAGCACCGCGACCGTCGACCCGGTTCAGGCCGAAGCCGCGCTGGAGGCCTACCGGTCGGCTCATGACATCTACATCGACATGCTGCAAGGCCAGCGCAGCCCAGATGACGCCCAGGTCGAACTCGAACAGCTCAGCAGCGGCCAGGCCCTTGAGTCCTTCACCAACGACGCCCGGAACTTCGCGGAGGCCGGGGTGACCTTCGAAGGCGACCCCACCTCGGACCCCGAGGTCACCGGGTTGGATCTCGACGCCGATCCCCCGGTTGCGACCATCACCGACTGCTGGGACGACACGTCCTGGCAGCCGGTCAACGGGGACGGACAGCCCTTGGAACACGTTGACGGGCCTTCCCGGCGAGTCATCAACGCGCGCGCCGAACGGCACGACGACGGCTGGGTGCTGACCCTGATGAGCCCGGAGGAGGGGCGCACATGCTGACACGGTCGTCTCTCACAGCCGCTCTGGTCGGTGTGCTCCTGCCCTTCGTGCTCGCTGTTCCGCCAGCCGCGGCCGATGGCCACGTGATCTGCTCAGACACAAAGGGAGAATGCATCATCGTCGCCGAGGACGGCGACTCCGAAGCGGGCAACGACAGCCCCACCACAGACGAGACGGACGCCGAAGACGAACCCGCCTGCGAGATCGTGGACAGCGGAACCGCCACCTGCTCAGTCACGGTCGGCGGAGGCGGCGGCACGTCCCCGGTCCAGGTGGCCGCCCAAGCCATCGAGATGCTGCCGCTGCCCGTACCCGAGATCGGCCTGGCCCCGGACCCGTCCACGACAGCGCTCGCGGGGATGCCCGTGTGGCTGTGGGTCGAGAACCAGACCTGGACGACGGTGAGCCGCACCGCGACAGCCGGGTCGATCAGCGTGACCGCCACCGCCACCCCCGACCGCGTGGAGTGGGACATGGGAGACGGCTCATCGGTCACCTGCTACAACGCCGGACGGCCCTACACCAGCGGCGCGTCCTCCTCGTGCACCCACACCTATGAGAGCCCCAGCCGGTCGGGCCCGTACACAATCACCGCGACGGTCTACTGGCGGATCACCTGGGCGGGCAGCGGCGTTTCCGGCGGCCAGACCCTGTCCCAGACCTCGACGGCGACGCTGCCCGTCAGCGAGGCACAGGCCCTCGTCCAATAGGCCCCCTGCTCTCCCCGCCCTCCTGTCCCACCCGTTCTCCTGGAGAGGTACCGCGATGCCGGCCGCGCCGACGCGTTCCCCGCAGCACCGGACCGGGGCCAGCGATGACCAGCACATCGCCTCGGCCCCCTCGATCGCCCCGCCCGCACGCCGCCGCCCCTGGCTGATCGTGCTGGGGGTCCTGCTCATCACCACATGTGCGCTGGCAGGGGCGGCGCTGGTGCAGTCGGCGGGGGCCCGATCGCAGGTGCTCGTGGTGGCGCGGGACGTGCCCATGGGCCAGGTCGTGACCGGTGAGGATCTGGCGTTCGCCCAGGTGTCCGCCGACGCGTCGGTGGAGACGGTCCCGGCCGAACAGGCCGATGCGGTGATCGGACAGACCGCACTCGCCGACCTGGTGCCGGGCGAGCTGGTGACACTGTCGAAGGTGGATGCGTCTGCCCTGCCCGAGCCGGGGCACCAGCTGGTCGCGATCGCGTTGCGCCCCTCGCAGCTGCCCGCCCAGGGGTTGCGCGCCGGTGATGTGGTGCAGGTGGTCAGCACGCCCGGTGAGGGCGCGGAGGTGCCCACGGAGCTTCCGGCGTCGGTGAGCGCAACCGTGCTGCGCGTGGGCGAGCCCGACATGGACGGTATGACGGTGGTGGACGTGCAGACGCCCGACACCGACGGCGCGGTGTTGGCCGCGCGGGTGGCCACGGGCCGTATCGCGCTGGTCGTGGAGTCCCCGGCTGGGGGTGGGCGCTGATGCTGGTCTGTGTCGCTTCCGCCAAGGGCTCGCCCGGTGTGTCGACCGCGGCCCTGGCGATGGCCCTGGCCTGGCTGAGCCCGGTGCTGTTGGCCGAACTCGATCCGGCGGGCGGGGACCTGCGGCCGCGGATCATGCCGTCGCTGACCGGCAGCCACCAGCTGCTCAATCTCGCCTCGGCGGACACGCTGACGTCGAAGGACGTGGCCGCCCAGGTGGTTTCGCTCGACCCTCCCGGCCACACCAAGGTGGTGCTGCCGGGCTTGTCGGATCCGACCACGGCGGGGGCGCTCTCCCAGACCTGGCCCGACCTGGCCGAGGTGCTGTGCGGGTTCCAGTTGCGGGAGGGCCAGCCGTCGTTGGACGTGGTCGCCGACTGCGGACGGTTGGGCGTCGAAACCCCTCAGCCGGTGCTCGCCCGTGCCGACGCGGTACTCGTGCTGCTGCGGGCACGCCTGGATTCGGTGGCCGTGACGGCGCCGGTCATCGCCCGGCTGAAGAAGTCCTGCGCCGCGCCCGTGCTGCCGGTGCTCGTCCAGGACGGCCCCTACGGGGCTCGCGACATCGAACGGACCCTCGGGCAGCGGTGCGCACGGCTGCCCTACGACCCGGCGGGGGCGGGGGCCCTGGAGTCGGGCCGGTGGGGACGCAGGTTGGACCGGTCCGCGTTGTTGCGGGGCGTGCGCGCCCTGGTCGGCGATCTGGTCCAGGCGCACACGCGCACTGGCGGGGAGGACCTCGTGGCGTTGGAGGCCCGCCGTGGTTGAGCTCGACGTCCTGCCCGGTGCGGCGCTGGAGCTGGACTGGGCCGTGGTCCGCCAGTTGCGCGACGTGGTGGTGGACCGGCTCAGTTCCCACCGGGTACCTGAGGCGCACCAGCGCGAGCACGGGCGCGACATCATCCGCCGCACGGTCACCTCGTGGGTGCAGGAGCAGGTCAGTACAGGTTTCCGTCCCGCCAGCGCGTACACGGCCCAGTTGCAGCAGGCGATCTTCGACGCGGTGTTCGGGCTGGGGCGGCTGCAGCCGCTGCTGCGCGCCGATGTGGAGAACATCGAGATCCACGGCTCGGACACCACCTGGCTGCGGTTGCAGTCCGGGCAGCTGGTGCGCGGCCCGGCGGTGGCCGACTCCGATGAGGAGCTGGTAGCCGAGCTGCAGTTCCTCGCCTCGCGTGCCGGGCGCAGCCTGTCGGCGTCCCACCCGCGGCTGCACATGGAGCTGCCCGACGGTTCGCGGCTGGCGGCGGTCATCGCGACCACGCGCCGCCCCCAGGTCGTGATCCGGCGGCACCTGCTGCAGAGCGCGACGGTGGAGGAGCTGGTCGCCAAGAAGGCGATGACGCCGGGGCTGGCCCAGTTCTTGGGTGGTGCGGTGCGGGCGCGGCGCAACATCGTCGTCTGCGGGGGCCAGAACAGTGGGAAGACCACACTGATCCGGTCGCTGGCCGGGCTGATCCCCGCCCACGAGCGGTGGGCCACGGCCGAGCAGGAGTACGAGCTGCACCTGGACAAGCTGGGCCGGCATCCGCACCTGGTGGCCTTCCAGGCCCGTGAGGGCGGCTCCGAGATCGGGGTGGACGGGCGTGCGGCCGGTGAGGTGAGCCTGCAGGAGATCGTGCGCGACAGCCTGCGGATGAACCTGTCGCGGATCGTGGTGGGCGAGGTGCGCGGCTCCGAGGTCGTGCCGATGCTGGACGCGATGTCCACCGGTGACGGCGGGTCCATGTGCACGCTGCACGCGCGTTCGGCCCACGACGCCGTCGAGCGTCTGGTGGTGCTGTGCGGACGCTACGGGGTCGCACCCGAGGTGGCCTACCGGTGGATCGCCGGGTCGGTGGACCTGATCGTGCACCTGCAGATGTGGGATGAGACGGCTGTGGGCGGCGCCAGGACGCGGTTCGTGGGCCATGTCGCCGAGGTCGTGGGGATGGGTGAGGGCGGCCGTCCCGCGCTCAACGACCTGTTCCACACCCCGGGCGGCACCGGTGAGGCCGTGCCCACCGGCATCGTCCCGCAGTGCGCCGAGGAGTTGCGGCGTGCCGGTTTCGACCTGGGCTGGCTCCAGGTGTCCCCGTCGGCGAACGGGGGTCTGTGGTGACCCCGATAGGCGTGCTCGCCTCGGTGTGCGGCGCAGGGTTGGCGTTGGGCGTGGTGCTCGTGGTGGCCGGGCTGGCCCGCAGCACCCCCTCCCGCAGACGGGGGCGGGTGCGGGTTCCTGTGAGCCGCAGGCAGCTCGCGCTCGGCGCGGCGGGAGTGGTGCTGGGGGCTGCCGGGTGGGCCCTGACCGGGTGGGTGCTGGCCATCGTGATCGCCCCGGCCGCGGTCGTGGGTCTGCCCTACCTGTTGGGCGGCGGCAAGCAGGCCCAGCTCGGCATCGCCCGTTTGGAGGCCGTCGAGGAGTGGGTGCGGCTGCTGGCCACGCGGTTGAGCGCGGGGATCTGGGTCGAGCAGGCGCTGATCTCCAGCGCGGGGTCGGCCCCGGGTCCGATCAAGGCCGAGCTCGCGCGGCTGAGTGCGCGTATCCGCTCCGGGATGGCCACCCCTGACGCCTTGCAGGCCCTGGCCGCCGAACTGGCCTCCCCGGTGGGGGACCTGGTGTGCGCGGAGCTGCAGCAGGCCAGCCGCAACCGCGGCCAGGGGGTGGCCCACGCGCTGACCCAGTTGGCCGAACTGGTCTCGGCCGAGGTGGCGATGCACCGCCAGATCGAGGCCGAGCGCTCCAAGCCCCGCACGACGGCGCGGCTGGTCATCCTGCTCACGGTGGGGGCCGGTGCGGTGCTGGCGGTGTTCGGTGACTTCATGGACCCCTACGCCACGGCCACCGGTCAGGTGGCGCTGGCCGCGGTGGTGGCGTGCTTCGTGCTGGCCATGGTGTGGATGCGCCGCCTGACGCACCCCCAGCCGGCGCCGCGGTTCCTGGTCGAGGAGGGGTGATGGCTGTTCTTCCCCTGGCGCTCGGTGCCCTGTTGGGGTGGGGGCTCACCCTGCTCGTCGCCGGTCTGGTGCCCGTCCATCCCGACCTGCGGACGGTGGTGCACGCCCCCGCCGCCCAGCAGGGTGCGCCGGGTGAGGGGTGGCGGGCGCGGGCCCGGGTGCACCTGGAGCGCCTGGCCGCCTCTTCCCTGATCCGTGCCCCGCGCCAGCGCCTGGCGCTGGCGCGCATCAGCCCGGCCCGCTATGCCGCCTACAAGCTCGGTGCTCTGGTGGCCGGGGCGGCGGTGCCCATGCTGGTCTCGGCCGTGGCGCTGCTGACCGGTGCGGCGCTGCCGGTCGCGGTGCCCGCCGGGTTCACTGCGGCGTCGGCGGCCATCGGTTTCGTGCTGCCCGATGCCCTCATCCGTCAGCGCGCGGACCGCGCCAAGGCGCAGGTGCGCGAGGCCGTGACCGCCTACCTGACGTTGACGGCGCTGTCGCTGCGCGCCGGGCTGGGGTTGGACGCGGCACTGATGGAGGCGGCGCGGGTGGCCGACAGCTGGATCTGGCGCACCATCCACCAGGCCCTGGACCACGCCGTGCTGGCGCGCCAGCCCGCGTGGGAGGGGCTGCGTGCGTTGAGCCGGGACCTGGACGTGCCCGAGCTGGTGGATGTCGCCGATATCGCGATGACCGGTTCGGAGGGCACCGCGGTCGCCGACGCGCTCATGGCGCGCGCCCGGTCCCTGCGCCACCAGATTCTGGCCGAGCAGCGCGGCCAGGCCAACGAGATCAACGAGAAGTTGGTCGTCCCCATCGCGCTGATGGGGCTGACGTTCCTGGCGATGCTGTTCTACCCCGTCATCAGCCGACTGCTGGACACCACGATCTGAACTGGAGTTGCCCATGGTTCCCGTGCTCTTCACCGCCCTGCGCCAGCGCGTGTCGGACCTGCGCCGTGCGCTGTCCACACCGCGGCGCACCGACGACGCTGGTCTGGGCACGCTGGAGACGGCGATCATCGCGCTGGGGGTGATGGGTCTGGCGATCGCCCTGGTCGCGGCCATCACCTCGGCGGTCAACGCCCGCCTGGAAGGCATCCAGTAGTGCGGCGGCCCCGGGCCGCCGAGCGGGACCGCGGTTCCAACACCCTGGAGACGGCCATCCTCTTCCCCGCCGTCCTGCTGCTGGTCATGGCGGCCATCCAGGCCGGTCTGTGGTACTACGGGCGGTCGGTGGCCCTGGCCGCGGCCCAGGAGGGGGTGTCGGCCGGGCGCGCGGAAGGGGCCTCGCTGGCCCAGGCCTCCCAAGCCGCCTCGGCGTTCGCCGCCGACCAGGGGCGCGGCATGCTCGGCCAGACGAGTGTGTCCACCGCCGGTTCGACGGCCGCCCGGGTCCACGTGAGCGTCTCCGGGCAGATCGTCTCGCTGGTGCCGGGGGTGCCCATCGCGGTGTCCCAAGAGGCGTCGGGGGCCGTGGAGCGCTGGACCGGGCCATGAGCGGACGGCGTAGCGACGAGGGCAGTTCCACGCTGGAGCTGGCCGTGCTCTCGGTGGGGCTGCTGCTGGTGCTGTCGGCGATCATCGCCATCGGCCGGATCCAGATCGCCTCGCACGGGGTGGAGGAGGCGGCGCGGGCGGCGGCCCGCGAAGCCAGCATCACCCGCACCGCGTCCGAGGCGCGCGGTGCCGCCCTGGGCTCGGCGCAGGCGACGCTGGCCGAGCAGGGTCTGACCTGCCAGGGCGTGAGCGTGGAGGTCGACCTGTCCGACTTCGGCAAGCGGGCCGGAACGCGGGGTTCGGTCACCGCCCACGTGTCCTGCCACGTCCCGCTGTCGGATGTGCTGCTGCCCGGCTTCCCCGGGCGGATGCGTATCGACGCCCACTTCGACAGCCCCATCGACACCTACCGGGAGAGCAGTTGACCAAAGACGACCGGGGGCAGCTGACGCTGTTCTTCGCGATCGCCGTCGTGGGCCTGCTGCTGGTCGCGGGGCTGGTGGTGGACGGCGGCGCCCAGATCCGTGCGGCCCAGAGGTCGCAGGCCGTGGCCGAGGAAGCGGCGCGCGCCGGCGTGCAGGCCGTGGATCTGGACGCGCTCATGCGCGGGGAAGGCGCCCGCGTGGACCCCCAGCAGGCCCGTCTGGCCGCCGAGTCCTACCTGCGCGCTTCCGGTGCCGACGGCACTGTGGCCGCGGGAACCGAGGCGGTCACCGTCGAGGTGACCTTGAGCGAGCCCACCCTGTTCCTGTCCCTGATCGGTGTCGGTGAACTCTCCGTATCCGGATCCGCCACCGCCCGTCTCGCTGTGGAGGGCACTCCATGACACACCCCGTCCGCTCCATCCTGACCGGCGCGGCCGCGACCGTAGGGATCGCGTTGATCGTCGTCGGCTTCCCGTTGCTGCTCTCAGCGGTGGGGCATCCACCCGAGCTGGGCGGCTGGTCGGTCCAGGCCGCCGTGGACGCCCTCACCCGCCCCGATGACGGCACCCTGTTCCTGACCGCGTTGACCGTGGCGGCCTGGGCCAGCTGGGCGGTCTTCACCGCGCTCATCGCTCTGGAGGCGGTGGCGCAGGTGCGCCGCCGTCCGGTGCTGCGCGTTCCCGGGCTGGGGTGGGCCCAGGCCCTGGCCGCGGGCCTGGTCTCCACCGCGGTGGTGGGCCTGTCCGGGCAGAGCGCGATCGCCGCCACCCCCGACGTCGTACCGGTGCAGACCGTGCAGGCCCCCACCGGTGAGGCCGCCGTGTCCGAGACCGTCCCCGATGCCGAAGCCGCGGGTCTCAGTGAACAGGGCGCGCAGGATCCGGTGGGCCGCTACGTGGTGCGCGACGGCGACACCTACTGGAGCATCGCCGAGTCCGAGCTGGGGGCCGGGCAGCGCTACACCGACATCGTCGAGTTGAACGCGGGCCGGACCATGGGCGACGGTGTCGTCCTGACCGGCGACGAGTTTCCCACGCCGGGCTGGGAGCTGGTGCTGCCCGTCGGCGCGTCCCGGGACGCGCCGGTGCTGGAGGAGAGCGCGGAGGGGACCGTGCACACGGTCCAGGCCGGTGAGACGCTCTCGCACATCGCGTTGGAGCACCTGGGTGACGCCAACGCCTACCCTGAGGTCTTCGACGCCAACGAGGGCCGTCCACAGGCTGTGGGCGGATCACTGACTGACCCCGACCTCATCCACCCGGGATGGAACCTGGCCATCCCCACCGCAGGCCAGGCCGCTGAGTCCCCGGCCGAGGACAGCCACGGCGCTGAGGACACAGAACCCGACCGCCGCACCGAAGCCGAGGAGCCCTCTTCGGCGCAAGAGACGCCCGCGGGCGGTGAAGGCGCCGAGGAAGAGACGGGTTCGACCGAAGAGGACAGCGATCCACAGCCTGTGGACGAATCCCCCGCGCCCTCCCCTGCTTCCGCTGCACCGGTCTGGGAGGCGCCGCAGGCCGAGGCCGCAACCGACGACATCGTCATCGACGCCACCCTGGCCGCCGACGACGCCGACACCCCCGTCTCCCTGGCCCCCATCGCGGGCATCAGCGCCCTGGCCGCCGCCGGCCTGGCCGGGGTCCTGCTCAGGCGCAGACGCGTCCAGCAGCGCGACCGCCGCCCCGGGCACCGCATCGTCCAGAGCACCGACCCCGACATCGTCCAGGCCGAAGAGGACCTGCACACCGCGGCCGACCCCGCCTCGGTCGAACTCCTGGACCGGGCCCTGCGCAGTCTGTCGGCCAAGTGCGCCTCCACACGCACCCCGCTGCCGCACATCCTGGGCGCACGCCTGGACTCGGAGTGCGAACTGCTGGTCTCCGAAGGCCAGGGCATCCCCGTGACACCCTTCCGGCGGGTCGACGACCGCACCTGGCGGGTGGAGACCGCCTCAGCGGCGCTCCTGGACGAGGAGACCGCACGCCAGATCCCCGCCCCCTACCCGGGCCTGGCCACGATCGGACACGACAGCTCGGGCACCCAGATTCTGCTGGACCTCCCCCAGGCCGGCGCGATCGGCCTGACCGGAGAGGACACTGCGGTCACCGAGGTGCTCACGTCGCTGGCCGTGGAGCTGAGCACCTCACCGGCGGCCGACCACGCCATGGTGACCTGTATCGGGCAGGATGTGGCGCCGGGACTGGCCCAGATGGTCAAAACCCAGCGGGTGCGCGCCTTCCACAGCATGGACGAGTGCCTCAAGGAGCTCGAACTCCAGACACTGGAGTACGCCTCCACCGGGCCGAGCGAGGACACCGCACCCGAGGTCGTGCTCTCCGACCAGCCGCTGAGCAGGCAGCACCTGGACCGGCTGAGCCGGATCCTGGGCTCGTCGGCCGCACCGCCCATCGCGCTCATCGCACGCGAAACAGCGGCCGACCGGCTTCCCGGCCCCTGGCACCTGCACGCCGACGGCGAGCAGGCCCTCACCGTGCTCGGCGGGACCGCCGTCACGCTCCAGCGCGTCTCCCGCGCCGCCTACGCCGAGATCAGCACACTGCTGCGCACCGCCGAGGTCTCCGCCAGCGTTCCCGCGCCCGGCTGGGAGCAGGTCCCCCAGGAACAGCACCTGGTCGCCTCGACCGCAGTGACACCGCAGAGCCAGGCGGCGTCCCTGGACGCGCTGATCGGCCTGTCCACACCGGCCGCCGCGGCACCGTCGTTCACGGACCCGACCTACCGGCCCGCGCCCCTGCACGAGTACGAAGTCCAGCTCCGTGTCCTGGGCAAGGTGGAGATCACCGGCCCCGACACCTCGACCGTGGAACCGGGCCGCCAGCGCTCCCTGACCGAGCTGGCGTGCTACCTGATGCTGCGCCCCGACCGCACACCCGACCAGATCTCCCGCAGCATGGGCGGCCCGCGCGGGCCCTGGACCGCCTCCACACGCAGCGGCCACCTGAGCAGGCTCCGCGCCTGGCTGGGCCGCGACAGCACCGGATCGCCGCACTTCCCCACCCAAAAGAACGGCACCTACGCCCTGGCCCCGAGCGTGGGCTGTGACTGGGACCTATTCCAGAAGCTGGCCGGGCTCGGGCTGGCCGAGGACAGCCAGCGCGCCACGACCCTGCTGGAAGAGGCCCTGGAGCTGGTGCGGGGCGAGCCCTTCACCGGTGTGGGCCTGGACCGCTACGGGTGGGCCGAACCGCTCAAGCCGGAGATGAACGCGGCCATGGTCGATGTCGCCCACACCATCGCTGCCCGCCACCTGAGGGACGGCTTCCTGGAAGCGGCGCGCACCGCGCTGCTCAAGGCGCTGGAGGTCGACCCGGCGTGCGAACTGCTCTACCGGGACCTGTTCCGCGTCGAGTACAAGGCCGGCCACCCCGAGGCGATCTCACGGGCCCTACAGCGGCTCCACATCGCCTTGGACCGGCTGGATCTGGAGATGTCGGAGGAAACCGAGAAGCTGCTCCACCACCTTCACATTCCCTAGTCCAATTACTCGAAGAAGCCGGAGAGCCTTCTTTTTGAGGAGGAGCAGGAAGATCAGACTTTCAGTTTGACTTTTCCCGATACGCATATGCTAGGTTTCCCTCAAACGTCCATACGGCTTCTGGGGGTAGTCTCAATGGCACAGAAAGTTCAGGTTCTCCTCGTCGATGACATCGAGGGCGGAGATGCCGAGGAAACAGTCTCGTTCGGGCTCGACGGAACCGTCTACGAGATCGATCTGAACGGTTCCAACGCCTCCAAGCTGCGCGAGGCGCTCTCACCGTTCGTGCAGGCAGGGCGCAAGGCTCCGATCAAGCGGACCAAGTCGGCGGGCAAGGGAGGCCGAGCGGCGTCCAGCCGTGAGCGCAGCGCGGAGATTCGCGCGTGGGCCAAGGCCCAGGGCAAGTCCGTCAACGAGCGGGGCCGCATCCCGGCGTCGATCGTCGCCGAATACGAGGCGGTCAGCCAGTAGCAGAGATTCCGGTGCTGCCAGGGCGATGGGATCGCTCTGGCAGCACCGTCTGTTTTCAAGACGAAGACAGAGAACCAGCCGCAATAAATGTACTGGCCGCCACATAGACAGCTCTCTCCACGCTATTGCCGACCAGTGAAGTCAGCGTGCTTACGGTCCTTGACTGAAACCTGAATCTCCGCAAAGAGGCAGTCCCAAGGGCGGGTCTTCGATACGATCCACCTCCAAGCTGACCTGACGACCGGTCGATGAGAGAGCAGGCCATGGCGAAGTCGAAGAAGGATGCGAAGCGGGAACGTCGTGCCAAGCGGCTCGCCGAGCGTGAGAAGCGGTTCGAACGCCATGCCGTCCTGACCCGGAAACGGCAAGGTGATCCCCGGTTTGCACAGGTCACACACCACGACGACGGTAGTCGAACCGTCTCAGTCCCTCCGCATGTGAGCGAGCTGCTCCACGAGCAGTTGGACAGGTTTCGTGAACGGTTCGGGCGCGACCCTCATCCTGACGAGCCCGTCTTCTTCGATCCGGATGTTTCCGGGGACTCACCTGTACCCTTCCCGGCCGACGCCATGGAAGAGACGATGCGCGCGGCAGCGGAGAGCTTCGAGGGCGACCCTCACATGCAGTCGTTGGCTCTTGCCACTGCCGACGTCGGCTACATGGTGACCTCAGAGAACGCTCACATGTTCTCGGCACATGAGGTCGAAGCCTTCGAAGAGGCGGCCCGGGAACACCTGGACAGGCTGAACGCAGATGAGAAGCCAGAGGTCCCGGACAGCATCACAGGAGTGGCACGGCAGCATCTGCTTGACTGCGCCACGGCGATGCTCACCGAGCAAGGATCCGGGGATGTTCCACGCAAGGTCTTGAACCAGCTTCTCAAGGACGAGTCAGGGCTTGGTGACGAGGAGACCGGTGTACTGGTCAGCAGTCTCGTCGCGACCGCTCTTGGCTGGCTCGTCACCGCCAAGGAGTACGGGGTCGGCGAGGAGGACTTGAACGAGGCCGTGAACTGGGTCGCCGAGCATTTCGGCGGCATCGACTACGCGGGACCGGCAGCAGCCGTCGCGACAGCCCTGTGGAACGGTTCTCTCCCGCAGCGGTTCGTACAGAATCCTCAGCAGGGAGCGACGTTCAACGACCTGCACCAACTGCTCGGCCAAGACCTGATGCCAGCCATGCTGTGGCTGTGCACCGGTTTGGTCGCCACGTTCGCAGATGGTGACGTGGAGTGGTTGGCGTCCTTGGGCTGAGTCCCGGGTCGCTCCACTCGAACGACGCTTCCCTGGTAGCTCGTGGCAACCGAAGCACCCCTGTTCACCTGACATGCATGAGGCCGGTCGTGCCCGAGTCTCTGCCTGAACTCAGTGGTACGCCCCGGGCCACGTCTGTACCAGCATGTACCAGATCGGTCCACGCTCTCTTCAACCACATGTATGACACGTGCGACGGTGTGCGGACAGTGCTCACCCCTCGACATGAACGCCCGGTGCATGCACCAGCCCGTGCCAGAGCCGTACCACGCACCGGGCAGTGTATGCCGCTCTCATTCTCAACTATTCATCGGGATTCTGATCCTTCAGGAAGGCTCTCCTCGGATGCTGCTCTTTCCATGATCGAACGCGCCCATCTCCGTGACTTGCCGAAGCGCTCGGCAAGCCTTCTTTCCGAGAGTGGACTGGCTACCCGAACACTCTCTTTGTAGGCGTGAACTGCCTGCTGGTCGATATCGGCAATCTCATGACGGCTCGTCGGATTCTCCCGAGCGTTTGAGCGCACCAACCACATCAGCATCTCGTAGCAACCGACCAGGGCCACGGCCGGCCAAGCCGCGACGATGGATCCGACCATCCCGTTCCGCCAGCCATGGGCGACGTTCGCTGCGAGGGTTGCGGCGATCCCCACCCACAATAGGAGCCAGGCTAGCCAGGGTGCCTTGATTCCCACTCTGGCGGAATGCAAGATAACCATCGATGCCGCGTAAACCAAACCGTCGATGGTCAGAGGAATCATGATCGCTGTTATTCCGCTCTCACCGTATTCAGTGACCACAGCGTACGCATGCCGGTAGGAGACGATCGCGGCGATGATCGCCACGCCACAGACAACGAGCTTTGTGGTTCCACGGATGAAGCGATCTGTTGTGTGCCCTTCTACCTTCTCGGCTTCCAGAAGCCACCTCGCCTTCTTCTCACCTGCAACCGAGAAGAAGGGCCAGGCGTGCGCTTGTGACGAGGAGGGGATCTGGAGGATGCATCGCTCACAGCAGAAGCAGACCGGAGCTCCGTGGACATGTGCCCCTGCAGACGCCTTCAGCACTGGCGCATGGCATCGTTCCCAACGAGAGTTGAGTCCAGATCTGTGGTTTCTGTGCTCAGGTCTGTCATGAGCCGATCACGATGTCGAGGAGCACATCGCCACCGACCATCTGACCCAGTGATCTGCGCTGGGGCACCGCAAATCATGGAAGCATCTATGCCCAGCGAGAAGGTCCGGAACAGCTTGATGGCCGCATCTCGACCACGCGACACATTCGCGGCAAAATTTCTGCTAAGACCAGCAGAGTGATGGCCTTGACCTGCGGATACTACTCAAATCATCATCTGACTACGGATCAGAAGGTTGGGGGTTCGAGTCCTCCCGAGTGCGCCACCGTGAGACAGTGGAGAGAACGCCCGGACCTGCACCAACAGGCCGGGCGTTCTCTTTTGTCCGC
>NZ_AZXF01000034.1 GCF_000515115.1 Nocardiopsis sp. CNT312
GTCGGTGTCCATCAAGCGCTGTTGGGGGCGGGCCCGGCGGGCCTTGGCGCGTTGGTGGGCGGTGGTGGCCCGGTAGCCGCGCTTGCTGGTGTTGCGGGCCAGCTCGCGGCTGATCACCGACTGGTCCCGGCCGACCAGCCGGGCGATGGCTCGTACGCCTTCTCCTCGCGCGTTGGCGAGCGCGATCTCCTCGCGTTCAGCGAGGGTGAGCATCCGTCGTTCTGGCATGAGCAACCCCTGTGACCTGTGATGTTGCTACGACGGTATGACACCACCATCACCTGGCCTGACCCTGGCGTCTCCGCGTACACAAGAGACTCCGCATGAGTCATGGTCAGTAGCACCAGCGATCCTTCCATCGCCGCGTGAGCACCACGGTCGAACGGCAGTACCTGGATCTGCACGAACGGCCATTCAGCCGCCTCGATGAGGGCCTTGTACTGCTCCCTCATCACGGACTTTCCGCCTGCGGTCCTTCGCAGAGCTCCTTCGTCCACCACGAAGAGCGCGAGCGGTGGGCGGTCGCGCCTCAAGATCTTCTGTCGGTCCAGGCGAGCCTTCAGGAGATCTTCGATACTACGAGGTGATCGGGGAGGGAAGGCCGCCCCCATCACGGCTTTCGCGTAGCCCTTCAGTTTGAAGAAGCCCAGGGACTGCCTGGGACTGAAACTCGTTGATGACCTGGGCTTTCGCTTCGAGTTCAACGAACTTCTCCAGCCACCACGGTTGGGCTTGCTTCGCTCCGGGCCACAGGTTCAGTAGCGCGTTGTGGGCTTCCGGGGCCTTATCGGCCAACTCGGCGAACTGTTTGGAGTGCCTTCGATCGCCTCGCTCGATGGCGCCGACCTGCTGCTTGGATGTGCCTGTCGCTAGACCTAGGTCTTTTTGCGACATATCGGACAAATTTCTTAGTCGTCGGAGTTCATTTCCAAACTGGGCGATAGCTGCGCTCTCGGGTAGGGAAGTGCGGCTTGGCATGACTCCAGCAAGCCACAAAGGGCCACAATTGGATGCGCCTTGGCGAACCTGTAATTCAGAATCCGGCCACATGTAGAGAAGGTATTTGCTGTTCAGGCAGGGTGGACTCCAGGAACCAGGAGAACAAGAATCCCGGGTCTCTGAGTGGCGCAACCGCCCTTGTCTGTTGCCTTTGGTCGGGCAGCCGCTCGTCAGCACAAAGAAGTAGGGCTGGGACGGCCTCCGGCAAGAAAAACGCCCCGAACCCGAGGGCACCGGGTTTCAGGGCGTGTAAGTCCCACCCGTAACCAGGTTGAGGTGAGACCACATGCAGTGTACTTCCCCACCCTCCGCTCTGCCGCGCCGACTGCGTGGAACCCCCACCACATCGGGCCTCCTGCTCGGCCCCGACCTCAGCCACATCGCCATCGCGCGGCGCTGGGCGGCCCAGGCCACCCGCACCCGCCCCGGCCTGGCCGAACCCCTCGCCCTGGCCGTCTCCGAACTCACGACGAACGCGATGCGCCACACCGCCTCCGGCCTGCCCGGCGGCACCGTCCGCGTCGAGATCGACCGCACCGGCCACCTGGAACTGCGCGTCACCGACGACGGACCCCGCCCCGACACGGCCACCACACCCCCGGCGATCCCCGCTCTGGACCCCTTCCGGGTGGGCGGCAACGGGCTGCGCCTGGTCGAGGCCGTGTGCGCCTACTGGGACTGGACACGAAACCCCGATGGCGGGACCGCCGTCCGCGCCCTCTTCCCCCGATGACCACCTGACTCCCGCGCCGTGCCCCTGCCCCCGGTGCGGCGCGGGATCCCGGGGGCGGCGGACGCCCCTGCCGCCGCCCCCTTCAGCACCACACCGCCGAACGAGAAGGGACACCGAAAGTGACGGTCCTGTTGTGCGGACACTGCGGCAGCCCCCGCCACGGCGGAGCCCCGGCCTACCGCTGCGCCTGCATCCCCGCCCAGGTGTGGCAGGCCCCCGACCTGGCCCGCGCCGTCCGCGCCCTGGACCTGTCCAAGGTCATCCGGTACCTGCGCCGCCACCCCGCCACCCAGCACCACTCCCAGGCGGCCCTGGCCAGCATGTGTGGCCTGTCGCAGACGACTCTCTCCCGCCTGGAGGGCGGCAGGGGCGCCACCCGCATCGACCGCGCCGTCACCGCCCTGGCCGGACTCGGAGCGCCCCAGGTCCCCGGCGAGGTGAACAACCCGTACCCGGACGAGGACCCGCCGCCCCCGCCCGGCCCGAACGGCGGCCCTCCCGGCGAGGTCGCCCTCACCGTGGGAGCGGACGGCCCCCGTCGGCTCCTGGACCACGGCACCGCCTGGGGCGTCACCAACACCCCCCGAGGAGCGACCGACTGGTTCGCCCTGCCCACACCGGCCAACCACGCACTCCCCAGGTCGCCGCATCCGAAGGGGAACACCGGTCCGGCCGTTCCTGATGGGGCGGCCCCGCCTGGCACCGGACCGACGGGGCGCGGCGGTCCTTGGGCGGGCGGGGGACAGGGCCTAGGGTGGTCCGGGTGAGGACCAGCCACGGAGACAGCCTGCGCAAGCACCTGGACGCATCCCTCCTGTACCTGTGTACGGGGGCCCGGAGGGAGCAGGGCGACCTCGCCGAGTTCGCCGACGCCGCCCTCGCGGGGGGTGTGGACATCATCCAGCTGCGCGACAAGGGCCTGGAGGCGCGTGAGGAGCTCGTCGCACTGGAGGTGCTCAGGGACGCCTGCGAGCGGCACGGCGCCCTGCTCGCGGTCAACGACCGCGCCGACATCGCCCGTGCGGTGCGAGCCGACGTCCTGCACCTGGGCCAGCGCGACCTGCCCGTCCCCATGGCCCGCGACATCGTCGGCTCGGACCCGATCATCGGGCGCTCCAACAACGACATCGAGGCCGCCGCCGCCTCGGCGAGCGAACCCGGCAGCGACTACTTCTGTGTCGGCCCGGTGTGGGCGACCCCCACCAAGCCGGGACGCGCCGCGGCCGGACTGGAACTGGTGGAGCGCGCCGCGGCCCTGGACACCGGCCGGCCCTGGTTCGCCATCGGCGGGATCGACCTGTCCACCATCGACCGGGTCCTGGACGCCGGGGCACGCAGGGTCGTGGTCGTCAGGGCGATCACCGAGGCCGAGGACCCGCGGGCGGCCGCGGCCGCGCTGCGCGCACGCCTGACCGCCCGGGACTAGGACACCTCACACGGCCACGTGGGAGAGCGCGCTCGGGTGGCGGCGCAGGAAGCCCTCGATGGACTGGGCCGGGTGGCCGGTCAGCTTGGGCACGGTGGGCGCGACCACGTCCAACTCCCCGGTGGCGATCGCCGCGTACGACGACGCCCAGCCCTCGACCGCCCACTCGGGTGCCCCGGTCCACCGGCGCGACTCCAGCGCCTCCTCCCACGTCTCGGGCACGTAGCGGATGGTGCGCCCGGTGAGCGAGGACAGCTTGTCCACCGTCGCGCCCAGGGTCAGCGCCTCCGGCCCGGTGATGTCGTAGGCGGCGCCCCCGGACACCGCCGTCACCGCCGGATCGGTGAGCACCGCGGTCGCCACGTCCGCCACGTCGTCGCGCGAGACCCAGGCGACCCGCCCGTCGCCGGCCGGACCGCGCACCACGCCCCGGCCGTCCGTCCACGTGGGAAGCAGGTCCAGGTACAGGCCGGGTCTGAGGAACGTGAACTCCGCCCCGCTCATCCGGATGTGGGCCTCGGTGAAGAAGTGCGTGCGGGCGAAGGTGAAGGTGGACGCCGGCCCGGCGTTCAGGAAGGACAGGTAGACGATCCGCGACACCCCCGCGGCGACCGCCGCGTCCACCGCGCCCACGTGCGTCTCGACCCGCTTCTCGGACTCGGTGGCCGACACCAGGAACAGCGTGTCCACCCCCCGGCAGGCCCGCTCGAAGCTCCGGGTGTCCTCGTAGGCCGCCATCGACGCGCTGCTGCCGGGAAACTCGGGGGCCCGGTTGATGTCGCGGACGATGAGTCGCTGCGCCAGCCCCAGCCGGGCGATCCGGGCGGCGACCCGCCCGCCCACCGCGCCGGTCGCTCCGGTCACGCCTATGGTGTGGTTTGTCATGTGATCGTCGCCCATGACACCCCATCCTGAGGGATCGGACCGCAGCGACCGGCCAGCGGCACGCGCGTTTTTACCGGTTCCGGTCGACGGGTGGCGCGCTCTTGGCCTCACCCGCGCCGCGGTAGGCCAGGCGCCGCAGCAGGACCTCCGCGGGGCCGCGCCGCCCGGCGCGCTCCAGCAGCGCGGCGGCCACGACCGTCACCAGCCACACCCCGACGGCGAACAGCAGCATGCTCCACGACGTCAGGTGCGCTCCCAGTCCCAGCCCCCACGCGGCCAGGACCGGTGCGCACAGGACCGACTGCGCCAGGTAGGCCGACATCGAGCGCTTGCCGGTCGCCGCGAGGGCACCCGCCACCGGTCCCGTGCCCCGACCGCGCTCGATCCGGTGCGCGATCAGGGCGATCGCGGCGACGTAGCCCAGACCGCCGGCCAGGCCGGTGACCATGTGCGGCAGGGACAGGAGCAGCCCCTGGCCCTCCGACAGGTCCCAGAAGCCGGTCTGGGCCAGGGCGAGGGGCAGGCCGCCGATCCATCCCGTCGCGAGGCCGCCGACGGCCACGGCGCGCAGCAGGCCCACGTTCCGCCCCGGCTCCTCCAGGACCCGGCGCCGCGCGGCCCAGAAGCCGAGCAGGATCGCGGCGGGCACGGCCATGCCCAGCAGGCCCTGCCCCAGGGTGACGACGGGCCAGTAGGTGAGGCGCTCCACGACCGAGGCGAGGTAGGAGGGGTCGGAGATGCTGGCCGCCATGTCCTCCTGCCCGAACGACTGGCCCGCCATCTCCTCGGGGGGCACGAAGGCCAGACTCAGCAGCGACAGCGCGGCCAGGGCCGCCATCAGGGCGGTGAGGAGTCCGGCCCACACCAGCAGGGTCGCGTTCCGGCGCCGCAGGAACAGCCAGGCCAGCACCAGCCCGGCCAGTCCGTAGGCCCCCAGGATGTCGCCCACCCACAGCAGCAGGGCGTGCACCAGGCCGAACACCAGCAGCCACAGGTTGCGGCGGCGCAGCACCGCGTCCGCCTCGCGGGGCGAGACCCCCGCGGCCTCCTGTCTGCGGGTCAGTTGCACCATGCCGTACCCGAACAGGAACGCGAACATCGGATAGCTGCGCATGTCGATCGCGGCCGTGGTGACGAACTGCGCGATGCCGTCCGCGGGGCCCTCCGGCGCGGGGTGTGCGCTCGCCCCGCTCATCGGCAGGGCCCACAGGTACCAGGTGGCGTTGGCGATCGCGATGAAGGCCAGCATGGACCCGCGTGCCAGGTCTGGCGCCAGTGAGCGCTCCCCGGTTTCGGTCGGGCCGCGTGAGGCGGTGTGTGTGGACATGGGCATCCCTCCGGTGTCGCGATATGTCGTGTTTGCGATTCAACCGGAGCGTCGGGATGGTTACAAGACGCCCACGACGGTCGGGGACCCGGGGAAACCCCCTAAGGAGATCCCCGGGTCAGTGCGTGCGCGAGGTGGCGGCGTCCACCAACCACCGCAGGGGCTCGCGCGCCGACCCGTCCAGCTCGGGACTCTCCAGAGCCGACAGCGCCTGCTCGGAGTACTCCTCGATGAGCCGTTCACACGCCTTGAGCGCCCCTGAGTCCTCGATGAGCGCGCACATCCACTCCACCGAGGCCTCCGACAGGTCCGGTGTGCCCAGCAGGGAGCGGAAGCGGTCGGCCGCACCGGAGTCGGCGCGCTCCAGGGTCTCGGCCACGACCAGGGTCCGCTTCCCCTCGCGCAGGTCGTCGCCGGCGGGCTTGCCGGTGGTACCGGGGTCGCCGAAGACCCCGAGCACGTCGTCGCGCAGTTGGAAGGCCACGCCCAGCGGCATCCCGTAGCCGGTGTAGACACCGCCCAAGGCGTCCAGGCGCCCGGCCAGGGCCGCGCCCAGGTGCAGCGGCCGCTCGATCGTGTACTTGGCCGCCTTGTAGCGCATCACCCGCAGCGCCGCCTCGCGGCTCTCCGTGCCCCGGACCTGTTCGAGCGTGTCCAGGTACTGCCCTGCCATCACCTCGGTGCGCATGGCGTCGAAGGGCGCCCGCCCGCCCTGGAGCACCTCCGGTGCGAACCCGCTGGCCTGGTACATCTCGTCGGACCAGGCCAGGCAGAGGTCGCCGATGAGGATCGCCGCGCCCTCCCCGAAGGAGTCGGCGTCGCCGCTCCAGCCGTGCTCGGTGTGGAGCGCGGCCAGCCTCCGGTGCGTGGCGGGCAGGCCGCGCCGGGTGTCGCTGCGGTCGATCACGTCGTCGTGCATCAGCGCGCACGCCTGGAGGAACTCCAGGGAGGCCGCCGCCCGGACCACGCGTGCGTCGCCGTCGGCGCCGCCGCCCCCGCGCCAACCCCAGTAGCAGAACGTGGGGCGCAGCCGCTTGCCGCCCGAGAGCATCGCCTCCAGGGCGTCCATGGCCGGGGCCAGCTCCTCGCCGATCTCCAGCAGGCGGGTCCGGTGCGAGGCGCAGAACGAGACGAGTTCTCCGTCCACCGCCGAGCGGACCACGGAGACGGGCGATGGGGAAGCGAAAGGGGCCATAACCAGCACACTAGCGGCTTCCGGGCCACAGGATGCCGGGTTCGGCGCAACCCGGCCCCCCGTCCGCCTGCCGGTCCGTGCGGTGTGCGTCACCGTGTCTCACGGAAGCGGGAGGCTCCCCGCGCCGCGCTGTCCGGGCTCGCCTAAGGTGGTGTCCATGCTCGCTGCACCGACTCAGCCCGCAGGGCCGCACCCGCCCGCCGCGCGCCCGCGTCAGATCCGTGAACTCCTCGACACGGGCGAGCCCCTGTTCTCCTTCGAGTTCTTTCCGCCCCGCGGTCCGAAGTCCCAGGCCCGGCTGTGGCGGGCGATCCGCGAGATCGAAGCGCTCGGCCCCTCCTTCGTCTCGGTCACCTACGGCGCGGGCGGCGGCACGCGCGACCTCACGGTGGAGACCACCGAGCGCATCGCGGCCGACACCACGCTGCTGCCCGTCGCGCACATGACGCTGGTGGACCACTCGGTGGCCGAGCTGCGCCACCTCATCGGCCGCTTCTCCGCCGCGGGCGTGTCGAACATGCTGGCCGTGCGCGGCGACCCTCCCGGCGACCCCGGCGGTCCGTGGGTCCGCCACCCGCAGGGCCTGACCTACGCCGAGGAACTGGTCCGCCTGCTCAAGGACAGCGGTGACTTCAGTGTGGGCGTGGCGGCCTTCCCGCACAAGCACCCCCGCTCCGACGACGTCGAGACCGACACCGACCACTTCGTGCGCAAGTGCGAGGCCGGGGCGGACTACGCCATCACGCAGATGTTCTTCGACCCGGAGGAGTACCTGCGGCTGCGCGACAGGGTGGCCGCCCGGGGGTGCGGGGTGCCGATCATTCCCGAGGTGTTCCCGGTGGTCAGGAGGGCCACGATCGAGCGGTCCGAGCAGCTCTCGGGCGCGCCCTTCCCGCGTGATCTGGCCGAGCGGTTCGAGCGCTTCGGCGACGACGCCGAGGCCGTCCGCGCCTTCGGTATCGAGCACGCCCAGCGCATGTGCGAGCGGCTGCTGGCCGAGGGGGCTCCGGGCATCCACTTCATCACCTTCAACCAGTCCACCGCCACCAGGGAGATCTACCGCGAGGTCGCCGGCCACCGGGCGGGCCCAGCGGAAGCCGCGCGGCCATGACGGAGAAGGGCTGAGCCGGGCTCCCGGGGAAGGAGAAGTCCTCCAGGATCTCCGTGAAGCCGCAGGAGCTGTACAGGTGGCGTGCCGCGGTGGGGCCGGTACGAGTGGACAGCACCGCGGTGCGCTCGGGCCGGCCCGAGCACAGGGCGTGGAGCAGGGACCTGCCCACACCCCGGTTCTGCTCGTCGGGGTCCACGTGCACCTCGGCGATCTCCAGTGTGTCCGACAGGTAGCGGTGCGCCAGGCGCGCCCTGCCCCGGGCGCGCATCGCCTCGGTGACGACGTCGTGCCACCACTGGCCCCGCCCGCCGTGGAAGCCGTAGGCGAAGCCGACCGGCCGCTCGCCGCGCACGGCCACCACCGAGCGGAATCCCGGATAGCGCGCGTGACCGCTCATCACGGCGGCCCGGCCGGGCAGTTGGTCCTCCGGGGGGCGCATCGCGCGGTCGTAGACGCCCAGCAGGACGGGGACGGCATGGGCGAACGCAGGAGGGGCCAGTTCGCGCAGTTCGGTGTCGGCTGCCACCGTCCCACTCTAGGGCGTGGGCCCTTCGGCTCCGCGAGCACGGGTTGACGGGTGCGTCGGGGCTGGGGTTAACTGGTCTTGGTCGAACGTGAGTTCGATAAGGGTGCCGGTGCGGCCGGGGCGGGGAGGGGAAGCCCCGTGCACGGCCGCACCGTGCCCCGCGCACACGGGAGCCGGCGCCCTCAGGGCGCCGGCTCCCGTGTGCGCGGGAGGCCCCGAACCGGGGCCGGGGCTCAGAAGGCGTCGACCGCGCGGCGCGCCTCGGCGTCGAGGACGCCCCAGTTGATGAGCTCCTCGGTGAGGTCCGACGGCGACTTGTCGTAGATGACCGCCAGTGAGCGCAGGTCCTCCTGGCGGATGGACAGCACCCGCCCGTTGTAGTCGCCGCGCTGGCTCTGGATCGTGGCGACGTAGCGGGACAGCGGGCCGGCCTTCTCCTGGGGCACCTGTTGCATGCGCTCCAGGTCGATGACCAGCTTGGGCGTCGGGGCCAGGGGTGTGGGCGCGGCGCCGCCGGGCAGCAGTTCCGACATGGGAACGCCGTAGAAGTCGGCCAGTTCGGCGAGCTTCTGGACGGTGACGGCACGGTCGCCGCGCTCATAGGAGCCGACCACGACGGCCTTCCAGCGCCCGTGGGACTTCTCCTCCACGCCGTGCAGGGAGAGGCCCTGCTGGGTGCGGATGGCACGCAGCCGCGCGCCGAGGGACTTCGCGTATTCGGATGGCATCTTCTTGTCGCTCCCGGCCGTGACGGTGGCTGGTGTGGTGGGGGAGGCGTCCGGCCTTCCTCGGCGGCCGCCGAGGCGGTCGTTCGGAGGGTCGCGGGGTGCAACCCCACCCAGCAGTGGTTACAGACAGTGACGCTAGGGCGGTCCGGCCTCCAGGTCAAGCCGTTGGGGTGAAACGCGACTAATCAGTATCCAAACCGTGCGTAAGTGAGACTCCTCTCATGTCCGGACCGAACCGGATTAGTGGTGTGTACCGGTCACGCAGAGCCCCGACACCGCAGGGATTTCCTGGCACGCGGCGGGTGCCGGGGCCGCGCTCCCGGATCCGCGGGCACGGCCCCGGCGCTCCACCGCGCGTTTCCCGCGTGTCGGGCCTCACACGGCACGTGCCCGGTCCCGGGGCCGTCAGTCGAGGGACTCGGGGGGCCGCTGGTAGCGTTGGGCCGATCGACATCCTTTAACGACCTGTTCAGTGAGGCAGGGAAGGGGTCACTACTTTGCGTGCGCACGACAACGCGAAAGGTGGCGGAGGTGCTCCGCCGCCCCCGGCACCCGAGGGGTACAGAACCGTCCTCGACGGCCCGGAGATCGACCGGGCACTCACCCGCATCGCCCACGAGGTGCTCGAACGCACCAAGGGCGGGCGGGACGTCGCCCTCCTGGGCATCCCCTCCCGCGGAGTCCCCCTCGCCCGGAGGCTGGCCGAGCGGATCGAACGAGTCGAGGACCTGCGCGTCCCCGTCGGATCCCTCGACATCACCATGTACCGCGACGACCTCAGGCTCGCGCCCGCCCGGGCCCTGGGCCGCACCGAGATCCCCGACGGCGGCCTCGACGACCACGTCGTCGTCCTCGTCGACGACGTGCTCTTCTCCGGCCGCACCGTCCGCGCCGCCCTGGACGCGCTCGGCGACCTCGGCCGCCCACGCGCCGTCCAGCTCGCCGTCCTCGTCGACCGCGGCCACCGCGAACTGCCCATCCGCGCCGACTACGTGGGCAAGAACCTGCCCACCTCCCTGCGCGAGGGCGTCACCGTGTGCCTGGCCGAGAACGACGGCCGCGACGCGGTCCTGCTCGGCCCCGCCCGCGACCGGGCCAGACCCGGAGCTGAGCGGCGCCCCGAAACCGAGGGGGCGGGCTCCTGATGCGCCACCTGCTCTCCAGCGGCGACCTCACCCGCGACGAGGCCACCCTCATCCTGGACACCGCCGCCGAACTCGCCAGGGTCAGCGACCGTTCCGTCAAGAAGCTGCCGACCCTGCGCGGCCGGACCGTCGTCAACCTCTTCTACGAGGACTCCACCCGTACACGCACCTCCTTCGAGCTGGCGGCCAAGCGCCTGTCCGCCGACGTCATCAACTTCTCCGCCAAGGGGTCGAGCGTCTCCAAGGGAGAGAGCCTCAAGGACACCGCCCTCACCCTCCAGGCGATGGGCGCCGACGGCGTCGTCATCCGCCACAGCGCCTCCGGGGCGCCGCACCGGCTCTCCCACTGGGTCGACGGCTCGGTGCTCAACGCCGGGGACGGCACCCACGAGCACCCCACCCAGGCCCTCCTGGACGCCTTCACCATGCGCTCCCGCATGGGGAGGCTGGAGGGCCTGCGCGTGGCGGTCGTCGGCGACATCACGCACAGCCGCGTGGCCCGCTCCAACGTGCTCCTGCTGACCACGCTCGGAGCGCACGTCACCCTGGTCGCACCGCCCACCCTGCTGCCGGTCTCTGTGCACACCTGGCCCTGCGAGGTCTCCTACCACCTCGACGACGTGCTGCCCAAGTCCGACGTCGCCATGATGCTGCGCGTACAGAACGAGCGCATGCACGAGTCCTACTTCCCGTCCGTGCGCGAGTACAGCCGCAACTACGGACTGGACGCCGAACGCCTCGCGTGCATGCCCCCGGACGCCGTCGTCATGCACCCGGGCCCGATGGTCCGCGGCGTCGAGGTCTCCGCCGAGGTCGCCGACTCCCCGCGCTGCACCGTCACCGAGCAGGTCGCCAACGGCGTGAGCGTGCGCATGGCCGTGCTCTACCTGCTGCTCGGCGGCTCCTGACCGGACCCGCCCCTCTCGACTTCCCGCATCCACGAACACGAGGACTCCACACCGTCATGCCCGACACCGACCGCGTCTACCTGATCAGCGGGGCCCGACCGCTCGGCGGCGACCCCGTCGACCTGCTCGTCGCCGACGGACGGATCGCCGACACCGGAACCGGCCTGGCCGTTCCCGAGGGCGCCGAGACCGTCGACGCCGACGGGCTGATCGCCCTGCCCGGCCTGGTGGACCTGCACACCCACCTGCGCGAGCCCGGCCGCGAGGACGCCGAGACCGTCGCCACCGGCTCCCGCGCCGCCGCGATGGGCGGCTACACCGCCGTCCACGCCATGGCCAACACCGACCCGGTCGCCGACACCGCCGGGGTCGTCGAACAGGTCTGGCGCCTGGGACGCGAGGCCGGCTACTGCGACGTGTATCCCGTCGGCGCCGTCACCACCGGACTGGCCGGTGCCAACCTCGCCGAGATCGGCGCCATGGCCGACTCCGCCGCCGGGGTCCGCGTCTTCTCCGACGACGGCAAGTGCGTCTCCGACGCCCTGCTCATGCGCCGCGCCCTGGAGTACGTCAGGGCCTTCGACGGCGTGATCGCCCAGCACGCGCAGGAGCCCCGCCTCACCGAGGGCGCCCAGATGAACGAGGGCTGCGTCTCCGACCGCCTGGGCCTGCCCGGCTGGCCCGCGGTCGCCGAGGAGGCGATCATCGCCCGCGACTGCCTGCTCGCCCAGCACGTGGGCTCGCGCCTGCACGTGTGCCACGTCTCCACCCGGGGCTCGGTCGACATCATCCGCTGGGCCAAGGCCCGAGGGTGCGACGTCACCGCCGAGGTCACCCCCCACCACCTGCTGCTCACCGACGATCTGGTGGAGGGCTACGACCCGGTCTACAAGGTCAACCCGCCGCTGCGCACCGCCGACGACGTCCGCGCACTGCGCGAGGGCCTGGCGGACGGAACGATCGACATCGTGGCCACCGACCACGCACCCCACCCGGTGGAGGCCAAGGAGACCGAGTGGTCCACCGCCGCCATGGGCATGGTGGGGCTGGAGACCGCGCTGGCGGTCGTCCAGGAGACCATGGTCGACACCGGCTTGCTCACCTGGGCCCAGGTCGCCGACCGGATGTCGGCCGCCCCGGCGCGCATCGGACGGGTCACCGGCCACGGGCGCGCCCTGGCCCCCGGGGAGCCCGCCAACGTCGTCCTGTACGACCCCGCGGCTCCCGTCGAGGCCGACGGCGCGGCCATGGCCACCAAGAGCAGCAACACCCCCTTCCGGGGGATGACCCTGCCCGGCCGAGTCCGCGCGACCTTCCTGCGGGGGGTCCCGACCGTCCTGGAGGGGAAGATCAGTTGAACACAGCAGCACACAGCCGGCTCGGAGCCGGCACCGTGAAGGGGGAGAACGTGGCCGAGGAGACCGGCGGACCGGCGATTCTGGTACTTGAGGACGGCCGCGTGTTCCACGGCCGCTCCTTCGGCGCCCCCGGGGAGACCTTCGGCGAGGCCGTCTTCAACACCGGCATGACCGGTTACCAGGAGACCCTCACCGACCCCTCCTACCACCGCCAGATCGTGGCGATGACCGCTCCGCACATCGGCAACACCGGCGTCAACGACGACGACCCCGAGTCCGGCAGGATCTGGGTCGCCGGGTACGTCGTCCGCGAGCCCGCCCGCATCCCCTCCAACTGGCGTGCCCAGCGCACCCTCGACGAGGAGCTGCGCCGCCAGGGCGTGGTCGGCATCGCCCTCACCGGCACCCGTGCCCTCACCCGCCACCTACGTGACCGCGGTGCCATGCGCGCGGCCGTCAGCACCACCGAGACCGACCCGAAGGCGCTGCTCACCCGCATCCTGGAGCAGCCGCCCATGGCCGGGTCCGCTCTGGCCGACGAGGTCAGCACCGACACCCCCTACGAGGTCCTGCCGCCCGAGGGCACCGAGGCCCGCTTCCACGTCGCCGCCGTCGACCTGGGCATCAAGGCCATGACGCCCCAGCGCCTGGCCGAGCGCGGCTGCAAGGTCACCGTGCTGCCCGCCTCCGCCACCGCAGAGGAGATCCTCGCGCTGGCCCCCGACGGCGTGTTCTTCAGCAACGGCCCCGGCGACCCCGCCACCGCGGACGGCCCCGTCGCCGCCATGCGCGGTGTCCTGGACGCGGGCACACCGCTCTTCGGCATCTGCTTCGGCAACCAGATCCTGGGCCGTGCCCTGGAACTGGGCACCTACAAGCTCACCTTCGGGCACCGCGGGATCAACCAGCCCGTGCGCGACACCCGCACCAGCAGGGTCGCCGTCACCAGCCAGAACCACGGGTTCGCCGTCGACGCCCCGCTCGACGGCCCCTTCGACACCCCCTACGGACGGGCCGAGGTCAGCCACCTCGGTCTCAACGACCAGGTCGTCGAGGGCCTGCGGCTCCTGGAGCGCCCCGCGTTCAGCGTCCAGTTCCACCCCGAGGCCGCTGCGGGCCCCCACGACGCCGCCGGTCTCTTCGACGAGTTCTGCGACCTGATGACCGCCCAGTCCGTACCGGCCTCCGAGCAGGAGTAGAGGAAGAACATGCCGCGCCGTAGTGACCTTTCATCCGTCCTCGTGATCGGCTCCGGCCCGATCGTGATCGGGCAGGCGGCCGAGTTCGACTACTCGGGCACCCAGGCCTGCCGGGTCCTGCGGGCCGAGGGCCTGCGGGTCATCCTGGTCAACTCCAACCCGGCCACGATCATGACCGACCCGGAGATCGCCGACGCCACCTACGTCGAGCCGATCACCACCGAGATGATCGAGAAGATCATCGCCAAGGAGCACCCCGACGCACTGCTGCCCACCCTGGGCGGGCAGACGGCGCTCAACGCCGCCATCGCCCTCCACGAGGCGGGCATCCTCGACAAGTACGGCGTCGAACTCATCGGCGCCAACGTCGAGGCCATCCAGTCCGGCGAGGACCGCGAGTCCTTCAAACAGATCGTGGAGCGCATCGGCGGCGAGTCCGCGCGCTCCCGCATCTGCCACACCCTCCAGGAGTGCCTGGACGCCGCCGAGGAACTGGACTACCCCGTCGTGGTCCGCCCCTCCTTCACCATGGGCGGTGCCGGATCGGGCTTCGCCCACGACGCAGGCGAACTGCGCCGCATCGCGGGCCAGGGCCTGGCGCTCTCACCGACCACCGAGGTGCTCCTGGAGGAGTCCATCCTCGGTTGGAAGGAGTACGAACTGGAGCTGATGCGCGACGCCAACGACAACGTCGTGGTCGTCTGCTCCATCGAGAACCTCGACCCCATGGGCGTGCACACCGGCGACTCCATTACCGTCGCGCCCGCCATGACCCTCACCGACCGCGAGTACCAGAAGCTGCGCGACCTGGGCATCGCGGTCATCCGCGAGGTCGGCGTGGACACCGGCGGCTGCAACATCCAGTTCGCCGTCCACCCCGAGAGCGGCCGCGTCATCGTCATCGAGATGAACCCGCGCGTGTCCCGCTCCTCGGCGCTGGCCTCCAAGGCCACCGGCTTCCCGATCGCCAAGATCGCCGCCAAGCTCGCCGTCGGCTACACGCTCGACGAGATCCCCAACGACATCACCCGGGAGACGCCCGCCAGCTTCGAGCCCGCGCTCGACTACGTGGTCGTCAAGGTCCCGCGGTTCGCCTTCGAGAAGTTCCCGGGCGCCGACCCCACCCTCACCACCACCATGAAGTCGGTCGGCGAGGCCATGGCGATCGGCCGCTCCTTCCCCGAGGCCCTCCAGAAGGCCATGCGCTCGGTAGAGAAGGCCGGAGTCGGGTTCACCTGGGCCGGAGAGCCCGAGGACAAGGACGGCCTGCTGCGCCGGGCCGCCATCCCGACCGAGCACCGCCTGCGCCAGGTCCAGCAGGCCCTGCGCGCCGGGGCGACGGTCCAGGAGCTGTACGAGGCCACCCGGATCGACCCCTGGTTCCTCGACCAGATGCTCCGCGTCGAGGAGACCGCCCGGGCCCTGGCCCAGGCCCCCCAGCTCGACGCCGCCCTGCTGCGCGAGGCGAAGGGGCTGGGCTTCTCCGACGTCCAGATCGGCGAGATCACCGGCAAGAGCGAGACCGTCGTCCGCGAACTGCGCCACGCCCTGGGCGTCCACCCCGTCTACCTGACCGTGGACACCTGCGCCGCGGAGTTCGCCGCGCAGACGCCCTACCTCTACTCCAGCTACGACGAGGAGACCGAGGTCCCCACCGGGGACAAGCCCAAGATCATCATCCTGGGCTCGGGGCCCAACCGCATCGGCCAGGGCGTCGAGTTCGACTACTCCTGCGTCCACGCCTCCTTCGCGCTCTCCGAGGCCGGGTACGAGACCGTGATGGTCAACTGCAACCCCGAGACGGTCTCCACGGACTACGACACCAGCGACCGGCTCTACTTCGAGCCGCTCACCCTGGAGGACGTCCTGGAGGTCGTCCGCGCCGAGCAGGCCGCCGGACCGGTCGCCGGGGTCATCGTCCAGCTCGGCGGACAGACCCCGCTGGGCCTGGCCCAGCGCCTCAAGGACGCCGGGGTCCCCGTCATCGGGACCAGCCCCGAGGCCATCGACCTGGCCGAGGACCGCGGCGAGTTCGGCGCGGTCCTAGCCCAGGCCGGGCTGCCCGCGCCCAAGCACGGCACCGCCTACTCCTTCGCCGAGGCCAAGGCCGCCGCGGACGAGATCGGCTACCCGGTGATGGTCCGCCCGTCCTACGTGCTCGGCGGACGCGGGATGGAGATCGTCTACAGCGAGGAGATGCTCGCCGACTACATCCGGCGCAACGCCCAGGTCAGCCCGGAGCACCCGGTGCTCATCGACCGCTTCCTCGACGACGCCATCGAGATCGACGTCGACGCGCTCTACGACGGCACCGACCTGTACCTGGGCGGCGTCATGGAGCACATCGAGGAGGCCGGTATCCACTCCGGCGACTCGGCGTGCACCCTGCCCTCGATCACCCTGGGCAGCGAGGACGTCGAGCGCATCCGCTACTCCACCGAGGCCATCGCCCGGGGGACCGGTGTGCGGGGGCTGCTCAACGTCCAGTACGCGCTCGCCTCCGGCGTCCTGTACGTGCTGGAGGCCAACCCGCGTGCCTCCCGCACCGTGCCCTTCGTGTCCAAGGCCACCGCGGTTCCGCTGGCCAAGGCCGCTGCCCGGGTCATGGCAGGGAGCACCATCGCGCAACTGCGCGCCGAGGGCATGCTGCCCGAGCGGGGGGACGGCGGCGACCTGCCCGCCGACGCCCCGGTCTCGGTCAAGGAAGCGGTGCTGCCCTTCAACCGGTTCATCGACAAGGAGGGCGAGGGGGTCGACACCATCCTCGGCCCGGAGATGCGCTCCACCGGCGAGGTCATGGGCCTGGACGTGCAGTTCGGCGCCGCCTACGCCAAGTCGCAGTCGGCCGTCACCGGCAGCCTGCCCTCGCAGGGCCGGGTGTTCGTCTCGGTGGCCAACCGCGACAAGCGCTCGATGATCTTCCCGGTCAAGCGTCTGGCCGACTTGGGATTCGAGATCTTGGCCACGGAGGGCACCGCCCTGGTCCTGCGCCGCAACGGCGTGCACGCCACCGTCGTGCGCAAGCACAGCGAGGGCACCGGGCCCAACGGGGAGCCCACTGTCGTGCAGCTCATTCACGACGGCGGGGTCGACCTCATCGTCAACACCCCCTTCGGCAGCGCCGGACAGGCCGGTCCGCGCCTGGACGGGTACGAGATCCGCACCGCCGCCGTGGTGCGCGGCGTCCCCAGCGTGACCACGGTCCAGGGGCTCGCCGCCGCGGTGCAGGCGATCGAGGCACGCGTGCGCGGCGACATCGGCGTGCGCTCGCTCCAGGAGCACGCCCGCACCCTCCAGGAGGGGCGCGCGTAGGGCCCTCTCCCGAACGCGGTGCCGTCGGCCGGCGGCACCGCGGCGACGGCGGGGCGGGGCCGCGAGGCCCCGCCCCGGGCCGGATCGGGACCGCCACGCGCGAGACGGCCCTAACCTTGTACCACCGCAGCCGAGGGGGAAGAACGGAAGGCCGATGAGCGACAACGGACCGGTGCAGATCAGGTGCCCCGTGCTCAATGTGCGCAGGGTGGACGCCTACTACGCCATCACCGTGGTCGCTCCGGGCATCGCCGAGCGCTTCCGCTCCGGGCAGTTCGTCACCGTGGGCGTGGGCGGGGACCACTCCAGCACCCTGCTGCGGCGTCCCTTCGCCGTCCACGACGTCAAGCCCGACTACGGCGGTACCGTCGAGTTCCTCTTCTCCGTGCGCGGCACCGGAACCGCGTGGCTGTCCGAGCGCCGCTCGCGCGACCTGTTGGACGTGGTGGGCCCGCTGGGTCGTCCCTTCCCGCTGCCGCGCGACCCGGTCAACTGCGTCCTCGTGGGCGGCGGGTCGGGCGGAGCGCCGCTGTTCCCGCTCGCGCAGTCCCTGCGCAGGCGTGGATGCCGGGTGGACTTCGTCCTGGGCGGCGCCTCCGCCGACCGCGTGTTCAGCGCCCTGTCCGCCCGCCGCATCGCCGAGACCGCCGCCTTCACCACCGACGACGGCTCGTTCGGCACGCGTGGGCGGGTGACCGACGTGCTTGGGCGGGTCATCGAGGAGGCGCGCTCGGACGCGGTCTATGCCTGCGGGCCCATGGAGATGCTGCGCGCGGTCACCGCAGTGGCGGGCTCCCGCGGCGTCCCCGTCCAGGTGGCGGTGGAGGAGACCATGGCCTGCGGTACGGGGATCTGCATGACCTGTGTGGTCCCGGTCGTGGGCGGCGACGGCATCACCCGGATGGCCCGCGCCTGTGTGGACGGCCCGGTGTTCCGGGGCGAGCAGGTGCGTTTCGACGACGTCGGCACGATCCCCTTCGACGCCCTGGGCGCTCCCGGGTGGAAGGGCTCCAGCGCCGCCCGCGCGGCCGAGTCCGCGCGCGACATCGCCTGAGCGGTGGGCACGGCGAGCATGAGGACGGTGGGAAGAGTGGGCCCTGACCTGAGGATCCGCCTGGGCGGTGTCGAGTTGCCCAACCCGGTGGTGACCGCCGCCGGGTGCGCGGGGGCCGGGCGCGAGCTCGACCGGTTCTTCGACATCGCCTCCATCGGCGCTGTCACGACCAAGTCGATGATGCTGGAGCCCAACGCGGGCCGGCCCGCGCCGCGCATGGCCGAGACCCCCAGCGGGATGCTCAGCACCACCGGGATGCAGGGCCCCGGCGTCGACGTCTTCCTTCAGCGCGACCTGCCGTGGCTGCTCTCCAGAGGGGGGCGGGCCATCGTGTCCGTGGCCGGCACCGGTGTGGGCGAGTTCGGGGAACTGGCGCGGCGCGTCTCGGACGCGGAGGGCGTCAGCGCCGTGGAGGTCAACCTCTCCTGCCCCGACCCGGGTGCCCCGGCCGGACGCCACTTCGCCGACGACTCCGAGCGTGCGGCCGCCGTGGTGCGCACGGTCCGCTCCCACACGCGGTCGGGCCTGCCGGTGCTGGCCAAGCTGGCGGCCGACGTCCCCGACCTGGTCGCGCTGGCGCGGTCCTGTGTGGAGGCGGGGGCGGACGGGCTGTCGATGATCAACACCGTGCGCGGCATGGCCATCGACACGCGGTCGATGCGGCCCGCGGTGGCCGGGGGCCTGGGCGGACTGTCCGGTCCGGCGATCCGTCCGCTCGCGGTGGGGTGCGTCTACCGTGTGCACGAGGCCGTGCCCGAGGTCCCGATCATCGGCATGGGCGGGGTGCGCACGGGCGAGGACGTGATGGAGTTCATGGCTGCGGGGGCCACCGCTGTCGCGGTCGGCACGACCAGCTTCTCCGACCCCTCCGCCTGCGCGCGCGTGCTCAGGCAGTTCACTGAGGCCCTGGAGGCGCGCGGTGTCGGCCGCGCAGCCGACCTGGTGGGGGCGGCACACGGTTCCGGGGCCGGGGTGTGAGCGGGGCGCCGGGGGTCCGCGGGACTCTGGCCGCCTTGGACGGCCTTCAAGGGGCCTCTGGGCGGCGGGGGTCCAGTAGGGGTCTCCCTTGTTGGCGGGGTGGGGTGTTGGGCCGTCTGCGGCTGTCTCAGGGCCGTTACGGGGAAGTGATCCCAGCGGGGCATGAAGCCGTGCATCCTGGGAATCGCACATCGTGGACGCGTGCACATGACAGTGAACGTGCATTCGCCGGTGCCTTCCGTGAGCGATGGGCGCCGGCGTCCGGGCCGTGACCGGCTCCGGAACGAGGGGGGAGTACCGGTGATGACCGAGACCAGCGCTTCGCGTGCGCCGATCGCCGTCGCGATCGACGCCGACGACATCGAGACCGCCGCCACGTGGGCCTCCGCCGTCGCGCCGCATGTGAGCACGGTCAAGGTGGGGTTGGAGCTCTATCTGCGCTACGGGCCGGACGTGGTCGGCGCGGTGCGTGGCGCCCACCCGGTCGGGGTCTTCCTCGACCTCAAGCTGCACGACATCCCGGCGACGGTCGCCGGTGCGGCCCGCAGTGTGGCCGGGCTGCGGCCGTCGATCCTCACGGTGCACGCCGCCGGGGGAGCGGACATGGTCCGGGCCGCGGTGGACAGCGCCCCCGACACCAAGATCGCCGCGGTCACGGTGCTGACCTCGATGGACGACAAGGACCTGGACCAGGTGGGACTGGCCGGGCCGCCCTCCGACGCGGTGCGGCGCCTGGCGGCGCTGGCGGTGGGCGCCGGGGCGCGGGCGCTGGTGTGCTCGCCCCGGGAGGCGGCACTGGTGCGCTCGGAGGTGGGTCCGGACATCACCCTGATCACGCCGGGCGTGCGCCCGGCCGGGACGGACCGGGGCGACCAGTCGAGGGTGGCCACACCGGAGGAGGCGATCGCCGCGGGCGCGGACCTGCTCGTCGTGGGTCGGCCGATCACCCGGGCGGCCGACCCGGGGGCGGCAGCGGCAGCCGTCGCCGCGGCCGTCAGGCGGGCCTCGAAGGGCCGGGGGCGCCAAGGGGGGAAATGAGGTGGTATGTCGCAACGCTCCCATCACGCACAGTTGTATGTCACTGACTGTCGCGAATTAGGTGTGACCGAAATTAAGTCCCCGATGCTGAGAGTGACGCGCGTCACCCGCGAGTGACTTGTGCTGGTGACGCGGTTCGCCGCGCTCCAACCAGGACCAAAGTCCCGGGTTCGGTGTCTTAAGGCAATGAGGAAACTACTCTGCGTAGTTTCTTTGATGAAATAGCCGCTGAAAGGCCACTTTGCGTTGCCTAATGCAGGTCGGACCTACTAACTTGCGCAGGCGTCCGCCCTCTACAGACGAGTAGAAATCCGAGGTGACCCGGCGTGGCCCTTCCTCCCCTCACACCCGAGCAGCGCAGTGCGGCTCTCCAGAAGGCCGCCAAGGCCAGAAAAGAGCGCGCGGAGGTCAAGAACAAGCTCAAGAACGGCGGTATCTCGCTGTCCGAGGTCCTCGCGGAGGGCCTCAAGGACGACGTCATCGGCAAGATGAAGGTTTCGGCTCTGCTGGAATCCCTGCCCGGCGTCGGCAAGGTCCGTGCCAAGCAGATCATGGAGCGGCTCAACATCGCCGAGTCGCGCCGTGTCCGCGGCCTGGGCACCAACCAGCGCGCCGCCCTTGAGAGCGAGTTCGGCGACCTCACCAAGTAGGACCCTGAAGTGCACCGGCCCGTCCGCGCATCCCCGCGACCGCGGCGGAGACCGTTCCCCGCGGAGCGGCCACGTGCCATGGCACAACCCCCGGTGAGACTCGCCGCCGCGCCGCGGTCGGCGGATGCCCGTCCCCAGGTCGGGCGTCCCCCGCACCGCGGCGCGGTGGTATAACTGGAGCTTTCCGCGACTGATCGCGGCAGTACCCGCACACCCGCCCGCCGCGCTGAGCGAGCCGGTTCCCACACCGGGCGCGCCGGGCACACGAAGGAAAGCCAGAGACCTCCATGCCTGCCGAGTCCGGAGCCGTGCACAGTCCGTCCGCGAAGCGGCTGACCGTCCTGTCCGGCCCCTCCGGTGTCGGCAAGAGCACGGTCGTCGACGCCATCCGCCGCGACCACCCCGACGTCTGGCTCTCCGTCTCGGCCACCACCCGCCCGCCCCGCCCCGGTGAGCGCGAGGGCGTCCAGTACCACTTCGTCTCCGACGAGGAGTTCGACCGGCTCGTCGCCGAGGACGAACTGCTGGAGTGGGCCGAGTTCGCCGGCAACCGCTACGGCACCCCCCGCGCACCTGTCAGCGAGCGGATCACCGCCGGTGTCCCCGTCCTGCTGGAGATCGAACTCCAGGGCGCCCGCCAGGTCCGCGACTCCATGCCCGAGGCCCTGCACGTCTTCCTCGCCCCGCCCTCCTGGGAGGAGCTGGTCCGCCGCCTGACCGGACGTGGCACCGAGCCGGACGAGGTGATCCAGCGCAGGCTGGAGGCCGCCCGGACCGAACTCGCTGCGGAGAAGGAGTTCGACACCACGCTGGTCAACACGTCCGTGCAGGACGTGTGCGGTGAGCTGCTAGCGTTGATCAGAGCGCCCAAGGTGTGATAGCGGCCGTGCGCCGCGCCCTGGGCGCCGCCCACCCGTCCCGAACAACCACGTCACGGCTTTCGACGAGCCGGAGACCGTCCCTGGGGGTATGAAGTGGCTGGTACCGAGCCCGTCGCCGAAGGCATCACCAACCCGCCGATCGACGACCTGCTGGAGTGCGTCGACAGCAAGTACAGCCTGGTCACCATGGCCTCCAAGCGAGCCCGCCAGATCAACGCCTACTACGCCCAGCTCGGCGAGGGCCTGCTGGAGTACGTCGGCCCGCTGGTGGAGACCCACGTCCAGGAGAAGTCGCTGTCCATCGCCCTGCGCGAGGTCAGGTCCGGCCTGCTCACCGCGGAGCCCTACGAGGGCGCCTAGCAGCGCTTATGCTCCCTCACGGGCTCGGACGGCGCTCGGGTGCCAGAGAGGCCGGCGTCTTCGTCGCCGCTCCCCCTGCTCGTTCCTCGCTGTGGGGGAGGCTCCTCTCGCGGACACCGGCGGCGTCCTCGCGCTGCTTCCGCGGGGTGCCTGGGGCCAGAGGTGCGGGGCGGCTCCCGAACCGGGAGGCGGTACGCGTTCCCGGCCGGTGGGCCTGGTAGAACTCGGTGCTGTGAGTGATACACCAAGTGAGTCCGCGCCCCGGGTCGTTCTCGGCGTCGGCGGCGGCATCGCCGCGTACAAGGCGTGTGAGCTGCTGCGCCGCCTGACCGAGTCCGGGCACCGGGTCCGGGTCGTGCCCACCGGTGACGCGCTGCGCTTCGTTGGCGAACCCACCTGGGCCGCGCTGTCCGGGCAGCCGGTCGCGACCACCGTCTGGGACGGCGTGCACGAGGTCCCGCACGTGCGCATCGGCCAGAGCGCCGACCTCGTGTTCGTCGCCCCGGCCACCGCCAACGTCCTGGCGAAGGCGGCCGCGGGCCTGGCCGACGACCTCCTGACCAACACGCTCCTCACCGCCCGCTGCCCGGTCGTGTTCGCCCCCGCGATGCACACCGAGATGTGGGAGCACCCCGCCACACGGCAGAACGTGGCCACCCTCCGCTCTCGTGGCGCGATCGTGCTCGACCCGGCCGAGGGGCGTCTGACCGGCGTCGACACCGGCAGGGGCCGACTCCCCGAACCCGCGGAGTTGTTCGAGGCCGCCCGTCTCGCCCTGCGGCGGGGTACGGCCGCCGCCGACCTGTCCGGGCTGCGCGTGGTCGTCTCCGCGGGCGGCACCCGCGAGGCCATCGACCCGGTCCGCTTCATCGGTAACCACTCCTCGGGCAGGCAGGGGTACGCGCTCGCTCGGACCGCGGCGGCGCGCGGCGCCGCGGTCACCCTCGTCGCGGCCAACGTCTCCCTGCCGGACCCGGCCGGGGTCCGGGTCGTCCACGTGGAGTCGGCACGCGACATGGCCCAGGCCGTGGCCGCTGAACGGGCCGGGGCGGACGTCTTGGTCATGGCCGCCGCCGTCGCCGACTTCCGGCCCGTCACCGCGGTGGGGTCCAAGATCAAGAAGTCCGGCGACGTCCCCGCCGCGATCGAGCTTGCGGAGACCCCCGACATCCTCGCCCGACTGGTCGCCGACCGGGACCGGGAGGGCCTGGCCCAGACCATCGTCGGCTTCGCGGCCGAGACCGACGACGTCCTCGCCCACGGGAAGGCCAAACTGGCGCGCAAGGGGTGCGACCTGCTCGTGGTCAACCGGGTCGGCGGCGGGCTCGCCTTCGGCACCGAGGACAACCAGGCGGTGATCCTCGACTCCGGCGGAGGGGCCTTCGAGGTTCCTCGGGGACCCAAGGACGACCTCGCCGACCGCGTGTGGGACCTCGTCGCCGGCCGCGCGGGCCCGGCCCGGCACGAGGACCGGAACCCGCCCCGGCCGGAATCATCCTGATCGGGGTCTGGATTCCTAGGTCCGAGTACGTCACACTTCCAACTGGAGCCGTGACAGCTTTCGGGCCGGTCGCGGGACTCCCGCCCCCACCGGTCCCGTTACAGTGGATCAACAACCCATCAGGGTCGGCCGCGCGCCGTGTTCCCCACCAGGGGATCCAGAGCCCGGTGCCGCGCCGACATGTCAGCCAGCAGCCGCTGCAAGGAGTCAGGCAACGTGTCCCGCCGCCTTTTCACCTCCGAGTCGGTCACCGAGGGCCATCCCGACAAGATGGCCGACCAGATCAGTGACTCGATCCTCGACGCCATGCTCACGAGCGACCCCGCCAGCCGGGTCGCGGTCGAGACGCTGATCACCACCGGTCAAGTCCACATCGCGGGCGAGGTCACCACTCAGACCTACGTCGACATCCCCGCCATCGTGCGTGAGAAGATCCTCCAGATCGGATACGACTCGTCCGCGAAGGGTTTCGACGGCGACTCCTGCGGGGTCAACGTCTCCATCGACGCGCAGTCCCCCGACATCGCGCAGGGCGTCGACACCGCCTACGAGGCCCGCGTCGAGAACGAGGAGAACGAACTCGACCGGCAGGGCGCCGGCGACCAGGGCCTGATGTTCGGCTACGCCAACCGGGAGACGCCGGAGCTGATGCCGCTGCCCATCAAGCTGGCCCACTCGCTCTCCGAGCGCCTGTCCCAGGTGCGGCGAGGCGGCACCGTGCCCTACCTGCGCCCCGACGGCAAGACCCAGGTCACGGTTGAGTACGAGGGCCAGACCCCGGTCCGCCTCGACACGGTCGTGGTCTCCAGCCAGCACGCCGCCGACATCAACCTCGACGAGATGCTCGCCCCCGACGTACGCGAGCACGTCATCGAGCCGGTCGTGGCAGCCTTCGGTCTGGACGCTGAGGACTACCGGCTGCTGGTCAACCCCACCGGCCGCTTCGAGATCGGCGGTCCGATGGGTGACGCCGGCCTCACCGGCCGCAAGATCATCGTCGACACCTACGGCGGCTACGCCCGCCACGGCGGCGGCGCCTTCTCCGGGAAGGACCCGTCGAAGGTCGACCGCTCCGCCGCCTATGCCACCCGCTGGGTCGCCAAGAACATCGTCGCCGCAGAACTCGCCGAGCGCGCCGAGGTCCAGGTGGCCTACGCCATCGGCAAGGCCCACCCGGTCGGCGTGTTCATCGAGACCTTCGGCACCGAGCAGGTGGCCCCGGAGCTCATCGAGAAGGCTGTCAAGGAGGTCTTCGACCTGCGCCCCGGTGCGATCGTGCGCGACCTCGACCTGCTGCGCCCGATCTACTCGGCGACGGCCGCCTACGGCCACTTCGGCCGTGAGCTGCCCGACTTCACCTGGGAGAGGACCGACCGCGCCGCCGCGCTGCGCTCAGCCGTCGGCGTCTGAGCCGTACCCGGAACGGACCACGGGGGAGGGGCCTTGGGCCCCTCCCCTTCGTCGTGCGGGCCGCCCGACACTGGAAACATCACTCCATGATTCATATCATGTACGCAGAGTGATTAACCGGGTTGTCGGAGGGGGAGGCCATGGCCGTGCGCACGGCACTGTCCGCCGTGGGTCTGGCGTTCTTGTCCGCCGTGCTCGCGGCCCCTCCGGACGCGGCCGCGCAGGGGGAGGTCGTTCCCGGCGCCGGGACGCTGCACGTGGTCGTGGCGGCCGACACGGCACAGCCGCTGGAGGAGGGTGACCGGGTCGCGTACACGATCCGGATGCGCAACTCCGGCGGCCGGGACCTGCCCGAGGCGCGGGCGGTCCAGTTCCTGCCGCCGGAGATCGGCTTCGTCTCCGCCTCGTCCGACCCCGCCGTGGAGGGGGACCGTGCGGAGTGGGCCGTTCCGCTCGGCCCGGGGGAGCGGGCCGTCATCGAGGTCACGGGCGAGGTCGTCGCCGTCCCCGAGGACGGACGGTCCGCCGCCACGGTCTGTCTGAGGCCCGCACCCGAGGCGGCCCTGGCCGCCTGCTCCTCCGCCCGGCACACGGTCCGCACACCGTTTCCCCCGGTGTGGGTGGCTGGCGGCGCGGGGGGAGCCGTGCTCGGGGCGGCCGCCGCGGCCCTCCTCCTCCGGCAGCGCCGCAGCCGGAGGCCGACCCCTGAGGAGCCCGGGGAGAGCGGCCCCGGCGGCTCCGCCGAAGAGCCCCCGGAGCCCGACCCCGAAGCCGGGGCGGTCGTCTACCACCTGCACACGCGCCGCTAGCGGCTTCCACGGGACCGGGTCGGAGCCGTGGAAGCCATCGGCGGAGCGCCGTCAGCTCAGCTCGCTCAGCGCCTTCTCCGCCTCGGCCAGCCATGAGCGGCGAGCCGCCAGGGCGTCCTCGTGCTCCTTGATTCGGCGGGCGTCGCCGCGCTCACGGGCCTTCTCCAGCTTGGCCTCCAGCGAACCGATCGCCGACGAGAGCTGGTCCACTGTCGCTTGGGCGCGGGCCCGGGCCTCGGGGCTGGTCCGCTCCCACTCGGCGTCCTCGGCGCGGCGCACGTTCTCCTCGATGCGTCGGAAGGAGCCCTCCAACTGGTCACGCACGTCGCGCGGCAGCTCTCCGGCTTCCTCCCAGGCCTCTTGGAAGTCGCGGAGCCGCGAGCGGGCCCGGCGCGGGTCGGCGATTGCGGGGATCTCCGCCTCGGCCTCGGCCAGGATCCGCTCCTTGGCGTCGGCGTTGACCCGCAGTTCGGCGTCGCGCTCGGCGAAGACCGCGTTGCGGGCGTCGAAGAACCGGTCCTGGGCCGCCTTGAACCGCGCCCACAGCCGGTCCTCGCTGGCCCGGTCGGCCCGTCCGCTGCTCTTCCACCGCTGCATCAGGTCGCGGTAGGCACGGGCCGTGGGTCCCCACTCATCGGAGGAGGAGAGCGCCTCGGCCTCGGCGACGATGCGCTCCTTCTCAGCCCGCACCTCCTCACGCTGCTGGTCCAGGCCGGCGAAGTAGGCCTTGCGCCGCTTGGAGAAGGAGTTGCGCGCCGCCGACATCCTCTTCCACAGTGCCTGCTCGGTGGGCCGGTCGGCCCTGGGAGCCTTCTTCCACTCCTCGATGAGCTGGAGCATCCGCTCGCCGCCGGTCTTCCAGTGCGTCGTCTCGACCGCGACCCGTTCGGCCTCGGCGACGATGCGCTCCTTGGTCTCGCGGGCCTGCCCGCGGGCCTGCTCCTGGGCCTGCTTCTGTTCGACCTTGCGCTCCTCGGCGCGCCCGGCGAGTGCGTCCAAGCGCCGGGACAGCGCGTCCAGGTCGCCGACGGCGTTGGCCTCCTCGACCTGTGAGCGCAGCTTGGCGATGCTGGACATCGCGGTGCCGCCGGACAGGTCCGTGCTGCGGAGCCGCTTCTCCAGCAGCTCCACCTGGGTGACCAGCGCGTCGTACTTCTGGCGGAAGAAGGCCAGAGCCTCCTCCGGCTCCCCCGCCTGCCACGATCCGACGACCCGCTCGCCTTCGCTCGTGCGCACGTAGACCGTGCCGTCGTCGTCTACGCGGCCCCAAGGGTCCGTGGTCACCGTGTCCTCCTGCTGTCATGAACCCGGCCGTGGTCGGGTTCGGGGCGTCGCGGCGCTGTACGCCTGGTGATGGACTACACCGTATTCAGTGCGAACCGGTGCGCACGCGCCACGCCGTGGTTCGCGTTCTTCGCAGATCATCGCTTCCGCGGTGGCGTCCCCGTGTACGGGCCGGTCCGTGACCCGCTGCGGAAAGGCGCAGGTCGGCGGGCGCGGCGCACACGGAGCCGGTGACCAATATGGCATTACCGCGCGGTTTGGCAAAGAGGCCCGACCAGTGCGGTGATCGAATGGTGACCAAAGACCCTCTCCCGTAACGGATCCGGCCGCTTTCCGCCCGATCCCGCCTCGGCATCGTGGTCGACTTGACCCGGTCCTCAAGGGCCGGGCCTGGAGGCAGCGCCCGACCGGCTTCCGGGGGCCCTCGGTGCGGACAGCCCCACGGGGCGGCAGGGACGGGTGGCCCGCGCCCCGCGGTCCACGCGTTCTCGCCGCGACGGGCCAGGACGCGCGAAGCGCTCCGGTCGGGGTGGGCCACGGCCCCGCGCCCCCGGCACCGTCATCGAGGCGTACATCACCGACCGGTGCCGCCCCGGCTGAGTCCGACAGCGCGGCCCCGTACTCCAGTGCGGGCCGTTCCTGCGGGAGAGAAGCGATCCCTCCCGGCTCTGAAGATCCGGGAGGGGTCGCTAGATTATGTGGGAACGGCCCCCACGGGTCCGCTCCCCGACCCCGACCACAGGAGACGACCGCGTGCTCATCGTCGCCCTTCCCAGCGGCCCCCTGGCCGCGAACTGCTACGTGCTCGCGCCCGCCGCCGGGGGCGACTGCGTCATCGTCGACCCCGGTCAGGAGGCCGCCGGACAGGTCGACAAGGTGCTGTCCGAGTACGGTCTCGCCCCTGGGGCCGTCCTGCTCACCCACGGGCACTTCGACCACGTGTGGTCGGCGGCGGAGGTGGCCGACGGGCGGGGCGTGCCGGTACACCTGCACGCCGCGGACCGCGGCCTGCTCACCGAGCCCGCCGCGGGCGTCTCCCCGGAGTTCGCGGTGCAGCTCTCCGCACTGCTCGGTCCGGGCCCGTTCAGCGAGCCGGAGCACCTGGCCGAGGTGTCCGACGGCGATGTCCTCGCCCTCGCCGGTCTGGAGTTCACGGTGGAGCACACCCCCGGCCACACCCCGGGTTCGGTCGTCTACCACCTGCCCGCCCGCGGCGACCAGCCGCCGGTCCTGCTGGCCGGGGACCTCGTGTTCGCCGGTTCCATCGGCCGCACCGACTTCCCCGGTGGGGACCCCGACGCGATGGGCGCCAGCCTCGCCTCGGCTGTCCTCGGGCGCGGCGACGACACCCAGATCCTGCCCGGCCACGGCCCCGCGACCACCGTCGGACGCGAGCGGGCCACCAACCCCTACCTGCGGGACCTCTCCTCCTGAACAGGACGGGCCCGCTGCGGAGCGGACCGGGGGAACCGTGGGGTCCGGCCGCGGCGTTGGCGGTAGGATTCCAGATGTTCGAAGGGCGTGCCGTGCCCCCGGCCGGGCCCGCTTCCGGGGGTGCCCGGCACCCCCGCTCAGCCGTGTATTTAGTGGACTTGGTACTCAATGCATCGTTACAGGACTCATACGTGTGGTCAGCTCCGCGAGGAGCACGTCGGGCAGCAGGTGCGCCTCGCGGGCTGGGTGCACAACCGCCGTGATCTCGGTGGTCTGCTCTTCGTCGACCTGCGCGACCACTACGGCGTGACCCAGCTCATGGCGCGTCCCGAGTCCCCGGTGTTCGAGCAGCTCAGCCGACTGCCCAAGGAGACGGTGATCCGGGTCACCGGCGAGGTCGCAGCGCGCAGCGGCGACAACGTCAACCCCGGCCTGCCCACCGGTGGGATCGAGCTCCAGGCCTCGGAGCTGGAGGTCCTCGGGACCACCGAGGAGCTGCCGCTCACGGTCTTCCCCGAGGACAACACCTCGGAGGAGCGCCGTCTGGCCTACCGCTTCCTCGACCTGCGCCGCGAGCGCATGCACCGCAACGTCATGCTCCGCTCGCAGGTGGTGGCCTCCATCCGCCAGAGGATGACGGACCTGGGCTTCAACGAGTTCCAGACGCCCGTTCTCACCAGCTCCAGCCCGGAGGGCGCCCGCGACTTCCTGGTCCCCTCACGGCTGCACCCGGGGCGCTTCTTCGCCCTGCCCCAGGCGCCGCAGCAGTTCAAGCAGCTCCTGATGGTCTCGGGGTTCGACCGCTACTTCCAGATCGCCCCCTGCTTCCGCGACGAGGACAGCCGCGCCGACCGCTCGCCCGGTGAGTTCTACCAGCTCGACGTGGAGATGAGCTTCGTTGAGCAGGAGGACGTCTTCGAGGTCATCGAGAAGGTGATGACCGACGTCTTCCGGGAGTTCTCGCAGGGGTGGGAGATCACCTCCCCCTACCCGCGCATCGCCTACCGCGACGCACTCCAGTGGTACGGCACCGACAAGCCCGACCTGCGCGTGCCCATGAAGATGGTGGACGTCACCGCGGTCTTCGACAAGACCGACTTCCGTGCCTTCACGGGCAAGAGGGTGCGCGCGCTGGCGGTGCCCGGGGTCGGCGCCCGGCCCCGCAAGTTCTTCGACGGGATCGGCGACTACGCGGTCGAGCAGGGTGCCAAGGGCCTGGCCTGGCTCAAGGTCGGGGAGAGCGGTGAGCTCAGCGGCCCCATCGCCAAGTTCGTCACCGAGGTGTCCGACGAACTCCTGGAGGCTCTGGGCGCGGGCCCCGGCCACGGCCTGTTCTTCTGCGCGAGCGAGGACGAGGCGGAGATCAACCGCATCATGGCCCCCGTGCGGGTCGAGGCGGGGCGCAGGGCGGGCCATTTCGAGGAGAAGGCCTACCGCTTCTGCTGGATCGTCGACTTCCCGATGTTCGAGATCAACGAGCAGGGGGACGTCGCCTTCAGCCACAACCCGTTCTCCATGCCGCAGGGCGGAATGGAGGCGCTGGAGACGCAGGACCCGCTGGACATCCTCGCCTGGCAGTACGACATTGTCTGCAACGGCGTCGAACTGTCCTCGGGCGCGATCCGGAACCACTCGCCCGAGATCATGTACCGCGCCTTCGACCTGGCCGGATACGACAAGGCTGCGGTGGAGGCCGAATTCGGTGGCATGCTCAGGGCGCTGAAGTTCGGTGCGCCGCCGCACGGCGGTATCGCGCCCGGCATCGACCGGATCGTCATGCTCCTGGCCGACGAGCCCAACATCCGCGAGACCATCGCGTTCCCGCTCAACCAGAACGCGCAGGATTTGATGATGGGCGCGCCCTCGGAGGTCTCGGACCAGCAGTTGCGCGACGTGCACATCCGCACCGTCCTGCCGCCCGAGGCCCGGAAGAAGTAGTCGGAACGGCCCCCGAGCCCCGCGCAGGCGGGGATGGACCGTAGACGGGGGCGCGGGCTTCCCACCGGCGGGGCCGCACCCGGTGGGTGGATTCCAGGGGTCGTTGCGACACAGGAGGTCAGTTGCTCGCTTCGAGCGGCTGAGCCAGACGCTCGGCGGAGTGCGCCGACAGGTCGGTGCCCTTGGGGAAGTACTGGCGCAGCGACCCGTTGGTGTTCCCGTGGGAGCCGCGCTGCCAGGGAGAGGCCGGATCGCAGAGGTGGACCGGGATGTCGGTGGCGGTGGTGAACGCCCCGTGGGCGGCCATCTCCGATCCCTGGTCCCAGGTCACCGACCGTGCCAGATGCCGGGGCAGGGTCCGCACCGTGGCGGCCAACGCGTCACGGACCTGCTCGGCACCGCGCCCGCGGGGCAGGTGCGGCAGCATCGTGTACCGGGTCGAACGCTCCACCGGGGTGCCGATGGCCGAGGCGTTGCCCTGGCCCGGGACCAGGTCACCCTCCCCAGGGCCGGGCGCCGCCCGGTCGGCGACCTGCGGTGGGCGTTCGCTGATCGTCACCATCGGTGCGGTGAAGCGCCCTTGGCGCTGCCGGGCCCGGCAGCGGGGCTCGCGCCGAGCCCTTCCGGTGGGCAAGGGCCCCGGCCAGCTCCCTGCGCAGCGTTCCACGGCCCTGGACGTAGAGCGCCTGGTAGATCGTCTCGTGGCACACGTGCAGCTCCGGGCGGTCGGCGAAGTCCCGTTTGAGCCCACGGCTGGTCTGTTCGGGGCTCCACCGCTCGTCTGACAGGTCCTGGACCCGGACGCGTCGTTCGGGTCCAGGCAGATCTTGGCGGGCTTGGGGCGTGGTCTGCGGGCCTCGGCGCGGGCCTGGACGCCGTGGGGGCGGTAGTGCCGTTTGCCGGGTGGGTCCACGGTGCCGTTACGGCGGATCTCACGGCTGGTCGTGGAGTGGTTCCGGCCCAGCTCGTCGGCGATTGCTCGCGCGGGCGTGCCCTCGCGGTGCAGGTCGGCGATCCGGATGCGTTCGTCGCTGGTCGGGTAGTGGGACGGGCCGGTGGGCGGTACCACCGCGGTGATGGGTGGTACCCGCCCCGCGATCACGCTCGGCGCTGCGTCCGTTGCGCCGCTTCCTGCCCGTGCGGGCGTTCACGCCCACGACTTGGCAGGCTCCGGTGTTGCCGTAGCCCTGCTGCATGAGCTGCAAGTATGCCGCTCGTTCGGTGTAGAGTCTCGTGGTGCCCCGCCGTGTTCGGCTCTCGCGGGCCTGGACGTGCATCGCACCCCGGAACCCAAGGAGCGCCGTGGTCCCGCTGCTGTGTTCTGGTCCGATGTTTTCTGGCCGTGTTCCGGTCCTGAAAGCATCGAATTTTCGGGCTGTCCTCTTGTGATGACCGGACTTTCATGAGGTCCCTATTCGGTCATTGGGTGATTCTCCGGATATTGCACTGCAATACAGATCTCTCAAGGCCGAATGCGGTCACGGGGGTTTGTCGCGGATGCGGTGGAGGGCGTCATACCCTACGGTTGGGGTGAATCACCTCCGCCGAACCGCGGTTCGCGCCTCCCCGCAAAGGTCGCGCTGTATCGACGGTCCCCGCCTTCGTGTTCGGGAACGGCGATGGAGTGCCTTGCGCGCTGAAACGTCACGCCAATGTAACGATCCGTTGTTCGGGGTGGCTGAAATCGCATCCGGGGCGGTATTTCCCGCCCGGCCGACCAGGCGCACCGTGACCCTGTGGCCGATCCCCGGCCGGACACGCATATCCCAGGCCACACCCCGCAGCGCCAGGACACTGTCCGGAGACGTCCGTTCCCGGGCGCGGGTGTGACATCCGAGACGATACGAGGCTGAGTCATACGTGAACGGAAAACGCTCCGCAGGCGACGGCTCCGAGAACGCGCTCGTGACGGCGTTCTCCCATGCCCCCGAACCGATGGCTCTCACCCGGAGCGACGGCTCGGTCCTGCACGCCAATCTGGCCTTCACCGAACTGGTGGGCGCCGACCCCACCGGGCGGGCGTGGTTCGACCTCCTGGAGGCCGGCGACGCGTCGGAGGCCTCCCGTGCGCACGGCCGGGTCCTTGCCGGGCACCGCGGTGACCGTTTGCGCCTGCGCCTGGTGCCCGCCGCCTCCCGACCCCTCCCCGTGGAAGCGGAACTGCGACGGTCCCCCGTCCCCGACGGCGCCGTGGTCGTGCTCCTGCACGTCCTGTCGGTCGAGGAGGCGGAGCTGCGTGCGGTCGGTGAACTGCGCACGGACAGCTCCGACTCCGTGCTCTGGACCCTGGACGCGGACACAGGCCGGATGAGCGAACTGTTTGGCCCCACCCCCTTCGGAGCCCTCCTGTTCGGCGACGAGCGCCAGGTGGGGCACATCCTGGAACGGGTGCACCCCGACGACGCCGCCCGCGTCGCCGACGCCGTGGCGGCGGCACAGGAAGGCCGCGACTACGAACAGCGCTTCCGCGTCTTCGACCTGCTCGGCGACGAGCGCTCCGTACACGTGCGCGCCCGTTACGTCCCGGGCAGGCCCGACCGGTTCGTCGGGATCGTCGACGACGTCACGGAGCACGTCCAGCTGGTCCGCCGCCTGGCCCACCGCCGCCGCACCGAGGCAGAGCACGGCCGCCTCGTCACCGAACTGTCGGCCAAACTCGTCTCCGCTACGGCCGCGGACGACGTCATGGACCTGCTGAGCGAGGAGTTCCCGCCGATCTTCGGCGGTATCGGCGCCACCGCGCTCTACGTCCAGGACGGCCTCCTCCACACCTCGGCCCGAGCGCGTGACCGGGACGCCTCCTTCGACGGCAGCCGGGCGACCGGGCCCGACCTGCCCGCGGCCGCAGTCATCCAGGACCGCCTGCCCCGCTTCTTCGAGAGCCGGGCCGAACTCGTCAGCCGCTTCCCCGGCGCTGAGCGGTACATGGACGGTACACGCGGCCAGGCCTGGGCGGTCGTCCCGATCTTCGGCGACGGCAGGGAGGCCCTCGGAGCCTGGCAGATGACCTGGGACCGGCCCCACCACGCCACCCGCGACGAGCGCGCCCTCATGCTCACCTTCGCCGGGCTCGCGGGCCAAGCGCTGCAGCGCATCAAGGCCCAGCAGGCCGAACTCGAACTCGCCGACGCCGTTCAGCGCCGTATGCTGCCGCGCCAGGTCCCCACCTTCCCGGACCTGGTCATCGCCACCAAGTACCTGCCCTCCCGGGCCGACTGGCGCATCTGTGGAGACTTCTACGACGTCGTCGAACTCCCCGGCAACCGGGTCGGGCTCCTCGTCGGCGACGTCCAGGGCCACGGAGTGGAGGCCGCCGCCGCCATGGGCCAGATCCGGGTGGCCCTGCGTGCCTACGCCACCAACCAGGCCGACCCCGGAGCGGTCTTGGCCGAGACCAACCGCCTGCTCACCGAGACCGGCGAGATCGTCTTCGCCACCTGCGGATACCTGGTCCTGGACCGCTCGACCGGCCTCATGCGCGCCGCCTGGGCGGGCCAGCCCCCCGTCGTCATCGCCACCAAGGGTGACTACACACTGTGGGAGCCCGAGACCGGCCCGCCGCTGGGGGTCCTGCCCGACAGCCGCTACCCCGTCAGCACCCGTCAACTCGCCCCGGGCGCGACCCTGCTGATGTGCTCCGACGGCCTCGTGGAGAGCGCGCGCACGCCCATGCCGGACGGCCTGTCACGGGTTGGCGAAGCGCTGGCCGAACACGGGGAGGACCCCGAGGAGACGGCCGACATCCTGGCGGAGGCGGCCCCCGCGGGACGGGGCGACGACATCGCCCTGCTCATCGCCCACATGCTCGACGACGACACGGCCGTCGGCCCCGCGGCCTGAACCGGCGTGACCGAGGGGACACGGGGTGGCCCTACCCTGGACAGGTGTCCGACACACTCTTCGACGACGCTGGGGCCGAGGCCGCCAAGGGGCAGGAACCGCTGGCCGTGCGCATGCGCCCCCGCACACTGGACGAGGTCGTGGGTCAGCGCCACCTCCTGGGCGAGGGCAGCCCGCTGCGCCGCCTGGTCGAGGACGACGCCCCCATGTCCGTGTTCCTGTGGGGCCCTCCGGGCACCGGCAAGACCACCCTGGCCACCGTGGTCAGCCGTGTCACCCGCCGACGCTTCGTTGAACTGTCCGCCGTCAGCGCGGGAGTGAAGGACGTGCGCGCCGTCATCGACGAGGCACGGCGCCGCATGGGCATGCACGGCACCCGGACACTGCTGTTCGTCGACGAGGTGCACCGGTTCAGCAAGACCCAGCAGGACGCCCTGCTCCCGGCCGTGGAGAACCGTTGGGTCAGCTTCATCGGGGCCACCACCGAGAACCCCTTCTTCTCCGTCGTCAGCCCGCTGCTGTCGCGCTCGCTGCTGCTGTCCCTGGAGTCGCTGGAGGAGCCGGACGTGCGTGCCCTGCTGGAGCGGGCGCTGACCGACGAACGAGGTCTGGCCGACCGGTACACCCTCGACGACGGGGCCACCGACCACCTGGTCCGCCTGGCCGGGGGCGACGGCCGCCGCTCACTGACCTATCTGGAGGCCGCCGCCCTCGTGGCGGGGCCGCCCGGCCCCGAACCCGTGGCCGTCACCGCCGCCCACGTCGAACGCGCTGTCGACCGGCACGCGGTCCGCTACGACCGTTCGGGCGACCAGCACTACGACGTCGTCAGCGCGTTCGTCAAGAGCATGCGCGGGAGCGACCCCGACGCCGCCCTGCACTACCTGGCCAGGATGATCGAGGCGGGGGAGGACCCCCGGTTCATCGCCCGCCGCATCGTGGTGCATGCCAGCGAGGACGTGGGCATGGCCGACCCCACCGCCCTGCAGACGGCCGTCGCCGCCGCCCAGGCGGTGCAGCTCATCGGCATGCCCGAGGCGCGCATCAACCTCGCCCAGGCGGTCGTCCACATCAGTCTGGCCCCCAAGTCCAACGCCGTGATCAGCGCCATCGACGCGGCCGTGGCCGATGTGCGCGCGGGCGGGGCGGGACCGGTCCCCGCCCACCTGCGCGACGCCCACTACAAGGGCGCCGCCGACCTGGGCCACGGCGAGGGCTACCTGTACGCGCACGACTTCCCCGGCGGGGTCGCCCCCCAGAGGTACGCCCCCGCCGGGCTGGAGGGGCGGGAGTACTACCGCCCCACCGGCCACGGAGCCGAACGCCGGTTCGGCGAGGTCCTGAGGCGGATCAAGGAGGTCCTGCGCGGGATCAGTCCGTGAACAGCTCCGTGATCTCCACGATCTCTCGGGGGCCGCCGTCCTCCTGTCGTTCGCTGAAGGTGACCTCCACGATCATCACGGGGCCCCACGAGAGGTAGTCGATGAAGTCGGCGCCGGTCAGCTCCCAGGTGCCCCGGCCCTCCACGTCCAGGAAGACGTGGTCGGGGGCGGCGCAGAACTTCGCGCACAGCACCTCGGCGTCCTCCGCGATGACGGCCTCCTGCGGGCTGCCCGACACCTCCCACTGCTCGGCCCACTCGGCGTGGGTGGGGATGCCCTGGCCACGGACGGGCTCGTCGTCGCGGCCCACGGGGGTGTACACCCACGGGCCCTCCGCGGGGGACTCCTGCTCGGCCGGGTCGAACCGGGCGATCACGGTCAGCGGGGCCTCCTCCTCCGGGGACTCCTCGACCGGGGGCTCGGACACCTCGTCGGCGACGTCCCCGGAAGGAGCCTCCTCCTCACCGCCGAGCAGCTGTGACAGTGCCCACGCGCCGCCCCCGACCAGGGTGAGGGCGAGCAGCAGCGCTCCGGACATGAACAGGACCCGGGTGGGACGGCTCCTCGACAGGTGGCCCTCCAGACGGACCACCTCGGGTACGCGTGCGGGGGGCTCGGCGGCGTCCCACTCGCGCTTGAGCAGGCCGATCAGCTCGGCACGGTCGGGGGACTCCTCCAAGCCGCCGTCGCCGCCCGCTTGCCAGGCGGCGATGACCGCGCCGATCACCTCCGGCAGGCTCGGCCGGCGGTTCGGGTCCGGGTCCAGCGCGCGGGAGACCACCGGGCGCAGTTCCGGGTCCAGCCCGTCGAGGTCAAAGAGCCCCCGGGAGACACGTGTGGCGATCTCGTCGGGCTCCCCGGTACCGAAGGGCAGCCGTCCCGTTCCGGCGAAGGCCACGATGGCCCCCCAGGCGAACACGTCCGAGGCCGGGCTGGCCGGACCGCCGCGGTGGCGCTCGGGGCTCAGCCAGGTGGCCCCCGAGCCGCGCATGCGCTCGGGCGAGGCGGTGATCGCGCACTCCATGATGTGCGGTCCGTGCGACTCGACCACCACGTCGCTGGGGCGCAGGGACCCGTGGGAGACCCCGCGCGCGTGCAGCGCGGACAGCCCCTCGGCCAGACCGGTGGCCAGGGCGATGAGCTTGCCCCTGCCCAGACCGTTGCGCTTGGTGATGTAGTGCGACAGGCGTTGCCCGCCGACATAGGCCATGGCCAGCCACGGCGGGTTGGCGTCGCTGTCGAAGGACACCGGTACGACCACGTGCTCGGGGTCCACGCCCGACAGGGCGCGCAGTCGCCGCTCCAGTTCGGGGAAGACCTCGGGTGACTCCAGTTCGGGAGCGATGAGCAGCTTGACGGCGACCAGCCGGTCGCCGGTCGCGGACGGGTCCACGGCGGCGTAGACGGTGCCTGTGGCTCCCTGGCCCAGGCGGCCGAGGAGCAGATAGGGTCCGACCCTTTCCGGGTCGTCCGGGTACAGAGGAGCCAAGTCCGGTGGTACCAGTACGGAGATCTCTTTGGGAGGCCGAGGGCTCATGCGGGTCCTGTCGGTGCTTCTGGGGGCGGGAACTGCGGAGTGTCCAGACATCGTAGTGAAGATCCCGCTTGATAGTGATTCTCGCGAACGGGAGAAACGGCGTCGATCCCTTCGGGCCGAGAATCGACTCCATAGTGACCAACCCGTGATCCGCTCATGGGGCCGTGGCGACACGCCGACCCCGCTCGGAGGGCCGCCGAACGCGATAGGGTCAGCCGAAACCCGGAAGTCTCCCGACCGGTGCACACCCTCGAAGCCACCCCCGATCTGCCCACGGAGCCCGCATGCTTACCGCAGGAGAGGTCGCCGCGCTCGTCGCCGCGGTGGTCTGGGCGGTGCTGGCCACGTTCATGTGCGTGGCGCTCGTCAAACTCATCTCGCTCATCAACGCGGCCACCAAGGTGGTCTCGGAAGTGGGTGAACGGACCCCGCCGCTGCTGGAGGACGTCGCCTCCACCGTCGAGCGCACCAACACCTCGCTGGAGCGCGTCGAGGAGATCACCGCCAACGTGCGGTCCACCTCCGAGGACGTCTCCACAGTGACGGCTCTCACACGTTCGGTGGTCACCGGGCCGCTGGTGAAGGCGGCCTCGCTCACCTACGGGGTCCGGCGGGTCATGGGGCAGCGCCGGACCCTGGCGCTGGTGCGCGGCCGCAGGCGGAGGGAGCGCCGGTGATCGGCAAGCTGTTCTACCTCGCCGCCGGCGCCGCCCTGGGCGGGTACGCCGTCCACCGGGTCAACCGCGCCCGCCGCGCTCTCGCCCCCGGAGGGCTGGCCGCGCGGGTGGAGGGCCGTGTCGGCGAGTACCGGGGCGCCCTGCGCGAGTTCAACGAGGACCTGGCCGACGAGGTCCGTGTCCGGGAGGCCGAGCTGACGGAGCGCTACGCGCCCAAGAGGGGGCGTGCCCTTCCCGGCGGGCGCCGCGAACCCGATGAGTCCGCGTGATGCGCCCGTCGACACGGTCGCCGTCTCGGCTTTGCCCGGGTGCTCCATTGTCACCGGGGGGAGGTCCTCGTAGGTTGGGGGAATCAGCCCCGCACCGTCGAGGAGCCGCATGAACCCGCAGCAGCCCTCGGGCGACCCGTACCCGTACGGCCCCCCGCCCTCGGGCCCGTACCCGCCGCAGGGCCACGGCCCACCGCCTGCCGGCGCCTTCCACCAGGGATACGCCCCCTACCAGCCGGTCCCGGACCGGATGCCGGGAACGGTCGTCACCGTCCGCGTCCTGATGTTCGTCGGCGGCGCGTGCGGGGTGCTCGCGGCCCTCCTGTTCTGGGTCCTGGCCGCGTCTCTCACGGGCGAGTTCAGCCGGGGCGCCACGGACGCTTTCCGGCAGCAGGGCCTGGTGCTCACCGCCGCAGAGGGCGCGCTGGTCTTCGGCGTCCTCGGCGCGATCCCGTTCGTCTACGGCGTGCTCTCCCTCGTGCTCGCCTCGTTCATGGGCCGCCGCCGCCCTGCGGTCCTGTGGTCGGTGGTGGTCTTCCAGGCCCTGTCCGCGCTCACCCTGCTGGTGTCCCTGGTGGCCGGGGACGTGCTGCTGATCGTTCCGCTGCTGTTCACGATCGCCATGATCGTGTTCGTGCTCCTGGAGCCGGCCCGGGCGTACTACACCAGGCCGATCGCTCCTCCCTCCCCTGCGGGCTACTAGCGGCCGGGGCGGTGTCCGACCCCTGTGCGCCCTCGAACGGGACTTTTCATGTCTTTTCGGGACACCGTGGAGTGTTTTGGGTGTTCGATTCCCTTGCCGTGGAAAGACCCCGGTGGGCCCGCCCCCGAACCAGTGGCTCCCCGGCCGCCCGGACCCTCCGTGGCGCTGCCCCGACGTCCCCCGCCGTTCGGACACCCGCCGCCCGGCCGGTCCCGGACACCCGCCGCCCGCCTCCGGAGGGAGGCCCGGTACCGTTCCGCGCCCTGCGCATCCTCACGCTCCTCGGAACCACGGCCGCCCCGCCGGCCACCGGCCGGTACTGCGCCAGGCCCCCGACACCTGCCGGGGGGACACCTGCCCCCGGCAGGCTGAGGGCCGGGCCACCCGCCGCAGCGGTAGGGCGCGGAGCGGACCCGCGCGGTGCCCGGCGGCGATAGCCTGGGAACAACGAGACGGCCGCCGCTGTCGTCCCCAGAGCGGGCCCGGCGGCCACCGCACGACCACGCGCGCCGCGCGGGCGCGGCCACCTTCATCGCGTGCCGACCCGTGAGCGCGCCCACGACACGGTCCCGGCCGGGGACCCCGTGCCGCCGCGGGCGGTGCGGCCAAGCACGGGAGGGCATCAATGGAGACGGCAGAGATCGCGCGCCGCTTCCTCGGTTTCTTCGAGAAGAACGGACACACCGTCGTCCCCTCGGCAAGCCTGATCGCCGAGGACCCCACCCTGCTCCTGGTGCCCGCAGGCATGGTCCCGTTCAAGCCCTACTTCCTCGGCCAGCGCACACCCGAGTACTCCACCGCCACCAGCGTCCAGAAGTGCATCCGCACCATCGACATCGAGGAGGTCGGCAAGACCTCCCGGCACGCCACCTTCTTCCAGATGCTCGGCAACTTCTCCTTCGGCGACTACTTCAAGGAGCGGGCGATCCCGCTGGCCTGGGAGCTGCTCACCACACCGGTCGCCGACGGCGGGTTCGGCATCGATCCGGAGAAGCTGTGGGTGACCGTCTACCTCGACGACGACGAGGCCGCCGCGATCTGGCGCGACAAGGTGGGCGTGCGCCCCGAGCGCATCCAGCGCATGGGCATGGCCGACAACTACTGGTCCATGGGCGTGCCCGGCCCCTGCGGCCCCTGCTCGGAGATCTTCTACGACCGCGGCCCCGCATACGGTGCCGAGGGCGGACCCGAGGCGGACGACAACCGCTACATCGAGATCTGGAACCTCGTCTTCATGCAGTACGAGCGGGGTGAGGGCAGCGGCAAGGGCGACTTCCCGATCCTTGGCGAACTGCCCAAGAAGAACATCGACACCGGCATGGGCCTGGAGCGCCTGGCCACCGTCCTCCAGGGTGTCGACAACATCTACGAGACCGACATCATGGGCCGGATCCTGCACCGGGCCGCCGAACTCACCGGCACGCGCTACGGCGTCGACCACGGACACGACGTCATGCTCCGCGTGGTCGCCGACCACGTGCGCAGCGCCGTCATGCTCGTCTCCGACGGTGTCAAGCCCGGAAACGAGAAGGCCGGGTACGTCCTGCGCCGCATCCTGCGCCGGTCCGTGCGCAACCTGCGCCTGCTCTCGGGTGACAGCGACACCCTCTTCCTGCACGAGCTGACCGACGTCAGCATCGACGCGATGAAGGACATCTACCCCGACCTGGTGGACAAGGCCGGGGTCGTCCACGGCGTCATCGACGCCGAGGAGCGCAACTTCGCCGACACCCTGCGCGCGGGCACCGCCCTGTTCGGCAAGGCGGCCGAGCGCACCCGAGCCGCAGGCGGCACCGTCTTCTCCGGCTCCGACGCCTTCCAGCTCCACGACACCTACGGCTTCCCCATCGACCTCACCCTGGAGATGGCCGCAGAACAGGGGCTTGCCGTGGACGAGGGCGCCTTCCGTGAACTCATGCAGCGCCAGCGTGAGACCGCCAAGGCCGACGCCAAGGCCAAGAAGCTCGGCAACGCCGACGTCTCCCTGTACGCGCGAATGCTGGAGGGCACCGGGGCGACCAGCTTCCTCGGCTACACCGACACCGAGGGCGAGGCGCGCGTGCGCGGCATCGTCGTCGACGGCGCCTCCGCCCCGGTGGCGCGCGCCGGGGACACGGTCGAGGTCGTCCTGGACCGCACCCCCTTCTATGCCGAGAGCGGCGGCCAGCTCGCCGACACCGGGACGCTCACCGCTGACGGGCGCGGCGTCGTCGACGTCGAGGACGTGCAGAAGCCCCTGCCCGGCCTGTTCGTGCACCGCGGCACCGTCCGCTCCGGCGAGGTCGTCCTGGACGACACCGTGCACGCCTCCATCGACACCGGCCGCCGCCAGGCGATCGAGCGCTCCCACTCGGCCACCCACCTCATCCACTCGGCCCTGCGCAACGCGCTCGGCCCGTCGGCGGGCCAGGCCGGCTCGGAGAACCGCCCCGGCCACCTGCGCTTCGACTTCACCGCCGACGAACAGCTGGGCGCGGGCCGCCTCGCCGAGGTGGAGGAGGAGGTCAACCACGTCCTGGCCGGCGACATCCAGGTGCGGACCGAGGAGAAGAGCCTGGACGAGGCGCTGAGCATGGGCGCCCTGGCCATGTTCGGCGAGAAGTACGGCGACCGCGTCCGAGTGGTCGAGATGAGCGACTACTCCGTCGAACTGTGCGGCGGCACCCACGTGGGCTCCACCGGCAGGCTCGGCATCGTCAAACTCCTGGGCGAGTCCTCCGTCGGGTCGGGCGTGCGCCGGGTCGAGGCCGCCGTCGGCGTCGACGCCTTCCGCCGCCTGTCCAAGGAGTCGGCCCTGGTCGGCCAGCTCTCCGAGCAGTTGAAGACGCCGCGCGAGGAACTGCCCGAGCGGGTCGAGACGATGGTCGCCCGGCTCAAGGCCGCGGAGAAGGAGATCGAGCGGCTGCGCGCGGAGCAGGTGCTCCAGGCCGCGGGCCCCCTCGCCGACGGCGCGCGCCGCCACGGCTCCGCCCTCGTGGTCGCCGCCCCGGCACCCGACAGTGCCGCCCCGGACGACCTGCGCAGGCTCGTGACGGACGTGCGCGGCCGCCTGGGCGAGGGCGGGCCGGTCGTCGTCGCCCTGACCTCGGTACCCAAGGGCCGCCCGGTCGTGGTGATCGCGGTGAACAAGGCCGCGCAGAAGGCCGGGATCAAGGCCGGTGAGCTGGTCGGCATCGCGGCCCGTGCACTCGGCGGCGGGGGTGGCGGCAAGCCCGACATTGCCCAGGGCGGCGGCAGCGACCCGGGCAAGGTGGACGAGGCCCTGCGCGCCGTCGAGGCGCGTGTGGCGGCCTCCTGAGGACGACGGCTCCGGAGCGGGCGCGGGACGGACGGTCCCGCACCCGCTCCGGAGCCTGGTTCGGGCGGCGCTACCCCGGTGCGCGGACGTAGCGGTACACTCCCGCAGGAAACAGAACGCCCGGACATCCCACGTCGGTGGCTTACACTCGGACAGACAACGTGAGTTTCCCGGACCGCCGCCCGACCAGGGCGATACCGCCGGTCCGGCGGCCCGTGGCGGGACCGGCGATCACCTGCCAAGCTGCACACAGTCACCGAATCGGGCATACTGTGGCGCGTCACAGCCGATCAGGTGGCTGACCAAGCGGAGATTCCCGCGATCCAGCCGACGAACAGGACCACCGTGCTGAGGATTTTCCCACCGCGGTGCCGCGCCGTCACCGGTGCGGCACCCCGCCGAAGCGCCGTCCCCCGCCCAGGGGAGAGACGGCCTTGAGACACGGTGTGCGCTTGGCGATCGATCCCGGCGACGCGCGCATCGGGGTCGCCGTCAGTGATCCGAGCGGTGTGCTCGCCAGCCCCGTGGAGACCGTCCGGCGGGGCAGGGGCGACACGCGCCGCATCGCCCAACTGGTCGTCGAACGCCAGGCGCGGGAGGTCATCGTGGGCTACCCTGCCTCACTCACCGGCGAGGAGGGGCCGGCCGCGCGCTCGGCGCGCGCGTTCGCCGTGGCCCTGGCCCGGATCCTCGCGCCCGTCCCCGTCCGCTTGGTCGACGAACGGCTCACCACCGTCGCGGCCCAGGCGCAGTTGCTCTCGGGGGCCTCCTTCGGCAAGAAGGGCGCCCGGGGCGGGCGGGCCCGCCGGTCCGTGATCGACCAGGCGGCCGCCACCGTGCTCCTGCAGAGCACCTTGGACCAGGAACGGTCAACAAGCCACCCCCCGGGCGAGATCGTCCGCTCCAGCCAGGGAGAATCATGAACGACAGGGATGACTACTCCGGCGATCCCTACCGCGGACGTGGGAGCGGATACGACTACGACCCGCTCAGCGACCCCGCGCCTTCGCGCAGGCGTCGCGCCCGCCCCGAACCGGAACCCTGGGACGAGCCCGGTGGGGGCTACCCCGGTGCCGGTGCCCAGAGCGGACGCCGCCGCAGGCCCGAGCCCGCGGACGAGCCGCCGCGCCGCGGCGGCGCCGCCGACGCACTCAGGGGCGGCAGGGCCGCGCGCTCGGGCGGTGGACGCCCCCGGCACCCGGAGGGCGCGGCCCACGACCCCACCCAGGACGCGCTGAACGCCCTGGCGAACATGGGTGGGCAGGTCCCGCCCGCCGCCCCGCGCACGCAGCCCCCTCCGCCGGAGGAGCCGCCGCGTCGCGCCCGCCGTGCCCGTCCCGAGGAGGAGGCCGGGCCCGTGGACGCTCCGGAGGAGCCGCCGCGTCGCGCCCGCCG
>NZ_AZXF01000035.1 GCF_000515115.1 Nocardiopsis sp. CNT312
CGCGCCCGCCGCGCCCGCCCCGAGGAGGAGGCCGGGCCCGTGGACGCTCCGGAGGAGCCGCCGCGTCGCGCCCGCCGTGCCCGCCCCGAGGAGGAGCCCGACCAGCGGGCCGAGGAGCCCCCGGGCCGCCGCGGTGGGCGCCGCAAGCGCGCCAGGCGCAGCCCAGACGAGGAGGGCGGTTTCCTCTCCGACGTCCCCGAGGACAGCGGGATCTTCGACTCGGCCTCCTTTCCCGGGGTCAACCGGTCGGCCGACACCGGCGCGTTCTCCGTGGTCGACCCGGACCGCGCCCCCCGCGGCGGCGGCCGCAGGCGGGACCGCTCGCCGAAGGACGAGCGGGAGGCCCCGCCCGAACCCGAGGCACCCTCGGGCCGCGGCGGTCGGCGCAGGCGCGGACCCGTCGCTGAGGAGCCCCCGGAGCGGGGCGGTCTCAGCTCCGACACCGGTTCGCTGCCCCTGCCCGGGTACTCCGCCGCTCCCGCCCCGGAACCGGAACCGGATCCCGAGGAGGGCTACGACGACTACGAGGACGCCTACGCGTCCGCCCCCGCCGAGGAGGAGCCCCCGCGCCGTCGCGGCGGCGGTCGGAGGCGGCGCTCCGTCCCCGACGAGGCTCCCTCCGGCCGCCGGGGCGGTCGGCGTCGGCGCGGTCGGCGCGAGCCCGAGCCGGAGGAGTTCGAGGAGGGCTACGACGACTACGAGGAGCCCGCCCTCGACGACATCGCCGACGCCTACTACGGCAGCCGCAGCAAGCGCAAGCAGTTGAAGCAGGCACAGCGGGCCAAGCGCTCCGGTGGCGGCCGGGGCGGACAGCGCAAGGGGGGCGGCATGCGGATCCTGCTGGTCCTCGCCCTGATCGTCGTGATCGGTGGCGGCGGCTACCTCGCGGTGGGCTACCTCTTCCCGGAGGACTTCGAGGGCGGGGGCACCGGAGAGGTCGTCTTCACGGTGGAGGAGGGCCAGAGCGGCTCCTCGGTCGCCGAGGCCCTGGTGGACGCCGGGGTGGTGGCCAGTGAGCGGGCGTTCCTCAACGCGCTCGACGCTGCGGACGGTGGGGTCGTCCCCGGCACCTACTCCCTGGCTCAGAGCATGAGCGGGGAGAGCGCCGTGGCGATCCTGCTCGATCCCACCAGCCAGTTGGGCGGCCGGATCACGATCCCGGAGGGCCTGCGTGCCGAGGACATGTTCGTGCGGCTCGCTGAGCAGACCGCTCTGAGCGAGGAGGACTTCGAGGCCGCCTACGCCGACACCGACGCGCTGGGGCTGCCCGAGTACGCCACCGCCGGACCCGAGGGCTACCTGTTCCCCGAGACCTACCAGTTCGCCGCCGGTACGAGTGCCCACCAGATCCTGCGCACCATGGTCAACCAGTTCAACCAGGTGGCGGCGGACGTGGACATCGAGGGGCGGGCCGGAGGGCTCGGCTACACCGCCAACGAGATCGTGACGATCGCCTCCATCGTCCAGGCCGAGAGCGGCCGCGAGGAGGACATGCCCAACATCTCCGCGGTCGTGCACAACCGTCTGGAGGCGGACTGGCCGCTCCAGATGGACAGCACGTGCTTCTACCAGCTCGGCACCCACGGCCTCGCGCTGACCCCCGAGCAGAAGACCGAGTGTGAGAACAACCCGGGCGACTACGGCACCTACGGCCAGACCGGGCTCCCCGCCGGGCCGTTCGTGGCGCCGGGGAAGTCCGCCATCGAGGCTGCACTGGCCCCGGCCGACGTGACCTACATGTTCTTCGCGCTCATCAACCCCGAGACCGGGGAGACCGGGTTCTCCACCACGATCGACGAGCACGACGCGATGGTCGCCGAGAACAGGGACAACTGGTAGGGAAAGGGGGCGCCGGTGCGCGCCGCGGTCCTGGGCTCTCCGGTGGCCCACTCCCTCTCACCGGTCCTGCACAACACCGCCTACGCGGCGATGGGGCTGGACGACTGGTCCTACGGGATGCACGAGTGCGGCGAGCACCGTCTCGCCGCCTTCGTGGCCGGGCTGGGGCCCGAGTGGGCGGGGCTCTCCCTGACCATGCCGCTGAAGAGGAGGACACTGGAGCTGGCCGACACCTCCACCGAACTGGCCCGGGCCGTGGGCGGGGCCAACACCCTGGTCCGCCGGGGCGGCGGTTGGCACGCCGACAACACCGACGTGGAAGGGATCACCGAGGCCCTCACCGAGGCCGGGATCGGCACGCCGCGCGAGGCGGTTCTCCTCGGCGCCGGTGCCACGGCGGCCTCCGCGCTGGCCGCGCTGGTCCGGATGGGCACCACAGCGCCGGTCACCGTGCTGGCCCGCGACACCGCGCGCGCCGGTGCGGTCACCGAGGCGGCGGACCGGCTCGGCCACCGGCTGCGGATCGGGCCGCTCTCGGCCCTCGGCGAGCACCTGGACACGGACCTCATCGTGTCCTCGCTGCCCTCCGGGGCGGCCGACGCGCACACCGGGCCGCTGGCCGCCTCCCGTGCGGACCTCTTCGACGTCGTCTACGCGCCCTGGCCCACCGTGGCGGCCGGCGCGGTGGCCGACCGGGGCGGGCGTGTGGTCGGCGGCTTCCCGATGCTGCTGCACCAGGCGATCGCCCAGGTCCGGATGATGACCGGGTCCGAGGACGTTCCCGCCGGGGTGGTACGTGCGGTACGCGCCGCAGGGGAGGCCGAACTGGCCCGCCGGGCGCCGACCCCCGCGCGGTGACCGATCGGCCCGCGTGTGCTGGTAGAGTGAGAGGCGTATCGACTTGATCCGGTCTTCACACCGGGTCCGCAAGCGGAGATGATCCTCCCACCCGCCGGGCGCGGCTCGCGCGGGTCCAGGTCCACGGCGAACGAGCGCCGCGTCCTGTCCGTCGAGTGCCCTCGCGCACTCCGGCGCGCAGCGCCCCTCGTCCGCACGGCCCGGTCGGATCGCCCCGCTTGCACACGCTGGCGGGGTTTTCGCTTTTCGGCGGACCCCGACGCGGTCCGGGGTCCGACGGACTCGGCTCCCGGACCGAGAGGCCGTCCTCCGCCTGGCGGGCGGCCGGTCCCAGGTAATCCGAGAAAGCTAGGGAGGGGTCTCATCAGCGCCGAGCCCCGCATCAATGACCGCATCCGGGTGCCCGAGGTCCGTCTTGTCGGACCCAACGGTGAGCAGGTCGGAATCGTCTCCGTGCAGGACGCGCTGCGTCTGGCGCAGGAGTCCGACCTCGACCTCGTCGAGGTCGCGCCGACCGCTCGCCCTCCGGTCGCCAAGCTGATGGACTACGGCAAGTTCAAGTACGAGTCCGCGGTGAAGGCGCGCGAGTCGCGCAAGAACCAGTCGAACACGATCATCAAGGAGATCAAGCTCCGCCCGAAGATCGACCCGCACGACTACGAGACCAAGAAGGGTCACGTCGTCCGGTTCCTCAAGGGCGGGGACAAGGTCAAGGTGACGATCATGTTCCGCGGGCGCGAGCAGTCCAGGCCCGAACTCGGCCGCAGGCTGCTGGCGCGTCTGGCCGAGGACGTCCAGGATCTTGGCATGGTCGAGTCCCAGCCCAAGCAGGACGGCCGCAACATGGTCATGGTGATCGGCCCGCACAAGCGACGGTCTGAGCACAAGGCCGAGGCCCGTGCTGCGGCAGGGGACAGGCCCCGCCGCCGACAGCGCGAACAGGCGTAGCGGCGTCAGGGGAGGTCCCCCACCGCCCGGTCGCCGTGGGAACGGGAACCGGGTGGTGGGAAGGGCTGTGCGCGAAGGCCCGGCGAGCACCGCGCGAGCGGTGTGCTGGGGCCGCCAGAGCAACGATCGCACCACCCGAGGGTGGTGCGCAGACGGAGTAGGAGACGACGGCGACATGCCGAAGAACAAGTCCCACAGTGGAGCCAAGGACCGCTTCAAGGTCACCGGTTCCGGCAAGATCATGCGCCGCCGTGCCAACAAGAACCACATCCTTGAGCACAAGACCTCCAAGCGCAAGCGCAAGCTGAGCAACGAGGCGGTGCTCTCCCCCGCGGACACCAAGAGCATCAAGAAACTCCTCGGCAAGTAGCCGCCCCCTTTCTCCCGCCGCCCGTGTCGCACGCCGTGCGTGCCGCGGTGACGGCTGCCGGAGAACCACCCAAGCCATCGCGGCCGCCGGGCTCGCCTGAGCCGGGCCGGTCGGCGCGCCGGAACACACGAACGAGGGAGTCACAGTGGCACGCGTGAAGCGGGCTCTCAACGCCAAGAAGAAGCGCAAGGTCGTTCTCGACCGCGCCAGCGGTTACCGCGGTCAGCGTTCGCGCCTGTACCGCAAGGCCAAGGAGCAGATGCTCCACTCGATGACCTACTCCTACCGGGACCGCAAGGACCGCAAGGGGCAGTTCCGTCGTCTGTGGATCCAGCGCATCAACGCCGCCTCCCGCGCCAACGGCCTGACCTACAACCGTCTCATGCAGGGCCTGAAGCTGGCCGGTATCGAGGTCGACCGCCGTATGCTCGCAGAGTTGGCGGTCAACGACGAGGCCGCGTTCGCCGCGCTGGTGGAGAAGGCCAAGCAGGCTCTCCCCGCCGCCAACGCGGCCTGACGCCGGGACTGCGCGATGGCGGGCCACGAGTTCACGAGTATCCGCTCACCCAGGATCAAGGGGGTTCGGCGGCTCGCCAAACGCACCTTCCGCCAGCGGGAGCGGCGCTTCCTCGCGGAGGGGCCGCAGGCGGTGAGGGAGGCCCTCGCCGCCACCGACGGTGCCGGGCGGCCCCGTGAGGGGGCCGCCACGGGCGTGGTCGAGGTCTACGCCACGGCGGAGGCCATGCGGCGCCACATCGACCTGGGGGACGCCGCACGCGCGCTGGGCGTCCCCACCCACACGGTCAGCCTCGACGTCATGTCGGAGCTGGCGCAGACCGTGACCCCCCAGGGGATCATCGCGGTCTGCGCCTTCGTTGACGTCCCCCTCGAACAGGTCGGCGACGTTCGTCTGGTGGCTGTGCTCTCGCACGTGCGTGACCCGGGCAACGCCGGCACGGTCCTGCGTACCGCAGACGCGGCCGGTGCCGACGCCGTCGTCTTCACCGACGCCTCCGTCGACCCCTACAACGGCAAGTGTGTGCGCGCCTCCGCCGGAAGCCTCTTCCATCTGCCGGTGGTGGTCGGCGTCCCGGTGGGCCGGGCCGTGGACTTCCTGCGCGAACGCGGGGCCGCCGTGTGGGCCGCCGACGGCGGAGGCCCCCGCGACCTGCACACCGCCGCCGACGGCGGAGACCTCGACGGGCCGGTCGGCTGGGTCTTCGGCAACGAGGCCTGGGGCCTGCCGGAGGAGACGGTCCGCCTCACCGACGGAGCGGTCAGCGTCCCCATCTACGGCGGGGCCGAAAGCCTGAATCTGGCCACGGCGGCCGCGGTGTGCCTGTACACGACCGCCCGCCAGCAGCGCCGTTCACGGGTCTGAGACCCTCCACCGCGTCCCGGTCCGGATCGGTGGCCGCTGGAGAACGCGCGATTGCACGTGCACGAGCGGCAGGACCGATAGGGTCGTGCCCGACTGCGGATTCCTCATGTGGATTCCGCGTATCCTGCCGTGCGCCCACCCGTATCACGGGTCGGGCCCTGTGCCGATCCGTCGCCTCCGGGCATGCTTGACGGTGGGGGCGAGCCGCGCCTGCCGTCCGACGGGCCCCGTGCCAGGGCTGTGGGACCTTCGGTAGGCGCCCGCACACCCGTGCGCGCCTCGGGCGGTCCTGCGGGTTCACCAGGCGTACCAGCAGGGTAGACCACCTGCGGTGGTGCGCCGATGAGGGGCGGACACGACTGGTCAGCGGTCCTCGGCCCGCAGGTCGGCGGTCGTGGATCTTCAAGGGGAGCGGGGAAGAGGCGTGGGCAGCGGCCGGCAGGCGGAGCAACCGGCGGAGGGCACGGGCGGGCACGCCTCGGGGGGACCGGGGCAGGGCACCGATCCTGGTACCGGCATTCCCTCTGAAACGGAGAATACGCACGATTCGGGCGCTCATTTCGTGAGGGTGGAGGGCCATGGCTCCACTGCGCTCTGGGACGCCGAGGGCGTCTACGGCGGGTCCGGCAGGGGGCCCCTGCACGCAGACGACCTCCCGGACGGGGTGGTCGTCGCCGACGCGCGAGGCCGCATCGTCCTGTTCAACGCCCAAGCGGCCTACCTGACGGGTGTCCCCGCCCAGGCGGCCCTGGGGTGCGACTACCGCTCCACCCTGCCCCTCACCGGCCCCGACGGCCACGACTGGTGGCAGGCGAGCGCGCCCTACGGCGGCGACCGCAACCGCGTTCGCCAGCCCGAGCGGGCGCTCCTGCTGCCCGGCGAACGTGAGATCCTCGTGGCCGCGCGCTACGTGCGGGCCAGGCCGGGCGGCGACCTGGTCCGGCTCGTCATCACCCTCAGGGACGCCGCGACCCGCGTCGACCGCAGGAGCACCGACCTCATCTCCGAGGTGGCCCACGAACTGCGCTCGCCCCTGACCAGCGTCAAGGGCTTCACCTCGACACTGCTCGCCAAGTGGGACCGGCTCAGCGACACCCAGAAGCTGTTCATGCTGGAGACGGTCAACAACGACGCCGACCGCGTCACCCGCCTCATCAACGAACTGCTCGACGTCTCCCGCATAGAATCCGGACGGCTGGAGATCCGCCGCCAGGTCGTCGACCTCCCCGAGGCCGCGCGCAGGGTCGTCGCGGGTCGGGTGGCGGCCGGTGACGCCGAGGACCGCTTCCGCCTGGAGGTCCACGGCGAACTACCCCAGATGTGGCTCGACTCCGACAAACTCGAACAGATCCTGGCCAACCTCGTGGAAAACGGGGTACAGCACGGCGCTGGTACTGTCAGTATCGTGATCGAGCCGTGTGAGGGAGGAACAGCGGTGTCGGTGCGCGACGAGGGCCAGGGCATAGCGCCCGAGACCATTCCGCGCGTCTTCCGCCAGTTCTGGCGCAGCAAGCGCCGGAGCGGGACCGGCCTCGGGCTGTTCATCGTCAAGGGCCTCGTCGAGGCCCACGGCGGCACGATCACCGTCGGGCGCGCCCCCACCGGCGGCGCCGAGTTCCGATTTACCATGCCCGCCGGGGCTCCCGAGTTCGTCTGAACCCTCAGACCTTCGGCCCCGGCGGGCTCGCAGCGTGTCCGGGGCCCCGCACGCGGGCCTCGCCGCCCCGGCCCGCCCGAAACCCGCCTGTGTTCCTGTCGGCTTCGTCCGCCCCCGGGGCGGACCGTGACTTCCGCCGCGCCCCGTCGCGGCGGCGAGGCAACCAACCATGTCTGCACCGAACAATTCCTTCGACCCGGTCGAGGTGGCCCCCCTGCACCCCGACGAGGTCGCCCGTATGCGCGAGGAGGCGCTGGCCGCCATCGCCGCCGCCGGCGACCTCGACGAACTCAAGGAGGTCCGCCTCGCGCACGCCTCGGACCGGTCCCCGCTGGCACTGGCCAACCGGGAGATCGGCGCCCTGCCCCCGGCCGCCAAGGCCGACGCCGGCAAGCGCGTGGGTGGTGCCCGCCGCGACGTCGGCCAGGCGCTCAAGGCCCGCCAAGCGGTCCTGGAGGCCGAACGCGACGAGCGCGTCCTCGTCGAGGAGCGGGTCGACGTCACCCTGCCCTGGGACCGCGCGCCGCTCGGGGCCCGCCACCCCCTGACCGCCATCGCCGAACGCATGGCCGACATCTTCGTCGGCATGGGCTTCGACATCGCCGAGGGCCCCGAGATCGAGGCGGAGTGGTTCAACTTCGACGCCCTCAACTTCCTGCCCGACCACCCGGCCCGCACCATGCAGGACACCTTCTTCGTCGAGAACCCCGACGGTGGTGAGTCCGGCCTGGTCATGCGTACCCACACCTCACCCGTGCAGGTGCGCGCCCTGCTCGAACGCGAACTGCCGGTCTACGTGGTCGCGCCCGGCACGACGTTCCGCACCGACGAACTCGACGCCACCCACAGCCCCGTCTTCCACCAGTTGGAGGGCCTGGCCGTGGACAAGGGCATCACCCTGGCCCACCTGCGCGGCGCCATCGACGCCTTCGTGGGCGCCATGTTCGGCGAGGGCCTGCGCACCCGGTTCCGCGCCTCCTACTTCCCCTTCACCGAGCCCTCCGCCGAGGTGGACATGGAGTGCTTCGCGTGCCGGGGCGCGTCCGTGGGCGACCCGGACGCGCCGTGCCGTACCTGCTCCAGCGAGGGCTGGATCGAGATCGGCGGCTGCGGTGTGGTCAACCCGCGCGTGCTCACCGCCGCCGGGGTGGACCCCGAGGTCTACAGCGGTTGGGCCTTCGGCCTGGGAATCGAACGGACACTGATGTTCGCGCACGGGGTGCGCGACATGCACGACATGGTCGAGGGCGACATCCGCTTCACCTCGGCGTTCGGGAGTGAGAGCTGATGCGCGTCCCCATGACCTGGCTGCGGGAGTATGTCGACCTGCCGTCCGACGTCACCGCCCGCGACCTCGCCGCCCGGCTCACCCTGGCCGGACTGGAGGTCGAGACCGTCGACGAACTCGGCTCCGACATCACCGGCCCCATCGTCTACGGCCGCATCCTGGCGATCGAGGAGCTCACCGGCTTCAAGAAGCCCATCCGCTTCTGCCGGGTGGACGTCGGAGCGGCCAACGGCACCGGCGAGCCCCAGGAGATCGTCTGCGGCGCCCGCAACTTCTCCGAGGGCGACCTCGTCGTGGTGTGCCTGCCCGGCGCGCAGCTGCCCGGCGGGTTCCGGATCGGCGCCCGCAAGACCTACGGCAAGACGTCGGCGGGCATGATCTGCTCCGCCACGGAACTGGGATTGTGGGAGGACCACGAGGGCATCGTCGTCCTGCCCGAGGGCTTCGGCGGGGTCGGCGCGGACGCGATCGGTCCGCTCGGCCTGCGCGAGGACGTCCTCGACATCGCCGTCACCCCCGACCGCGGCTACGCCCTCTCCCTGCGCGGGGTAGCGCGCGACGCCGCCGCGCTGTACGGAGCGGACCTGCGCGACCCCGCCGCCGTCGACGTCCCCGAGCCCGCGGGGGAGGGCTGCCCCGCCACCGTCGACGCACGGCTGTGCGGACGCTACGTCCTGCGCGGCGTCAGCGGGTTCGATCCCGAGGCCCCCACCCCGCTGTGGATGAAGCGCCGCCTGCACCAGAGCGGCGTGCGCCCCATCTCCCTGGCTGTCGACGTCACCAACTACGTGATGCTCGAACTCGGGCAGCCGCTGCACGCCTGGGACCGGTCCACCATCACCGGGACCCTCCAGGTCCGCGCCGCCGCCCGGGGGGAGAAGCTGGAGACCCTGGACCACGTCAAGCGCACCCTGGACCCCGACGACATCGTCATCGCCGACGACTCGGGCCCGGTCAACATCGCCGGCGTCATGGGCGGCCTGACCACGGAGATCTCGCTGGCCAGCACCGAGGTCCTGGTGGAGGCCGCCCACTTCGGGGCCATGCACATCGCCCGGACCTCACGCCGCCACCAGCTCTCCTCGGAGTCCTCCCGCCGCTTCGAGCGCGGTGTCGACTCCGCGGTGCAGCTCGCCGCGGCCACCCGTGCGGTCGGCCTGCTCGCCGAACTGGGCGGCGCCTCGGTCGAGGCCGCCTATACCCACGTCGACCGCTCGGCGGCGCGCGAGCCGATCCGGATCCCGGCCGACCACGCGAGCGCCGTCGCCGGAACGGACTATCCCGCGGGGACCGCCGAACGGTGGCTGCGTACCATGGGCTGCGAGGTGGCGGCCGACGGCGACGCCTTGGCCGTCGTCCCGCCCACCTGGCGCCCCGACCTGACCGACCCCAACGACCTGGCGGAGGAAGTCATCCGCCTGGAGGGGTACGAGAACATACCCTCGATCCCGCCGGTGGTCCCCTCCGGCCGCGGCCTCACCGCCGACCAGCGCCTGCGCCGCGCCGTGGGACGGACCCTGGCGGCCACCGGCTACAACGAGGTGCTGTGCTACCCCTTCGTCGGCGAGCGCGACCTCGACGGCCTCCAGTTGGCGGCCGACGACGCCCGCCGCGTCAGCATGCGGTTGGCCAACCCCCTCAGCGAGGAGGAGCCGCTGCTGCGCACCACGCTCCTGCCGGGACTGTTCAAGACCCTGGCGCGCAACGTGGGCCGCGGCTTCCCCGACGTCGCGCTCTTCGAGACGGGCCTGGTCTACCGGCCCAAGCCCGGAGCGACCCGTGCGCCCCTGCTGCCCGTGGACCGCGGACCCAGCGCCGAGGAGCTCGCCCTGATCGACGCGGCGCTGCCCGACCAGCCGCGCCGGGTGGGCGCGGTCCTGGCCGGGGCCGTCGAGCGCCGGGGCTGGTGGGGTCCGGGACGGGAGGCCCTGTGGGCCGACGCGATCCAGGCCGCCCGCGACATCGCCCGGGTAGCCGGGGTCGAGCTGGAGGTGGCGGCCGACGAGCACGCGCCGTGGCACCCCGGACGCTGCGCCGCGCTGTACGTGCGCTCCGGCGGCGAGCGCCTGCTCGTCGGGCACGCCGGTGAACTGCACCCGCGCACGGTGAAGGCGTTCGCGCTGCCCGAGCGCACCGCCGCCGTCGAGGTCGAACTCGACCTGATCGAGCGCGCTCGCGGTGCGGTCACCGCACCGCGCGTGTCCACCTATCCGGTGGCCACCCAGGACGTAGCCCTGATCGTCGGCGAGTCCGTACCGGTCGGCGCGGTGAGCGCGGCCCTGGCCCAGGGCGCGGGAGAGCTCCTGGAGAGCATCCGGCTGTTCGACGTCTACACGGGGGAACAGGCGGGCCCGGGGCGCAAGTCCGTCGCCTTCACCCTGCGTTTCCGTGCCCACGACCGGACACTGACCGCTGAGGAAACCGGTGCCGCGCGTGAAGCGGCCGTGGCGAGCGCGGTCGAGCACACGGGCGCCGTCCAGCGCGCCTGACGGTCCGCGGTCGCGGGCGGCCCCCTCCCCGAGCACGGGGAGGGGGCCGCCCGCGTGTCGGTGGGATGGCGTGCGCTGTCTCCAGGGGCCGGTGTGTTGCGAAACCGCTGATCGGAAGAACTTATTTTCCACTGATTTTCGACCCGTTCTGCCTGTACGGAAGGGGTTTCGGCCGCCACGGCCCGAGTCGGTCCGCATGAAGTTTAGGTTTCCGGGCATGAAGGCTCGTTCTGTCTCTTGCCCCGCGACGGGTGGAGAACTTAGCCTGCAAGCACCTGACACAACCTGGGCGCCCGGGTGGGGGTCGGATTCAACCTGAGTTTTCCGCTGCGCTCATGCGCATGACACGGCTCGGAGGTCGCCATATGACCCAAACGGTTGTCTCGTCCGTACCGGTCCAGAAGGAACACGGGCAGCCCAGCCGCCTCTGGCACACCTTCTGCGATATGAACACCGTTGCCAGTGGCCCGGAGTTCGTCGTCGAACGTGCCGAGGGCGTATGGCTCTGGGACGCCGCCGGTGACCGGTATCTGGACGGTACGTCCAGCCTCTGGTACAGCAACGTCGGGCACGGCCGGCCCGAGATCGCCGACGCGGTCCACCGGCAGCTCATGACCCTGGACGCCTACACGGTCTACGGTGACTTCACCAACCGCCCGGCCCAGGAGCTCAGCGAGCGCCTGGCGGCGCACGCGCCCGTCCACGACCCGAGGGTGATCCTCACCTGTGGGGGCGGTGAGTCGATCGACACGGCGGCCAAGCTGGCCCGGCGCTACTGGGGGGTGCTCGGCCAGCCCGAGCGCACCCACCTGATCAGCCGCACCGGCGGTTACCACGGACTGCACGGCTTCGGTACGAGCATCATCGGCATGGACCGGTTCCGCGCCGGGTTCGGTCCGCTCATCGAGCAGACCTCGGTCGTGCCCTACGACTCGGCGGCCGCTCTGGAGGCCGAGATCCTTCGGGTGGGCCCGGAGCGTGTGGCGGCCTTCTTCGCCGAGCCGGTCATCGGCGCGGGCGGCGTGTTCCTTCCGCCCGAGGGCTACTTCACCGAGGTCGCGCAGGTCTGTCGCAAGTACGGTGTGCTGTTCATCGTGGACAGCGTCATCTGCGGTTTCGCCCGTATGGGCAACTGGTTCGGCATCGAGCGCTTCGGTGTCAACCCGGACATGATCGTCTTCGCCAAGGGCGTCTCCAGCGGGTACATGCCGCTGGGCGGCGTGGTGGTCAGCGGGACGGTGGCCGCCCCCTTCTGGAACGAGGCGGGCAACCCGTTCATCCACGGCACCACCTACGCCGGTCACCCCGCGTGTGCCGCCGGAGCCATGGCCAACCTGGACATCCTGGAGCGCGAGGACCTGTTCACGGTGTCCCTGGAGGTGGAACGGCACCTGGACAGCGCCCTGCGCCCCCTGGCCGGCCATCCGCTGGTCGCCGAGGTGCGTTCGGGCGTGGGGGTCATGGGCGCCGTCGAACTCACCGAGGAGGCGCTGACAGAGCGGGGGATCACCACCGCAGAGGTGTTCGCCGAGGCCAGGGCCCGCGGGGTCATCCTGCGTCCGGTGCCCCGCGCGCTGCTCGTCTCACCGCCGATCACCATCACGTGGGAGCAGATCGACCACTTGGTCTCCACGCTGTCCGCGGCGCTGGACGCGGTAGCCGCACGCCACTAGTCGGCCGTGTCCCTGTGCTCTGCGCAGAGGGCAGGGACACGGTCGAAGCTACATCCGCGCGGGGAGCCTGCCGACCGTCGAGTAATCTTTTCTGGGAAGATACTTCTCGTGTGTGAGGCGCCTGGGCGTCACACCCATCCAGGACGGGGACGGGACATGGCCGCGCAGGCGACGGACGCACTCTCACAGGCCGAACCGACCGACGACGACCTCATCACCGCGTGGGGGCTGGTCCACGAGGCGGTCAACCTCCTGGAACCCAGGCTGCTGCGCGGTATCACCCCTGACGGCCGGGACATGGCCGGACCCTGGTTCGAGGTCCTCATCCGCTTGCAGCGCACCCCCGGCCACCGCCTCCCCATGAGCCGCCTCGCCCGCGAGGTCAGCCTCAGCACGGGCGGCTTCACCAAGCTCGCCGACCGCCTCGAACGCGAGGGCTACCTGGAACGGGCCGCCTGCGACACCGACCGCCGCGTGGTGTACGCGACCCTCACCGGGCAGGGGCTGGCCTTCATCGACGCCGTGCGGGACAAGCACGTGCGGCGGCTACGCGAACACCTCCTCGCCGCCCTCGGCGCGGACGGCGTCCGGAATCTGGCCGCCCTCATGCGCACGCTCCGCGACAGCGCCGCCCAGTGACGCCCCTCCCGCGCGGCACCGACCCCGAACACGGTGAAGACGACCCACCGGTCCCCGTTCCCGTGTAGGTTGGCGTGAGTTCCCATGGTCCCACGCGGGGTGGACCATGGGCGAAGAGGTTCCGGGGGGAATGAATGAGACCGCTTTCCACAGCCGCGCGCATGAGGACGATCCCTCGTTCGCAGCGGTTCGCCAACGGCGCCGTCTCCTTCTGGTTCCGCGAGACCGGGCTGCCCAAGTACCGGGACCCCCTCCCCGGCGATGCCGACTACGACGTCTGCGTGGTCGGCGCCGGCTTCACCGGGCTGTGGACCGCCTACTACCTCAAGAAGGAGCAGCCCGATCTCAGGATCGCCGTCCTCGAACGCGAGTTTGCGGGCTACGGCGCCTCGGGACGCAACGGGGGACGGCTCTCCGCCGAGTTCACCGGCTCACGCGAACACTACGCGCGCGCACACGGCAAGGCGGCCACCGTCGCCCTGCAGCGCGCGATGATGGACACCGTCGACGAGGTCCTCGCCGTCGCCGAGGCGGAGGGGATCGACGCCGACACCGTCAAGGGCGGCATGCGCCTGGTGGCCACCAACGCTGCCCAGCGCGAGCGCCTGACGGAGGAGATCGCCTACCTCCAGGAGTGGGGGTACTGGCCGGACGACATCCACATGCTGGAGCCCGACGACGGGCCCCGGCTCCTCGTCGACGGCGCCGTCGCCTCCGCCTACTGCCCGCACGCTGCCCGTGTCCAGCCCGCCAAACTGGTCACCGGCCTGGCCCGCGCGGTGGAGGAACTGGGTGTCGACCTCTTCGAAGGCACCGCGGTGACCGGGATCCGCGCCCGCGAAGGCGTGTCCCGGCCCGCCGCCGTCACCGACCACGGCACCGTCTACGCCGACCACGTCGTCCGCGCCACCGAGGGCTTCACCCCGGGCCTGCGAGGGCCGGGACGGCAGTGGCCGACAGCGCCCGTGTCGATGGTCGCCACCGAACCCGTCCCCGCCCGCGTGTGGGAGCGGATCGGCTGGGAGGGGCGCGAGGTCCTGGGCGACACTGCGCACGCCTCCGTCTACGCCCAGCGCACCTCCGACGATCGGATCGTCATCGGGGGACGGGACGCCCCCCACCGGGTCGGTCCGGGCCGCGACGGCGACGGTACGACCCGCCCCCAGGCCATCGCCGAACTCTGGCACGCGCTCACCCGCATGTTCCCCGATGCGGCGGACGTGCCCGTCGAGCACGCCTGGTCCGGGATGATCGGCCTGCCGGATGACCAGTGCCCGACCGTGTGCCTGGACCGCGAGAGCGGACTGGCCTGGGCCGGCGGGTACTCCGACAGCGGGATGGGCGCCGGCAACCTGGCCGGGCGCACCCTGCGCGACTTGCTCCTGGGCCGGGAGACCGACCTGACCCGGCTGCCCTGGGTGGGGCACCGGGGCGACGGTGAGGGTACGGGTCGGCGCCGCGTGCGCACCCGGGTCGTCCACGGCCTGTACCGCACCGCCGACCGGCGCGAGTCCGCCGAGGAGCGCACCCGCACCTCCCGCCTGGCGGGGCTCGCCGAGCGCCTCTCCGGCCGCTAGTCCGAGGCGGAGAAGAGCGATCCCCCGCTGCGCCGCCGCCTCCCGTGAGACAATCCGGCCGTGGGAGCGGGCCAGTGCCGCGTACAGAACATCCCGGGAGTTGTGTGTGGACGGGTTGGCGCAGGAACTCAGACGGTTGCGGGCCCGGCGGGGCCTGGACACGGACCGCCTCGCAGACCAGTTGGGCCCGGTCCTGCGTCGGCTCGTCGGCTTGACCGGCGGTGAGACCGACACCGAGGCCCGCGGCCTGGTCACCGCGGCGCTCAGGCGGTTGCCCCGGGAGCTGCCCGACGACTTGCGCCTGGCCTTCCTCGCCGGGATGGGCGTGCACCCAGACGCCCGCGGCCCCGTCCTGGAACAGAGGCTGGAGTGGGTCGCCCACGAGCTCCATGTCTCCCCTCGCACCGCCCGCAGACGCTTGGACCAGGCGATCGACCGGGTCGCCGACCTCCCGGAGCCCGGGGTGGGCTCCGAGCGGCTCGCTCCTCCCGACTGGAAGCTGGCCGCCCTGCGCACCCGCCTCTCGCTCGGCGCCGGAACCGCCAGTGCCGTCGAGGAACGTGAGATCGTCGCCGCCGTAGACGGCCTCGATGAGATCACCGTCTCGGCGCGGGTTCCCAGGCACGGCACCGGCCCCGGGAGCCCGCACGGCGTGGACCTCGTCCCGCTGCACGGAGCGGAGTCCGTGTCCGTCCAGCGCGTGACCGACACCTACTTCCGCCACCGTGTCCGCTTCGGCTCTCCACTGGACGCGGGACAGCGCCATGTCTTCGCCCTCCGGGTCGGTGTTCCCGCCGGACAGCCGCTGCGTCCGCGCTACGTGTTCCGTCCCCTGCGCCACTGCGGCCGCTTCAGACTGGACCTCTCCTTCGCACGCGACCGGCCCGACCGGGTCTGGACGGTTCCGGGGGTGCCCAACGGCGCCGTGGAGGACCTGACCGGCGACCCCCTCGCCCCCGCGGGGCCCGGAGCCTACCGGATCGAGTTCACCGCCCTGCGCCCCGGGTTCGCCTACGGGCTCGGGTGGGACTGACCGCTCAGGCGTCCCACCACAGTTCCGCCTGGGCGTCGAGCCAGTCCTCGTCCTCCAACAGGTCCAGGTGGGCGGGTGTCAGGGCCTGGAGCGTCACCAGGTGGTGTGCCAGCGACTCCCTGGTCACCCGTGTGCCCGTCGGCAGGACCGCCCGCACCTTGGACTTGAGGTGCCGCAGGTGCTCCTCGACCCGCCGGGTCACCCGGACCAGCACGTCGGTGCGCCCCCGTTCGATGAGAGCCAGTTGGTCCCAGGTGTGGGTGGCGGCCAGGGCCATCCGGGCGACCGCCTCCGACGTGGGCAGGGCCTCGGTCCGCGACGGGTTGAGCAGCCAGTTCCTGCACAGCATGAGGGCGGTGACGAACTCCTTGGTGCGGGGGTCCACCTCCAGTTCGGAGCCGGTCTCAGTGTCCTGCCCGACCTCGGGCAGACCGGCCGGACCGGTGCGTCCGGCCTCCGCGGCGACCAGTACGCGGACCATGTGCCCGCGCCCGTGCATGAAGGGTGAGCCCACCAGCGCCTCTCCACTGGTCACCACCAGGACCCCGCCGCCGCCCTCGTCCAGTGGAGGCAGCGTGGTCACCTGCCCGCGTACCACAGCGACCAGACTGTGGCTGCGGCTGAGATTACTGATGTGCGCGCCGTCCCCGGCGGCCTCGATCTGGCCGCACAGACGGGACAGACCGGGCCCGCCGTCCACCACGAGGTCGGCGTGGCGGCTGCGGCCGAAGACCAGGCAGGCCCCCGGACGCAGCGCACGCTCGCCCCCGTCCGGTGCGGTGACGCACACGGAGCCCGGTGGTGTGTCGTTCAAGGCTCTTTCCCTCCGGTAGGGGCGCCGCGGCCTCGGAGCGGGGCCGCGGTGGCGGGTTACTTCCAGTGGCCCTCGTGAACCGGGCAGATCCAGCCGGTGCTACGGCAGGTGTTGCAGGTCAGCCTGCCGAAGAGGCCGGACCTGGTCTGGCCGTCGCAGTCCCGGCACTCCGACATCCTCTTGTGGCACTTACGGCATTCCATCGAATCTCCTTCTTCTCTGGTGGATCCCCGCACCCGTGCGGGCCGGGGAAGGCTTCCTGACGAGCGGACCGGGCGTGGCGGCCCGGACGAGTACGGTCACCAGCGCGGCGCAGGCGCCGCCCATGAGCAGCCCGCCCCACTGCACCCACAGGCCCCAGCTCTGTCCGAGGGAGGCGAGCGCGCCGCGGAACGCCTCCGGTGCCCACAGTGCGGGCACGGGCACGAACGGCAGCGCCGCCACGGCGACCAGGCAGGACAGCGCTACCATCCACAGGCGCAGGCGCCCGGGGCGGACCAGGGCCAGCACCACCGACAGCGCCAGCACCGGCAGGTACAGATCGCCCGCGCGTTCGGCGGCCTCCCCGGCCAGGCGCCCCCCGGTCTCGGCCGCCTCCTCCTGCCGGTAGGGCACCGAGAAGGGGCGCACCGCCATCCCCACCGACAGCGCCAGCAGGGGCAGCACCGGCATCAGCGCCGAGGCGATCAGGGTCTGGCGCCAGGTGCGGCCGGGCAGGTGCGGCCGACGCCGTCCCGAGCCATCGGTTCCGCCGCCCGTGTTTGCGTCCCGGCGGCCGTGCCGTCGCGATGCCGGCGGAGGACGCAGCCCCGGAGCACACACCTCCAGGGCGATACGGGCGGCGGGGTCCGTGGCGGCCCGGAGCCACAGGCGCGTGATCCCGGGCCGCCACCGCGAGTGTGGACCGTCCTCCGGCGGCGGGTCCTCACCGAGGACCACCAGCACCGCCAGTTCCCACACCCGCAGCTCATGGTCGCGGCCGGTGCCCCCGTGGACCGACCGGACCAGCTCCAACGCCTTCTCGGCCAGCCCCGGCACCCGGTCGGCCAGCAGCTGTGTCCGCGCGTCGCCGGTCGGGGCGGCCAGGGAGACCACGCCGCGCTCGAAGGCCTCGGCCAGCACCGGGCGGTCGGCTCCGCGCCGTCCGGCCCGCGCCAGCTCGGCCAGGCCGTCGGCGTCCACCGCCACGCCCTGGTACAGCGGACTCTGTTGCGGACACAGGTGCACGGACAGCGCGGTGAGCGCCCACTGCGGATCGGCTTCCCCCCGGCAGACCTCCCCCAGCACCGCCCTGACCGGGACGTTTTCCCGCAGCGGCCGCCAGCGCCGGAGCGCCCGGCCCCCGCCACCCCGCAGCCAGGGCCCGGCCCGGTGGTGGTGCGCGGCCAGTGTGTGGACGAGCCGCACCGGATCGGTGTACGCCCGCCCGGCGAAGACCACCCCGTCTTCACGGTCCCGGGGCCCTACCGGACGCCTGGCCGGTCCCGCCCCGGGGACGGGCGCGTCGGGGCCGGGCCGGACCTGTGCGGGGGAGGACGGCGCCCCCTCTTCGGGCCAGGTCCGCTCCAGGATCCGGTGGGTGCGCTCCCGCTCGCTCTCACCGGTGGTCGCGGTGTCCTCGTCCAGCACCCCGGCCAGAGCCTCGAACAGCTCCCCAGCGGTGGGTCGCGTCTCGAACGCGGGGGCGAGTGCGGCACGCACCAGCGGTAGCAGGGGAGGCACCAGGTCGCCCAGGTACGCCTGCCCCCGCTCCGCCCGGTAGAGGCGCTCCTCCCTCTCTCCGGTTCCGAACGCGGGGAGGCCGGTCGCGGCGAAGGCGGTCACCGCGCCCCAGGCGAACACGTCGACCGGGGGCCCCTGGTGGCCCCGAAGCCGCTCGGGGGCCACATACCCCGCGGTGCCGTACGCGCCCCTGGTCCGGGGGGCCACGTCCAGCGCGCGGGCGATCCCGAAGTCCAGCACGCTCGGCCCCCGGTGGCTCAGGACCACGTTGCCCGGCTTGAGGTCGCGGTGGACCACCCCGGCCCGGTGGATCGCCGTCAGTGCCTCGGCCATGCCCAGGGCGAAGGACAGCAGCCGAGCCCCCGACAGCGCCCCCGAAGCGCGCACGTGCGCCGACAGCGTGGGACCCGGTACGTACTCCATCGCCATCCACGGCCGCGCGTCGCCTAGGCCGACGGCCCGCACGGCCGGGGTGCAGGCGGCCCTGACCCGCTGTGCCAGGGCCACCTCCCGGGCGAACCGGGCCCGGAAGTCCGGATCCTGAGCGTAGGAGGTACTGACCACCTTGACCGCCAGCAGCGCGCCCCGGTCCGTGCGGGACAGGAACACCACCCCCATGCCGCCGCTGCCGATTCGCCCCAGCAGGACGTGGCCGCCCACCGACTCCGGGTCACCGTCCAACAGGGGAAACAGCGGCGGCAGCCGTGCCACCGTGCCCGCACTCACGGGTGACCGCCCTCCGGGGGCCGCTCCGCCTCCGGAGCGGTCTCCTCGGCGACGACCTGCGCGGGGCGCACCAGCCGCGAGGGGTGGCGGAAACCGCGCCGGGCCAGGCCCAGGATCCGAATCCCGCCGCCTCGAGCGCTTTCGCCGCGCATCTCCACGACCTCGTGCACGGCGGGGTCGAAGGGGCCGCGAACGTCGACCTGCGTCACCTCGTGCAGTGCCAGAAGGTCGAGAAGCTCGGAACGCACCGACCGCATGAACTCCAGGTACGGGGGCTCTCCGGCGTCCTGCCGGTACCAGTGGGCCCGTTCGGCCGTGTGGGCGTCGATCCGGTCCACGACGCGGACGGTACCCGTCACGAACGGGGCGATCCGGTCCAGGGCCGCTCCGTCCTCGGCCGCGCGCAGCCGATCCTTCAGGTCCCCGATGAGCTCCTTCTTCTGCCGGTCCTCCTTCAAGCGGCGTTCGAAGAGGTCGCGAAGATAGTCCAACCGGTCGGTGATCTCGGCCTCCGGTGGCCGGAGGCCCTGCTTCGGTGCCTCGGTGTGGTCGCTCATCGGACGATCCGCCCTTCCATGTCGGCCTTGAGGGCGTCCACCTGATCCGAGGAGAGGTTGTTGGCCCGTTCGATCTCGATGTCGCCCAGAGAGCGGCCGTTGCGCTCGTCGGTGACCTCCACGTGCACGATCGCGTCGATGTCGTAGGAGAGGGTGACTCGCAGCGGTGACTCCTTGGGGAAGGGAGCGGGCGGCATCCTCAGCTTCACGCCACGCTCGTCCTTGGTGATGACCTCCACCAGGTCGGGGTCGGTGTCGTCGCCGACCGTCACCTTGAGCATCACGATCTCCTGGTCCTCGACCACGGAGTAGAAGGTCTGCTCGTGCTGCGCGGGCACCGTGCTGTGGGCCGGGATGATCACGTTGTTGACCTCCAGCTCGTTCACCCCGTCGAGGGAGATCACACCCAGGCCGTGCGCCGTGACGTCGCTGACGGTGCGGTGGCCGACCGCCGAGTCCCGGTCGGAGCGCTCGGCGTCGATCAGCTCGGCCTGGACCGCCGCGCCCAGCGCCACCGCCTCGTCGGGGTGCAGGCGCTGGTTGGGGGCCAGGCCGGTGATCTCGGTGACCAGGTCCTTGACCGCCGGTATGCGGGTGGAGCCGCCCACGAGCAGGACCTCGTCCAGGTTCGCGGCGGTGATCCCGGCCTTGTCCCCGGCGGTGCGCAGCGCGTCCTGGGTCAGGGTGCGGGTGCGTTCGAGCAGGTCCTCGATGAGGCCGTTGAACTCGGCGCGGGTGATCTTCATTTCCCCGGCCTCGGTGAAGACCGAGGCGCTCTCGGTGGTGCTCAACCGGTGCTTGGCGTTCTCGCACTGCTCGCGCAGCCGCCCCCGTGCGCCCGGGTCGGTGCTGTCGTCGATGTCGGTGCCGCCCTGCGCCACGATCCGGCCGTTGGCCCAGGTCTCCAGGCGGTCGTCGAAGTCGGCACCGCCGAGCTGGGCGTCGCCGGTGGTGGCGATGACGTCGAAGTCGCCGCCCTGGATGCGCAGGACTGTGACGTCGAACGTGCCGCCGCCCAGGTCGTAGACGAGGACGTTGCCGGCGTCGCCGTCGCGCAGGCCGTAGGCGAGAGCTGCCGCGGTGGGCTCGCTGATGATGCGCTCCACGGTCACCCCGGCGATCCGGCCCGCGTCCCGGGTGGCCTGTCGGCGGGCCTCGTCGAAGTAGGCGGGCACGGTGATCACTGCGGACTCCACCGGTGTGCCCAGGGCCAGGGCCGCGTCCTCGCAGATCTTGCGCACGATGAACGCGGAGAGCTGTTCGGCGGTGTAGCTCTGGCCGTCGCTGGTCTGGTGCTTCCAGCCGGCCTCGCCCATGTGGGGCTTGATCCGCTCGACGACGTCGGTGTCGGAGACCAGACGCTGGTGCCGGGCGGGGGTGCCGACGACGGCCTCACCGCCGGAGAGGTAGACGGCGGAGGGGGTGGTGTTGGCCCCGTCGCTGTTGCGCAGGACTTCGGGTCGTCCGGTCTCGTCCATGACGGCCACCACCGTGTTGGTGGTGCCCAGGTCGATGCCGACGGTGCGTCCGTTTTTGCTCACGGTGCGGTTCGTCCTTCCTGCTCTGGGTGGCTGGGTGCGGTGCGTAGAGGGCGGGGCGTGTCAGAAGCCGCGGTCGAGGATCCGTTCGGCCGCCTTGAAGTAGGAGAGCTGTTCGTCCTTGATCCGGGCGTTGGCCTCCCAGCCCTTGGGACGGCACTGGGCCACGACCATGACGAAGAAGAAGATGGACAGGATGCAGAGCAGGACACCGAAGCCCACGCCGTTGACCAGAAGTACGAGGCCGAGGAGCAGGTTGCCTGGTGCGGCGCACCACACGAATGCGGAGAGCCCTCCGCTCTCGAACAGGCGGAAGGTGAACCGCTCCCGCTCGGCCTCATCGATGGCCGACTCCAGCTCGGCCAGGATCTTGCGGATCTCCATGCCCTTCGGGCGGAGCCGACGGGCCTCCCCGGCGAGCTCACCCATGCGGGTGACCTCGTCCTCCGCGGTGATGAGGTAGCGGTTCCGGGACCGCACTTGGGGCACGTTCTTCGCCTGGGCCGCCAGGGTCAGTGCGAGCTGGTCCCTGACCTCGGTGTCGTCGGGGAAGCGCCGGTGCAGCGCCCTGAGGGTGTCGGCGGCCTCGTCCAGCAGGTGGAGGCGGCTTTGCAGTTCGGCCAGGGCCAGACCGCAGCCGGTGCCGTCGTCGAGGTCGGCGCCGCGCTCCATCATCGCCAGACCCCGTCCGGGCTGGCCCTGCCCGACGAGGAAGCCGCCGACGGTCCTCAGCACGGTCGGGTTCTCCGGGTCCAGGCGCGCGGCGGTGGTCCCGGCGATCTCCGCCCCGTCCGCGTCGCCCAGGATGCGGGAGGCGGAGAAGATGATGAACCACGCGTGGGCCAGGTCGGGGTCCTGCTCCACCGCGCGGTTGGCGAAGAACCGGGCCGCCTTGTAGTCGTCGTTGAGGTAGGCGTCCGCAGCCCGCTCCAGGCTCTGTCGGCCGGGGGCGCCGTCCGCGCTCCCGGCCGTGTCGGGTGCGTCCGGTCCAGCGGCGGGCCTGTGCCTGCGGCGCTTGTCGTAGGCGGCGCGCAGTGCGGGGTCGAGGAGGATCCTCCTCCCCTCGGTGGCCAGCTCCAGGTTGTCCTCGGCCCGGCGCTTGAGCTCCTTCTTCCGCGAACCGACGTGCTTCTGCCACTTGAGGATGAAGGCGTCGATGGCCGTGCGCAGGGCGGGGGTGTCGGCGTCGGGGGCGACCTCGAACAGGGCGTAGAAGTCGACGGAGGCGGTGCCGTCCTCGGGGGGTGCCGTCATGGTGATCTTCCTGGTTCTCCGTGTTCGCGGGTCAGACGGACTGCGCGCTGCGGCGGGCGTGGCGCTTGAGTACGCGCTGTACTTTCCGTCGGCGGCGGACGATGTAGGAGGCGGGTACCTTGAACCACTGGGCGCCCCTGGCCGAGGAGAGGGTGTACGTGCCGAGGACGACCGTGGCCACCACCGGGGCGTCGGTGCAGTCCCCGGCGGGGAAGGCGGGGACATCGACGAGGATCGTGTCGCCCTCATCGCTGCGGAGTTCGCAGTGCAGGTTCACGAGTTCGCCCGCGTCGTCCCGCTCGGCCTCGATCTGCGGGCTCCAGCCGATGAGGCCGCCGCGCGCGGCCTTGTCCATGGCCTCGGGCAGCCACTCGGCCGGGTTCGCCGTGGGGCTGGCCAGCCTCGTGGTGTGGACGCTCTTCTCGTAGTGGGTCATGAGGGCGGCCGCGGCCACCAGAAGGACGATGAGTCCGATGAGGATGCCGAAGAATGACATCTTGTGTCCTTTTTTGTGTTCGGGTGTCTGTCGCCATTGCGTTGGAGTGTGGTGTTGCGCCGCTACCCGTGTGTTCGTGTTCTTTGCGATGCCTATGACTCTGATGGAGTCCTTATCGTCAGATCAATCCCGTTTTCTCGGGATAGTCCGTTCCGCGTGGGCAAGGCGGGTGGCGCGTGCGCTGCGCCGGGGCGGCTGTCCTCCGGGGGTATCGGAGCCGGCGCGGCACAGTGGCCCGTGCGAGGTCGGGCATTCGATCCGGAAGCGTAGCAAGAAGGTCGGCGCGAATAGTGACAGATTCTGGCCAACCATGAGAAGTTGCTTGGGCGATCTTCTCTGCGGTGTTGACTGGCCCCTCGGTGGTCTTTTGTGTGCGCTCAGGGAATGAGTCTCGAATAGAGGTTCATATCAACCCAAAAAGGTGCACTGGCGATGCGGCCGTGCCCCGAGGGGCACGGCCCCGGCGGTGTTACTCGTCCGGTTCCATGTCCTGTGCTCCGTTTCCGTGTCAGGCGATCGGGAAGCGAAGCGCGCTTCTGGAACAGAGTCTGGCCAGGTGGGAGGGGGTGGGTCACTCCCGAGAACTCGGGACGGCCCCGGCCCGGTACCGCGTGCTGCCGGTACGGCACCCCGCGTATCGGCTTGCATAAATTTGCACAAGACTGCATGATGGTTCAGTCAGGTTCGATTGGGGGAGCACCATGGGATTCAGCGCGGCCATCGCCGGGGCGAGCGGTTACGCGGGAGGCGAACTGCTGCGCCTGCTGCTCGGCCACCCGGAGGCCGAGATCGGCGCCGTCACCGCCGGGAGCAACGCCGGAACCCCGCTCATCCAGCACCAGCCGCATCTGCGCCCGCTCGCCGACCGCGTCCTGGCCCCCACCACGGTGGAGGAGCTGAGCGGCCACGACGTCGTCTACCTCGCCCTGCCGCACGGCCAGTCCGCCGACCTCGCCCAGCAGCTCGGCGACGACGTCCTCGTCGTCGACTGCGGCGCCGACTTCCGTCTCAACGACCCCGCCGCCTGGGAGCGGTTCTACGGCACCCCGCACGCCGGAACCTGGCCCTACGGGCTCCCCGAACTGCCCGGACAACGCGCCAAGCTCGCTGGTGCCCGCCGCGTCGCCGTGCCCGGCTGCCACGTCACCATCGCCACCCTCGCCCTCTTCCCGAGCCTGGCCGAGCAGCTCGTCGAGCCCGAAGCCACCGTCGTCTCCGTCACCGGCACCTCGGGCGCGGGCAAGGCACCCAAGCCCCACCTCGTCGGCAGCGAGATCATGGGCGCGCTCAGCCCCTACGGCGTCGGCGGAACCCACCGCCACAACCCCGAGATCGTCCAGAACCTCACCGCCGTCACCGGCGAACGGGTCCGGCTCTCCTTCACCCCCGTTCTGGCACCCCTGCCCCGGGGCATCCTCGCCACCTGCACCGCGCCCCTGCGCTCCGGTGTCACCCCGGCCCAGATCCGCGCCGCCTACGAGACGGCCTACGCCGGCGAGCCCTTCACCGACCTCCTTCCCGAGGGCACCTGGCCCAGCACCGCCATGACGCTCGGCGCCAACACCACGCTGGTCCAGGTCACCGTCGACCCCGACGCAGGACGCATGGTCGCCGTCGCGGCCCTGGACAACCTCACCAAGGGGACCGCCGGCGGCGCCCTCCAGAGCACCAACATCGCCCTCGGCCTGCCCGAGGCCACCGGCCTGCCGCTCGCCGCGGTCGCCCCGTAGCCAGAAAGGGCACAACGTGAGTGTCACCGCACCCCGCGGGTTCCGCGCGGCGGGCGTCGCCGCCGGGCTCGGCGAGGACGGAGCCCGCGACGTGGCCGTGGTCGTCAACGACGGACCCTCCCGGGCCGCCGGGGGCGTGTTCGCCAGCGAGGCCGACCGGTCCGCCCCGGTCCTGTGGACCGCGCAGGCCGTCTCCGGCGGGCGCCTGCGCGCCGCCGTCCTCACCACCGGCGGCTCCTACTCCGGTACCGGGCCCCACGGCTTCCAGGACGTCCACGCCGTCGCCGAACACACCGCGCGAATCCTGGAGGACTCCGCGGCCGAGATCGCGGTCTGCTCCAGCGGCCCCGCCGGCCTCCGGCCTCCCGTCGACCCACTCAACGACGGTGTGGCCTCGGCGCTCGCCGAGGCGGGCCGCAGCGGCGGACTGGCCGCCGCCGACGCCATCCGCACCGACGACACCGTCGCCAAGATCGTCTTCAGGCGCGGCGACGGTTACACCGTCGGAGCCATGGCCAAGGGCCCCGACGCCTCCGTGGGGTCCGTCCAGTGCGTCCTCACCACCGACGCAGACCTGACCGCCGAGCAGTGCCAGGCCCTGGTGGCCCCGGCCGCCGCCGCCTTCGGCCCCCTGGACTCCACCAACGACACGGTGCTGCTGATGGCCAGCGGCGCCACCGGTGTCCGCCCCGCCCCCGAGGCCCTTACCGCGCTGCTCGCCGAGGTGTGCGCGGCCCTGGCCGCCCAGATCCGCACCGACGCCCCGACCACCGACCACGGAGGACGGCCTTGATCTCCAGAGCACCCGCACCCGACCCCTCGTCCGGAGCGCCCGCGGGTGAGCGGGCACGCGCCATCGACAAGGCCGCCCACCTCATCGAGGCCCTGCCCTGGCTCTCGCGCTTCCACGGCCGCACCGTCGTGATCAAGTACGGCGGCAACGCCATGGTCAGCGAGGAGCTACGCGAGCGCTTCGTCGAGTCCGTGGTCTTCCTCCGCTACGCGGGCCTGTGCCCCGTCGTCGTGCACGGCGGCGGACCCCAGATCAGCGCCCAGCTCGACAAGGCCGGAGTGGAGTCCACCTTCACCGCCGGCCTGCGCGTGACCACCGACGAGGCCATGGACATCGTCCGCATGGTCCTCACCGGCCAGGTCAACCGCGAGATCGTCGGTCTGGTCAACCGGCACGGCCCCTTCGCTGTCGGGCTCTCCGGCGAGGACGCCGACCTCATCACCGCCGACCGCAAGACCGTCACCACTGTCGAGGGCGAGACCGTCGACATCGGCCGGGTCGGCGACGTGAGCGGCGTGAACCCCGGCGCCCTCAGCGCGCTCATCGACGACGGCCGGATCCCCGTGGTCTCCAGCGTGGCGCGCGCCGACGACGGCGGCGTCTACAACGTCAACGCCGACACCGCGGCCTCCGCACTGGCCGTCGCCCTGGGCGCCAGCAAGCTCATCATGCTCACCGACGTCGAGGGCCTGTTCGCCGACTACCCCCGCAACACCGAGCTCATCAGCCGCCTCACCACCGACGAACTGCGCTCCCTGCTCCCGAGCCTGTCCTCGGGCATGCTGCCCAAGATGGAGGCGTGCCTGCACGCCGTCGAGGGCGGGGTCCCCCAGGCGCACATCATCGACGGACGGATCCCGCATTCGCTGCTCCTAGAGGTCTTCACCGACCAGGGCGTGGGCACCATGGTCGCCGACGAGGAGCTCGAAGCCGCCCACCTCGCTGGGAACCGCGGACCCCGCCCCCGGCGCACCACACCCACCGACACCACCCACCACCGGGGAGAGACCACATGACCAGCGGTGCCGACCTGCGCGAGCGCTTCGCCGCCGCGATCATGCCCAACTACGGCGTCCCGCCTGTCGCTCTCACCCTCGGCCGCGGCTGCGAGGTCTACGACGCCGACGGCCGCCAGTACCTCGACCTCATCGCGGGGATCGCCGTCTCCACCCTCGGCCACGGCCACCCCGCCCTGGTCAAGGCGGTCGCCCACCAGGCCGCCACCCTCGCACACACCAGCAACCTGTTCGTCAACGAACGCGCCGTCCAGCTCGCCGAACGCCTCATCGTCCTGCTCGGCGGCGACGCCAAGGTCTTCTTCGCCAACTCCGGGACCGAGGCCAACGAGGCCGCCCTCAAACTGGTCAAACGCGCCGCCGGTCCGGGTCGACGGACCTTCGTCGCCGCCACTTCCGGGTTCCACGGCCGCACCCTTGGCGCCCTCGCCCTCACGGGCAAGGACGCCATTCGCGAACCCTTCGGCCCCTTCGGTCTGGACGTACGCTTCGTCCCCCACGGCGACGTCGACGCCCTCACCGAGGCCGTCGACGAGACCTGCGCCGCCGTGTTCACCGAACCCACCCAGGGTGAGGCCGGCGTCATCCCCGCACCCGAGGGCTACCTCGCGGCCGTGCGCTCCCTGTGCGACGAGACCGGGGCCGCCTTCGTCCTCGACGAGATCCAGAGCGGCATCGGCCGCACCGGCCGTTGGTTCGCCCACCAGGCCGAGGACGTGCGCCCCGACGTCCTCACCCTCGCTAAGGGACTGGGCGGCGGGCTGCCCATCGGCGCCTGCGTCGGCTTCGGCCGCTACGCCGACGCCTTCGGCAAGGGCGACCACGGCTCCACCTTCGGCGGCAACCCCGTGGCGTGTGCTGCGGCCCTGGCCGTCCTCGACACCATCGAGAGCGAGGGCCTGCTCGCCCACACCGCCGTCATGGGCGACCTGCTCGCCGAACAGCTCGACGGCGTCGACCATCCCCTCCTGGCCGGTCAGCGCGGCAGCGGCCTGTGGCGGGCCCTGGTCCTCACCGGCCCCCACGCCGCCCACGTGCAGGAGCAGGCCGCCGCCCGCGGCTTCCTCGTCAACGCCGTGGCCCCCGGCACCATCCGCCTCGCCCCGCCCCTGGTCATCACCCCCGAACAGATCGGTGTGTTCATCGAGGCCCTGCCGACCGTCCTGGACGCCGCCGAGGCCACCGCCACGAAGGAGAATCAGTCATGACCCGGCACTTCCTCCGCGACGACGATCTCGCCCCGGGCGAGCAGGCGCGGGTGCTCGACCTCGCCGACCGGATGAAGAAGGACCCCTACGGCCACCGGCCGCTCGAAGGGCCGCGCACCGTGGCGCTCCTCTTCGACAAGCCCTCCACCCGGACCCGGCTGTCCTTCGCGGTCGGCGTCGCCGACCTGGGAGGCATGCCGCTGGTCCTGGAGTCCGGCGGCACCCAGATGGGCCGCGGTGAACCCTTGGCGGACACCGCCCGCGTCCTGGAGCGCCAGGTCGCCGCCGTCGTCTGGCGGACCTTCGCCCAGACCGACCTGGAGAACCTGGCCCGCGGCATCTCGGTACCGGTGGTCAACTCCCTGACCGACGAGTTCCACCCCTGCCAGATCCTCGCCGACCTCCAGACCGTCCGTGAGCACAAGGGCCCCCTGGCCGGTCTCACCCTCGCCTACCTTGGCGACGGGGCCAACAACATGGCCCACTCCTACCTCCTGGGCGGTGCCACGGCCGGACTCCACGTGCGGATCGGGGCACCCGAGGGCTTCCACCCCGACCCCGCCGTGCTCTCCCGTGCGGCCGACATCGCCGGGCGCACGGGCGGCTCGGTGTCGGTCACCACCGACCCCCGCGAGGCTGCCGACGGGGCCGACGTCCTGGCCACCGACACGTGGGTGTCCATGGGGCGGGAGAGCGGCGCCGCCGACCGCGAGGCCCCCCTCCGCCCCTACATCGTCGACACCGGCCTCCTCGCCGCGGCGCATCCCGAGTCGATCGTCCTCCACTGCCTGCCCGCCTACCGGGGCAAGGAGATCTCCGCTGAGGTGATCGACGGCCCCCGCAGCGTCGTGTGGGACGAGGCGGAGAACCGCCGCCACGCACAGAAGGCGCTCCTGGCGTTCCTCCTGGAGGCCGATCGCCGATGACCAAGGACGTCGGCGCCACCGCGCCGATGACCAAGGCGGCCAGACACGCCCGCATCGCCGAGGTCCTCACCCGCGAGGACGTGCGCTCCCAGGGAGAACTGGCCAAGCGCCTGGCCGAGGCGGGGGTCCAGGTCACCCAGGCCACCCTGTCGCGCGACCTCGACGAACTCGGTGCCGTCAAGCTCCGCACGGCCGACGGCCACCTGGCCTACGTGCTGCCGGGGGAGGGCGGGGAGCGCCTCCAGCGCACCCGCCCCGACACCCTGGACCTCGCCGAGGCCTCGGGGGCTCGGCTCACTCGGCTGGCCGAGGACCTGCTGGTCTCGGCCGAGGCCTCCGCCAACATGGTCATCATCCGCACCCCGCCCGGTGCGGCACAGTACCTGGCCTCGGCCATCGACCACACCGACTTCCACGCGATCCTGGGCACCATCGCCGGGGACGACACCATCCTGGTGATCTCCCGCGACCCCCAGGGCGGTGAGGAACTGGCGTCGGCGCTCCTGCGTATGTCCGACCGCCGCCCCTGACGCCACGGAGCCGCCGCACGGCCCCGTGCGGTGACCGTCCCCGTGCGTTCCCTGTCCACGTTCCACCGAAGGAGACCACCATGGCCGACCGGCCCGGCAGCGAGCAGCCAGGCGACGGAGGTGCCGGGGCCCTGCGCCTGTGGGGCGGCCGTTTCGAGGGCGGCCCCGACCAGGCGCTGGCCAGGCTCTCGCTGAGCACCCACTTCGACTGGCGGCTGGCCCGACACGACATCGCGGGGTCGCGGGCCCACGCCCGTGCCCTGCAGCGGGCCGGACTGCTCACCGCAGGCGAACTCGACCGCATGGTCGAGGGCCTGGACCGGCTGGAGGCCGATGTCGCCTCCGGCGCGTTCACCCCCGTCTTCGAGGACGAGGACGTGCACACCGCGCTGGAGCGCGGCCTGCTGGAACGGGTCGGCCCCGACCTGGGCGGGCGGCTGCGGGCCGGGCGCTCGCGCAACGACCAGATCGCCACCCTGGTGCGCATGTACCTGCGCGAGGAGGCCCGCTCCATCGCCGAGGAGGTTCTGGCACTGGTGGGGGCCCTGGCCGACCAGGCCGCCGCCCACCCGGACGCCGCGATGCCCGGCCGTACCCACCTCCAGCATGCCCAGCCGGTCCTGCTCGGCCACCAGTTGATGGCGCACGCCTGGCCGCTGCTGCGCGACGTCGAGCGCCTGCGCGACTGGGACCGCCGTGCCGCCGTGTCCGCCTACGGCTCGGGTGCGCTCGCGGGCTCCTCCCTCGGCCTGGACCCGGAGGCCGTCGGCACCGAGCTGGGCTTCCCCGATTCGGTGGAGAACTCCATCGACGGCACCGCCGCGCGCGACGTCGTGGCCGAGTTCGCTTTCGTCACCGCCATGATCGGTGTGAACCTGTCGCGCCTGTCGGAGGAGGTCATCCTCTGGGCGACCAAGGAGTTCTCCTTCGTCACCCTCGACGACGCCTTCTCCACCGGTTCGTCGATCATGCCGCAGAAGAAGAACCCGGACGTGGCGGAGCTGGCACGCGGCAAGGCGGGACGGCTGGTGGGGGACCTCACCGGCCTGCTCACCACCCTCAAGGGGCTTCCGCTGGCCTACAACCGGGACCTCCAGGAGGACAAGGAGCCGGTCTTCGACGCCGTCGACAGCCTCCACCTGTTGCTGCCCGCCATGACCGGCATGGTCGCCACGCTGGTCTTCCACACCGACCGGATGGCCGGGCTCGCCCCGCAGGGCTTCTCCCTGGCCACAGACATCGCCGAGTGGCTCGTCCGCGAGCGGGTGCCCTTCCGGGAGGCGCACGAGATCGCGGGGGCGTGCGTGCGGGTGTGCGAGGAGCGCGGGATCGATCTGCCCGACCTGTCCGACGACGACTTCGCGGCCGTTTCCGAGCACCTGACGCCGAAGGTCCGCGAGGTGCTCACCGTTCCGGGATCGCTCGCCTCACGCTCGGGCAAGGGCGGCACAGCTCCGGTCCGGGTCGCCGAGCAACTGGAGCGGCTGCGCGCGGGCGCCGCCGAGCACCGCGGCGGCTGGCTCGCCTGACGGTTCCTCCCCCGGTGGGCGGGGCCGGGTCCCGGACCCGGCCCCGCCCACCGTCTTCGCGTCCCGAGCCCCACTCGCCCGGCCTCGATACGGCGGGCAGGAGCACCCTCCGAGTTTCCCCGTTCCACGGGTACCGGCTTCCCGAGTGCGGTAGCGTCCTGAACCTACGGACACCAAACGTGGCCTTCTCTTTACTCCCCGCACACCAGGGTCGCGTGTGCCTGAGGTGCCCGTGACCAGTCCATGGAGGGAGTGCGATGGGACAGCCGGGGAGGACCGGTCGCGGGATCAGGGCTCAGCTCAACAGAATGGTGCTGGTACCCGGCCTGACGTTCCTGGCCCTGTTCGCCGTGATGGGTGCGGCCGTGCTCGGCCAGGTGGTCTCCCTGCGGACCGCGGTCGGTGACGGGCGCGACGGCCTCGAACTCGTCGAGGCCCTGGCGCGGCTCCAGACGGAGCGCCGCCTCGTCGCCGGGTACCTCGCCGCTCCGAGTGGGGGAAATCGCGGGCTCCTCGCCGATGCCGTGGAGGAGACGGACCTGGCCCTGGACCGGGTTCGCTCTCTGGACGGTGACCCGGAGGGGCTGGCCGGGGACTTCCTCGACACCTTGGAAGGGGTCGAGCGGGCGCGGGAGGACGGCCTCGGCGGTGGCGCGGCGCCCGCCATCGTCGAGGCCTACACCGAGGCGCTCCACAGCGGTATCCGCCTCTATGGGAGTGTCACGCGCCGTCTCGACTCCGGGCCCGCGGCCACCGACGCTGCCGCGGCCACCGGTCTGCTGTGGGCCCTGGAGAGTTTCAGTCACGCGGACGCCCTGGTCAGCGGATCGATGGGAACAACGCTCCCTCCGAGCGAGCGAGCCCGGATCGCCGCCCTGCTGGCGGACACCCGCCACAGGGTGGAGACCGACGTGCCGCCGTCGTCCGAGGCGGCGTCGGGCCCCGCGGGCGCGGCTCCGGTCGCCGAGAGCCCCGCCTGGCAGGAGGCGATGGACCTGGCCGACCGCCTCGCCAGCCAGGAGGCCGGCCCCGCCGTCACCGGCGGATGGCGGTCGGCGGCCGACCGGGTCTCCGCCGACCTGGAGGAGGCCGTCGCCGAGCGCACCGCCTCCGCGGTCTCCGCCGGGGAGTCCTTCGGCGCGTGGCGCCTCCCCCTGGTGGTCGGCTCCGGCCTGGTCGCGCTGCTCGCCGGTGCCCTCGCCTACGGGGTGGCCACGCGAGCGGCGACCCGTCTCACCGACAGGCTCGCCAAACTGCGTTCGGACATCCTGGGCGCGGCCCGCAACGACCTGCCCCGTATCGTGCGGCGTCTGGAGGCGGGTGACGGCGTCGACCTCGACACCGACGTCAGGCGGCTCGACCACGGCGACGACGAGATCGGCCGGGTCGCTGACGCCTTCGACCTCGCCCAGCGCGCCGCGGTGGGTGCCGCCGTCAGGCAGGCGGACCTCCGGGCGGGTGCCAACCGGGTCTTCCTCGGTATCGCCCACCGCAGCCAGGCGCTCGTCCAGCGCCAGATCCAGTTGCTGGACCGGGTGGAGCGGGAGGAGGAGGACCCCGACCTGCTGGAGAGCCTCTTCCAGCTCGACCACCTGGCCACGCGGGGACGCCGCCACGCGGAGAACCTCATCATCCTCGGCGGGGCCCAGCCCGGCCGCCGCTGGCGCCACCCGGTCTCCCTCATGGACCTCCTGCGCGGCGCGGTCTCCGAGACCGAGGAGTACGCCAGGGTCCGCCTGACGTCGGTACCGGAGCTGTCGCTGTCCGGCGCGGTGGTGGCCGACGTCATCCATATGCTCGCCGAGCTGGTGGAGAACGCCACAGCGCACTCTCCCCCGCACACCGAGGTCACCGTCGCCACCGAGACCGTCCCCAAGGGGGTCGTCGTCGAGGTCGAGGACCAGGGGCCCGGGATGACCGACGAAGTCCTGGCCAGGGCGAATGCGACGCTGAGCGCGGCACCGGAGTTCGACGTGATGGGACCGGCTACCGACGCGCGGCTGGGTCTGTTCGTCGTCGCCCGCCTGGCACACAAGCACGGCATCGGCGTCGAACTGCGCCCCGCGCCCCACGGCGGCATCCGTGCGGTGGTGCTCATCCCCTCCGGCCTGCTCGCCGCCCCGCCGGCGGCGGCCCCCGACCGGATCGGGGGCCCGGCCCGTGCGAGCGCGTACGCCGGGTACGGCCCGGACATCCCCGGGGCCTCCGGTGGCCGCCGCCCCGTGCTCAGGCCGGTTCCCCGGCACCAGGGCGCGGAGGAGGCCGCCCCACCCGGCTCCGCCGGGCCGCCGGTGTTGCGCCAGGTACCCGACCTGGCCGAGGAGGCCGCCCCGCCGGTCCGCGGCGCCGGGCACCGGCGGCCCCCGCTGCCCAAACGCAGGCGCCAGGCCAGTCTCGTTCCCCGGCTCAAGGAGGAGCGGGAGGGCCCCGAGCAGTCGACGGACCGCAGCCCGGAGGAGGCGCGCCGGATGATGGACGCCTTCAGCGCGGGCACGCGGCGAGGTCGGTCCGAGGACACCGGCACGCGTGGGTACGCCGACCGGACCGACGCCAACGCAGACGATCACATGGGAGAGAACGACTGAGATGGTGGGCAAAGGCAACGCCGTGGACAACCTGGACTGGCTGCTGGACGACCTGGTGGACCGTGTCGTCGGGACCGACCATGCGATCGTGCTCTCGGCCGACGGCCTGCTGATCGGGCGGTCGCGGCTGCTGACCGGTGAGGACGCGGAGCACCTGTCGGCGCTGGCATCGGCCCTCCAGAGCCTGGCACGGGGCACGGGACGGTACTTCGGAGGGGGCGCCGTCCGCCAGACCGTGGTCGAGATGGAGCACTCCTACCTCTTCGTGACCGCGGCGGGGGAGGGGGCGTGCCTGGCGGTGCTGGCCGACGAGACCGCGGACGTCGGGCTGGTCGCCTACGAGATGAACCTGAGAGTCAAGAGAGTGGGCGGGTTCCTCACGGCCGCTCCGCGCGGCTCGGGGCGGCTCACCACCACGGGGGGTGCGGGTTCGTGAACATGCCGGGCCGACGCCGTACGGTCGCCCCTCCGGGACATCCCACGTCCGAGGGGCCGACACCGGGGGTACGCGAGACCGAGACAGCGGGGGGCTTCCTGGTTCGCCCCTACACACTGACCGGGGGACGCACGCGGCCCCGCGACAGCGGCCCGGGACTGGACATGATCACCATCGTGGTGGCCGAGCACGGCAGAGCGGTGCGGTCACTGGAGCCGGAGCGGGGGGAGATCCTCAGGCTGTGCCACCGCCCGATCTCGGTGGCGGAGATCTCGGCGCGGCTCGACATCCCGCTGACCGTGGTCAGGGTCCTCTTGGGTGACATGCTCGCCGAGGGTGACGTGCGCACCCGGGCCTCCGGTGCCGTGGCCCGGCTCCCCGAGAAACAGGTGCTCCAGGCGGTACTCGATGGCATCCGCAGACTCTGAGGCCGTGGCGGCCGAGCGGGAGGCGATCCCGCGGTCGGTCAAGATCCTCGTTGCCGGCGGGTTCGGCGCGGGCAAGACGACGCTGGTCGGATCGGTCAGTGAGATCGAGCCCCTGTGCACCGAGGAGACCATGACCGAGACCGGCCATGGCGTGGACGACACCTGCGGGGTAGAGGGCAAGGACACCACCACGGTCGCTCTGGACTTCGGCCGGATCAGCGTGGCCTCCGACGTGGTCCTGTACCTGTTCGGGACCCCGGGGCAGGAGAGGTTCTGGTTCATGTGGGACGAGTGGGCCGATGGCGCCCTGGGCGCGGTCGTGCTCGCTGACACCCGACGCCTGGACACCTGTTTCCACGCTGTGGACTTCTTCGAGAGGCGCGGGGTTCCGTTCGTGGTGGCGGTGAACCGCTTCGACGGTGCGGACGACTACCGTGAGGAGGAGGTCCGTGAGGCGCTGGACGTCCCCGCTCGGGTGCCGGTCCTCACGGCCGACGCGCGGGTGCGCGAGTCATGCAAGAAGGTCTTGATCGACCTGGTCTCGTACGTGATCCGGCTGCGCGATCCCTCCCCGCACGGGTGAGGGGCGGACCGCGGCGACCCGCGGCCGGGCCCGGACCGCGGTGTACCTTCGGGAGACGCGCCCGCGTTGCGGTGTTGAACGCTACAATGTCGCGGCAGTGAACTTCCTTGTCACCTGCCCCGATCGCCCCATCCGCCTCCGATCTGAATCCTGGTATGCGAAACTCAGACCGACTTCCTCCACGCGAACTCCCCAAGCGTCGTTCCGGTCGCCACCGCAACCCGTTGTCCTTCGATAACTGGTTCGGCACGCCCGCCCTGGTCATGGCGGTCCCCGGGACGGCCGAACAGGCCAGGGACGCCAGGGGCGAGTCGATCGGCGGCCGGATGGCCGACCTGGTGCGCGCCTACCGGCCCGAGGTCACGATCCGCTACGGGCACACCGAGGGCGATGAGCAGACGCTCGCCGAGGCCCTCAGCGGCCTGGACGAACACAACGGCGTTCCTCTCAGCGGTGTCGTGGTCCCCTTGGTCACGGCGCCGCACACGGTCGTCTCCACGGCGGTCTCCTCGGCTGTCGAGGCCAGCGGCGCCAACGTGCGCATCGCGGAAGGGCTCGGGCCGCACCCGATGCTGGCGGAGGTCCTGCACCTGCGCCTGGCGGAGGCCGGGCTCGTCCGGGCCGACCGCATGCGCCTGATCAGCGTCGTGGCGCCCAGCGAGACCATGGCGGACGGTGTTGTCGTGGGTGCCGTCGGCGGTGAGGGCGCGGCCAGTGCCGCCGGTGTGAGTGCGGTCCTGCTCGCGGCCCGGCTCGGCCTGACCGCGCTTCCGGCCAACCTGGAAAACGAGGCGTCGGTGGAGCAGGTCATCGCGCAGTTGCACGACGGCGGCAGCCGCCGCCCGGTCATCGCCCCCAGCGCCCTGGGCCCGGAACTACCCCGGGAGCGCATGGAGCGGATGGCCGAGCGGTTCGGCGCCCGCCTGGGCGAGCCACTGGGCGCCGATGGCCTCCTGGGCAAGATCGCTGCCCTGCGCTACGCGGAGATCCTCAACTCGCTCGGGGTCGAACAGCCGCCCACGGTCGAGGAGCTGCCCGCCCCCGTGGGCTCCCGGCACCGCCCGGAGTCCTGAGGCGGGCCACCGGCGGTCCGTGAGAGGCCATCCGTGACGGGTGGTCTCCCGGTCGTGCCCCCAGAGCGCGCTCGCGGTGCTGCCGCCCCTCTTCCAGTACGGGTGCGACGATCCTGCCCTGCACCAAAGGATAACTAATCGTGATTGTTTGACAGCACAGGGCAAGGAAACTCCGGTAGCCTCGCATGCGACCGCACGTGATCGGGCGGTTACACAGGCTGGAGGGGGTCCATGCGTAGAACCAGAGACCGCGTGTCCACGATTCGCGCGCAGCTCACCCGCATCGTGCTGATCCCGAGCCTGTGCTTCCTCGCACTCTGGCTCGTGGTGGCCGCCGTCGGAACGACCCAGGCGGTGCGGCTGATGGGACAGGTCACCCAGGCGCGTGAGGGGGCACAGGCCTATTCGAGCGCGTTCGACGCACTGCACAACGAGCGCCGGCTGTCACTCGTGCACCTCGGCCTCCAGGAGAGCGGATCCGGGACCTCCGCAGCCCGCTCGGCCCTGGACCAGCAGCGGGAGCGTACGGACACCGCGCTGGCCGCGGCCGTCGACGCCGCGCGTTCGGCCGACGGCGACGACGAGGTCGAACGCAGGTCCCAGGCCCTCATGGACGGTCCGGACACGGTGTCCGGGCTGCGCGCGGGCGTGGACCAGGGGACCACGGGCCGGGAGGAGGCGCTGCTGGGCTACGGGGCCGTCCTCGACGCCGTCCGTTCGGCCACCGTGGCGCTCGTCCACACCACCGACGGCGGCGAGAACCTGACCGACGCGGTCCTGACCCGGGAACTGCTGGACGCCGCGTCGGACTACGCCACCGCCGACGCACTCCTGGCCGGAGTCATCGCTGCGGGCGAGATGACCTACGCGGAGACCGCCCACTTCACCTACGTCACCGCCTCCTACCGGCACACACTGGACGCGGCTGCGCCCGACATGCACCCCGGGATCAGAGAGCGCTACCGGGACCTGCGTGCCGCGGACGCCTGGCTCAGCGCCGAGGAGACCAGCCGCCGGGTGGTCACCCGCTCCCCGAACGCGGATACCGCGCCCGAGGGCGCAGTGACGGTTCCCGGGGCAGCCGGGGAGGACCCGGCCGTGGTGTGGAGCACCGGTGTCGGTGCCACCGGTGCGGACTGGGACTCCTCCTCCGCGGTCTCCCTCGCAGCGCTGGGCGGACTCGCGCGGGCCCAGACCGACCGGACCGTCGACCTCGCCTGGAGCGCGGCACTGCTGCGCGTCTCCCTCGGGGTGGCCGCAGCCGTGGTCACCCTCGGTGCGGGGGCCGCCGCCATCGCCGTCGTCGGCCGCTCCTCCCGCCGCCTCACCGACCGCCTCACGCGCCTGCGCGAACAGATCCTCGACCGCGACGCCGACCTCCCCGGGATCCTCGACCGGGCACAGCGCGGCCGGAGAGTCGAGGTCCACGAGGAGCTGCCCCCCATGGACGAGCGCGGAGACGACGAGATCGGCCAGGTCGCGGAGGCGCTGGACAGCGCACAGCTCGCCGCGGTGGGCGCGGCCGTCCGCCAGGCCGAGATCCGCCGCGGCGCCAACCGCGCCTTCCTCGGGATCGCGTTTCGCAACCAGGCGCTGGTCCAGCGCCAGCTGCGGCTGCTGGACGAGATCGAGTACAGGGAGCAGGACCCGGACGCGCTGCGCCGCCTGTTCCATCTCGACCACCTCGTCACCCGGGCCCGGCGCTACGCCGACAACCTCATCATCCTCGGCGGCGGCCAGTCGGCCCGCCTGTGGCGCCAGCCGAGCCCGCTCGTGGACGTCCTGCGCGCCGCCATCGCGGAGACGGAGGACTACGAACGGGTCCGACTGACCTCCGCGCCCCGCGTCCTCATGCGCGGCCAGGTGGTCTCCGACATCGTCCACCTGGTGGCGGAGCTGGTGGAGAACGCCACACAGTTCTCGCCGGCGGGCACACCGGTGGACGTCGGCTGCACACCGGTGCCGGAGGGGCTGGTCGTGGAGGTCGAGGACCGCGGCCTGGGCATGTCCGAACACGGGTACGCCTCCGCGGAGCGGACCCTCAACCAGCCGCCCGAGTTCGACGTCATGGCACTTCCGGACGATCCGCGCCTGGGCCTGTTCGTGGTGGCCCGCCTGGCCGAGCGCCACGGGGTCCGTGTCTGGCTGCGGCCCTCCCCCTACGGCGGCACCCGGGCCACCACCCTGTTGCCGAACACCCTGCTGGAACCGGCGGAGAACCCGGCTCCCGTGCCCGGCCGGCCCGAACCCCGGCACCCGGGTGTCCCGGTCACGGTTCCCGGGACACCCGGCACCGGTGCCGACGAAACGGGCCGGGAGACCGGACCGGAGGGGGACCGGACCCCCCCGCACGTGGCGCCGGTGAGCGGGGCACACCGGGTTTCGCGGCCCCAGGCCCCACCGGACCCGCTCGGCGGGTCGCCGAGCCTCAACTGAGGCGGTCCGGCGCTATGCTCGGGCCCCGGCATGCCGGGGCCGCGTTGTCCACAGCCTGGGGCGCGCTCTGGCGCGGGGCGGCGGGTCGGCCCACCATGGAGGGTGACGGGGGTCGGGGGACGGTCCCGCGCCCCTGCCGGAGGTGACCATGCCCGTTGCCCGACGAATCGCTGCGGCGCTCGGTGCCGTGGCCGCGCTCATACTCATGGCCTCGGCGGCCCCGGCCGCCGGTGACCCGGGAGGGGGAGAGGTGGACGGTTTCGCCGTGACATACCTGCCCGCACAGGTCGACGAACGGACCTCGGCGGAGGACTTCGACTACACGTGGGGGGACGTAGCCTTCTCCACCCGTGTCTGGGAGCGGCCACTGGAGGGGGGCGGGGCCCGGGTCGTGCTCCAGGTCCTGGTGATGCGGGGGGACCGGCTCACAGGCCTGGACTCCCTCCGCGACTTCCTCGCCGAGTACCACGAGCGACCGACCGAGTCCTGGGGCCTCACGGAGTTCGACAACCGGGGGACCCGCGCCCTGCGGGGGGAGGCCGAGGCGTTCTGGAGCTCTGGCCCCGGTGTGGCCGTGGAGGTGCGGGACGCCTTCGGGCTCCTTGGACAGGAGGAACTCCTGAAGACCGCGCGCGGGGTCACCTCGACCGACTCCGCCTGACGCCCGAGGCCCGGGCCGCCGCGCACCGGCGGCCCGGACCGGGCCCCGGTCAGCAGCCGGAGAGCACCTCGCGCAGAGCTGTCTCCTCGGCGGAGTTCACGGCCAGGTCCCAGGTGTGTTTGACCTCGATCCACGCCGCCGCGTACTCGCAGTGGAAGGACTCCAGCGGGGGAAGCCACTCGCCGGGGTCCTCGTCGCTCTTCGAACGGTTGCTGGAGGCGCTGACCGCCCACAGTTGGGGAGACGTGTCGAGGTCGTTGGCGAAGCGCTCGCGCTCCTCCGTGGTCCAGGTGTCGGCACCGGAACGCCAGGCCTCGGCCAGCGGGACCATGTGGTCGATGTCCAGGTCCCCCGCCTCGGTGAAGGTCTCTCCGTCGTACTCGCTGTACCAGGTGCCCGACACCGGCTGGCAGTCCTCGTCCACCTCCACGTTCTCGCCGTCGCGCAGCAGGACGACCTGGCGGGCGGTGCAGTCGTCCTGCGCCTCCTCCGACCACAGACCCGATTCCCAGTGCGGGAACAGTGACCGGTCGTAGCCGGGGGGGTCGGCCTCCTCCACGCGCAGTCCGTCCAGAAGGGCCAGGGCGCTGTCGGGGTCCGAAGCGCCCGTGCCGCCTCCCTGGGAGTCGGTGGGGGCCTGTGACACGTCGAGGTCGATCACGTCGGACAGGTCGGAGGGGGACAGGTCGCTGCACCCGCTGGTCAGGAGGAGGACTCCGGCCAGTCCGGCCAGGACCCGGCCTGCGGTGGGTCGATCGGGCATGAGGGATTCCAATCCGGTCCGCCCCGTGGACGGGGCACCCCCGTGCAGGGGCTCGGTCGCTGTTGCCGTGTCCATGGTCCGGCATCGTCGTCCCTGGTCGCACACCGAGTCCTCGAAGCGGGGGTGTTCCCCGCCCGGCCTCCCCTCCGTGTTCCTCCAAGAACGGTCCGAAGCGGTCCGGCCCCGCCGCGAAGGGGCGGGCACGGGTGCTCCACGGGCCGTCCGTGCCTACCGGAGCCCGCCCCCGGCCGGGTCCTGGAAGGCCCGGACGAGTCCGTCGAGGAGGATGCGGTAGGTCTCCTCCGTGTCGTCCGGGAGGCCGAAGCCTCCGCGTTCCTCCAGGTCGACGAATCCGTGCAGGGTGCTGCGCAGCACCCGGACGGCGTGGACCGTCCGGTCGTCCCCGATGCCGAAACCGCGCAGGACCGCGGTGAGCACCTCGACGGGGGCGTAGAAGATCTTCTGTGCCTCGGGGTCGTCGGGGCCGGGCGCCCTCTGCAGGGCCGCGTACCTTCCGGGGTGGTCGTGCGCGTAGCTGCGGTAGGCGTCGGCGACGGCGCGAAGAGCGTCGGGCCCGGCCAGGCCGGTGGCGGCGGCGCGGATCCGGTCCCCGAATTCGGCGGCGGCGAGCAGAGCCACCTCCCGGTGCAGCCCGGCCAGGCCGTCTACGTGCTTGTACAGGCTGGGGACGGTGACACCGAAGCGCTGGGCGACCGCTGAGAGCGACAGGGAGTCGAGCCCCCGCTCGTCGGCGATCCGCGCGGCCTCCTCCGCCACTATGCGCGGGGTGAGTCCGACCCTAGGCACCGGCCTTCGCCCTCTCGGCCAGCCGCAGGACGGCGGAGACGACGGCGTCCGGCTGTTGGGACTGCGGGTAGTGGCCGCAGTCGGGAACCGTCTCGACGGTGCCGCCGACCACCGAGGCGACCCACTCGGCCTCGGCGGCCGGGTCCGGCCAGTCGGGGTCCTGCTCGCCCACGACCACCGTGGCCTCGGCGCGGAGCCCGGGGGCCGCCAGGACCTGTTCGCTGGGGGCCAGGACCGTGGCGGCGATCGAGCGGAAGCGGTCGGCGGGCCGCAGCATGTCCCGGACGCGCCGCTTCTGCTCCGCGTGCCCCTCGGGGGTGCGGCCTACGTGCAGCTTGTCGTAGTAGGAGGCTAGGACGCCGGGGCCCCAGGGGCGCAGCAGCAAAAGCCGAAAGCCTAGACGGAGCAGCGGGCTGATGCTGTTGCGCAGGAAGGGGCAGAGGAGGGCGATCCCCGAGACGAGGTCGGGGCGCTCCATGGCGGCGATGGTCACCGCGGCTCCGCCGAGGGAGTTGCCGACCATCAGGACGTTCTCGCCGCCCAGTTCCTCGGCCAGGGCGATGGCGTCGGTGGCGGCGGCGCGGTTGGTGTGTTCGGTGAAGGCCGTGTCGCTGTCGCCGTGGCCGCGCAGATCCATGACGGCCACCCGGTGGCCGGCCTCGGCCAGAGCCTCGCCGACGAAGCGGAACGAGGCGCGGTGGTCGAACATGCCGGGGACGCAGACGATGAGCGGGCGGCTCCGGTCGGCGGGGCCGTAGAGGTCGTAGGCGATGCGTCCCTCGGGGCGTTGCAGGTGGTGCATGGGTACTCCTCCGCGTGAGCTTATCTCTTTAACCATAAAGCTAATGTCATTAACTTTTGTGGTCAAGGCCCGGGATGCCGGGACTGTTCGGAGCGCTCCGGGGCGTTATGCGTGGCGGTGGCCGCAGGATCCCCGGCAGAACCGGCGGCGCTCCGGAGCCGATAGCGTGGTGCCGGGACACCGGGAGGCCGCCGGAAGGCCCCTGGCCCCCATCCGAGGCGGATCGGGCCCAGAGCCCGCCTGAGCGACAGAGAGCTGTACACGTGACCGACATCATCGACGAACTCCAGTGGCGCGGTCTGCTCGCGCAGACGACCGACCTTGACGCACTCCGCAAGGCGCTCGCCGATGGTCCGGTCACCCTGTATTGCGGCTTCGACCCGACCGCGGGGAGCCTGCACGTCGGCCACCTCACCCAGATCCTGACCCTGGCCCGCTTCCAGCGGGCCGGGCACCGGCCCGTCGCCCTCGTCGGTGGCGGAACCGGCCTCATCGGCGACCCCAAGCCCACGGCTGAGCGGCAGATGAACTCGGTGGAGACGGTCCGGGGCTGGGTGGGCGTCCTGGCCGGGCAGTTGTCGTCCTTCCTGCGCTTCACACCCGAGGGGGGGCGGCCGGAGCCGACCGACGCGATCCTCGCCGACAACGGAGACTGGCTCGGCGGGATCAACGCGATCGAACTGCTGCGCGACGTCGGCAAGCACTTCAGCGTCAACCAGATGCTCGCCAGGGAGACGGTTCGGAGCCGACTCGACGGTGAGGGGATGAGCTACACCGAGTTCAGCTACGTCCTCCTCCAGTCCTACGACTTCGTCCAGCTCTACCGGCGCTACGGCTGCACGCTGCAGACCGGGGGCTCGGACCAGTGGGGGAACATCACGGCCGGACTGGACCTGATCCGGCGGATGGACGGCAACCGGCCGCACGGCCAGGCCCACGCACTGACCACGAACCTGCTGACGAAGGCGGACGGCACCAAGTTCGGCAAGACCGAGTCGGGCACCGTGTGGCTGGACCCGGAACTGACCACGCCCTACGCCTTCTACCAGTTCTGGTTCAACGCCGACGACCGCGACGTCGTCCGCTACCTCAAAACGTTCAGCTTCATGGGCCGGGCCGAGATCGAAGAACTGGAGCGCCAGACCGAGGAGCGCCCGCAGGCGCGCGCCGCGCAGCGCGCCCTGGCGCAGGAGCTCACCACGCTCGTCCACGGAGCGGAGGAGTGCCGCAAGGCGGTCGACGCGAGTCTGGCGCTCTTCGGACGCGCCGACCTGACTGAACTGGACGCAGTGACCCTGGACGCCGCCCTGGCGGAGGTGCCCAAGGTGGAGGTCAGCGGTGCGTTGGAGGACCTTCCGGGTGTCGCCGACCTGTTCGCGCTCAGCGGTCTGGCCAACAGCAAGTCCGCCGCGCGCCGTGCGATCAAGGAGGGCGGGGCCTATGTCAACAACACCAAGGTCACCGACCAGGAGGCCCGGATCGGGGCCGGTGACGTGCTCCGGGGCCGCTTCGTGGTCCTGCGCAAGGGCAAGCGCAACGTTGGCGGTGTGGTGCTGACCGGCTGACGGCCGGTGCCCGTTCTCGGGCGGCGGTGCACCGCCGCCCGGACCCGCGTTTGACGTCCTCCCCTCCCCTCCCTATACTCGAGAGAGTCGCTGCGGGACGGCGAGCTTCCCTCTGGGTCGACTTGGAACCGGACCGCGATCACAGCCTTCGTTCCCCCTGAGTGGTACAGGCACTGTTCTGCATCCAGTAGGGTTGGAATCGTTTCCCCGAGATGGAATGTGACTTTCCATTGGCGGGTGATATCTGAAGCAGTGAATGACCACACGGGATTCACCCCGTTCGGGTGTTTCGCACGAACCGCCGGATTTGGCGGGGACACGGAACGGCTGATAAAGTGGAAACACAACAAAGCGTAAAGCCGCTGACGCGGTGGAAACGCGGGCGCCTTCCACGGAAGAGCGACCGGGAGCGGGATACCGGGACCGGGGCTTGTACGGGAAGAGCGGCTGTTTCTTGAGAACTCAACAGCGCGTGTTTGATTTTCTTTAAGCCATGTTTGTTTTGGCCCCGACACTTCGTATCAGCGGAGTGTGAGGGTTCCTTTG
>NZ_KI911538.1:0-76732 GCF_000515115.1 Nocardiopsis sp. CNT312
TACGCTCAACGCAGACTCTGGTTCCTGGACCGTGTGGAGGGGCCGAGCGCCACCTACAACATCCCGGTGGTGCTGCGCCTGCGCGGTGCCCTGGACGCCGGTGCCCTGGAGGCGGCGCTGGGGGACGTGGTGGAGCGGCACGAGGCGTTGCGGACGGTGTTTCCCTCCCATGAGGGCGACCCCCACCAGCGGGTGCTCTCCTGCGAGGAGGCGCGCCCTGTCCTCGCCCGGGTGGGGACAGGGGCGGCCGACACCGCCGACCACGTCGCGCGGATGGTGCGGCACACGTTCGATCTGGAGCGGGACGTTCCGGTGCGGGCGTGGCTGCTGTGCGAGTCGGAGCGTGAGCACGTGCTGGTGCTGGTGGTGCACCACATCGCCGGTGACGGGTGGTCGATGGGTCCGCTGCTGCGGGATCTGGGGCGGGCCTACCGGGACCGGTCCCGGGGCGCGGTTCCGGACTGGGAGCCGCTGGAGATCCAGTACGCCGACTACGCGCTCTGGCAGCGCGGCCTCCTGGAGAACGACGCCGACGGCACCCCCCTCGACGTCCAGACCGAGTTCTGGAAGAAGGCCCTGGAGGGCGTCCCCGAGGCGCTGGACCTGCCCGCCGACCGGCCCCGGCCCGCCGTCGCCTCCTACCGCGGAGAGGTCCTCACCTTCGACGTCCCCGCGGACGTCCACCGCAGGCTCGCCGAGGTCGCCGCCGACCACGACGCCACCCTGTTCATGGCGGTCCAGGCCGCCCTGGCGGTCCTGCTGGACCGGATGGGCGCCGGCTCCGACGTCCCGCTCGGCACACCCGTCGCCGGACGCGCGGACACGGCACTGGAGGACCTGGTGGGGTTCTTCGTCAACACCCTGGTCCTGCGCACCGACACCTCCGGCAACCCCGGGTTCGGCGCGCTCCTGGAACGGGTGAAGGAGGCCGACCTGGCCGCCTTCGCCCACCAGGACCTGCCCTTCGAGCGGCTCGTGGAGGCGGTCAACCCCGCCCGCTCCACCGCGCACCACCCGCTCTTCCAGGTCATGCTCACCCTCCAGAACGACGCCGGGGCCTCCCTGGGGCTGCCCGGACTCGACGTGGCCGAGGAGCCCTGCGCCACGGGCATGGCCAAGTTCGACCTCACCTTCGTCCTCAGGGAGCGCCGCGGACCCGACGGTGCCCCCGCCGGGCTCGACGGTGGCCTGGAGTACGCCACCGACCTGTTCGACGCCGAGAGCGCCGCACTGCTAGCGGCCCGGCTGTGCCGCCTGCTCGACGCCGCCTCGGCAGCCCCCGCCACCGGGGTGCGCGACCTGCCGGTCCTGACGGAGGAGGAGTACACGCATGCTGTGGAGGAGTACAACGGCACCGCCGTCACCGCGCCTCCCCGCGCCCTGGTCCACGAACTCTTCGAGGACCGCGTGAACGAGACCCCCGACGCGGTGGCCCTGGTCAGCGGGGATGAGAGCCTCACCTACGCCGAACTGGACACGCGCGCCAACCGGCTCGCCCACCACCTGATCGCCCTCGGCGTGGAGCCCGAGTCCGCGGTGGCCGTGCTCATGGACCGCTCCGTCCACCAGATGGTGGCCACCCTCGCGGTCGTCAAGTGCGGGGCCGCCTACGTCCCGCTGGCCGCCTCCTTCCCCGCCTCCCGGGTGCGGACCATCATGGCCGAGACGGGGGCCCGGGCCCTGCTCACCGACAGCGGCGCGCGCGACGGCGTCGTCGTCGCCGAGGCCGGGCGGGGGACGCCGGTCGCCGTGGTCGACGCCCTGCCCGCCGACGGCCCCGGGCGCAGCCCCGGGGTACGGGTCGGGGACCTGGCCCTGCTGTACGTGATGTTCACGTCCGGGTCCACCGGCAGGCCCAAGGGCGTGGCGGTCGACCACCGCAACGTCGTCGGCCTGGCCCTGGACCGCTGCTGGGACGGGGACGCCCACCGCCGGGTCATGGTGCACTCCGCCTACGGGTTCGACGCGTCCACCTACGAGATGTGGGTACCGCTCCTGCGCGGGTCGACCCTGGTCCTGGCACCGCGCACCGACGGCGACGCCCGGGTCCTGGCCGACACCGTCCGGGACGGGGGCGTGACCGCCGCCTACTTCACGACCGGGCTGTTCAACGTCATGGCCGACGAGTGCGTGGAGGCCCTCGCCCTGTTGCGCGAAGTGTGGTTCAGCGGGGACGTCGCCTCACCCGGCGCCCTCCAGAGGGTCCTGGACCACTGCCCCGACACAGCGGTGGTCCACGGGTACGGGCCCACGGAGACGACCGTGTGGTCGAGCTACCAGGCCTTCGGCACCGGGGAGCGCCGGCTCGACGAGGTCCACCTGGGCACCCCCATGGACGACACCACCATGTACGTCCTCGACGACCGGCTCCGGCCGGTCCCGCCCGGGGCCACCGGTGAACTGTACGTGGGCGGCGCGCACGTGGCCCGCGGATACGTCGGGCGCCCGGACCTGACCGCGGAACGGTTCGTCGCCGATCCGCTCGGAGAGCCCGGTCGCCGCATGTACCGGACCGGGGACCTGGTGCGCTGGACCCGGCAGGGCCGGATCCGCTTCATCGGCCGGATCGACGGACAGATCAAGATCCGGGGGTTCCGGATCGAGCCGGCCGAGGTCGAGGCGGTACTCGGCTCCAGACCCGGGGTGTCCCAGTGCGCGGTGGTGGTCCGCGAGGACCGCCCCGGAGACAAGCGGCTCGTCGCCTACGTGGTGCTCGACCCCGGTCACGGCCTGGACCGGGCGGAACTGCGCCGGAGCATGGGCGAGACCCTGCCCGACTACATGGTCCCCTCACTGTTCGTGCCCATGGACCGGCTTCCGCTGACGGGCAACGGCAAGCTGGACCGCCGTGCCCTGCCCACCCCCGACTACGGGGCGCTCTCCCGGGGGCGCGGCCCCCGCACGCCCGGGGAGGAGATCGCGTGCCGGATCTTTGCCGAGGTCCTGGGCCTGGACCGTGTCGGGGTCGACGACTCCTTCTTCGACCTGGGCGGCCACTCCCTGCTCGCCACCCGCCTGGTGAGCCGCATCAACGAGGACACCGGACTCGACCTGCGGGTGCGGGACCTCTTCCAGACCCCCACGGTCGCCGGGCTCCTCGGCGGCGGGGACCGCGCCGGCGCCCTCGACGTCCTGCTGCCCCTCCAACCGGAGGGCGAGGGGCGTCCGCTCTTCTGCGTCCACCCCGCCGCGGGGATGAGCTGGTGCTTCGCGGGTCTGGCCCGCCGGATCGGCGGGCCCCTCTACGGGTTGCAGAGCCGGGCGCTGAGGGAACCTGACGCGCTTCCCGCGAGCGTGGAGGAGATCGCGGCGGACTACCTCCGCCGGATCAGGGAGGTGCAGCCCGAGGGGCCCTACCGGTTCCTGGGCTACTCCTTCGGGGGGCTGGTCGCCCACGCCATGGCGACCGCCCTCCAGGAACGGGGCGAGGAGGTCGAACTGCTCGCCCTGATGGACTCCTACCCCGCCCACGGCATCGAGGGTGCGTCCGCGCCCGGCCACGAGCAGATGCTGGGCATGCTCCTGGGCCGGACTCCGGAGGATCCCGGAACCGCACAGGAGCGGGAGGAGCCCTTCGACCTCGACCGGGCGGTGACCGAACTGCGCCGCCTGGACCCGGTCCTGGCCGGTTTCGAGGAGCCCGAGGTGGCCGCGCTGGTCACCGCCGCGGTCAACCACGTGGAGATCGCACAGAACTTCGTCCCGGGTGTCTTCGAGGGTGATGTCACCTTCTTCCGGGCGGAACTGGGACGGATGGACGGAACACCCGACACCGGTGCCTGGACCGAGCATGTGGGAGGTGAGATCGACGTACACCGGGTCGGGGCGACACACGCGCGCATGGCGGACCCAGGACCGATCGAACAGATCGGCGGGATCCTGGCCGCGCGGTTGGACACCACCGACGACGCCGCACACCGCGGCGCAGTGAAGGAGATCCTGACATGACCAACCCCTTCGAGGACACCGAGGGCCGCTTCCGCGTTCTGGTCAACACGGAGGGCCAGCACTCGCTGTGGCCGTCCTTCGCGGACACCCCGGCCGGCTGGTCCGTGGCCAAGGAGGAGGACGGCCGCCAGGCATGCCTGGACTACATCGAGGAGAACTGGGCCGACATCCGGCCCGCGAGCCTGGTCGGCTGACCCCGCCCGCCCGGTGACGTCCCCGGTGCCCGCCACGAGCGGGACCGGTTCGGGCCGACGGCTACGGGCCGTCGGCCGGCGAAGAGCCCCGGACTCGGAGCGAACCTCCGAGTCCGGGGCTCTCGCGTATTCGGGAAAGCCCTGGTGGGACTGCCGGTCGGCTGCCGCCCCGCACTGCCTGGCGGGCGGGCCCGGACTCCGTAGTGTCTTTCCTGACCGGAGCCGGGTGTGCGGCGATGTGCCACGGAATGGGTAACGGAATGCGGACATCGGAAGACGAGACGACCAGTGACACAAGCTCCCCGAGGACGTCCCGAGCCCCCCGAGCCGCGTCCCGCGCGGTCGGTATGGGCTTCGGCTCCTCTCTGGCGCACCACGGGGAGATCCTTCAGGGGATGTTCGAGCACGAGGGGCGGCCCGTCCGCGGGCTGGTGACGATGCCCTGCGACCTCTACCGCTCCTACGTGGTCTTCGAGCCCTCCCCCGCCCCCGTGCTCACGGTGAGTCCGCCCGACAGGACCAAGGCGTTCCGGGCCGCGGCCGAGGCCCTCGCGGCCCTGGGCCGCTCCTACACCGGGGGGCACCTCTACCTCCAGTCCGACGTCCCGTTGGCCCGCGGGTTCGGATCCTCCACCAGCGACGTGATCGCCTCGGTCCTGGCGGTCCACGACGCCTGCGGACGCAGACCCGACAGCGCCGTGACGGCCCGGCTCGCGGTCCGCGCCGAGCTGGCCTCGGACTCGCTGATGTTCGGCGACCGGGCGGTGCTGTTCGCCCAGCGAGAAGGGGTCCTGGTCGAGGAGTTCGCCGCTCCCCTGCCGCCCCTGTCCGTGCTCGGGTTCGGGACCAGCCGGGACGGCGCGGGGATCTCGACCCTGGACATGCGGCCCGCCGCCTACGGCCCCGGCGAGGTCGCCGAGTTCGCCGACCTGCGCGCCGGACTGCGCGAGGCCGTGGCCGCACAGGACCCGGCGGGGGTCGGAGCGGTCGCCTGGGCCAGCAGCAGGATCAACCAGCGCCACCTCCCGGTCCCCGGATTCGCGGACCTGGAGGCCCTCGTCCGCCGGTGCGGGGCCGTGGGGATCCAGGTGGCGCACAGCGGGGACATCGCGGGCCTGATGTTCGACGGCCGCGATCCCGACATCGACGACGCCCGGGACCGCGCCGAACGGATGCTCGGCGACCTCGGCGTCGAGGACACCTGGCGCTTCTCCGCCCACGCACGAAAGTAGGGACCCCCGATGAACCAGCCACCCGCGGTCTACGGCTCGATGGTCGAGGCGATGGTCATGCCTCGTATCGTGCGCCTGCGCCCCAACCTCCACGCGGTCGTCTTCAGCCTCATGAAGCTCCTGCCGGCCAAGCACATCGTCGAACAGGCCCGGTCCAGCGGGCTCCTGGCACCGGGCGCACCCGTGCTGGAGACCTCCTCGGGGACCTTCGCCCTCGGCCTGGCCCTGGTCTGTAGGCACTGGGGGCACCCGCTCACGATCGTCGGCGACCCCGCCATCGACCCCGCACTGCGGACCCGGCTGGAGATGCTGGGGACCCGGGTCGAGATCGTCGACGACTTCGATGCCCCGGGCGGTATCCAGGGCGCGCGCCTGGCCCGCCTGGAGGAGTTGCGCCGCGCACTGCCCGGTGCGTTCGTACCCGGCCAGTACGACAACCCCGGAAACCCCGGTGCGTACCTTCCGGTGGCCGAGCTGATCGCCACGACGGTCGGCCGGGTGGACCGCCTGGTCGGCCCGGTGGGCTCGGGCGGTTCCAGCGGTGGCATCTCCAGCGCGCTCCGCCTGTTCGGAGCGGATCCGCGGGTGGTCGGCGTGGACACCCCGGGCAGCGTCATCTTCGGCCTGGACAACGGCCCTCGGGCGCTGCGCGGCCTCGGCAGCAGCATCCGGCCGGGGAACGTCGTCCACCGCTCCTACGACGAGGTGCACTGGGTGAGCGCCGCGGCCGCGTTCGAGACCACACGCCGCCTGTTCTCCGAGCGCGGCATGTTCGTGGGCCCCACCAGCGGCGCCGCCCACCTGGCCGCTGACTGGTACGCCCGGCGCGACGGCGGGGAGAGCACCGTCGCCGTCTTCCCCGACGACGGCTACCGGTACCAGGACACCGTCTACAGCGAGCCGTGGCTGCGCGAGCACGGGCACTGGGCCCCCGACCTGCCGGAGGAGCCGCTCCTGGTGGAGCGCCCCGAGGCCACCGACCCGCACTGGACGCGGATCGAGTGGGGCCGCCGCCCCGCACCCGAACACGTTTCCGCAGGCTGACCGAGGAGTCCACGACCATGACGAGCACCACCACACACCCGGCCACCGCGGACCTCATGGACGCCTACCCCGCCCTGGTGAGCTGCCGGACCCAGTTCCTGCGCTACGGGGGCCGCGGATCCTTCCACGGGACCGTCGCCACCGTGCGCTGCCGCGAGGACAACGGCCTGGTGAAGGACGCGGTCGCTGAACCCGGTCGGGGCCGTGTCCTCGTCGTGGACGGCGGCGGATCGCTGCACACCGCCCTGGTCGGGGACAACCTCGCCCAGACCGCCGCCGACCGCGGATGGGCCGGGATCGTCGTCGTCGGCGCGGTGCGCGACGTCCTCGGACTCTCCCGTATCGACATCGGCGTGCTCGCGCTGGGCACCAACCCGCGCAGGCCGTCCAGTGCGGGAGCCGGAACCCTCGACGGACCGGTCTCCTCCGGGGGCGCGGTGTTCCTGCCGGGACACCTGCTCTTCGCCGACGGGGACGGTGTCGTGACCGGCCCACCGGACGCACTCCCGCCTTTCTCCCCCTTCCGCACCCCTTCCGAGGAGAGGTCATGACCACCCCTGCCCACGGCGTTTCGCAGCCGACGACACCGAGTCCGCCCGGGCTCGGCCCGGCCTTCCACAGGTTCTGGGCCGGAAGCCTGCTCAGTAACCTCGCCGACGGGATCATGCTCACCGCCCTGCCCATGGTGGCGGCGATGCTGACCAACGACCCGATCCTGGTGTCGGGTCTGATGGTGGCCCGCTTCCTGCCGTGGCTCCTGTGCGGCCTCATCGCCGGGGTGGTCGTGGACCGCGTGAACCGCGCCACGCTCATGGTCGCGGCCAACCTCGTGCGCGGCGGTGCCATCGCGGTCCTGGCCGTGCTGGTGGCCACCGGAACCGCGTCCATCTGGGTGCTGTACGCCGTGATGTTCACGGTGATGCTCTGCGAGGTCTTCTACGACCTCTCGGGGCGCGCGGCCCTGCCCGACCTGGTCCCGGCTGACGGGCTGGACCGGGCCAACGGTCGCCTGGTCGGCGGAAAGACCGTCACGGAGGACTTCGGCGGCGCCCCGCTGGCCGGCTTCCTCTTCGTCGTCGCGACCGCGCTCCCGCTGGCGGTGAACGCCGGTGCCTACGTCCTCGGGGCCCTGGTGCTGCTCGGCCTCCCGCTGGCGGTACGCCGCCCTGAGAGCGGCGAACCGGCCCCGCGGACGTCCGGGGGCGCGGCCTCCGGCGCCGTCCGCGCCGTCCTCACGGAGATCCGTGCCGGTCTGGGATTCGTGTTCGGCGACCGGGCGCTGCGCTCCCCCGTCCTGTTCGGGGTGGTCGTGAACATGGCGTTCATGGCCCAGGCCGGTGTCCTGGTCCTCCTCGTGCAGGAGCACTTCGGTGTCCCGGAGGCCCTCTACGGCGTGTTCCTGGCCTCCTCAGCGGTCGGGGCGCTGCTCGGTTCGGCGCTGGTCGGCAAGGTCGCCGCGAAACTGGGCCGGTTCCGCACCGAACTCGTGTCCTTCGGAGCCATGGGGCTGTGCTGCCTGGCGTTCGGCCTGGCCCCCAGCGCCTACCTCGCGGCTCTGGCCTGGATGCTGCTCGGAACCGCCATGACGGTCTCCAACGTCGTCATGATCGGTTCGGCGCAGATGATCGTGCCCGGTGACCGCCTCGGGAGGGTGATGTCGGTGATCCAGGTCCTCGGGTTCGGCCTCGCCCCGGTGGGCGCGCTCCTGGGCGGCCTGCTGGGCCGGGTGGAACTCCACTACGTCCCCGTGGCCGCCGGTACGGTCCTGCTCGTCTCCCTGGTTCTGGCCGTCCCCGGCCTGCGCGCGCTGACCGCCCGCGCCGACGAGGCGGAGGCGGCCGTCGTGGCGGCGGCCCGGGAGGGGGCCTGAGAAAAATTGTCCGGGGCGTGTCGATCCGGCGCGGGGCCGTTCGACGGGTAGGTGAGAGCGGGGGAGAAGAGCCCTCACCAGGAACGGAAAGGCGAAGGCCGTGCGCTACCTGATGTCGATCATGTCCACCCCGGAGTCCGAGGCCACCGACCACGACAACCCGCCGGAGGTCTACGAGATGATGGCGGCCTACAACGAGGAGATGATCAAGGCCGGTGTCCTGCTGACCGGTGAGGGGCTCGCCCCCACGTCGGAGGGGGCCGAGATCGTCTTCCGGGGCGGTGAGGTGACCGTCACCGACGGCCCCTTCACCGAGGCCAAGGAGTTCATCGCCGGGTACTGGGTCCTCCAGGTCTCCTCCCACGAGGAGGCGCTGGAGTGGGCGCGGCGCTGCCCGCACCCGCCGGCCGACAGCGACGTGGTGCTCAAGCTCCAGTTGCGCCGGATCGCCGAACTGGAGGATCTGGACAAGATGCCCGAGGAACTGAAGGAGCGCGAGCGCGAGCTGCGCTCCCAGGGGTACTGACCAGGGGCACTGGGACCGGACCGGGGCCCGCGGTGCCGGTGGCACCGCGGGCCGCCGCTGCCGGTGGCCCGCCCCCGGGCGAACGTCAGCCCTTCGCCGCCTCGGCCTCCTCCCGGTAGAAGATGTCGATGTCGACCTCCTCGCCGCCGACCGTCAGCGTGTCCCACGGGCCGCCGGCCACCAGGGAGCGCAGGGTCTCGTCGCTCAGGCCGCCCAGGTGGTCGCGCAGCGACGCGTCGTCGGGCATGCCCGGGATGCGCGCGGACAGCCGTTCGCGGATCGAACCCAGCCGCTCCAGCAGGGTCTCCAGGTCCGCTTCCCGGTCGGAGCCCGGTGCCTCGATGCTCTGGGCGATCTTGTCCTTGATCGCGATCTCCGAGCCGTCGTCGGCGGCGGTCACCATCGCCTTCCAGGCCCGGCTCTTGTGCCGGTACTGGAGCATCGACATCGCCGCCTCGTGGCGGATGAAGTCCGAGTCGCGGAAGGGGCGGCCGTTCCACGCGCTGCTGAGCGAGCGCGCCAGGGAGATGGCCGAGGCCAGGCCGCTGTTGAGCCCCCGCCCGGGCCAGAAGTGGATCGCGTTGGCGGCGTCACCGAGCAGGAAGCCGTAGGTGCCCGGGTTCCTCGACCCCGGTGAGCGCAGCTCCGCGGTGAACCGGGGCCGCTGCACCATGCTCAGCCGGAAGGCGGTGACGGCCTTGAGGTCGGACTCGGGCACACCGAACAGCTCCAGCCCCTGGCGCACCCGCTTCCAGAGGGGCGACCCCTTGATCAGGGAGGGCAGGAACAGCGAGTTGTGGGTGGAGCAACTGAAGTCGTCGTCCTCGCCGTCGCGCGCCATCACGCACGGGCGCGAGCCGATGCACTGCTCGAACACCTGTCGGACCGGGTCGATCCCGACGACCTCCCGGGCCTCGGCGTCGGTGAGGCGCATGTTGAGGAAGCCCTGGCCCTCCAGCGAGTTCAGCAGGTAGCGGTTCTGCGCCACGGTCAGCAGGACGGTCGCGGGGTCCGACAGCTTGGACTTGACGCGCAGGCCCAGCACCACGTCCTCCAGGTGCTGCCCGTCCAGTGAGTAGATCGACGTGTCCGCCTGCCCGAACTTCTTGGTGAAGTGCTCCCGGCTGCGGGAGCGCGACCCCTCGCACACCGCGAGCACGTGGGTGTCGTCCAAGGCGTTCGGGTCCTCGGTGACGTTGAACTTCTCGGGGACGAGCCTGATGCGCCCGGGCCGCTCGGAGGCCATCTCCAGGAGGACGTCCTCGATCCGGGAGATGCGGATGTTGCGCGGGCCCAGCCCGCGGATCGAGTCGGCGCCCGAGGGCCACATCTCGGTGTAGGTGCCGGGTGCGAACAGCCGCTCCTGCATCTCCTCGGAGAGGTTGAGGTACTGGCGGCTCTGGATCGTCACGACCTGCTGGCGCCGGACGTTGCCCTGCTTCTCGTTCTTCCACACGACACGGCCGTTGTCGCGGGTCCAGCGCGCGTCGTAGACGGTGACGGACGCCCGGCCGCCGAGGAGGTGGTCGGTCAGCAGGGCGAAGGCCAGGCCGACGGGACCGCCGCCCGAGACCGTGACGTTCATGACCGGTCCGGACGCGGCGTCGGGGCGGACGAACAACTGGGTCACCGGAGGGCTGGCCTCCTGCGTCTCGGAGGGCTCCCAGCAGAACACCTCGTCGCCGATGGTGATCAGGTCGCCGGGGCGCAGGACGTGGGACGCCGTCGGCTCGCCGTTGACCGTGGTCCCGTTGCTGCTCTCACGGTCGTAGAGGACGTAAACGCCCCCCTCGGGGAGGATCTCCGCGTGGAAGCGGGAGGCCAGCTTGCTCACGACCACCACGCTGTTGCTGGCGTGGCGGCCGAAGGTGATCGGCACATCGCCCACCGGGAACCGCTGCTGGGCGAAGGGGCCTTCACGGCCGACGATCTCGAATGACACAGCCTGCTTCTTTCTGTCAGGGGGACGGGCTCTGCTCGGGGGCCTGGGGCGGCCTTCTCGTTCTGGGACGCGGGAGGGCGGCCTGCGGATCTGATTTTCCCGGAATCCCTCACACAGCAGGTATTCCGGACGGATGCCTGCCTACCCCGTGGGGGAGCGGGAACGCGGCCACGACCCCGCCCGCACGGGTGCCGGCCGGCCCGGTCGCCTCGGTCCGTGCACCGGGGATGAGCAGCGGGTGACGCTTCTCCCCCGGTCGGGGTGTTCTCCCGCCCGTGCCACGGTGTGCGCACGCACGGCCCCGCCGGGCGGTGGAGAGGGAGGTCACCCGCGACGATGGCGTGGGCGGTTTTCGGTCGCGGGTCGAATCTGTTTCTGTGGCCTTTCGCAAAGCGGGGAGCGTGCTTGCGGTGTGTGACCTGCGGTGCTTTCATTGCACCGTGAGCCACGGGGATACCACGCGCGCGGTGGAGGCGGTCTGGCGCATCGAGTCGGCGCGCCTCATCGGAGCGCTCACCCGGATGGTGGGCGATGTCGGCCTGGCCGAGGAGTTCGCCCAGGACGCTCTGGTCAGTGCCTTGGAGAAGTGGCCCGAGGAGGGTGTGCCGAGCACACCGGGCGCCTGGCTGACCACCGTGGCCAAACGCCGCGTCCTCGACCGCTGGCGCCGCGACGAGCGGTTCAAGGACCGCATGGCCGACCTCGGGCGCGGGGCCGCCGAGAACGACGGGCAGGCCGAGTTCGACGCCGCGCTGGAGGAGGACTACGGCGACGACGTCCTCCGGCTCATGTTCGTGTGCTGCCACCCGGTCCTGTCCGGCAAGGCGAGGGTGGCCCTGACCCTGCGCATGCTCGGCGGCCTGTCCACGGACGAGATCGCCCGCGCCTTCCTGGTGCCCGAACCGACCGTGGCGCAGCGGATCGTGCGGGCCAAACGCACCCTCGCCAAGAGGAGGGTGCCCTTCGAGGTGCCCGCCGGAGCGGACCGCGACGCCCGGCTCTCCTCCGTGCTGGACGTGCTCTACCTGGTCTTCAACGAGGGCTACACCGCCACGTCCGGTGCGGACTGGACGCGCGCGGACCTGTGCGAGGAGGCGATGCGCCTGGGCCGGGTGCTCGCCGCGCTGCTGCCCGAGGAGCGCGAGGTGCACGGGCTGCTCGCCCTCATGGAGTTGCAGGCCTCACGGCTTCGCGCCCGCTCTGGGACGGACGGCCGACCCGTGCCGCTGGCCGACCAGGACCGCTCGCGCTGGGACCGGCTCCTGATCACCCGGGGCCTGCGTTCGCTGGCCCGCTCCGTGCCCCGTGACCCCGCCGAACCGCGGGGGGCCTACTCGCTCCAGGCGGGGATCGCCGCCGAACACGCCCGGGCCCTCGGCGCCGACGACACCGACTGGGTCGCGATCGCCCTCCTGTACGAGCGGCTCGTCCGGCTCACCCGGTCACCGGTGGCCGAGCTCAACCGGGCGGTCGCTGTGTCGATGGCCCTGGGGCCCGCTCCCGCGTTGGAGATCGTCGACGCGCTCCGGGGGATACCGGAATTGGCGGGCTACCACCCTCTGCCCGCCGTGCGCGGCGACCTTCTGGTCCGGCTCGGACGCAGCGGCGAGGCGCGCTCGGAATTCGAGCGTGCCGCGGAACTCACCCGCAACGAACGCGAGCGCGAACTCCTCCTGGAACGCGCCCGATCCGGCTGATAGCGAACCCCGTGGATCCGTTCTGAACTGCGGATTCCGTTGTTCCGCTACCTACACTCCGCGTGCCCGCCCGCGCCACTGACAAATGTCATGCGTTTCTGCTGGCATACCTCAGTTCTCAGGGGGACAAGGAGTTGTTAGATTCTTCTTTATTCTGGAGAAAAGTCTTCCGCGCGATGTACTGAAAGGTGCGGTCGGCTCTTCTCTGTGTCTTTGTATGGAGAGGAAGAAGTGTCGGCGATCGAAGTGAGGAACATATCGAAGGCGTTCCGCGGCCACCGTGCGGTCGACGGGGTGTCCTTCACGGTGGAGCCGGGAACGGTCACCGGATTCCTGGGGCCCAACGGTGCGGGCAAGACCACGACCCTGCGGTGCCTGCTCGGCCTGGTCCGCCCCGATCGCGGTGAGGGGCTGTTCGGCGGCCGTCCCTACGCGAGCCTGCCCGCCCCCGCCTCCGAGGTGGGCGCGGTGCTGGAGGCCAACAACCTGCATCCCGGGCGCAGCGGCCGCAACCACCTGCGCACCCTGTGCGACGCCGAGGGCCTGCCGCTCTCCCGGGCGGACGAGGTGCTCGACGAGGTCGGCATCGCCGAGGCCGGCGGCAAACGGGTCGCCGGGTACTCGATGGGCATGCGCCAGCGCCTGTCCCTGGCCGGGGCGCTGCTGGGCGACCCCAGGGTGCTGATCCTGGACGAGCCCGCCAACGGCCTGGACCCGCGGGGCATCGACTGGCTGCGGCGCTTCCTGGACTACCAGGCGCACGAGAGGGGCGTCGCCGTCCTCGTCTCCAGCCACGTCCTGGCCGAGGTCGAGCAGACCGTGGACAACGTCGTCATCATCGCCCGGGGCCGACTCGTCCACCAGGGGACCCTCAGCGAACTCACCGGGGGAGGGGAGAGCCTGCACGAGGCCTTCCTCCGCCTCACCGACCAGGAGAACTCCGAACAGCCCGTGGGAGGTAGCCGATGACCGCGCTCGTCAGGTCCGAACTCCGCAAGGTCTTCACCACCCGGCTGTGGTGGATCATGCTCCTGGCCGCCCTGGCCTGGGTGGGGCTGTCCCTGGGCCTCATCATCGTCTCCGCCGGGATGGAGGGGGGCTTCGCCGCCGACAGCGCCGAGTACGCCGGGGCCGTCTGGCCCATGGGTGCTTCGGGGACCCTCTTCGCCCTGGTCGTGGGCATCGTGGTGGTGACTTCGGAATACCAGCACCGCACCGTCAACACCACCTTCCTGGTCAGCCCCCGCCGACTGCCCGTGGTCCTGGCCAAGGCCGTGGCCGCGGCCCTGGTCGGCCTGCTGTTCGGCGCGGTCGTGGTCGGGCTGTCCGCCGTGGTCGCCGGCGCCTCCATCCTGGCCGGGGGAGGGGAGCTGAACCTGGTCGACAACCAGGTGCCGCGCGTTCTCCTCGGCTCCGTGGCCGCCCACGTCGCCTACACCGTGATCGGTGTGGGCGTGGGCGCGCTCATCCGCCACCAGGTCGCCGCCCTGGTGGTCGGAATCCTGTGGGTGTTCATGCTGGAGCCGATCCTGGTGGTCGTGCCCCAGCTCCAGGACGTCGGCCGGTGGCTGCCCGGCGGTGCGGTCTCCGCCCTCTACGACACCGGGGTCGACTACGGAATGGGGGCCATGGAACTGCTGCCGGTGTGGGGCGCGTCCATGGTCCTGGCGGGCTACGCCGCAGTGGCGATCGCCCTGGCCGCGGCCACCACGCTCCGCCGCGACGTGGCCTGAGCAGCACGGGGCGGCCGGGCTCAGAACGCGGGCGGGCCCGGCTGCCCCGACAGGTGCGGGTCCACCCGCCCGGTCACGTGGTCCACGGCCATGTTGGCGTGCAGCCGCGCCCCGGTGAGCAGGACCGAGTCGTCGGCGTAGAAGGCCGGGTTGTGGTTGGCCGCCGATCCGCATCCCATAGTTTCTGATCGACCCGAACGCGCTGGATCGGTGTCTCTGCCACCGGTGGTCCCTTCACTGACCGTAGACATTGTGTCCACGGCTGAGTCCCTGGGGCGGGGGCTCCCCGGGACAGATCAGCCTCGTTCACCTACTGGGTTTTGCGAACCTCAGCGATGAGTGCTACCCACTGGCTCAGAGGGACCGTGACGTGTCCCGCGTCGCGGTGGGCGGTGTCGCGCACATCGGCGCCTGACGCGTGTTCCCGCACCTCCACGCACTCGTTGTTGCCACTGCTGTACGAGGACTTGTGCCACTCGGCGGTCATGCCAGGTCACCTCTCACTTGCTTTACCAGGTCCAGAGACGCTGCGGGGGTGAGCGCCCAGGACATCTGTTCTCCGAAGATAGCGCCCAAGCGCCTGACCTCATCACGCTGGTCGATGACCACGCCCCCAGAAGCGTGCTCGGCATAGGCCAGAGGCAACCGCTCCTCGAAGGAGATCAGCCTGAAGGGGCCGGTTGCCACCCCTGCCCGGTTCTCCGTTCCTGAGGGGACGATCAGTAAGCGGAGAGTCCCATCGGTCTGGAGCTTCAGCAGGTGATCGAGCTGTTTTGCCTGAATCTCCGGTGATCCGATCGTGTGCCTGATCACATACTCCGCGAGCACCACGAGCATTCTTGGGCGGTTCTGAGAGAGCAGTCTCGGCAGCATCGAGGTCCTGATCTTCATCAGACGCTCAACGTTGGCCGGGTCGTCACCGGGACGACAGTCGGTCAGAACGGCACGTGCGTAATCGGGTGTCTGGAATCGCCCCGGGATGAGTGCCGAGTGGAATATCTCGATACTGATCGCGTACTTCTCAGCCTCGGTGATCTCGCGATACCACTCCGGGTTGTCGTCGAGCCGCCGCGCGGTCTCCCAAGCCCGTAGAACACCTCCGTGGGCGCCCAGCTCTCTGTCCAGGCTCTCCACGTCTCTGCGTCTAGGTTTTCGGTGGCCCGTCTCGTGGCCGCCAAGCGTGCTTCTCGCCATCCCACACCGCTTGGCTAGATCCTCCTGCGACAACCCAGACATATTGCGCAAATAGCTCAGTTTGGCACCAAATTCACGCCAGGCGTAGTGAGGGGATTCAGTTGCCATGCGAGCACTATGCCATAGAGATTGCCGCGTCAGCTCCGCAACGATGACGCAGAATGATGCATCACTCTCACATCGGCCCTGATTGTGCGGCATCTCTGGCTTCTTTCCTGCTCCAAGTTCATGCTTCCTTTTGGCGGCCGAGAGCTGCTGAGTACTTCCGAACATGCCGACCAGAGGTGAGAGGTGATCTGTGTGGGGGAATCGATTGAGTTGCAGGTTGAGCCCCCTGCGGGTTCAGCCGAAGTCCTTCCGCCCCCTCAGCGCGTGACCGACGAAGCGATCCGCGCTCCGATCGCCACCCCGGGCGCACCACTGCCGACCGGCGTCGCTGTCGCCGTGGCCGGCGTGCCCGAGCACGCTCACCTGGTCAGGCGACTCGTACGGATGCGGGCCGGACGCCCTCCCCGCGAAGCGGAACTCCTGGACCTGCTGGTCACCGAGCTGTTCACGAACTCGGTTCGGCACAGCCGCAGCGGCGGCCCGGGAGGCAGGGTCACGTCTCCGTCGCCAAGAACGGACAGCGCACCCAGGTCAAAGTGGTCGACCAAGGCCCCGGCCACGGAACCGTCCCCTGCATCCGGCCCCTCGGCACCGAGGAGGACGGCCGCTTCGGAGGGTTCGGCCTGCGTCTGGTGAACGCCTTCGCCTCCCGGTGGGGCTACGAGAGCGGCCAGAGGCGCACAACGGTGTGGTTCGAGGTCGACCGCCTCCCGGGGCGGTGACCGCCGTGGCATGGCACGTCGAGGACGACCGGCCCTTCTACGCGACCGCCCGGCGGCTCCAACACGCCGTCGGCTCACGCTGGGTCGTGCTCTGGGGACCGGCCAGCCGCCGCTACTGGGCCTTGCCCTGCGGTACCGCCACCGCGCCCGTCCTCTCCGACCCCGATCCGGACCGGCTCTACGCCATGGCACAGCGACAGGCGGCAGGCCGCCCTGCGACCGGTACTGCGGCACCCGCGCCCTCCGAACACCGACAGCCCCGTTGATCCGGCGGGACCCACACCCACGACACCGACGATGAGCGGAAAGCGGACCAGGACGATGTTCTCCCTGTGCAGGCACTGCGGCAGCCCACGCCAAGGCGGGGCACCGGCCTACCGATGCACCTGCATCCCCTCCCAGGTGTGGGAGGAACCCGCGATGGTCCAGGCCGTGCGCGCCCTGAACCTGTCGGCGGTGATCCGCCTCCTGCGCCGCCACCCGGGCACCAGGCACCTGTCGCAGCAACATCAGCGGCCTGTCCCAGTCGGCCGTCTCCCGCCTGGAGAAAGGCCGACACGCCACCAACATCCGCCGCTGCGTCCAGGCGCTGGAAGCGCTGGGCGCACCCAGATCGGAGGACGAGGACCGGCCCGGACCGCGCGGCACCGGGGCGCACCCGCCTTCGGAGGAGTCCCCTGCCGGTCCGGGGGTGCCGTGCGTGGTTATCACCTGCCCCGCTCCGATCTACGTGCAGGTGGTCGACCCGAGCAGCGGCCCCGAGACCGAGCCGCACCGGAACCGGGCCGAGATCGCCTTCGTGGCCGATGAGTCCGGTCCGCGGCTGGTCCTCACCCGCGACACCACCTGGGGCGTGGACAGCAACGCCAACGGTGCCACCGCCTGGTTCGCCCTGCACCCTTCCGACAGCCCTGCTCTGGAGCCCGCCCCCTCCGGCCCTGAACCCCAGTCCTAGATCAGCACGGCGGTGCACAACCTCCCATGGCCCATCTGGGGAGCGCGCCGTCCCATCTCTCCCGCTTCGCCCCACTGCACGAGAGGTGTTGGGAAGAGGCCCATCCCCATCCGCCCTTCAGCAAGGTCCGCGTGTTCGACGCACTGCCTCGCGCTCCTCCCATTCACGGAGGACGCCCACACAACAACACGACGTGAGGAGATCTTGATGGACGCCAGCACGCAGATCGCGGACGAGGAACTGAACGTCGCGGTCGAGGAGATCGCCGCCGTTCGCTCCCGTGCCGAGCAGCCCTCGGACGGGGGCAGCACCGGCAGGGGCGACACCAACGACGGCATCCGCTAGGAGAGCACTGTGACCGCTGACCTGATCAGCGGCCGTCTGGGCGGGGACACCTTCCCCGCCCAGGTGCTCGGCCGCACCCACCGCCACTACCCGGCTCCCGAGGACGAGCGGGATGCCTTCCGGCACCTGCTCACCTGGTCGGACCTGAACACCCTGCTCTCGTCTCAGCGCCTGGACTCGCCTCGGATGAGACTGTCAGCGGGTGAAGTGATCGACGCGGGCGAGTACACCCGGCTCAGGCAGTACCGGCGCATGCCCGACTGGAACGCACCGGTCCCGCACCTGTTCCACCAGCGGCTCCGCGAGGGCGCGACCCTGGTCTTGGACGCCATCGACGAGATGCACCCGCCGATAGGGCGGCTCATCAGCGAGTTGGAAGCCTGGCTCAGAACCGGCATCCAGGTGAACGCCTACGCCTCCTGGACCTCGAAGGAGGGGTTCGGGGTGCACTGGGACGACCACGACGTCATCGTTCTCCAGGTATCGGGACGCAAACGGTGGCGGATCTACGGCACCACCCGAATCGCCCCCTTGCACGATGATGTGGAGTTCGCCGAAGAAGAGCCCACGGAGATCATCGACGAGTTCGTCATGGAGCCCGGGGACGTCCTTCACGTTCCGCGCGGATGCTGGCACGCGGTCGCCGCCTCCGAGGGCGAACCGAGTCTGCACCTGACGTGCGGTCTGGTGACCACGACCGGCGTGAACTTCCTCCGCTGGCTCGTCAACAAGCTGATCGAGCACGACGAAGTCAGGGCCCACATTCCACGAGCGCCCGATGAGTACGCGGCTTGGACACGACGTATCTCCGAGCTGGTGACAGACCGGCTCCGAGCCCCGGAAGTAGTGGAAGAGTACTGGCGCCACCAGGACGAGACCTCTCCGGCACGCGGTCGCCGTCACCGGCGAGCTGGCTCCTACCGCCGTCGTCCGGTTCGCCTCCCTGCGCGGTACCGTCACCGAGACCGGTGGCGAGGTGGTCTACTCCGCCCAGGGGCGGCGCTGGCGGCTCCCGGACAAGGTCGCCCCCGTGATCACTCACCTGCACCACGCTGGTCCCGCCTCGATCAAGGAGCTGAACGCGCTGGTCCCCAGCGTGTCCGAGAAGGCGCTGCTCGGCCTGTTCCGCAGGCTGATGGACGACGGGGCTCTGGTCCTGGAGGGCGAGGCATGACGGTCATCGGCATGGGGACCTACCGAAGCCGCGACGCTGTGACGTCAGCGAGTATCGCGGCTTCGGACGGTTGTCCTCTCATCGACACCGCCCCTGTGTACGGGGGCGGCACGCACCAGGTCGCGATCGCTCCCGTGCTGCGTGATCATCCTGAGGTCCGGGTCTCCACCAAGGTGGGGTACATGACCGAGGGACAGGCGCGGGTCGCGTTCACCAGCACAGCGCTGTCTGAGGAGGAGGCGGCCTTCCGCCACAGCATCGCCCCCGACTACGTCCGCCACCAGGTCGCCATGTCGCGCACGGAACTCAAACGAACTTCCCCCGACCTGGTCTACCTGCACAACCCCGAGCACCACCATGAGGAACGGGGCGACCTCCACCAGCGCCTACGCTCAGCCTTCGCGGTACTGGAAGACCTGTACGCCTCGGGCGGCATCGGCGGCTACGGCGTGTCCACGTGGAACGGGTTCGAGTCCGGGACGTTCACCCTCGCCGATCTCCTCCGCCTCGCCGAGGAGGCAGCGGGCGGCCCCGAGACCGGACTGTCCGCGATCCAGCTTCCCGTGTCCATGGTGAAGATCGCCCCCGTCCATCAGGCCCTCGCGGGAAGCGGTCCCATCGCCCAGGCCGACGAGGCAGGATTGGAGGTGTGGGCTTCGGCGCCCCTCCACGGAGGAGAGCTGTTGCGTCTGATCAACCCGAGCCTGGCTGAGGCGGTACACCCCGGAGCGAGCCCTGTCGAGGCCGCGTTGAAGTTCGCCTCGTCCGTACCGGGGCTGACGGGGGTACTGATCAGCACCACCGACAGCGCGCACTACAAGCAGGCGGTCGAAGCGATCCGAGAGCCCCTGCCCGACCATCGACTCAAGGAACTCTGTGACGTCCTCGCCCCGCCTTCCCGATGATCTGACCGACCGGTGGCATCACGCGGCCGAGAGCCTGAAGAGCTCTGCCGCTGCCGACGTCCCCCTGTGCTCCGGGCTGGGAGGCCGGACCCTGAGCGGCCCAGTGACGGCGGCCGATGGACACCCGGCCTGGCTGCGATTGATCGCCGCATCCCGGCCAGGGGGGAAGATCTGGGAGGGTGCGGCGCTCGCGGACACTCTGCTGGACGAGGCGATTCCTCGCCCGGTGATGCTCGGCGAACACACCTGGCAGGAAGAGGGGGCGGCGTTCCAAGCCACCCTGTGGACACGCCTTCGGGGAGAGGTCCTCTCTCCCACCCCGGACCTGTCGACTCCGGTCGACGTGGACGACCGTTGGTGGAAGAGCCTGCGCACCTGGGTGGAGAAGGTCCGCAGTACCGCGGTGCCTCCGGGCAGGGAAGTGATGACGCAGGCGTACATCGACCGGATTCCCCGGTTCATCCCCGTGTTGGAGGGCGCGGACCTGACCGTGCCCCGCTGGGAGTCCGCGCACGGCGACCTCCACTGGGGCAACATCACCGGTGATCCACTGGAGATCATCGACTGGGAGGGCTGGGGGGCGGCACCGGCCGGGTACGACGCGGCCGTCCTCCTGGCCTACGCCCTGCCCGCCCCGGCCACGGCCGCGAAAGTCCGTGAGGTGTTCGGCGACATGCTGAACACCGGCCCCGGCCGTCTCGCCCAACTGGTGATCTGCGCGGAGATCATCCAGGCGTCGGAGCGTGACGACCTCCACGCGCGCTTGAGGCCCTACGCGGAAAGGCTCGCCGCCGACGTACTCGCTCCGCAGTAGTCGCACGTCGCGGGGCCTCGCTCGGTGATCCGGGTGAGGCCCTTCGTCCCGCACTGCGGACACCGCTCGGAGAGCCGCCGAACCCCCAGCAGCGGCACCAGCGCCAGGCGGGCGGCACGGGTGTCCCTGCCTGAGCCGCGCGGGGCGGCCGGGCTCAGAACGCGGGCGGGCCCGGCTGCCCCGTCAGGGCCGGGTCCACCCGCCCGGTCACGTGGTCCACGGCCATGGTGGCGTGCAGCCGCGCCCCGGTGAGCAGGACCGAGTCGTCGGCGTAGAAGGCCGGGTTGTGGTTGGCCGCCGATCCGCGCTGGCCGGGGATTGAGCGCAGGGCCCCGTGGGCGTACTCGGTGTCCTGGCAGCCGAGCATCACGTAGACGCCGCCGAAGGCCCGGACGAACTCCGACACGTCGTCGTACCCGAGGCTGGGCTCGGTCTGCTTGACCCGGTCCTCACCCACCACCCGGCGCAGGGTGGGCAGCGCGGCCGACGTCCACTCGGGGGTGTTGTCCACCGCGGGCACGTCCTGGAGGAACTCGGCCTCCGCGGTGCAGCCGTGGGCCTGTGCGGTGTGCTCGGCGGTGCGGCGCAGGTGGTCCCGCACGGTGTCCATGTCCCCGTCGTGCAGGCAGCGGATCGTCCCCCACAGGGTGACCGTCTCACCGATGATGTTGAACCGGCCCTGGTCCTCCACGTGGCCGATGGAGACGGTGACCGGTGAGGTGGCGGGGATCCGCCGGTAGATCTGCCCGCAGGCGGAGACGATGTCGGCCGCCGGCGGCATGGGGTCCAGGCCCATCCACGGCATCGAGGCGTGCACCTGCTTGCCGTGGACGGTGATCCGCACCATGCAGGACGCGGCGTACTGGTGGCCCGCCCGGTAGCCCACCACGCCCTTGGGCAGCGGGACGACGTGCAGGCCGAAGACCATGGTGGGGGCCGGGTCGCGCAGGGCCGGAGAGCCGACCATGCTGCGGGCCCCGCCCTCCTCGGCCACCGGAGGGCCCTCCTCGGCGGGCTGGAAGACGAACAGAACGGTGCCCGGCAGGTCCGAGCGCATACCGGCCAGGACCTCCGCCGCACCCATCACCATCGCGGTGTGGCAGTCGTGGCCGCAGGCGTGCGCCACGGGGAAGGGGCCGCCGGGGTAGTCCGCGTCGACCGCGGTGGAGGCGAAGCCGACACCGCTCTCCTCCTTGACCGGGAGGGCGTCGATGTCGGCGCGCAGCGCCGCCACGCGGTCCCCGCCGAGGCCGCCGCGCAGGACGCCGACCACGCCGTGGCCGGCCACCCCCGTGCGCACCTCGTCCAGCCCCAGTGAGCGCAGGTGCTCGGCGGCGAAGGCGGCGGTCTCCGCCTCCCGGTTGGGCAGTTCGGGGTGCGCGTGCAGGTGGTGGCGCCACGCGACGATCTTGGACTCGATCGCCGCCGCCCGCCGGTCGACGGCTTCGTGCAGCGGGGCCACATCCGCGATGGTCGTCCCGGTCATCGTCCCTCCCGGTGCTCGCTGTGGCCACCGTAGGCAGGACCTCCCCCACGATGGGTGTAAACGCGGGCAAATCCTCACCACGCTCCCACACCCGCGGTGACCTGGGAGCCGAGACCTACCGGGCGTACCGCTTGAGTTCGCCGGTGCTCAGCACGATCCCGGTACCCGGGATCTCGACCGTGTGGCCGTAGCCGAGCGTGGTGATGCTCCGGTAGCGGCCGTCGACGGGCTCGCCGTGCACGGTGACGCTGTCGTCGTCGCGGTCGATGAGCAGGTAGACGCCGATGCCGCAGGCGGCGTAGGCCTGCGCCTTCTCCACCCGGTCCCGGGCGTTGGTGTCAACGTCCCAGGAGGTCGCCTCGACGACCGCGAGGACTCCGCGGGGATCGGCCCATTCGCCCTGACCGATGAAGTGGTCGACGGGGGCCAGGAGACCGTCCGGCCGGACCCGGCCCTTGCGGTAGGCGTCCACCTTCAGGCCCTGCCCGGTGACGTTCAGGTCCAGGTCCGCCCGCTGGGCCATGCATTGACGCGTCAACCACATGAGGATCGCGTTGTGGTCGCTGTCGGGCACGGTCCGGATCTCCATCTCACCGTTGAGATATTCGAGGGTGACGTCCTCACGAGCCGCGGCCTGGGCGATGACCTCGAACTGTGCGACGCTGAGCTTCTCGACAGGGGATCTGGGCGAGGAGTGCTCCATCACGGTCATGGCGATATCCCCTTCAGGCTGGATACGGGCGCCGACTGCGCGTCGCGGAGTCCGGAATCCAGCGTACAAGAGGCGGCTCCCGCCCACTCCCTTCACAACGTGACATCCGAACATCATGATGTGCCTATGAGAACGACGATCGAGATCCCGGACGACCTGTACCGGCAGGCACTGTCCATCGCCGAGGACACATCGCGCTCACTCGGTGAGACGGTCACCGAACTGATGTGTCGTGGGTTGGGCCAGAACGGCGGTGCTGGGGGTATTTCCCGGAGCGCCAGGACCGGGCTGCCCGTGGTCCACCTGGGCACGGTCATCACGACCGGGGAGGTCCGGGCCCTTGCGGACGACGATCTTGGCCGGATGTCGACCGGGCATACCGTGTGAGTTCTGCGGTCAGACCGTACCGGCGGGGACGATCCACAGGGTGGGCTGGCCGGTGACCGCCGAGATGAGGTCGTAGTCCTTGCCGTAGTGGACGACCGTCGCCCCGTGGGCCTCGGCGGTCACGGCGATGATGAGGTCGGGCAGCGCGCGGCGGTGCTGTCCCTTTCCCGGTAGGGCCGGGCCGGGGCGCGGCCGCAGGCGGTGGATTCGGCCGACCCCGGGCACACACGTGGGGCCCGCCCCGGGACGGGCCCCGCACCGCTCGGTCACAGCTCCGGTTCGACGGCCTTCCTGCGACCCACGCTCAGCCGGTCGGCGGTCTCCTCCACGTCCACCTCCACGGTGTCGCCCTCGGCCAGTTCGCCCGAGAGCAGCTCCCGGGCCAGCGGGTCGCCGATGGCCGACTGCACCAGGCGGCGCAGCGGCCGGGCCCCGTAGTTGGGGTCGTAGCCCGCCAGCGCCAGCCAGTCGCGGGCCGCCGGCGTCACCTCCAGCCCTAGGCGCCGGTCGGCCAGGCGCCGCGCCAGCTTGTCCACCTGGAGGTCGACGATCCGGGTCAGCTCCTCCGTGGACAGCGCGTCGAACATGATCACGTCGTCCAGCCGGTTGAGGAACTCCGGCTTGAACGTCGCGCGCACCACGTCCATCACCCGGTTCCTGCGCTGGGACTCCTCCAGCGACGGGTCCACCAGGAACTGCGATCCCAGGTTCGAGGTGAGGATGAGGATGGTGTTGCGGAAGTCCACGTGGCGACCCTGACCATCGGTCAGCCGACCGTCGTCCAGGACCTGGAGCAGGGTGTCGAACACCTCCAGGTGCGCCTTCTCCACCTCGTCCAGCAGCACCACCGTGTACGGCCTGCGCCGCACCGCCTCGGTGAGCTGGCCGCCCTCCTCGTAGCCCACGTATCCGGGGGGCGCACCCACCAGCCGTGACACCGAGTGCTTCTCGGAGTACTCGCTCATGTCGATGCGCACGATCGCGCGCTCGTCGTCGAACAGGAACTCCGCCAGGGCCTTGGCCAGCTCGGTCTTGCCCACACCGGTCGGGCCCAGGAACAGGAACGAGCCCGTCGGCCGGTCGGGGTCGGAGATGCCCGCGCGGGCGCGGCGCACCGCGTCGGACACCGCGGCCACGGCGGCCTTCTGGCCGATGAGCCGCCGCCCCAGCTCGTCCTCCATGCGCAGCAGCTTGGAGGTCTCGCCCTCCATCAGGCGGCCCACGGGGATGCCGGTCCAGGAGGAGACCACGTCGGCCACCTCGTCGGCGCCCACCTCGTCCTTGACCATGGTGTCGCCGGAGCTCGCGGCCTCCTCCTCCGCGGTGGAGGCCTCCTCGACCTGCTTCTCCAGCTTCGGGATGTCCCCGTACATCAGCCGGGACGCCTCGTCGAAGTCGCCCTCGCGCTGGGCGAGCTCGGCGCGGGTGCGCAGGTCGTCCAACTGCCCCTTGAGCTCACCGACCCGGTTGAGCCCGGCCTTCTCCTGCTCCCACCGGGCGACCAGCGCGTTGAGGTGCTCCTGCCGATCGGCCAAATCGGCGCGCAGCCGCTCCAGCCGCTGGCGGCTGGCCTGGTCCGACTCCCTGGCCAGCGCCATCTCCTCCATCTTCAGGCGGTCGACGGCCCGCTGGAGCTCGTCGATCTCCACCGGGCTGGAGTCGATCTCCATGCGCAGCCGGGACGCCGCCTCGTCGATGAGGTCGATCGCCTTGTCCGGCAGGAACCGGGCGGTGATGTAGCGGTCGGACAGGGTCGCGGCGGCCACCAGCGCGGCGTCGGAGATCTGCACCTTGTGGTGCGCCTCATAGCGGCCCTTGAGCCCGCGCAGGATCGCGATCGTGTCGGCGGAGGAGGGCTCGCCCACCATGACCTGCTGGAACCGGCGCTCCAGCGCCGGGTCCTTCTCGATCCTCTCCCGGTACTCGTCCAGGGTGGTGGCACCCACCATCCGCAGCTCGCCGCGCGCGAGCATGGGCTTGAGCATGTTGCCCGCGTCCATGGCGCCCTCGGCGGCGCCCGCGCCGACCATGGTGTGCAGCTCGTCGATGAACGTGATGACCCGGCCCTCGGACTCCTTGATCTCCGAGAGCACCGCCTTGAGCCGCTCCTCGAACTCGCCCCGGTACTTGGCGCCCGCCACCATCGCGGACAGGTCCAGGCTCACCAGGCGCTTGCCCAGCAGCGACTGCGGCACGTCCCCGGCGACGATGCGCTGGGCCAGCCCCTCCACGACGGCGGTCTTGCCGACACCGGGCTCGCCGATGAGGACCGGGTTGTTCTTCGTGCGGCGGCTGAGCACCTGGATCACCCGGCGGATCTCCCCGTCACGGCCGATCACCGGGTCCACCTTGCCCTCGCGGGCGCGCTCGGTGAGGTCCACACCGAACTTCTCCAGCGCCTGGAAGGTGTCCTCGGGGTTCTCCGAAGTGACCTTGCCGGTGCCGCGCACGCGCTCGAACGCCTCCAGGAGCGCCTCGGGGGTGGCACCCACCTCGCCCAGCAGTCTCTTGGCCTCCCCGCCGTCGGCGGCCAGCCCGACGAGCAGGTGCTCGGTGGAGACGTACTCGTCCTCCAGTTGCCGGGCGCGCTGGGCGGCGGTGTTGAGGGACACGATCAGCCGGCGTGAGGAGTTGGGCGAGCTGACCGTCGAACCGGCGGCCTTGGGCAGTGCGCTGATCGCGGCTTCGACCCGGCCCGTGAGCACATCGGGGTCGGCGCCCACCTCCTTGAGCAGTGGGCGGGTCACCCCCTCGGCCTGCCCCAGCAGCGCGGCCAGCAGGTGGAGCGGGTCCACCTCCGGACTACCGTCCGCTGTGGCGCGCCGGACGGCGGTCGACAGGGCTTCCTGGCTCTTCTTGGTGAACTTCTCGTTCATCTCCCGTGACCCCTTTCACCAGTCATGTCACTGAAGGTGACTATCCTTGGGTGGACGCGCCCCCGCGGCGCCGTGTCCGGGGCCCGTCAGCCCTGTGTGTCTCCTTGGCCCTGCGGGCCATCGCCGGGGCTGCCGCCCGGGTTCTGCTCGTCGGGCCTCTCGGCCGTGTTGAAGATCGTTACGCGGGTGCGGCGCACCAGCTCCCCGCCGCGCCCGCCCTCGGCGGGACGGCCGCGCCGGGCCACCGCCCGCCGCGCGGCCTCCAGCTCGTTGGCCAGGTGGAAGACCTGCTCGCGCAACTGGTCGACCTCGTGCTCCAGTTCGAGGATCCGCTTGATGCCCGCGAGGTTGATGCCCTCCTCCTGGGACAGGCGCTGCACCTGGCGCAGCATCTGCACGTCCCGCATGGAGTAGCGGCGCCCCCGCCCGGACGCGCGGCCGGGCGAGACGATGCCCAACCGGTCGTACTGCCTCAGGGTCTGCGGGTGCATGCCCGCCAGCTCCGCCGCCACCGAGATCACGTAGACCGGTGCGTCGGCGCCGAAGGAGTCGTTCACGTCGATCACACGTCCTTCGCCCGCGCTTCTAGTCCCGCGCGCGGGTCGTGGTCGGTCGTCGCGGAGCGGAACTTCTCCAGCGCTTCCCGCGCGTCGGTGCTGACGTTCTGGGGCACCGTGACCTCGATCGTCACGAGCATGTCGCCGACGGTGCCGTCCTTGCGGGCGGCGCCCTTGCCGCGCACGCGCAGGGTGCGGCCGTTCGGCGTGCCCGGCGGGACCTTCACGGTCACCGGGAACCCGTTGAGAGTGGGGACCCGGACCTCAGCACCGAGGACGGCCTCGGGGAAGGTCACCGGCACGGTGATGGTGAGGTTGTCGCCGCTCCTGCCGAACACCGGGTGCTCCTTCACGTGGACGACGACGTACAGGTCGCCTGCGGGCCCGCCGTGCTCGCCCGGGGCGCCCTTGCCCTTGATCCGGATCCTGCGACCGTCGGAGACACCGCCGGGGATCCGCGTCTGGATGGTGCGGGTGCTCTTGCCGCGCCCGCTGCCGTTGCACTCGGTGCAGGGGTCGTCGACCACCAGGCCGCGGCCCTTGCACTCGCCGCACGGCTCGGACAGCGAGAAGCCGCCCAGGTTGGTGTTCTCGTGCCCGGTGCCGCTGCACTTGGCGCACATCCGCGGGGCGGTGCCCGCCTTGGCACCGGTGCCCTTGCAGGAGGCGCAGGCGGTCTCGCTGGAGAGGCGGAAGGAGCGCGTGGCCCCCTCGGCCGCCTCGCGGAAGGTCAGGGTGGTCTCGGTCTCGACGTCGCTGCCGCGCCTGCTGCGGGCGGCGCCCGCACGGCCCCGGCCGCCGAACAGGCCGCCGAACAGGTCACCGAGGCGCTCACCGCCCGTGCCCGTGCCGCCCCCGCCGCCGGGGCCGCGTCCGAACAGGTCGCCCATGTCGAAACCGCCCGGACCGGCGCCGCCCGGCCGGTAGGAACCGCCGAACAGGGACCGGGCCTCGTCGTACTCCTTGCGGCGCTTCTCGTCCGACAGGACGTTGTAGGCCTCGGAGATCTCCTTGAAGCGCTCCTCGGCCTTGGGATCGTCGGTGTTGGCGTCGGGGTGGCTCTCACGGGCGAGCTTGCGATAGGACTGCTTGATCTCGTCCTTCGAGGCGGTCTTTGAGACTCCGAGGACCTTGTAGTAGTCCTTCTCCAGGTAGTCCTTGGTGCTCATCGACTGGTTGCCTTCTCCCGCTGGTCCCGGCTTGCGTCCGATACTTCCACCTTCCCCGGCCTCCGACGGCACCGGGTGCGGCCCCCGGGCCGCGTCCTCTCCGCGGAGAGGACGCGGCCCGGTAGGGCCCACGGGCGTACCCGCTACTTCTGGTCGTCCGACCCCTCGCCCCCGTCGGAGGGGGCGTCGTCCGCGGCCTCGGCGGCCCCGGTGTCCTCGGCACCGTCACCGGCGTCCTCGACCGGGTCCCCGACGACCACGCGGGCCGGACGGAGGATCCTCTCACCGATCCGGTACCCGGGTTGGAACACCTCGATCACCGTCTGGACGGAGATCTCTGGTGTGGGTACCAGGGTGAGGGCCTCGTGCAGGTTCGGGTCGAACTCCTCGCCCGCCTCGGCGAACCGCTCCAGTCCGAGCTTGGTGGCCGTGGCCTCCAGGGCCTCGCCCACCGCCTTGAAGCCGCCCGTGAGCTCCTCGTGCTGCCGCGCGCGACCGATGTCGTCCAGGATCGGCAGGAGCTCGCCGACCACCTGAGCGGTGGCCGTCTCCCGGACGGCGACCCGGTCGCGCTCGACGCGCTTGCGGTAGTTGGCGTACTCCGCCTGGACCCGCTTGATGTCGCCCGTGAGCTCGATGACCCGCTCGTCCGCGTTGATCGCCTCGGTGACCACCTCCTCGGGGGTGTCGGGGACCTCGACGGCCTCCTCGGCCGGCGCGTCCCCCTCCCCGGTGCCTGCGGCCTTCTCCTCGGCGTCCTTCGGAGTCCGGACCTCGCCCGTCTCCGGGTCGATCCGGCGGTTGTCGCGGATCACCGGCCCCTGGGGCTCCTCACCGTCGCCGGTGCCGTTCGTCTCGTCCGACAGCGCCATGTCCGATGTGCCCTCCTTACTCGACTCGTCCCCCGGCTCCGGTTTAGGAGGACTGGGTGCCCTTGCCCTTGCCGTTGTCCTCGTCGACGATCTCGGCGTCCACGACGTCGGCGTCGTCGGAGGAGGTCTGCTGGCCCTCCCCGGACGCGGCGCCCTCCTGTCCCTGGCTGTAGATCGCGGAACCGATCTTCTGGCTGGAGAGGGCGACCTTCTCGCTGGCGGTGCGGATGGCCTCGACGTCCGTGCCCTCCAGGGCGGTCTTCAGCTCGGCGACGGCCGCCTCGGTCTCGGAGCGCACGTCCGCCGGGACCTTGTCCTCGTTGTCGGCGATGACCTTCTCGGTCTGGTAGACGAGGGACTCGGCGTTGTTGCGGACCTCGGCCTCCTCGCGGCGCTTGCGGTCCTCCTCGGCGTACTCCTCGGCCTCGCGGACCATCTTGTCGATGTCGTCCTTGGACATCGCCGAGCCGCCGGAGATGGTGACGGACTGCTCCTTGCCGGTGCCCAGGTCCTTGGCGGTGACGTTGACGATGCCGTTGGCGTCGATGTCGAAGGTGACCTCGATCTGCGGCACGCCGCGCGGCGCCGGGGGCAGACCGCTCAGGTCGAAGACGCCCAGCTTCTTGTTGTACTGGGCGATGTCGCGCTCGCCCTGGTAGACCTGGATCTGCACGGACGGCTGGTTGTCGTCGGCCGTGGTGAAGATCTCCGAGCGCTTGGTCGGGATGGTCGTGTTGCGCTCGATGAGCTTGGTGAACACGCCGCCCTTGGTCTCGATACCCAGCGACAGCGGGGTGACGTCCAGCAGCAGGACGTCCTTGACCTCGCCCTTGAGCACACCGGCCTGAAGCGAGGCGCCGATGGCGACGACCTCGTCGGGGTTGACGCCCTTGTTGGGCTCCTTGCCGCCGGTCATCTCCTTGACCAGGTCCACGATGGCGGGCATGCGGGTGGAGCCGCCGACCATCACCACGTGGTGGATGTCGCTGAGCTGGATGCCCGCGTCCTTGAGGACCTGCTGGAACGGGGTCTTGGTCCGCTCGACCAGGTCGGAGGTCAGGCGCTGGAACTCGGCGCGGCTGAGCTTCTCGTCCAGGTGCAGCGGGCCCTCGGCCGAGGCCGTGATGTAGGGCAGGTTGATGACCGACTCGCTGGAGCTGGACAGCTCGATCTTGGCCTTCTCCGCGGCCTCGCGCAGGCGCTGGAGGGCCATCTTGTCCTTGGACAGGTCCACGCCGTTGGCGTTCTTGAACCGCTCGACCAGCCAGTCCACGACCGCCTGGTCCCAGTCGTCGCCGCCCAGGTGGTTGTCGCCGTTGGTGGCCTTGACCTCCACGACGCCGTCGCCGACCTCCAGCAGGGAGACGTCGAAGGTACCGCCGCCGAGGTCGTAGACGAGGATCGTCGCCTCGTCCTCCTTCTCCAGGTGGTAGGCCAGGGCCGCCGAGGTGGGCTCGTTGATGATGCGCAGGACGTTGAGCCCGGCGATCGTGCCGGCCTCCTTGGTGGCCTGGCGCTGGGAGTCGCTGAAGTAGGCGGGCACGGTGATGACCGCGTCGGTGACGTCCTCGCCGAGGTAGGCCTCGGCGTCGCGCTTGAGCTTCTGGAGGATGAAGGCGCTGATCTGCTGCGGGTTGAAGGTCTTGTCGTCGATCTTCACCGACCAGTCGGTGCCGATGTGGCGCTTGACCGAGCGGATGGTCCGGTCGACGTTGGTGACGGCCTGGCGCTTGGCGACCTCACCGACGAGGACCTCGCCGTTCTTGGCGAAGGCGACGACGGAGGGGGTGGTGCGGGCCCCTTCGGCGTTGGCGATGACCGTGGGCTCGCCGCCCTCCAGGACCGCGACACACGAGTTCGTCGTACCGAGGTCGATTCCGACCGCACGAGCCATGGTTGGTACCTCCGTCAAGGTTGAGTCGTTCACACGTAAGTTTGCTTCGTCTGATCATCACTGTCAAATCAGTTGAGTCGATCAGACTCAAGGCGGTGTCTACAGGTGGACAACGGCCGGTCCCGCCGTGGTGTTCCCGCTCGGAGGGCTTTCGGGGAGGAAAAAGGGGCGATCCCGGGGAAACCTTGACCCGGGGTCGGGGAAATCCCTGGGGCTCGGCGTGGAATCTCACGCGGGCCGGCGGCCGGATCGGCGCTCTACGGCGGCTCTGGGCGGCACCGATACAGGTGACGGGTGGGAACACGGATACCCCCGGCGTTCGCCGCACCCGTTCGTCAGCTACACATAAGGGTGTGGATGGTGTGGCCGGGGTAGACTCCGGCGCTCCCGCGCGGCCGCGCCGCGCCGACCGCCACCGGGTCGGTCCGGGGTCTGTGATCCGGCCCTTTCGGGAGTCGCCGTCGGTGCGGTGCCCGCCGTTCACCCGGCGGGGGCGGGGCGGTGGCCGCCGCGCTATTACTCGCTAGTAACATAGTTTCGACCGCCGGTGTGTGGCGCACCGGATGACGCAGCAGGATCAGGATGGGAGGCCACGGACGATGCTGTACCTGACACTGGGCATCATCACCTCGGTCTTCGCCGTGGTCGCGCTCACCATGTTCGCTCTCGCGATCCGCAAGATCGTGCGAACCGTGGGTATCGGCCGCCCGGTGGAGCCCGAGCGCAAGGGGCCGTTCGGACAACGGCTCACCATGACGCTCATCGAGATCCTCGGACACACGAGGATGATCAAGCGTCCGTGGGTCGGCGTGGCCCACTGGTTCGTGATGGTGTCCTTCCCGCTTCTGGTCTTCACCGTCATCGAGGCCCAGGGCGAGGTGTTCGACCCGCACTTCCACCTGCCGGTCATCGACGACTGGACCGTCTACGGCCTGGCCATCGAGATCATCGCGGGTGCCAGCCTCGTCGGCATCCTCGGACTGACCGCCTACCGCCTCATCAACAGCCCGAAGCGGATCGGCCGCGAGTCCCGCTTCATGAACTCCAGGCACTGGACGGCGTACTACGTCGAGGCCTACATCATCGGCCTGCTGATCGCGATCTTCGCGATCCGCGGCCTCAAGGCCGCGATGGACGCCTTGCCCTTCCCCGTCTGGGCCACCCCGATCTCGTACGCGGTCGGCACGTTCATGCCGGGTGACGCGGCCGTCGCCGAGCCCGCCATCGCCCTGGTCGCCGCGTTCAAGCTCATCATCAGCTACGCGTTCTTCGTGGTGCTGGCGGTCAACCTCACCATGGGCGTGGGCTGGCACCGCTTCCTCGCACCGGTCAACATCTACTTCAAGCGCAAGGCGGACGGCACCCCGTCGCACGGCGCCGCCAAGCAGATGATGGACGGCTCCGGCACCAAGCCCCTCGACTTCGAGGAGGCCGACCCCGACGAGGACCCGTTCGGCGCCGGCAAGATCGAGGACTTCACCTGGAAGGGCCTGCTGGACTTCACCAGTTGCACCGAGTGCGGACGCTGCCAGTCCCAGTGCCCCGCGTGGAACACCGGCAAGCCGCTCTCGCCCAAGAAGGTCATCCTCGACCTCCAGGCGCACGCCTACGAGAAGGCCCCGTACCTGCTCCAGGGCATCACCGAGGAGACCCTCGCCGAGAAGCCCGACGAGTCCCACGCGGGCGTCGACGTCCTCGCCCTCCTCAACAAGCCGCTCGTCGGCACCGAGGAGGAGGGCGGCGTCATCCACCCGGACGAGCTGTGGTCGTGCACCAACTGCGGCGCCTGCGTCGAGCAGTGCCCCGTGGACATCGAGCACATCGACCACATCCTCGACATGCGCCGCTACCAGGTCATGGTCGAGTCCAACTTCCCGTCCGAGGCCAACACCCTCCTCAAGAACCTCGAGAACAAGGCCAACCCCTGGGGTATGGCCGAGGACAAGAGGATGGACTGGATCCAGGAGCTCGCCGAGCAGGAGAACCCGGTCGAGGTCAGGGTCGTCGACGACAAGCTGGACGAGGACACCGAGTACCTGTTCTGGGTCGGCTGCGCCGGCGCCCTGGAGGACCGCGCCAAGAAGACCACCAAGGCCATCGCCGAACTGCTGGACATCGCGGGCGTCAAGTTCGCCGTCCTCGGCGGGATGGAGGCCTGCACCGGTGACCCGGCGCGCCGCCTGGGCATGGAGTACGTCTTCCAGATGCTCGCCCAGCAGAACGTGGAGACGCTGAACGAGGCCGGCGTCACCAAGATCGTGGCCAGTTGCCCGCACTGCTTCAACACGCTCGCCAACGAGTACCCGCAGCTCGGCGGTACCTACGAGGTGGTCCACCACAGCCAGCTTCTGGCCGCGCTGGTCGAGGACGGTCGGCTCACCCCGGTGCAGAGCGTGGACGAGGACATCACCTACCACGACCCCTGCTTCCTGGGCCGCCACAACAAGGTCTACACGCCGCCGCGCGACATCATGGCGCAGGTGCCCGGCGTCAAGACCAAGGAGATGCACCGCCACAAGGAGAAGGGTTTCTGCTGCGGCGCCGGCGGGGCCCGCATGTGGATGGAGGAGCGGATCGGCAAGCGCATCAACACCGAGCGTGTGGACGAGGCGCTGACCACCAACCCCGACACCGTCTCCACCGCGTGCCCGTTCTGCCAGGTCATGCTCGGCGATGCCATCAACGAGAAGAAGTCCAAGGGCGAGGCCAAGGAGTCGCTGGAGGTCGTGGACGTCTCCCAGCTCCTGCTGCGCTCGGTCAAGGGCGACAAGCCCGCCGAGGGTGAGAAGGAGCCCGTCTAGTTCATGCTGCCTCGCGGGCCCGGCTGTCGCCCGCCACCGCCCTCGGAGGACGCCCGCGGCGCGGTCCTTTGCCGGGGGCTCGGGCACCGGGGAGGCCGACACGGGGCCGGTACCGCGATCGGTACCGGCCCCGCCGGTCCGTATGACATTCGTCAGTGTCCCCCCAGGTGATTCCGCACGGTGGGCCGGTGACAACGGTGTCTTCCGGACACCACCGGGCCTTCGGGATCCTGGGTCCATGACGACGACAGCGCGCACCGCAGCAGAGGCCACCGGGTCCGGCCCCACCGGCGAACCCGCGGTGGCCGTCCGCGACCTCCACCAGCGCTACGGGGACTTCGAGGCCGTCAAGGGCGTCTCCTTCGAGATCCATCCGGGTGAGCTGTTCGCGCTCCTGGGTACCAACGGCGCCGGGAAGACCACCACCATCGAGACGCTGGAGGGCTTCCGCAGGCCCAGCTCCGGCACCGTCCGCGTGTTCGGCCGCGACCCCCACGGACAGCCGAGCGGGGTCCGCGAGCGCACCAACGCCGTCCTCCAGGGCAGCGCGCTCATGGAGGACCTCAGCGTCCGGGAGAGCCTGGACCTGGCCTACGACCTGGCCGCCGACCCGCGGCCGACCGGGGAGGTCCTCGAACTGGTGGGTCTGGCAGACAAGGCGAAGGTGCTGGTCCGGCAGCTCTCCGGCGGGCAGAAGCGGCGCCTGGACCTGGCCCTGGCGCTGCTGACCCGCCCCGAGGTCCTCTACTTGGACGAGCCCACCACCGGTATGGACGCCGAGGGCCGCATCGACACTTGGCGGATCATCCAGGGCCTCAAGGATGAGGGGACCGCGGTCCTGCTCACCACCCACTACCTGGAGGAGGCCGAGCGGCTCGCCGACCGCCTCGCGATCATGCACCGGGGCGAGGTCGGTGTGGAGGGCACGCTCGAGGCCGTCCTCTCCGGATGGGGCGACCGCGTGGGCTTCGCCCTCGCCGAGGACGTGCGGACCGCTGACCTCCCCGGGCTCCCCGGAGCCGAGCTGTCGGTGGAGAGCCGCGGCGACACCCTGTGGGTTACCTACACGGTCACCGGCGGCGACACCGAGCTGCGGGCGCAGCACACGGTGACCGCCCTCCTGGAGTGGGCCTCCGCCCACGGAACCGCGCTGCGCCGCCTCCAGGTGCGGGGCGCCTCCCTGGAGGACGTCTTCCTCCAGGTCGCCGACGGTGCCGCCGACCTGGTTGGCGACTGACCGCCTCCGTCCCTGCCCAGTCCCGGAAGCTTCGAGGAGACCGCCATGACCACCGCCGCCCCTGTCCGGACCCGCAGGTCCCCCGGAACCGCGCGACAGGTCCTCAGACTCACACGCACCGAGTTCACGCTGTTCGTCCGCTACAAGACGGCGTGGATGTTCCTCGCCCTACCGTTGTTCTTCGCCTTCATCGCCCTTCAGCAGCCCGACGACGAGATCGTCGCCGGGTTCGGTATGGGCGAGATGACCATGATCAGCGTCATGGGAATCACCAGCCTCATGCTGGGCATGGGGCACGCCTCCAACGTCTTCACTTCCCGGCGCGAGGCGCTGGTACTCAAACGCTTCCGGGTCAGCGGCGTCTCCCAGCCGGTGATCTTCGGCGGCATCATCGGGGTGGTGACCGTCTTCTCCCTCTTGGCGGTCCTCCTCATGGCTCTGGTCATCCTGGTCCCGCTGGGCGGATCCCCACCCCGGGACCCGCTGATGGCCCTGGCCTCGGTCCTGCTCGGCAGTGTCGTCTTCACCCTCATGGGCTTGGCGCTGACCCCTCTGGCGAGGACCTCCGAGAGCGCACAGCTGGTGGGCATGGTGCCGATGATGATCCTGTTCTTCGCCAGCGGCGGCGTCTTCCCCCTGGAGTTCCTGCCCGAGGACGTCCGACAGGTCGTGGGCCTCATTCCCTCGGTGCCTCCGGCCGAGCTGATGCAGGCCGCCTACACCGGGTACGACGTCTTCGGCGGCGCGACCGGAGCCGAGGAGAAGAGCTACCTCGGCCTGTGGGCGGCGGCGCTGCCCTCGATCGCAATCATGCTCGCGTGGATCGCGCTCCTTGCGCTGGCGGTGCGCCGCTTCTTTGTCTGGGATCCCCGCAAGCCGTGAACAGGTCGTCCGGTGCCGGTAGGACCCCGGCTGCCGGGCTACCGTGGCGGTAAGCGTCTGAAACGGGAGGAACCGGATGGCTGATGGTGCAGACGGGCGGCAGGTGTTCAAACTCCGGGTCTGCCGGGCCATCGTCCTGTTCACCCTGTGCTGCGGCCCCGTCGGGATGCTCACCTGGCCCCTGATGGATGTCGTCTTCAGGGCCGAGGACGGGCCCCCGTCGTGGCGCTTCCCGGTCGCTTTGGTCCTGGCCGCTGCCGCGGCGGCCGTGCTCTTCCGTGTGGAGTGGTGCAGGGTGGAAGGTGCCGACAAGGACGCCGGCCCCCTCCTCTTCTGGGGATCGTTCGCCCTGGCCGGGGCGATGTGCTTGTTCGTGTCCCCGCTCTTCTCCTCGCCCGTGCTCGCCACCTGGTGGGGCGCGGTCGTCTACGCCGCGCCCCGGCGGCGCGTCGCCGTCGTCACGGTGCTCCTCCCGGTCCTGCCCTGGCTGCTCTACGCGGTGGTCCCGCACGGCTCCCCGTTCCCGGTGTTCCTCGCCATGTGGGGCGCCTCCCTCTTCCAGGCCCTCCTGGTGGCGGCGACCATCGTGGCCACGGTGTGGATGTGGGACGTCACCAGGGACGCGGTGCAGGCACGGCGCACGCGGGCCCTGCTGGCGGTGGCGGACGAGCGGCTGCGCTTCTCCCGGGATATGGACGGCCTGCTGGGCCACAGCCTGTCGGAGCTGTCCGTGCGCTCCGAGCGCGCCGGACGCCTGGTGGCCGACGATCCCGGGCGGGCGGCCGAGGAGATGCTCGCGGTTCAGGCGCTCGCCCGCGAGTCGCTCCAGCGTGTGCGCGCGGTGGTGAGCGGCTACCGCGACGGGGAGGACGCCCGGGCGGCCCGTGAACGGATCGGTGCGGCCGCCCCGGCCGTGGGCGGGGAACTTCGGTGACCCCGGATTCCGTGCCGGGGGAGGCGACCGACGGCGAGGTGGGCGGGCGCAGGCTGCGGATCGCCTGGTGGGTGACGATGGGGCTGGTGGGCTTCATCATCCTGCTGGTACCCCTGATGGCCCCGTTGGACGCGATGAGCGCCCACTACGCGGGCTTCTCGGTGTGGCCCTCCGCCGTCGCGCTGCTTCCCGGGACGGTGTCCTGTGTCCTCCTCGGGCTCCTCTTCCGGGACAGGGTGGACGGTCGCAGCAACGCCGCTCCGTGGCTCTACTGGGGATCGCTCGCCGTGCTGGCGCTCTTCTGCGCGCTGCTGCTGAACCCGGTGTTCCGTGTCCTGGCCATGGCGATGTGGTGGAGCGTCGCGGTGTTCGTCGCCCGTCCCGGACGGGGCGTGGTCCTTACGGCTGTGCTGCTGGCCCTGCACTGGTGCCTCGTTCCGGTGACGCGGTTCGAGATCCACGTGCTCCCCTACGCCCTCACGCAGGCCTTCGCCGTCGTCTACGGTCTCCTGCTGGGAGCCAGCGTCCTGCTGTCCGTCTGGATGTGGGACATCACCAGGGACGCGGTGCGGACCCAGCGTGCGCGGGCCCTGCTGGCGGTGGCGGACGAGCGGCTGCGCTTCTCCCGCGACATGCACGACCTGCTCGGCCACAGCCTGTCGGCGCTGTCGGTCAAGGCCGAACTGGCCGCACGCCTCGCCGAACGGGCCCCCGAACGGGCGGAGTCGGAGATCGCCGAGGTGCGGGAACTGGCACGGCAATCGCTCCAACAGGTGCGGTCGGCGGTCAGAGGGGACCGGGACGCGGACCTGGCCGAGGAGGTGGCATCGGCGTGCACGGCCCTGCGTGCCGACGGGACCGAGGCCGTGGTCACCGGGCTGGGACTGGTGGATCCACGCTCCCGGGCGGCGGCGGCCGCGGCGTGGGTCGTCCGGGAGGGTGCCACCAACGTACTGCGGCACAGCGAGGCCGCCGAGTGCCGGCTCGGGTTCACCCCCACCAGCGACGGCCGGACACTCGTGGTGGAGGTGTCCAACGACAGGGCGCATCCGGTCGGGGACCCCGGGTCCTTCCCCGGGAGCGGCCTCGTGGGCCTGTCCGAACGCGTCGCCGGGATCGGCGGGTCGCTCACCGCCGCACCGACCACCGACGGCGGGTTCCTGCTGCGCGCCGTCCTGCCCCTATGACCCGCTAGCCGATCCGCGGTGTCGGCGCGGGTGGAGCGCGCACCGCACGCCGAGGACGCGGTCGATCTCCGCCCGGCTGAGTGGCCGCCGTGCGTCCGCCACGGCGATGAGGACCTCGGCGTACAGCTCGATCTCGTCCAGCGCGACGTGGTCGTGCAGGCTCAGCGGATCGCGTGGGCGGGTGGCCGGGACCCGGTCCACGAACACTCACCTCCCGGAAGCAGGGGCGCCGCGAGTCGACGGGAGCCCCCGCCGCCGGAGCGGCGTGTGCGGGTGCGACGGACCCGGACCACGGGGCGTGCCTTCGATCCAACGCTACGCCGCCCGGTGCCGCCCGCGCATGACCCGTGAGGACCAGGGGGGGATGTGGGACCTACCCGGTCTAGTCAGCCCACCCGTCGCCCACCACCACCCTCAAACGATGGCCTTGGGCCGCAGCTTCTTTTCACTGTCGCCCACCACCACCCTCAAACGATGGCCTTGGGCCGTAGCTTCTTTTCACTGTCGCCCGCCACCACCCTCAAACGATGGCCTTGGGCCGTAGCTTCTTTTCACTGTCGCCCACCACCACCCTCAAACGATGGCCTTGGGCCGTAGCTTCTTTTCACTGTCGCCCGCCACCACCCTCAAACGATGGCCTTGGGCCGCAGCTTCTTTTCACTGTCGCCCACCACCACCCTCAGCGGTCGTCCGCGGCGCGGTGACCCGGCCCTCAGATCCAGGTCACGTCCCTGTGGCGCAGCGCCAGGTCCGCGTAATGGGCGGGGGTGTGCTCCAGGACGGCGCGGTCGTCGTCGTCCAGCTCCCGGACCACCTTGCCGGGGACACCCGCCCACAGCGTGTTCGGCGGCACGGTCTTGCCCGGGGGGACCAGGGCGCCCCCGGCCACGAGCGCGCCCGCGCCCACGCGGGCACCGCCGAGGACGATCGCGCCGATCCCGATGAGCGCGCCCTCCTCCACGACCGCTCCGTGCACCATCGCCTTGTGCCCGAGACTGACGCCGTCGTGCAGGATCGCGGGCTGTCCGGGGTCGGAGTGCATGCCGCACTGGTCCTGAATGTTCACCCGTTCGCCGACCACGATGTCCTCGGTGTCGGCGCGCAGGACCGAGCCGTACCAGACACTGCTGGCGGCACCGAGGCGGACACGGCCGACCACGACCGCGCCGGGCGCCACCCACGCGCTGGGATGGACGTCGGGTTCGCCGAAGGCGGCCCGGCCGATCCTGGGGCGGGTGCCCTCGGGGCCGCTGTGCGGCGCACTGTCCATCTCGTGTCCTCCACAGACTCGCGGCCGGTGCGGGCCGAGGGTGAGTTGACCGCTCGGCCCTCGCACGGGGATGATCGCGCATACCTTAGTAGGACGTGACCAGGGTTCACACGGCACGGTACCCCTCACAGCGCTTGACGCGGTGGTGTCAGGCGTGTCTACCTTGGTCCTTTATAGGGTATGCGCGACATCACACTCCGCTTTCGGCTGGTGACCCCCGTCTGGCCGGTCGGTGCGGCGAGGGAGAGGGGCCCTCGGTGGAGTCGTTTCCACGGTGGGTGTCCGAACCAACTGGGTACGGGGTAATCAGCACCTTTCGCAAAGTTCGGTCGAAGGGTGTGAGGGACATGAAAGGCGCATAACGAGATGTTGCCGGGCGGCGGATTGCAGCAGGACAGGTTCCCGACGGTGCGCAAGGGCGGTTACGACAAGGCGCACGTCGATGACTACTACGTACGGATGGACAACCAGTCCAAGGACCTCCGCGAGCGTCTCCAGCGCATGGACGACGAGCTGGAGCAGACCAAGCGCGACCTCGCGGTCGCTCGTGAGAAGGCCCAGGTCAAGCCTGAGCACGAGCAGATCAGCGAGCGTATGGCGGAGATCCTGAGGATCACCGAGGAGGAGGCCAAGGAGCGCCGGGCCAAGGTCGACGCCGAGATCCAGGAGCGGGAGAACAAGGCCAAGGAGGAGCTGGCCAAGCACCGCAAGGATGCCGAGGAGCACGCCGAGCGCATCGTCTCCTCCGCTCGGGAGGAGGCCAACACGATGGTCTCCGACGCCAAGCAGGAGGCCGACGAGCTCCGCAAGAACGCCAAGACCGAGGGCGACCGGCGCCTGAGTGAGGCCGAGGCGCGCGCCAAGAAGATCCACGACACGGCGGACCGCAGGCTGGCGACCCTCACCGCCACGCACGCCGAGGCGCTGCGCCGTCTCAAGGACATGCACTTCACCCTGGCCGACCTGGTGGAGGCCGAGGACAAGGCCGGTGCCCTGGAGACCGGGCTCTCCCGTGAGGACGCGGCGCAGGCCGCCAAGGAGGCCGCGGAGAAGGAGCCCAAGGCCCCGGAGAAGCCCGCACCAGCGGGCGGGCCGCAGGCCGCCAGGCCCGTGGCTGCTCAGCCCAAGCCGGAGCCGAAGAAGGAGGAGGCCAAGGCCCCCGCCCCTCAGCAGGCCCCGGACCAGGACGAGGCGACCACGAGGATCCCGCCGGTCGGTCGGGACCAGGACGAGGCGACCACGAGGATCCCGCCGATCCGCCGGGACGACGACGCTACGGTTCGGATCAGGCCGGGCCAGGCTCCGACGCAGCAGCCCGGCGGCGGAACGGCGCAGCGTCCTCCTCAGGCGGGCACCCCCGCCGAGCCGCCGCGCGGCACCCCCGTCCAGGGGCCCGCACCGGACGGACCGGCGGCCCCCGGCGGGACGCAGCGCCCCACGCCTCCGGCCGCCGGTGACGCCGACGGCTTCACCGGCGTCTACCGCAGGCCGGAGCTCGGTCAGCAGGAGCCCCCGGCCTCCGAGGAAGGTGTGCGGATCATCCGCAGGGACTAGGAACCGTTCTCCGAACGCGGCGCCGCGCCACGGGGTGGTGGCGGGTCGAAGCGGAGCGGAGGTTCGAAAGGACACAGCCCGGGCGGGACCGGCCGTTGCCTTGCGCCGAACACGGTGGAAGGTGGGGCCACCGGTCCCGCCCTGTGGTGTTGTGGGGGCGGTTATGAAGTGAAGTCCGCTTTGGTGGGCGCTGTCGGCTACGATGCCGAAAGCCATGATGATACGTGCGGCCATCCGTTCCGACCTCGGCGCGATCCTGCGCCTGCTCCGAGAGGTCGGCGACCCCGCCGGTGCCCGGAGCGCGCATGTGCGCATGTCCTCCGCCGCGGTACGCGCGTGGACGCGGATGGAGAGCGACCCCGACCGCATGGTCCTGGTCGCCGAGGACCGTGGCCAGATCGTGGGAACGCTCGACCTGATGATCGTGGCCAACCTGACCCACGACGCCCAGCCCTGGGCCGCGGTGGACAACCTGGTGGTCGATCCCCAGCGCAGGGGACAGGGCGTGGGCCGGGCGCTGCTGGAGGACGCGGTGGACCGGGCCACGCACTCCGGCTGCTACAAGGTGGAGATGCTCGCGCACGAGGGTGGCGCGGCCCCCTCCGGGTTCTGTGTCAGGCTCGGGTTCGGGGACTCCTCCGACGGCTACCGCCGCTACCTGTGATCTCCGTGCTCGACGAAGCGGTGCGGGTCCCGGAGCGAAGGGGTGAGCGGGCGGCGGTCTGTCGTGTCGGTCTCTCTCACCGCGTCTGTCGTGTACGACCCCGGGCTGTTGGTGCCACTCTGAGGGGATCGAACGTCCATTCCACGGTCGCCGAGGGGGAGGCAGATGGCCCGTTCCGAAGAGGGCGAAGGCGGTTCCCCGCCACTGCGCGGTCGTGAGGCGACACGTGCGCGCATCCTGGAGAGCGCACGGGAGCTGTTCGCCCGGGAGGGCTACGGCGCGGTCTCCTCACGGATGATCGCCGCCCACGCCGGGGTCAACGTGGCCCTCATCAACCGCTACTTCGGATCCAAACGCGGTCTGCTCACCCAACTGCTGTGGGAGGTCGGCGTCTTCCCCGGCATCATCGAGGGGGACCCCGCCACCCTCACGCGGCGGTTGGCCGAGCACGCCGTCAGCCGCCTGTACGGCGAGGGGTCGCCGTTGCAGCGCGTCGTGGACAACTCCGCCGGTGACCCCGAACTCAAGGCGGTGTACGAGGGGCGGGTCAGGTCCGCCATGGTGGAGCCCCTCACCGCCTACCTGGGCGGGCCGGACGCGCGGGTGCACGCCTCCCTCCTCGCCTCCGTGCTGATCGGTGTGGCCCGGCTCCGGGCCACCGAGGGAGGGGCCTCACTGCGGGAGTACGACAGGGAGCGGCTCACCGCCCGGATCCAGGCGCTGCTGGACCTGTGCCTGGAGGGTTTCGGGCCCGAGGAGGGCTGATATCCATAGGAGCATCCGGAGGGTGGGGCGCACCGCCTGTGGGGCGGCGGTGCGCACGGTCCGGGACGGTCAGCCGATGACGATGGCGCCCGCCAGGACGGGGTCGCCGAACCGGACGTTCCCGCTGCCCGAGGCCAGGGCGCGGCTGCCCTGGCAGCTCGTTCCGGCGAAGAGCGCGAACCTGGTGCCCGCCTCGGAGGCGACCTCCACGACCCCGCCCTGGCCGGTCGTGAGCGTGCGGCATCCGCCGTTGCGCACGTCCTGCTCGAAGCCCGACTCGAAGACGACCCGTACGGTCGAGGAGTCCTTCTCCTCGCTGGTCAGGCCGGAGACCGCGCCGGCGATGGTGGCGGACATGGTGGCGAGGTTCTGTGGGCGGATCGGCACGGCGTTCCCCTCTTCGGCCGTACCCGCCGGTCGCGAACGCGGTCCGTGGGCACGGAATTGATTACTCTGTGTCATTTAGCTACAGGATCACGCGAAAAGGCGGCAGCCCGGACGGAGTGTCGGGCGATTTCCTCACAGGGGCGGAACCGGGGTTTCCGCGAACCGTCGCCCGGCTCGGGCCCCTCAGAACTGTGCGGTGACGCACGCGAGACGGTCGCCCGCCTTGCCGGCCTCGCCCTCGCCGGTCTTGGTGTGGTGCTCGTGCAGAACCAGTGAGTTGGCCTCGCCCTCGCGGAACTCCCAGTCGACGGTGGAGTCGGCGACGACGTTGCCGGTCTCGTCGGTGGTGAAGTCCAGCCAGACCTCGTTCTCGGGGTTGGCGTAGGCGGGGTCGTTGGAGGGCTCGTCCGCGGTCGCGGCCGGGTCTTGCTCGTTCTGGTAGTGCGGGCCCGCGTCCGCGGGGTCCTCGCCGCAGGGGTCGGTGTGCACGTGGGCGCCGAACTCGCGCTCCGGCTCCAGTCCGGTGCCGGTGAACTGCACGAAGGTCTGGCCCTCCTCCACCCGGACCTGGATGTCGGAGGTGGCGCCGGCCGGGACCGCAGTCTCGTCGTAGGTGAAGGTGGACTCGGTCTCACCGACCGGCATGAAGGTGGAGACGGTGACGCTGGGGGAGGCGGTGGGCTGCGGCGCCCTCTCGTTGGTGGCGGCGCTCTCCTCTCCCGTGGTGCCGCCGGAGCTTTCGTCGGCGGCGCATCCGGTGGCGATGAGCGCGGTCAGCGCCAGGCCGACGGTGAGCGAGGTCGTGCGCATGGGCGGGACTCCCGGGATGGTCTGATCGGTCGTCCGCCATCTTACTCAAAGTAATCAAGTGACGACCAAGTGTCGTTAATTTTGGGGTGAGGGGGGCGAGGAGGGGGAGCGGAAGGTGAAGGCCTCGGCGGAGGGGCCGTCCGTGCGCAGCAAGTTGAGCCGCTCCCAGGCCTCGTCGAGGGTGGGGACGGTTCCGGCGGGGATCCACCACAGCACGGTGTGGGCCTCCCCCATGTGCTCGAACCACTGGCGGCGGAGCCGGAGCGGCTCCATGTGCCCGCTGCGGTACGTGAAATTCCAGAGGGAGTCTACGGTCTCCCAGACCGACATGTTGACGATGGTGTCGTCGCCCAAGGGCCGCAGGCCGGTCGCGTCGTCGCCGTCCCCGTCGACCAGGCGCCAGACGAAGCCGGGGGAGCCCTCGGCCAGGGCGTTGATCCCGTCGAGCCGGTCGACGAAGCCCGACATGGCCGGGGAGTCCAGCGGCGCGCGCATCCGGGCGATGTTCAGTTGCGCGAGGTGGTGGGTGGGGGAGGAGTCGGTCACGGCCCTCAGCAGAGCACGGTCCGGTTTCTATGTCAATCTGTATTGTTTTTAGAAATCACCGCGCAGCAGCGGCCGGGAGCGGGGTCCATCCTGGCCCGCGTGTTCCCCTCGCCGCGGGCCTCCAGCACCCCGCGCAGCAACTCCACGTTCAGACCGCAGGCCAGGGGAGGGAAGGCCCGGGCCAACGAGTGGAACGGGCAGTTGCGCAGCAGGAGCCGCCCGTCGCCGGACTCGGGCTCGTAGCCGCGCTCCTCCAGCAGCTCCGTCAGGGGCCGGTCCCCACCCTCCCCGCCGATCCGGCGGCCCTCCTCGCGCGCCGAGGCGTACACCGCCTCCTCCGCTCCGCACCGCTCCAGGGCATCGGCCAGCACCCGCGAGGCGAGTTCGTAGTCGCGCGGCGGAAGGCTCAGCGACAGCTCGCGCTCCGCCCGCCGGTACAGCTTGGCCGGGCGCCCCGACCCCGGGCCCTCCCTGCCGCTCGTCTTGCCCAGCGCCACCTCCAGCAGGCCCGCCTCCACCAGCCGGTCCAGGTGGTGGGCGGCCAGGGTGCGCTGGAGGCCGAGCGCCTCGGCCGCCCCGCCACGGCTCACCTCGTCCCCCGAGGCGGCGACGTACTCGTACAGTCGGCGCCGCACGGGGTCGGCGAGAGCTCGGGCGGCGGCGATCGAGGCGTGGTCCATGCGTCCATTGTGCTCCCGGGTGTGGCGGCGGCTCCGGGGGCGAACGGTGGCCCGCACGCCGACGCTCCGCCGCGCGGTGGCAGACTGGACCCGGTACGGACTACCGACGAACAGGCGATATGCGCACCATCAGACGCGGCGGAGAGGTCGAGACCGAGATCCGCAAATCCCGCTTCCTCTGTGCCCTGGCCAGGGTGGACGACGAGGACGCCGCGCGCGGGTTCATCGCCGAGCGCCGCAGGGAGCACTGGAGTGCGGCCCACAACTGCACCGCCTACGTGCTCGGCGAGGACGGCGGCGTGCAGCGCTCCAGCGACGACGGCGAGCCGGGCGGCACCGCCGGCGTCCCCATGCTGGAGGTGCTGCGCCACCGCGGCCTCACCGACACGGTCGCCGTGGTCACCCGCTACTTCGGGGGCGTCAAGCTCGGAGCGGGCGGGCTCATCCGCGCCTACGGCAGCGCGGTCTCCGCCGCCGTCGACGAGGTCGGCGTGCTGGAGCGCCGACGCCTCCTCGTGGTGGACGTCTTCGCCGACTACGTCCTCGGCGGACGACTGGAGAGCGACCTGCGCGGCTCCTCCCACACCGTGCGCGACGTCGCCTACGGGGACCGCGTCCGGATCGAGGTGGCCCTGCCCGAGGCCGAGCTGGCGGACTTCGGCGTCCGCCTGGCCGAACTCACCGGAGGCAGAGCGCAGTCCCAGGTCAGAGGGTCCACCGTGGTCGAAGTGGAACCGTGAGCGCGGGTGTGGGACGTTTACACCTCAGTAACGAGTCGTCCCCGCCGTGGGTGTCCACCCGGGGCCGCCGCTTAGGATCTGCCGTAAACACCATCGTTCGTGGGGAGAGACCGTCCATGCGCAGCGCCCGCGTTCCCCAGGTGGTCTCCTGCGGGCTCGCGGTACTGGTGGCGGCCTGCACGCCCGCTCCCGAGCCCGTCGCCCCCGAGCCCAGCCGGGAGCCCACCCCGGTTCCCACGGACTTCACCGGTGACCCTCCGCCGGGGATCGACGGCGATGTCCTGCGCTTCCTGCACGGCGACGAGGCCGAGGTCCACGCCCTCATCAACGATCCGGCGGGGGTGCGGATCAGCCCCGTCGGCTCCGCCTTCCTCTTCAGCTCCGGGAGCGAGGACCGCCACCTGCTGCACGACGCCGCCACCGGCACGACCCTCTGGGAGGGCGAGGCCCGGTTCCTCGGGTTCGGCGCCGACGGCGCGGGCGAGCGGGTCCTGCTCATGTCGGACGAGGACGGCCGGTTCGCCCTCGACGCGGCCGGGAAGCGCGTGTGGGAGCCCGAGGAGGAGGGCGACACCTACCTCGACGGGATCGCCGTGCGCTACCCCCAGGGGTGGTCCGCGGAGGAGCCCGGCGGCGACTACGCGGTGCTGGGTGCCGAGGGCGCGGTGCTGTGGGAGTACACACTCGACCCGGTGGAACCGGAAGACGAGGCGTCTCCGTCGCCGTCCCCGGACGGGCCCTCCGACGGCCCCGAGGACGGCGGTCGGGAGGAGCCGGAGGAGGGGCCGGAGGCCGCTCTGGGCGTGCCCGTGGCCGCCTGGGAGGACCTCGTCCTGCTGGAGTCGGCCGATGCCGGACTGCGGGCGCACTCCCTCGCCGGGGACGACGCGGGCGAGGAGCTGTGGGCCCTCGGCCGCGACGACGGGGAGCTGGGCAGGGGCTCCTCGATGCTGCTCTCCGCGCCGCGGGTGCTCGGCGTGTACACACTTCCCGAGGACGAGGACGGCGCGGGGGCCGGTGAACGTGTCCTGCTGGTGCGCTGGACCGGGCCGGAGGACCCCTCCGTCCTCGCCGCCTACGATCCCGCCGACGGCGCGCTGCTGTGGTTCCTGGAGGAGCCCGGCCCCAACCCGGTCCGTGCCCCCTTCGAGACCAGTGGTGTCCCAGGCAGCCTCTATGACGGGGCCACGGGGACCCTGCTGCTGCCCCAGGCCAGCGGCGAGGCCACTCTGGTCGCCGTCGGCCTTGCAGACGGCGAGGTCCGGTGGGGCCTGGAGGAGGACGACGTGTCCCTCGCCCCGGCCTTCGCCCACGACGGGCTCGTCTACGCCGACTCCCGCACCAACGACGGAGGGGACCGTCAGTTGGTGCTGGAGGCGGAGACCATGGACGTCGTCGCCGACGAGATGACCGCCTACGTCGAGGCGGTCACCGACAGCGGCCACGCGATCCTCGTGCAGGGGCGTCAGCGCTTCGTCTTCGGGCCGCCCCCCGGAGAGGAGCCGGAGGAGGCCCCCTCGCGGAGCCCGAGCGGCGCCCCCTCCGCGAACCCGAGCGAGGGGGTCGCCTGACCTGCGGTCACCGGGCACGGGAGAGCCGGGGTGCGTTCTCCTGGAGAGGAACGCTCCGCCTATGGCCGTTTTCCGTCATTGGCCGTTGTCCGCCATTGGCCATTTTCCGCCATGCTGACCCCTGACCCCTGACCCCACCAAACCGAATCGGGTTTTATACCATTTCGGCATGGACGTCTCTGATAGGGCGGCCGGTGGTTCCACCGATCCCCGCCTGGCCGAAGGGTTCCCCGCGGCCACCCGCGAGAGGTGGCGCGAACTCGCCTCCGCCGCGCTGCGCAGGAGCGGTGTCTCCGAGGAGCAGCTCGCCGATACCCCCGAGACGGTGCTGGCCACCCGCACCCACGACGGCTTCGACATCGCCCCGCTCCACACCGCCGAACCCGCCCAGGCCGACCCGGGCTACCCCGGCCTGCCCCCCTTCACCCGGGGCTACCGGCCCGAGGGCGCGGTCCTCGGCGGGTGGGACCTCCGCGCCCGACACACCGACCCCGACCCGCGTGTCCTGCGGCCCCGCCTGTACGACGACCTGGTGAACGGCGCGGGCTCCCTGTGGATCGCCGTGGGCCCCTCCGGGGTACCCGCCGCCTCACTGGGCGAGGCCCTCGCCGACGTCCACCTCGACCTCGCCCCCGTCGTCCTGTCCGCCGGGGCCGACTACGCCGACGCCGCCCGCGCCCTGCTGCGCGCCCATGCCGACGCCGGGGTCCCCGACAGCGGCGTCCGCTCCCACCTGGGCATCGACCCCCTCGCCACCGCCGCTCGGCTGGGTGAGCGCCCCGACCCCGCCGACGCGGCCCGCTTCGCCGCGGAGTGCGCCCGGGGCCGTCCGGGCCTGGGCCTGTTCGTCGCCGACGGAACCCTCGTCCACGAGGCGGGCGGCTCCCCGGCACAGGAACTGGGCACCGCCATCGCCGCCGGCACCGCCCACCTGCGCGCCCTCACCGCAGCCGGACTCGGCCTGGCCGACGCCGTGCGCCGCATCGAGTTCCGCCTGTCCGCCGACGCCGACCAGTTCTCCGTGATCGCCGGGCTCCGGGCCGTGCGCGCCATGTGGAACCAGGTCCTGGCCGCCTGCGGCCTGCCCCCCGAACAGCGCACCCTGCGCCTGCACGCCGTCACCTCGTCGGCGATGACCACCCGCCGCGACCCGCACGTGAACATGGTCCGCGCCACCGTCGCCTGCTTCGCCGCGGGTGTCGGGGGCGCCGACTCGGTCACCGTCACGCCCTTCGACTCCGCTGTCGGCCTGCCCGACGACTTCGCCCGCCGCATCGCACGCAACACCCAGTCACTGCTCATCGAGGAGTCCCACCTGGCCCGTGTCATCGACCCGGCCGGCGGCTCCTTCTACGTCGAGTCGCTCACCCGCGACCTGTACCGTGCCGGATGGGCGTTCTTCCAGGAGACCGAGGCCGCAGGCGGTCTGGCCGAGGCCATCGCCACCGGCATGCTGCGCGAGCGCGTCGACGAGGTGTGGCAGCGGCGCCGCGCCGACATCGCCCACCGCCGCGCACCCCTGACCGGGGTCAGCGAGTTCCCCGACCTGGAGGAGACCCCCCTGGTGCGCCCGCCCGCGCCGGGCGGCCCCCCGGCCACGGGTGCCTTCTCCGTCCGGCGCTACGCCGAGGACTTCGAGGCCCTGCGCGACCGCGCCGACCGCCAGACGGGCGACACCGGCCACCGGCCCACCGCGTTCCTGGCCACGCTCGGTCCCGTCGCCGCGCACACCGCCCGCGCCTCCTTCGCCGCGAACCTCCTCGCCGCCGGAGGGATCGCCGCCGATCGGCCCGGGCCGCTCGACACGCCCGAGGCCGCCGTCCGCGCCTTCTCCGCCTCCGGACACCGCGTCGCCGTCCTGTGCTCCTCCGACACCGTCTACGCCGAGCACGCGGAGGCGGCCGCCCGCGCCCTCAAGGGGGCTGGGGCCCACCTGGTCCTGCTCGCCGGAGCACCCCGCGCCACCTACCGGGACGCCGGCGTCGACGGCTTCGCCCACCGGGGGTGCGACGCCGTCGCCCTGCTGACCGACCTGCTGGACCTGCTCACCACCGACCCGTCCGCGACCTCCCAGAGGGCGAGCGCATGATCCCCGACTTCTCAGGGGTACCCGCCGAGCCGCCCGCGTCCACCGGGGACGCCGCAGCCTGGCGCGACGCCGTCCGCGACCACAGCGGCAAGGACACTGACGCCCTGGAGTGGGAGACCCCCGAGGGCATCCGCGTCAAGCCGCTGTACACCGCCGCCGACCGGGCGGGGCTCGACTTCGTGGACGGCCTGCCCGGCATCCCGCCCTACCTGCGCGGCCCCTACCCCACCATGTACGTCAACCAGCCGTGGACCATCCGCCAGTACGCGGGCTTCTCCACGGCCGAGGCCTCCAACGCCTTCTACCGGCGCAACCTGGAGGCCGGGCAGAAGGGCCTGTCCGTCGCCTTCGACCTGGCCACCCACCGCGGCTACGACTCCGACCACCCGCGCGTGTCCGGCGACGTCGGCATGGCCGGGGTGGCGATCGACTCCATCTACGACATGCGCACGCTCTTCGACGGCATCCCGCTGGACCGGATGAGCGTGTCCATGACCATGAACGGCGCGGTACTGCCCGTCCTGGCGCTGTACATCGTCGCCGCCGAGGAGCAGGGGGTGCCCCCCGAGCGGTTGTCGGGGACCATCCAGAACGACATCCTCAAGGAGTTCATGGTCCGCAACACCTACATCTACCCACCGAAGCCGTCGATGCGGATCATCTCCGACATCTTCGCCTACACCTCGCAGCGGATGCCGCGGTTCAACTCCATCTCCATCTCCGGCTACCACATGCAGGAGGCCGGGGCCACGGCCGACCTCGAACTGGCCTACACCCTCGCCGACGGCGTGGAGTACATCCGCGCCGGGCAGCGCTCGGGTCTGGACGTGGACCGGTTCGCGCCGCGCCTGTCCTTCTTCTGGGCGATCGGTATGAACTTCTTCATGGAGGTCGCCAAGCTGCGCGCCGCCCGCCTGCTGTGGGCGCGCCTGGTCAGGGACCTGGGCGCGGTGCAGGACAAGTCGCTGAGCCTGCGCACCCACTCCCAGACCTCCGGGTGGTCGCTCACCGCCCAGGACGTGTTCAACAACGTCGCCCGCACCTGCGTGGAGGCGATGGCCGCCACCCAGGGGCACACCCAGTCGCTGCACACCAACGCCCTGGACGAGGCGCTGGCCCTGCCCACCGACTTCTCGGCCCGCATCGCCCGCAACACCCAGTTGTTCCTGCAACAGGAGTCCGGCACCACCCGCACGGTCGACCCGTGGGGCGGCAGCTACTACGTCGAGCGGCTCACCCGGGAGCTCGCGACCAGGGCGTGGGCGCACATCCAGGAGGTGGAGCGGGCGGGCGGCATGGCCGCCGCGATCGACGGGGGCCTGCCCAAGATGCGCATCGAGGAGGCCGCCGCCCGCACCCAGGCCCGGATCGACTCCGGCCGCCAGCCGGTGATCGGCGTCAACAAGTACCGATCCGACATCCGCGACGAGATCGAGGTGCTCAAGGTCGACAACGCCGAGGTGCGCGCCCGGCAGATCGAGAAGCTGCGCCGTCTGCGCGGGGAGCGCGACGAGCGGGCCGTGCGCGCCGCCCTGGACGCCCTCACCGAGGCCGCCGGGCGCGAGTCCGCCGCCGACGAGTCCCTGCACGGCAACCTGCTGGCCGCCGCCGTGGACGCGGCCCGCGCCAAGGCCACCGTCGGGGAGATCTCCGACGCCATGGAGCGGGTGTTCAGCCGCCACGCCGGGCAGGTCCGTACCATCCAGGGTGTGTACAGGGACGAGGCCGCGAGCGGCGCGAGCGCCGCCGACCTGATGGAGCGCGTCGCTGCGCGCATCGAGGCGTTCGCCGAGGAGGAGGGCCGCCGCCCCCGCATCCTGGTCGCCAAGATGGGCCAGGACGGGCACGACCGGGGGCAGAAGGTCATCGCGACCGCCTTCGCCGACCTGGGCTTCGACGTCGACGTCGGCCCGCTGTTCCAGACCCCCGCTGAGGTGGCCGCCCAGGCGGTGGAGGCCGACGTGCACGTGGTGGGGGTCTCGTCGCTGGCGGCCGGCCACCTCACCCTCGTCCCGGCGCTGCGCGAGGAGCTCACCGCGCTGGAGCGGGAGGACGTCATGATCGTGGTGGGCGGCGTCATCCCGCCCGCGGACGTCGACGCGCTCAAGAAGGAGGGCGCGGCGGCGGTCTTCCCGCCCGGAACGGTGATCGCCGAGGCCGCCCTCGACCTGCTCGATCAGTTGGAAGCCCGGCTGGAGGGGGAGTGAGCGCGGCAGGGGGCGCCGCGCGCGGGCGCGGGCGCCGCCGTCCGGACCCCGCCGCCCTCGCCGAGGGTGTCCTGGCGGGGCACCGGCCGACCCTGGCGCGGGCGATCACCCTCGTGGAGTCCCGCCGCCCCGACCACGCCCGGGCCGCCCAGGACCTGCTGGTGAGGCTCCTCCCCCATACCGGTAGCGCCCTGCGGGTGGGGATCACCGGTGTGCCGGGGGTGGGCAAGTCGACGTTCGTCGACGCGCTCGGCACCGTGCTCACCGGGTCCGGCCACCGGGTGGCGGTCCTGGCCGTGGACCCCTCCTCCACGCGCACGGGTGGCAGCATCCTCGGTGACAAGACCCGCATGGCGCGGTTGTCGGTGGACCCGAACGCGTTTATCCGTCCCTCGCCCACGGCGGGGACCCTCGGCGGCGTGGCCCGGGCCACACGGGAGACCATGCTGCTCATGGAGGCCGCCGGGTTCGACGTGGTGCTGGTGGAGACCGTCGGGGTGGGGCAGTCCGAGGTGACGGTCGCCGCCATGGTCGACTGCTTCCTGCTGCTCACCCTGGCCCGTACGGGCGACCAGCTCCAGGGCATCAAGAAGGGTGTGCTGGAGCTGGTCGACGTGGTCGCGGTGAACAAGGCCGACGGTCCGCACGCCGACGACGCCCGCCGAGCCGCGCGGGAGCTGTCCCGGGCGATGCGGCTGCTGCGGCCGGTGCATCCCGACTGGCGTCCGCCCGTGCTCACGTGCAGCGGTCTGAGCGGGGACGGCCTCGACCGGGTGTGGGAGTCCGTGCTCGAACACCGCCGGATGCTGGAGCGCGGCGGAGCTCTGGCCGAGCGGCGCAGCGAGCAGCGCGTGAGCTGGATGTGGGACCAGGTGCGCGACCAGGTGATGGACACCTTCCTGCGTGATCCGCGGGTGAGTGCGCTCCTGCCCGGACTGGAGGCGGGGGTGCGGTCCGGGGAGACCACGGCGACGCTGGCCGCCCGCGGACTCGTCGAGGCGTTCACGAGGAATGTCACCCAGAGTGATATTCACTCCATAGAGTGATGATTCGGTCACTATCCTTGCGGTGAAGGTTTTCTTACCTCCAGGTGAACGGCTCCGATCGCCCCAACTGGTGAAATAACACCGTGTCAGTGGGCGAACCAGGTGTTATGGATCGCATGAGTGAACGGGAAAGAAAAATTCCTCGCTGTCGCCATTCCCGATCGGGCCGATCGCCTATACCGTGTGTGTCCAACGACTTACCAGACTCTCGGGCGCGTCAGCCATCCCGGGATCCGGTGCGGGAGTGCCACCGGATCTCAGTCAGCGCGATCCGTCGGTCTGCGTATGGTGAAGCCAAGGACCCCCGACAACCGACCGTGGGGCCGGGAGGAGTGAACGTGCACAGGCTCGGGCTGAGCACGCGGGTAGACAGCCGCAGCGTCATCGTCGCGGTCGAGGGAGAACTCGACATCGCGACCGCCGCCGACCTCCAGGAACAGATCGAGTCCGCCATCGACGAGCACGGGTCCTGGCTGATCCTGGACCTGTCCAAGCTGGACTTCATGGACTCCAGCGGGCTCAACGTCATCATCAACGCCTACCGGACCGTCCGCGAGCGGGGCGGTTCCCTCGCGCTCGCCGCTCTCAACGAGCGCGTCACCAAGGTCGTCCGCCTGGTCGGCCTGCACCGCCAGGTCCCGGTCCACCGGACCGTGGCCACCGCCGTCACCGCCATGGAGGCTCTGGAGGCCAAGCGCCAGGCCGGGTAGGCTGTGCCCTCTTTGAACCTCCGCTTCGCTTCGGTTCGTGCTCGGACGCCCGTGGAACGGGAACCTACGGCACCTACGGCGTGTTCACTCGTTCCTCGCGAACACGCCTCCGGTACCTCCAGAACCCCGTGGGCGCCCGAGCAACACCCCCTGTGGTGCAGCACCGCGTTCACAAAACAGCTTCTGGTGGGCCGGGCGCGTGGGCAACCACCCGCCGACGCCGCCCCGGCCGTGTACCGCAGGGCCCCTGTCCCGTGGCGCGAGGACAGGGGCGGGAGGGCGGCCCGGCCGGGCCGCCCTCACCCGTAGATGTTGGGAACCGTGTCCAGGCCGCACGCGGCCGGGTCCTTGCGGCCGGTCCCCACGAGCACGAAGTCCAGCGGGTCCCCGTGCACCTCGGGGCCGCCCTCGCCCACCTCCACGGTGCCCACGCCCTCCAGCACGAACCGGGCCGGGTCCGCACCGCGCCTTTCGAGGGCGAAGCGGACGAAGTCCACCGTCGCCGCCAGACCGGGGCCCCGGTCGGAGGGCAGGCCGAGCGCCGCGCGGATGTCGTCGGCGTGCACGTAGGTGTCCTGCAGGAGCAGGAGCACGCTCTCCCCGCGCCGGTAGCCCATCGGGCCGGGGGAGGTCCAGGAGCGCTCGCTCATCCCCGCGAACGGACCCCGCAGCGCCCGTGCCTTCCCGCGCAGGTCCTCGGCCAGGGCAGCGGGTTTGAGGCCGCGGTAGGCCGCAGCCTGGTCGTCGGCGGAGCGCTGCCCCGACGCGCGGTCCGTGATGTCGACGGCCACGCCGAACACGTGCCCCGCCACGTCGCGGACGGCCCATCCCTCGCAGCGCGTGGGCGCGTCCCACTGCTCGGGGGTGAGCCCGGCGACCAGGTCGCAGAACTTCTCGTACTCGTCGATCGCCCCGTCGGCGGTCTCCTTCTGCGGCGGGTACGGCGTCGTCATGGGGTTCCTCCGTCGGGCGGCTCGCCGGGTGTGTCCGGTCCGAGCCTAGGAGGGCGACTTCAGGAGGGAGGCCGCGCCCCGCCCGGCACGCCGGTGTCAGGCGGTGAAGGCGTACGGGGCCAGGAGGTCGCCCCCGGGGGCCGGACGCGACGCGGGGACCGGCGCCGGGCGTGCCGCCGGGCTCGCGGGGGCGGCGGCCCCGGCCGTCCAGCGGTTGAGGCGTGCGCGGGCCTGCTCCCGGCGGCGCAGTGCGCGTTCGTCCTCGAAGGCCCGGTAGTAGCCGCGGATCAGTGCCACCTCCTCGGCCGGGATCGGCGCGGGGGCGGGCTCCAGGAGCGGCGCGGGACGCGGTGGCGGGGGAGCGGCGGCCTGCTCGGGGTGGGGCGGCGGGGCGTAGCGGCGGACTCGGGTGGAGCGGCGGACTCGGGTGGAGCGGCGTCGACGGAGTTCGGGGAGGCCAGCGGGGCGGGCGTGGCGTCCGCGCGCCGGGGCGGTGAGGGCGAACAGGAGCCGGGCGGTTGCGCGCAGGAGGGCAGGGATAGAATAGGGCACGCTGGCAAGGTTTCTTTGTTAGGTCCGAATTGCTGGCCACGGCCCCGGGCGCTTATAAACGCCGCGGGGTCATTCGTGTTTTCGGTGGTCGGAACACAGAGTAGAGGATGGTGGCCGGTCGTGCGAACTTTTCTGCGAAAAAGCACCACGACGACAATCAGGTTGCCCATCGTCCCAGTTCAGTGCTGGTGTGTAAAAGAACCAACCCTTTTTGTTCCTCTGGCCTGAAGAGAGTTTTTGGTCCGAATTGTGAGGGAAGTTCGCTGGAATGATGGGACGGACCGTCGGTGTCCGTTCCCAGAGCGTCCGTGGCCGCTCACGGGTGAGGCGTGCACCCGGGTTCAGGACTCGGTTCCTCTGACGCGTGCGGCCACCTCGGCGAGGCGGGTGTCGTCGGCGCGGGTGTGGTCGTGGTGACCACGTTCGACCTGGACGAGTACGTCCACGCCGCGCTGACCGGCGGGGCCGTCGGGTTCCTGCTCAAGGACGCCGGTCCGGCGCTGCTGATCGAGGCGGTGCGCGCGGCGGCCCGGGGCGACGCCCTGGTCTCCCCGCGCGTCACGGTCCGGCTGCTGCGGCACTTCACGGGGAAGGGCCCGCGCCCGAAGGCGGACACGGGCGGGCTGGCCGACCGTGAGTTGGACGTGGTACGCGCGGTGGCGCGCGGGCTGACCAACACCGAGGCGGCGGCGGAGCTGTTCGTCACGGTGAGCACGGTCAAGACCCACCTGGCGAGCATCCAGAACAAGCTGGGGGCGCGCAACCGGGTCGAGGTCGCCGCCTGGGCCTACCGGGGCGGCCACGTGGAGTAGCCCGGCCCCGCCCGGAGGAGCGGTGTGATCAGCCCCTCGTGTCCTACAGAGGATTCGCCTTTGCCTAATGCCTTTAGGAAAAAAGTGGAGTCTCCGTAGGACAAGGGGAAGAGATGATGGTACGCGCACGGCTCAATACGGAACTCCTGGTGGGGGCGGGGGCCGACCTCGCCGACGAGGCCGGGTTCGAGCACGTCACCCTCTCCGAGGTCGCCCGCCGGTTCGACGTCAAGGCCGTGAGCCTGTACACGCACCTGAGGAACTCCCACGACCTCAGGACCCGGATCGCCCTGCTGGCGCTGGAGGAACTCGCCGACCGCGCCGCCGACGCCCTCGCCGGACGCTCCGGCAAGGACGCCCTGGTCGCGCTGGCCGGCGTCTACCGCGACTACGCCCGCGAGCACCCCGGCCGCTACGCCGCCACCCGCTTCCGGCTCGCCCCGGAGACCGCCGCCGCCAGCGCCGGCCCCCGGCACGTCCGCATGACCCGCGCGGTCCTGCGCGGCTACGACCTTCCCGAAGCCGAGCAGACCCACGCCGTCCGCCTGCTGGGCAGCGTCTTCGACGGCTACACCGACCTGGAGATGGGCGGGGGCTTCGACCACAGCGCCCCCGACACCGACCGGACCTGGTCGCGCACCCTCGACGCCCTCGACACCCTGCTGCGCCACTGGCCCGCACCCGAGCGCTAGGACACCGCCGGGCACCGCCGTATCGGCGAGCGCTTCGCCGAACTGGTCTTCGCGGCCGGAGGCCCCTGGGAGAAGGTGGGCGAGCCCTGCACCAGCACAGGGCTCGGGTAGCCGAGTCCTGCACCAGCACAGGGGTTGCACCGGAGAAGGACCGATCAGGTGTGCTGGACCGCGGGTTCGGTCCGGTTGATCTCGGTCCACACGGCGTCGAGGGAGAGGCCGAGGACGTCGGCGATCGCGGCGATGGTGGGGAAGGCCGGGGTCGCCACCCGGCCCGACTCGATCTTGCGGAGGGTCTCCGGGGAGACCCCCGCGTCGAGCGCGACGTCGAGCATCGAGCGCTCCCCCCGGGCACGGCGCAGCAGAGCGCCGAGGCGCTGTCCGCGTGCGACCTCGGCGGCTGTGAGCGGCAACCTGACCATGGCTGCGATTCTAGTACCGGTATAGTATTACCGGTATAGTTATTGGAATCACGGAGAAGGCGCCGCGCATGATCGAGATCCTCAAGCCCACCGACCTCCCCCGGGCCAGGGCGGCGGGCGCCCTGGTCGCCGACATCCTGCGGACGCTGAGGAGCCGCAGCACGGTCGGTACCAACCTCCTGGAGCTCGACCGGTGGACCGGGGACATGATCGCCGACGCGGGGGCGCGGTCCTGCTACGTCGACTACGCGCCCTCATTCGGCAGCGGCCCGTTCGGCCACTACGTCTGCACGGCCGTCAACGACGCCGTGCTCCACGCGATGCCCCACGACTACGCGCTCGCCGACGGCGACCTGCTCACACTCGACCTCGCCGTCTCCCTGGACGGCATCGCCGCGGACTCCGCGATCAGCTTCATCGTGGGCGAGGCGAGGCCCGCCGAGAGCGTGGCGATGATCGAGGCGACCGAACGCGCGCTGAGCGCGGGGATCGCCGCCGCCGGGCCCGGAGCGCGCGTCGGCGACCTCTCCCACGCCATCGGCACGGTCCTGCGCGGTGCGGGGTACTGGGTCAACACCGAGTTCGGCGGCCACGGCATCGGGTCGACGATGCACCAGGACCCGCACGTCCCCAACAACGGGCGGCCCGGCCGCGGGTACAGGCTGCGCCCCGGGCTGCTGCTGGCGCTGGAGCCGTGGGTCATGGACGACACCGCCCACCTCGTCACCGACGCCGACGGCTGGACGCTCCGCAGTGCTACCGGGTGCCGCACGGCGCACAGCGAGCACACCATCGCCATCACCGACGACGGAGCCGAGATCCTCACCCTGCCGAAGTAGGCGGGGGGCTCCCGCCCTGCGGCAGCCCCCGTTCTCCTGACGGTCAGCCGGTCGGAGGTTGCGGGGCTCGGGGCCCGGAGGCGGCTGCGGTCCGTGCGGCGGTGGGGGAGCGGGGTAGCCGCAGGGCACCGGGGGCCGTTGCGGGGCATCCGGGGTTCGGGGCCCTCCGCCGGGCTCGGCACGGGAACGGCCGGCCGCACGCTGAACACGGCGAACAGCAGCAGGAACAGGACCGGGGCCACCAGGTAGGGCGGGTGGGGGTCAAGGGCCGTGTTCAGCACACGGACTCCTCGGGGGTGCGCTGGTGCGACTCCGACCCGTCGGCCCTTCCGCCGATCGGCCCGCGTTCCCCGGCGCGTGCTCCCCCTCTCCGCTGCCTCTGGCGGGCACTCTGTCCCAGAGGACCAACCGACGGGGAGGAAACACCGTGATCGTGCTGATCGTGGGGGCCGGGGACATGGCGCTCGGCATCGCCGCCCGCGCCCTGGCCGGGGGCAACGACGTGCGCCTGGTCGCCCGGTCCCGGAAGAGGGCCGAGGACCTGGCGCGGGAGCTGGTCGGCGCGCCCGAGGGCACGGTCGAGGTCTTCTCCTCTGTCGCCGAGGCCGCGGCCGGTGCCGACGCCACCGTGCTGGCCGTGCCCTACCCGGCCACGCTCGACGTGGTCCGCCGACTCCCCGAGGGCGGACCGGTCGTGGTCGACATCGCCAACCCCGTGAACCTCTCCACCTTCGACTCCCTGGTCACCGAACCGGGAACCTCCGCGGCGGAGGAGGTCGCCGCCGCCAACCCCGACGCCCGGGTGGTCAAGGCGTTCAACACCGCCTTCGCCGCCGTCCTCGCCACCGGGCGGCTGGACGGGGACCTGCCCCTGGACGTGTTCGTCGCCTCCGACAACGAGGCGGCCAAGGAGGTCGTCGTCCAGCTCGCGCGGCGCGGCGGCCTCAACCCCCTGGACGCCGGGCCGCTGCGCCGGGCGCGCGAACTGGAGGCCCTCCAGTTCTTCCACATGACCCTCCAGGACCGGCTCGGTCTCCGGTGGGCGTCGGCGATCCAGATCGTGCCCGGCGCAACCCCCTGAACCGCGGGGCGGCCCGCTCCGATCGACGGACCTGCCGTCCCCGGCGCCGCTACGCTGCGCACTATGCCGATCCCTGAATTCGTCGTGGAACTGCGCCGACACGTCGGCCACGGCCTGCTCCCGCTCACCGGTGTGACGGCCGTGGTCCTGAGCGAGGGGGGCGACGTCCTGCTGCACCGGCGTGCCGACGACGGGCGCTGGTGCACCCCCGGCGGCATCCTCGAACCCGGGGAGCAGCCCGCCCAGGCCCTCGTGCGCGAGGTGCGGGAGGAGACCGGAGCGCGGGTCGCCGTGGAGCAACTGACCAGCGTGGTCGCCCACGACCCCTACACCTACCCCAACGGCGACCGCGTGCAGATGCTCGACCTGGCGTTCCGCTGCCGCTACACCGGCGGCGACCTCGACGCCGGGGGCGATGAGTCCCTGGACGTGGGGTGGTTCGCCCCCGACGCGCTGCCTCCGATGGACGCGCGCATCCTCGACCGCATCGCCTGGGCGCGTGAGGAGGAGCGCACCGTCCCCCACCTCCGCCTGTGATCCGTCCGGCGGCGCCGGGTCACAGGAAGACCCGGCCGTACCTCCTCCGGTCGCGCAGCGCCGCCATTCTCCGCGTGTTGCTCGGCCGTCTGGACAGCAGGTGGTACAGCAGCAGGGTCGCGCCCCGGTCGGTGCGCGCGCGGTCGGCCATCTCGCCCATGTTGACCTTCGTGTACAGGTGTGTTCCCCCGGCGAAGAGCCGCACGGTGTGCGCGCCCTCCGGGTGACACGCGTAGGCGTTGTCGTCCGCGGTGTACTCCATGGCGCGCGCCAGCGACGCCCCCAGCCCGGGGACGAGTTCCGCGCCGAGCGTGGCCACCCGACGCCAGTACGACAGGTGTCCGGCGGTGATGTGGCCGATCTGGTGTGCCACCAGGAACGCGAGCGCGTCGGGGTCCCTCGGGCGCCCGTCGGGGTCGAACAGTTCGTCGGGCAGGACGAGGTAGCGGCGCGTGGTGTGGGCGGAGGCGTCCGTGGCCAGACGGCCCCCCGAGGCGCGGACGTAGGCCTCCGGAACCCGGTGCAGCCCCATGACGGCGGACAGTTCCGTGACCGTCCGGTACGCCTCGGGGAACTGCGTGGGTGAGATCTTCACCGACTCCGCCCGCTGGCGTGCGTAGCGCAGACCGCGGGCCGCCCAGCACGCCGCAGGGACGGCCGCCGCCGCCACAGCGGTCCACGCCCAGGAGCCCGTCGCCGTCCACACCGTGTGGACGGCGACGGTGATGATCCCTGTGCCCACCAGGGCGCATACCGCCAGAAGCGGAAGCTCCCACGGATGCGCCGGTGCCGGGGCGAGTTCCTCGACGGCCTTCTCCGCCCCTGCGCCGGACGCCCCGGATTGGCCGCAGAGCGGGGGCATCACCATCCGCGTCTCCGGCCCCCGTGCGTCGCCGGGCATTGCGTGCAGCATCCTGCCTCCCCTCGGGCGGAGGTCGGCTGACCTCCCGGCCCCGTTGCTCCCTGTAGCGAAATATTACGTTCCGCTTGGCTTGGGATGGGGTGGTCGCCCTGCGGCGTGTCCGTGGGTCCGCGTCCGGATCAGCGTCCCTCGTATTTCCGGAGTTCCTGGGCGAGGAAGTCCAGGAACCGGTCCACCTGGGTGGGGTCGTATCCCGGCCGTGCGCGGGTGGTGGAGAACTGGATCCGCTCCACATCGGCCGCGGTGAGGGTGGCCCGCTCCGGTCGGCCCTGCCGGAGCATGTTGACGGTGAACTCGGCACGGTCGAGGAAGTCGTCGACCTCCTGCTCGTGGTAGCCGGTGGTCAGCCGGGTCGTGGCGAACCGCTGCTCCCTGATGTCCTCCGGGGTCAGCCGCCGCACGTCGCGCTCCGACTCTTCGGGGGCGCCCCGGTGGGGAGGGGGCTGGGTCTGCGGCAGCGGGGGCACCGGGGCCGACGGCGCCCCGGTGCGTCCGAGCCCGCGTCCGGCCAGGTCGGCGGCGACGGTGTCGAGGAAGTCGTCGACCTCCTCCTCGTCGTAGCCCGGGCTGAACCGTGTGGTGCGGAAGCGGGCTTCGCGCACGTCGTCGGCGCTCAGCAGCGGCTCCGTGCGCGGTCCGGTGCCCTCCAGGGCAGCGAGGGTGGACTCGATGAGGTCGAGGAAGTCATCGACGTCCTCCTCGCTGTAGCCCGCGCGCAGGCGCACCGTGTGGAACTTCTTCTCGCGGATGTCCGCCGCTGTCAGACGCATACTCCTATTGTGCGTCCGGCGCGGTTCCTTTGGCGGTCATCCCCTCCCTTTCCGTGATTCGGCCGCGTCGAGGCGGTCGACGAGGGAATTCAGCGCCTTCGCCACCTGTCTGTGGTCGTAGCCGCGCAGGACGGTGTCGAACCGTGCCGCGCGCAGTTCGCCGGAGGAGATCCGCGGAGCGCCTCCGGGGTCGCGGAGGGTGGCGAGGGCGAGGGCGAACACCTCCTCCACCTGGACGCGGTCGCAGCCGCGCAGGACCACGTCCAGTTCGATCGATTCGAGGTCCTCGGTCCCCGCGGCTCCGGAGAGCGCGGCGGCGAGTTCCCGGAGGTAGTCCTCCACCTGGGTGCGGTCGTAGCCGCGTAGGACGACGGCGATCCGGGGCGTGCGCAGTTCGTCGGCGGTGACCGGGGTGTCCCTGTCTCCGTCGAGGGCGGCCAGGGCGCGTCGGACGAGGGAGTCGACCGTGTGGCGGTCGTAGCCGCGCAGAACCGTGTCGAACTCGGGGGATGGTGGTGTCATATCCGAATGATGCATCTTCGGGCTTTGTTTGTGTAGCGCCCGGTGCGTTCCGCGTCGTCTGCGCCACCCTCCGTGTCAGTCCGGTGCCGTTCTGCCTGGGCGGTTGGGATGCTCGGCCCGAAGTGGTGTTTCGCCCCTTCGCGGAGAAAACATGAAGGGGGTATCGGACTTTCACGGTCGGCAGGCAAAGAATTTAACGTGACGATTTCGTTATATACGACCGAATAGGTTCGGGCGCGCTTTCAGCGTAGGCTTCACGCTTTGTCACCCTGCGGTCCGGCGGGGATGCGCTGGGTGGTGTCTACGGTTTCCATTCCCCCGCGGAGGTAGGCCCTGGACCCGGTGACGGCCTCCCGTTCCCCGCACATTCCTGGCAGGCCGCGGAAAGGGCACCGTCCCGGCAGAGGAGACCACCGAGAGCTGACCCGCCTCGTGTCCGACAGCCGGAGCGGGAACGCCGTTTCCGGGGCTCAGCCGCGCATGAGGTAGAGGGCCAGGCCGTGCGCGATCGAGTCCGCGGCCCGCTCCCGCCACGCCGCGTCCGATAGGAGCGCGGCGTCCTCGGGGTTGCGCATGTTCCCCGCTTCCAGGAACACCTTGGGGACGTCGGACATGTTGAGACCGCCCAGGTCGGTGCGCTCGTCCAGGCCCTCGTCGGCCAGGTAGTCGGCGTAGGGCATGCCGCTGCCCTCCAGGTAGGCGCGGCGCAGGTCCTCGGCCAGGTCCAGGGAAGGCGCCACGATGTCGTCGGTGAAGCCGGGGACCTCGCCGGGGGCGATCACGTGGAAGCCGCGCCCGGACTCGGGGCCGCCGTCGGCGTGGATGGACAGGGCGGCGTCCGCCTCGACCTCGTTGCCCATCTCCGCCCGTTCGTCGATGCAGGGCCCGACGCTCTCGTTGTCGTCCCGGGTGAGGACGACCGTTACCCCGTCGGCCTCCAGCCGTTCCCGGACCAGCAGGGCCAGTTCCCAGTTGAACTCGTGCTCAGCGTAGCCGTCGGCGGTCTCCGCGCCGACCGTGTCGCAGGACTTCTCCCGGGGGCCGGCGGGTACGGGTTCGCCGATGCGGGATGCGGCCTCGGCGTTGCCGCCGTTGTGCCCGGGGTCGATGACGACCACCCGTCCGCTGAGCGGACCCTCCGGGAGGGGGCCGGAGTCCGCGGGAACCCCCTGGCCGTCGCCGCCTCCGGCCGGGGCGTCCCCCTCGTCCTCCGGCGACGGCAGCGGCGGTGCGGCCGTGGGGTCCGTGTCCGGAACCGGACCGTGAGCGGAACAGGCGGTCGCGAGGAGCAGGACCAGAGCGGCCAGCGGCAGGGCACGGGCTCTGCGCGGTGCGGAGGCGGGCATGGTCCCAAACTAGCCGCTGTGAGGGAGTGCCCAGAGCTGTCAGGAAATCATTACGGAGGGTGGCGGGTTCAAACGCAAGGCCCCGGAATGCAGTGTCCCCATTAAGGGGGATGCCTGGATGGGCGTGGGGTTTACATCAGGCTAAAAAATCTTGATATGAAGCTACGACCTGCTTTTATGTACTTAGGCGAATGGAGTTACTTTCTCGTTATGCAATAAATGGAATGCGGCCCTCCGGTTGGTGTAGCCTCGTTTGCGCAGGGAGGGAACGCGGTTCCTTAAGGTTCCGCGGATCGGTGCTCTCCGATGGGAGCGCTCCCATTGCGCCCCGTAGCGCCTGGCGTACGGGTGTGACACCTGACCGCCTCCCCCCGATCACACATCCCCTGGTCCGCGTCCCCTTCTTTGAAGCCGCCCCGCCCCCGAGAGCGCCCATGGACGCGAGGCCGGGCCGGCCCGAACCCCCGGGACGGACGACCCCACAGAGGTTTCATCGTGAAGCACACCGCGCGACGCATCGTTCAGGGCGGAGCCACCTTCGCCGCCCTGGGTGCCCTCGGCATCGCCACCGCCATGCCCGCCGGCGCTGAGCCCTACGGCTGGGCCTACGCCAGTGCCAACGGCGCCGACCACTGGGCCGAGACGCACATCACGGCCAGCGAGTCGGTCTCCACCCCCTTCTCCGGCGGGCTCGGCGGGTGGCTGACCTACTCGGGTACCGCGACCGCCGTCGTGGACTCCGAGGGGGCCCACGGCACCACTGAACTCGAAGGCAGCATCACCCTCACCAGGGGCGACGTCGAGCCGTTCTTCGAGGACGGGGAGCCGGGGACCGAGCCTTCCGGTGAGCCGTCGGAGGTTCCCTCCGAGGTTCCTTCCGGGGACCCGACGGAAGAGGCTTCCGAGGCGTCGGCCGAGGAGGCCACCGAGCCCGGGGCGCCGGTCGAGACCCCCTCCGAGGCACCACCTGAGGAGGCCTCCGAGCCCGAGGCCGAGGAGGCCGCTCCCGAGGAGCCCGCCGGGACCGAGCTGGACGAGACCAGCAGCGAGACGGTCGACGGCGGCAGTGAGATCCTCATCCAGGAGGACTTCTCCGCCGAGGTCTCCGTCGACCAGACGTGGGACCTGGAGGTGACGCACGGCGCCACTCCCGGCGGCCCCGTCGACCTGGGAAGCTTCTCGGGCGAGATCAAGGGCCAGGAGACTGAGATCACCGTCGGACTCTTCCCCTACGGTGACACCGAGGAGACGACCGCTTCCGACTACCACTGGAACGATGCCTTCACCGAGCTGATCCTGGTCTTCGTGGTCGACGAGGAGATCGTGGAGTACACGTCCCTGGCCACGGCCATTGCCGGTATCACCACCGGTTCCGTCGATGAGGGCGAGGGCGAGGGTGACGGCGGCACCGGTGAGGGTGACGGCGAGGACCAGAACACGCCTGAGGAGACCGAGCGCGGCGAGGAGACCCTTCCCAAGGCCGATCCCATGACCGACGAGCCGCTCGCCCAGACCGGTTCGCCCATCGGCGGCTTCGTCGCGGCCGGTGCCGCGATCGCCGTCGGCGGTGGTGCCGCAGCCTTCCTGGCGCGCCGCCGGAAGGCTGACAACGCCTCCGCCTCCTCCGGCGAGGACCACGGCGAGAGCTGATGCGGGTGAGGGGCGGATGACCTGAGACCCAGGGCCCGGGATGCCGTTCCCGGGCCCTTTTCTATGGGTTTCTCCGCAATGGTCGCCATCCCGGAAACTCCGCCGCAGGGCTTCGACGGAAACGGAACTCTTGCCGGGGCCCGGCCGTTGTCGGGGCACAGGGGAGTCCGGTGCGGCGCCTGACCCGTAGTCACAGGGGCCGGGTCGGGCCCTCCCCGGCCGGTTCGCCCCCGGCCCTCCGGCGTCGCGACCGTGCCGGACCGGTCGGACCTCCCCCATCGGACCAGCAGGAGTGTCGTGGTGTCCCCCTCACGATCGACCGTTCGCCGCTTCCTCACAGGTGTGGTCCTGTCCGTCGCCCTGTGCGTACTCGGAGCCGCGCCCGCGCCCGCCTTCGACGACGGCTCCGCAGCGGTGCCGTGGCACGGGGAGTCGGCCGTGCGGGCCGCGGCGGAAGAGTCCCCCGAACCGGTGCCGAGGCAGGAAGGGGCCGACGAGCGGGGGCACCGGCTGTCGCTGGCCGGTGGTTCCCTCCCCTTGCTGGCGGCCGCGGCCACAGTGGCCGTCGGCGGCGGGGCTGCCGCGGTCTTCCTCGGAAGGAAGCGGACGACCGCCCTGGACTACCGGATCGAGGACTGAGTCCTCGCGGACGTCCGGCCCGGTCGGGGTGACGGTTGGGGTGGTGCTGCGCCGGGAGGCGATGGTGGAGGGCGACGGGCGGGCGGTGTCCGTCCCGGACACCGCCCGCCGCTGTCAGTATCGATAGTCGGAGCTTGGCCGACCGTTCCCCCCGGAATCGGCAGAGGCCGGGGAGATCACTCCGTACGCTGGTTGGGGATACCTGCCAGCAGGGCGCGAACCTCGGTCTCGCGGTAGCGGCGGTGGCCGCCCAAGGTGCGGATCGAGGTGAGCTTGCCCGCCTTCGCCCAGCGTGTCACGGTCTTGGGGTCCACGCGGAACATGGTGGCAACCTCGGCGGGGGTCAACAGGGGCTCCGCCTCGGTCGTGCGAGTTGACATGTGTACGGCCTCTCCTCCTGGATCTGTGTGCCGATCCTTGAGCCTTCATCCTGGCGCTGGTTCGGTGACCCGACACTCGGGCCCCCGAAAGTGATGGTGCGACCACTACGAGCAACTTTGCGCGTGGGAGGCCAAGAAAGCCGCCCATGGCCGCGTCACGCTAAGTGATTCTAGCGACACGTTTAGTGGCATGTGGCGTATTCGGTCAAAACTTCGTTCTCCGGCCTCGTTTTTCTCGATCCGGAGTGGCCGAAGTGCTAGGGGGTCCTGACCGAAAACCGGGTTCCGGGATGGTTCGAACTGCACGAACACCCCTGGTCGGGTGCCCCGCGGGTGGTTCGGGCCCTCGGGGCGGCGGCTCTCCGCATCCACGGGTTCGAGTGGGGTGCACTCTTCGGATTCCCTTTACCGCAGGGGGTTTCGTGACTACTCGTGGTTACTCTCGGTGCGTTCAGTGACGGATCCGCTACATTCTATGCCGATCCTTAAAGGGCGTTATGCCCAGTTTCGTGATTCTTGATGCCCTGCGGGTGTGAGGTCCGATCCAGGACTGCTGTCACGTGCGCAAAGGCGCGTCGCCACTGTTGAGAAACCTGGTGTACCAGGTTGGGTGCGGCGTGGCGAGAGTGCTTCGCTCCCAGATTTTTACGACGTTCTCTATGATTTGTCCATGAAAAAATGGGGAAGTTGTGACACTCAGTTAGCGCGTTCCAGGGCGCGCACCGACTTCCAGCGGTGGGTGAGCCGCCTGCGCAGCCTCATCGCGCGCTCGGTGTCACCCGAGGCGAGCGCCTCCACCGCCTCCGAGACCTCGGCCACCGAGCGGTCCGCGCTCAGGTGCTCGTCGCTCAACAGGTGCGGCAGCCCGCCGTAGTCGAGTTCGAGGAGGGAGCCCGCGGGCGCGGCCCGCTCCGTCCAGGCGAGCAGCCTCTCGGCGGGCAGGGCCACCGCGGGATCGCCGACCTTCTCCCGCAGCGTCGCGATCGTGTGCACCAGGCGCCGTTGGGCGAACGACACCCGCGTCAGATAGAGGAGGGTCCGTGTGGTGTCCGTCGACAGCACCAGGCACCGCTCCTGGTCTTCGAACGGGATGAACCAGGCCAGGGGAACGGTCCAGTTGCTCGACTTGATGCCCGGCCAGACCCGGGAGCCCGCTTCCCGCCACGCCCGGTAGTCCTCCTCGGCGCGCTCCGCCTCGCACGCGGGGATGAACGCGTCGCTCAGCACCGCCGGTGTGGCACCGGAGAACTCGCCGAAGGCCTGCCACGACCGAAGCCGCGTCTGCCACGGGCACACGTACAGTCGCTCGTTCACCCTGCGCAGGTAGGCGTCGCCGCTCTCCTCGAAGGGGGCCACCGCCGGCGGATCCGAGAGTATCCTGGTCAGGCTCTCGTCGTGCTCCGCCGCCAGGGCGTTGATCCGCCGGGGCCGGTCCGACGAGGCCGCGTACGCCTCCCAGTATCCCCGGTCGCTCGGCGGGAATGAGTCGATCGGCTGGTAGACGCGGAGGTAAGCGGTGTAGGGCAGCACGATCGCATCGTGGCACATATCGTTACCTGGGGCACTCACCGGAGCCCAGACCGCTTGCGGTCATGGCTCCGGTGGCGGGCCACACCCGTCACACCCGGGTGGCGTAGGCAGGGCGGGGTGCGACCAGGTACGGTTGTACATGTACGTAAGCTGACGCCAGTCGTTAGTCGCGTTTGACGGCCGTCAGCCCGTTACGGCGGGTTAGTAAGTGATCTGGGGTTCGTCTGAACCCAATCGTTGAGGGGGTCGAGCCAATGGGGCGCGGCCGAGCCAAGGCCAAGCAGCAGAAGGTCGCCCGGAAGCTCAAGTACAGCACCGGGGGGACCGATCTCGATCGGCTGCGGTCGGAGCTGGGTGTCGCTGAGGACGAGGGGTCTCCCTCCGGATCGTCTGGTCCGGACGACTCGTACGCGGATCCTCACGACGACCTGCTCGAGCGCTACGCGGATCTTGCCGAGAAGTACTCGGAGTCCGACAACAAGTAGTCGGCTCCGGGACCCAGCGGTCTCTCGGAGTGACGACACCGATCTGTGGCACCCACCGGACGGCCCGTACGGGACCCCGGTGGACAGGTGGATATAGCCGGTGCGAACCACGCCCGTGGTTCGCACCGGCTATGTTCTTGTCCGCACACCGCCCGGCGGTGGGCGCGGCGGCATCTACGCTCACGCCCCCGGATGCTCCCCGGTCAGGTGGGCGCGGCCGGAACCGGCCACGACCTCGCCCAGGCGCCACGCCGGGACACCGCGGTCGGCCAGGACGCCCAGAGCGCGTTCGGCGTGGTCCGCGGCCACCACCGCCACCATGCCCACCCCCATGTTGAATGTGGCCTCCATGTCCTCGCGCGCCACGGAGCCCTTTTCGGCCAGGTAGCCGAACACCGGTGCCGGGGTCCAGGTGGAGCGGTCCAGCACCGCGTCCAGGTGGCCGGGCAGCGAACGCGACAGGTTCGAGGCCAGGCCCCCGCCGGTGACATGCGCGTAGGCGTGGACCTCCACGGCCCCGGTCAGGGCCACGCAGTCCTTGGCGTACACGCGGGTGGGCTCCAGCAGCGCCGACCCCAGGTCGCCGCCGAGTTCCGGGACGCGGTCGTCCAGGTCCAGCCCCGCCTCGTCCACGATCCGGCGGATCAGCGAGTAGCCGTTGGAGTGCGGCCCCGAGGAGGCCATCGCGATGACGGCGTCGCCCTCGCGGACCCGGTCCGGGCCGAGGACGGCATCGCCCTCGACCACGCCCGTGCCCGCGCCCGCGATGTCGTACTCGTCTGGGTCCATGGCGCCCGGGTGCTCAGCGGTCTCGCCGCCGATCAGCGCGCACCCGGCCTGGTGGCAGCCCTCAGCGATCCCGCCGACGATCTCGGCGATGCGCTCGGGCACCACTGAGCCGCAGGCGATGTAGTCGGTCATGAAGAGCGGCTCAGCGCCGCTGACCACGAGGTCGTCGACCACCATCGCCACCAGGTCGATACCGATGGTGTCGTGCCGGTCCAGACGCTGGGCGAGCAGCAGCTTGGTGCCCACGCCGTCGGTGGAGGTCGCCAGGACCGGGTCCTTGTACCTGCCCACGTCCAGACGGAACAGGCCCGCGAAACCGCTCGCGTCGTTGACCTGCTCGGGGCGCCGGGTGCGCGCCACGTGCGCCTTCATCAGGTCGACGGCGCGCTCCCCGGCGGCGATGTCGACGCCGGCGGCCGCGTACGCGCCCGTCGTCCCAGTGCTGTCGGCTGCCACGCGAGTACTCCTCGTTGTCATGCGGTGGTGGTGCGGGTACGGAAGGTCCCGCCGGAAGGGAAAGGGGCCGTCCGCGGGGCGGACGGTGTTTCTTCGATCCGCCCGCCCGTCACCCGCCAACGCCCTCAACGGACGTCTGGCGGCGCGGCTCCCCCGTGGTTCGTGCCCGGGCCCCCGGGGAACGGGGGCCTGCGGCACCTACGGCGTGTTCACTCGTGCCCCGCGAATCCGTCTCCGGTACCTCCAGAACGCCGCGGGTGCCCGAGCCACACCCCCTGTGGTGCGGCACTGCGCTCAAAGCAGCTCCTAGGTACGGCTGGCAGAGGGGGCCTCGGGCGTGCCGCAGGCCTTCTCCAACAGGTACTTGCCGCGCGCGTCGTCGGCGACCTCGATCGGGTACACGCCGTCGAAGCAGGCCCGGCACATCTGGTTCTTGGGCACCTCGGTGGCGGCGACGAGCTCGTCGAGGGCGACGTAGGCCAGGGAGTCGGCGCCCACGGACTCGGCGATCTCGTCCACCGTCAGGTTGGCCGCGATGAGCTCGGACCGGGTGGCGAAGTCGACGCCGTAGTAGCAGGGCCACAGCACGGGCGGGCTGGAGATGCGCACGTGCACCTCGGCGGCGCCCGCGTCGCGCAGCATCCGGACCAGGGCGCGCTGGGTGTTGCCGCGGACGATGGAGTCGTCCACCACCACCAGGCGGCGGCCCTCGATGACCTCGCGCAGCGGGTTCAGCTTGAGCCGGATACCGAGCTGGCGCAGGGTCTGGCTGGGCTGGATGAAGGTGCGCCCCACGTAGGAGTTCTTCACGAGCCCCTGGGCGAAGGGGATACCGCTGGCCTCGGCGTAGCCCACCGCGGGGGGCGTACCGGACTCGGGCACCGGGATGACGAGGTCGGCCTCGACCGGGTGTTCCTTGGCGAGGCGGCGCCCCACCTCCACCCGGCTGGAGTTGACGTTGCGTCCGGCGATCGTGGTGTCCGGACGGGCGAGGTAGACGTACTCGAACAGGCAGCCCTTGCGGTCGGCCTCGGCGAAGCGGGTCGAGCGCAGGCCGCGTGAGTCGATGGTGATCAGTTCGCCCGGCTCGATCTCGCGGACCGGGGTGGCACCCACGATATCGAGGGCGGCGGTCTCGCTGGCCACGACCCAGCCGCCCGCGTTGGAGGCCTCGCCCAGGCGTCCGAGCACGAACGGTCGGATGCCCTGCGGGTCACGGGCCGCGTAGAGGGTGTCCTCGTCCATGAAGACCAGGGAGAACGCCCCCCGGACCTTGGGCAGGAGCGCCTTGGCGGCGTCCTCGATGGTGCGGTCCGGGGCGCTGTTGGCGTAGTCCGCCATCAGGTTGGTGAGCACCTCGGTGTCCGTGGTGGCGCCACGACGGGTGTCGGGCAGCATCGCCGCCAGTTCCGGGGTGTTGATGAGGTTGCCGTTGTGGCCGAGCGCCAGACCCCCCTCCCGCGCGCTGTAGAACGTCGGCTGTGCGTTCTCCCACACCGGGGAGCCGGTGGTGGAGTAGCGGCAGTGGCCGATCGCGAGGTGGCCCTTCAGGGAGTCGAGCGTCGCCTCGTTGAAGACTTGGGAGACGAGTCCCATGTCCTTGTAGACGACGATCCGCTCCCCGTCGCTCAGCGCGATGCCCGCGGATTCCTGTCCGCGGTGCTGGAGAGCGTAGAGACCGAAGTAGGTGAGCTTGCTGACTTCTTCGCCGGGAGCCCAGACACCGAACACACCGCAGGCGTCCTGCGGGCCGCGGGACTGCGGGTCGAGGTCCATGGAGAGCCGGCCGTCGGAGTACGACACGCCCCCAGCCTAATGCCTGTGCCGCGTCAGGGGGGCACCAGGGGACCACTCGGGCCACAGGGGGAGCCAGGGCGACAGGTCGGCGCGGGTCCCGCTCGCCCGGACCCGGTGGTCGGCGACTGCGTCACACCAGGCGGTCGCGCCGGTCGCCAGGGCGAGCCAGGTGAGGGGATCGGTCTCCACGACCCCGGGCGGGGTTCCCCTGGTGTGCCGGGGGCCCTCGACGGCCTGGACGGCCCCGTGCGGGGGTACACGCACCTCCAGGCTGTGCCCGGGGGCGCGGTCGGCCAGGACGGCGAGCGTGGCGCGCACGGCGGCCTTCACCGCCGGCCGCAGCGGTTTCCCGGCGCGCAGGACGGCCTGTGCGCAGGCCGCGGCGGCGGCCTCGTCGGAGGCGTCCGTGAAGGGTGGTTCACCCAGGGCGTACAACTGTTCGTCCAGAGCCGCGCGGAGCCGCCGCAGGGCGCTCCCTGTGAGACCGGAAGGCATAGCCGAAGCCTAGGGCCTGAGGTCCTGTGACGCCTGGGGTTCATGGGGCGTTTGCGAACGTCTGGGTGTTCCCAACGTTTCAAAGGAGACAGGGGGGTATCAGATCAGTAAATCGGAGGCATACTTGTCTCGTCTGGGGAATGTACTCCGGATGGAGGTCGGTCGACGTCGACGGCTCCGCCCGCTGACCTCCACATACCTGGGTGATATCGGTCTCAACACGGCGCTGGCCAGCGCATGACTGGAAACGGTACGTTCCCAAATGGTCCCGATGTCACGGAGATTGGGAGGAAGGCAGTGGAGCCTTACACGAGAGGCGTTCCGCGCGCCGGCGCCGAAAACATGAACGAGGGGTGAACCGGTTCATACCCGACCACAGGGGTCGGCACCCAGGGCCGGGGCACCGCGTCCGGTCGCGATGAGGCGGACCTCCGACGCGCTTACCATCCACAAGGGAAACACCACCGCACCATCGGGAGAACGACGTGCGCCTGCGCCTGCGCCCGCGTGATGACAGCTACTACGAGATGTTCACCGATTCGGCGAACAACCTGGTCATCGCCGCCCGCCTGCTGGTGGAGCTGATGAGCGACGGGGCTGACAGAGAGGCCATCACTGAGAAGATGCGCGCCTGCGAGCACGCGGGCGACGACGCGACACACGCCATCATGCGGCGGCTCAACAAGAGCTCCGCGACGCCGATGCACCGGGAGGACATCTCCCGGCTCGCCTCACATCTGGACGACGTGATGGACTCCATGGAGGCCGCTGTCGACCTGATCGGGCTGTACAACCTGGAACGGCTCCCCAAGGGGATCATCGACCAGATCGAAGTGCTGGAGCGCGCCGCCGAACTCACGGCGGAGGCCATGCCACGTCTGCGGACCCTGGACGACCTCGACCGGTACTGGATCGAGATCAACCAGTTGGAGAACCAGGCGGACCGGATCCACCACAAGCTCTTGGCCCGCCTGTTCAGCGGAGAGTACGACGCTCTGACCGTCCTCAAGCTCAAGGACGTCATCGAGGAGCTGGAGAGCGCCGCGGACGCCTTCGAGCACGTGGCGAACACGGTGGAGTCCATCGTGGTCAAGAACGGCTGACCAGCGCCGTGCCCGGGAGCACCCACGAGAGTGGTCTCCCGGACGAGAGAGACCCCCGGCATGCCCCTCTCGGGGGTCACACCACGGAGTCCGCGCTCGCACTTCCCGGACGGTTCACGCAGACACGGAGCACGGGCCCGCGGGCGTCAGCGAGCCGTTCCAGGGGCGGCAGGGCGGGTTGAGCGCCTCCGCGTTCGAACCGTGCCATGCCCGACCGCGGCATTTCGGCCCGTGGACCCCGTTCGGTCTGGGACCAGCCCATCTCCTCACGTCGGAGACGGATCGTCTTCGCCAACCCGAAGCGGCCCCGGGTGAGTTCGTACGCCTCACGCACCGCGGGGCGGTCGAACCGTTCCGACGACCTGAGCCCGGAGAGGGTTCTCCGCGCAGAGGTACCCATCGTGGCTCCTCGGCACTCGTCGACAGCGCGACCGGCGTCGATGCGGGTGCGCATCGCCCGGAGCGCGTGCCGGACCTCCCCCGATTCACGAGGGCGGGCCCTGTGGACCACCGTGAGCATGATGACGCGCCCTGCACCGGCGGCGAAGGAGGGCGTGCGTACCCGACTTCCTCCCGGAGTTCCCGCAGCTTGCCGTCGAGCTGACGCGTTTACGGAAACCCCGGTCCGACACCACGGGACTCCAGCACGTCCAAGTGGAACAGGGCTTGTGCCCCTTCCGTGTCGGGCAGCCCTGCCCGCCGCCACTCCACCTCAGCCATCGGGCGGTTGCGGAGCGTGTGCGACCGAGGTGGGGGCTGGTCTGAGCGGTCGCGCCGGTACCCGGGTTACCCGAACCGGCCGGTGATGTAGTTCTCGGTCTCCTTCTTCTCCGGCCGCGTGAACATCTGACTGGTCTCGCCCATCTCGATGAGCTTGCCGGGCTTGCCGGGGCCGGCCAGGTTGAAGAACGCGGTCCGGTCGGACACACGCGCCGCCTGCTGCATGTTGTGGGTGACGATCACGATCGTGTAGTCCTCCTTCAGCTTGTGGATGAGGTCCTCGATCGCCAGCGTCGAGATCGGGTCCAGGGCCGAGCACGGCTCGTCCATGAGCAGGACCGAGGGCTTGACCGCGGTGGCACGGGCGATGCACAGGCGCTGCTGCTGTCCGCCGGAGAGGCTGGCCCCGGGCTTGCCCAGCCGGTCCTTGACCTCCTCCCACAGGTTGGCCCCGCGCAGTGACTCTTCGACCAGGTCATCGGCGGCCGAACGGCTCATGCGCCTGCTGTTGAGCCTGGCGCCGGCGATCACGTTGTCGTAGATCGACATGGTGGGGAACGGGTTGGCCTTCTGGAAGACCATGCCGACCTGTCCGCGCACCGTGACCGGGTCGATGTCGGGGCCGTAGATGTCCATGTCGTCGATGAGCACCTTGCCCTGGGCGTAGGCCCCGGGTGTCACCTCGTGCATGCGGTTCAGGGTGCGCAGGAAGGTGGACTTGCCGCAGCCGGAGGAACCGATGAACGCCGTCACCGACCGCGGCTCGATGGTCATGGACACGTCCTCCACGGCCAGGAAGTCGCCGTAGTAGACGTGGAGTCCGGAGACGTCGATGCGTTTGGCCACTGGATGTTCCTCGTGAGTCGGGGCGCGCGGCGCGGGGAGTGGACGGGGTCAGCGGTTGGGTGCGAACAGGTACTTGATGACCCGGGCCAGGAAGAAGAGCAGCATAACGATCAGGATCAGCGTGAGCGCCGCCGCCCAGGCCCGCTCGTAGTTGACGGCCCCGCCCATGCGGACCTGGGAGTAGATGAAGACCGGAAGGCTCATCATCTGGCCGTCGAACAGGTCCCAGTTGATCGACACCGCCGAGGAGCCCGCGGTGAGCACCAGCGGCGCCGTCTCTCCGATAACGCGCGCGATGGCGAGCATGATCCCAGTGGTCAGACCGGCCGCGGAGGTGGGCAGGACCACCTTGGTGATGGTCCGCCACTTGGGAACGCCCAGAGCGTAGGACGCCTCGCGCAGGTCGCGCGAGACCAGTTGGAGCATCTCCTCGCTGGAACGCACGACCACGGGAATCATCAGCACGGCGAGGGAGAGGGCGGCTGCGGCACCGTTGGTCCGCCCCGGACCGAACAGCATGATCCACAGGGCGACGATGAAGAGTCCGGCGACGATCGACGGGATGCCCGTCATGACGTCCACGAAGAAGGTGATGGCGCGCTTGATCCGGCCCTGGGCGTACTCCACCAGGTACACGGCGCACATGAGGCCGATGGGTACGGAGATGAGGGTGGCCATCCCGGTGATCGCCAGGGTGCCGACGATCGCGTGGTAGGCACCGCCGGCGTCCATGCTCGGCAGCACGCCGTTCATCGACACCGACAGGAAGTACGGGTCGAAGCGGTCCAGCCCGTTGTCGATGACGGTCCACAGGACCGAGACCAGGGGGGCGAGCGCCAAGAGGAAGCATCCGTAGACCAGGGCCGTGACCAGGCGGTCCGCGGCGTGGCGGTGGCCCTCGACACGCGCGGACGCGGTCACCAGGATCACCGTGAAGGAGGCTGCCGTGAGCAGGACCCACGGGAGGGCGCCGAAGGCGGAGAAGGCCAGCAGGACTCCGGCGACCACGGCGGCGCAGGAGGCGAGCAGGGCGAGGGGAAAGCGGCGGGGAAGGGAGCCGTGCCGCGCTTCCAAGGGGTCCGTGTCCGGTTCCGGGGACTGCCGGATGGTCGTGCTCATCTGGACTCCTTGCTGCCCCGTGCCACGACGTAGCGGGCACTCATGTTGACGGCGAGGGTGATGGCGAACAGCACCAGGCCCGCGGCGATCAGCGCGGACACGCCGTAGCCGGTGGCCTCCGGGTACTGGAGAGCGATGTGGGCGGCGATGGTCTGGTTGCCGCTCTTCAGGAGGGCGAAGGAGATCACCAGGGCCGGGGACAGGATCATGGCCACGGCCATGGTCTCGCCCAGGGCGCGGCCCAGGCCGAGCATCGCTCCGCCCACCACTCCGGACTTGCCGAACGGGAGCACGGCCAGCCGGATCATCTCCCAGCGGGTGGCGCCCATGGCCAGTGCGGCCTCGCGGTGGCCCTGCGGGACCTGCTTGAAGACGTCGCGCGACATGGCGGTGATGATCGGCAGGATCATGACGGCGAGCACGATGCCCGCGGTGAGCATGGTGCGCGCCGAGTTGGACGCGGGACCCGCGAACAGCGGTATCCACCCCAGGTAGCGGGTCAGGGCCTCGTAGACCGGGACGAGCTGCGGCGCGAGGAACCCGATGCCCCACAGGCCGTAGACGACGCTGGGGATCGCGGCCAGCAGGTCCACGAGGTAGCCGAGCGGGGACGCGAGCCTGCTGTCGGCGTAGTAGACGATGAACAGGGCCACCCCGATCGCCACCGGTGTGGCGATGACCAGTGCGATGGCGGCCGCCAGGACGGTGCCGAAGGCGAGCGCCGCCACACCGAACGCGGGGTTCTCGCGCGTGTTGGCCTCCCACTCCCGGCTGCCCAGGAAGCTCACCGTGTTGGCGGACAGGGAGGGCCAGGCCTGAATGATCAGGAAGGCTGCGACCCCCGCCAGGATCAGCAGGATGAGGTAGCCCGAGCCTCGGGCGAGCCCGGCGAAGACGGCGTCGCCGATCCGGCGCTTTCCCGCGGGCGGGGGGCCCGCCGGGGGCGCGTCCGTGGTCGTCATGGGTTGGCTCCGGTTCGGGAAGGGTGTGTGGGCCGGTCACCTGGTCCGGGTCTGCCGCGATGACTTCGCGTCACGGACCATGACGTGCCAAAGGTGAAGCTAAGTGGACCAGGTGACCAGTTATCCCAATAAAAGTGAACGGAAGGTGAACGGGGCGCTGCACTATCGCAGCGTCAGGGAGTTGGGGCGGTGAATGTGAGGATCGGCACGTCAGTTCGGTGTCGGCGGGGTGTACATGACGTCGGTGTCCCACACCTCGAACCCGAGTGAGCGGTAGAGCCCCAGGGCGGCCTCGTTGCCGCCGTCCACGTACAGGTGGACCCACGGCAGGCCGCAGTCGCGCAGGTGGCGGACGCCCGCCAGGGTCAGGGTCCGACCGAGGCCGGTCCCCTGCCAGTCGGGGTCGACCCCCACCGCGTAGACCTCGCCGACCGGTGTGCCGTCGGTGAGCCCGGCCCCGTCGGCGTGCGTCTTGGTCCAGTGGAACGCGGCCACCGATCCGTCCTCGGCCGTGGCGAGGAAGAAGCCGTGCGGGTCGAACCAGTCCTCGGCCTCGCGCTGGAGCAGGTCGTCCAGGGTGAGCTGGCCCTGCTCGGGGTGGTCGGCGAACACGCGTGCGTTGGCCCGCAGCCACGCCCGCTCGTCCTGCCCGACGACGAAGGTCCGCACGGTGACCCGGCCGCCGGCCTTTGGCCTGAGCTTGGCCTCGGGCAGTTCCGGAGCGGCCCAGGGGCCGCCGGGGGCGTCGGCCGGGATGTCGCTCAGCGGCATGCGCATCTTGTGGAGTTCCCGGACCGCCGTCCAGCCTTCCGCCTCCGCCACGGCCACCGCCTGGGGGGTGCGGCCGTGCGCCCACACACGGACCCCGCCCGGACCGGCGTCCCGGTGGACGGACTCCAGGAGCGCGGTTCCGTGCCCGCGGCCGCGCCGGTCCGGGGCGACGACGACCTCTCCGGAGTCCGGTTCCCCCGGGACACGCTCGACGAAGGCGAACCCCGCGACGCCGTCGTCGTCGGTGACCACGTGGAAGCGGCTGCTCCCGGCGGGGGCGCCGTGCCGCACACGGAGCAGGGTGTGCTCGGACAGCGCGGCGACCCCGTCGGCCCGGCGCGCGGAGTCGGCGATCGCCAGGACCTGGTCGGCCAGGTCCCGGCCGAGGTCATCGGAAATCTGAGGCGTTCTCATGTTCCGCAGCCTACGCCGACGGCTCCGGGGCGCCAGGGGGTGTGCACCGGTTCGGGGAACACCGAGCCGCCGCCGACCCCTACCAGGAGCGCCTCCTCCTGCCCGTGTACTGGGTCCCGCCGGTCCGAACCCTGCGCCGGGGGGCGAGGGGGAGGGCGAGTAGCACGGACAGCAGGAGGCTGGCCAGCAGGATCGCCGGTGCCAGGGACGGTTCGAGCGCGGTGCGGCTGCCCGCGTTCCGGGGCTCCTCGGCCTCCGACGGTGCCACCAGGGGCAGTTCGGCGAGCGCCTCGCCGCCGGGGGCGAGGTCGGGCAGCACCGCCGGCCCCTCCGGCAGCGACGGGGCCGCCGGGGCGTCGGGGGTCCCGGCGGTGTCGGGCGTGTCCGGGGCCGTGTACGGCGGGGGCCCGCCCCCGGAGTCCGTGGCCGGAGGGTCGGAGCGCTCACCGTCGCCCGTTGCGGCCTCCTCGCTCTCCCGCGGGGCGGGGTCGGGGGACACGGTCGGTTCGGGCTCGGGGCTCCGTGAGGGGGACGGGCGCCACGAGGGCCGGGGGCTCTGCGTCGGCTCGGGCGTCTCGGTGGGGGACGGCTCTTCCGAGGGCCGGGGGCTCTGCGTCGGGCTCGGTCCCTCGGTGGGGGACGGCTCTTCCGAGGGGTTGGGGCTCTGCGTCGGGCTCGGTCCCTCGGTGGGG
>NZ_KI911538.1:76802-268603 GCF_000515115.1 Nocardiopsis sp. CNT312
CGGCTCTTCCGAGGGGTTGGGGCTCTGCGTCGGGCTCGGTCCCTCGGTGGGGGACGGGCTCCGCGAGGGACTTGGGTGGGCCGACGGGCCCGGGATCTCCGACGGAACCGCGCTCCGCGAGGGGCTGGGGCCCGTGGTGGGGCTCGGGCTGTCGTCGAGGGTGTGCCGCGTGCCAGGGGTGTTCGTGGAGGCGTCCGCGTACATCGGTGCCGTCGCGCCGATCAGGAGCGAACCGGTGAGGAGCGCACCGAGCAGGGCGGCCACGGGGTACCGGACACCTGTGCGGAAGAAGGGGGGTCTCGCGGCGTCGCTGGGCATGGGGGCGGCTCACTCCTCCGGGGGACGCGCTGGTCCGTGGCTGCGTACCCGGGGGGAGTGTCGCCGCGCCTGCCCCTCCCCTGGCTCCCGGGTACCCGGGAGATCCTAGTCGCTGTCGCGCCCGGACACGAGTACCCCCTCAGTGCCGTTCGCCCGCCTGTCGTCCCGCGCTCGTGTCGGCCACGGGGCACCGGGTGTCCGGTGCCCCGGATGTGGCGGGTGAGGCCGTGCCGACGCGGGCCTGTGGTCCGTGCCACCGGAGGTGTGGCGAGGGTGCCCACGGGACGACGGGCGGGTGCTCGGGCTAACGGCTGCCGGAGTCGGGGCTGCGCGCGGCGGACAGCGCACCGGGGGCGTCCTCGTCGGTCGGCATCTTGCCGACCGGTTCGGGGACGAACCGGTAGCCCACGTTGCGCACCGTGCCGATGAGCGACTCGTACTCCGAACCGAGCTTGGCGCGCAGGCGCCGCACGTGGACGTCGATGGTCCGGGTGCCGCCGAAGTAGTCGTAGCCCCACACCTCCTGGAGGAGCTGCGCGCGGGTGAACACGCGGCCGGGGTGCTGCGCCAGGAACTTGAGGAGTTCGAACTCCTTGAAGGTCAGGTCCAGGATGCGTCCCCGGAGCCGGGCGATGTAGGTCGCCTCGTCGATCACCAGGTCACCGCGGCGGATCTCGTCGGGATCGTCGCTGCCGGCATCGGCCGAGCCCACGGCCAGGCGCAGGCGGGCCTCGACTTCGGCGGGGCCGGCGGTGACCAGGATGAAGTCGTCGACCTGCCAGTCCGGGGTGAGGGCCGCGACACCGCCCTCGGTGAGGACGACCAGCAGCGGGCAGTCGAGGCCCGTGGTGTCCAGCAGGCGGCAGAAGTTCCGCGCGGCGGCCAGGTCGGTGCGCGCGTCGACGAGAATGGCGTCGACGGGGGCGCTGGAGCCTCCGCCCGCGTGGGACGCCAGGAGTGCTCCGGCCTCGGCGGGAGCCACCCGCACGGAGTGCAGGAGGAGTCCGAGGGCGGGCAGTACGTGGTCGGACGGTTCGTTCGAGTTCGTCAGTAGCAGCAGATGGCTCATGCGTCTCTTCTCGTCACCCCGCACTATGCGGCCGGTCGAAGGCGCCTTTGCCCCCGGTGGAGATGTGTCTTATTGGTCGCCTCCGAGCAACACCAAGGATAATCAACAGATGGCGAAGTGCACTATCAGGTACTGGGCTGCGGCCAGGGAAGCGGCGGGAACGGCCGAAGAACATGTCGAAGCGGGCACGCTCGGCGAGGCCCTCGAAGCGGCGTGTCGAACAAGGGCGGAAGACGCTCGTTTCCTGCGTGTTCTGGAGGTCTCGTCGTTCCTGGTCGACGAGCGGCCGGCCGGCCGGCGGGCGCACCGTGACGTCGCGGTCGCGGAGGGGACTGTGATCGAGGTCCTACCGCCGTTTGCCGGAGGATGAGGGCCGGTACCCCTTTTCGTAACGCGGAGGAGATATGGGAGAAACACCGGAGTGGGCGCGGCGGGCCCGTGTCGTGGTCCTGGGCAAGCCCGGCTGCCACCTGTGCGAGCAGGTGTGGGAGGTGGTCGAGCGGGTCACCGGCGAACTCGGCGCGACCCGTGCGGAGGTGGAGCTGGACGCGGTGGGCGACGCCGAGCGCGAGGAGTTCTGGGACAAGGTCCCGGTCACGTTCGTGGACGGCCGCCGACACGATTTCTGGCGGGTGTCCGAGGAGCGTTTGCGTTCTGCCCTCCACGGCTGAGAAAACCCGATTGGTGAGAAAAGGGGAGGGCCGGAACAGATCTTCCCACCGAGTTCTCCGAGGTCCCTTCCCATGCGTGTTACGGGTCCATGGCGAGCGCGCTCCGGCCGTGGGAACTTATGAACGGCGCCTCACAGGTGGCCCCACTTTGTGCGTGCTTTCACAAGCGCGTAATCTAGACGCACCGGGGCGCGTGCGACGGAGGCACCGCCGCAGTGCGTGAGACGCGCCCTCCCCACGTGCCCTGGGACCGTCGGGGGAGCGCCGCGCCCCCTCCGCACCGACAGCCGCTCAGGAGCGCCCGCCTGTGACCAATCGCCCGCCCAGACCCCGGGGGAGGGGGATCCCCGATGCCACCGTCGCCCGGCTCCCGGTCTATCTCCGCGCGCTGCAGGCACTCCAGGACCGCGAGACCCCGACCGTCTCCTCCGAGGCGCTCGCCGCGGCAGCCGGGGTGAACTCCGCCAAGCTCCGCAAGGACCTGTCGCACCTGGGGTCGTACGGCACCCGGGGCGTGGGTTACGAGGTCGAGTATCTCGTCTACCAGATCTCACGTGAGCTTGGTCTCACCCAGGACTGGTCGGTGGCCATCGCCGGCATCGGAAACCTGGGCCGCGCACTGGCCGACTACGGCGGGTTCGGCTCCCGGGGCTTTCGCATCGCGGCCCTGCTCGACGCCGACCCCGCAGTGGTGGGGCGGACCGTGGCAGCCGTCGAGGTGGGGCATATTGACAGACTGGAAGAGATCGTGCGTTCGGCCGGGGTGTCCATTGGGGTGATCGCCACCCCCGCGGCATCGGCGCAGGATGTGGCGCTGCGGTTCGTCGAGGCCGGGGTGACGAGCATCCTCAACTTCGCCCCCGTCGTCCTCAGCGTGCCGGAGGGGGTGGATGTGCGTAAGGTCGACTTGTCCATCGAACTCCAGATTCTGGCCTTCCACGCGCAGCGCAGGGCCGACGGCGACGGCCGCCGACCGGTGGGCGGGACGGGGCTGGAGCCGGTGTGAAAGGGCCGCAGGCCCGCGTGAGCGGTGTGGCGACGAGCGTGCGCCATGTCTCGGGGAGGCGCCGACAGGGGCGGCGACCCGTACCCGAATATGGAGAGAAAGCCGTGTAGGCCCGCATAGGAGAGTTCGGATGAGTGTCCTGGCCGTGGGGTTGAGTCACCGGAGTTCACCGGTGACGCTGCTCGAACGTGTCGCGCTGAAGGGAAAGACACGCACCAAGGCGGTCGGGGAGATGCTCGGCTCCGACGCCGTCAACGAGGTCATGGTGGTCTCCACCTGCAACCGGACCGAGGTCTACGCGGACGTCTCCTCGTTCCACGGCGGTGTCGACGCCATCACCGAACTCCTGTCCTGGCACTCGGGCGTGCCCCTGGCCGAACTCGCCGAACACCTGTACGTGCACTACGAGGACCGCGCCGTCCAGCACCTGTTCTCCGTCACCTGCGGCCTGGACTCCATGGTCGTGGGCGAGGGACAGATCCTCGGCCAGGTGCGCGACGCCCTCAAGGAGGGCCAGGACGACGGCAGCGTCGGCCGGGTCCTCAACGACCTCGGCCAGCGCGCCCTGCGCGTGGGCAAGCGCGCCCACACCGAGACCCACCTCGACCACGCCGGCTCCGACATGGTGGGCTTCGGCCTCGGCCAGGCACTGGCCCACCTGCGCCCCGTGGAACCGGAGGCCCGCACCGGCGCACCGTCGGCCACCGGGCACGCCCGCTGCCCCGTGGCCCCGGCCGCAGACGGCACCGGGGCCGCCCGGCCCGAACCCGCCTCCCTGGCCGGTGTCCGCGTCCTCGTCCTCGGCGCGGGTTCCATGAGCGCCCTGGCGGCCAACACCGTCTCACGGCAGGGCGCGCGTAGCGTGGTGGTCGCCAACCGGACCCCCGAGCGCGCCGCACGCCTCGCGGAATGCCTCACCGAGGCCTACGACACCGTCGAGTCGGCCGCTGTGCCCTTCGACGCGGCCCACCTCGCCCTGCCCGAAGCCGACCTCGTCATCTCCTGCACCGGGGCCCAGGACCTGGTCCTGACCGCCGACACCGTCGCCGAGGCCGTCCGGGACCGCGGCCGTCCCCTGGTCTTCCTCGACCTCGCACTGCCCCGCGACATCGACCCCGCCGTCCGCGAGCTGCCCGGAGCACGCCTCGTGGACATCGAGGACCTGAGGCGCGCCGCCAGCGAGTCCGAGACCGGTGCCGGACGCTCCGGCGTCCTCACCCTGGTCCGAGGGATCGTCGAGGAGGAGGTCGCCGAGTTCGGCGCCCTGCGCCGCGTCAACGAGGTCACCCCCACCGTCGTCGCCCTGCGGTCCCAGGCACGCGACGTCGTCGAGGCCGAACTCGCCCGGCTCCACGGACGCCTGCCCGACGGCGTCGACGCCAAGTCCCGCCAGGAGATCGCCTACGCCATGCGCAGGGTCGCCGACAAGCTCCTGCACCGGCCCACGGTGCGCGTCAAGGAGCTCGCCGCCGAACCGGACGGCCGCTCCTACGAGGCGGCCCTGCGCGAACTCTTCGATCTCGAACCCGAAACCGGAACCCTGGCCGGCACCGCCCCGCGCCGGGCCGCACAGGAGAAGGCATGAGCACCGCACCCGCCAGGCTCGGCACCCGCCGCAGCCCCATGGCGACCAACCAGTCCCAGGCGGTCGCGGACGCGATCACCGAACGCACCGGGTACGCCATCGAACTGGTGCCCATCACCAGCTACGGCGACGTCACCAAGGCGCACCTGACCCAGCTCGGCGGTACCGGCGTGTTCGTCAACACCCTGCGCGACGAACTCCGCTCCGGGAGCATCGACTTCGCCGTCCACTCCCTCAAGGACCTGCCCACCGCGCCCGCGGAGGGGCTGGCCCTGGCCGCCGTCCCCGAACGCGACGACCCGCGCGACGCCCTGTGCGCCCGCGACGGCCTCAAGTTCGCCGACCTGCCCGCGGGGGCCCGCATCGGCACCGGCTCCCCGCGCCGCGCCGCGCAGCTCGCCCTGCTCCGCCCCGACCTGGTCTACGTGCCCATCCGCGGCAACGCCGGGACCCGGCTCGGCAAGGTCGCCTCCGGCGAGGTCGACGCCGTGGTGCTGGCCTACGCCGGACTGGGTCGGGTGGGCCGACTCGACGACGCCACCGACGTGTTCGAACCCGAACAGATACTGCCCGCCCCCGGACAGGGCGCTCTGGCCGTCGAGTGCCGTACCGGGCGCCTGGTCGGCGACCTGGCCTACCTGGCCTCGGTGGACCACGCGCCCACCCGCGCCGAGACGGTCGCCGAACGCACCGTGCTGGCCGAACTGGAGGCCGGCTGTGCCGCACCCGTCGGTGCCTACGCCCAGTACGGGCAGGGCCGACTCCGGCTGAGGGCCACCGTGGTCGCCACGGACGGCTCCGCCGCCGTGCGCCGTGAGGGCACCGCCGACGTCGACTCTCCCGAGGACCTGGCCGCCGCTACCGGGCTCGCCCGGGAACTGGCCCGGCAGATGATCGCGGAGGGGGCCGACCGCATCGTCGCCGAAGCCTTCGCCGAGAGGGACGACTCACAGTAGGAGCGAGCACGTGAACGCCAACGCCACCTCCCAGCACCAGGAGCCGCGCCCCGTCGCCCGCTCCGGACACGTCGCGCTGGTCGGCTGCGGGCCGGGCGGCCCCGACCTGCTGACCCTGCGCGGTGCCGACCTGCTGGGCCGGGCCGACGTGGTCCTCACCCCCAACGAACCCGGCGGTGAGGAACTGGCCCCCTTCCGCAGGCAGCTCCTGGACCACTGTTCGCAGGACGTGTCCGTGGTCCAGGCCGACGAGTGCGGCGGCGACGCCAACGCGCTCGCGATCACCCGGGCCCGCGAGGGGCAGCGCGTGGTACGCCTGTACTCGGGAGACCCGTTCTTCGGTTGCCGGGGCGGTGACCTCGTCGAGGCCTGCCACAAGGCCGGGATCGAGGTGGACGTCGCCCCGGGGGTCTCCGCCGTCACGTCCGTTCCCACGTTCGCGGGCATCCCCCTCCTGGGCTCGGAGGGAGATGAGGTGCGCGTCCTCCAGGCTCGCTCCCACGGCACCGGAGAGATCGACTGGAACGAGGCGGCGGCCAGCGACGCCGCACTGGTGGTCCTGGGTGCGGACGCGCCTGCCGGAGAGCCCGAGCGGCACCAGGGGCCCGGTTTCGACGTCCTGTGCAAGACCCTCATCGCCGGGGGCCGTCCGCCGTCGACACCCGTCGCCGTGGTGCGCGCCGGGGGTACCACCCGCCAGACCACGGTCACCTCGACCCTGAACCGGCTGGTCGCCGAACTCAAGTCCACCGACGCCAAGGGCCACCACCTGACGGCGCCCGCCCTGATGGTCGTCGGAGCCCCGGTCGGGCGCCAGCGCGACCTGTCCTGGTACGAGTCCCAGCCCCTGTTCGGCTGGCGCGTGCTGGTGCCCCGCACCAAGGAGCAGGCCGCCTCGCTCTCCGAGCAGTTGCGCGAACACGGGTCGGTGCCCGAAGAGGTCCCGACGATCTCGGTGGAGCCGCCCCGCACCCCGCAGCAGATGGAGCGCGCCGTCCGCGGACTGGTCACCGGCCGGTACCAGTGGGTGGCGTTCACCTCCGTCAACGCCGTCCGGGCGATCCGCGAGCGGCTGGAGTCCTACGGCCTGGACGCCCGGGCGTTCGCCGGGGTCAAGGTCGCCGCCGTCGGTGACGCCACGGCCGAGGCGGTGCGCGGGTTCGGCATCCAGCCCGACCTCCTGCCGCCCGAGGACACCCAGTCCAGCGCCGGACTGGTGTCGGTGTGGCCGCCCTACGACGCCGAGATCGACCCGATCGAGCGGGTGCTGCTGCCGCGCGCCGACATCGCCACCGAGACGCTGTCGTCGGGGCTCACCGGCCTCGGCTGGGAGGTCGACGACGTGACGGCCTACCGCACCGTCCGGGCCGCACCGCCGCCCGCGCCGATCCGCGAGGCCATCAAGGGCGGCGGGTTCGACGCGGTGCTGTTCACGTCCTCCTCCACCGTGCGCAACCTGGTGGGGATCGCAGGCAAGCCGCACAACACCACGGCGATCGCCGTGATCGGACCCGAGACCGAGAAGACCGCGGTCGAGTTCGGTCTGCGCGTCGACGTCGTGGCCGCCAAGCCGTCCGTCTCCGCCCTCGTGGAGGGTCTGGCGGAGTACGGCGCCGCCAAGCGCCGCGAGGCGATCGAGGCGGGTAAGCCCGTGCTGAAGCCGAGCCAGAAGCGCCGTGGCCGCCGCCGCAAGCTCTGACCCGGCCGCGTCCCCGTCCGCCCCACACCCCGGGAGCCCCGAGATGACCGATACCGTCCGCGACGCCGCGTTTCCTGTGGCCCGGCCGCGCCGCCTGCGGCGCGGTCCCGCGATGCGGCGTCTGGTCGCCGAGACGCGCGTGCTTCCGGAGAACCTCGTCCTGCCGATGTTCGTCAAGGAGGGGATCACCGAGCGCGTACCGATCTCCTCGATGCCGGGCCAGTTCCAGCACACGCGCGACAGCCTGCGCGCGGCGGCCCTCGAAGCGGCCGAGGCGGGGGTGGGCGGCCTGATGCTGTTCGGCATCCCCGGTCACAAGGACGAGCGCGGCTCGGCTGCCGACGACCCCGACGGGATCGTCCAGGCCGCTCTGCGCGACCTGGCCGCCGAGGTCGGCGACGACCTCGTGGTCATGGCCGACCTGTGTCTGTGCGAGTACACCGACCACGGCCACTGCGGACCACTCATGGCCGACGGGCACGTGGACAACGACCTCACCCTGGAGCGGTACGCCTCCGTCGCGGCGGCCCAGGCCCAGGCCGGCGCCGCGGTGGTCGCGCCCAGCGGCATGATGGACGGCCAGGTCGCGGCGATCCGCGCCGGGCTCGACCGGGCGGGGCACACCGGTGTGCCGATCCTCGCCTACGCCGCCAAGTACGCCTCCGTCTTCTACGGCCCCTTCCGCGAGGCGGCCGAGGGCGCGCCCCGGTTCGGCGACCGCTCCGGGTACCAGCAGGACCCGGCCAACGCGCGCGAGGCACTGCGCGAGGTGGCGTTGGACGTCGCAGAGGGCGCCGACATGGTGATGGTCAAACCCGGCCTGGCCTACCTCGACATCATCGCGAAGGTGGCCGACTCCTCGCCGGTCCCCGTGTCGGCCTACCAGGTCAGCGGTGAGTACGCGATGATCGAGGCGGCGGCGGAGCGCGGCTGGCTGGACCGGGAACGGGCCATCGTGGAGACACTGACCTCCTACCGCAGGGCCGGAGCGGAGCAGATCCTCACCTACTGGGCGACCGAGGCCGCGCACCTGCTCCGGTGAGACCGGGCCGCCGTCCGGTCGCGGTCGCCGGACGCCGGGCCACGCAGCGAGCAGGCCGCGCCCGGAACACGACGACCAGGGGGCCCATGGTGGATGTGCTGTACCGACGGAAACGGCGTCCTGTAGCCGAGAGCATGCTCGACTCCGCGCTGCGCTACGCGGAACTGGGATGGCCAGTGGTGCGCGGTGCCTCGCCGGGCGAGGACCGCGCGTGCACGTGCGACCGGATGGGCTGCCCCGACCCGGCAGCCCACCCGGTGACCATGGCCTGGGGAACGGAGGCCAGCACGGACGCCGAGACGCTGCGCCGCTGGTGGACCGAGCATCCCGGTGCCAACGTCATCCTGCCCACCGGCCGGGTCTTCGACGTGTTCGACGTACCACGTGAGGCCGGGGTGATGGCCATGGCGCGGATGGGCCGTTCGGGTGCCGTCCCGGGGCCGGTGGCGGCGGTGGACTCGTCGCGCTACCTGTTCTTCGTGACCACCCGGTCACCGACGGACGAGGACGAGTGGTGGTCGTGCCACCTGGACTGCGTGCCCGAGTCCGTGGAGGAGATGCCGGGGCTGCGCTGGCACTGCCGCGACAGCTTCGTGCCGGGCGCTCCGTCGCTGCTGACCTCCGGCGGCCGGGTCACGTGGATCCGCGCCCCGCGAGTGGAGGAGGGCTCGGTCGTGCTGCCCGACCCGATCGCGGTGCTGGACATCCTCTCCGACGCCAGCGAGGAGTTCGCCGCGCGCTGAGCCGCGCGGCCCCGGGAGACTCAGATCCGCTCGGCGTTGACGACGATCCCGTCGTGGTCGCTGTAGAGCCACTCGCCTGGCACGAAGGTGACGTCGCCGAAGACCACCGGACCGTCCAGGACCCCGGCGGCGTCCTTGGCCGACTTGCGGGGGTTGGAGCCCAGGGCCTTGACCCCCAGGTCGAGGCCGCCCAACGCGACGGTGTCGCGGACCACGCCGTGGATGACCGCGCCGGCCCACCCGTGGGCCACCGCGGCCTCGGCGATCATGTCGCCCATCAGGGCGCTGCGCAGGGACCCGCCGCCGTCCACGACCAGGACCGCGCCCTCGCCCGGCGTGTTGAGGACCTTCTTGACCAGGCCGTTGTCCTCGTGGCACTTGACGGTGCGGATGGGGCCGGAGAACACCGCGCGCCCGCCGAACTGCCGGAACTGCGTAGAGCAACTGCGCAGGGTGTCGCCGTGGCCGTCGATCAGGTCCGCCGTGGTGAAGTCCGTGGTCATGTCGTCTCCGTCTTTCCGGGGCCGTGCCCGTCCACGCTACTGAGCGGTAGTCCGGCGGTCCCCGCCGGGTCCTGCCCGCCGGGGCCCCTGCTCGGCGCGGCTCTGCCGCCCGCCCCACGGAGGGAAGCGATCCGAGTACCGGGGTGCACCGTGTGGTGCCCGCGGTGCGCGGGCACTGGGTGCGAGGCGGGTCACGGTCACGGGACCTGGGGCGGCTGAGACACTGGTGACGTGGGTAATCAACAGACTTCCGCAGAGCTCTTCCAGCGTGCGACGGCGGCCATCCCCGGCGGCGTCAACTCACCCGTCCGCGCCTTCGGCGCCGTCGGTGGCACCCCGCCCTTCTTCGTCAAGGGCGAGGGCCCCTACCTGACCGACACCGAGGGACGCCGGTACGTCGACCTCGTCTGCTCCTGGGGGCCGCTCATCCTCGGCCACGCCGATCCGGGCGTCGTGGACGCGCTTCACACCGCCGTGGACGCGGGGACCTCCTACGGCGCCCCGACGCCCGGTGAGGTCGACCTCGCCGAACTGATCGTGGAGCGCACCCCGGTGCGCAAGGTGCGCCTGGTCAACTCCGGCACCGAGGCCACCATGTCCGCCATCCGCCTGGCCCGCGGCTTCACCGGGCGGAGCAAGATCGTCAAGTTCGCCGGCAACTACCATGGACACGTGGACGCCCTGCTGGCCGCCGCCGGATCGGGTCTGGCCACGTTCGCCCTGCCGGACTCCCCAGGGGTGACCGGGGCCAGCGCCGCCGACACCCTCGTCCTCCCCTACAACGACCTCGAAGCCGTCGAACGCGCCTTCACCGAGCACGGCGAGGAGATCGCCTGTGTCATCGCCGAGGCCTGTCCCGCCAACATGGGAGTGGTCCCGCCCAGGGCGGGCTTCAACGCCCGCCTCAAGGAGATCGCGCACGCCAACGGTGCCCTGTTCGTCCTCGACGAGGTGCTCACCGGTTTCCGGGTGAGCGCCTCCGGCTGGTACGGCCTGGAGGGCGTGGAGCCCGACCTGATGACCTTCGGCAAGGTCATGGGCGGCGGCCTGCCCGCCGCGGCCTTCGGCGGGCGCGTCGACATCATGGACCGCCTCGCCCCCGAGGGCCCCGTCTACCAGGCAGGCACCCTCTCAGGGAACCCGCTGGCCACCGCCGCGGGCCTGGCCACGCTGCGCGGTGCCACGCCCTCCGTCTACGCCCGCATCGACCACGTCTCCGCCCAGGTGGAGTCGGAGGTGTCCAAGGCGCTCAGCGCCGCCGGGGTGCCGCACCGGGTTCAGGGCGGGGGCAACCTGTTCACGGTGTTCTTCACCGACCAGGATGTTCACGACTTCGACACCGCCCGTACCACGGACACGGCCAGGTTCTCGGCGTTTTTCCACTCCATGCTGGAACAGGGCGTCTACCTGCCGCCCGCGGCGTTCGAGGCGTGGTTCTTCTCCGCCGCGCACGACGACACAGCGATCGAGAGGGTGGTCTCCGCCCTGCCCCGGGCGGCCAGAGCGGCCGCGGAGGCCGGGGCCTGACCCCACCGGGGCCGCTCCCCGGGGCACCGCCTCCACGATTCACCGACGAGAAGGACGACCGACGATGACGACGACCACCGTTGTGCACTTGTTGCGCCATGGCGAGGTGTACAACCCCGCCGGGGTCCTGTACGGCAGGCTTCCCGGATACCACCTGAGCGACCGTGGACAGCAGATGGCCGAACTCGCCGCCGAGTGGTTCGAGGGCCGTGACATCACCGCACTGTTCTCCTCCCCTCTGGACCGGACCCAGGAGACCGCGGTCCCGCTCCAGAAGGCCCTGGACCTGCCCGTCGTCCTCGACGACCGGCTCGTGGAGGCGGGCAACAAGCTCCAGGGCCGCAGCCTCTCCAGCCGGTCCGCACGCGATCCCCGTGTCCTGCGGCGCCTGTACAACCCGTTTCGGCCCTCCTGGGGGGAGCCCTACTCCCAGATCGTCGAGCGTATGCTCCAGGTGGTCAAGCTCGCACGCAAAGCCGCTTGGGGGCATGAGGCGGTCTGTGTGAGCCACCAGTTGCCGATCTGGATGATGCGCCGCGTGGCCGAGAGCAAACGCCTGTGGCACAGGCCGGACCGTCGCGAGTGCAACCTCGCGAGCGTCACCTCCCTGACCTTCGCAGACCAGAGCCTCGTCCGTGTGGACTACGCCGAACCGGCGGCCGCGCTCTACACCGGTGAGGCCGCTCCTCCCGGGGCATGAGCCCGAGCGCCGTCACGGACCGGTAAGCTGGGGCTTCGGGCGCGGTGGGCCCACATCCCCGTGGTGTCGGCCCGGCCGCTTCGCCGGGGGCCGGATCGCCCGGGCCTTTCCGTGCCCGAAGCCGGTCGGCGCCGGGCACGGCGGCCGTACCCGAACTCCTCGCCGGTTCCCCACCGCCAGCGGTGCGGTGTGTCCGGCACGTCAGTCAGCGAGAAGGTGGTCCCATGGGTTCCGTCATCAAGAAGCGCCGCAAGCGGATGGCGAAGAAGAAGCACCGCAAGCTTCTCAAGCGCACTCGCGTGCAGCGCCGCAACAAGAAGTAGGGCCGGGCGCGGCGAACGTCGTCTCTCCGCGGACGGAGACGGGCCCCGTGCGCGTCCCGACGCGGAGAAGCCCTCCCCTTCCCAGCGCCGCCGGGTGAGCGGCCGGAGGGAATGTTCCGGGCGTAGCGCCGTTGTAGGTCGTGTGTTCCGGTGGGCGGTCCGCCCCTGGTCCGCTTCTGTCGGCTCCCCGCCCGCTGCTCCCAAGGAACGTGTCGCCATGGCTCGTGTCGCCGTCGTCACCGGTGTGTCCGCCCCCTTCGCCGCCAGGGTCGCCCGGATCCTCGTGGAGGAACCCGGCGTGCACCGGGTCATCGGCGCGGACTCCGTGCCGCCAACCGGGGGTGAGCTGCCGGGAGGGGCCGAGTACGCCCATGTCGACCTGCACGACGAGAGCCTGGCCCGGATCGTCTCCGAGTCCGGTGCCGACCTGGTCCTGCACCTGGGGCTGGACGCGGCCCAGGGCCACGGGCGTGAGGAGCACCTCCTGGGAGCCATGCGGGCACTGACCGCCGCGCAGCGCTCCCCCTCCGTGCGACGCCTGGTCGTGCGCTCCAGCGCGGCTCTGGAGGACGGCGGCGCGGAGGAGGTCGAACGGCACACGCTCGGCCTGTTGCGCCGCCGCCCCGACATGTCGGTCGCGGTCCTGAGGTTTGCCAACCTCATCGGGCCCTCTGCCGACACCCCCCTCACCCGTTACCTCGACTCCCCGGTCGTCCCCACCGTGCTCGGCCACGACCCGGACGTGCGGTTCCTGCACGAGGACGACGCCGTCGAGGCCGCCGCTCGGATGGCGCTCAGCGACGAGACCGGCCTCTTCGACCTGGCGGGCGAGGACTCCGTGCCCCTGTCGGAGTGCCTGCGCAGGGTCGGGGGACGCCGTATGCCGGTGCCCGCGGCCGGCCTGCGGGTGCTGCGCGGCCTCAACAGGTACGGTCGGATCGGCTACGCCAGTTCCAGCGCTCCCCGCACGGGTACCGCGGTGCCGGGGGAGTGGGAGCCCGCGCCGCTGGAGCACGCACTCCGGTGGGCGCCCGCGCACAGCTCTCCCCAGGCCTTCGAGTCCTACGCGGCTCACCGCCGCCGGTCCGGAGCCGGCCTGCGGGCCGTGCACCTGCTCACGCTCGCGAGGGCGGGTCTGCGGCGGTGAGGGGCCGGCCCCGCCGGGAGAAGGGCCGTGCTGAGCGGGTCCCCTGCGCCCGTCGTCCCCTCAGGGCGTCCCGCGGCGCCGAAGGGCGCGTATCGCCACCGCCCCGGCCGCGGCCCCCGCGAGCGTGACCGGTATCGCGGCCTTCAGTGTCTGTCGGTGCCTGCGGAAGTCGTGCACGGGCCAGGCGTGGGTGCGCGCGTAGCGGCGCAGGTCCCCGTCGGGGTTGACCGCGTGCGGCTTGCCCACGAGCGACAGCAGGGGCAGGTCGTTGGAGGAGTCGCTGTAGGCCGAGCAGACCGCCAGGTCCCAGCCCTTCTCACGGGCGAGCGCGTCCACCGCCTCGGCCTTGGCGGGTCCGTGCAGCAGGTCTCCGTTGAGCCGTCCCGTGTACACGCCGTCGATCGTCTCGGCCCGGGTACCGAGTGCACCGGTCAGCCCCAGGCGCTTGCGGATGATCTGGGCGAGTTCGACGGGGGTGGCCGTCACCAGCCACACTGCCTGTCCCGCGTCCAGGTGGTGTTGGACGAGCCTGCGCGTACCCTCCCAGATGCGGTCGGCCATGGAGTCGTCGTAGATCTCCTCGCACAGGTCGACCAGGTCGGCGACGCCGTGCCCGGCCACGAACGCCAGGGCGGCCTCGCGGGCGGCGTCGATGTGCTCGGGCTGCTCGGAACCGGTGACGCGGAAGAGGGTCTGCCCCCACGCGAACCGGAGCAGGTCACGGGTGGTGAACAGGTCGCGGGCCGCCAGGCCCCGCGCGAAGTGGTAGATCGACGCCCCGCGCATCAGGGTGTTGTCCACGTCGAAGAAGGCGGCTCCCGCCCCCGCCGCAGGCGGTCGCGGCACGTCGTGCGGCACGGTTCTCTCCTGGCTCGAGTGGGAGGCGGAACCTCCGGCTGTCCGGGGTGAGGTCCCCGCTGACCCGACCCTATGGCCCTCCGGAGGGAGGGTGGGGCCACCTGCTTCCCACAATATTTCACGTGATGAACATCACATGGCCGAGGTGGGATGCGCCTGCATTCTGCGAAATCATCCCATGTCATGCACTTTGTTCTCTTTGTTCTCTTCGTGACGTGCACATCCACCCGTCGGCGTGCAGCATCATTGTCGGGATGGTGACGGTAGGACTGGCATTCATAAGCGCGTTGGTGGCTTGGAGCGCCACCGCCGCGCTCGCCGCGTATGCCCAACGTCGTCCCAGCGCTTCCGCGGTCGGCTGGCTGGTCGCGGCCCTCGGGATGGCGGTCGGGCTCAGCGCCGGCGTGATCGGCGTGATCCTGGGCTTCGGTGAGCTCACCTTCCGGCTGCTGCAGATCGGGATCAGCCTTCTCGGACCGCTCTACATCGCCTGGGGCGCGGTCGAGTTCGGCGTGCGTTCCGCCCAGGGCCGGTTCACCTCCCGGCTGCTGCTGAGCGCGTTCACCGTCGTCCCTCTGGTGATCCTCTTCGTCGACCGGGTGAGCGGCCACTTCGAGCGCGCCTTCCCCGCGATGGGCGAGCACTACGATCTTGTCCCGCGCGCGGTCCTCGGTGCCGCCCACGTGCTCGTGATCGCCTTCCTGGCCTGGGCCGTGATCGCGTCGGCCCGGCGCCTGGACGGCGACCGCGACCGGCTCACCGAGCTGTCCGTCCTCGGCCTGGCCGCCTTGGCGGCCCTGCTCAGCACCCTCGTCGGCCGTGTCGGCCTCGACGTCGTGGGGCCGCTCCTGGCACTGGGCTCCGTCGCCGCACTGTGGGGCGCCTGCGCGCTCGCCGCGGGTGTGCCGCGGCGTTCGGCCCCTCGGGACGACTACGACGAGTACGACGACGGGGCCGACGGTGACACAGAACCCTATGACGACCCCCGGGAGAAGCCCGTGCGCCGCAGGCGTCACACCTCCAAGTCCGCCGACTACGACGACTACTACTACGACGACGAGGCGCCCGAGCCGGAGCGGATCCCGCCCCGGCTGCGCGGCGTCATCACGATCTACACCCTCGTCGACGGCCAGGCCCCCGAATTCGACCGGCTCACCGACGCCGTCGTGGCGGAGGTGTCGCGCCGGGAGCCGGACACCCTGTTGTTCGCGTGCCACACGGTCCCCAGCGCCCCCCTCCAGCGCATCGTCTACGCGATCTACCGCGACGAACTCGCCCAGGAGGAGCACGAGCGCCAGCCGCACGTCATGGAGTTCGCCCGCCGCGGCCCCGCCCACGTGGTCGCCACCAACGTCATCGAACTCTCCCTCTCCGGGGCCTCGGCCAGCGACAGTCTCGTTTCGATGCTCATGCCGCACTGAGACCGTGTGCGATCACCCGCACACGCGCGGGCCGCGGTCCGGTGGGCGAATGTCTCAAACCGGTGTATTTCGGTACGGGCCGATGAACCGGAACGAGGTCTCTTGCGTCCGATGGGGGTGAAGTACCCTCCTAACTGTTCTCATGACCGGCCCCGTCTGGTGCCGAGGGCGTGCGATGACAGCCCGGCGGAACGCCCCGCCCGCGGCCGCGCCTGAGCGAAAGAAAGTGTGCTGGGACTCATGCGTAAGTTCCTCATCGTCCTGTTGTTCCTCATCGCGTGCGGCGTCGTGGCCGCCGACATCGTGCTCCGCGGCGTCGCGGAGGACCTGGCCTCAGAGCGGATCGTCCAGACCGGTGCGACCGACGAGGCGCACGTGGCCATCGGCGGATGGGCCTTCCTCCCCCAGGTCATCACCGGCGAGTACGAGCGGATCGTCATCACCGCGGACAGCGCGTCCGCTGCCGGTATGACCATCGAGCAGATCGAGGTCTCGGCGACCGGGGTCGAGGCGCCCCTGTCCGAACTGCTCGCACAGCCCTTGCTCGTCGCCGGTCAGGTCGAGGGCTCGTTCGTGGTCCCCTACTCCTACTTCGGCTCGCGCTTGCCGGAGGGCGTCTCCTTCAGTACCGAGGGCGGCGAACCGCGCATCAGCGGCGAGCTGGCCTTGCCGGGGACCGGCCGGAGCGTCCCGGTCACGGCCGGCGGCGAGTTCACCGTCGACGGTGACGTCGTGGCCCTGACCCCCGTGGACGTGCAGGCGGGAGACGGCTCCCTCGACGCCGGACCCGTGGCCGAGGGCATGCTGAGCTTCGACTTCGAGACGCCCGAACTGCCGTTCGGCCTGTCGCTGACCGACATGGAGACCGCCTCCAACGGGCTGCGGATCACCGGTGTCGGCCAGGACGTCTCCCTGGCGGGATCCGAAGCGGCCTGATCGGACCGCGCGGGGCCGGGGAGGCACGGTAGCCGCCCCCGCGTACGGCCCCTGTGATCCAGGCCACCCGTGACAAACACCCGTGCGGGCCTGTAGTTTCGAGTGCGTGACTTCTTTGACGAGCGCGTATCTGACGAAGCGACGGGCAGTGGACTTCTGCCGTGTCGCCGCCGCGCTCTGTCTGTGTCCCTAGAGTTCGGGTCCCGTCGACCCGCGCCCTCTCCCGCGAACGGCCTGGTTTCCCACGAACGCGGTTGGAAACGATCACGCCATGCGCCTCGGTACCTCCCAGCGGCACACCGCCGCGCCCGCTCCGTGCCCTGCCGCTTCCGGCATGCCGTGCGCACCCCCGTACCCAGGGCGCTTCCGCTGCGGAGCGCCCGACCCCCGGCCGACCGGGCGTAGTCTCTGCCCGGAGAGCACCGACCAGATACACGCGATCACCACGCGAACAACCACAGGAGGTTCCCTATGAGCCGCTCCGACGTCCTTGTGGACGCCGACTGGGTGGAGGCTCACCTGGACGATGACAACGTGGTCCTCGTCGAGGTCGACGAAGACACGTCGGCGTACGACAAGGGGCACATCCCCGGCGCCGTCAAGATCGACTGGAAGAAGGACCTCCAGGACCCGGTCCGCCGCGACTTCGTCGACCGCGCCGGGTTCGAGAAGCTGCTGTCCGCCAAGGGCATCTCCAACGACGACCTCGTGGTGCTGTACGGCGGCAACAACAACTGGTTCGCCGCCTACGCCTACTGGTACTTCAAGCTGTACGGCCACAGCAGCGTCCGTCTCATGGACGGCGGTCGCAAGAAGTGGGAGCTCGACTCCCGCGCGCTCGTCGAAGAGGTCCCGGAGCGGTCCGCCACCCAGTACAAGGCCCAGGACCAGGACCTGTCCATCCGGGCCTTCCGCGACGAGGTCGTCGAGGCCATCGGCGCCAAGGACCTGGTCGACGTCCGCTCGCCCGACGAGTTCACCGGCAAGCTGCTGGCCCCCGCGCACCTGCCGCAGGAGACCTCGCAGCGCCCCGGCCACATCCCGACGGCGCGCAACATCCCGTGGGCGAAGACCGCCAACGAGGACGGCACGTTCAAGACCGCCGAGGAGCTGCGCGAGCTCTACACCGGGGCCGGCGTGGACCTGGACAAGGACATCATCGCCTACTGCCGTATCGGTGAGCGCTCCTCGCACACCTGGTTCGCCCTGCACGAGATCGTGGGGCTGGAGAACGTGAAGAACTACGACGGCTCGTGGACCGAGTACGGCTCCCTGGTGGGCGTCCCGGTCGAATTGGGAGAGGCTGAGGCCAAGTGAGTGACGGATGCGGAGCCCCGGTCGGCGGGGTGGCCCTCGCCGATGTCGACGCCGGTGACCAGGCGGTCATCCAGGGCACGGTGATCCGGGACGGCAAGCCGCTGCGCGGTGCCTACGCCCGGCTTCTGAACGAGTCCGACGACTTCGTCGGCGAGGTGGCCACCGGTGACGAGGGCACCTTCCGCTTCTTCGCCGCCGACGGCACGTGGAAGGTGCGCGTCCTGGCCTCCCAGGGCTTCAGCGGCGAGTACCCGGTCCAGGCCGAGGTGGGCAAGGTCATCGACCTCCAGGTCCAGGCCTGACCCACGGGCCCGGCACACCGAACGGGGCGCCGACCGCGACGGGGGATCCCGTCGCGGTCGGCGCCCCGCCGCCGTCGGGGCCTCCCCGACGACGGCTCGCCGCCGCGCCGATTTCGGCGCCCTGGCCCTGGAAGCGCGGTGCGCGGCCTGCTTGACTTGGGGCCGCGGGCCGTTGACGGTCTCCGGTCCGCGGCCCGGACGCGCAGCCGGACCACTCCGCCGAGGCCGCGCAGGAGGTGTTCGGATCGTGGCCGAACGGTCGGGCGGCACAGTCCGCCCAGAGACCGGGCGTACCTATCTGGGCTGGTGCCACGCAGTGCTCCTCCCGCACCCGGGCCCGCCCCCGCGTCGGCCGGTGCCCGACGGGTCCCTCGGCCTCAGCGAGGAGTGGATCGCTGGGGAGCGCGACAGCGAGGCCCGGATCAACCGGCCGCTGTACCTCTCCCTGACCGGCCTCGGCCTCCTCGCCGTGCTCTTCCTCCTGCTGTGGACACAGCGCGTCCTCCCCGCCAGCCTCGCCGTGGGCGGGGTCCTGGCCTGCACGGCCGTCGCCGCGCCCGTGGCGGTCGCCCTCGTGCAGAGCCGACACGTGGTCGCCGCGCGCCTGGCACGCGTCCGGGAGCAGCTGGAGACGGAGCGGGAGGAGCGCGAACGCGCCCTCCACGAACGCCAACGCGACCACGCCCGCCTGTACACGCGGTGGCAGGCGGCCACGCGGGCCTACGAGGCCCAGCCGCGCTGGTACGGCGTCACGGTCCCCGACGACACCGGGGCCGTCGTGGTCGTGGGCGGAACGGACACGGGCTGGTCGGCCCTGCTCACCACCATCGGGGTGTCCCGGCTGAGGGAGGGCGGCGACCTCACCGTCGTGGACCTCACCGGCCGGTCGGCCACCCGCGAACTGGTGCGCCTGGCCCGGCGGTGCGCCGTGGCACCCCGCCACTGGGTCCTCCCCGCCGACCTGCCCCGGATGACGCTCGGGACCAACCTCGACGCGGGCCAGCGCGCCCGCATCCTGTCGGCGGTCGCCGCCGCGTCCGGTTCGTCCCAGGCCGTCGACGCCGACGAGACCCTCCTGCTGCGCCTCCTGGAGGTGCTTGGGCCCCGAGCGGGCATCGTCGAACTGATCGGCGGGCTGCGGGCCCTGCTCACCCCGGCCGACGACACCGCCCACGACGACCCCGCGCTCGCCCGGCTGTCCGCCGAGCAGCGCACGGGGGTACGCGAACGCTGCGCCGACACACCCGGGCTCCGGGAGCGCGCCTGGGCGCTGGAACGCCGGCTCAGCCCCTTCGAATCGGTCGGTACCCGGGGGGAGGAGGCCGCCTACGCCCAGGTCAAGATCATCTCGACGGACCGGGCCTCCGGCGAGGCCGCGGCCCGGATGTACGGCACCTACGCGGTGGCTGCCCTGAGCGAACTCCTCGGCGACCCCGGCGGGACGCCCGCGCACGGGGTCCGCCAGGACGGGGGCAGGACCCGCACCGTCGTGGTGTGCGGGGCCGAGACGCTCCCCGGCGCCGAGGTCGACCAGGTCCTGCGCGCCGCCTCGGCAGGCGGGGCCGAGGTGGTCCTCATGTTCCGCACGGCGGTCCCCGAGGCCCTCGAACGCTTCTCCGACCCCGGCTGCCTGCCCGTGGTGATGCGCCAGTGCGAGGGGCCGGTGGAGGCGGTCGTGCGTGCCGTGGCCGCGGCCCCGGGCACGGCGCCCCACGGGCGGGCCCGGCTGGAGGTGCATCGCCTGAGCCAGGTCATCGGCGAGGCGCTGGGGGGAGAGGTGACCGAGCCCGAGGCCGGACCCGAGCCCGAGCCCGAGGCAGACGACCGCTTCTTCTCCGCCTCGCACACCGAGTCCGGCGCGATGATCCGCAACGCCGCCGCCGGGGTGTCCCCGCTCGACCTCGTCCGCCGTGTGAGATCGGCCACGTCGTGGGGCAGGGCGACCGCCCAGGCCGCGGAGATCGGCACCCCGTCGGGCACCGACGGCGGTGAGGAACCGCCGGTGACCACCCTCGGCCTGGACGCCACGTCGCTGCGGGGCCTGCCGTGCACCGCCGCGCTGGTCCTGGGGCGCCGCGGCCCTGTTCTCGCCGACACCAATCCGGGTATTCTCACCCTGTCCACGGCCACCCTGGCCACAGTGGACGACTCCCGCAGCGCCGGGGCGGCGGCCGAGGCCGCGCGCGCCGGCGGGGACCGTCCGCGGCGGACGGGCGGCGCGGTGGCCCATGGCGGCCCCGGCACAACGGCGGGACCCGCCGGGGGTTCCGGGCCGGACGGTGGCGGCGGGGCGTCCGAGCCGGCCCCGCCCAACCTCGGTCCCCCGCCCGAGCGCCTCGACTGGCGGGTTTGACCGAAAGTGGACCATAGGCTTGGTTCCACCGCCACCCACGGCCGCCGCGCGCGGACGCGGTGATCCAGCGACCTGGAGTATGCATGAGCGAGCTTCCCCTACGCGCCCAGTTGGCATCGGTACTGGGTAGGAGCGCGGCCAGCCTGTCGCGCGCGACCGGTCGCGGAGACGGGTCGGTGATCGGCGGGAGGATCGCGCTCAAGGTCGAACCCGACCTGCTCTCCAAACTCGCCCGTGGCCGCCGCCTGGCCCTGGTCAGCGCCACCAACGGCAAGACCACCACCACCAAGCTCATCTCGCAGGCCCTGCGCGAGCTCGGCGAGGTCGCCACCAACGAGTTCGGCGCGAACATGCCCACCGGGCACATCACCGCCCTGTCCAACCACGCCGAGGCGGTCAACGGCGTCCTGGAGGTGGACGAGAAGTACCTCCCGCAGGTCCTGCTCGCCACCCAGCCCGCGTTCGTGGTGCTGATGAACCTGAGCCGCGACCAGATGGACCGCGCCTCGGAGATCAACCTGCTCGCCAAGAAGTGGCGCACCGCCCTCGGCCGCAGCAGCACGCACGTCGTCGCCAACGCCGACGACCCCCTCGTCGCCTGGGCGGGGCTGGGCGCCCCGAACGCCACCTGGGTGTCCGCGGGGCAGCGCTGGAAGGAGGACTCCTGGTGCTGCCCCGAGTGCGGGGGCCACCTCAAGCGCGAGGTCGACCCGTACTGGGAGTGCCCCGAGTGCGGCCTGGCCCGCCCCCGCACCACCTGGGCGGTGGACAACGACTCCGACACGCTCGTCACCCCCGACGAACAGCGCATCAAGCTGCGGCTCAACCTGCCCGGCGACGCCAACCGGGCCAACGCCGTCATCGCCGCCGCCACCGCCGCGGGGTACGGCATCCACCCCGAGCGCACCGTGCAGCGGCTGCGCGAGATCACCTCCGTCGCCGGCCGCTACACCTCCGTGGTCACCATGGGAGTGGAGGTACGGCTCCTGTTGGCCAAGAACCCGGCCGGGTGGCTGGAGTCCTTCGCGGTCCTGGACCCGCCGCGGGTCCCGGTGATCCTGTCCGTCAACGCCCAGATCCCCGACGGCAAGGACACGTCCTGGCTGTGGGACGTGGACTACTCCGTGCTGCGCGGCCGCCGCGTGTTCGTCATGGGCGAGCGCCGCACCGACCTGGCGCTGCGGCTGGAGACCGACGGGGTGGACTTCGAGACCGCCGACCGTGTCGACGAGGTCCTGGGCCGCCTCAAGGCCGAGCAGCCCGGCATCACCAAGGTCGACGTCATCGCCAACTACACCGCCTTCCAGCAGATCCGCACGGCGTACGGCCGCGTCCAGTAGGGGAGACAGACCATGACCGACACCAGCAGCACCCTGCGGATCGTGTGGATCTACCCCGACCTGCTGAGCACCTACGGCGACCAGGGCAACGCCCTCATCCTGCGCCGCCGCGCCGAACTGCGCGGCATCGCCACCGAGATCGTGCACGTCCACTCCAGCGACCCGGTGCCCGAACAGGGCGACATCTACCTGCTGGGCGGCGGAGAGGACCGCCCGCAGATCCTCGCCGCCGAGCGCCTGCGCGCCGACGGCGGCCTGGCCCGCGCCGCCGCCCGCGGCGGCTGCGTCTTCGCGGTGTGCGCCGGGTACCAGATCATCGGGGAGACCTACGGCGACGACGAGGCCAACCCCCTGCCGGGCGTGGGCATCCTCGACATCCGCAGTGGACGCGGCCAGACCCGCGCGGTCGGCGAGATCGTCGCCGACGTCGATCCGGCACTGGGCGTGGGACGCATCACCGGGTTCGAGAACCACCAGGGCCGCACGGAGATCGGCCCCTCCGCGCGCCCGCTGTCCACCACGGTGCGCGGCATCGGCAACGACGACCGCACCGAGGGCGCCTACCAGGGCCAGGTGCTGGGCACCTACATGCACGGCCCGGCGCTGCCCCGCAACCCGGCACTGGCCGACCTGCTGCTGCGCTGGCGCGTGGGCCAGCTCCCCCCGCTCGACCCCTCCTGGGGCGAGCGCCTGCACGAGGAGCGCCTCGCCGCCGCGTTGAGCTGACGCACACCGGGGGTCCCGCCCACGCGGGCCCCCGGGCACGGCTCCGGCGGCCTGGTGGTCGCCGTTCTCAGCGGGGTGCTCTCGGCCACCGCTGTTCTGGAAAGGTCCAGCGTGACGTTCAGAGGCCCCTGGGACACGGTCGGGTGCGGTTCGCCCCCGATAGCGCTGATGTGGGAGCGCAGGAGATCCAGGCCGTTGGTCTGGCCGTGCTCGATCTGGGAGACGCGGGCCCGGCTGATGCCCATGGCCTGTGTCTTTGATCTTGTCGGCCAAGGGTCGCCTCAGGTCGGGTCCGCGTGGCTCCGGTCGAGCGAAGGCTGCTTCGAGTTGCACGGCGGTCACTGGGTCGTCGGCCCGGAGCTTGAGGTACCAGTCCCTGACCGGCCCACCGGACCCAGCATGATGATCTCCCACATACGGAAGAACATCATGCTTCTCTTATGTCCCATGTCGCGGAACGCGATGACTTGGGGCGTACACGCCGATGACCCCGTCAGGCGGGGCCGTCGATCGTCGCCCAGGCGGCTCTAGCGGGGGCGGCGGCGCAGGTCGATCTGGGCGTTGGCGCCGGTGTCGGGGTCCACGACGACCTCCTGGCCCGCGGCGATCCCGTCGGCGGTGAGGTCGGCGTCCACGGGCACGGCGCGCTTGACCAGCCCCAGCGCGATCGGGCCCAGCTCGTGGTGGCGGGCCGACGATCCCACGCGCCCCACGGTCCGTCCGCCGAACTCCACGGCAGATCCCGCCTCCGGCAGGCGTTCGACGGTCCCGTCCAGGTGCAGCATGACCAGGCGGCGCGGCGGGCGGCCCAGGTTGTGCACGCGCGCGACCGTCTCCTGCCCCGGGTAGCAGCCCTTCTCCAGGTGCACGGCGCGGCCCACCCAGTCCACCTCGTGCGGGATGGTGCGCTCGTCGGTGTCCAGTCCGGGACGGACCCGGTGCCCGGCGATCCGGTGCGCCTCGTAGGCCCACAGGCCCGCCGGGGACGCGCCCGCCTCCGTCAGCGCCTCCGCGGCCTCCAGCAGGCGCTCCGAGGGCACGAACAGGTCGCTTTCGTCCTCCGCCGCGCGGACGGGCACGCCCCCGATCCGCTCGACGGCCGCAGCCAGGGCCTTGTCGCGCTCCGGGCCGAGCACGGTCAGCACCGACCGGGACCCGCTCAGGTCCGCCACCTCGACCCGCAGCATGAACCGCATCGAGTCCAGGAACGCCGCCAGCGCGGGCCCGTCCCCGGGTTCGGTGTGGATCCACACGGCCTCCCCGTCGTCCACCAGGGACAGGTGGTGCCTCAGGTGGCCGCGGGTGTCCAGGACCAGCGCCTCCGTGCCCGCACCCGGCGCCAGGCCGAGGGTGAGCTGGCTCGTCAGGTCGTTGAGCCACCCCAGCCGGTCCGGGCCGCCCACCCGGACCACCCCTCGGTTGCTCCGGTCGACCCACGCGCCCGAGCGTTCGATGGCACGGCCCTCGTGGGCGGGTCGGCCGTAGTGCGCGGCCACGCCCGCGTCGGTCGACTCGGCGCTCACGGCACCCGGTGTGGTCAGCAGCGGCGATGTCATACAGCCGAGCGTATCCGCACCGCGCGTCCTACCGGAAAACCCGTCCCTGAGCTGGTGTTACGCACCACGGAAAAACATTTGCCCCAGTGGCATCCAGGCGCATACCTTCGAGGCACGCAAGAAAGGAGGTGGTCCGAGGAATGAGTGACTCTAGGACTGGCGAGGTGGCCGTCCGCTAGGGCGACCCGCGCGTTCGCGCGACGTCGTTCGCAGCGAATCCCAGACGGACACCCGGATCCCGGGCCGCCGGAGCTCGTCCGACCGGCCCCGCCTCGGCGGGAGAGGGCCCGGGATCCGCTTCTGCAACCGAGCCCCGGTGAGGACGCCCTCCGCGCGGTCCCCGGCCCCGCGTCAGCCCTTGTCGGCGCGCTTGAGCTGGGCGGACATGTACGGGCGCAGCTTGTGGCCGCGTGCGGCCAGGTCCCACGCGTACCCCAGGGTCTCCCGGTCGTCGCCGAACAGGCCGTACAGCCGGTGCGAGGCCTTCACGTCGATCCCGGTCTCGGTGTGCACCACCGCGTCGGTGTGCATCTCCACGCGGTGCGCGAACACGTTGCCCAGGTACACCTCGGTGAACCCCTCGGGGTGGGCGTACAGCGCCTCCAGATGGACGATCTCGGACCCCTCCTCGGGGACCTCGGCGTCGCTGGCGGGCTCGGGCCGGGCACGCCAGTAGCCGTACTCCTCGGTGACCAGCTCCCCCCGGGCCCCGTCGGAGCCCATCCGCCAGGCCCGGCTGGAGAAGGTCAGGTACGGCGGTCCTGCGGCGGGGGCGAACTCCAGCTCCTGCTCGAAGCGGAACTCCTCCTCGTCGGCGTACCCGGCGACACCGGCGCCTTCCCAGCGGCCGAACAGGAAGGACAGTCTCGCCAGATCGGGGTGCACATCAGCGTCCATGACCCCGTAGCGTAGCCGCGTTCGGAGAGTGGGCGGGACCGGCCGCACCTGACCTGGGTGATCACCCGCGGGCCCGGGTCCGGTCATACCCAATTGGCCCCGCTTTCGCGGAGAACTGGTAAAGATTGTCAACGAAGCGGTGCGGCCACGGGGTGTGTCGAGCCCACCGCCGGGCTCGACCTCCACGGACTGGGACAAGGGGCATTCTGTGTTACTGCTGATCGGTTCGGTGCTGCTCGTCGCCGCAGCGGTCCTGGTTCCGCTCACGGTCGTCGCGTTGCGGCGCTGGTCCCGTCAGCGCGGTCTCACACTCCTGCGCCCTGCCGTGCTCGCGGCCCGGGAGGGCAGCCGCGTGACCCTCACCGGTGTGGCCGCACCCGGCCCCGCGGGCCCGATCGAGTCCAACCTGGCGGGCCTGGAGTGCGTCTGGCACGGCCACGAGGTCCTGCGCCACTACTGGCCCCTCGCCTCCGGACAGGCGGAGGGCACGGTCCGCGAGCGCGCCTGCGACTCCATCGCCGACCACGGCTCCGAGGAACTGTTCGGCCTGGTGGCCGCAGGCATGCCTCAGACCTCCGACCGCGTCTTCGTCGATCCCTCCGGCAGCGACCCCCGCGGCGCCGAGCTCTGCCTCAAGCGCGTCGTGGGACGCCCCCAGCGGGGCGGGACCGCCTCCTCCGACGATCTCCTGTCCCGGGTGCGCGGCCGGATCTCCGGTGTCTTCCGCGGCGAGACCATCGAGTTCGAGTACCGCGAATGGGTCATCCGCCCGGGCGAGCGGGTGCGTGTCAGCGGCGAGGTCCGCAAGCGCGACGGCCACGTCGTGCTCGTGGCCCCCGACGGCGGTGCGGTCACCATCGAGCGCGGAGCGGAGGACCGGCCCGTGCACGCCTCCCCCCGGCGCCGGGAGGCCCTGGTGCTCTGCGCGGCCCTGGCGTTCTGCGCGATCGCGGGGGCCCTGCTGGTCGCGGCCGGGCTCTGAGTAGGCTGGCAGCCATGGCTCGTTCGATGGTGATCAAGGTCACGGCCGGGGGCGACGACCCCGAGCGGTGCAACCAGGCGTTCACGGTGGCGGCGGCCGCACTGGCCTCCGGGGTCGGGGTATCGCTGTGGCTGACCGGTGAGGCCGCCTGGTTCGCCGTTCCCGGGCGCGCCGAGGGCTTCGCACTCCCGCACGCCGCGCCCCTGGCCGACCTGCTGGGTGCGGTCCTCGCCGCAGGGCGGGTGACAGTGTGCACGCAGTGCGCCGCCCGCCGGGACCTGGAGCAGGGCGACCTCCTGGGCGGGGTGCGCATCGCGGGTGCGCCCACGTTCGTGGAGGAGGCCCTCGCCGAGGGCGTCCAGGCCCTGGTGTACTGACCGCCCGCGCCGTGGCGGCGCGGGCGGCGGCCGACGTGGGAGGGGCTTACTTCTTGCCCTGGTTGGCCACGGCCGCGATGGCCGCCTCGGCGGCCTTCGGGTCGAGGTAGGTGCCGCCCGGATTGCGCGGCTTGAGGTCCTCGTCCAGGTCGTAGGTGAGCGGGATACCGGTGGGGATGTTCAGCCCCGCGATGTCGGCATCGCCGATGTCGTCCAGGTGCTTGACCAGGGCGCGCAGCGAGTTGCCGTGCGCCGCGACCAGCACCGTCCTCCCGGCGACCAGGTCGGGGACGATGGAGTCGTACCAGTACGGCAGGGAGCGCTCCAGTACGTCCTTGAGACACTCGGTGCGCGGCATCAGTTCCGACGGCAGGTCGGAGTAGCGGGCGTCGCCGGACTGCGAGTAGGGGTCGTCGTCGGCGATCACCGGCGGAGGGGTGTCGTAGGAACGGCGCCAGACCATGAACTGCTCGTCGCCGTACTCCTCGCGCGTCTGCGCCTTGTTCTTGCCCTGTAGGGCGCCGTAGTGGCGCTCGTTGAGGCGCCAGGTGCGCCGGACCGGCAGCCAGTGCAGGTCGGCGGTCTCCAACGCCAGGTTGGCGGTGCGGATGGCGCGCTTGAGGAGGGAGGTGTGCAGGATGTCCGGCGTGATGCCGGCGGACTTCAACAGCTCCCCGCCGCGGCGGGCCTCGTCCTCGCCGGTGGCGGACAGGTCCACGTCCACCCAGCCGGTGAACAGGCCCTTCGCGTTCCAGACACTCTCACCGTGTCGCAGCAGTACCAGAGTTCCCATGGGGCCAAGCCTAGAGCCTGTTCCCCGAACGCGGTGCCGTGCCCCCAGGGGGTCAGCGCGGGTGCCCACGGGGCTCCAGGGCCCGGCCCTACGGGCGGTCCCCGCCGTGGTGGTGCGGCTCGGCCAGGTGCGCGAACGCCTTCAGGTTGCGCATGTCGTGGCCGCGTTCGGCGCGCCAGATCCACTCCTTGCGGATCGCCGACGCGAACCCGCGCTCCAGCGCGGCGTTGAAGTTCTCGTCCGAGTAGGTGAGCACGCACCCCAGCAGCCGGTCGACCTCCTCCGGGGTGATGCCGGACAGGGGGAGCCGTCCGCGGATGTACACGTCACCGACCTCGTCCGCGGCGAAGGCCATCCCGAACATGTCGGAGTTCCTGCCCATGAGCCACCGGTAGAACACGGCGTGGTTCTCGTCCGGCTGGCGGCAGAAGAACGACGTCAGTGTCAGGCTGTGCGGTCCGACCTCCAGCCACACCAGGGTCTTGAGCTTGGCCGTGCCCGGCAGGGTCACCAGGAAGGAGCTCTCCCGGGGCCGCTCCACCTCCAGTCCGGCCTCGGCCACCGCCTCGACGATCGCCCTCTCCGCAGCGTCGCGCACCGCATCCGTAGCCACCTCGTCCGCTCCTCTCGTTCGTCGGTCACCGGCACGCGGCCATCGGCAGGGGGTCCGGGGCGAGGCTCGTGCGGTACACGTCCAGCATGTCGTCCACGGTCCGCTCCCAGCCCAGGGTGGCGGCGTGCAGGGGGGCCCTCCCGGCCAGGGTGGCACGCCAGCCCGGCTCGGTGACCATCCGGTGCAGCACAGCGGCGTAGTCGTCGGGGTCGTGGCCGTCCACCAGGACCCCGGAGAGGCCGTCCGCCACCGCCGTGGTCAGTCCGCCCACGCGCGAGGCCACCACGGGCGTTCCGCAGGCCTGGGACTCCACCGCCACGAGCCCGAAGGACTCGGAATAGGACGGGACCACCGTCACCGCGGCCGCGCGATAGTAGTCGGCCAGTCGCACACGGTCCTGCGGCGGTTCGAGCCGGACCACGTCCGCCACCCCCAGGGAGCGCGCCAGGTCCCTCAGGAGTCCGGGTTCACGCCGCCCGGTGCCGGAGAGTCCGCCCACCACGCCCACCACCAGGCGCGAGCGCAGTCCGGGTTCGCGTTCCAACAGCCGGGCCGCGGCGCGGATGAGCACGTCCGGGGCCTTGAGCCGCTGCAGGCGCCCCACGAACAGCAGGAGTTCGGTGCCGGGGGCCAGCCCGATCCGCCGCAGGGCCTCCTGGCGCGGGCCGGGGCTGAACACGTCCAGGTCGACGCCGGGCGGGACCACACTCAACTGCGATTCGCGTGCCCCGTAGAACTCGCGGAGCTGGCGGGCCTCGTCGTCGGTGTTGGCGATCAGCCGGTCGGCCTGGCGCACGAGCTGGTCCTCGCCGCGTACCCGCGCCTCGGGCTCGGGGGTGTCGCCCTCGGCGAGGAAGGCGTTCTTGACCCGGGCCATGGTGTGCATGGACTGCACGAACGGCACCCCCCAGCGGCGGGCGGCGACGACACCGGCCCGCCCGGAGAGCCAGTAGTGGCCGTGGACGAGGCCGTAGTGCCCGGGCTCGCCCTGGGCCTCGGCACGCATCATGCCGAAGATGAACGGGCACAGGTGGTCGGCGAGCGTGTTCTTGTCCACCTGGCCGTAGGGGCCGGCGGGCACGTGCCGCACCTGTACCCCGGGCGCCGGTTCGACGACGGGCGGGAGGTCCGGGCCGCTCGCCCGGGTGAACACGTCCACGGCCACGCCGCGTTCGGCCATGCGCCGGGCGACCTCGATGACGTAGACGTTCATGCCGCCCGCGTCACCCGTTCCCGGCTGGTCGAGCGGGGAGGTGTGCAGACTGACGGTCGCCACGCGGCGCGGTACCCTCTGTTCTCCCTCAAGGACGATTCCGGACACCGGGGGTCCCTTCAGTTCGTGTATACGCCGCTGTCGTCAACAGCGATGAAGGTACACACTGTTCCCGCCCGGATTGTCCGAGGGGTCTGGTATTGACGGCCCGCGGCTCAGGAGGGGAGGGTCCAGCCCGAGACCAGGAACTTCGCGGCCCCGGGGAAGGCGCGCTTCCAGGCGGGGAAGCCGGGCTCGCCTCGGGGGCGGAGAGTGGCGACCGTCATACCGCGCCCGTCGAGCAGGTCGGCGAAGCGCGCCGCCTCCCCGCCGCTGCCCTCCTCCCGTGACGGGGTGCGCTCCCGGGCACCCTCGACGAGGACGAACCGGAGGTCGCCCGCGGACCGGGAGTCCAGCAGGCGGTCCGGTGCGCGGTCACCGAAGCCCTGGGGGCCGTCACCCCGGTAGCGGCCGGACCAGGACGCCACCTGTGTGTACAGTCCGGGGTTGCGCAGTGCGACGGCGGCCGCACTATCTCCGCCCGTGGCGAAGCCGCCGAGGGCGCGCAGCTTCCGGGGCCGGACGTGCTCGCCCTCCACGGCGCGTACGGCCGCGCCGGTCACGAAGGACTCCACCGCGAAGGAGCCGTCGTCGGCGTCGTCCCGCCCGGGGGCGGCTCCGGGCACCACCCGGACGTCGGGGGCCGCGATGACGAATTCGACACCGGTGCGGCACATCTGCTCGTCCAGCAGCGCCCCGACCCCCTCCTCCATCAGGGTCTCGTGGGTGGACGCCGATCCGTGCAGCAGGTACAGCACGGGCAGGTCGGCGCTGTCGGGGCCGGGCGGCCGACGGATCCAGACCTCGCGCTCACCCCCGGGCGCGGCCGGGGCCGGGGCGGTGACGACCTCGTCGCGGCCCGCCTCGTTGCACACCGCGACCTGTCCCGGCGCGGGGATCGGGGCGGGCACGGCGGCGTTGGTGAGGGCGGGCGGCCGCATCTCGCCCGCACCGGCCTCCGGTGCGGGGCTGGCCAGGCGCCGCCCGATCCGCTCGGCGATCTGGCCGGGCGGCGCGATGGCGAGCAGGGCGGCGGAGGCGAAGACGGCACAGGAGCAGACGAGCACGAGGACAGGTCGGGAGAAGGAGGCGAACACACCGAAACCTCAGGGTCGGGGCCGGTCGGTGCCGGGGGATGCGACGGCACCGAATGTGACTCATCGTAGTAGAATGAATCCCCTGCGTCGCGTGGGTGTTTCCTTTCGGTGGATCAGACCGCCAGGGCGTGCCGCAGTCGCAGCTCGTCCGGGTAGGGGCGCAGGTAGGTCTGCTCGTGCGCCCACCCCACGTCCTCGGCCGCGCAGTGGTGCCGCAGCAGCGCCACGGGCACGCTCAGCGGAGCCATCTCCGTGCGGTAGTCCTCGATCGCCGCCAGCAGGTCGTGCCTGCGCGTGTCGTCCAGCAGTGGGCTGAGCATACCGAACACGTGCTGGAGCGTGTTGGCGTGCTTGCCGCGGCTCGTCCGTACCGCGAGGGTGCGGTGGAACTCCGCCGTGTAGGCCGCCGCGACCTCCCCGGGGTCGGAGCTCCCGGCCCGGGCCGCGATGCGCCCCGTCCGCCGGTACCCCTCCGGCGAGTGCGACATCAGTTGGAGCTTGTGCCGGGCGTGGAAGGCCACCAGGTCCCGGGGCGCCCAGTCCGACTCCAGGAGCGTGCGCAGCCGGGCGTGCGCGAAGACGCGCTGCACGAAGTGCTCCCGCAGCGCGGCGTCGGACAGGCGGCCCTGTTCCTCGACCGGCAGGTGCGGCAGGAGCCGGGTCAGCCGTTCGGCGAAGGCCCCGCGGCCCTTGCCGTCCACCCGGTCGCCCCCGGGCGAGAACACCGGAAGGGCGAATAGGCCGCAGCTCGGCGACTTGTTCTTGAGGACGTAGCCGTCGGCCCGGCGCAGTTGGAGGACGTGGTGGTCGGCGACGGAGGCGAGGTCGTCGGTATGGTCGGCCCCGTCCCTGCTGGAGACCACGCGGTCGGCGCCCTCGCGCCGCTGCAACCGCAGTGTCGGCCGGGGCACGCCCAGGCCGATCTCCGCCTCCGGACACACCGGCAGCCAATCCACGTAGTGGTCCAGCTCGTCGGTCAGGAACCGTGAGCGGGAGTGGCCGCCGTTGTAGCGCACGGGCGCGCCGAGGAGGCAGCTGGAGACCCCCAGCAGCGGGCGGACGGCCGTGGCGGTCTCGTGTACTGGTCTCATACCGTCTCCATGCCCGGGATCGGGGAGCATACCCTTCGGATCGCCGATACGCTCGGTGTCAGATGAGGTGCTCAGAGTGAGGAGTCAGGTGCCGCCCGCCATCGTGCTGTTCACCCAGGACCTGCGCGTCCACGACCACCCGGCGCTGACGGCCGCCGTCGGGGATCGCGACGCCGTGCTGCCCCTGTTCGTGGTCGATCCGGCGATCACGGGCCGCGCGGCCCGCAACCGGTGCGCCTACCTGTCCGAGGCGCTCACCGACCTGCGCGCGGCCCTGCGCGGGCGCGGCGGGGACCTCCTTGTCCGCGAGGGCGACACCGTCGACCGTGTCTGCGCGCTGGCGCGGGAGACCGGGGCCGACACGGTGTTCCTCACCGCAGGGGTCGGCCGGTTCGCCGCGCGCCGCGAGCACCGGCTGCGGGAGGCCGTGCCCGCCGTGCACGCCCTCCCCGGGCTCACCGTGGTGCCCCCCGGCGCCGTCACCCCCACGGGAGGCGACCACTACAAGGTGTTCACGCCGTACTCGCGGGCCTGGGCCGACCGCGAACGCAGGTCCGTCCTGCCCGCCCCGGAGAAGGTCCGCCTCCCCGCTGTCGACCCCGGGGCCCTCCCCGGGGACCTGGCGGAACGGGGCGTGGGGGCCCTGGCCCCCGACCGCCTCGCGGGAGGGGAACGGGCCGCACGCGCCCGGCTACGCGCCTGGCTGGAGGGCGGACTGTCCCGGTACGACCGGACCCGTGACGACCTGCCCGGCGCGGCCACCTCGCACCTGTCCGCCGATCTGCGCTTCGGCTGCCTGTCCCCCCTGGAGACCGTGGAGGCGGCCGAGGCGTCCGGTGCGGGGCAGGGTGCCGAGGAGTTCGTCCGGCAGCTCGCCTGGCGTGACTTCCACCACCAGGTGGCAGCCGCTTTCCCCGGCCTGGCGGTCCGCGACTACCGGCCCAGGGACCGCGTGTGGCACGGGGACCCGGAGGCCCTCGACGCGTGGAGGCGCGGGAGGACCGGGGTGCCCGTCGTCGACGCGGGCATGCGCCAGCTCTTGCGGGAGGGGTTCATGCACAACCGCGCGCGCATGATCACCGCCGCGTTCCTCACCCGGACCCTGCACGTGCACTGGAAGGAGGGCGCGGACCACTTCCACGCCCACCTGGTGGACGGCGACATCGCCGACAACTACGGCAACTGGCAGTGGGTGGCTGGGACCGGCAACGACACCAGGCCGAACCGGCCGTTCAACCCGCTGCGCCAGGCGCGCCGGTTCGACCCGGAGGGGGCCTACGTCCGGCGCTACGTGCCCGAACTGGCCGGGCTTCCCGGCAGGCGGGCGCTCACCCCCTGGCGGGAGGAGCGGCTCCCCGACGGCTACCCGCCGCCGATCGCCGACCCCGGCCGCTGAGCCCGCCTTCCGGGCCGGTCATGAGCAGACGAGGCCGATGGCGTCCCGAACGGATTCCCAGAGTTCGTCGAGGTTCTCCCCGGCCGCGAAGGCCCCGGGAGGCTCCTCCGCCTCTGCCCAGCAGTGGCCGTCTACCTGACGGACGTGAACGGTGCAGGCAACCGGCGCGTGGCCGCTCGCCGTCGCAAATCCTTCACTCTTTGGTGTCCGCCTGTTCGAGTACGGCACCCGCCTACCCGTAGACGGCCAGCACCGTGAACACGACCGAGACGTTCCACAGCGAGTGGGCGACCACGGTCGCCGCCAGGCGGCGCGTCAGCAGGAAGAGGCCGGTGTAGACCAGGCCGGCGAGGACGATGGCGGCGACGTCGGGGACCGACGTGGGCAGGTGCAGGGCCGCGAACAGCAGGACCGACACCACCGCCGCCCCGTACAGGGCCGCCCGCCGGTGGGCGAAGGCCTTCGGCAGCGCACCCATGAGGAAGCCGCGGAAGTAGAGCTCCTCGGCCAGGCCGCCCCCGACCACGCCGAGCACCAGGGTCGCGGCCAGGGCCGCGAGGCCCGCGGAGGTGGTGGCGAGCACCTCCTCGACCCCCGGGTTCCGGGCGCCTCCGGCCATCGGGATCAGTACGCCGACCTCGATCAGCAGCCGGGGCGGCACGGTCGCGGCGCCGATGAGCGCGTCCCGCGGCCAGTGCCGCGAGGTCAGGCCGACGTCGGTCCACGGCAGGGAGCGCCGCCGCAGCCACCAGAACACGAGGAGCGCCGCCGACGCGAGTTCGACGAGGGCGACGAGCACCAGGGCCGGGGGCGGGGGCGACTCCCCGGCCAGGACGCCGAGGGCCAGCGGCGGGCCCACGAAGCAGACGATCGCCCCGACCAGGAAGAGCACCGACGAGCGGACAGGGGTCGGGGGCGGTGGCGTATCGGCCAAAGCAGTCTCCGGGGATCAGGGAGCGGGAAGGGGATCCTGCCGACCACACGTTCGGAGCCGACGCGACTCACGCCGTCCCGAAGGCCCGCCGGAAGGCCGCCAGAGCCCGGTCGTCGAACAGCACCAGACGAACCTCGGACACGCGGGTCCGAGCACCGAGGATCGCCTCCGCGGCGATGCCGGCGGCCTCCTCCAGCGGCCAGCGGTACACCCCGGTGGAGATCGCGGGGAAGGCCACCGACTCCGCGCCCAGCCCGTCGGCCACCCGCAGCGCCTCGGTGAAGCACGACGCCAGCAGCGCGCTGCGGTCCTCCGCGGCGCTGTGCACCGGGCCGACCGTGTGGATCACCCACCGCGCGGGCAGTAGCCCGGCCGTGGTGGCCACCGCCTGCCCTGTGGGTAGCCCGCCACAGTAGCGGGAGGCACGCAGGGCCCGGCACTCCTCCAGGATCGCCGCGCCGCCCCTGCGGTGGATCGCCCCGTCCACACCGCCGCCGCCCAGGAGGGAACCGTTGGCCGCGTTGACGACCGCGTCCACCCTTTGTTCGGTGATGTCGCCCATGATGACACTGCGGCGTGTGTCTCGTATACCGCTCATATGCGTTGCCTTCCCGCATTCCAGGGCGCCACGCGCGCACCACTGGACACCCTGGGGACACGGTTGACCCGGATTTAACAGGGGCTACGACAGTGCGTAGTACTAGCAGCGGTAGACTCGGCTGCATGACTCGGCTTGGCGAACTCGAACGCGCGGTGATGGATGTACTGTGGGCGAAGAACGAACCCATGACGGTTCGGGAGGTCGGCAAGGCGCTCGCCGAGCGCGACCTCGCCCACACGACCGTCATGACCGTGCTCGACAGGCTGGCGAAGAAGAAGGTCGTCACGCGGGCACGTGAAGGCCGTGCGTGGCGGTACCGTCCGGCAGCCAGCCGCGAGGCGTACGTGTCCGAGCTGATGTTCGACGCGCTCGGGCAGACCGGCGACCGGGACGCTGCCCTGGCCGCCTTCGTCCAGTCCATGGACGGCAAGGAAGCTGAAGCGCTCCGGCGCGCACTCGCGGAAACCGAGCAGTCAAGGAACTAGCCCGTATGGTCAGCGCCGCCCTCCTGTCCCTCGTCGCGGTCGGCTGCCTGCTCGCCATGGAGGCCCTGCACCGGGCCGCATGGCCCGAGCGCGGCCCCTACACCGCTGTGGTCACCTGGCAGGCGCTCGGACTCGCCTGGGGTGTCTCCACCATCGGGGCGCTCCTGGCCTACGGCCTCTCCTCCTACGAACTCGGTGCGCTCGGCGGCCTGCTCGCCCTGGCCCGCGACGCCGTCACCGGCGAACTGCTGTCCGCCGAACTCGCCCAGGGTGCCGAAGGGGTCAGCCACATCGCGGCCGTGGCACTCGCCCTCGCCCTGGCCCTGGTCCTCTTCTACGGCCTGGTGTCCTCCTTCGTCCATGTCATGCGCGTGCGCCGCCGCCACCACGACCTCATCGAACTCGTGGCCAGCGAGCACCCCGACGTCCCCGGGGCCCGCGTCCTCGACCACCCGGCCGCCGCCGCCTACTGCCTGCCCGGCGTCCTGCGCTCCCAGGTCGTCATCAGCGCCGGCGCTATGGAGGTCCTCGACCACAGGGAACTGGCCGCCGTCCTCGCCCACGAGCGCGCCCACCTGCGCCAGCGCCACGACCTCGTCCTGCTGCCGTTCTCCTCGCTCAAACGGGCCTTCCCGCACGTGCGCCTCATCCGCTCCTACTACGAGAGCGTCGCCCTGCTCATCGAGATGTGCGCCGACGACCAGGCCCAGCGCCGCAGTTCGCGGCGTGAACTCGCCACGGCCCTGCTGCGCTTCGGCGCCGCCGGACCCGCCCCCGTGCCCGCCGGGGCGATGGCCGCCCTGGAACAGCCCCAGTCCGGCGTGATGCGCCGCGTGGACCGCCTCCTGCACCCCGGCAAGGAACTCCCCTACCACGCCGGTGCCGTCATCATGGGCTCGTCCGCGTTCCTCCTCGCCGCGATCACCTGTCTGTGGCACCTGCCCCTGTGACCGTGTTCGTGGTCCCTCGCGGGCTCGGGCGCCCCGAGGCCGGCGTCTTCGCCGCCCGCCAGCCCGGCACCGCCCTCAACGGAGGCCTGCGGCGCAGTCCCTCCCGGCTCGTTCCTCGCTGCGGTGGAGACTCCTCCCGCGGACACCGGCAGTGCCCCCGCCTCCGCCGCGTTGTCGGGCGTGTGACTTCTGACTCGGCGGGCACGTTTCCCGTCGTCGAAGCGTTGACCGGGCAGGGCGGAGCAGACCACCGCCCGGACGCGTCGTGGGAGTGTGCGTAGTGTTCGGACTCATCTGGCAGCTCATCTACCTGGTCACCTTCGTGGCCAGCCTGTACGCGCTGATCGAAGCGATCCGCACCCCGGCCTCCGCGTTCGAGATCATGGACAAGCAGTCCAAGAAGCTCTGGGTCGCCCTCACCGGTGTGGCCAGCGGCCTGTCCCTGCTCGCCGTGTTCTCCGGCCGGGGCATGTTCGTCATCCTCGGCCTGGTCGCCACCCTGGTGTTCCTGCTGGACGTGCGCCCCGCCGTCAAGGGTGCGGGTGGCGGACGGAACCAGGGGCCCTACGGTCCCTGGTAGGCCGTGCTCGTCTCAGGAACGGCGGTCAGCCATAGCGCTCAACACCTTCCACAGCGACTCGGCGTACTCCGGGTCACCGGTGTACCGGGAGTGGCCCAGGACCTCCGGTCGCAGGACCTCGCCGGGCAGCGGGTCGTAGGACCTCGGGTCCGGCAGGGGCTCCTCCGGCGGTACCGTCGCCATCCGCTCGGAGCCGTCGGGTGAGCGCTCCACCGTGCGTACCGGGTCGGCGATGGCGTCGGTGACCCGCCACAGGTTCCGCCAGCCCGGCACACGCCGCTCCAGGTCCGTGAACGCCCGGGCGTTGAAGTAGGCGGGGAAGTAGCGGGAGTAGAGACGGTCCAGCGGAGACCCGTGCGTGACCAGCCCCGCCCGCTCGACGCAGTCCTCCGGAAGCTGCCACACCGTGGCGGCCGCCAGCACGGACCCCTGGGAGTGCCCCGAGAGCACCGTGTCCGCGCCCTCGCGCGCCATCCGCGCCACCCGGGCCGCCAACTGCGGAACCGCCCGCTCGGCGTAGGACGGCGGAGCCAGGGGGTGCGCGGCACGCGGCCAGAACGTCCCCACGTCCCACAGCGCGCCCACCGCCTGGCGGGTCGGACGGTCCCGGTAGGCGCTGCGCCCGATCCACACCAGCGCGGCCAGGCACAGCCCGCCCAGGAACGAGCCGACGCCCACCAGGACCGCGAGCACCTCCCGGCTGCCGAACCCTCCGCCGCCGGACGAGAGCGCCGCCAGCGCGGTGTCCGCCGGCACCGGACCGGCCAGCGCCGTTCCGGAGACCGCCGCGTACAGCACCAGCGCGATCAGCGGCACCACGGGAACCACGAACGCCGTGAGCACCGCGGGCAGCGACTCCGTCATCCGCCCCAGCGCACGCGCGCGGGCGATCTCCCAGGTCCGCCGGTCGCGCACGCTGCGGGCGTACTGCTCGGTCACCTCCGACAACTGGGACCTGGTGGCACGGCGCAGCCTCAGCGTGAGCACGGCCACGGCCGCGATCGCCATCGCCGCCTCCAGGACGAAGGCGAGCTGGAGCCACGAGTAGGCCGTGGGCGGTTCCAGGGCCAGACAGCCGGCCTCCGGACCGGCCAGCGGCGGGCAGTCGCCCAGCCACAGCGCGGCCTGGTACACCAGTGCGGCGGAGAAGACCCCGCCCAGCAGGGCACCGAGGGCCGCCGTCGCCGGGCCCGCGAGTCCGCGCATCGCGGCCCGGCCCTCGCCCCGGCCAGACCGGTACAGGACGACCGCCGCCGCCACCAGCACCAGCACCAGGACCCCCTGCACGGCGAACAGGGCGGTGAGCGTGCTGCTGTGGCCCGGCAGACGGCCGACGGCCTCCCACCCGGGGCGGGGCCAGAGCGCGTACACCGCGGCGGCCACACCGACGATCAGTGCGGCGTCGCGCAGCAGCGCGCACAGCCGGTCGGCGCGGGCGTTCCACCGGGGGTCGGTGCCGGGGAGCAGCACGCCCGCGGTGGCCACCGCCGTCACCAGGCCCAGCACCGCGGCCAGGAGCGCACCGGCCGCCCACACCCCCGGGGCGGGGAAGCCGCCGCCCAGGTCGTGCCTCAGGGGCGGTACCAGCAGGAGCAGGGAGACCGTGTTCAGTGCGACCGCCACGTGCGCCGACCGCAGCCGCGCCAGCACCTCTCCGTTGCGCCAGAACCCGGGATCGCTGAGCGGAGCAGCCTCCGTGGCCACTGCCGGCTCGGGGGCCGGCACCACCTCGTACTCGCCCCCGGAGCTGCGCGAGAGCCGCCACAGCACCGCGACCACCGCCAGCGGGGCCACGGCTCCCAGCAGCAGCACGGTGCCCGGCGCCGACAGGGCCGGGGGCGCTGACGCCAGGAACGCCGACCACGGGTGGGCCGTGGCGCACCGCTCGGCTTGGGCCGAGCACTGCCACGCCGCCACGTCCATTCCCACGCCCGCGGCGGCCAGGGTGATGAGCATGGTCAGGGCCAGCGCCAGGAGGCGGACCGATGCGCCGTAGACGGCACGGGCGGTCCGGGGCGCGCTCCCCGGACCGGTTCCCGCCCGCCCTGGGCGCATCCAATAGGCCAGGTTCACCAGCATGAACGGCAGCAGCATGAGCCACAGGGCACGCGAGGCGCGTCCGGAGGTCAGGTTCCCCCAGGCGAAGATCTCCCGGCGCACCCCCGGAACGGTCTCCGTGTCGGCCGCACTGCGCCAGCGGAAGAAACCGGACAGGCCGTCGCCCGCCACCCGCATGGCGGGTTCGACGTCGAGGAGCTCCTCGGCCTGCCCGCCCGCCACGCCGTGTACGCGCAGTTCCACATGGTCGCCTCCGGTCCGGGCGGGGGATTCGGGTCTGTCAGGGTCGGTGTGGGAGGGCATGGCCGACATGGTCAGCATCCTGCCACGCAGCGTGCTCCGGTGACACCGATTCCCCGGATCCGCGCCCGTACCGGGCGCTCAGCCCACCAGGGACCCGTCCTCCTCGGCCCACGTGTTGCACGCCCCCGGGGTCTGCTGCTCCCAGCCCGTGCGCGTCCACCGCACACTGTTGTCCACCGAACCGTGGGTGCGGTCCTCCTCGGCGCCGTCGGCGCGGTCGGCGGTCGCTGCGGCGTCGGCCAACAGGGTGGCGAGGTCGCCCTCGTCCAGCGGGTAGCTCACCCGAACCGAACCCAGGAACACCCCCGCCAGGCAGTTCGCCTGGAGTTCGCTCCGGCGCGTCCAGGCGTTGCGGTCCGAGACGTCGTCCTCCAGCCGCCGCTGCTCGTGGTAGTACTCCAGCAGCCCCGACTCCCCCTGGACGTGGTGCGCGTACTCGTGGGCGAGCAGGGAGGCGTACACCACACTCTCCGAGGTACCGTGCCACTTGTCCACCACGTCCGAGACGCCGATGTACACGCCGGTGTCGGCACGGCAGTAGAAGGCGCCCGCCGCTGAGGGGTAGGCGCGGCACGGGCTCGTCCCCGGCTCCGACCAGAACACGCGCTCGGGCGGTTCGAAGGGGAGCCCCGCCCGCGCGAACTGGGTAGCCCAGGCGTCGTCGAGGCAGTCGGTGACCGCGTGCAGGAACTCCGCCATCTCCTCCGGGGCGTCCACATCCGGCTCCGGAGCCGGACAGGGCAGCGGGCTGAGACGGCCGGTGCCGTAGAGCGGGTTGGCGAGCAGGGCGTCCTGCCCGGAGGGGCGAAGGCTCCGGCCGAACTCGCCGAGGGCGTCCGCGGCGGTCCCCCCGGAGGGCTCCCCGGCGGTGTCGGTGGAGGAGGCCCGCGCCTCGTCCGCGGTCGGCCCCGGCGTCCCCGGGTCCTCCCCGGCCGCAGCGGTCCAGACCACGGCGGTCAGCGCCAGGAGCAGCGCCGTCAGTGCGGACACGGCACTGAGGAACCGCCGACCGTCCGCCGCCCGCACGCGGTCCACCGGCCGGGCCGTGTCCCCGAACCCCTCGAACACCCTGGTCAGTCCGTCTCCTCGACCTCGGGGGCCAGCCCCTCCGGCCCCGGCTCCCCGCTGGTCCTCATCCCACCAGGTCCTCGTCCGCGTTCCACGTGTTGCACGAGGCCGGGTCCCTGCGGTCCATCCCGTGCTCGGTCCACAGGCGCGCGTTCCGCTCCCGGCCGTGCGTCCGCTCGGCGCCGTGGTCGCTGCGCCGGGCGACGTCGTCGAGGATATTCGCCCGCTCGGCCCCCCCGAGCCCCAGGGACTCGCCCGAAGCGCCGAGAAAGACCCCGGCCAGGCAGTCGGCCTGGAGTTCGCTGCGGCGGGTCAGCTCGTCGGCGGTCTCCCCGTCGGCGCCCACACGCGCGGAGTGGAACTCGGCCAGGATCCGGGCCTGCCCCTGGACGTGGTGACCGTACTCATGGCTGAGCAGGAAGGTGTAGACCTCGGGGTGGCCATTGCCCGCCGATGCCGCCACGATGTCCCGCACCCCCAGGTACAGGCCCTGGTTGGCGCGGCAGTAGAAGGCGGCGGTGCCCTCCCGGGGGAAGGGTCCGCACGGGCTGTGCCCGTCGGCGTACCAGTACACCCGGTTGGGCGAGGAGAAAGCCATCCCCGCCTCCGCGAAGTAGCCGCTCCACGCCAGGTCGAGGCAGTCGGCGATCGCGTGTACGAACACCTCCATCGACTCCGGGTCGTGGGCGTCCAGCCCGGGGGCGGTGCAGCTCACCTTCCCCATCTCACCGGACCGGTACAGGGTGTTGTGCGTGAGCGGGTCGCCTCCGGCCGAGTCCACGAGCGGCCGTTCGGCCGCCCCGCCGCCCTCCGACGGGTCGGGCTGGGACCAGGCGGCGTCCGCGCCGGGCACCAGCGCGGAGATCGAGAGGAACCCAGTGAAACCGACCGCGGCCAGGCCGGTGCCCAGGGTGAACGAGACGGCCGGCCCCAGGCGCTGGAAGAAGCCGGTCCGCTCGGACCAGAACTCGGGACTGCCGCGGCCTCTCACCGAGAAACCGTCCGGGGACGGCGGTCGCGGCCGTGTTGGGCGGACGTCAGTGCACGGGGGTACCGGGTGGACCGGATAGGCTCTCGCGTCATGTGGTGGGTCGGCTCCAGGCGCCCGGCCGTCGTGTTCGCGGCGGCCGCGTTCGTGTTCTCCTCTGTGCTCGTGGCGACCGTCGCCGGACCCGCGGGGGAGGCCGGGGCCACGACGGCGGTACCACCGGCCACCACAGTACAAGGGCCGCTCCAGGCCCCCTCGGGGCGGAGCCTCGCCGAGGACAGTGCCATCACCAACGACCTCCGGTTGGATCTGGACGCCGAGGGCGTCCTCCACGGCAGGGAGACCCTCAGATTCGAGGGAGGGGCCCCGGAGGCCTTCACCCGCGCGCTCACCGAGACCATGATCTACGACACCGAGCACGACCGCGCCTACGAGGTGCGCGACGTCGCCGCGTCCGACGGTGGCGGCACGCTGCTGGAGGTGCGCACCGAGGCCGAGGACGGCCGCCTGTACGCCACCGTCGAGACCGGCGGTGCCGACACGGTCGTACTCACCTACCGTGTGGAGGGCGCTGTGAGCCAGGTGACGGGCGGGGTCCAGCTGGAGTGGCGCGCCGTGGGTGCCTACAGCCACCCCGTGCGGACCACCGACGTCACCGTGACCGCCCCCATGCCCCCGGAGGGGCTGTCCTGCCTCGCGGGCGAGCCACGCAGCGCCATCTACTGCACGGCCTCGGACCTGGGGACCGACTCCGACGTGGCGCACTTCCTCCAGGTGGACATGGAGCCCAGCGACCGCCTCGACATCGCCGTCTCCTACCCGCCCGGCACCGCCGAGGGCGAGCCGTTCCTCGAACGCCGCTGGACCCTCGGCTCGGCGTTCGCGGTCACGCCGTGGACGGCGAGCGTGTTCGGGCTCCTGCTCCTTGTCCTCATCGGCGGCCTGGTGCTGCTCATCCGGGTGCGCGGCCGGGACGAGCGGGCCCTGCGCGAGGAGGCCGGACGGGGTGAGCAGGCGCCCGTGGCCACCGGCGCGCGGGGCCAGGTGCGGTTCGAGCCGCCGCACGGCGTCCATCCCGGGCAGATCGGGACACTCGTCAACGAGACGGTGGACATCACCGACCTCACCGGAGCCGTGGTGGACCTGGCCGTGCGCGGCTACATCCGCCTGGAGGAGCTCCCGCACGAGCACTTCACGTCGGTGGACTGGCGCCTGGTGCGCCTGGACGGCCCGGAAGGGGAGCATCTGCTGCCCTACGAGCGCCTGCTCATGGACGCCCTCTTCGGCGGGCGTCCGACCGTCCGCCTGTCCCAGGTGGGTACGGCCGGGGTGTGCGCCGACTTCCCCGCACGCATCGACCGCGTCCGCGAGGAGCTGTACCGCGACATGGTGCGGCTGAAGTGGTTCGCGCACTCACCCAACCAGGTACGCAGCCGGTGGAGCACGGGCGGTGTGGTCCTCACCGCTTTCGGTGTTCTCCTGACCGTGGTCCTGGCCGTGTTCACCACCGCGGCGTTCACCGGCCTTGCCGTCGTCATCGCCGGGGCCGCCGTCACGATGGGTGCCCAGTACATGCCGGCCAAGACCCGCCTGGGCAGCTCGGTGTTCGCGCACACGATGGGCTTCCGGGACTACCTGTTCCACCCCAGGGCGGCAACCGAGCCGCCGGGGCAACGGGTGGAGATCTACTCGCGCTACCTGCCCTACGCCGTGATCTTCGGCGACACCGACCGCTGGGCGAACATCCTGGCCGCGGCGGCGCTGACGGATCTGTCGGACGAGGAACTGACCGGCGACGGGCTCGCCTGGTACACGGGTCCGCGCGAGTGGCGGATCGAGGACTTCTCCGACTCCATCAGCACGTTCGCCGTCGCCCTGACCGGCATCATCACCAACGCGCGCCGACTGCGGCTGGTCAACCAGTTCCAACGCCGCAGATGAGGTCTAGGGTGGCCTTGCCGGAGCCGCAGCGGCGGCGGTCTACGAGGGGGGAACATGCGCGCGGTCGTGCAACGTGTGTCGCACGCGTCGGTGACGGTGGACGGCGAGGTGGTCGGGCGGATCACCGAGCCCGGACTGACGGCCCTGGTGGGGGCCACTCACACCGACACCGAGGAGCAGGCGCGCAAGGTCGCCAGGAAGCTGTGGACCCTGCGGATCCTGGAGGACGAGAACTCCTGCTCGGACACCGGAGCGCCCCTGCTCGTCATCAGCCAGTTCACGCTCTACGGCGACGCACGCAAGGGCCGCCGCCCCACGTGGCAGGCGGCCGCGCCGGGGCCGGTCGCCGAGCCGCTCGTCGACATCGTCGTCGAGGAGCTGCGCGGGCTCGGTGCCCGGGTGGAGACCGGGGTGTTCGGGGCGCGTATGTCGGTGGCGCTCACCAACGAGGGGCCCTTCACCGTCCTGATCGAGGTGTGACGGGTGTCGACGGCCGTTTCAGGGGGCGCCGACGCCCGCCACGGAAACCTCGGGTGCGGGGACGGGGACGGGGCACCGCTTACCCCGCGTCGACGGTCACCGGCTCGAACTTGTAGCCGAGGCCGCGCACCGTGACGATGTACTGGGGGTGTCCGGGGTCCTCCTCGATCTTCGCGCGCAGCCGCTTGACGTGCACGTCGAGGGTCTTGGTGTCGCCGACGTAGTCGGCACCCCACACCCGGTCGATGAGCTGCATCCGGGTGAGCACCCGCCCGGCGTTGCGCAGGAGCACCTCCAACAGCTCGAACTCCTTCAGGGGCAACTGGACGTTGTCGCCGCGCACGGTCACCACGTGCCGCTCCACGTCCATGCGGACGGGACCGGCCTCCAGGGCGGCGGGCAGGACGGGCTCCTCGATCTCCACCCGGCGGCGCAGCACGGCGCGGATGCGGGCGACCAGTTCGCGGGAGGAGAAGGGCTTGGTCACGTAGTCGTCGGCGCCGAGTTCCAGACCGACGACCTTGTCGATCTCGGAGTCCTTGGCGGTGAGCATGATGACGGGGACGTTGGACTTCTGGCGCAGCGTCCGGCACACCTCGGTGCCGGGCAGTCCGGGCAGCATCAGGTCCAACAGGACCAGGTCGGCACCGGTGCGGTCGAAGGTCTCCAGGGCGACGGTCCCGGTGGGGGCCACCGCGACCTCGAACCCTTCCTTGCGCAGCATGTACGAGAGGGCGTCGCTGTAGGATTCCTCGTCCTCGACAACGAGTACGCGCGTCACTGTGCCGCCTCCTGACGGTCGGTGTTCCCGGGGGCCTTGGCCTCCCGGTTCTCAGGCCGGGGCAGACGTAGAGTGAACGTCGACCCGGACCCCTCCTTGCTCCACACGGTCACTTCTCCACGGTGATGGGTCATGATGTGTTTGACGATCGCCAGGCCGAGACCGGTACCGCCGGTGGCCCGGCTCCGAGCGGCGTCCACACGGTAGAACCGCTCGAAGATCCTCCCCAGGTCCTGCTGGGGGATGCCGATGCCCTGATCGGCGACGCTGATGTCCACGCCGGACTTGGACTCCGCCACCGAGACGGCCACCCGCGTGTTCTTGGGACTGTAGGCCACGGCGTTGGAGACGAGGTTGCGCAGGGCGGTCTCCAGCATCGTCTCGTCGCCCAGGACGGTGATGCCCTTCGCCCCGCTGCCGACCAGCTCGATCCCCTTGGCGTCGGCGGGCATGCGCACCGCGTCCAGGGCCTCGTCCACGACGCTTCCGAGGTCGAGGCGGGTGGGTTCGCTGATCGGCTCAGCGCCCTGGATGCGGGAGAGCGTGATGAGGTCCTGGATGACCGCCGTCAGACGCGAGGCCTCCTGTTGCATACGGTCGGTGAAACGGCGGACGGCCTCGGGATCGTCACTGGAGTCTTGTACCGTTTCCGCCAGCAGTGCCAGCGCGCCCACGGGCGTCTTCAGCTCGTGTGAGATGTTTGCCACGAAGTCGCGGCGGACCGCCTCCACCCTGTGGTGCTCGGTCTGGTCCTCGGCCAGCACCAGCACCAGCCCGGTCCCGCCCAGCGGTGCCACCCGGACGGCGAAGGAGGTGGCGTCGGGGCCGAACTTGCGGACCGCCACCTCGATGTCGGTCTCACGGATGACCCCGTCCCGGCGCACCTGCCGGGCCAGGGCCAGGAGTTCGCCGATCACCAGCTCCTCGCCCCGGACGATACCGAAGGCACGTGCCGCCGACGAGGCGCGCAGCACGCGGTCGGTGGAGTCGAGGACGACGGCGGAGGAGGGGAGGGCGGACAGGACCTCGGCGATACCGGCCGGGAGCGTGGTCCCGTCGCGGCGCTCGGGCACCGGGGGGCGGCGCTGAGTACCGCTGGTACGAAAGAAATGACCGGCGAGGACGCCGATGACGACGCCCGTCACGAGTCCGACTATGCCGGTCACGGCGGTGAGAAGTTCCCCTTGCACGATTCGATCGTAAACGGCAGGACTGGTTCTTTACCCGGTCGGGGGCCTGGCCCCAACCGAGCTTCTCGGATCGTTCACCGAATCTTGGCCGACTCTTCAACGAAGCACTGGGAGCATTGACGATATGCGCGATACCTACCACGAGGATCTCGACAGCCTGGGCGAACGCCTCGTCGAGATGACGCGACTGGCTCGGCATGCCGTCGCGCGCGCTACCACCGCGCTGCTGGACAGCGACCTGACCGCGGCCCAGGAGGTGATCTCCGGTGACGAGGAGATCAACCGCCTGGACCAGGAGATCGAGGACGCGGCCTTCCGCCTGATGGCCAGACAACAGCCGGTCGCCTCCGACCTGAGAACGGTCATCACGTCGCTGTACATGCGCGGTGACCTCGAACGCATGGGTGACCACGCCGTCCACCTCGCCAAGATCGCCCGGCGGCGCCACCCGGACTCGGCTATCCCCAAGCCACTCCGCTCGATCGTGCTGGAGATGGGGCACCAGGCGGAACTGCTGGTGACCAAGGCCGGGGAGGTGATCGCCGACCGCGACCCGGACACCGCGCTGGAGCTGGAGCACGACGACGACCGCATGGACCGGCTGCGTCGCAAGCTGCTGGAGCGCATCCTCAGCCCGAAGTGGGAGTACGGGGTGGAGGCCACCATGGACGCCACTCTGGTCGGCCGTTTCTACGAGCGGTTCGGTGACCACGCGGTGCACGTCGCCAACAACCTCGTCTACATGGTGACCGGTGAGAAGCGGGAGGACTATGAGCCGGATGCGTGAGACCGGGTGCCACCTCGTGTTCAAAACGTGATCTTCCTCGCTTTGAAGGTCCGCGGCGGCCTCGGAGGGGGGTGTCGGGCCCCTCTCCGGGGCCGCCGGGCGAGGCCGGTGCTTACGCTGGCCAGCAAGGGATTCGGAGGCGGCCGCCGCCATGGCGGGGTCTGGCGAGAGTGCTCGGGTACACTTTGTCAAGCCCCGAAAAGTAGTCCTTGACCTGCGTCTTCGCAAAGCTAATAGGTACGTTAAGTCACAGATTCATGGTATCCTCGTGGTAGCGGAAGGGGTACCTGTCACATGGCTTTCAAGGTCGGCGACACTGTTGTCTACCCCCATCATGGGGCTGCTCGTATTGACGCGATCGAAACTCGCACCATCAAAGGCGAGGAAAGAAGCTATCTCGTTCTGAAGGTCGACAAGGGCGATCTGACGGTTCGTGTGCCGGCTGAGAACGCCGAGGATGTCGGCGTTCGCGACGTTGTGGGGCAGGAGGGCCTGGACAAGGTCTTCGAGGTCCTGCGCGCGCCGCACACCGAGGAGCCCACCAACTGGTCCAGGCGCTACAAGGCCAACCTGGAGAAACTGGCGTCCGGCGACGTCAACAAGGTCGCGGAGGTCGTCCGGGACCTGTGGCGCCGGGACAAGGAGCGTGGCCTGTCCGCGGGGGAGAAGCGGATGCTGGCCAAGGCCCGACAGATTCTCGTCAGTGAACTCGCCCTCGCGGAAAAGACCAACGAGGACAAGGCCGAGGCCCTCCTCGACGAGGTTCTCACGAACTGACATCGGCTGAAGAATCTCCTCGTTCATGAAGAATATGCCTCGGGTGGGCGTCGGAACCGACGTCCATCCGTTTTCTCCTGGAAGAACACTTTTCCTCGCCGGTTTGGAATGGCCTGGGGAAGACGGCGTCAGCGGCCATTCCGATGGTGATGTGGCCGCCCACGCCGCTTGCGACGCACTGCTTTCCGCGTGCGGGCTGGGCGATCTCGGTTCCAACTTCGGAACCTCCGACCCCCGCTGGAAGGGCGCGTCCGGCTCTGCCCTGCTGGCCGAGACCGTCGCGCGCGTGCACGCGGCCGGGTTCGGGATCGGCAACGTAGCCATCCAGATCATCAGCAACCGCCCCAGGTTCGCGCCCCGGCGCGACGAGGCGGAGAAGACGCTCTCCGAAGTCGTGGGGGCGCCAGTGAGCGTCTCGGCCACCACCACCGACGGTCTGGGCCTGACCGGCCGCGGCGAGGGCATCGCTGCCGTCGCCACGGCCCTCTGCGCGCCTGTGGACTGACCTGCCGGCCGCCCCGTGGGCCGCCGAGGGCCGCACGGTCAACCGGTCCGGCGTATCCCGCCTGTGGGGCTCAGAGCTCGTCCCCATCGGGGGGCAGGGGGCCGCTGCGCATCCGCCGCGACGGCGGTACCGGGGTGAGGTCGATCGGCCCCCGGCGCGGTTTGAGCGCCATCGGTCGCTTCTCCAGCGGAGGACGGCCCCCGGCCGGCGGGACCGGGCCGTCGCCGGGGGACGGTTCGGCGGGGAGCGGCTCCGCCTCGGGTACCGGCTCGGCGTCCTCCTCGAAGGTGTCCACCGGCTCGGGCTCCGTGACCGGTCCGTCCGGATCCGCGGGAGGGATACCGAAGGCGGCCCGGACCGACGGCCCGGTGTCGTGGTTGAGCGCGGGGAACGCCTCGGAGGGCCCGTCGGGCACACCCTCCGGCGCCTCCCAGACCGGGGCCCTCTCGGCCACGGGTGTGGCCACGGGCGCTGGCGGAGCCTCGGGCGGGGTCCATACCGGCGGCTCGTAGTCGGCGGGCGGGCCGTGACGGTCCGCGGGCGGCTCCCACAGGACCCGCTCCTCCTCGATGGGCTCTTCCCCGGCGGGCTCCACCGCACTCGGCGCGGCGGTCGGCACCTCGCCCTCGTCGGAGACCGGGTCTCCGGGCAGGGGCTCGTGGACGAACCCCTCGTCGGAGGGTTCCGGACCGCTGTCGTCCACCGGACGCTCCGCCTCGGGGCCGACGGGTCGGGCCGTCGGCGACACGGCCGGGGGGCGCTCCGCGGCCCGCTTGATCGGGTTGTCCGCCGTCTGGGGGCGCCGGGGCAGCGCGGGGGTGGACACCTCTGTCTGCGGCGGCCCGTGGCCGTGGTCCCCGGTCTCGTGGGAACCGGTGTCCGGTTCGTCCTCCTGGGGGCGCCCACGTGGTTCGGGGCCGGGCCGGACGGGCGCAGGGACGCGCTCGGCGTCGGGCTCGGGCGGTGCGGCACCGGGGACCGGCTCCGGTTCGGGACCGCCGTGGCCCGGGGCGGGCTCCCGCGGCCACTCAGGCTCCTCCTCGGCGCGGCCGCGCAGCACGGTGGCCCGGTCTGTGGGGGGCAGGCCCCGTGGGACGGCTGACCTGCGGGCACGACGCATGTGGGAGCGGACCGCCATCCACAGCAGGAAGGCGATGAGCAGCGCGGCCAGTGGAGCGACCGCCACGATGACGTCGGCGACCCCCTGGTGCACCGACTCCAAGAACCCCAGCCGGTCCAGAGCCATGGCGGTGCCGGCCACCAGGATGAGGAAGAGGATCAGGGCGTCGACCCACACGCGGTCCCGGGGATGGTCCTGGCGGACGACGTAGCTCACCCCGAACGCCATCAGCAGCAGCAGGGCGTGGGTCAGGGGGAACACGTGGGCCACGGCGCCGTCCCCGTGCCCGCCGTAGCGTGCGAAGGCGTAGATGCCGTTGTAGGAGACGACGAGGTCGCACACGGTGATGAGGACGGCGAACAGCACGCCGACGGCGAGGGCACCGGATCCCGCGCCGCGGCCTGCGAGCTGACCGTTCCGTGCCCCGGTCCCGGGGGCTTTGTCGTAAGGGGCCATCGTCTCCGCAGCGTAGTCGAGAAGGCCCGTTCGGCACGAGGTTCCGGAGGATTGTCGGATGCCTCCGGGAGGTGCGGAAAGCCGGTCTTCCCCGGGGAGGGGCCCCGAGGCGTGGCACGGGGCAGGACGGCGGCGGGGAACGGTTCCGGGAAAGGGGCGGAAAGCCGTGGCAGGCCCTCGGATACGGCTCAGCACATATGCGTCCTGCGGACTGTCCGGGACCGGGGAACGAGCACCGAAGTCCAAGGGAATAGGGGGCCTCACCGAAGGTGGAACCGGCTACGCTTGACGGCGTGAGTCTGCGCTTCTATGACACCAGTGCCCGGCAGGTCCGAGACTTCGTCCCGCTGCGCGAGGGATGTGCCTCCCTGTACCTGTGTGGTGCCACGGTGCAGGCTCCTCCGCACATCGGCCACATCCGCTCCAGCGTCAACTTCGACATCCTGAGGCGCTGGCTCACCTACCTGGGCTACGACGTCACCTTCTGCCGCAACGTCACCGACATCGACGACAAGATCATCAACGTCGCCGCCGCCGAGGGCGTGCCGTGGTGGCAGGTCAGCGAGCGCAACCAGCGCGCCTTCACCCAGGCCTACGACGTCCTGGGCTGCCTGCCGCCGACCGTCGAACCCAGGGCCACCGGGCACGTGCCCGAGATGATCGAACTCATCCGGCGCCTCATCGACGCGGGCCACGCCTACGCGGCCCGGGGCGGCTCCGGAGACGTCTACTTCGACGTGGCCTCCTACCGGGCCTACGGGGAGCTGTCCAACCAGCGCCCCGACCAGGTGGAGGAGTCAGCCGACCAGGCAGGCGACAAGCGCGATCCCCGCGACTTCGCCCTGTGGAAGGGCGCCAAGCCCGGCGAACCCAGTTGGGAGACGCCGTGGGGCCGCGGGCGCCCCGGCTGGCACCTGGAGTGCTCGGCGATGGCCACCAAGTACCTCGGCCCGAGCTTCGACATCCACGGTGGCGGACTGGACCTGGTGTTCCCCCACCACGAAAACGAGGTGGCGCAGTCGCACGCCGCCGGCGACGGGTTCGCGCGCTACTGGCTGCACAACGGGATGCTCAAGGTCGGCGGCGAGAAGATGGCCAAGTCGCTGGGCAACTCCATGCGCATCCCGCAGATGGTCGAGAAGGTCCGCCCGGTGGAGCTGCGCTACTACCTCGGACAGGCGCACTACCGCTCCGCGATCGACTACTCCGAGGCCGCGCTCCAGGAGGCCGCCGTCGCCTACCAGCGGATCGAGGGCTTCCTGACCCGCGCCACCGAGGCGCTGGGCGAGGTGGCCCCGGCGGAGCGGGTACCGGCGGAGTTCGCCGCCGCCCTCGACGACGACCTCGGTGTCCCCCAGGCGCTCGCCCTCGTGCACGGGCACGTGCGCGAGGGCAACACGGCCCTGACCGCGGAGGGCGCGGAGAAGGCCGCCGAACGGGTCGCCGAGCTCCGCACCATGCTGGGGATCCTCGGGTTGGACCCGCTCGGCGCCCCGTGGGCGGGCGGAGGCGACCACGGGCTGCGCGAGGTGGTCGACGCCCTCGTGTCGGTGGCTCTGGAGCAGCGCCAGGCGGCGCGCGGGCGCAAGGACTACGCGGCGGCCGACGCCATCCGCGACCGGCTCACCGAGGCGGGGATCGCGGTGGAGGACACCCCGCAGGGCCCCCGGTGGGACCTCAAGCGCGGCTGACACGGGCCCGGGCGGTGCGCGGACGGCACTAGGCTGGAGGTTTGCCACCGCCCGCGAGGCCAGGTGGCCGATCTCCACCAGCCGGACGCGACGCGCTTCCGGCATGCTCGCGACAACGGGAGGCGGCGGACATGCCGGCGAAGAAGAGCAAGAAGGGCCCGACCAAGGGCAGCGGCGGCAAGGGGCGGCGCTCGCTCCAGGGCAAGAGCGGTACCCTGCCCGCCCAGGAACGGCACTGGTACGAGGGCAAGCAGCGTGCCCGGGCGGCCAAGCGCACCACCACCGGGGGCGGCGCGGCACCGGCGCGCACCGAGCGGCGCAAGGCCGACTCCGACCTCCTGGTCGGGCGCAACCCGGTCGTCGAGGCGCTGCGCGCGGGCATGCCCGCGACCCGCCTGTTCATCGCCAACAGCCTGGACCCGGACGACCGGGTGACCGAGGCGGCGCGCCTCGCCGGGGACCGCGGTGTCGAACTCCTGGAGGTGACCCGGTCCGAGCTGGACCGCCGCTGCGACAGCAACGGTCAGCCCGACGCCGCCCACCAGGGCGTGGCCCTCCAGGTGCGGCCCTACCGGTACTGGCTGCCCGAGGACCTGCTGGACCGGGCGCGGGCATCGGAGACCCAGCCGCTGATCGTGGCCCTGGACGGCGTCACCGACCCGCACAACCTGGGCGCGATCGCGCGCTCGGCCGCCGCCTTCGACGCGCACGGCGTCGTCATCCCCGAGCGCCGCTCGGCGGGCGTGAACATGACGGCGTGGAAGACCTCCGCCGGAACCCTGGCGCGGCTGCCGGTCGCCCAGGCCACCAACCTGACGCGCGCGCTGGAGGGCTTCAAGAAGGCGGGGCTGTTCGTCGTGGGCCTGGACGCCGAGGGCGACACGTCCCTGCCCGGCCTGGACCTGGCCACGGGACCGCTGGTGGTCGTGGTGGGCTCCGAGGGCAAGGGGCTCTCGCGCCTGGTCCGGGAGACCTGCGACCTGGTCGTGAGCATCCCGATCGGCGGCGCGGAGTCGCTGAACGCCTCGGTCGCGGCCGGGGTGTCGTTGTACGAGGTGGCCCGGCGCCGCCGGTCCGCGACCGAGTAGGCCTACGGACACCGGAACCGGTACCATGCGGGTGGACGGCTCGGGACCTGTCGGCCCCGGGCACCCGCCAGCGTAGCTCAATTGGCAGAGCAATCGCCTTGTAAGCGATAGGTTAGGGGTTCAAGTCCCCTCGCTGGCTCTCATACACAGGAGAACAGCGGGTCAGAGAGACGACGGACGGCCGCACCGGGAGCACCGGGGCGGCCGTCTCGCGTTCGGTCGACTCTGCCGCGTCCGGCTCCGGCGGCCCGTCCGGCCCGTCTTCTTCTTCGGCATACGCGGTGAAGACACCCTCTTGGGCCCGAAACTCCACGTTCGTGTAACCCTGTGGGGGCAGTGTGACGCGGTGGAACGTCGGAGCGAGAAACAGGGCAGGGGCGCATGGGGCACACGCGGACGAGGCTGGTCGGCCTGCTCGTCGCCGTATGGATCGTGGTGCCCGTGCTCCTGGCCGTGCTGCGGTGGCCGGACTACTGGGAGTGGATCGCTCCTGAGCGCACACCGATGACCTGGGCGCAGAGCGTCGCGCTCATGCTGGCAGGGGCGGGCTGCCTGCTGACGGCGCTGGTGGCGGGCCGGGCCGGGGAACGGGCCGGGATCTGGCCGCTGCTGGGTGTGGGCCTGCTCGCGCTGGGCACCGACGAGCGCTTCGCCTTCCACGAGAGCCTGGGGGACGACCTCTTCGGCTCGGACGGCGACACGGTGCCCTTCCTGCCCTGGGTGGCCCCCGGCGACTTCCTGCTCTTCGTCCTGGCCGCCATCGGCCTGCTGCTGCTCGTCTGGGTGTGGTGGGCGGTGCGCGCGGACGGCGCGGCCACCGTGGCGCTGGCGGTCGGGGTCGTCCTCTCGGCCGGAGCGGTGGGGATGGAGCTCATCGACTCCAGCACCTGGAGCACGGCCGCCGACCGGGTGCACGGTTCGGTGCAGGAGGTCGTGGAACTGGCGGGCGGCCTGGCGCTGCTGGCCATGGTGGCGCTGCGGCTGCTCGGCATGCTCGACGCGCACCTGCCCGGTGCGGAGGAGGAGGGGGAGTAGGGTCGGTTCCTGCCGGTCACCGGCCCCCGGGAGCGGCGGAGTGTGCTCGCGGAAGGTCAGGGAGCGGCCACGTCACGGCTGTTGACGGCCGAAACGGCTCAGAGGTAAAGTTTCTGGGAGCGCTCCCAGAACGGTCCGGAACCCCCCGCGCCGCCGTCCGCCGATATGATTCGCGGTCTGCTCGCGCGCCCGACTCTGGAAGGTCCCATGGGGCTACTCTTCGGCCTGCTCGGTCCCGTCCGCCTCCTCGACGACCCCGTCGACCCCTCGCCCGGCACCCCCAAACTCTGTGCCCTCCTGACGGCTCTCGCGCTCCAGCCCAACCAGGCGGTCCCCCTCGCCCGCCTCACCGCCGCCCTGTGGGAGAAGTCGCCGCCCGCGTCCGCGATCGCCAACCTGCGCACCTACGCCAACCAGCTCCGCAAACGCCTGCCGCCCGCCCACTGCACCGTGGACCGGGCGAGGCTGGTCGCCAGCCCGCCCGGCTACATGCTGCGGGTGTGCCCCCGCGAACTCGACGTGCTCGCCTTCACCGACCTCCACCGCCGAGGCCGGCGTGCCCTGCGCGAAGGCGACTCCGAGGAGGCCGCCTCCTTGCTGTCGGCCGGCCTGAACCTGTGGCGGGGCTCGGCGGCCGAGGACGTGCCACGGATGCCCGTCCTCGCCCCGAGGCTGGACGCGCTCGACGAACAGCGGTGGAGCGCCGCCGAGGACCTCGCCCACGCCCGGCTCGACCTGGGGTCGGACCCCGACCTCGTCAGCGACCTGCGCACCCTCGTGGCAGAGCATCCACTCCGCGAGCGCCTGTGGCACGCCCTCATGCTCGCCCTCTACCGATCCAACGAGGCCTCCGCCGCTCTGGACACCTACCGTGAGGCCCGGCGGACCCTGGTCCAGCAGCTCGGGGTGGAGCCCGGACCGGACCTGGTCCGCCTGCACGCCGCCATCCTCAACCGCGATCCCGCTCTGCGGTGGCCGCGGGAGAAGACCGGTCTGCCCTAGCAGGGTGCGGGGCCATGCGCCTGCGGACGATCCCGAGGACCCGGTCACCGGGGACCGGTCCCCACACGCGCGAGTCCGTGCTGCGGCCGGTGTTGTCGCCCAGGACCACCAGGTGGTCGGGTGGGACCGTGCCGCCCGGCTCTCCGGGGATCCCGTCGGGGACCGGGTCCCCGGGCAGAGCCGCCACCCGCTTGAGCACCCAGGGCGGTGCGGAGCCCAGGAGTTCGTCCGGGTGGGCCAGAACGTCGTGGCCGGGCTGCCCGAGGACGGCGACGTCGCCTACGCGCAGACGCCTGGCACGAACCCGGCGCACGAGGACCCGCTCGCCGTGGCGGAAGGTGGGTTCCATGCTCCGGCCCACCACCTCCACCGCGACCAGGGTCCGGTTGAGCCACAGCAGCAGCCCCGTCGGGACCGCCACCGCGATCCCGGCCGCCGCGAGTACCGACAGTGTCATCGCTGTCTCACCTCCGGTCCGGCTCCGGGTTCGGACCCGGACCGGTATCCGGAGGCCTGGAGCCCGAACAGGTGGGCGTAGAGCCCGTCCGCCGCGATGAGCTGCTCGTGGGTACCGGTCTCGGCCACGCTGCCCTCGTCAAGGACCGCGATCCGCTCGGCCTCGCGCACGGTACCGAGCCGGTGCGAGATGAGCAGGCTGCTGCGTCCCCGGCGGTGCTCGCGCAGCCCGGAGTGGATCTCGTGCTCGGCCTCGGCGTCCAGCCCCGAACTGGGTTCGTCCAGGATCAGCAGGTCGCGGCCCCCGCGCAGGTAGGCGCGTGCCAGGGCCAGGCGCTGCCACTGGCCGCCCGAGAGCGGGACGCCGTTCTGGTCACCGTCGTCGTCTTCGGAGCCGGGCATGTCGAAGAACATGCGCGAGAGCAGGGTGTCGTACCCGCGCGGCAGGTCGGCCACGATCGGGTGCGCCCCGGCGCGTTCGGCGGCGGCTCGGATCAGGTCCCGGCGCTCCGTGGTGCCGCCGTCGGTGAGGATGCCGACGTCACCCAACCCGATGTTCTCGGCGGCGGTCAGGTCGTACTCCATGTAGTCCTGGAACACCGCGCCGATCCTGTGGCGCAGCAGGGCGGGGTCCATGTCGCGCAGATCCACCCCGTCCCACAGGATCGCTCCGCGGTCGGGATCGTACATGCGGCACAGCAGTTTGACCAGGGTGCTCTTGCCCGCGCCGTTGCGGCCCACCAGTCCCAGCGACCCGCCGTGCGGGATACGCAGGTTCACGTCGCGCAGGGTCCAGGGGTGCTCGGGGGTGTAACGGAACCACACCGCCCGGAACTCGATGCCGCGTTCCAGCGCGGGGACCGGAACCGGATCGGCGCGCACCGCCAGGTCGGGTTCGGCACGGGTGACCCTGAGGTAGTGGTCGAACATCAGCAGTTGGTTGTGAGCCAGGCCCACCTCGCGCACCAGTTGGCCCAGGGCGTTCTGTACGCCGGCCACGGCGGAGATGAACAGGCTGAGGTCGCCCACGGTCAAGCGGCTTTCCACGGCCGCCAGGACCGCCCACACCAGGCCGCAGCCCGCGATGAGGGCCGAGAGCAGGCCCAGCAGGCTCTGCGCGGACAGTTCGCGCTGGTCCATGCGGCGCCGCTGGGTGTTGGCCTCGGCGCGTTCGCGGCCCATTCGCTCGCGCAGATAGGGGCCGACACCGAACAGGCGCAGCTCCTTGGCGGACTGGACGCTGGAGAGCAGTTCGCGGAAGAAGAGCTCACGCCGCTCCACCGGCCCGATCCGCCACATCATGGCGGCGCGGGCCTTGGACAGCCGCAGTTCCACGAACAGGGTAGGGATTCCGGCGAGCAGCACTACCAGTGTCATGAGCGGGCTGATCACCAGCAGGGAGGCGAGAAATCCGAGGATGGTGACGGTGCCGCTGGCCAGCGAGAACACCCCGGAGACGACCTGACTGGGGGTCTCCCCGCCCGATTGCTGGGCCAGGCGCAGCCGGTCCAGGAAGGCGGGGTTCTCGAACCGGGCCAGCCCGGTGAAGCGTTCAGCGGCCCGGAACAGGCGGTCCTGGGAGTGCAGTCCGACCCGGCGGGTGATCTCGCTCTGTACGTACTGGGAGGCGAAGGGGGTCAGCGCGGTGACCAGGCCGGCTCCGGCCAGGCCCGCTCCCAGGCCCAGGACCCGGCCGGGGTCGATGCCGGTGGTGATGAGGTCGAGGATCAGCTTGGTCAGCCAGGCCACGACCACCGGTGCGGTGCCCTGGACCAGGGTGAGCAGGCCCGAGGCGATCAGCAGGTGGGGGCCGGTGTGCCAGGTCAGGGCCAGGGCGGCGCCCGCTCCGCGCAGCGACGCTCTGACCCCGCCGGAGAAGCGTTCTTCGGTGGACTCAGACACCGGACAGGGCCTCCACGGCCTCGACGCTGTAGCCGCTGGCCAGCACCCGTCCGGTCGCGTCGACGCGTGCCATGGCGGGGAAGCCGTTCACGCCGAAGGCCGGGGCGGTGGTGCCGCCGTGCTCTTCCTGGACGACCCGGGCCACGGGGGTGAGCTGGGCGATCTCGTGGGCGGCATCGGCGGCCTCGCCCACGACGACGGCGAGGACGCGGTCGCGGCCACCGGGGAAGGAGGCGGCCAGGTCGGTGAAGCGGGGGAGCTGCTCGGTGCAGGCGGGGCATCCCGGGGAGAAGACGCCGACGAGGGTCTCGCCCTCTAGGTCCGCGCGGTTCACCGTGGTTCCGTCCACCGTCTCGGCGGAGAAGTCCGCGACCTCCTCACCGGCCGGGAGTATGACCTGTTCGGGCAGGGCCGGGACGGTGGAGCGCAGGTGTCCGATGGTCTCGGTGTGCTCCTTCAGGCGCCGGATCACGCCGACGGTGAGCAGGATGTTCAGCAGGCACAGGGCGCCCACCAGGGCGCACAGCACGGTGAGGAACACGGTCATATGGAAGGGCACTCCTCTGTGCGAGGGGGGAGAACAGGGCGGCGATGTCGTCCAGGAGGACGACGATCAGACCTCCGAAGGCGCCGACGGCGGCGCTGGCCGCGACGGCACCCGGTTCGGAGAGGGGGGTGGAGGCGAGGGCGGGCACGAGCCCGGCCACGGCGAGGGTGAGCAGGGCGAGGTTGCGGACCAGATGCAGGGGGCGCAACGGTGCGTCCGAGGACCCGAGACATCGGCAGGCGACGCGTCCGCCGCCGCGCAGGACCCTGGCCACGGCGACGGTGAACGCCGTGAGGAGGAGCGCGGCGGCGGTCAGGCCCGCCCATGCCAGGGCGGGGACGAGGAGGAGAAGTGCCGTCCCCGCCTCCGCCGCCACGAGGAGGGCCGCGAGGCGGCGGGTGGTGGGCGGGTTCTGGACCGCCCACCGGGGGGCCAGCCGACGCACGGCGGGCACGAAACTCTCGAACGCCGCGCGTCCGCGCACCTTGCTGACGGCGGACACGCAGAAGACGAGGGCCAAGAGGACCTGGCACGCGACCTGGACGTGGGACATCGGTGGAAACCCCCGGTGGACGGGCCCCGATCAGGGGCGGAAGCGGATCAGCAGATCCTCCAGTTGGTGCACCAGACCGGGGTGCTGCCGGGCGGGTCGCAGCAGTACTGGCAGGCGGGGCCGGAGTACCTGTACCAGCAGTAGCTGGCGCGGGCCTGGGCCTGGGGAACGATGAGGCTGAGCAGCCTGTCGCTCAAGGAGCCGAACATAGGATTCCTTTCCTGTCCTGACCACGGGTTCGTGGTCGTGGATCGGACCGCCGGTCGGTAGCGGCCGTCACTGAAGCTAGTGACCACTGCTACACGTGGGATACATGTGTGATACAAGCGCTGGTCGTGGTGGGTGTTTCCCAGGAGCGCGGTCGGAAGTTGTGTCTGTTTTTCAGATGCGGGTCGGCTCCTTGTCGGGCAGGCTCGGATCCTCCGACGGACACCCGGGGTCACCTGCTGCGGCAGGGCATGCAGTACATGAAGCTGTAGGGAATCCTGCTGCCGGGCATGATGGTGGTGGTGTAGCAGCACCGCTGGATGTGGGTGCGGCTACAGTCGGTCCACCAGCAGTTGGTGGTGGTACCGACGGCGCTCGCCTTGGCTTTGGGGACGAAGACGGAGAGCAGCTGGTCTCCGAAAGAACCGACGCGGTCGAACACGTGTCTTCCTTTGCGGGTGTGGAGGGAAGGACCGTCCGCACGGGTGCACGGCGGTTCCGCCACGCTAGGAAGCACACCTACAGGGCCTATACAAACGGGATACAACGCCTGGTCACCGCGCGACTGCGGCCCCCGGTCCACCCGACCCGGGGCGCACACCCCGGCCGTCAGGCGGCGCCGACCAAACCAGCGGTGACGGACCGCGGCGCCTGGGCGTAGGAGTGGAACTCCATCGTGAAATCCGCCCGTCCGGACGTGTGTCCGCGCAGGTCGACGACGTAGCCGAACATCTCCGCCAACGGCACCAGCGCCGACACCGTCTTTGCGCCGTAGCGCTCCCCGATCGACCGCACCCGCCCGCGCCGGGCGCTGAGGTCGCCGATCACCTCGCCCATGTGCTCCTCGGGCACGGTGACCTCCACGGCCATCACCGGTTCGAGCAGGACGGGACACGCCCGGGCCACCGCCTCCTTGAACGCGGCGCGGCCCGCGGTCCGAAACGCCGCCTCCGAGGAGTCCTCCGCGTGGAAGGCCCCGTCCAGCAGTGTCACCCGCACACCCGTCAGCCCGTACCCGGCGAGCGCGCCCTCCAGCATCGCCTGGCGGCAGCCCGCGTCCACCGACGGCACGAACTCCCTCGGCACGTGCCCGCCCGTCACCGCGTCCACGAACTCGTAGCCCTCCCCGATCGGTTCCACCGCGATCCGCACCCGCGCGTACTGCCCCCTGCCCCCGTGCTGCTTGCGGTGCGTGTGCTCCACCCGCGGAACGGCCTCGCTGATCGTCTCGCGGTAGGAGACCCGCGGCCTGCCGACCCTGGCGGCCACCCGGAACTCGCGGAGCATCCGGTGCACCAGGATCTCCAGGTGCAGCTCGCCCATACCGCCGATGACGGTCTGGCCGGTCTGGGGGTCGGCCCGTACCCGGAAGGTCGGGTCCTCGTCCGCGAGGCGGGCGATCGCCGTGGCGAGCCGGTCCCGGTCGGCCTGGGAGCCGGGCTCGACCGCGACCTCGATGACCGGGTCGGGGAAGTCCATGGACTCCAGCACGACCGGGTCGCCCGGGGCGCACAGCGTCTCACCGGTGCCGGTCCGCTTCAGTCCCCTCACCGCGACGATGTCGCCGGCCCCCGCCGACCCGATCTCCTCGCGCTTGTCGGCGTGCACGCGGTAGATCTTGCCGACGCGTTCCCTCTCCCCCTTCACGGAGTTGTGCACGTGGGAGCCCGACTCCAGCCGCCCCGAGTACACACGGAGGAACGTCAGCGCACCCAGGTGCGGGTCGCTGCTGACCTTGAAGGCCAGCGCGGCCAGCGGCTCGTCCTCCGACGGGCGCCGTGTGACGACCGTTCCGGGCTCCCCCGGCGGACGGCCCTCCACCGCGCCCGCCTCCCCGGGGGAGGGCAGGTAGCGCACCACCGCGTCCAGCAGCGGCTGCACCCCCTTGTTCCTGAACGCCGCGCCGCACAGCACCGGCGTGTACACGGTCCCGTCGCCGATCCGGCCGAGCGCGGCGTGGCGCACCGCCGCGTGCACGTCCTCGGCCGTGGGCTCGGCACCCTCCACGTAGGCCGCCAACACCGTGTCGTCGAACTCGGCGAGCGCCTCCACCAGGCGGGTCCGCCACAGGCGTGCCCGGTCGGCCAGCTCGTCGGGGATGCCGGTCACGTCGTAGGCCTCGCCGGGTCCGGCCCCGACCGGCCACACGAGCGCCCGCATCCGGACGAGGTCGACCACGCCCCGGAAACCGGCCTCCGCTCCGACCGGCAGTTGCAGGACCAGCGGGACGGCGCCCAGGCGCTGCGCGATGGCCGTCACACAGGGGGCGAGGTCGGCGCCCACGCGGTCCATCTTGTTGACGAAGCACACGCGCGGCACCCCGTAGCGGTCGGCTTGGCGCCACACCCTCTCGGACTGCGGCTCCACACCGGCCACCCCGTCGAACACCGCGACCGCCCCGTCCAGGACACGCAGGCACCGCTCCACCTCGGCGGTGAAGTCGATGTGGCCGGGGGTGTCGATGATGTTCACGGTGTGGTCGACACCGTCCACCGGCCAGTGGCACGTGGTGGCGGCGGAGGTGATGGTGATGCCGTGTTCGCGCTCTTCCGGCATGAAGTCCATGGCGGTGTCGCCATCGCGGACCTCGCCGATCCGGTGCGAGACACCCGTGTAGTACAGGACGCGCTCGGTGGTGGTCGTCTTGCCCGCGTCGATGTGCGCCATGATCCCGATGTTGCGGACGGTGTCCGGGTTCCAGTCACGGACGGCCATGGCCCTGCGTCCCTCCCGGTCAGTCCCGCGGGAACCGGGGCTCCACCACCGTCTCCGGGCCCGGGTAGATCAGGCGCTCCTCGCCGTCGGGGAAGCGGACCACGTAGGGCGGCCGCTCTCCGGCGCCGCGCACCTCCACGATCCTGCCGCTGTGCTGACCGTCCGTGCTGGCCACCCCGTGGGTGTGCACGTAGTCGCCGACCTTCGCCCTCATCGCCTGCCCCGATCGTGTCCGACCGCCGCCTCTACCCGAGGTCTACCCGCCGCTGTGACCTGCTGAAACAGGGGTTGGCCGAGGGTGGCCGGGTAAGCCGGAGAGAACACGGTCTAGGCGTCCTCCGGCCAGGGGGAGTCAGAAAGGCGAGCCTTCAGGACGTTCTTGAGAAAGGCTCTGTCCATGTCGATGCCACCCGAGAGCCGCCACGCCCTGCGCTCGAATTCGAGGTCTCCGGTCACGATAATGGGGACCTTCGCCTGATAGGCGGCCACCGCCCACGCGTGGTCGCTGCCCTTCAAAGGGACGTGAACGCTGCGCGTCTTTCCGCGGACCTCAGTGAGAAGGGTCGCCACGGCGGAATCGGGTTCGGTGCTGCTCCGCACGAGGCTTTTGACGATCCCGATGAGCGTGGTCCTGTGCGCGGGCTCCTCGCGGCGTACGAGCCGTTCGCGCAGCCGCGGCAGCCCGGCGATGACATCACGGTCCATGACGATGGTGCACGGCCCCACCTCGGGCGGCGGCCCCGTGGCCGCCCACGCGAACGACAGGTCCAGGGTGTCCAGGTCGTCCGGCCGGGTCATCTCCTCGACCGACTCCACGAGAGCCGCGCTCAAGGCGTGTTCGGCGGGCAGGTCCAGCACGCTCTCGTCCCACTGGAGCGCGAGGCGGCGGGTGGACTCCAGGCCCCGGGCCAGGGTGGTCATGACCCGCCGGGAGAACGCCGTTCGCGACTCCGGTGCGTCGTCGCCCTCCGGGGGCGTGCCGCCCGGGCCGGCGACGACGGTGAAGACGAAACTGCCCCGCATCGTCTGCCCCAGCCGCACGTGCCGTTCCATGAAATCGGAGACGACGGCCGGCCTCCTCCCCTGGTGGGAATGGAGGGGATCCGCCGTTGTCGTGGCCGCCGCCTTCATCATTCTGACAAGGGAATCAATAGTTCTTCCCGCTTGCCTGAAAGGAAGTGATCCATCGGCTGTGGGCTGGTTTATTCGAACGAAGAGGGAATCGAAATCCGCTGAGGAAACCCTTTTTCTGAGTTCCTCGGCGCTGATCTCGTAGACGTGCCCGAGTGAGGCGAGCGCGTCCTTGAACCGGTCCTGGAAGTCCACGTAGTCCCTGGCCAGGGGCAGCATGACCCGGGCCGGACCACAGGAAGTGTCCCGGCCCAGACGCCATATCTCCCGGACCCCGGGCCGCCTGGTCTCCAGTTCCCAGCCCTGTGCGGCCAGGAACCGCGATACCGCCTTGGGGGCCAGTAGCCCGGCCGCGTCGTCGAAGGAGTCGGGAGCGGTGGGAGCCATCAGAATCCTCCCTCCTGCTCGCCGATGTCCTTCATGATGCCCATCAGACGGGCCGGGGTAAACAGTTGGCTTCGGGGGAGGTGGACGGTCCGGGTTCCGCCGATCTCCTCCGACGTGGCGAGGGCGTCGGCCGACTGCCAGTACATCCTGCTCCTGGTGACGAGGCCCTCCTCGTCGACGGAGAGCCACGGTTCGGGCTCCCGGGGGACGAGCAGCACACCGAGGTAGGCCGGGATGTACCGCTTGCCCCTGGTGAGCTTGTGGAAGGGCTTCGCCTTCATCGGCCACGCCATGTGGTCGTCGTTGAGGTAGCGGTGCTGGGTCGTGCACTTGAGCTGGAGTTCGAACTGGGGGCCGTAGTAGCGGTGGTACTCGGCGGAGGAGACCAGGGTGATGTCGACGCCGTCGTAGTCGGTCTCGTGGGTCTTGATGGAGCATCCGGCCGTGTAGGCGATCATGCGGGTGAAGGCCAGGCTGAAGTGCTCCTGTCGGGCGTTCATGGGCAGTTGGCCGTCGACGAGGTCGTCCACCCCTAGGGGACCTTCGTCGGCTACGGTCATGCGTCTCCCAGCGAAGCGCGGCCATGACGCCGACAGTGTAGCGGTGCCCGGTGACGCCCTCCCGACTGCTGGGGAACCGTGCGGGGAAGACCCGTCAACGCGGCCCCAGACCGTTGTACAGCACGTCGAGGACCTCGCGCAGTTGTGCGTCGGGGGCGGTGGGCGAGGAGTCGGCCGTGAACATCGCGAGCCCGTGCACGGTGGCGGACACCGCCGTGGCGAGGGCGGCCGGGTCCCCGTCGACGACCTCCCCGGCGGCCTGGCCCTCCGCGATGGGGCGCACCACCGTCTCCAGGATGCGCTCGACGGCCTCGGTGAGTTCCTCGGGGGCGTTCGGGCTGTGCTTGCGCGCGTACATGAGGTCGAGCAGCGCCGCGTGCTCGACCGCGAAGCCCACGTAGGCGCGCGCCAGGAGGAAGAGGCGTTCACGCGCGGTCTCCGCGCCTGCGACGGCGGGCTCCAGATACCCGTTGAGCCGTTCGAAGCCGGTGAGCGCCAGCGCGTCCAGCAGCGTCTGCTTGTCCTTGAAGTGGCGGCCCGGGGCGGCGTGGCTCACCCCTGCCTCGCGCGCGAGTTCGCGCAGGGACAGCGCCTCCGGTCCCCGCTTCTCCAGTGCGCGTTCGGCACCCGCGAGGAGAGCGGCGCGCAGGTCACCGTGGTGGTAGGGGCGGTCGGCCATGGCCCCAGCATAGAACGGCCCCCCGGCGCGCCCCCACAGCGGTCGCGACCGTCGTGGACAAGGTGCGCCGCCTTCCCCTACTTTGGCGCGATGGAGACGCAAGCGGTCATCATCCCCGACCTCAGCGGCCGCACGGCGGTCGTCACCGGAGCCAACAGCGGACTCGGCCTGGAGACCGCACGCATCCTCGCCCGCAAGGGCATGCGCGTGGTCCTGGCGGTCCGCAGTGAAGACAAGGGCCGCGAGGCCGCCGCCACGATCGAGGGCACGACGGAGGTCCGCCCGCTCGACCTCGCCGACCTCGCCTCGGTGCGCGCGTTCGCCGAGGGGTGGGAGGGCGGCATCCACCTGCTGATCAACAACGCGGGAGTGATGGCGCTCCCCGAGTCGCGCACCGAGGACGGGTTCGAGACCCAGCTCGGTGTGAACCACCTGGGCCACTTCGCCCTCACCAACCTGCTCCTGCCGCACGTCACCGGCAGGGTCGTCACCGTCACCTCCGACATGCACAAGATGGCCAAGGGCATCGACTTCGACGACCTCCAGATGGAGGGCGGCTACCACCCGGCCAAGGCCTACGCCCAGTCCAAGCTGGCCAACCTGCTGTTCACCCTGGAATTGCAGCGCCGCCTGGAGGAGACGGGCTCGACGGTGCTCTCGGTCGCCGCCCACCCCGGCTACGCCGCCACCAACCTCCAGGGCCACACCGGCAACCCCGTCCTGCACCGTCTGCTCGCCGTGGCCAACACGGTGGTCGCCCAGAAGGCCGCCGTGGGCGCGCTGCCCACGATCTACGCCGCCACCCAGGACGTCCCCGGGGCCGCCCTCGCCGGGCCCAAGGGCATGGGCGGCATGCGGGGCGCCCCCGCCTTGGCGAGCCGCAGCGAGGCCGCCTGGGACTCGATCGCGGCCCGGCGTCTGTGGACGGTCTCCGAGGAACTCACCGGGGTCCGGTTCCCCGAGAAGGACCTGCGCGGCTGAGAGCGTTCCGCGGGGCGCAGGGGAACGGCCCGCCACCGCCCGGGTCAGGGGGCGGCGGCGGGCCGGGTCTTGCGCGCTAGGGCACGAGCAGCAGCTCGTCCACGGCGGCCGCCTCGACCGCCTCACGCGTCACCGCGAACGGCAGGGTCTCGCCCCGCGCCCACAGCTCCAGTTGGTTGTCGTAGTCCTCGTGGAAGGCGTGTCCGGAGTTGCCGGTCAGGTGGATCCAGGTGGAGGCGTCCCGGTCGGCCAGGTCCACGACCATGCGCATCGACGGCACCGCCGTGATCTCGTAGCCGTGCTCCGCGCGCCAGCCGGTGGCGTTGACGATGCTGGACCCGCCCGCGCTCTCCACCGGCCCCCGGTTGACCAGCCACTCCACCGGACCGATCCCGGAGGTGCCGAACGACTCGTTGGTGGCCGTCAGGGTGTGCAGGTCGCCCCAGCGCCACGCGGAGGGGTCGTCGCCGAGCCGTTCGGTGAGCTCCTCGGTCGCGGCGTCCATCGCTGCGGCGAGCACCGCGTCGTAGCCGTCGGCCTCCTCGCCCTCCCACCACGGCGCGTCGGGGTCGTCCAGCAGTGCGTCGACCACGTACAGGCCGCGTGCGCCGTCGCTCATGTGCCGCTCCCCCAGTTCGTCGAAGAGCAGCGGGAGCAGGTGGCGCCAGGTGGCCATGGAGAACGCGGCGCCGGCGGAGTCGGGTTCGGCGTACCCGTCCCAGTCGCGCAGCAGCTCCCGGGCCTCGGCGGTGGCACCGTCCACCTCCACCTCCAGGAGGTGGTGCACGGCGGCGAACGCTGGCGCGTGGTAGGAGTCCAGGTGGATCTCGGACATGTCCTCGCTCGTCACCGGCCCCTCGGCGATCGCCTCGTCCAGCAGGTCGTTGATCCGCTGGCTCCGGTAGCCGTAGTCCCAGTCGTCGGTGAGGAAGTGCTCGTAGTCCTCGTCCACGACCGACTGGTTGGCGGTGACGATGACGCCCGAGGGCGGGTTGTACACGCTCGGCAGCTCGTCGAAGGGGAGGAACTCCTTCCAGTCGTAGGAGGTGTCCCAGCCCGGCGCGGGCCAGCGTCCGTCGCCCTCGCCGCGCACGGGCACCCGTCCGGGGGCCTGGTAGCCGATGTTGCCCTCGTTGTCGGCGTAGACGAGGTTCTGCGCGGGCACCTCGAAGAGGGAGGCGGCACCGCGGAAGTCGTCCCAGTCGCGGGCACGGTTCAGTGCGAAGATCGAGTCGGCGGTCCGCCCCGGGGTGAGCGCGGTCCACTGGAGCGCCACGCCGTAGCCGGTACCGGCCTCCTCGGCCTCACCCACGACCTGGGCGGTGCGCTCCGCGACGGTGGCCAGGTCCTCCCCGACGGTGGTGTCCGAGAGCAGCGGGCCGTGCGCGGTCATGCGGATCGTGAGGTCCACGTCCTCGCCGCCGGCCACGGAGATCGTCTCCTCGACGGTTTCCAGTGGGACGCGCGCGCCGTCCACGATGTAGTGGTCGCCGTCGATGCGCTCCACGTACAGGTCCATGACGTCGGGGTTGATGTTGGTGAAGCCCCAGGCGATGGACTCGTTCTGACCGATGATGACGCCGGGCAGGCCGGAGAAGCTGAAGCCGCTGACGTCGAAGGGGCACTCCTCGCTCAGCTCGGTGCAGTGCAGGCCCACCTGGTACCAGGTGGAGGGCATGGCCGCCCCCAGGTGGGGGTCGTTGGCCAGCAGCGGCAGACCGGACTCGGTGTGCTCGCCCGAGACCACCCAGGAGTTGGAGCCGATGTCGGGGCTGTCGGAGGGGCCGAGCAGTTCGGGGACGGCGTCGGCGAGCCCGTCGAGCCCCTCCAGCGCGGCCAGTGCCTCCTCGGGCAGGGCGCTGTCGGCGACGGGGGCACGGGCGGCGTCGGCGGGGGCCGGGTCCGTCTCCACGTCGGCGCCGTTGTGGTCGGCGGTGGTGGTGATGGGCTCGTGCTCGTCGAAGGGGTAGGCGGGGTAGAGCTCCTCGACCCGCTCACGGGAGAGCCCGCCCGCCAGCAGGAGGGCACGCTCGGTCTCCTGGTACATGTTGCCGCCCAGGTCCCAGGCCATGGCCTTGAGCCAGGCGAGGCTGTCGGCGGGGGTCCACGGTTCGATCCCGGTCTCGGTGCCGGTCACGGCGAGCAGGCCGTACTCCACACTGGCGGCCAGGCCGTCGTTCTCGTCGAGCCAGGCGTTGACGCCCTCGGCGTAGGCGTCGAGGTAGCCGCGGGTGGACGCGTCCAGGAGTTCGTACTCCTGCTCGGCGACGCGGCGCCAGCCCATGGTGCGCAGGTAGGCGTCGGTCTCCACCTGCTCGGGGCCGAAGAGTTCGGCAGTGCGCCCAGCCGTGACGTGGCGGCGGAAGTCCATCTCCCAGAAGCGGTCCTGGGCGTGGGTGAAGCCCTGGGCCATGAAGAGGTCGTGGGCGGTATCGGCGTAGACGTGCGGGACGCCGTAGTCGTCGCGCAGGACGGTGACCTCGGAGCCCAGCCCTGGGAGGGTGAGTTCCCCGGCGTGTTCGGGGAAGGACCGGCGGACGGCCCACACCCCGAGGAGGGAGGCGACCAGCGCCAGCGCCGCCAGGACGGCGAGGACCCATATCAGCGTGCGGACGACGGCACGACTACGCAAGACACTCATGCGGGGAACAATAGGGTGTTCTAGCTCACGTCAGGCGCGATTCATGGGACGACCGACCCAATTGTTACCTGTCGGTAGTGCGATGGCGATGTGGTTGTTCCGGCAGGTCAGTTAGTCCGCTGGTGCAGCGAGCAGGCCCCCTCTGACACGAACCCCAGCGACTCGTACAGCGGACGCCCGTCCTCCGTCGCCACCAGCACGATGTCCCGTCCCCCGTGGCCGCGGACCAGCGCTGACAGGATCTGGCGGGCCAGGCCCAGGGAACGGTGTTCGGGCAGGGTGGCCATCCAGTAGACGCACACGGTGTTGTCGTCGTCGAAGGTCAGGGCCGTGGACACACAGGCGCCCAGGCGCCGGATCGCCCACGCGCGCCAGCCCCGCCGGTCGAGCAGGTCCGTCGGCAGCAGCCGAGAGGGGGAGTAGGGCTGGAGCGCGGGCATGGGAAACCCGTCCACGATGACCCGCTCGGCCAGGGGAAGCTCGGCAGCGGCGAGTTCGCGCACCCTCCGCGACGCCTCCGCCTCCGGCAGCGGGGTCGCCGCCGGCCTGCGCATGATCGGTCGGGTGGTGCGCCGGGTGCCCGACAGCTCCAGCAGCCCGAAGGGGTCCTCGACGGTGAGGCTCCCCGGGTCGGACAGGGCCTCGCGCGCCTTCCCGGTGAGTTTGCGGGTCGGTTCCCACACACTGATCCAGGTGAGCGGCGGCATACCGCCCTGGAGGAGATCGACGCCGGGGGCGACCGTCCGTCCGGGCAGGAGGTGGCGGCGCATCTCCGCCATGTTCCACGCGTAGGCGCGCACGGTGTCCATGGGGCTCCTTCCAAGGGAGGGCGGGGGCTCTCTGGGGGCCTCAAAGCGGCTGGGACAGGGAATTCGGACGATTGTGTCAGGTTCGGGTTGCCGTGAGTAGGGAGGGCGGGGGGTGCGATCAGGTGAACTCTTGGAACGTGCCCCGGGCCGTGCGATCGGGGTTCGCTCTACGGCGAAGTTCGGCGTCGGTCTTCGCCGAACGCCGCGCCGTGCACGAAGTCGGCCGCCATGGGCCCGGGGACAAGAGCGCGAAACGGTTGCGGAGCGGGACTCCGGACGGTCAGATGTTCGGGGCCGGTCGGAAGGAGCCCGTGGACGTGGGGCCGGACAACGGGAGACGCAGCGTGAACACGGAGCCCACACCGAGGGTGCTCCTCACCGCCGCCGAACCGCCGTGCAGTTCGACGAGGCCGCGTACGATGGCCAGCCCCAAGCCGCTTCCACCGGTCTGTCTGCTGCGAGACTTCTCCGCCCGCCAGAACCGGTCGAACACCTGAGGCAGGTCCTCGGGGGCGATCCCGGCCCCCGTGTCGGCGACCTGGAATATCGCCTCCCCTTCCTCACCCCATGCCCGTACGGTGACCGTTCCGGCTTTCGGAGTGTGCCGCAGAGCGTTCCCCACCAGATTGCCGAGAGCTTGGGCCAGCCGTGTCGGGTCGGCGCTGAGAACGGTCCCGTCCGCCTCGGCGACCAGTCGCAGCCCCGCTTCGTCCGAGCGCAGCCGGTAGCTCGCCACGACCTGCTCGACCAGGACACGGGCCTCCACACGCTCCGGTGACAGCCTTAGCCTGCCCGCGTCAGCCAGCGCCAGGTCCTGGAGGTCGTCGATGATCGCCTGGAGCAGCAGGGTCTCGCCTACCAACATCCCCATGCGTTCCGGGTGCAGGTCTGCCACACCGTCCTGGGCCGCCTCCAGCCAGCCCCTGAGATTGCTCAGCGGTGTCCGCAGTTCGTGTGAGACGTCGCTGACCATGGCCTTGCGCTGCTCCTCCAACCGTTCCAGGTGTTCGGACATCTCATTGAACGCCGTGGCCAGTTGGCCGAGTTCACCGGGATCACGTACCTCGACCCGCCCAGCGCCCTGACCAGCTCGCATACGCAGTACCGCGTCCGTGAGAGCGTGGACCGGGCGCACCAGCTGTGTCGAGACGGTCACACTCACCACGAGGGTCAGCACCAGAACCAGCAGCACTACACCGGAAACCCGCAGTACACCCTCGCGCGACAGGGACGGGCTGGCGGCCGGATTCTCGGCCGGGTCGTCGATGAAGAGGAGAGCGGCTGGCGCGACGTAAGGGGCGAGCAGGTCGCGCCGGGCGGAGTCGACACAGTCGGCGGTGTGCCGGTCCAGTTCCGGGGACAGCGGCTCCATCCACCGGACCTCTGCCGACGACAGAGCCCCCTCGGCCCACAACGCCTCCTCTTCCTCTTGTGTGAGACCCGAGGTGTTCCTTGGCACGGCTATCGGCGTGCCGGTGGTGCCGTCGATGCGAAACACCACCTCAGGCCCGGCTGGGTCCAGACACGAGGCGGTGAGCTCGGCCAAGTCCTCAAGGGCCGTACGCTCGCTGGTGACGGGCTCTTCCAGTGCGGTGAGCCCACAGAACAACCGCAGGGACCCGATCTCCTCGCTCCCTGACACGTTCACGTAGGGGCGGCCGCTCGGCGCGGTCTCCACCGTCGCCAATATCCCGAACTCCTCATTGAGGCACGCGGCGCTCTCCTCGGCGGCACTGGTGAGCCGCCCCAGGTCGGATCCGGCGACAGTGAACGGGCCGACCGCGCGCGGGTCGATGCGGCCCGCACCCTCGGAGGCCAGGGTCACGTCCACGGCGAGCGGGTCCACGACCGAGGACGCCCGGGGTGGAAGCGGTGACCTGTCCCGGGAGTCAGCGATAGGTCGAAGGTTCTCCGTGACCAGCGCGATTCGCCGCCCGGTCTCCTCGGCGAGAACCCGGACCGTGCCATCGACGCTGTCCCAATCAGCGTGGGTCGCAGCGTAGCCGACGAGCGTGTCGTGGATCCGGGTGTCGGCGGCCAGCGTCTCCCCCTGCTCGACGCGGAGCGACTCCGAGGTCCCTTGCACGGACAGCCACGCGGTCGCCGTGATAGAGCACGCCGCGATGAGTATCGAGCTCGCCAGCAGCCGGGTGCGCAGGCTCCGCCAGAGCGCCGTCATAGTCCGCGGTTCCGCCTTACCCAAAGGACGCAGTATCGGTGGTCTCGTTCAGCTTGTATCCGACCCCGTAGACAGTGACCAGCAGGGCGGGCTTGCGCGGAACCCGTTCGAGCTTGCGGCGCAGGTTTTTGACGTGCACGTCGATAGTGCGCTCGGTGATGAACCGGCTGATTCCATGGATGTGTTCGAGGAGTTGTGCCCGGGTGAACACCTGACCCGGTCGGGTCGCGAGCGCAGCGAGCAACTGGAACTCGGCCCGGGTACAGGACACCGGTCTTTCGTCGCGGTGAACGGTATGACGACCCGGGTCGAGCGTGATCGGTCCCACCCGCAGGACAGGGTCGGTGGTCCGGCCGAGACCGTCCCCGTTCTCTGTCCACCTCGCCCGGCGCAGCAGGGTGCGCACCCGCGCCATCAGCTCGCGCGGGCTGTAGGGCTTGGTGACATAGTCGTCCGCCCCGAGATCGAGCCCGGTCAACAGGTCTTCCTCAGTGGAACGTGCGGTGAGCATCAGTATCGCGACGTCGGATTCGGCGCGCAGTGCCCGGCACGCCTCCATGCCGTTCATGGCCGGCATCATCACGTCCAGAATCACCAGGTCGTGACGGTCGTGGTGGTACACGGCGACAGCCGCGCGACCGTCATGGACCACACGTACGGTGTGTCCCTCGTATTCCAGGTACCGCCGGATCAGGTCCGCCTGGTTCACGTCGTCCTCGGCGACGAGCACATGGGCACACACGTGGACACCTCCGCTGCCGTGGAACGCCTGACACGGAAAAGATGGTAGAGGCCCTTCGCGGCGACGAAACGTAGTGCGGAAACCGCCTCCCAGGTCAGAACACAACGGGCACATAGCGGACACACGACTTCTTCACATCCGTGCGTCAGTGTTCGGGTCGTCCGGAGCCGCTCGCTCCGGACGACCCGAAAGCGGCCCGGCCCGTACCCGGACGGCCGCACCCCGTGAGAAGAATCCGGACGGCTGCTCATGCTTCGATCCTCGCTCCCCCCGAACCCGGCACGGACCAGGCCGCGCACGGCTCCGCCGCCACTGGCAGCGATCCTGCTCCTGGCCGCGCTCACGGCCTGTTCGCCCGGAACCCCGGACGGATCCGGGGCGGAACCGTCCTCCGCCGACTCGGCGGGTTCGGAAGGGGCCCCTCCGCCTCGTGCGGTGATCGCCACGGTTCTCGGAGACGAGATCGGGGTGATGACCGAGAAGGGCGGTGAGGAGGTGCTGGACACGCTCGTGAACCCCAACGGGTTCGGGGTGGACCGTGCGTTCCTCGTGGAGAGTGACGAGGACGCGTGGCTGGAGGTACTCCTGCCGGTCCGCCCGAACGGCACCACCGGGTGGGTGCGCAGGGACGAGGTATCACTGACCAGCACCGACTTCCGGGTGGAGATCGACATGGCGGAGTTCGAGTTCTCCGTCTACGAAAGGGACGAAGAGGTGCGCGGCGGAGTGATCGGCACGGGAAAGAGCGATACACCCACCCCACCGGGCCGGTACTACTTCACCGAGCTGCTCCAGCCCTCGGACCCCGACGGGCCCTACGGCGTTTACGCGTTCGGGCTGAGCGGGTTCTCCGAGTCATTGGAGACCTTCGCGGGAGGCCCTGGCCAACTGGCTGTCCACGGCACCAACGACGAGGGTGCGCTGGGCCGCCAGGTGAGTCACGGGTGTGTCCGAGTCTCCAACGAGGACATCACCTGGATGGCCGAGAACTTGCCCGTCGGTACCCCGGTGGAGATCTCCGAGTGACCGGTGCTCCCGCCCGTATGCAGGGGGCGGAACCACGGGTTGGCGGTATGCCGGGCCGCTTTATCGCACGAACAACAATCACGTGAAGAACCAACGAAAGGTCGATCATGCAGTTGAAGCCCTTCCTCCTCACCGTTGGAGCCGCGGCCACGATCATCTTCGGTGCCTCACCCGCCTTGGCGGACAGCACCGAGGCTCTGGAGATGGAGCACTCGGGCTCTGAGGCTCCGCGCAATGACGAGGCTTTGGAGCTGGAGTACTCGGGCTCTGAGGCTCCGCGCAATGACGAGGCTCTGGAGCTGGAGTACGCCGACTCCTTCCCGGCACAGCCCGTGCCCGCGGACCCGAACTACACTGGCTGATCCCAGTTCTCCCCCTTGCCTTGGCCGTGGACCGATCGGTGAGTCGGGTCCACGGCCTTTCGTTGGGCTCCCAAAGTCTCAGATCACCGCGCTTGGAGGCTGGGTCCTCCGCCCACGGCCTTCCGGTCAGCAGGTCGAGGCCCGGCCGGTGACGTGGAGGTAGGTGCGGATGGCGGTGGTGAGGTCGGCCAGGTCGTTGGGCGGCTGTGGGGGTGGAGGGGGTGCCGGTGCGGCCAGGAGGTCGCCCTCGGGCATCCGGGGCCGGGGGATGAGCGGGTGCAGCGGGGGAGGCGGCGGCATGTAGGGGCGGACGAGCGTGCCCCCGGTCTCGTCGGGTTCGGGCCGCCACCGGGCGGGGTGTTGGTGTGGTGTGGGTGGTGGCGGGGTTTCCGGATCGGGGTGCTCGGGCGGGGGCTGGGGTGTCTCGGGCGCGCGGCGGGGCGTGCTCGGAAGGAAGAGGAGGGTGAGGGCCGAGGCGAGGAGCGCGGCGGCCAGGGCCCACAGCTGCCGGGTCGGAGTGGGGTGTGGCCTGCGGTGTCGGCCGCTGGGGTGGTGCACGGTCGTCCTCCTGGGGGTTTCAGGCGAGTGGTCACGCCCCGGATCGGTGGTCGCTCACCGGACTGGGCATCTTCATGTGGGGGCGCGAGCAGCGGGGCGGGGGTGCGGGGTTCGGCGCTTAGGCGTCGAGGGCGCTGTGGAGGTCGATGTAGGCCCACACGGTCACCGGGCCGTCGCGGTGGCTGCGGGTCCACCACCACTTCCGGGAGAGTTCGGCCACCAGGTGCAGGCCGCGCCCGCCGGGGCGCAGGCTGGCCACGCGGTTCAGCACCCGGGGTCCGGTGACCGGGCGGCCCGGGCGCGGGCCGTCGTCGGTAACCCGGATGAGGACGAGGCCGCGGGGGAGGACCTCGACGATCACCCGAACCCGGCCGCAGGGGTCGCCGGAGGCGCTGTAACGGATGGCGTTGGTGACGAGTTCGCTCACGACGAGGAGTACGGGCGCGGCACGGTCGTCGTCCAGGCCGGTGGCCGCGCGGCACCAGTCGCGGATGCGGGCGACCTGGTCGGGGCGGCCGTCGAAGAGGCCGGTGTGCTCGCCGAGGCGGCGGTGGTGCCGGGTACGGGGCCGTGGGACCCGGGGCGGGGACTGGTGGGGTTCGGGGGTGGTGGCCCTCTGCCGTGGAATCTCGTATCCGGTCATCGCGCGCCTCCCAGCGTCAGCCGTGACTTCATGAGGGCAACCGATGTGGTGGTGCACACCAGAGGCTCCCTCGTAGATGACTCATAACTTAAATGAGGCGGCCTCATTTAATGAGATAAGTGTCTTTGATGTGCACCAAAGTCATGTTTGTTCGTTTCGAGTCTGGAACACTGTGAAGAAGCAGTGGCGGTCCCAGACAAGGAGGACGGCATGGCGACAGGTATGCCGGTTCGTCGGCGCTATCTGGTCATCCAGCTCAGGCGGTTGCGCAGCGCCGCGAACCTGACCCAGGACGAGGTCTGGAAGGACCTCGGCTGGAGCCGGGCCAAGCTCCAAAGGCTCGAAGCGGGGGAGTTCCAGCGGGTCAAGGCTGGCGACATCATGGCGCTGTGCCAGCTCTACGATGCTCCGGAGGACGTCGCGCGGGAGCTCATCCAGATCGCGCGCGACTCACGAACCCACAAACCGTGGTGGTTGCAGTACCAGGACGTCCTTCCAGGGGCCTTCGTCGGCCTGGAAGCCGAGGCCACGATGATCCAGGAGTTCAACATCGGCTTGGTCCCCGGCCTGTTGCAGACCCCGGACTACATCGCCGCGCTTTTGGAGTCCGCTGTCGGCAGCACCAAGGACCAGGCCGAACAACGGCTGAAGATCAGGCTCGAACGCCAGAGGAACGTACTGGAGTGCCCGGAGCCGCCGTTGCTCTTCGCCGTCGTCGATGAGGCGGCGGTGCGCCGCCAGATCGGAGGCGCGGACGTGATGCGGGAACAAGTCCGCCACCTTCTCCACGCCGGACAACGGCCCAACATCGAGATCCAGGTGCTTCCGTTCGCTTCCGGTGCCCACGCAGCGGCCGGTCTCCCCTTCACCATCCTCAGTTTCGGTGACGGCCACAGTGCTGACAGCGTCGTCTTCCTCGAATCCCGCAGTGACGGGTTCTACCTGGAGTCCAAGGACGAGATCGACCGTCATAGGCTGGTGTTCAGCCGTACTCAGGGAAGCGCGTTGTCCGTGCAGGAGTCCGCCGACTTCCTGGAGGGCTTGATCTCATGAGGCACTGATCCGAAACGAGGCTCCCCCCTTGGACATCAACCTCGCGCGGTGGCGCAAGTCCAGTTACAGCAACCCCGACGGCCCCCAATGCGTCGAGGTCGCCGACCTCCCCGGAGAGACGGCTGTGCGAGACACCCGGAACCGGGACCTCGGCCACCTCTCGTTCGAGAGTGGGGAGTGGGCGGGGCTCGTCGCCCTCCTCAAGAGGTAGGCGGCAACCCTGCCTCATGAGGAAATAGCGAGCCTTCACAAGGCTGCGGAGAGTACGCTTCTCGGGTGGCCGTCACCTCGATTCGTACCAGGTTTGCACCGTCGCCGACCGGCATGTTCCACGTGGGCAATGCCCGGTCCCTGCTGCTGAACCGGGCGGTCGCGCGACAATCCGGCGGCACGATGGTGCTGCGGATCGGGGACACCGACGCCGCTCGGTCCCGCCCCAAGGTGTTCACCACTGACAGGAACTCGATCGTGGTCCAGGGCGATCTGGTCACGAGCCTGGACAGCCCCGACGGCGAGGCCGTCGTCGAGATCCCCCGGCAGGTGTGGGAGGAGGCAGCCCGTGCGCTTGGAGGGTGAGGCCTGGCGCGAGTTCTTCGACGCGTTCAGCGACTACGCGTTCCGGCTGGAGACCCTGCCGGTCTACGGGGTCGCCTCCGAGGACGAGGAGTTCCAGCGTTTCCTAGTCGGCGAACCGCGCCCGGACGAGGAGCTGGCGGACTCCCCGTGGCTGCACCGGGTCCGCAGGTTCACCGCCTCCGGGCGCAGGGTGGGGCGTGTCCATGTCGTGACGCCGCCGCTGACGGACTACCTGCGCTATGAGATGGCGTGGGGGTACGACTTCAACATCCTGGCGGGCGAGGACGTGCGGATCCTCGAAACGGACGCACCGGCGGACCTTCCGTTCCCGGCGCACGAGGACTTCTGGCTTTTCGACGACGAGCACGTCGTCCTCATGCGCTACGAGGACGACGGCACACAGATCGACCGTATCCTCCTCGAAGGTGTGGACATCGGAGACTACATCTCCCGCAAGGACGCCGCGCTGCGCCTGGGGATCCCCTACGAGCAGTACAGGGCACGACTGAACTGAAGGGCCATCAAAATTCCGGACAGCTTCTCTTGCTGAAATGTCAGGCTGCGGGGTGATAACCCAGATGCTCGTTCCCGACTTCTTGAACGAGATCTGGATACGCGGGGGTGCTTCCCGTCATCTGTGCTTCGACCGGGTGCTTGTGGTGAGGGAACCAGCGGGTGTGTGGTGCCGGTCAAGGCCACGCAGGCGTTTTAGGGCATCGGTGTGGACTTCCTCGAACCCCGCGCCCGCCGTGCTGCGCACGACGCGTTGGACCTGGTGCGGCAGCTTGTGACGTACTGCGAGTGACAGCGCTTCGTCGTATAGGGCGTGCGCGCTGGTGAGGTCTCCAGCCGCCGAGAGCGCTTCCGCGGAGGTGACCGCCTCGATGGCCGCCCACTGAGGAGCCGGAGCCTCTCCCGAACTCGGGCGCGACTGGGCCAGTTCCGCAGCCAGAGCTGTGCGTCCGGTTCCCATGAATCCCCTCATGCGCACCTCACGCAGGGAGAAAGGGGTGAAGAGGATTCCGCTCGGCCCCACAGAATCCATCAACCGCTCGGCGGCGGCCACGGAGTCATCGTGCAGGTTCGCGTTCCCCTGCTCTCCGGCCGCGCGGGCGAGCAGGATGAGGGTCTGTCCCCGTTCCCTCTCGCCATAAGAGAGTTTCGCCGCCTCGGTCAGCCGCGCGATAGCGGCCTCCTCACGGCCCGCCTTCCTCAGCTCGTTGCCGTGCATCCGCAGCACGTGCCCGAGAAAGGCACCATCGTCAAGATGCCGGGCGAGCCGCATGGCCCGGCCCGTCCAGTACGCGGCCAAGTACAGCCGCTCCTCGGCCAGGACATGACCCAACGACGTGCCCAGGGTCGCCCGTGCACGCGCCAGCAGTGAGGCGGTCCCGTAGTCGACCCGCCCCTCCCTGAGCCGGGCCTCCAACCGGGCCACCAGCGGCCACAGCTCCTCAACCGCTTCGACAGCGCGCCCCGCCTGCCGCGCGATCTCTGCGAGCCGTACGGTCGACTCCCCGAACTGGAGCGCCGCGATGAAATCCGTGTCCTCCTCGGTCGTGATCCCCAAGGCGTGTGGTGGGATGGCCAGAACCCGGCTGACGTGCAAGAGCCCCTGACGGTCGCTGATGGTGCGCTGCCGCCGCTCCAGCAGGGACACATAGGAGGGGTCATAGCCGAGAAGCTCACCCATCGCCGCTTGCGACAAGCCGGTCAGTTTCCGGTAGCAGCGCAGGATTACCGCCAGCTCCCGGCTCTCCAAGGCCTGGCGTGCTTCAGGCAGTAGCCAGAGCCAGCGGACAGCGGGCACGGCGCTCACGCGCGGGAGCGGGCGAACCAGTCCAGGACCGACCGCTTGTAGCCCTCGGGCATCGGCAGGTCGGGTACCTGGGCCTCGGTGAACAGCCCGGCCTCCTTGTGCTCGCTGGAGACCACCACAGGAGCCTTGGAGTCCACACGGCACCCGTAGGTGACGATGAAGACGTGCCGGTCGACCTGGGTGATGTGGTACATCCACGAGTCGAGGATCCCGGTCACCCGCACGGGCCAACCGGTCTCCTCCTCGATCTCCCGGGCCAGGCACTCCTCGGGGGTCTCCCCGAGCTCGATCTTGCCGCCGGGCAGCTCCCACTCGTCACGCTCGTTGCGCAACAACAGCACTTGGCCGTCGCGGATCACGACGCCCTTGACCGAGACGGGGAACGCGTACGGGACGTAAGGGGTGTCGGACACGGGAGGGCTCGCTTTCGACGGCGTACGGGCTCGACACTGGCGAAGCTAGCAGGGAACCGTTGGCCCTCGGGCGGATCACGCCTTGACAGATTGTCACTGGCCTTCCCGTCCACCGTCCGTGAAGCTGATCGGTGTGTACGAGACAACACCCCCTGCGACCGCCGGTACCGATTCCCTCTTCAGCCGACACCTGTTTGACCTGAGCCGAAACGACCTCCACCGACGTCTGGTCCCCGCCCTCGCAGAGACCGGTTTGGCCACTTTCGATGGAATTCCCGACCGCGCGGCCTTCGCCGGTCTGGCCCGCGAACTGGTCGCTCTCTATCCCCACCCAGACGGCGACCCGGACGGCCTCACCCTGCTGCACGCACGAGAGGCAGAGGGGAATCCAGGAACCGGAAGACGAGGGTTCACCGACTCCGAACTCCTCCCTCACACGGAACGGTCATGCACACCGACTCCTCCGCGCCTGCTCATGCTCATGTGCCTGACCCCGGCCGACCATGGAGGCCGGACCCTCCTCACTGACGGACGAGCCGTCGCCGAGGACCTCGCCCATACCGAGCCGGAAACCTGGCGTGTGCTGTCGAGCCCGCGTACCGCCTACTTCGGGGGATCCACCGGCCACGCCGGGACCATCTTCGAGCCCACCGGTACCGACCAGTGGACGATCCGGCTGCGTCTCGACGAACTCGTCCGCTTCGCACCCCGCGCGATCCCGCACCTGGCGATCCTTCGGAAAGTCATCGACCGACACGTGACGAGCCTGCGCCTGGACTCGGGGCAGGGGTTCGTCCTCGACAACACACGCTGGCTCCACGGCCGCCACGCTTTCCAAGGACCTCGCGTGATGTTGCGCGCCCTGGGGGAACCGCGCCCTAGCCTTCCGCTGGACCGTGGATTCCGTGTACACCTCCCCGACCTCGAACTCACGACCAGGAACGAGTGACCATGACCGAGATCGTCAAACAGAGCTCGCGTGCCCTCCTTTTCGACAGTGAGCGGCGGCTCGTGCTCATCAAGCGCACCAAACCCGACCGGGAGCCCTACTGGGTCGCCGTGGGTGGCGGCCTCGAACTCGAGGACCGCACTACCGAGGCGGCCCTGCACCGCGAGGTGCACGAGGAACTCGGCGGCCGGATCGACCGCGCCCGCCAGGTCCTCCTCATCACCGACGACCTGCCCGGCGGCATCGGCCTCCAACACGTCTACACCGCACGACTGGTCTCCGCGGACCTGGCCCAGCGCACGGGTGCGGAGTTCGACGAACCCGGCCGGGGCACCTACGAGGTCGTCCGTGTCCCCGCCACGCGGGAGGCGCTGTCACAGATCCGCCTCCTCCCGCCCCGGCTCGCCGAGTTCGCCCACGCGAACCTCCACGGGCTGCTGGCCCTCACCGAGCAGGAGGACGGGCCCGAAGAGGCAGTCGAGGTGCCATGACCGCTTTCGTCAGCCTCAACGGTCCGGACAACAGTGGCAAGTCGACGCAGGCCCGCAGGCTGGCCCGCTCCTGGGACGGCTTCTGCGACCTGGGGCCCGTCCACCGGCACGATCCCGCCTCCTGGTCGCGGGTCTCCGGGCCGGAGTTCGGCATGTGGTGGTTTACCACCTCCACGACGGAGGAACTGACCCACCTGCTGTTCTCCGGCCACGAGGCCCGGGCCCAGGCGCTCCCTTCAGGCCGGGTCGGCCTCCTCGACCGCGGATGGCACATGCTCCTGGCCACGGCCGTCGCTACGTGCGCGGTGAAGGAATCCCTGCCGATCGAAGCGGCCTGGGACCGTGTCCTCGCGCTCCTGGGCACCCAGGAGCCCCACCCGGCGGAGGTCCTGGTCCTCCTGCTGCCCTCACCCGACACCGAACGCAGCGTCGCCATCGCCCAGTCGAGAGAGGGGCGTCCGTGGACCGGCGTCTACCTCGACTACCAGCGGCACCTGCACCGCGTGCTCCTGCGCATGGCGGGCCGAGGCGTGTTCGCTGGGGTCGTTTCCGGCCCTTCCCACGGCATCGGCGAGACGCACGCCCTGATCCGCCGCATCCTCGCCGCACACGGCGTCAATACCAGCTCAGGCCCTCATCCCGTACAGGAGGGACGACTCCCGTGACCATCCCGCCCCTGGCCCTCAGCGGCCCTCTCCGCCCGCTACTCTCCCTGCTCCCGAACAAGGAGCGCTTCCGATTCGATGAGGCCCTCGACGGCCTCCACCACACGAACCACCGCCTGTGGCTGGCTGAAGACGGCGTGCGCGTCGACCCGGTCGACACAGTACGGATCGCTGATGGCAAGCGCACGATCGACCAGCTCAACATGGACCGCGTCCGCCGCGCCGAACGCCTCGATGAGGTGATTGGCGCAGCGTGCCCGCCTGCCGCCCCCACCGCTCCGCTGCACACCGAGCCGATCAGCTCGGTGCTCGACCGCCTGTCGGTGACGGTGCTTCGCCTGCACCATACCCAGCGGGCGGCAGCCGACGATTCGAGCGTCCGCCCCCGAGTGGCCGGGGTCCGAGAACAGCTCCACGACCTGCGTGAGGCGCTCGGCCTCCTGATCGAGGACGTCGCGGCCGGCCGAAAGCGGATCCCCGACGGAAAGCGGTTCAAGCTCTACGGAACAGCACAGCGCATTGACACCGATCCTGCACCGAGCCCCCACCTTCCGCCGGTCATCGCGCTGGGCGGCCTGAGCGAATGCGGCAAGAGCACAGCGGGGCTCTTCCTCAACCGCGATGGGGGCGCCGCACGGTTCAAGATCGGCTACCTGCTAACCCAAGCCGCAGCCCGGCGCGGACTCGCCGACCCCTACGCCCTCTCGCCCAAGCGCCAGGCGGAGCTGCTCTTGGACGAGCTCAACCGGTTCGCCGACGCGCACCTGGACGTCGACCTGATCACCATCGAGTCCGTACACCGGGCCGAGTCGATCACGCAGCTCAAGGCGATGATGGGTGAGCTGCTGCGGGTGGTCTGCATCGACGCCCCCCTTCCCGTCCGGCTGGCACGTTCGGGAGCCGCCAGGTCGGCGCTGGAGGAAAAGGACCGCGTCAAGACCGACCGGGGAGCGGATCGGATCCCGGCCGATGAGGTGCTGGACAACTCCGGCAGCGTAACCCGCCTGCACGGACGGCTCCGGTGCCTGGCCAGCCCACCGGTCGGCTCCCGCTTGAAGACCGTCGCGGCCCAGGACCTCGCCCTGCCCGCTGACGTGCGGGCCGAGACCGCCCGGCTCGTGGACGCGCTGAGCACCGTCCCGGGGGAGGGGCTGGCGGCGTTGACGGGGAGCGCGGTCAACGGCGGGTGGGAGGAGGGCTGGTCCGACATTGACCTGCTCCTGGTCACCCAGAACGGATACGAAGCCCAGGTCGTGCGCGCGGTCGAGGAGTACCGTTCCGCGCTGTGGGACCTGGACCGCATCCCCCTGGGCGCGACGGTTCTCCCCCTCAACGAGGTCCAGGCCCGCCGACTCCCGAACCGTGTGCTCGCCGCGCTGGCCATGCTCCAGGAGGGCGCTCCCGCCTTTCTGGCAAGCCCCGCCCTGCGGCTTCCGGTGATCACGCGAGGCGAAGTCGAGCGCGCCACTCCCGCTGCCCTGGCCGAGGTGGTCGCCACCACGCGCCGCCTCCGACACGACCCGGGACGCGGAGGGGTCCGCACCCTCTACAAGCACCTGCTCCTGATCTGCCGACTCCTGCTCAGGGAGCAAGCGGTGTGGGCGAATGGCAACGACGACGCCATCCCCGAAGCCGTCCGCCTGCTTCCGGGACTGGGCCCCCTCGCCCTGCCGCCGCTGGCACAGATCATCGCCGCTCACCGGGACGGCACCGACCACGCCGCAGTGCTCGCAGCAGTCGAAGCCGCCGTGGACCGCCTCCTCGCCTGGCACCACCGCCAGTGCGCCGCCTGACCACGCACCGGAGAGGAACCGCATGGAAACCATCGCCCACGACGCCGCGTTCCACGCCGAGGTCGTCACCCGGCTGGACGTTGGCCCTGACAGCCGACCCGAACGGGTACTGCACGATCTAGACGGCACCCGAGCGGCGGTCCCGCCCGCCAGCCTGAACAATGTCGGACGGACACTGTGGGAACGCCTGCTGGGCAGCCTTCCCAGCAGCGCGGACGCCGACGCGATTCTCGGCCTGGACGCGGGCGGTATCGTGCCCGCCCTGGCCCTGAGCCTGGCCTCCGGGCTCCCCTACAAACTGGCCTGGAAGGTCCGTGTCCCCCTGCCGGGCGCTGTCCACTTCGTCGAAGGCCACGCCAACCGACCCAACGTGTTCGCCTACGGGATCACCCCCGGACACGGCTACGTCCTGGTCGACGACGAAGTGACCACCGGCATCACCCTGGTCAACCTCGCCCAGGCCCTGCGTGGCCAGGGGGCGCGTCCCGTAGCGGCGGTGTGCCTGGCGGAGGACACCCGCTACCGCGCCAGGCCCGTCATCGAGGAGCTCGGGATCCCCCTCCTCTCCCTCACCCGCCTCGGCGAGGACCGATGATCACCGACACCGCTCCGGCCACTCGCCACTGGGGGCACACCAGCTACACCTCCGCACAGGTGAGCGGGTTCCCGCTCGGCTACGACCGGGAAGCGACACCGGTCGCGGCCACGATTCCGGGCACTCCTGACCGCCCACTGCGGCGAGCCTTGGAGCGGTGCGCCGGGGTCGTGGCTGCCTTCGACGGCAAGCTGGGCGACTCCCTGCTCGCCCTCGGCGCGGTCGCCGCGATCACCGACGCGCTCGACGTCCTCGGCAGGAACGTCCCCCTCACCACAGTGGGCCGTTACGGCCACCTCTACCCGACAGGGTGGACAAACGGGGTCCGAGCGTCCCCGCCCCGGCTGATCGTCGGTGACGAACCCGGGCTGGCCCTGGCCAGCCCGACCCGCGACGACCACGTCATCTGCTGCCGACCAGAGCAGGCCCACTGCCGCATCGACGGTCCCCGCGCCCATCCCTTCCTCCCCGCCCGCTACTACCTGGGAATCGAGGAACGCCTCGGTCTGCGTCTTCCCGGCACACCGCCGTTCCTGCCGCCGCTGGCCCATGACAGCCCCTCCCCAGAGGAAGAGGGGCTGACGATCGCCGCCGTGACCGCGACGAGCTGGCCGGGACGCAAGGACTACGGCGCCGAGCGCTTCACCGCGGCCGCCCAGGAGATCGCCCGGGGAAGCCGCCGCCGTGTACGGCTCCTTCTCGTGTCCGGACACGGCCCTACGGCCCCCGCCCCTCCCGATACGGCCGAGGCGCGAGTCCAACCGGTCACTGGTGCTGACCTGCGAACACTCACAGACCTCTTTGCCCGGTGCGACGTGATCCTGGGCAACGACACCGGACTCACCCACCTGGCCGCGCTCGTCTCCGCCAAGGCTCAGGTCATCGGCCTGTACGGACGGCACTCCCACAGCAAGTGGCGCACCGGCCTCTCCCGCCACCATGCGCTCGCGACGCCCTTCTCCGAACATATGCACCGCCAGGACCTGTGCCCGGTCCGCGACCGTACGCACGAGACCGACAACGAACGGCGCGCACCGCTGTCCGCGATCTCCCCCGCGACCCTCGCCGACACCGCACTCCAGGCCCTGGAGCATCCATGAGGATCCCGAACCTGTTCCCACGCATCGGCACTCCGCTCACGTTCACCCGCAACCGCCTCTACCCGATCGACACACCGCGCCGCCGCCTCATCGCCAAGTGCATGCCCGACCACGGCGAAGCCCGCGCCGAAGCACGCGGACACCGGCTCTTGCGCGCGTGGTACCCGGCCCCCGAACTGCACTGCCGCCTCCGGCTCCCCGGACACACGGTCCTGGTCTACGAACGCCTTCCCGCAGGCACCGACCACGGGCTCCTGCTGGACCTGCTCAACACCCCCGATGACGGCGACCACTCGGCCCTGGACGCCTACATGCGCCACCTCACGGACACTTACCTGCGCGTCTTCACCAGAACGGCGAAGCTGAGCCCGCCCTCCGCCCTGGTCGGCAAGCTCTACCGAGACAGGGCCGCCCCCGGCGGGCGGCTCGACCACTACTACGCCCACCACGACATCCCCCTGACCGCAGCCGCGGACGGAGCCAGGCTCAGCGATCTTGCGCGCACCGGCCTGTACGTCAACGGGGACCACCACCGACTCGACTGGGCCAAGACGATCTCCTGGCTGCGCGGGGCGTTCCACACCCCCGTCTGGAGCGCGATCAGCCAGGGCGACCCCACCGACGTCAACCTCGCTGTCCCCCTGGCCTGGCTGGACTACGGCACCGCCGGACGCAACGCCATCGCGGGCGAGATCGCCAACTTCATGTTCTCCACGGCCGTCCTCGGAGGCTGGCTGGTCCCCACACTCAACCCGCAGGCGTTCACCCAGCACCCGGCCACATTCGACCGCCTCCCGGAGAACACACCACGCATCAGTACCCGATCCAGTTCGGGTACACCGCACATCCGTTTCACCGACCGACTCACCCGCGCCCGGCGACGCGCACTGTCCCGCTACTGGGAGCTGCTCGCCACCCCGCTCGCTGCCCGCTACTTCCCCGGCGACGCCTTCGCCGAGGCACTGCGCCCCTATCTGGCCATGCGGATCATCGCCGTGTTCGACCTCGCACACATGCCCTTGGACATGAGGCTGTACCTGATCGCCAAGCTCGCGCTGTGCACGGCCCCCGACTTCTCACCCGCCCGCTTCTTCGACCTGACGGAGGCCACATGCCCCACGAGCTGAACGGCCGCCTGGCTTTGGTGACCGGAGCCACCGGAGGCATCGGATCGGCCATCGCACGCACCCTCGCCGACTCCGGAGCCCGTGTCGCGCTCGCCCACTTCGCCACCCCGGCCCAGGCCCATGCTCTCGCCCAGCAGATCACCTCCAGGCAGGGAACGGCCGACACCTTCGAGGCGGACCTGCGCTCACCCACCGCGCCCGCGGAACTCTACGACCGCGTGCACGAACGGATGGGGTCGCCGGACATTCTCGTCACCGCCGCCGGAGACTACCCCCGCACACCGCACGCAGACCTCACCCGGCAGCGGTGGGAGGAGTGCCTGTCCCTCAACCTGACCGTCCACCACCTGCTTGCCCAGGTTGCCGCACCAGCCATGGCCACGCGCGGCCACGGCCGTATCGTCACCGTCGGCAGCGTGCTCGCCGCCACCGGCCGACACGGCCTCGCTGACTACATCGCGGCCAAGGCAGGACTCGAAGGCCTCACCCGGGCACTGGCCCGCGAACTCGGCACACACGCGGTCACCGTGAACTGCGTGGCCCCCGGATCCATCCGGGGCCCGGCTGAGAACCGGGTCGTCCCCGACCCGAAGGCCATGGAGAAACGACAACTCGCCCGGCAGTGCCTACAGCGTCGTGGCCAGCCCGAGGACGTCGCCGCCGCCGTGGAGTTCCTCGCCAGCGACGAGGCCGGATTCATCACCGGACAGACCCTGCGCGTAGACGGGGGATGGGTCCTTGGCTGACATCTACCTCATACGCCACGCACACTACGCCGGGCACAGCCCCGGATACCACGCACCCGACGACGCGCAACTCTCACCCCAAGGCGGGAGGGACACGATCGCGGCGGCCCAGCGGATACCCGTCGTGCACGCGATCGTCTCCAGCCCTTTGCGGCGCGCCCTCGAAACTGCCGAGATCTTGGCCGAGCACTCCGGGGGCCTGCGGATCGAGGTACTCCCCGAACTCCGGGAATGGCGCAGCCCGACTGCGATTCGGGCTATCCCTCCGGAGGACTTCCCCGAGGACTACGCCGCATGGCGCCACACACGGCTCCTTGATCCGGCCAGCCGCTACGGAGACGGCGAGTCCCCGCAGGAGTTGGCCGCCCGCGCCGCGCGGCTCCGTAACCGCCTAGCGCACCTTGCCGACAGATACGGTCCCGTGCTCGTGGTCTCCCACAAGCTCCTTTTCCGCGCGCTCACGGAGATGGGACCTCCAGCATCCGTGTTCACAGCAGGACCGGGGGACACATGGCCCTTTCTGGGCTTTCGCCGCTGGGACTCGAAAGCTCAATACCCGCACTGTATCCAGCTTCCTGGGGTTAGGGTCGGAGTATGGCCATTGATCCGGCAGAGTCCTTCGCCCGCCCCCGGGTCGCCGCCGGCGTCCTATTCTTCGACGACCTCGGACGGGTGATGATGGTGGTCCCCTCCTACAAGGACTACCCCGACATCCCCGGCGGCTACATCGAGCACGGGGAGACCCCGAGCCAGGCTGTGGCTCGGGAAGTCGAGGAGGAGTTGGGTGTCACCCCATCGATCGGCCGCCTGCTGGTTGTCGACTGGGCACCCAATCCTTCCGAGGGCGATAAGCAACTGTTCGTTTTCGATGGCGGTGTCCTCGCCAGGGAATGGCTGGACAAGATCGTTTTGGACCCGTCCGAACTGACCGGGTACGACTTCTACGCTGTGGACACCATCGAGTCGATCACCATCCCCCGCCTCGCCCGCCGTATCACTCACGGTGCGCACGCACGCGAGCAGGACACGACCGCGTACCTGGAGAACGGCCACCCCATCCCGTAGAGGGCACATGGTTGTTGAGCGATCAGTTGATTGCGACCTGAGGAAGACCTGGCTGGATTGTCCACTCGGAGAACCCCATCTTCACAGGCCAGCGGCTCGATATCTGATCATGTGAGGGGCTGAAAAATTCGTTTGCTACCGAGGCTCAGCATGAATACAAGGGTGCTCTGAGTGGCAGTTGTTCGTTAGTGTGATGCGTGGGCGTTTACTGGCCAACCCACGAAAGATCCCTGGTGCTGGTAGACCAGGTTGACATTGATGGAGTCCAAGAGATCTACGAGATCATCATGGGGTCTTCTGGGGAGGAGCACAGCGAGTGTGGGATCCGTGGGCGTAATGTGTCGCCGGTAGTCCATGAGTTGGCCGATGGCCATCCGCACGGATTCGCGTGTGCTCGTGCCCTTCGCCTCGTAGAGGACGTGGGAGTTGGTGTCGTAGAGGTCTGTCAGCAGACTGGATGAGAGACCAGCAACTCTGATCTGAAACCTGGCGACCCTGTGTTCATGTTCCTCAAGGAGCTTCTGAAATTCCTGGCACAGGGAAGCTTCGTTTCTTCTCACTGAGGTGCGCGGTACCGCTGACCGGGAGATCGGCTTCCCGTTGTGCATCTCCGGCTCGATCAGCGCGCTTTTCGTGATGTCAGGTGGAACCGAGACAACTTCCGTCTTGGACAAGGCCGTGATGGTGTCTTCAGGACTTGGTGGCAGAGCATCGATGGGGCGCAGCCGGAACACGATGACGTTGCGCATAACGCCCTGCTGGTTAGGTGCCTGCCGAGGGACATACGGCTGCTTGGGGTCAAGCTCGAACTTGCCGATATACCGCTGAAGCTTGGCTCCACTCCCTGGTACTTTTCCGCAAGCTTTGAAGACGCGAAGGTCACGTCCATCATCAACGTGCGTGAGGATAGCTTTGTTTCTCACCCCGTAGGGGCCAGTGAAGACCTGGTCGCCTTCCCCGTCTCCGGTGTATTCGAAAATATGTTCGGATTCTTCCTCTTCTGGGATCCACCCATCGTAGAAACCCGACTTCTCGCCGGAAGCTGGGTCGGTGTAGATCAGCACGTTGGGTGTGCGTGCAGAGGGTTGAATCCCTTGGCCTTGGCCACCGCCAAAGACTTCCTTCATCTTTGCGCGTGTAGTGAGGGCACCAGGTCTGATGGGGTCGTCAGCCATGCTTCCAAAGTACAGCTCTTATGTCGTATTTGTTAGCTTTTTTGGGATGGTGCTGCTATAGCTCCGTGAGCTGCACGAGTTGCTGGAGGGCTGAAGTTCCCTCAGCTCAAACCACCTCACCCACCCTCCACCGCCTTCGCCACCATGCCCCGCGACCCGTCCACCGTCACCACAGCCACCCGGCGGACGACCCCCGTTGACAACGGCGCATTCTCTGGAAGTGGGTCCCGACCCCGGAGGACACAACGCTCCCTCCCCGCGCCCGACCGGGAGGGCCGCCCCGGATACGCTCGGCGCGACAGCGCATCCGAGCGGGAGGAACCCACCATGACAGCGACCGCCGTCGTCACCGGAGCCAGCAGCGGGATCGGCGCGGCCACCGCGCGCGGGCTCGCGGTCGCGGGTTTCGACGTGGTGCTCGTCGCCCGCCGCGCCGACCGGATCGAGGCCCTCGCGGCGGAGCTGGCCGAGCAGGGCCACAGCGCCCGCGCCCACACCCTGGACGTCACCGACCGGCCCGCGGTCGACGCCTTCGCCGCCTCGCTGGACTCCTGCGCGGTCCTGGTCAACAACGCGGGCGGCGCGATCGGCCGCGACACGGTCGCCACCGGGGACCCGGAGGAGTGGCGCGCGATGTACGAGGTGAACGTCCTGGGCGTGCTGCACATGACCCAGGCCCTGCTGCCCAAGCTGCGGGAGAGCGGCGACGGCACCGTGCTGATCCTGTCCTCCACCGCTGGCCTGGACGTCTACGAGGGCGGCGGCGGTTACGTGGCGGCCAAGCACGGCGCGCACACCACCGCCAGGACTCTGCGCCTGGAGCTGTGCGGCGAGCCGGTGCGGGTGGTGGAGATCGCTCCCGGCATGGTCAAGACCGAGGAGTTCTCCCTGAACCGGCTGCACGGCGACGCCGAGGCGGCCGAGGCGGTCTACGCGGGGGTGCCCGGTCCGCTGACCCCCGAGGACGTCGCTGACACCGTGGTGTGGGCGGTGACCCGCCCGCCGCACGTCAACATCGACCTTCTGGTGGTGCGCCCGCGCGCCCAGGCCTCCAACACCAAGGTGCACCGGGTGCGGTGACCTCCGGCGTGCCGCCGCCCTGCTCCCGTGATTGTGCTACCGGTGCACGGAACCTGCCGTCTCCTGTGCTGGTAGCACGGTCACGGAGAGAGCCGGGTACCCGCTGTCCACAGGTCGGAGAACCCACTGCCATCCGCCGCCGTTCGGCCGCACGCTGGGGATATGGACCCGATCCTTCCTCCACAAGCCGTCGCGCTCGATACGGCCGCCCGCCAGTACGGTGTCCTCAGTTGGGACCAGGCCAAGCACATCGGACTCACCAAGAGCGACGTCCGCCGGTTCGTACGCAACGGAAACTGGCGACGTGTCTATCCACGCGTCTACGCCGTCCTCGCCCTCGTGGACGCCACTGATCCGGGCCTTCGCCTGCGCGCGAAGGCCATGGCCGCCCAACTGGCGCTCGGTGAGGCGTCGTTCGTGGGCGGTAGGACCGCCGTGAGGCTGTGGGGCATACAGGGCCTGCCCGAAGGGGACCTCCACGAGACGCACATGGTCATCCCCGCCCGCGGTACCCAGCGACACATCGCCGGGATCACGCTGCACACCTGGAAGACCCGCCCCGAACAGGTCACCACCATCGACGGTGTCCTCCGTTCGGCCACCCCCCAGCGGGCTCTGGCGGACACTCTCCTGGACGTCGATCGGGAGACGGCCGTCTGCCTCATGGATTCGGCACTCAACAAGGGGCTCATCGGGGCCGAGGAGATCGAGGAGGTCGAGCGCGTCAACTGGAGGCGCAGGGGATCCGTTCGCCTGCGAGGCTGGTGGCGGTCGGCCGACGGCCGCGCGGAGAGTCCGCTGGAGACCAGGGTGCGCCTGGTCTGTGTCGACGGCGGCCTGCCGCCCACCGACCTGCAGCACCGTTTCTTCGACGGTCGGGGCCGATGCATCGCCAGGGTCGACTTCTGGTGGGAGGACCTCGACCTCATCGGTGAGGCGGACGGGATCGGCCCGCACGGCTCCCCGCGGGTCCTGGCGAGGGACCGCACACGGCAGAACGCCCTCCAGCTCTGGCACCCGTCGACGCGCATCGTCCGGTTCACCTGGGGCGACCTCAACCGCCCCGAGTACATCCTGGCGACCGTCGCCCGACACCGGGCATGACCGCCCGGCCCTGTTGATCGTGCTACCGGTGCACGGAATCGGCTGTTTCCCTGTGCTGGTAGCACGATCACGTCCGGGTTTGGGGATATCCCACGCTCAGGTGGTGTAGTCGGCGTTGATGCGGATGTAGCCGTCGGTGAGGTCGCAGCCGTAGACGGTGAAGGCGCCGTCGGCGACGCCCAGGTCGACGCCGATCACCACCTCCTCGCCCTTCATGTGCTCGGCGGCACGCGCCAGGACCTCGTCGGTGGCCTCCGCGGGGTAGGTCTCCACGTCGCCGAAGACGATCCGCACGTTCTCCGGCTCGACGTCGGTCTCCGCGTCGAGCTTGCCGACGGCCATCGCCACGCGGCCCCAGTTCGGGTCGGAGCCGTGGACGGCGGTCTTGACCAGCGGCGAGTTCACGACCGCCTTGCCCACGCGCTTGGCCTGCGCGTCGTCGCGCGCGCCGGTCACCCGCACCTCGATGAGCTTGCCGGCGCCCTCGCCGTCGGAGGCGATCATCCGGACCAGCTCCAGGGCGACGCCGTAGAGGGCCTCCTCGAAGGCGGCGGTGTCCACGGGGCCGGCGACGCCGTTGGCGAAGATCGCGGCGGAGTCGCTGGTGGAGGTGTCGGTGTCGATGCTCAGGGCGTTGAACGTGCGGTCCACGACCCGGCGGAACACCGCGTCCAGGACCGGCTGCTCCAGGTCGGCGTCGGTGAAGAACCAGGCCAGCATGGTCGCCATGTCCGGTTCGATCATGCCGACGCCCTTGGCGATGCCCGTCACCGTCGCCTTCCCGACCGTGGCGGAGGCGGTCTTGGGGCGGGTGTCGGTGGTCATCTGTGCGGCGGCGGCGCGGTCGAGGTCGGCCGGAGGGAACTCGGCGGGCAGGGCGTCCAGGAAGGCGCGGACCTTGTCCATGGGGTAGGGGCGGCCGATGACCCCGGTGGAGGCGATGAGCAGTTCGCCGGGCTCGATCCCCGCCGCGCGCGCCACCCGTTCCTGGACCTCCAGGGCGTTGGCCTCGCCGGTCATGGTGGCCACGTTGGCGTTGCGGCTGATGACGGTGACGCCGCGGGCGCGGCCGTCGGCGGCGGCGTTGCGGCTGATCACCACGCTGGATCCGGCGAAGCGGGACTTGGTGAACACGGCGGACACGTGTGCGGGCACCTCGGAGACCACGGCGAAGAAGTCGTCGTGGGGGTCCTTGATCCCGATGTTGCCGGCGATACCGCGGAATCCGGCGGGCACGGGGGTCTGGCTGCTCAATGGTCCTCCTCGGGGTTCCTGGGCGTCAGCGTACTTCGGAGACCGCGGCTGAGGGGGACGGCCTTCTCCACGTTATGGGAGTTTCGTAACACGCCTGGCGGACTCCGTGTGGCGACACTGGAAGAGCGGGGTATCGGCTGAGGTGAGAGCGGGAGGCGTGTCGTGCACGACGGTGACTGGCTCACGGAGACGGGAGGGCGGATCCGCGGTGTCCTCAAGTCCATGGTCGACGGGGGGCGGTTGCCGGGCGGCACCGCCGTCGTCGGTACCGGGGGGATGTGGGAGTTCGTGGCCGTGGGAGGGGTGGACGGTGAGCACGGGACCGCGCCGGACGTCCTCTACGACGTGGCCAGCCTGACCAAGATGATGGCGACCTGGCCGCTGGTCGGGCAGGCCGTCGCCGACGGCCTGGTGGACCTGGACGCGCCCGTGTCGCAGTACCTGCCCGCCGAGGGGCTGCCGGGTGGGGCGGTGACCGTGCGCCGGATCCTCACCCACACGAGCGGGCTCAACCCGGTGACGTGGCTGGAGCGGTACGTGGGCACCGACCAGGACCTGGCGGAGGCGATCCTGGCCGACCCGCTGGAGGAACCGGGGCGCCACCACTACATCGACCGCGGGTTCATCCTGCTGGGTCTGGTCCTGGAGCGCCTGTACGGCAGTGGCCTGGACGTCCTGGCGGCCGAGCTGTGGGACGAGTTCGGGATGCGCTCGACGGTCTTCGGGCCGCTGACGCGTTCCCTGGCGGTGGCGCCGACGGAGGTCCGGTTGCCCGGGACGGCACCGACCTGGGGGGTGGTGCACGACGAGGCGGCCGCGCTCATGGGCGGGGTGGCCGGGCACGCGGGGGTGTTCACCACCGCGATCGACCTGGGTGCCTTCGCGCGGGAGGTGCTGCGGGAGGGTGAGTCCGGGGGCGGGGTGCTCCCTGCGTCGTACGTGCGCGAGAGCTGGCGCCCGCACGCGGACGCGGGGGAGGGGCTCTGGCGGGGGCTGGGCTGGCTGGTCACCCCGGAGGGGGTCGTCCACCACAACGGGTTCACCGGGACCAGCCTGTTCCTGCACCCGGAGAGCGGCCGGTACGTGGGCGTACTCACCAACGCGGTGCACTACGGGCGGGAGCGGACGGGGCTGCGGGAGCTGCGGGCGCAGGTGCGCGCGGCGCTCACCCCGCAGCCGCACCACGGATCGCAGCCGTGAGGGCGGTGAGCAGGCCGGCCAGACCGGCGGGGCCGGGGACGACGAGGTCGGCGGCCTCGGCGACGGCGGTGACCTCGTCGGAGGTGGAGCACACCTTGAGCCCGTGGCGGCCCCGCTCGCGCAGGCTGTCCACGGCGTCGAAGGCGGGCAGGTCGCCCAGGTCGTCTCCGGCGTAGAGCACGGTGGCGGCCCCGGTCTCCTCGACGAGTCCGCGCAGTGCCGCGCCCTTGTCCACACCCTGTGGACGGAGTTCGATCACCATCCTTCCGGGCTCCACCTTCAGCCCGGTCCGCTCGGCGAGGCGGCCCAGGGCGGGGGCGAGCAGGGCGAGGGAGCCGTCGGGGTCGGCCGTGCGCCGGGTGTGGACGGCCAGAGAGCGTCCCTTGTCCTCGGTCCACGTGCCCTCCGGAGCGCCCGCTTCGGCGAGCACGCCGGGCAGGTCGGCGCGGACCCGCGCCACGCCGGGCGGCGGGTCGGCGGCGGTGACGCGCCCGTCCGCCCAGCGCTCGGCCCCGTAGTGGCCCAGGACGGTGATGCCGGGCACCCGGTCCAGGCCGCCCAGTTCCACGGCGGTGGCGGCGGGGCGGCCGGTGACCACCGCGACCGAGCCGAGCGTGCCGGCCAGTTCGGCCAGGAGTTCCACGATCCCGGGCAGGGGCGCGGAGTCGCGCGGGTCGGCGACGATGGGGGCGAGGGTGCCGTCGAAGTCGAAGGCGGCCAGAGCCCGGGCGGGCTCGGCCAGGAGGAGGTCGAGGGCGGAGCGTCCGGCGGCCGTGTTCGGCCGAGGCAGGGACATGCGGGGCCTTTCCTGGGAGGCGGAACGGGGCCGGTGCGCCCGGGCGCACCGCCGGGGGTTCGGCGGTGCGCCCGGGAGAGCGCCGGTGGTGGAGGGCCGCCCGCGGGGTCCCTGAGCGGGCGTGTGGGGCGGGCCCAGGGTCAGAGTCGGATACCGAGACGGCGTGCGTTGCGTTGGCGTCTGCGGTCGGCGCGCAGCCGGCGCAGGCGTTTGACGGTCATGGGGTCGTGGGCGAGCGCCTCGGGGCGCTCTACCAGTCCGTTCAGTAGTTGGTAGTAGCGGGTCGCGGAGAACCCGAACTCGTCGCGGATCGCCTGTTCCTTGGAACCCTCGAACTTCCACCACTGGCGTTCGAAGGCGAGGATGCGCTGGTCGCGTTCGGCGAGGGCCGACTGGCCGTCCTCGGCTGGACCGATATTCGGCATAGGACACCCCCTGGACGGGAAATTGGATGGTCCGGATCGGCGCGACCATGCTAGCGACTCGACATGCCCAGTGAAGGCTTCGGCGGCCAGGACTGGCACGAGGGATACAGTTGCCTTTCCTGGCCCTCAAGGCACTTGTCCCTGCTGTGATCATGTGCTCATGGGAGAATCGCGGTGGTCCGGACTGGACCGTGGAACGCCGATCGCAATGTTCGAGGGAGTCTGACGTGCTCGGGGGCAACAGCCGTAACACGACTCGCAAGCGCCGCTTGGGAACCGTGGGGGCCGTCACGGCCACCGTCCTTCTCGGCACGGTGGCCGTTCCGTCCGTGGCCGTCGGCCAGCCGGACTTTCGCCCCGAGCAGTGGGGGCTGCTCTCCATCGGCGTCGAGGAGGCGTGGGAGAACACCTATGGCAGGGGCACCACCGTCGCCCTGCCCGGTGCCGCCGTCCCCGAGGACCACCCCGACCTGGTCGACAACGTGACGGTGGACACCGCCTACGGCCCCAACGAGGGCGACCTCGACCAGGGCACCGCCGTGGCCGCCCTGGTGGCCAGCCACGGCCACGGCATGGACGCCGACGGCGGCATGCTCGGGGTCGCACCCGAGGCCGGGGTGCTGGCCTTGCCCACCGCGGACCTGCTGCCCGACGCCGTCCGCGGAGCCGCCGACGAGGGGGTCCAGGTCATCCTGCTGCCTGAGGCGGCGCAGGCCTCGGACGCGGACCTGGCCGCCGCCACCGAGGAGGCGGTGGGTGCCGGGGTCCTGGTCGTGGGGCCTGCCGGGGGAGACGACCCCAGCGTGCTCTCCGTCGCGGGAGCGGACGAGAACGGCGCCCTGATCCCCGGGTCCCCCGACACCGCCGACATCGCACTCACCGCGCCCGGTGCCGCACTGGCCGCCACGTCGCCCGACGGAAGCCCCGCGCAGGTCACCGGTGCGTCCTACGCGGCCGCCATGGCCGCTGGGGCCGCCGCCCTGCTGCTCACGCAGTACCCGCAGCTCAGCCCGGACCAGGCCCGACAGGCCCTGGTCGAGGGCTCGCAGCCCGGGCCGGAGGGGACGCCCGCCCTCCACCTGCCCTCGGCGGCCGGTGCGGCGGCCGAGATCACCCAGGGCGACCCGCTCATCGACGAGGAACTGCTCGAACGCTCCCAGGAGGGTCCGGGCGTCCCCTTGTGGGCGTGGTTCGCCGCGGTCGGTGCCGTCCTGCTTCTCGGGGCGCTGCTGGTCGCGGTGTGGATGCGCCGCTCCAGCGCCGATCCCTACGGGGTGCGCGAGGACCGCCGCCACGAGGACGAGGAGATCGCCGCCGAACGCGCCGCCGCGAAGGAGGCCGAGCGCCCCGCCAGGGGCGGGCGCCGCCGCAAGCCGCGCAACGGCAGGGGCTGAGATCTCTTTCCCCGCGGGTTTTTCTGGTCGGGAGCCAGACCCCGGACCGGTCCGGACACCCGCGGAGCGCGAGGGTGACATCATGCGCGTGCACATACAAACACGTATCGGTGTCTTGACTAGTGCGGGGTGACAGAGAAATCTTGTGGCATGCCACCCCTGGAAACGTCACCGCTGCCCTTCCGAGGACGCGCGGAGGTCGCCCGACACCGTGACCTCCCGCCCGGACCTGTCCTGATGTCCCCCTACGACCCCAAATGGCCGCTGCTCTCCGCCCGGCAGAAGGCGAAGGTGCACGAGGCCCTGGGCGAGCGCGCCCTGCTCATCGAACACGTCGGATCGACCGCGGTTCTCGGCCTGGCGGCCCGGCCCTGCGTCGACCTGCTGCTGGCCGTCGCCGACCCCGACGACGAACCCGCCTACCTGACCGACCTGGAGCACGCCGGCTACCGCGTCGTCGCCGACCGGGACAGCCCGTTCGGCCACCGGGTGCTGGAGGGGCTCGACGTCAACCTCAACCTGCACGTCCTGGGCGAGGGCGACCCGGAGATCGAGCGCATCCTCGCCTTCCGCGACCGCCTGGCCGCCGACGAGGACACCCGCGAGCGCTACCGTGCGCTCAAGGACGGCCTCGCCGAGCGCACGTGGGAGCGCGTCGACGACTACATCAGCGCCAAGTCCGCGTTCGTCGACGCCGTCCTCGCCGAGAGCGGCGCGCCGCCACGGAGCCCGTCCTGAGGGCGAGGGTGGCGCGACCCGCCGGGCACCCCCGGGGGTGGTCCCTCGCCCCTGGGGCGCACTCCGACGTTCGGTCCGTTCAGTCCAGCGAGCGCAACTGCTCCTGGAACCAGCGCCGCGGCGGCAGCGCCACTGACGCCTCCCGCAAGGCCTCGCGGCGCCGACGGCGCTCCCCTGCCTCCATCGACAGCGCCCGGTGCAGGGCCTCGGCCGTCTCCACGGTGTCGTAGGGGTTGACCATCAGGGCGTGCCCGCTCAGCTCGTCGGCGGCCCCGGCCTCGCGCGAGAGCACCAGTACGGAGTCGCGCTCCGACAGCACCGGCCCCTCCTTGGCCACCAGGTTCATGCCGTCGCGGATGGGGTTGACCAGCAGCACGTCGGCCATCCGGAAGGAGGCGAGCGAACGCGGGTAGTCGTCGTTGACCTCCAGCACCAGCGGCTGCCACTCGGGGGTGGCGAACTCCTCGTTGATCTCCTTGGCCACCCGCAGCACCGCGTCCGTGTACTCCCGGTACTCGGGCACGTCGCCCCGGCTGGGGTAGGCGAACGCCAGGTGCGTCACCCGCCCGATCCACTCCGGGCGCTCCCTGAGCAGTTCTCGGTAGGCCTCCAGGCCGCGGACGATGTTCTTGGACAGTTCCGTGCGGTCCACCCGCACGATCAGCGCGGTGTCGCCGACGACCTCCCGCAGGGTCTCCTCGCGCTCGGCCACGCGCGGGTCCGCGGCGCTCGCGCGCAGGTCCTCCTCGTCCGCCCCCAGGGCGTGCACACCCACTCCGACGACCCGGCCGCCGTGCTCCACGGTGCGCTTGTCGAGGTCGACGTCGGCGTTGAGCACCTCCGCGCAGCAGCGCAGGAAGGCGTCGGCCCAGCGCGGACTGTGGAAGCCCAGGCGGTCGGCGCCGAGCATGCCCTCCAGCAGGTCGCGGGCGACGTGCTCGGGCAGCAGCCGGAAGTACTCGGGCGGGGCCCAGGGGGTGTGTGAGAAGTGCGCGATCCGCAGGTCGGGGCGGCGGGCACGCAGGATGCGCGGTACCAGTGACAGGTGGTAGTCCTGCACGGCCACGCGGGCACCGTCGGCGGCCCCGGCCACCAGGGCCTCGGCGAAGGCGTTGTTGTAGGCCTCGTAGTCCTTCCAGCGCTCGCGGAAGTCCGACCCGAACGACGGCTTGTTCGGTGTGGCGTACAGCATGTGCTGCACGAACCACAGGGTCGAGTTGGCGATCTCCGTGTAGGCGCCCGTGAAGGTCTCCTCCGGGATGTCCAGCATGTGGACGCGCATGCCGTCGAGGTCGTGTGCCAGGTCCAGCCGCGCATCGGGGGCCTCGGCGGCGGCGCGGCGGTCGGCCTCGGACAGGGCGGCGCACACCCAGATGCCGTCGACCTCGGTGGCCACCGAGGTCATTCCCGAGACGAGCCCGCCCCCGCCCCGCCGGAACTCCAGGGAGCCGTCCTCGGCGGTTGAGAAGGACACCGGTCCCCGGTTGGAGGCTATGAGGATCTGTGCCTTGTCCACGTACTCGTCCTCTCGAAAAGCGTGCATGGGGGTCGTTCCACGATGGCTGGGGGACGCACCGGCGCAGGGCGCACCATAGGTCTCGCCCCTCTGCCCGAAGCCCAAACGCACCAGGGGCCAACCTGTGGACGGGGCACACGGCCGCAACACGGGCGCGTGCCTACGGGCCCGGGCCGCGCCGGGCGTGTCGGCCGAGGGCCGCGGGGGTTCCCGGCCGTTGCGGCCACGGAGGCGTCCCAGCATGTGGGCCGGTCCGTGTAATGCGGATCACCCGCTGTGGAAATCAGTCCGACACCTCCGTTACAGTTGCCGTGCGGGTCCGAACAGAGGATCGGCACCAAAACTTCATATTGCTCATCCAGAGGGGTGGAGGGACCGGCCCGGCGAAGCCCCGGCAACCATCCCGGTACGCGATCTCGTGTTCCTCGCGAGGCGTCCGGGACAGGTGCCAACTCCGGCCTGGGGTCAAGGTGGCCGCCAGGAAAGATGAGGGGAGACGCCTCGCCATGGCGATTGCCGCCACAGAACCCAGCACCGTCCGCGCCTTCGGCCCCGCCGACGCCCTCTCCTGTCGCGAGTGCGGCGAGCGCTACGACCTCACCCCCAAGTTCGCCTGCGAGTTCTGTTTCGGCCCCCTTGAGGTGGCCTACGACTTCGGTGACGTCTCCCGCGCGGAGATCGAGAGCGGCCCCGCCAACATCTGGCGCTACCGCTCCCTCCTGCCGGTGCCGCCCAACGTCGCCGAACTCCCCAACATGAACCCCGGCCTGACCCCCCTCGTCAAGGCCGACCGCCTCGCCGCCGAGCTGGGCCTGGACTCGCTGTACGTCAAGGACGACTCCGGCAACCCCACGCACTCCTTCAAGGACCGCGTCGTGGCGATGGCCGTCGAGGCCGCCCGCACCTTCGGCTTCACCACCCTGTCCTGCTCCTCCACCGGGAACCTGGCCGGAGCCGTCGGCGCCGCCGCCGCGCGCGCCGGGTTCGATTCCTGCGTGTTCATCCCCGCCGGCCTGGAGGAGGCCAAGGTGGTCATGGCCGCCGTCTACGGCGGCAAGGTCGTGGCCATCGACGGCAACTACGACGACGTGAACCGGTTCTGCTCCGAGCTCATCGGCGACCCGGCCGGCGAGGGCTGGGGCTTCGTCAACGTCAACCTGCGCCCCTACTACGGCGAGGGCTCCAAGACGCTGGCCTACGAGATCGCCGAGCAGCTCGGCTGGCGCCTGCCCGAGCAGATCGTCATCCCGATCGCCTCCGGCTCCCAGCTCACCAAGATCGACAAGGGCTTCCAGGAGCTCATCAAGATCGGCCTGGTCGAAAACCGCCCGTACCGGATCTTCGGCGCCCAGGCCACCGGCTGCTCCCCGGTCGCCCGGGCATGGGAGGCCGGCCACGACGTCATCCAGCCGGTCAAGCCCGACACCATCGCCAAGTCGCTGGCCATCGGCAACCCGGCGGACGGCCCCTACGTGCTCGACATCGCCCAGCGCACCGGCGGTTCGGTGGAGCACGTCAGCGACGCCGAGGTCGTCGACTCCATCAACCTTCTGGCCCGCACCGAGGGGGTCTTCGCCGAGACCGCGGGCGGGGTAACCACCGGTGTGCTCCGCAAGCTCGTGCGCGAGGGCAGGATCGACCCCAAGGCCGAGACGGTCGTCCTCAACACCGGCGACGGGCTCAAGACCCTCAACGCCGTGGAAGCGGGCGTGACCGCGACGATCAAGCCGTCGCTATCCGCGTTCACCGACGCCGGCCTGCTCTGAGCGGCGGCCCGCACCGACGACTCCGCGGTGCCGGCGGCGGCGTGCCCCGGGCACCGCACACCACCCGACGAAGGAAGAACACCCGTATGAGCGCCAGCGTTCGCGTCCCCACCATCCTGCGCACCTACACCGGCGACGCCGCCGAAGTGTCTGCCGAGGGCACCACCCTCGCCGAGGTCCTCGACGACCTGGAGGCCAACTACCCGGGCATCCGGGAGCGGATCCTCGACGACTCGGGCAAGGTGCGCCGGTTCGTCAACGTCTACGTGGGCGACGAGGACGTGCGCTTCGAGCAGGGCCTGCGGACCGCGGTCGCCGACGGTGCCCAGGTCTCGATCATCCCGGCCGTGGCCGGGGGCTGCTGACCCCGAGCAGGCCCGAAAGGACACGGCTCCGCTCCCGACAGGGGATCGGAGCCGTTCGGCGCTCCGGGCGGGGCCCTACGGCCGGATGACGCCGGACCGGCGCGCCGCCCAGCGCGAGGAGGTCACCGCCGACCTGGACGCGGAGGAGGCCCGCGTCTGGGTCGTGCCCGTCGAGGGCACCGTGGCCGGGTCCGGTCGGTGCGCCCGCGGCCCGACGGCGGCATGGGCGGGATCACCCTGGCCGCCGTCGGCCCCGCCTGGGGGACCGGTACGGAGCTGACCGTGTTCGCGGTTGGGCGGATCCGGGATCGGGGTAGGGGGACCTCGAGGGTGGAGACCGGCGCTGAGGAGGGCCGTGCCCCCGCCCGCCGGGCCTGTGGGAAGGCCGGGCCGGTCCCGCTGCCGATCACCCGGTACTTCACGGAGCTGTGCCGGGCGGCGGCATGCGTCCCGGTGCGGCCGCGGGCCGAGCGGCCGTTCACGCCGCCTTTTGTACACGCAGGTGAAAGGCGGTGCGACGGCTGTGGAAATCGTGACCACATCGTTTGCACTCTCCCGGGGAGAGTGCTAAAAATAGACCTGGTTAGCACTCGCTGAGCCTGAGTGCTAACCGGAGCGAGGCTGCGAGGCCGTGCGCGTCCGACAGCAGGGGTGTCGGTACGTCGCGGCCGTCCGTCGCGGGCGCACGCCTCGTCCCATCGCGTATCAGCCCGGTCACGGGAGGACAAGAACTCAATGGCAGCCAAACTGATCGCGTTCGACGAGGAGGCCCGTCGCGGCCTTGAGCGCGGTATGAACCAGCTCGCTGACGCCGTCAAGGTCACGCTGGGCCCCAAGGGCCGCAACGTCGTCCTGGAGAAGAAGTGGGGCGCCCCCACGATCACCAACGACGGTGTCTCCATCGCCAAGGAGATCGAGCTCGAGGACCCCTGGGAGAAGATCGGGGCGGAGCTCGTCAAGGAGGTCGCCAAGAAGACCGACGACGTCGCCGGTGACGGCACCACCACCGCCACCGTGCTCGCCCAGGCGCTCGTCCGCGAGGGTCTGCGCAACGTCGCCGCCGGCGCCAACCCGGTCGGCCTCAAGCGCGGCATCGAGGCCGCCGTCACCCGGATCAACGAGGAGCTCGGCAAGATCTCCAAGGAGGTCGAGACCAAGGAGCAGATCGCCTCCACGGCCTCCATCTCCGCCGGTGACGCCCAGATCGGCGCGACCATCGCCGAGGCGATGGACAAGGTCGGCAAGGAAGGCGTCATCACCGTCGAGGAGGGCCAGACCTTCGGGCTGGAGCTCGAACTCGCCGAGGGCATGCGCTTCGACAAGGGCTACATCTCGCCCTACTTCGCCACCGACCTGGAGCGGATGGAGACGGTCCTGGAGGACCCCTACATCCTCATCGTCAACTCCAAGATCTCCAACAACAACGAGTTCCTGCCCGTCGTGGAGAAGGTCCTCCAGGCAGGCCGTCCGCTGATGGTCATCGCCGAGGACGTCGAGCAGGGCGCGCTCCAGACCCTGGTCGTCAACAAGATCCGGGGCACCTTCAAGTCCGTCGCCGTCAAGGCCCCGGGCTTCGGTGACCGCCGCAAGGCCCAGCTCGGCGACATCGCCGTGCTGACCGGCGGCCAGGTCATCACCGAGGAGGTCGGCCTCAAGCTGGAGAACACCGAGCTCGACATGCTCGGCCGCGCCCGCAAGGTCGTCGTGACCAAGGACGAGACCACCATCGTGGACGGCGCCGGTGACGCCACCACGATCGCCGGTCGCGTCAACGAGATCCGCAACGAGATCGAGCGCACCGACTCCGACTACGACCGCGAGAAGCTCCAGGAGCGTCTCGCCCGCCTGGCCGGCGGCGTGGCCGTCATCAAGGCCGGTGCCGCCACCGAGGTGGAGCTCAAGGAGCGCAAGCACCGCATCGAGGACGCCGTCCGCAACGCCAAGGCCGCGGTCGAGGAGGGCATCCTGCCCGGCGGTGGCGTCGCGCTGCTGCAGGCCAGCGTCCCCGCGTTCGAGAAGCTCGACCTGGACGGCGACGAGTCCATCGGTGCCGACATCGTGCGCCGTGCCATCGCCGAGCCGCTCAAGCAGATCGCGGTCAACGCCGGCCTTGAGGGCGGCGTCGTGGCGGACAAGGTCAAGAACCTGGAGCCCGGGTTCGGCCTCAACGCCGCCACCGGCGAGTACACCGACCTGTTCAAGGACGGCGTCATCGACCCGACCAAGGTCACCCGTTCCGCTCTGCAGAACGCGGCCTCCATCGCCGGTCTGTTCCTGACCACCGAGGCCGTCATCGCCGAGAAGCCGGAGAAGGCCGCGGCTCCCGCCGCCGACCCGACCGGCGGCATGGGCGGCATGGACTTCTAGGCTCCGCCTGGAGTCCGGGGTCCGGATACGCGACCTCGCCCGCGACGACCGGGCGGCCCTGCGGGGCCGCCCGGTTTCGCCGTTTCCAGGGGGTCTGCGGCGGACGGCCGCGCTGTGCGGTGCGCTGGTGCACCGGGCGCTGAATCGTGTGATCCCGGACGACCGGCACGTCTTGCAGACACTGGGCGTGCAGGTCTCGGCCATCGAACGTCTGTACATGCCGGACCTCGTCGTCATGCCCGAAGACGTGGCCTTCGACCCTTCCCGTTCCCCGTCCCCGGCGGAGGAGGCGTCGCTCGTCGTGGAAATCGTGTCCAGGAGCAGTCGGGGCATCGGCCGCAGGAAGAAATTGGCCGGTGACGCTTATGCGGCGATCCCCCTCTACCTGCTCATCGGCGTCTGGGACGAGCACGGACCGTCGGTGACCCTCTACGAGCAGCCCGACCACGGCCGGTACAACCACGCCGCCACGGTGAACTCCGGCGGGAAGGTCCGCCTACCCGAGCCTTGCGACCTGGGACTGGACGCCTCCAGGTTCCCCGGACCCGAACAGTGGAAGCCCGGACCCGAGGGACCGGCTCCCCGGCACGGCTCAGCCGCCGTGCCAGGCATGCCACAGCCGCGCGTAGGACCCGCCCCGGGCGAGCAGTTCGTCGTGGGTGCCCAGCTCGCTGACCGACCCGTCCTCCACCACCGCGACGCGGTCGGCGTCGCGGGCGGTGTGCAGCTGGTGCGCGATCGCCACCACGGTCCGGCCCGCCAGAGCACCCGCCAGGGAGCGCTCCAGGTCCCGGGCCGCACGCGGGTCGATCGACGACGTCGCCTCGTCCAGCACCAGCACGTGCGGGTCGGCCAGCACCACCCGGGCCAGCGCCAACTGCTGCACGCGGTCCGGCTCCAGCGCGTCCCGGCCCGAACCCACCGGGGTGTCCAGCCCGTCCGGGAGCGTACGGACCCAGGTGTGGGCACCCACCGCCGCCAGCGCCTGCCACAGCCGGTCCTCGTCGGCCTCGCCGTCCCCCAGCACGAGTGACAGGTTCTCCGCGATGGTCCCCCGGAATACGTGGCTCTCCTGGCTCAGCAGGATCACCGGTTTCCGTGCCTCACCCGGGTCCCGCGCACCGCCCCCGATCAGTACGTCGCCTGAGGTCGGCCGGTGGATACCGGCGATGAGCTTGCCGAGCGTGGACTTGCCCGCGCCGCTGGGGCCGACCACGGCCAGCCGCTCGCCCGGCCGCACGAGGAGATCGACCCCGTGCAGGACCTCGGCTCCGGTGTAGCCGAACCGCACCCCGCGCAGTTCGACCGTCCCGGGCTCGGAGCCCCCCGCCGGGGGCGCCGCCGCGCCGCCGGTCCCGGCCGACTCCGCGCCGAGCAGCCGCCGCAGGCAGGTGAAGCCCATCATGAGGCTGTCCACCTCGTCGATCAGCTCCTCCAGCGGCCGGGCCATCTGTGTGGCGAGGAAGACCGCCGTGGCGATCTGCCCCACGGTGATCTGCCCGTCCATCCGCAGCAGCCCCGCGACCAGCAGTGTCGCCGGGAGGGGGAAGGCGTAGGCGAAATCCAGCTGGGGGAACCACACCGAGCGCAGCCACAGCGTGTACCGCTCGGCCAGGTAGGACCGGCGGACCCGCTCCTCGGCCCGGCCCCGCTGGCGGGCCTGCCTCCCGAGGGCCTCGACGGTGTGCGCGCCCTCCACGGTCTCGGTCACGCCCTGGGTCAGGTCGGAGTAGGCGGCGAGTTCGCGCACGTACCCCTCGGGCGCACGGCGGGTGTACCAGCGGGTGGACAGCCACACCACGAGGGCCGAGGGCAGCCAGGCCAGGAGCAGGGCCGGGTGGAGGAACGCGATCGCGGCGGTGATGACCACCAGGGTCACCGCGCTCACCAGGACGGCGGGTACCGACTGGCGGGCCGCGTAGCTCAGGTGGTCGGTGTCGCGGCCGGTACGGGCCAGCAGGTCGCCGCTTCCGGCGCGCTCCACCGCGCCCAGGGGCAGGCGCAGTACGCCGTCGACGAACTCCTCGCGCACCTGTGCGAGCAGGTTCTCCCCGAACCGGATGGCGGTGGCCACTGACACCAGGAGGAGGGCCGCGTGGACGCACAGGGAGACGACGATCGCCGCCGCCATCAGGTCGACACGTCCCCCGTCGCCGTCCGCGCGCACGGTGTCGATCATGGTGCCGAGCATCCACGGCGCGACGAGCGCGCTCAGCGACGCGGCTCCGTACAGTACGACGATGCCCGTGAGGGTCCACCCGTGCTCGGCGCAGACACGGCGCAGCCGCCGCCACACCGTGGGGGAGGGGGCGATCGGGAGCTGGTCGGGAGGACGCGTCCGGGGGGCCCTCGGCAGGTCGGGGGAGGGGCGTGCGGTGGTCTGGGTCATCGGCCTTCCTCCACTGCGGCGGAGCCTGCGACGGTGGCCGCGTAGTCCGGGTTCGAGGCCAGGAGCGTGCGGTGGGTGCCCTCGGCCACGACCCTGCCGTCTCGGACGAGGCACACGCGGTCGGTGTGGGCGAGCAGCAGGGGGCTGGTGGTGATCAGGGCGGTGGTGCGGCCGAGCCGTTGCCCGGCGAGCCGCTGGGCGATGATCCCTTCGGTGTGCACGTCCACCGCCGAGGCCGGTTCGACCAGGACGAGGACCTCCGGGGCCACTGCCAGCGCCCGGGCGAGCCGCAGCCGCTGCTGTTCGCCGCCGGAGTGCTCGCGTCCGCGCTCGGCGAGCACGGTGTCCCACCCCAGCGGTGACCGTTCCACCACGTCCCCGGCGTGTGCGGCACGCACGATCCGGGCCAGGTGCGCGTCTGACAGGTCCCCGCCGGGGTCCAATTCGTCCCGGAGCCTGCCGGAGAACAGGTGGGCGTCGTTGGCGGCCACGAGCACCCGCTCGCGCACCCGTTTCAACGGGAGGTCGCGCAGGGACACCGTGCGGCCGGTGGAGCGCTCGACCAATTCCGCGCAGTCCTCGCGATAGCGGCCCAGCCGCGCTGCGACGGCGGTCGCGTCGGAGGGGCCGGCGCACACCACGCCGGTCACCTCCCCGGCGGTGACGGTCACACCGCTCACCGGGTCGCGGAGGTCGCACGGCCCCTCCGGCTCCGGCCGTGGGTGTGCGGGGTCGGGGTGGTCGTGGGCCAGGCCCAGCACTCCGGTGATCCGTCCCGCCGCCACGCGGGCCGACACGTACAGGGAGGCGACGAGCATGAGGCGGCGCACGTCCTCGCCCAGGGCGCGCGTATAGCCGTAGAAGGCGACCAGCAGGCCGAGGGTGAGTGCGCCCTCCAGCGCCAGCCGAGCCCCGTACCAGACCACCCCCACCAGGAGCAGGCCCGGCAGGAGGGTCCGCGCGGCCTGGAGACAGGCGTCCGTCCAGCCGACCCGGACCCCGGCGTCGCGGACCCGGCGCGACTCGTCCCGGTAGCGCCGCACGAAGGCCCGCTCGCCGCCCACGCCGCGCAGGACGCGCAGGCCCGCCACCAGGTCCCCGGCGATCGTGGTGAGTTCGGCCTGGTGGTCGCGCTGGTGGGTCTGGCGGCGCGAGAGCGATCGCAGCAGCGGCACCATGCCCACCGTGATCAGGGGGACCGCGGCCAGGACCGCGAGACCGAACACGGTGTGCGCGGCCAGCATGAGCGCGGCGGCCACGGCGATGGAGACGACCGCGCCGGGGCCGCGGACGGAGTCCTCGAAGAACTCGCCGATCTGGTCGATGTCGTCGGTGCCGACCGCCACCACCTCCCCGGAGGGGAGCCTGCGGGTGAGGGTGGGGCCCAGGGCGACGGCCCGCCCGGTCACCGACTGCACGGTGCGGTAGGCCGAGGCGTACCAGTTGAAGGACGTGGTGCGTTCATGGAAGGGGACGATCACGACCCGGATCAGGGTCAGCCCGGTGAGGACGCCGCACCACAGCAGGAGGTCGTCGCTATCGCCGTCGGCGAGCCCGGAGTCGATCGCGGCGCCCAGCGCGGCGGCGCTGAGCACACCGCAGGTCGTGTACGCGCCACTGACGAGGGAGCCCCACGTGAGGGAGGCCCACTGCCGACGCGCGAGCCAGAGCAGGTAGCGGTCGGCCGACCGGTGATCGGGGACGCCCGGGGGTTCGGGAAGATCGCGCACGGTCACCGGACTCTAATCGGTGGGGGCGGGCGGGGCCACTGGTTTTTCTCCGGCGGGGCGCGGGAGGTCTCGGGGGTGTTCTCAGGGGGATACCGGATGCGCCGTGCTTTGGCTGTGCGCAAGAGTGGGGCCCATGGATGGCACCCCCGTGTCCGGGCCGTCGTCCCCCGTCTCCCGGAGGCCGCCCCTGCCCGTGCGGAGCACCGTGGTGACGGCGGCGGCCCTTCTGCTCTGGTGGCTCATGCTCAGCGTGAGCGGCCTGCTCCCGGGACCGCTCGGCCGCGCGGCCACCGCGGCGGCCCTCTGCGTGCTCGCCGTGGCGCTGGTGTGGGCGGCGCGCCGCTTCCTCGACCGGCAGCCGTGGCACGGGCCGGCGCTGACCGGTCCCCGCGCGGGGTGGCGGCCCTTCCTCGTCGGCGTGGCGTCGTGGGCGCTGCCCGGCTGTGCGGGGATGGCGCTGTGCGTGGTGCTGGGGTGGTCGTTCGTCGTGCGGACGGCCCCGTGGGGCGAGCTGGTGCCGGGACTGGTGTTCCTGGCGCTGGTGGTGCTGCTGGCCGAGGCGCTGCCCGAGGAGCTGATCTTCCGCGGCTACCTGTTCCGGAACCTGAACGCCGCCCTGCCCGCCTGGGCCGCCGTCGCGGCGCAGGCGGCCCTGTTCGTCCTGTTCGGCACGGCGCTGTGGGTGTCCACCGAGGGGTGGGGTGTGCTTGCGGAGCGGCTGCCCCTGTTCCTGGGCCTGGGGGTGGTGCTCGGGTGCATCCGGGTGGTCACCGGGAGCGTGTGGGCGTGCGTGGGGTTCCACCTGGTCTTCCAGACGGTGGCCCAGGGGGTGCTCGGCGGCGACTACGTCCAGGTCCGGGGTGTCGACACCCTGACGTCGGTGGGGCTGGCCGCCCCGTTCCTCCTCGGGGTGTCGACCGCGATGCTGCTGGTGGGGAAGCCGGGCCGGTGGGGGGCGCGTGTTCCCGACGATCCTCGGGCCTGAGCCGTCAGTGGACAGTGCCCCGTGCGTGCAGCAGTTCCACGAGCCTGCGCACGGCGGGGGCGCAGCGGTCGCGGTCGGCGAAGGCGATCCACTCCAGGCCGGTGATCTCGTGGTCCGCGGCGATCTCCCCGTCGTGCTCGGCGGTGTAGCAGGTCATCCGCACACGCGTGCCCGGTGCCTGGGCGTGCGCGTCCTCGTCGATCACCGTGACGAGGTGAAAGGTCCCTGGGCGCAGCCGGACGCTGACCTCCTCCAACGCCTCCCTCGTCACAGCGGTCTCGTCGCTCTCACCGGGCTCGCGTTTCCCGCCGGGCACGTAGAGCAGGTCCCTGCCCCGGGAACGCACGCACAGCAGGCGGCCGTCGCGGACGTGCACCCAGGCCAGGGCGTCGATCACCGGGGGAGCGGGGGTCGGTTCCAACGGGGGTCCTTCCGGGAGGGAGAAACGGGGGTTGAGCGGGGCGGCGGCGGTGCGACCCGTGGTGGCGGAGGGACCTGAACTACCGTTGGGTGGCCGCCGCAACACGCCCTTTTCCGCTGGGAGAGGACGTCGGGTGACCACTGTAGGCCGTTCTCGTCACGGCTTCACCGAACGTTCCCCCCAAAGCGGAATCACGCATTACCATCCGGGTGCCGACGCCGTTGACCGACCGGCTCCGCCCCCAGGAGCCGAGGGAAGGCACAGCTTGTGATGACCATCCACGACGACGTGACCGAGGAGACGGGCACGGCCCGCCCGCTCCTGCTGGAGAGCTCCAGCGGCGGGGTGCCGCCGCAGACCGAGACCCAGCGACTGGCCAGGGAGCGGACCTACAACCTCTACAGCGCGGCCATCGGCGCCTGCCTGGCACGCGGGGACACGGCGCGTGCCAGGGCGCTGTCGGACGAGGAGGCCCGGCTCCCCTTCCTGGAGCACGAGGAGATCGACCGGCTCAACCGGGAACTGCCCGACACCGTCGCCGTGCTCAGGCGGGTCCCCCTGCGCACCCCCTCCGGGGCCGTACCCGGAGACCCCTCCCGCGACCCCGGCCGGGCCGGGCGGGACGACCTCTTCGACCTCTTCCTGCGTCCGCGCCTCACCGGACCGGCCCGGGAGCGGCCACGGGTGCTGCTCCTGGGCGGCCAGCCCGGGGCGGGCAAAACCACGTTGCAGCGCCTGCTCCTGCCGGTCCTGCCCGAGGGCACCGTCGGCTACGACGGGGACGACCTGCTGCGCCTGGCCCCCGACTACGAGTGGGTGATGAGCTCCGACGACCGTACGGCGTCGCTCTTCCTGGGGCGACAGGTGGCCTGGATGCACCACAGGGCCCTGGAGTACGTGCGCCGGGAGCGGGTCGACGTGGTGTGCAGCCATCGGCTGGGCCGCTCGGACTGGGCGACGGCGTGGACGGAGGGGTTCCGCGAGGCCGGGTACCGGGTGGAGGTGGCCTTCGTGGCCACCCACAGCACCAACAGCGTGTCCTCGCTGGAGGAGCGCTACGAGCGGGCGCGGCGCGACCAGGGGTTCGGGCGGTGGGTCCCGCCGGTGGACCACGACCGCGCCTATCTCGGGGTGCCCAACACCCTGGAGTTCCTGGAGACGCACCGGCTCGTGGACACGGTGTACGTGCTCTCGCGCTTGGGTGAGGTGCTCTACGCCAACCACCTCACCGGGACGGGTGACTGGCGGACCGAACCGTTCGGGCGGATCGCCCTGGAGGCCGAACGCGGCCGCCGCGACCTGTGGCACCGGCCCGCGGTGGCCGACCAGGGCTGAGGTCCGAGCGCTCCGCCGGAGCGGCGCCCCGCCCCGAACACGCTCGGGGCGGGGTGCCCTGGGCATGCGGTCACCCCTGGACCGGAGGGAAGCGGCGAGAAGGGAATTCCCCTCAACTCATTCTTTTTGTGATCGTTGAATTACCCTGGGTTACTCTTTCATGGTGAAGATCTCTCGTTCGAGTTTTGCCGCCCTCGCCCTCTGTGCCCTGCTGGCGGCCACCACCCAGCCCGCCCATGCCGAGACCGACGTGCCCGACCCCACGGGCGCGGTCCTCGACCTGGTCAACGACTACCGGGAACGCCACTCCGCGCCCCCGCTCGCCGCCGACGCCGGCCTGGCCGAAGGCGCGCAGGAGTGGGCGGAGTCGCTGGCGCGTCAGGGAGAGTTCCGCCACAGCCCCTCCGAGGTACGCGGTGGAGCGGGGGAGAACCTGTTCATGAACGGAGGGCTCCCCTGCGACGAGCGGGACCTGAGCCAGGCGGTGGACGCCTGGTACAGGCAGGTGGTCGACTACGACTTCCACAGCCACTCCTTCTCCCCTCACGTGGGCAGCTTCACCCAGCTCGTCTGGAAGTCGAGCGAGCGCGTCGGTGTCGGCATCGCGGCCACGCCCGAGGGGCACAGGTGCATGGTGGTGGCCCGTTTCGATCCGCCCGGGAACGTCATGGGCCGATTCGAGGAGAATGTTCTGCCTCTTCAACGGGGGTAGCCCTTTCCCCGACCGGGGGCCGCGCACGGTCGCACCGTGCGCGGCCCCCGGCCCCCGGAAGCGGGCGCGTCAGGAGGCGGCAGCGCCGTCCTCATTGCGCATCCACACGGTGCGCTGGGGGAAGGGGATCTCGATGCCGGCGGCGTCGAGGGCGTCCTTCACCCGGCGGCGCAGCTCACGGGTGACGGCCCACTGCTCCAGCGGGACGGTCTTGACGACGAAGCGCACCACGACGCCGTCCGCGTCCAGGGACTGCACGCCCCAGATCGAGGGGTCCTCCAGGAGGAGACCGCCGAACTCGTCGTCCTCGCGCATGGCCCGGCCGGTCTTCTCCAGGACGTCGTAGACGGTCTCCAGGTTGGCCTCGTAGGCCACGGAGACGTCCAGGACGGCGCGGGCCCAGTCCTGGCTGTCGTTGCGCACCCGCTGGATCTCGCCGTTGCGGATGTGCCACAGGCCGCCGTTGATGTCGCGGACCTGGGTGAGCCGCAGACCGACGCTCTCCACCGTGCCGACCGCCTCACCGAGGTCGACGACGTCGCCGACACCGTACTGGTCCTCGACCATGATGAGCAGGCCGGACAGGTAGTCCGCGACGAGGCTCTGGGCACCGAAGCCGATCGCCAGGCCGACCACACCCGCGCTGGCCAGCAGGGGACCGAGGGCGATGCCGATCTGCTCGAGCACCATGGCCAGGGCGGTCGCCGCGATGACGATGGTCGCGAAACTGCTGAGCACCGAGCCGATGGTGCGGGCACGCTGTTCGCGCCGCTCGTCGGCCCGGGCCCCGTCCCGCTGGAGGAGGACCGGGCCCCGGGCGGAGCGGCTCTGCCCGTTCTCCTTCCCGTTGGACCGCAGGACGCGTTCCATGACGCGGGAGATCATGCGCTTGGCCAGTGCACGGACGATCAGCGCGCCGATGACGATCAGGATGATCCGCAGGGGGATGCCCACCAGGAGATCGAGGTTGTCCTGAACCCATCCGGGGATGGCGACCGCCTGCGCGACGGCTTGATCGCTCACCGTTTCGAGGCTGGAGGGTGGCATGGGAGATGCTCCACTCTAGAGGGACATACAAGACGATTGCCGTCGAACGTAGCAGCTCAGAGCCAACACCGACTGAACTGTACCGAGGAACGCGAACCGTGCTCGCCGGCGCCGCTGGAGTGGGATCGGGGCGGGTGGCGGCCGGGGCCGTATGGCCCGGCTCACCTGGTGGCGATGGTCACGACGGTCTCGGAGCCCTCTCCCTTGAGCAGTTGGATCATCACCGTGCCGCGCGCCTGTTTCGGGAGCTGCTCGGCCCGTTCGCAGACGGTGTTGGCGGCCTCGGGGTCGAGGAAGGTGGAGCACCCGTACCCCGTGCCGCTGGCACCGCCGCTGACCTTGCTTCCGCCGTCCCTGGCCACGGTGTACTCGAAGCTCTCGTCGTCCACACGGTTCACCGTCAGCCGCGCGGTGCCGTTCGGGGCACGGAAGGGGAACGAGACCTGTTCGGTCACGGCGATCTGGCAGTCGCCGTCCGCGCAGGCATCGGTATCCGTGCCGTCCGAGGCCGACGCGGCGGGGGTGGGAAGCGGCTCCTCGGCATTCTCGGTGGAGAGCCCCGCCCCCTGGCCCGTGTCGCCGCAGCCGACCGTGAGAACCGCCGTGAGGGCGAGGATCGTCGGCCAGCGTGCCATACGCGCGGTCGACTCCCATGCCTTTGCTGTCATGCGTCCCCTTCGGCATCCGGTGTCCGGGCGGGGCCTGGCCGCCCCTCCTTAGTTCACACCACAAACCCTCCCCCGGGGGTGATGCTCGGCGACGCGCCGTGTCCGGGAGCCGGAATCCAGGTGGGCCCGGCCGGGACCGCACGGGTCAGGACGCGGTTTCGGCCGCCATGGCCTTGCGGTCCTCCCGGCCGAACCGCTCCTCCAGTTCCTCGGGTGCGGCGTCCACGTCGATCCGCTCCAGGGGCACCCCGCGCGCCGACTCGATCGCGCCCAGGCGGCGCAGTGCGCGGTCCCCGGCGTAGTCGACCATCTCCCCGGGCGGGAACTCGAAGTCGTGTTCCCCGGGTTCTCCGGAGAGGAACTCGCCCGCCCGTACCGTGTTCAGCGCGTGGGGCAGCAGTTCGTCCAGGCGCTCGCGGACCACCGCCCAGTTGGCGTCGTCGGCGGCGACGTGCCTGCGGCAGGTGAACGTGCCCCACGCCATGTGGCGGCGCTCGTCGTCGCCGATCCGCCGCACGATCTCGCGCATGCCGGGGAAGACGTCGAGGGCGGTGCAGATGCGGTTCCAGGCGTGGTAGCCGGTCAGGGCGAGCGAGCCCTCGACGATGTGGTTGTAGGTCACCGAGGCGCGGACCTGGTTGTGCGGGCCGGGGTCGTCGAGGAGCGCCTCCAGGGAGCGGGGCAGCTCGTCGTAGAACAGCGCACGGTAGCCGGGGTTGGTGTCGACGTAGTGGTGCAGGTCCTGGTCGATGCCGAGGGCGTCCAGCCACATCCGGAACGCCTGAACGTGCTTGGCCTCCTCGAAGGCGAACTGGGTCAGGTACATCTCGTCGCCCAGTCGGCCCTCGGCGGCCATCGCCCGGAGGAAGGGCTGGAGGTCCTCGGTGACGGCTTCCTCTCCCGCCACGAAGAGCGCGCAGAGGCGGAGGATACGGGTGCGTGCCCGGTCGGGCAGCCCCTTCCAGTCCTCCGCGTCCCGGGAGAGGTCGATGTCGCCGGGGTTCCAGAAGCGGGCGTTGCCCTTGGCGAAGAGCCTGAGGGGGAGGGACTCCCAGTTCAGTCCGCCGCCGCGCAGGGAGTGGAATCCGGTGCGGTGCTCGTCGGTGGGGGCCGCCGGGGCCGGGCCGTCGGGCATGGCGAAGACCTCCGTCGGGGTGGGTTCGTCGGACACGGGCGTCTGTGGAGAGAGCGTAGGAGGCCCGTCGACAAAAACCGAATACTGTTCTGTTTCCCCGGTCGGAAACGGTCCCGAAAGCGGACACACGCCTACGGGTACCCCTCGCACACCAGGATACGGACGCCCGCGGCGGTGATCGTTTGCCCGCCGAAACGGTACGGTCGGGGAGTACCGCCCACTTCGACCGCACCGGAGACGACGTGTTCTGTGGTGATCCCGGCAGCCCGGGCTATGCCGCCTGCGCGACCCAGACCCAGTTGTTCGCCCTGGCCTCCGCGGTCCCCGCCCTGCTCGGCGTGGCCCTTTTCGTCGCCGCGTTCGCCGCACCCTCCGTCAAGGACGACCGTTGCCTGCGCACCCGCACGCTCGTCTACTCGCTCATCGCGTGGGCGATCGCCCTGGCCGCCTACACGGTGGGCGGCCTCCCCTCCCTCTAGATCTCCCCCGCCAGCAGGTCGCCCGCGTCCGTGATCCGGTAGGCGTACCCCTGCTCGGCGAGGAAGCGCTGCCGGTGCGCCGCGTACTCCTGGTCCAGGGTGTCCCGCGCCACCACCGCGTAGAAGCGCGCCGCCCGGCCGTCGCCCTTGGGGCGCAGGACCCGGCCGAGACGCTGGGCCTCCTCCTGGCGGGAGCCGAACGACCCCGACACCTGGACCGCCACACCGGCCTCCGGCAGGTCGATGGAGAAGTTGGCGACCTTGGACACCACCAGGGTCCGCAGCTCACCCGCCCGGAAGGCGTCGAACAGGCGCTCGCGTTCCTTGTTGCGCGTCTCGCCCTTGATCACGGGGGCGTCCAGTGAGGCGCCGAGCTCGTCCAGCTGGTCGATGTAGGACCCGATCACCAGGGTCTGCTCACCCTCGTGTCGGCGCACGATCTCCCGCACCACCGCGGTCTTGGAGTCGGAGGAGGCACAGAACCGGTAGCGGTCCTCCGGCTCGGCCGTCGCGTAGGCGAGGCGCTCGGACTCCGACAGGTCCACCCGCACCTCCACGCAGTCCGCGGGCGCGATCCACCCCTGGTTCTCCATGTCCTTCCACGGGGCGTCGTAGCGCTTGGGCCCGATCAGCGAGAACACGTCCCCCTCCCGCCCGTCCTCGCGGACCAGGGTCGCGGTCAGGCCGAGGCGGCGGCGCGCTTGGAGGCCGGCGGTCATCCGGAAGATCGGGGCGGGCAGCAGGTGCACCTCGTCGTAGACCACCAGCCCCCAGTCGCGGGCGTCGAAGAGCTCCAGGTGCGCGTACACGCCCTTGCGGCGCGCCGCCATCACCTGGTAGGTCGCGATGGTGACGGGGCGGATCTCCTTGCGGGCACCCGAGTACTCGCCGATCTCGTCCTCGGTCAGCGACGTGCGCCGCAGCAGTTCGGCCCGCCACTGGTGCACCGACACGGTGTTGGTCACCAGGATCAGGGTCGTCGTGCCGGTCAGCGCCATCGCCGCGGCGCCGACGACGGTCTTGCCCGCACCGCAGGGCAGCACCACCACGCCCGACCCCCCGGCGTGGAAGCCCTCCGCCGCCTCCTTCTGGTAGCCGCGCAGTTCCCAGCCGTCCTGGTCCAGTTCGATCCGGTGCGCCTCGCCGTCCACGTACCCGGCCAGGTCCTCCGCGGGCCACCCGACCTTGAGCAGCGCCTGCTTGAGGTTGCCGCGCTCGCTCGGGTGCACCGCCACGGAGGACTCGTCCAGGCGCTCACCCAGCATGCCCTTGAGCTTGCGGGCGCGCACGACCTCCTCCAGCACCGCGCGGTCGGTGGACTCCAGCACCAGGCCGCGCACCGGGTCACCCACGAGCCGCAGGCGGCCGTAGCGGTCCATCGTCTCGGCGATGTCCACCAGCAGCGCGTTGGGGACCGGGAACCGGGAGAAGCGGATCAGCGCGTCCACGACCTGCTCGGCGTCGTGCCCGGCTGCCCGCGCGTTCCACAGGGCCAGCGGCGTGATCCGGTAGGTGTGCACGTGTTCGGGGGCCCGCTCCAGTTCGGCGAACGGGGCGATGGCGCGGCGGCACTCCTCGGCGGACGCGTGGTCCACTTCGAGTAGGAGCGTCTTGTCGGACTGGACGATCAGGCAGGACACACGGACCTTCCCTCGGTGGTCGCTGGGGCGGGGGCGCCGGTCGGGGCGCAGTGGGTGTAACGCGTCCGGGTCCTTCGATCATGCCCGGGTCACGGCGATTCGAGGGCGGCCAGCACGATCGCCACGGCCATGATCGGCACGAGCAACAGGACGTACAGCACGAGATAGGCGAACGTACACGCCCATGTGTACCTGAGGTAGCGCTCCACCTCGTCGGCGTCGGGGACCTTCGTCAGGGTGACCACGCCCAGGACGATGCCCGGGAGGTTGGCCGCCAGCGCGGCGAACCACAGGCCCAGGCTCACGGCCGCGGCCGGGACCGCCAGGGTCGCCGCGGCGGTGACCAGGGCCGCGGTGGCACCGCCGACCCGCGGGGGCGGTCCGCTCGGTCCGCGGGTGGCCGGAGGGGGCGCGGCCGGTACCGGCGGCGGGGCGCCCGGCGGGTGCGGTGCGGGCAGGGCCGGACCGCCCCGCGGGCTGTGCCGGGGCGTTCGGGGAACCGTGCCGGAACCCCTCTCCCAGAAGGTCCTGGGACTGTACCGTCCGCCGTCCACCCCTCGTCCGCGCCCCCTCCGGTCGCCGTCTTCGAACCCCCATCGTCTCATCGGACCCGGTCGGATCGCCCGCCTTCGGGCCGTGTCAGTAGTGCGTGACGGGGACGATGCCCTCGACCCACGATCCGGCTTGGGTGAACACCACGAACGTCAGCACCAGCATCACGAAGAACATCACGCCCGCCGCACCCAGGCAGTACCAGGAGTAGCGCGTCAGCGTCTCCGCCTGCACCGGGCGGCCCCGGTCGCGCGCGTGCGCGGCGCGGACCGCGAACACGATCCCGGCGACCCCGAACAGCCAGTTGGCACAGCACAGGAACGTGAGCGCGTGCAGGATCAGGGCCATCGTGGAGCTGTTCGCCCCGCCGGAGGCCGGCCCCGCCTCCCCGCGCTCCGGATCCCGGGTCCCGCCGCCCGCGGGCGCGCCGTGCCCGTGGTCGCGGGGGGACGATGCCCCGGGGGGCAGCGATGCGTCGCTCATGGGGTGTCTCTCTCCACCGTCGGAAGGCCCGGTCGACCGGCACCACCCTATGCCGTGGCGCCCCTGCGGTCAGTCGGCGGTGGGCCCCAGTTCGGCGACGGCGGTGACGCGGTGCACGGCGAACCGGTGCACGGCGCCGCGGGTCGTGTCGTAGGCGGTCAGGAAACCACCGTCCACGCTCGACGGTTCGACGATCCGGCTCACCTGGCGGCCGTCGGTGTCGGTGTAGCCGATCCACACCCGGCGCCCTTCCTCGGCGGCGTGGGAGAGCGCCTCCATGGCCGCCTGGGCCCGGGAGCCGGGCGCCCCGTCCTCGGGCAGCGGGACGGGGCGCCGCGTGGCCGTGGCCGCCTCGTCCCCGGCACGGACCGCGCGGACCGCGGCGCGCGCCAGTTCCCCGCGCGTCCCCGACTCGGCCGGGCCCCCGGTGTCCGCGGGCGCGGCGCGGCGGACCTCCGGGCGGGTCAGCCGCATGGAGCCGTCACCGCTCTCCGCCACCGGGTGGTAGCCCAGGGATCGCAGCCGCTCCACCAGGGCGGCCCGGTTGAGCCGACTGGCCACGACGGTGGGGGCCAACCGCACTAGGCCCAGCTCGGCGGTCCTGCGGTCGCCCACCAGCTCCTCCAGCACCGTCGGCTCGTCGCACCGCAAGTAGCTGGATGCGCTCCCCGCGCGCAGGCGTCCGTGGCGGCGGGCCGTGTCCGACACCAGGTAGCGCAGTGCCTGCGGGACCGGGGTGCGCGAGTGCCGTTCGAGCAGCGCCGTGAGGTCGACGGCTCCCCGGCCGGCGTCCAGCGCGCGCCGCACCGACCCCTCCGTGAAGCGGTACACGGTGGCGCCGCCCGTCGACTCCACGTCGGCGACCAGGGCGAGTTCGCGGGCCAGTTCGCTCACCAGGGGCCCCGGGGCGACCGCGGTCATGTCGCCCTGGAGGAGGACGTGGTCGAGGGGTTCGGGCAGCGCCGGTGCCAGAAGGTGGGCCGCGCCGTCCTCGTCGCCGTCGAGGAGCGGCCGCGTGTGCTCGGCGAGGGCCCCCAGGCCGGTCAGGCCGAGAACGGCGGCCTCCTCCTCGGCCGCGCCCACGAGTTCGGTGTACACGGCCGAACCGCGGCGCGGGTGGCGCCAGGCCAGGCGCGCCTCCAGCGACTCGGCGGTCGGTGCCAGGCCGGGGGGCGCGCTCCCCAGTTCCCCGAGCACGTCCAGGCGGGCCTGCGGCGCGCCGGGGCGGGTCAGGCCGGGGCCCAGGACGTTGCGGACCCGACCGCCGGAGTCCCGGGTGCTGGTCAGGGCCGCGACCCGGTCCGACTCCAGCCACGCCGAGGCGAGCCGCAGCCAGCGGCGTTCGGGAGGACTCTCCCGCCACAGGTCGTACTCGCGGGTGGGCAGCCACTCGCCGCCCACGCGGTCGTCGGCACCGATGAGGCCCGCGGCGCGGGCGGTCTCCACGAGCAGGGCGGCCGTGGGTTCGTCGGTGTCCATCACCTGGGCGGCGCGCCGCAGGTCCCGCACCCCCATCCCGCCGTTGCGGAGCACGGCTGCGGGCTCCTGGGACCAGTGCTCCAGGAGTTCCCCGACCGCGCGCAGCACAGTGAACGCCTGACCGGCCGAGGCCCGCGACACCGATGCGGCCGTCCGCTCCGTACCTTGGAACGGCGGCGGGTCCAGGGCCAGGTCCCGGAAGAGCGTTCCGCCGCGCAGGACCAGACCGACCTCACGCGGCAGGGTCAGCGTGTCGTCGCCGGTGGGCAGCAGCAGGGCGCGGGCGATCAGCGCGTCGACGGGGGAGGCGGCCGTGTCCGGGGCCACCTCGCGGCGCGCGTTGGCGACCGTGCCGTTGGGCGGGCCCCAGGCGAGACCGTCCAGGAGCCGGTGCGCCCGCGTGTCCACCTGTTCGAGCAGGCCGCAGACCCGAGCCGGGTCGGACAGGGCCGTGGCCACCGTCTCCACGGGTGTGGCGGCGGTGCTGTCGGGGGCGAGGCTGTCCGCGAGCCGGACGACGGCGGCGTGCGGCAGGGCAGCGAGCAGGGCACGCAACGGGGGGCCCAGCCGTGCGGGGTGGGGAATCAGGTCGCGCAGGACCTGGACGGGGCGCAGCCGCCCCCGGTCCGGCCAGACCAGGGCCAGACCGAGGAGGGTGTCCAGGGCGCGGGCCAGGGGGTCGTCGGCCGGTGCCGGGGGCGGCTTGACGCCCAGGGCCTCGGCCAGGTCGGCGGGGGTGGCGCCCACGGGTTCGGAGAGGCGGTCGTCGCCCAGGGCGATCACCGACTCCAGGACCTGGAGGGTGAAGCGGTCCAGGCGCTCCAGGACGCGCAGCACGGCGTTGCGTCCGGCGGCCCGGGCGGCCAGCGCGCCCACGTCGGCCGGAACCGGCCGGGCGAGTTCGGGACGCGCGGTGAGCAGCGCGGTGAGTTCGTCGTCCGAACGGCCGCGCAGCCAGGACGTCAGCGTCGGCGGACGCCCGGGGGAGACCGCCGAGCCGCTTCGCGTCCCAGGTCGACCCGGGTGTGCGTTGTCGTTCATCGTGCTCCACGCTAGGCGATGGCCACTGCGGCGTTCGTCAGGGTCCGTGCCGGTCCGCCGACGCCAGCGGTGACCGAAGGCCCGTATTCGAACAGGAATCGTCAACCGAAATCAGGAGAGAGGGTTAAAACCCGGGATCGCTTGGGTCACTATGGGGTCATGTCCCAGCGAGCGGAACAACTGGTGCTCGACTACCTGTCCGAGGTCGGTCTGGCCCTGCACGGTCGGCTGTCCCCCAGGGAGCGCACCGAGTACCTGGCCGGACTGCGCAAGCGGATCGACGCGCGGCGCTCGGCCCTGGGCGACCCCGGACCGGAGGGCGTCCGCGACATCCTGCGGGTGTTCGGCTCCCCGCAGGACTGCGTGCGCCAGGCGTGCGGGGGCCGCGCCCTCGACCTGGAGGACGACGACCTCATCCCGCCCATGCCCGCGCACGCCGTCCGGGTGCCCCCGCCCTGGCGAGGCGGCCCCAACAACGGCCTGATGCGGCTCCTGGACGGGCCTGGGGGCGGGAACGCGCGACCGCACCGCGCCCAGCGCCACGGAGGCCTGCGGGGGCTCTCCCTCACTCTGCGCACGCACACCTCGGAGGCGGTGGCACTCGGGCTGATGCTGCTGGCGGTGCCGTGGGGCCTGGGGCTGACGTTCCTGTGGGTGCTGTCGGCCGCGCTGGTCGTGCTCAGCCGGGTCTGGGGCACCGCGGACAAGTGGATCGGCGTGGGGCTGCCGCTCGCCGCCTGCGCCGTCGCCATGCTGCTGTGGAACGGGGAGGCCAAGTTCATCGACGTCTACATCGCGCGCTCGCTGCCCGCCACCGGGGTGATCGGGATCGGACTGGGCTCCCTGGTATGCGTGTTCCACCTCTACCCGAAGGCCCTGCGGTCCGCCCAAGAGCACATCTGAGTCACCGGTTGGCAAATATTGGGGAATGACCGCTTCCGTTCCGCAGCGGCGTCGTGCCCGGAGGCCGACCGGTGCGGTACTCCTGTCCTTACCCCGGTGCGTACCGCGCCCAGGGGGCCGAGTCACGGCACCACGCCCGGCGTCCAGTCCGGGAGCCGTCACGTCGAGGCGCCGCGCCCGCGTCGAGTCCCGTCCCGCACTCCGCAACCCGGCGCACGGGGCGCCGCCGACGTCCCACGGGGCCCGGATGATCCGTATCCGGGCCCCGAGCGCGGGCCGTGTCCGCATCCGGCCCCGCTTAGGGGCGCGGGGCGCGCGATATGCCCTCGCGCGGGGCAGCCCGTCCAAGTAACTTGGGAGGGTCCCCAGCAGTCCTGGGGCGCCGAGGATACGGGCGGGGGAGCGGGCGGAGCGCGTTCTCTGGGAGAGCCGGGAACCGAGGCGCCCAACAGAGAGAGCATGAGGTCGCCAGGTGCCCACCGGCAAGGTCAAGTGGTACGACGGAGACAAGGGTTTCGGTTTTCTCACGCGCGACGACGGCGGTGAGGTGTTCGTGCACTCCTCCGCGCTGCCCGACGGCACTGACTCCCTGCGCCCCGGACAGCGCGTCGAGTTCGGTGTGGCCGAGGGACGCAAGGGGATGCAGGCGCTTCAGGTGAGACCGCTCGACGGCCAGCACTCGGTGGCCAGGGCCCGGCGCAAGAAGCCCGACGAGATGGTGGTCATCACCGAGGACCTCATCACGCTGCTCGAAGGGTTGTCCAACGGCTACCGCAGAGGGCACCACCCCGAACGCCGGGACGCGTCCAGGATCGCGTCGGTCCTGCGTGTGCTCGCCGACGACCTCGACGTCTGAGCGGCCGGGTCGGTCCCCGTTGACCGCCCCTTGGCGCGGGGGGACCCGCCCGTGACGGGGAACCGGCCCGATCTTGGCCTCCGGCATGGTCGAATCGGTGTGTGCGATCAGTGAGAATGGGGGGCGTGAGCCCTACTCGACGTTCCCCTGTACCGGACAAAGCCTGCATCGAGGCGGTGGACCTGGCGCGCTCGGTGGCCGCCGAGGCCGGCCGCCCCGAGTGGGTGGGCGAGCACCGTGCCCCCCGAGTCGAGGGCACGCGCCTGGTCACCCACTACTTCACCTGCCTGGACCCCGCCTACCCGGGGTGGAACTACGCCGTCACCGTGGTGCGCGCCTCACGTGCCAAGAACGTTACGGTGAACGAGGTGGTGCTGCTCCCCGGCGACGGCGCGGTCGTCGCACCCGAGTGGGTGCCCTGGAAGGAGCGCCTGCGGCCGGGCGACGTCGGCGTGGGCGACCTCCTGCCCACGGACGAGGACGACGAGCGGCTCGTCCCCGGGTTCGCCCAGGTGCCCGCGGGTGAACTGGACGAGGAGGGCGCGGACCAGCAGATGCAGTGGGAGCTCGGCCTGGGGCGGCGCCACGTGCTCTCCGAGACCGGCCGCGAGCAGGCCGCAGAGCGGTGGTACAACGGCGAGGCCGGACCGCGCAGCGCGGTCGCCACCGCCGCGCCCGCCCGGTGCGCCACGTGTGGTTTCATGACCCCCCTCGCCGGCGAACTGCGCCAGATGTTCGGCGTGTGCACCAACGAGTACGCGCCCGACGACGGCAGGGTGGTCTCCCTCGACCACGGCTGCGGGGCCCACTCCGAGGTCCGCCACCCCGAGGAGCGCGCCGAACGCGGGAGCGGCACACCGGTGGTCGACGAACTCGGCTACGACCACATCGTCTTCGACGACACCGCTGAGCTGGAACTGGTCTCCTCCGACCACTGAGCGCTCCGGTCCACCGGGCGGTTCGGTGCGTCCCGTCGCGCGGCGTCGCCGACGATGGCCTAGGGTCGTCCTGGTGCCCGGGCCACGTTCGCCCGGCGCGCCGTTCCGGGGTGGTCCGCACCGCAGGAGGAGTCCGCGATGTCCGAGCCGGTGACCGCTCCGGCGGTCGATCCCTTCCACACCGCCGAGCTCCGTCGGCGTGTGCTCGCCGCGTGGGCCGACGCGCCCGCGCGCTTCCGCGAGGACGCCAACGCCGAGGAGGACTACGCTCTGAACGGCTACCGCGACCGCGTGGTCGTGGAGCTGGCACAGAACGCCGCCGACGCCGCCCGCCGTGCCGGGGTGCCCGGTCGGCTGCTGCTGGCGTTGGAGGGCGACCGGCTCACCGCCGCCAACACCGGTGCCCCCCTCACGGCGGAGGGGGTGGAGTCGCTGGCCACGCTGCGGGCCTCCACCAAGCGCGGTGAGCACGGGGCGGCCGGGCGCTTCGGGGTCGGCTTCTCCGCCGTGGTCGCGGTCAGCGACGACGTCACCGTCGCCTCCGGCGGCGCCGCCGTGCGGTTCAGCTCGGAGCAGGCCAGTGCCGCCGTCGCCGACCTGCTCGTCGAGGGCACCGCCCACGAGGGCCTGGCGGACGAGGTGGGGCACCGTTCGGGCCACGTGCCCATGCTGCGCCTGCCCTTCCCCACCGAGTCCCGGGGTGTGCCGGGCTACGACACGTCCGTCACCCTCCTGCTGCGCGACGAGGCCGCCCGTGAGCGTGTGGCGGCACTCCTGGACGCCACGGGTGAGGCGCTGCTGCTGACTCTGCCCGGCCTGGGCGAGGTGACCGTGTCCGTCGACGGCTCCGCGCGTGTCCTCACCCGGGACGACACTGGTGCCGACGGGCCGGTGACCGCCTACAGCGACGGCGGAGGCACCCGGACGACCTGCTGGCGGGTGCTCTCCCGATCCGGCTCGTTCGACCCCTCCCTGCTCGCCGACCGCCCCGTGGAGGAGCGCGGTCGCACACAGTGGTCGCTGACGTGGGCCGTGCCCGTGGACGCCCGGGGACGGGTGACCGAGCTGCCCCCCGACGTCGAACCGGTCGTGCACGCGCCCACTCCCACCGCCACCGAACTCGACCTCCCCGCGGTCCTCATCGGCACCTTCCCGCTCAGCACCGACCGGCGGACGGTCCAGACCGGTGCCGCCACCGACCTCCTGCTCGTGGAGGCGGCCCACGCCTACTGCGCGCTGTTGAGGGAGATCGACCCGCGCTGTGCCCTCGACCTGGTGCCCGGCACCCGCATGGGCGGCGGGGCCGTGGACGCCGTCTTCCGGGCCCGCGTCGCCGAACCGCTCCGGGACACCCCGTTCCTCACCACCGCCCTCGGCGCCCCGGTGGCCCCGCGTGAGGCGGTGCTGGTCGACACCGGTGCCCCGGGCGGCGCCGACGAACTGGTCGGTGTGCTGTCCGAGCTCGTCCCCGCCCTGCTGCCCGGGTCCTGGAACCCGCGCCATCCCGCGCTGGCAGTCCTGCGGGTGGACCGCCTCGGGCTCGCCGACATCGCCGACCTGCTCGCCGACACCGAACGGCCGCCCCTCTGGTGGGCCGGGCTGTACACGGCGCTGGAACTCGCCGGGGCCGCCGGGGCCGACCTGGACGAGCTGGGCGCACTGCCGGTCCCCCTCGTCGACGGCAGGCTCGTGCGCGGCCCTCGGTCGCTGCTGCTGCCCACCGAGGACTGGTCCGGCGGCGGCGTCGACCCTGCCGCGGTGTCCGCTCTGGGGGTGCGGGTGGTCCACCCGGACGCGGTGCGCCCCCTCCTGCGGAGGCTCGGCGCACTGGACGCCGGGGCGGCGACCGTACTGTCCGATCCGCGCACCGAGGCCGCTGTCCGCGACTCCCTGGAGGCAGAGGACCCCGACCCGGTCGCGGAGGCCGTGCTGGAGCTGGTGGCCGCTGCCGGGACGACCGCCGCGGACGCCCCCTGGCTGGCTGACCTGGCTCTGCGCGACGACGAGGACGGCTACTCCGTCGCCGCCGAACTGCTCGTGCCGGGGGCTCCCCTGGCCGGCCTTCTCACGGACGACGCCCCCTTCGGCACCGTCCACCCCGATCTCGTCGAACGGCACGGAACGGACGCCCTGCGCGCCGTCGGTGCCCTGTGGGAGCTGTCGGTGGTCCGCGCCGAGGAGGCCGTGCTGGGCGAGGAGGTCGTCTCCTCCTTCGGGGAGCACGCCCCGGAGGGGCTGGAGGACTGGGCGGACGAGGTGCTGGAGCGGGTCGGCGACCCCGACCTGCCACCGGTCGTGCCCGAACTCGTCTGCGTCGCCGACCTCGACTACGTGGACGACGACCGGTGGCCGGAGGCGCTGCGGATGCTCTCCCGCGGCCCGCTCCGAGAGGCGGTCACCGCACCGGCCCGCGTCCTGCTTCCGGACGGGCGCGCGGTGGACGTCCCCTCCTACACTGCCTGGTGGCTGCGCGGGCGTGCCCTGATCGGGGGCCGGACCCCCGTGCAGTTGCGCATCGCCGACGCCGAGGAGACCCTGGCCGGGCTGTACGACGAGGCGCCCGCCGACCTCGATCCCGAACTGGCGCGGGCCCTGGGCGTGCGTACGAGCCTGGCCGACCTGGTCGCTGACCCCGACGGCCCCGACGACCTGCTGGAACGGCTCGCGGAGCCGTCCCGGCACGTGGACCGGGCGACGCTGCGCAGGGTGTGGGCGGCCCTGGCAGGGGTCGAGGCCGACCTGGTCGCCCCGCCGTCCCGGGTGCGTGCCGTGCGCGACGGCGCGGTCGTCGTCGCCGACGCCGAGGACGCCGTGGTCGTGGACTCACCGGACCTGTTGCCGCTGCTCGCCGACCACGCCCTGGTGCTGGCGCCTGCCGACTCCGCCGAGGCCCTCGCGGAGGTGCTCGACCTGGAACTGGCCAGCGAGAGTGTGGAGGGCGAGGTGGAGGGCGAGGGACGGATGCGCTCCGTCCCGGGGGAGGCCGTCCTGTTCCTCGACCCGGCGGAGGAGCCGGACCGCACCTACCTGCACCACGACACGCTCACCGTGGACGGTGTCGAGGTGGAGTGGTACGTGGGCGACGGCAGGGTGCACGCCTCCACCGCCGACGGCCTCGCACGCGCGCTGTGCTGGCGGGCCGGGCAGTGGGAGCGGCGCCACCTGCTGGCTGCGGCGCTGCGGGAGCCGTCCGCGGTGGCGGACCTGCTGGCCGAGGCCGACCTGGCCTGAGCCGGTTCCGCTGCCCCGCTCAGGCCAGGGCGGCGGCCAGGCGTTCGCCCAGACCCTCCTCCGCCTCGCCCCAGGCGGTGACGTCGACCGTGTCGCCGACCGACAGGGTGCCGGGGCGGGTGACCGCGAACTTGGCGCCGAAGGCCACCCCGCCCTTGTCGGAGCGGCGGTAGGCGGCCAGGGAGCGGATCGGCTCGGGGCCCCGCTTCTCCCCGGTCTCCTGGTCCACGGTGGGCACCGCGCAGCGGATGCACACCTTCGCGTAGCCGAGTTCGGCTGTGCCCAGGCGGGCCGTGCGGACGAGGTCCTCGGTGTGGGGCTCCGGCCAGCCCGAGACGACCACGTTGGGGCGGAAGCGGTTCATGGGGACGGGTTCGGCACCGCGCGCGAGGATGCGCTCGTTGAGCAGGTCCAGTGAGGACAGCGAGGCCATCAGCACGGCGGTGCTGTCGGCGAAGGCGGCGGTTCCGGGGGTCGTGCCGCCGGTGCGGCGGTCGTGGTCGTCGGGAACCCGCACGAGTCGGCTGTCCGCGCCGAGCGCCTCGGAGAACCACTCGGCGGCGGTGTCGCCCTGGTCGAGCCCGGTGTAGGTCCTGCCGTGCATCACCACCTCTACCGGCGGGCCGTCGGGGTCGGCCGCCACGCGCAGCGGTTCGAGGCCGTCCGCGGCCAGTGACAGGTGCGCGCCGTCCGCGGAGACGCCGGTGCGCACGCGGGCCATGCGGGGGTCGACGCGCTGGCTGCGGAAGGCCCCCTCGGTGGTGACCACCATGAACGTGCGGTCGTGCCTGAGACCTGCCGGGGTCAGATCCGCGGCGGGCACACGGGTGCCGGAGCACCCTTTGACGGGGTAGTGGACGAGTTCGGTGATGTCGGCCATGGACAGGAACCTACCGCGTGGCCGTGCGCGGCGGCCCGGTGCGGGCGCTCCCACCCGTTATCCCCTCTAGCTTATATAGCTGATCACTTATATAGTGAGGTCCGTGCATGCCTTCGACGTCCTCGGCGACCCGGTCCGCCGCCGCATCCTGGAGCTGCTCAACGACGGTGAACGCTCCGCCGGCGAGCTGACCGCCGCCGTGCGCGAGGAGTTCGGCATCTCGCAGCCCGCCGTCTCCCAGCACTTGCGCGTGCTCCGGGAGAACGGGTTCGCCACCGTGCGGCCCGAGGGCAACCGCAGGCTCTACGCGGTGGAGCGTGCCCCGCTGGGCGAGGCCGAGGAGTGGCTGGGACGGTTCGCCGAGCGCTGGCGGCCCCACCTGGACGCCCTTGAAACCGAGATCGCGCGAGGCAGGCGTGCGCGGCGCCGCAGCGGCGAACAGCAGTGAGAGAGCACCCGAACGGGGGAACACGATGGACATCGACCAGCAGACCGCCGCGATCGAGCGGACCGTGAGTGTACGGGCCACCGGTTCCGGAGAGGAGACCACCGTGGTGGTCTCCCGCGTCTACGGCACCACCGCCGAGGACCTGTGGGAGGCCTGCACCAGCGCCGAGCGCATCCCGCGCTGGTTCATGCCCGTCAGCGGCGATCTCCGGGAGGGCGGCACCTACCAGTTGGAGGGCAACGCCGGGGGGAGGGTCCTGGACTGCGACCCGCCGCGCTCGTTCCGCGCGAGCTGGGAGTACGGGGGCGAGTACAGCGAGATCACGGTGAGCGTTACCCCGGTGTCGGAGGCGAGCGCACGGTTCGAGCTCAGGCACGAGGCCCCGATGAGCGAGCACTGGGAGCGGTACGGACCCGGAGCCACCGGTATCGGCTGGGAGATGGGCCTGCTCGGCCTCACCCTGCACCTGGGGAGCGGGGCCGACCAACCGGTGGAGGCCACCGAGTGGGCACGGTCGGAGGAGGCGCTGCGCTTCATGGCGGCCAGCGCGCGCCTGTGGGGCGAGGCGCACGGGGCCGCCGGGGCCGACACCGCCACCGCGAAGGCCGCCGCCGACCGGACCCTGGCCGCCTACACCGGACAGCCCGAGGGGTAGCGGACGCCGCCGTCGGCGAGGGCGCCGCGGCGGGCGTCAGCGCATCACCTTGAAGAAGCCCTCGGAGATCAGGGTGCGCAGGGCGTCGGGGGCGCGTCCGCGCACCACTTCGGGGTCCTCGCCCATCAGCTCGGCGATCACGTCCAGCAGCGGCCCCACCGGCATGGTGCCGTCGCACACCCCGGCCAGCGCCGCCTCCACGGTCCCGATCCGGGCGACTCGGCGCAGGCCGTCGCGCTGTCTCAACAGGATCTTCTCCGGGTCCGGCGCCCCGGGGCGGCCCACGCGTTCCTCCACCACGCCGGGGGCGAGCGCCACGTGTGCCGACAGCAGGGCCGTGTCGGGGAGCCGCAGCGCGGTCATCGCGCCGTCCACCACCTCCGGCAGGTAGGGGCCCACGGGCCGCTCTATCTCGTGGCGCAGCTCCTCCACGCGCACGGCCGCGTCCTGGGCGACGTCGTTGCGCAGACAGATCCAGCCGAACCCGATCCCCTTGATGCCCTCGCGCTCGAAGTAGTCCAGCCAGGCGTCGTAGCGCCGTGTGTACTCCGGTGTGCCGTGCTCGCACGAGTCGCGCAGCCACAGCTCCACGTACTCCGCTGGGTCCTGCACGTCCCGCTGGACCACCCAGCCCGAACAGCCGGTCCCCGTCACCCAGCCGCCGACCCGGTCCTCCCAGTCGTCGCCGTCGGAGTGCACCCAGTTGGCGAGGATCTGGCACCAGCCGCCCTCGGTCAGGTGCGCGGGGGCCTGCCGCACGAGTTCGGCGCACACCTGGTCGCCGGGCAGGTCGGACTCCCGGTAGGTGTAGCGGGCCGACTCGGGGGTGATGACGAACGGCGGGTTGGACACCACCAGGTCGAAGCGCTCGCCCGCCACGGGCTCGAAGAGCGATCCCTGGGCCAGGCGGGCGTCGCGGACGCCGGACAGGGCCAGGCTGGTCCCGGCCAGGCGCACCGCACGCGGGTTGAGGTCGGTGGCCACCACCTCGCGGGCCCGCGAGGCCAGGTGCAGCGCCTGGACCCCGCAGCCGGTGCCCAGGTCCAGCGCCCGGTCGAAGGGGCCGTTCACCATGAGTTCGGCCAGGGTGGAGGAGGCGCCGCCGGCACCCACCACGTGGTCCGGGCGGGGGACGAGGCCCTGCCCGGGGCGTACCTTCGGGTCGGAGACCACGAAGCCGGGCCGCCCCTCCTCCAGTTCCCAGGGGGTCAGGTTGACCAGTGCGCGGACGGTGTCTCCGTCGGTGGCCACGAGCCCGGCCCCGGCCAGTTCGTCGACGGGCAGGATGGCGCGCGCGGCCCGTTCGGGGATCGGCGACTGCAGCCACCACAGGCGCAGGAGCAGCCCGAGTCGCTCGTCCCCTCCGGTGGCCCGCAGGGCGGGCACCAGTTCCTCGCGGGCCAGGGCACGCGCGGCCGCGTCGCCGAGCCGGTCGCGGACGCCGGAGACCGTGTAGTCGGCGTCGATGAGGATGCCCCGGAGCCGGTCGGCGAGCGAGCGGGGGAAGTCTGTCTCAGGCACGCGCCCATTATCGGTCACGCGGGGTGCTCCGTGGTGGTCGGGGCGCTCAGGCTTCGTCCGCGCCGTCCCCGCCGGTGCGGGAGGCGGGCCGCTCGGCGGCCCGGGCACGTGAGCGCAGCAGCCGCGGGATGTAGAGGAAGCCGAAGACGCCCAGGAGGATCCCGGTCACGCAGACCCCGATCCACCAGTGCTCGGTCTCGGGCAGTGAGTCGCCCATGGACAGCAGGACGACGAGCGCGACCGTCCAGGCGAGGGTGCCCAGGGCCGCGGGCACGCGGTAGTCGCTCTCGTGGACGCCGGGGTCGGGTCGGCGGGATGTGGGCACGGTTCCAGGGTATCCGCCGACGGCTCCGCCGGACGGTGCGGCGGCCGGGGTGGCGCGGGTCGCGCGGCCGGGAGTGATCGCTCACACTTTTACGATGGATCACCCGGCTCTATGGTGTTTCCTATGAAACATGTCCGATACATGTGTTCCTATCTGTAGAAATATGCAACTAATCTGACTCAGAATCCCGTTTGTCCGTTAACAAGATCAGGTCAGGCTGAGGTCGTGAACACACCCACCACATCCCCCGACGCCGCGGAGCGGGCCCCGGGAGGGCCGCTGGACCGCTACTTCCGTGTCTCCGAGCGCGGCTCCACACTCGGCACCGAGATCCGCGGCGGCCTGGCGACCTTCTTCGCCATGGCCTACATCGTCGTCCTCAACCCGCTGATCATCGGCACCGCCGAGGACGTCGACGGCCAGACCCTGGGCATCCCCGAGGTCGCGGCCGTCACCGCTCTGGTCGCGGCGATCTCCTGCCTCCTCATGGGCGTGGTCAGCCGCTACCCCTTCGCCATCGCCGCCGGCATGGGCCTCAACGCGGTCATCGCCTACGGTCTGGCCCCGCTGATGCCGTGGGCCGACGTCTTCCTCCTGGTGATCATCGAGGGCGTCCTCCTGCTGATCCTGGTCCTCACGGGCTTCCGTACCGCGGTGTTCGCCGCGATCCCACCGGGCCTCAAGACCGCGATCGCCGTCGGCGTGGGCCTGTTCCTGGCCCTCATCGGCCTGGCCAACGCCGGGTTCGTGCAGCAGGGCGAGGGCACCCTGGTCCAGTTGGGCGACGGCGGACTGCACGGCTGGCCCATCCTGGTCTTCGTCGTCGGCCTGCTGGTGAGCATCGCCCTGTACGCCCGCAAGGTGAAGGGCGCCCTGCTCATCGGCATCGTGGCCTCCACCGTCCTCGCGATCCTCGTGGAGGCCGTGTTCGGCGGGACCGAGGAGGGTCTCGGCTGGAGCCTGACCGTTCCGAGCGTCCCCACCGGTATCGGCGACTTGGTCGCCCTGCCCAACCTCGGACTCGTCGGCCTGTTCACCGACGGCGGTTTCAACCTCGTCGAGCGCTGGAGCTCCATCGGCGTCGCGACCATCCTCATGCTGGTCTTCACGCTGCTGCTCGCCGACTTCTTCGACACCATGGGCACCATGGTCGGCGTCGCGAACCAGGCGGGCCTGACCGATGGGGACGGCAACCTGGCCAACGCCCGGGAGGTGCTCGTCGCCGACTCCCTGGGCACCGTCCTCGGCGGTGTCGGCTCGGCCTCCGTCAACACCGTCTACGCCGAGTCCGCCGCCGGTGTCGGTGAGGGCGCCCGCACCGGCATCGCGCCGATCGTCACCGGGGTGCTGTTCCTCGTCTCCGCCTTCTTCACCCCGCTGGTGAACCTGGTGCCGTTCGAGGCGGCCACGCCGGTGCTGGTCTTGGTGGCCTTCATGATGATGACCCAGGTGGTCAGCATCGACTTCAAGGATCCGGCGATCGGCCTGGGCTCCTTCATGGCCATCATCATGATGCCCTTCACCTACTCCATCGCCAACGGCATCGGGTTCGGCCTGATCACCTACGCCTTCGTCAGCCTCGTGACGGGCAGGGCCCGTCAGGTCCACCCGCTGCTGTGGCTGGTCGCCGTGGTCTTCCTGATCCACTTCGCCGAGGCCCCGATCACCGCCCTGTTCGGTTGATCCGACCCGCTCCGGCGGGAATCACCCCGAGGTGAACGGCGTTGACTCCACTGATGAGTCAACGCCGTTTACCTTTGTGGCCGCGATCCGGCCCCCCAAGCCCCAGACGTCCCACCACCCGTTCGGAAAGGCGGTGAGGCGCTGATGCGGCGTGTGGCGATGTTCCGTTCGCTGGCCAACCGCAACTACCGGCTCTTCGCGCTCGGCCAACTCGTGTCCAACCCCGGTACGTGGATGCAGCGCATCGCCCAGGACTGGCTCGTCCTCCAGCTCAGCGGTGGCAGCGGGATCGCGCTGGGCATGACCACCGCTCTCCAGTTCCTGCCCATGCTCCTGTTCGGGCTCGTGGCCGGCGCGCTGGTGGACCGGTTCGACAAGCGGAGGCTCCTGGTCTTCACCCAGAGCGCCATGGGCGTGCTCGCCGTCGCCCTCGGCGTCCTGGCCACCATCGGTGCCGCCCAGGTGTGGCACGTCTACCTCTTCGCCCTGGCACTGGGCATGGTCACCGTCCTGGACAACCCCGGACGCCAGGCCTTCGTCCCGGAGATGGTCGACCGCGACCACCTCAGCAACGCCGTTGCGCTCAACAGCGCCAGCTTCCAGCTCGGCCGTGTCACCGGTCCCGCCGTCGCCGGACTGCTCATCGGCTGGATCGGCAGCGGCCCGGTCTTCATGCTCAACGGCGTCTCCTTCGCCTGCACGATCGCTGCCCTGCTGCTCATGCGCACCGGCGAACTCGACCCCACCGACCGTGTCCCCTTGGGCAAGGGCCGCGTCCGCGAGGGGCTGCGTTACATCAGCGGCCGACGCGACCTCGTCCTCCTGCTCGTCCTGTCGGCGTGCGTCCAGTTCTTTGGCGCCAATACCCAGAACCAGATCGCCCTGATGGTCAACAACGTCTTCGAGACGGGAGCCGCCGCCTTCGGAGCGGCCGCAGCCTGCCTGGCCTTCGGCGCGTTCGTCGGTGCCCTGCTGGCCGCGCGGCGTGAGAGGCCCCGGCTTCGGATGGTGCTCCTGGGTTCCCTGGGTTTCGGTATCGCCCAGGTGGTGTCGGGGCTGATGCCGGGCTACCTGTCGTTCGTGTGCGTCCTCGTCCCCATGGGACTGTGCTTCATGACCTATGTGACCACGCTCAACGCCACCTTCCAGCTTTCCGTCGAACCCACGATGCGCGGTCGGGCGATGAGCATGTTCATGCTGGTGTTCATGGGGGTGGCCCCCCTCGGCGCGCCCATGGTCGGAATCCTCGCCGACCTCTTCGGGCCACAGGTGAGCCTGATGGTCGGCGGCACGGCGACGGTTCTGGTGGTCGCCGTGATCAGCACGCTGCTGTTCAGGGCCAAGGGCGTGCACCCGCGCGACCTGCTGCCCGGCCGGGCCGGAGCGCGGTCCCGGGACGAGCGGGGCGCACCGGCCCCCGCACGCTGAGAGGCACGCGTTCGGGAGTACGCCTCACCACGGGGGAAGGAACGGGACATGAGGCTGTTCGTCGCTCTCTCCCCTCCCCCCGACACCCTGGACGCCGTCGAGGCGGCCGTCGCGCTCGGGCGCGCGCACACGCCCGACCTGAGATGGGTGCCCCGTGAGGAGTGGCACATCACCCTGGTCTTCCTCGGCGAGGTCGCGGAGGAGCGCCTGCCCGCCCTGGCCGAGCGGGTCGCGGAGCAGGTGCGGGTCCGCCACCCCCTGACGCTCGGAGTCCAGGGCTGGGGGCGCTTCCCGCGGCGGGGACCGCGTTCGGCGGTCCTGTGGGCGGCGGTCACCGGAGACACCGTCGCCCTGGACCGGCTGGCCCGCGGTCTGCGCTCGGCCGCGCGCGCCGCGCGGATCCCGGTCGAGCGCCGACCCTACGTGCCGCACGTCACGATCGCCCGCAGCAGGCCGCCGCGCGACCTCTCCGACACGGTCGCCGCCTTGGGAACCCTGTCCGGGACCGTGTGGGAGGCGCGCCGGGTGCACCTCGTGGAGAGCCGTCCGGGAGCCGCCGACCGGTACCGGACCGTTCGAACATGGGAGTTAGGCTGAGACGATCTCTCAACCGACCCTCCGGAGCCCGACACCATGAGCATGCTCACCAACAACCGCAAGCAGCGCTGGCTGCTGCCCGTGGTGCTCGGCTCGATCATGCTCCTCGTGCTGCTTGGAGCGCTCCTGGACTGAGGCGGGCCGCCGTGTCCGGTGCCCCGCTTACGGGAGGTCCGGGGGCCAGCCGAAGCGGTCCGCGCGCCCTGAACCGTTTACGCCGCGGCGCCCACCAGCTCCACCGCTTGGGCCACCAGGGCGGCGTTGTCGTGGGCCTCCGTGCCGTCGGGCAGGCGCATGGTGTCCTCCAGTCCGATCCGCACGTCGTACCCGGCGGAGACGGCCGCCTCCAGCATCGGCCACGCGGTCGCGTCGGAGCCGTGCAGCAGGCGGGGCGCCGCCACCTTGGCGCGGTCCAGCAGGCTCAGGACGGCGTCGGCGTTGGCGCGGGCGTCCTCGGCCCTCACCTGGGTCGGCTCGACCAGCACCGCCGCCGCCCGGAGCTTCGTGGCGACGAGGATGCGCGCCGCCTCCACCGTCCACACCCCCGCCTCCACGGCCACCCGCCGGTCCTCCAGCAGGTGGGCCAGGTCCACCGAACCGGCCTCGTGTAGGTGCACCGTCGCCGAGTCCGGGAGCGCCGAGGCCGCCCACCGCTGCACCATGTCGTAGCGGCGCCAGGGGTCGGACTGTGCGGACAAGGCGGTGGTCAGCGACACGGGCACGTTCGGTCCCGCCTCGCGCAGGTACTCCATCAGCGGTGTGACCACCTGGGGTTCCAGCGACTCGGCGCCGGTGGCGTCGCGCGGGTGCACGTGGATCTCCGTCGCTCCCGCGCCCACGACGGCGTGGGCGTCCGCCACCAGTTGCTCCGGGGACACCGGCAGGGCCGGGTGCGCACCGGGGCGGCGGTCACCGTTGAGACAGGCGACGATCCTCATGGGCCCTCCTCACCGCGCTCCGTATGCCGGAATGTGCCCGCTCCCCAGCGGGTGCAAGCACGTCTCCGCGGATGCCTGGCAGGATGGCGGCCATGACACGATCGCTCACGCTCGCCGCGGCCGCCGCAGTCGGCCTCGCCCTCGTGCCGTTTCCGGCGCTGGCCGCCGGGGCCGACGGCGGCGGGACCGGCGGCCTGGACTACCCGCGGGGCGGCGAGGGCCCGGAGGGGTCGGAGACGGCGTTCACCCTCCAGGACCCGCGGATCGCCGAGTCGAGCGGGATCGCCCCCTCGCTCAGACACGAGGGGGTGTGGTGGACCCACAACGACAGCGGCGTGGACGTGGCACCCGCGCTGTACGCGGTGAACGGGGAGGGCGAGACACTGGCGACGGTCACCCTCGCGGTGCGGATCCGCGACTGGGAGGCGGTCACCGTCACCGAGGGGCCTGACGGCGTCCCGGTGGTCCTCGTGGGGAACATCGGTGACAACTACGGGGGCGGTTGGCCCAGTGTCACCGTGCACCGGTTCACCGAACCGGAGGTGCTCGCCGACACCACCGTGGAACCCGAGACGCTCACCCTCACCTACGCCGACGGTGGCCGCGACGCGGAGGCGATGATGGTCGACCCCCGCGACGGGCGCCTGTACGTGGTGTCCAAGGAGTTCTCCGGAACGGTGTACGCGGCACCCGAGGAGATCGACCCCGCGGCGACCAACGTCCTGGAGCGGATCGACAGCGCGCCGCTGTTCGTCACCGACGCCGCGTTCCACCCCGACGGAACCCGGTACGTGCTGCGCACCTACTGGGGGGTGACCGTCTACGACTCCACTGAGGGTGTGCCGGGCACCTCCATGGGCTCCTTCGAACTGCCGGAGTCCGACCGGGGGGAGGCGATTGCCTTCACCCCCGACGGCACCGCGCTCATGGCCGGGACCGAGGGGGTGAACGCCCCCGTGTGGCGGGTACCGCTGCCCGAGGAGTACCGGTCCGGGCAGGCCCCGGAGAGCGCTGCGGAGACCGGGCAGGAGGGGGAGACGGAGCAGGCCGGCGGTGCCGGTCCCGGCTCGGGCGGCGCACTGCGGTTCATCGTCGCCGGTGCCGCTGTGGCGCTGCTCGCCATCGGAGGCATCGTGTTGCTCGCCCGGAAGGGGTAGATAGTCGGTTATGCGGGGCAGGCTTCTGTCTTGGGATGCTCTGTCGCACCTTCGGACGCCGCATGCGTGAACGAAACCCCCGCCCGCCCAGTCCCACCTGTACGGAGTGCCCGTTCCCGTCTCGGCCCGTGCCGCGGCCGCCGCCCCGGAGCGGCTCTCCGCCACCGGGGACTGGCGTCGACGGCTCTCGCGGCCCTCTCACGGGTCGATCCGCGCCTGGTGAGCGTGGACGCCCCGGAACGCTTCTTCCCGGGCGGTGCGCACGGTGGAGGAGCCCGGGGTCTCGCCGGTCACGATGCTCGACCCGGAGGGCAACGAGTTCGACGTCCAGTGACCGGCGTCAGCCCTGGTCGCCGAGGAGGAAGTGCTCGCGGGCCAGGAAGGCGTGCCGGGAGAAGTCGGTGAACACACCGTCCACGCCCACCTCGAAGAAGGCCTCGTACTCGGCGGCGAAGCCCCCGTAATCGGACGGATCGCCCGGCGATCGCAGGCTCTCGGGCAGGAAGCGGTTCTCGCTGCGGAACGTGTAGGGGTGGACCAGCAGCCCGGCCTCGTGCGCGTCGGCCACCAGCGGTGTCGGCTCATCCAGTTCGCCGTCTCCGGTCACCGGCACCACCAGGTTCTTGTCCGGGCCGATCGCGTGGGCGAACGTGGCCACCTCCGCCAGGCCCTCCGGGGTGGTGTAGGGCCGCCACGGCTCCCCAGCACCCATGAGGTAGACGAGCCGCAGCCCGGTCCCGGCGAGTTTGCGCAGGCTCTCCGCCTCGAAGGACTGGAGGAACACCGGCACCTTCGGCTCGTCGCCGGTGAGCCCGGCCCCACGCAGCGCCGCGATGAGGAGCGGTTCCAGCTCCAGGCCCTGGGAGGCATGGTAGGCGGGATGCTTGGTCTCCGGGTAGATCCCGATGGGGCGCCCCAGCTCCTTGGTCAGGGACAGCGCCAGCCCGATGACCTCCTCCAGGGTCGGGACCTCGTAGACCCCGTCCATCGCCGTGTTCTCCGCGCGCACGTCCCGGAGCCGCTCCACCGCCCGCAGGGTCTTGATCTCGGCCAGGGTGAAGTCCTGGGCGAAGAACCCCTCCGCCTCGCGGCCGTCGATGGTCCGCGTGGTGCGGCGATCGGCGAACTCGGGCCGGTCGGCCACGTCCGTGGTGTGCCCGATCTCCTGCTCGTGGCGGCAGATCAGTCGGCCGTCCCTGGTGGCCACCAGGTCCATCTCGATGAAGTCGCCCCCGTGCCGGGCCCCCAGCTCGTAAGAGGCCAGGGTGTGCTCCGGCCGGTGACCTGAGGCGCCCCGGTGCGAGATGATCGTGATCGGGAGTTCCTTCTTGTTCCTGCGCAAGGTCGAACCGTCCTGGAGTGCGTGCGGTGGCGGTACGGCCCTTCGGGGGAACCGGGGAGGGCCGCGCCCCCCATTGTCCCCCAGCGGGCGCGCCGCCTCGGACGCGGAGGGGCCGGCCCGTCTGAACTGCTCCCCGGAAGTTGGACTGGGAAATCCAGTTCACGCCCGGGGCGGCCCCTCCGCGCGGCGATCAGGTCAGGACAGCTTGTCCAGGACGAAGTCGACGCACTCGGTCAGTGCCCTGACGTCGCCGGGCTCCACGGCGGGGAACATGGCGACGCGCAGTTGGTTGCGGCCCAGCTTGCGGTAGGGCTCGGTGTCGACGACCCCGTTGGCGCGCAGCACCTTGGCGATCGCGGCGGCGTCCACGTCGTCGCTGAAGTCGATGGTGCCCACCACCTGGGACCGCTGGGCGGGGTCGGTGACGAAGGGCGTGGCCACCGGGGACCGCTCGGCCCAGTCGTAGAGGACCGACGAGGACTCCGCCGTGCGCTCCACCGTCCACTTCAGGCCGCCCCGGGAGTTCATCCACTCCAACTGCTCGGCCAGGAGCAGCAGCGTGGCCACGGCCGGGGTGTTGTAGGTCTGGTCCTTGCGGGAGTTGGCGACCGCGGTGGTCAGTGAGAAGAATTCCGGGATGTAGCGGTCGGTCGCCGCGATCTCCTCTACCCGGGCCAGGGCCCTGGGCGACATGACCGCCACCCACAGGCCGCCGTCGGAGGCGAAGCTCTTCTGCGGCGCGAAGTAGTAGACGTCCGTCTCGGAGATGTCGACGGGCAGGCCGCCGGCGCCGCTGGTGGCGTCCACGAGCACGAGCGCGTCGTCGTCGGCACCCGCCACCCGCTTGATCGGAGCGGCCACGCCCGTGGAGGTCTCGTTGTGGGTGAGCGCGTACACGTCCACGCCGGCCTCGGCGACGGGCGCGCCGTGGCTGCCCGGCTCGGTCTCGATGACGGTGGGCGCCTCCAGCCACGGGGCACCCTTGGCGACCTTGGCGAACTTGCTGGAGAACTCGCCGAAGGCCAGGTGCTGCGACTTGGAGCGCAGCAGGCCGTGGGCGGCGATGTCCCAGAACGCGGTCGTGCCCCCGTTGCCGAGGACGACCTCGTAGCCCTCGGGGAGGCTGAAGAGCTCGCTCACACCCGAGCGCACCCGGGACACCAGGGACTTGACCGGCTTCTGCCGGTGGGAGGTGCCCATGTAGCGGCTGCCGGAGGAGTGGAGGGCCGCCAGCTGCTCGGGGCGGACTTTGGACGGACCGCTGCCGAAACGGCCGTCGGAGGGCAGCAGGTTCGCGGGAATCTGAATGTCGTCGGTCACGGCCTCCAGCGTAGTGGTCCGGGCCCTGCCCGCGCCGGTCAGGGCGCGAGATTTCCCGGCGCGGCTCCCGCGCCACCGGTGGGGGCGGGTGGCGCGGGAGCCGCGCGGCGCGAGAGTATGCCGTCTGTGCACCACCACGACCCTGCCGAACTGCGGAAACCGTACCTGGGAGAGCCTTTGCGGCGATCCGGACTGGCCGACCACCCCATGACCCAGTTCCACCTGTGGTTCGAGGAGGCCTGTGACCGCGGGGTCGTCGAACCCAACGCCATGGTGCTGGCCTCGGTCGAGCCCACGGGTATGCCGAGGGCCCGCACGGTGCTGATGAAGGGCTGTGACCGCGGCGGACTGCGCTTCTTCACCAACTACGCCTCGCGCAAGGGCCGGGCGCTGGACGCTGATCCGCGTGCCTGCGCTGTCTTCCCCTGGCACTCCGTACGCCGCCAGGTGATGGTGGCCGGGCGGGTGGTGCGCCTCTCCGGCGAGGAGAACGACCGCTACTTCGCGACGCGGCCGCGCGGCTCCCGGATCGGAGCGTGGGCGAGTGAGCGCCAGTCGCGGCCGGTGGCCGACCGCGCCGAGCTGGACCGCCTCTACCGCGAGTTCGAGGACGTGTGGGCCGACGGCCGGGAGGTGCCCCGCCCGTCCTACTGGGGCGGGTACCGCCTGGTGCCGGAGGAGGTGGAGTTCTGGCAGGGCGGGGCCGACCGCATGCACGACCGGTTCGCCTACACCCGCGGTGCGGCGGGGGAATGGCGCGTCGAGCGCCTGGCACCGTGAGGGCGGACACGGATCGAAGAAGTATCCACATAGTGAGACCCCGGCGAAAACAGGGCCGGTTCCGCCGCGATATGATGACGGTCATCGGTGGTCGCTCCCGCGGTCCTGCGGACGTCCCGGTCCCCACTCGGCCCCTGGGAATCACGTGCCTCCGGCCTGTGTTGTGAGAGACCCGCCGTGCCCGGCGTAACTCGCGTGCCGGGCACAGAGCCTTGGGAGGGGAGAGTTGACAGCACACGGGCTGATCGACACGACGGAGATGTACCTCCGGACGGTCTTCGAACTCGAGGAGGAGGGGATCGTCCCGCTGCGCGCCCGGATCGCCGAGCGCTTGCACCAGAGCGGCCCCACCGTGAGCCAGACCGTGGCCCGCATGGAGCGCGACGGCCTGCTGCGCGTCGAGAACGACCGGCACCTGGTCATGACGGACGAGGGCCGCAGGCTGGCCACGCACGTCATGCGCAAGCACCGCCTGGCCGAACGGCTGCTCGTCGACGTCATCGGGCTCCCCTGGGAGGACGTCCACATCGAGGCCTGCCGATGGGAGCACGTGATCTCCGAAGCGGTGGAGGAGCGGCTCGTGGGCCTGCTCAACAGCCCCTCGGTGTGCCCGCACGGCAACCCCATCCCCGGGTTGGAGGAGCTGGGCCTGAAGGACTACGTGACCGAGCCCTTCACCGACGAGTCGATCGTCCCGATGGCGGACGCCGTCGGGCCGGCGGACACCACGGTCACCGTCCGGCGCATCAGCGAAGTCCTGCAGTCGGACGCCGACACCATGCTCGCCCTGCGCAGATCCGGGGTACAACCGGAGCAGGACGTGGTGGTGCGGTCCCTGGACGGCGGGGTCCGTGTCACGGGAGGCGAGGCCGGTACCACCGATCTGTCGGCGGACGTCTCCGGGCACATCTTCGTCGCCAAACCGTGAACCGCCCCTTGCGTGCGGTGGCACATCGGGTTGCCGCAACGCGCTGCGGGGGCATTGACGGTATTGCTACGCTCGCTTCAAGGTGCGGTCGTTTCGGGTGACCGGGAGCGGGCATGTGTGCAGCTCATGACGGCGAGGTGGCGGCTAGATGACACGGTGGGGCGAGCCCTTCCGGGAGAGTGGGACCCTGGCCTCGGCTTCCGTGGTGGACCAGGCCCAGATCGCCATCGTCGTCATCGACAGGTTCAGCCTGCTCAGGTACTGGAACCCCTTCGCGCGTGAACTCTTCGGTTTCGTCGACGGCCGCGACTACGTCGGCCTCTCCCTCCTCGACATCGGCATCCACGAGTCCGACCGCGAACACGCCTCCCAGCTGGCGCGCAGGGTCCTGCGCGGTGAGCCGTGGGAGGGCACGTTCGCCGTCCTCAAGGGCGACTCCACCTGGATCCACGTCCGAGCCCAAGCGGTCCCCATGCACGACGGGAACGGCGAGATCGACGGCATCACCCTGATCGCGCGCGAAGCGCTGCGCAGCGGCCGGGTGGAGGAGCAGTACGGCCTGCTGGAGCGGATCGGGTCCCGCCTGGCCAACTCCCTGGGGTTCGACTCCACGGTCAAGGGCGTGGCCGGCATACTCGTCCCACAGTTCGCCGACCACTGCTTCATCGACCTCTACGACCACGAGCGCCTCATCCGGAGGGTGTCCGTCCACGCCGAGGGGTGGACGCCCCCGGAACGCACCTGGTACGGCGTCGGTGACGAGGTCCGCTACCCCGAACGTCACTTCGTGACCCAGGCACTGCGGCGTCAGGAGACCGTCGTCAGCGGCGACCACCTCCTCGACGGCGTCTACGGGGGCCGGGCCGACACCGTCTCCCGTCAGGTCGGGGTCACCTCCGCGATCGCGGCGCCCCTGCGAGCCCGCGGGGAGGTGCTGGGCGTGCTCACCCTGTCTCTGTCGGGACTCTCCCCGCGCCAGAAGAGCACCTACGGCGGGTTCGACCGGGACTTGGTGGGTGCCATCGCCTCCCGGGTCGCACTGGCCATCGACAACGCCCGGCTGTTCGAGGAGGAGCGCGCCACCGCACTGGTCTTCCAGAAGAGCCTGCTGCCGAGCGGTTTCCCGCCCCTGGACGGGCTCACGATCGCGCACGACTACCTCCCCGCGGGCCCGCTGTCCGCCCACGGCTACGGGGTGCAGACCCAGGTCGGGGGCGACTTCTACGACGCCATCCCGCTCTCTGCGGGTCGGGTGGGCCTGGTCATCGGCGACGTCGAGGGCCGGGGGCCGCACGCGGCGGCGGTCATGGGGCAACTGCGCGCCGCCCTGCGCGCCTTCGCCCAGGCGGATCGGGAGCCCGCCGACATCCTCCGGGAACTCGACGAGTGGGTCCGCCAGCTCGGCAAGCCCGACGACGACGGCGGCGGCACCTGGATCCCCAGTGTGAGCTGCCTGTACATGGTCTACGACGCATGGTCACGGGAGCTGTCCTACGCCAACGCCGGACACGCCCCACCGCTGCTGGTCACCTCCGACTCGGTGGAGGCCCTCGAACTGGAGGTCACCGACCGCATGCTGGGCGTGCGAGCCCGCGGCGGAGCCGGCGAGGACATCGTCTACCACCAGGCGAACCTGACGCTGCCCATCGGGGCCACCCTGGTGATGTACACCGACGGTCTGGTGGAGCGGCACCTGCCCGGGGTCGCGCCCGACACCGCCGACGCGCTGGCGCGCCTGGTGGAGGGCGTCACCGAGGTCGCGGACAAGGACGTGCGGCAGATCGCCGAGGCCGCCCTGGACAGCGTGCCCGGCGACGCCGACGACGACACCGCGCTCCTGGTGGTGCGCACGCACTCCGACGAACTGGCGCTGCGCGAGGGCTGGTTCAGATCCGAGGCCTCCACGGTGGGCGAGGCGCGCCACCTGGCGGCCAGCACCTTCAAGGAGTGGGGGATGGACCGGGACCAGGCGGAACTGGCCTGCCTTCTGGTCTCGGAGATCGTCACCAACGTCGTCATCCACGCCACCCCGCACCCGGTACACCGCGCGTTCACCGGTGGAGGGGTCCTGGACTCCGAGGTGCCCTTCGACACGGGTGGCGGCGAGTTCGACGAGGACTGGACGGACCTGCTGGAGGAGGTCGCCTCCTCCGACGCGGTCGAGGACCCGGCGGAGAAGGAGTTCCTCCTGCGGCTGCGGCGCGGTGCCTGCGCCGTGTGGGTGGAGGTGTTCGATCACGACCTGCGGCTGCCCCGTATCCGCAGCGCCGCCGCCGACGACGAGGGCGGCCGCGGCCTCTACCTGGTCGAGCAGCTCGCTGCCCGGTGGGGTTCGCGCCCCACGCCGGACGGCAAGGCGGTCTGGTTCGAGATGCCGATGTACGGCGGCGAGGACGAGGACGGCGCCGAGGAGCTCGGCTGAGAAGGGCCCGCCCCGCTCAGCGCCAGGACCACGCCCACAGCAGCAGGCACACGAAGATGAAGAACACCACGATCCCGCTGGTGGTCCAGGGGATGTGGACCTTCGGCCGGAGCTTGCGGACGCCGATCACGAGCAGGACGATCAGCAGCCCCATGACGATGAGGCCGTCCCACGCGCCGCTCATGGCCGTCTCCTCCGTGCCTTCGCGTGTCTCCGCCCGGCGTCCGAGCCGGAGGCCCGTCCGCCACTCGAACGCGGCGGAGCCTACAGTCCCAGTCCGCGCCCCACGATCTCCTTCATGATCTCGGTGGTGCCGCCGAAGATCGTCTGGACACGGGCGTCCTGCCATGCCCTCGCCACGGGGTATTCCATCATGTACCCGTACCCGCCGTGAAGCTGGAGGCACCGGTCCATGACCCGGTTGCACATCTCGGTGGTCCACCACTTGGCCATGGCGGCGTCCTCGACGGTGAGTTCACCCCGGTTGAGCAGTGCGACCGCACGGTCCACGTACACCTGTCCCAGGTCCACCTCGGTGGCCATCTCGGCCAGGACGAAACGTGAGTTCTGGAAGCGTCCGATCGGTCGGCCGAAGGCGGTGCGCTCCTTGCAGTACTCGATGGTGCGCCGGAGCATCCCCGCGGCGCCCGCGACCGCGCACGTGGCGATCGACAGCCGCTCCTGGGGCAGGTTCTCCATCAGGTGGATGAAGCCCTGCCCTTCCCGGCCGATGAGGTTGCCCACGGGAACGCGCGCGTCGGAGAAGAACAGTTCGGCGGTGTCCTGCGCCTTCATGCCTATCTTGTCGAGGTTGCGGCCGCGCTCGAAGCCGGGTGTGCCCCGCTCCACGGCGATGAGTGAGAAGCCCTGGGCACCCGCTCCGGGACCGGTCCGGCAGACCACGATCACCAGGTCGGCGTTGACGCCGTTGGTGATGAAGGTCTTCTGCCCGTTGAGGACGTACTCGCCGCCCTCGCGCACGGCGGAGGCCGTGATGCCCTGGAGGTCGCTTCCGGTCCCCGGCTCGGTCATGGCGATGGCGGTGATGAGTTCACCGGATGCGAAGCCCGGCAGCCACCGCTTCTTCTGGTCGTCGCTGGTGAGGCCCACCATGTAGGGCGCCATGACGTCGTTCTGGAGGGTGATGCCGAGCCCGCTGGCGCGGGCCCCGGTGATCTCCTCGTTGACGATCTGGTTGTAGCGGTAGTCGTCGGTCCCCGTACCCCCGTACTCCTCCGGGACGCCGTGGCCGAGCAGGCCGACCTCACCGGCCCTCGCCCACACCTTGCGGGGGACGATCCCGTCCCGTTCCCACTCCTCGTGGAAGGGGGCGACCTCGCGGGTGAGGAAGGCGGCCACGCTCTCGCGGAAGAGGTCGTGCTCGGGGCTGAATGCTTCCCGTTTCATGCGCTACTCCGAATACGAACGCGGATCACCTGTGCCCACACGCTAACCGAATCACGTTCGGTTGAGAAGGTGGGGCGACAAGCGCGGGCAAAATCCCTGTTCATCCCGGTGATTCCTGACAAGTCGGTGAACGCCTGGTTCCTAGGGTGGGGGCGCACCCGAGCCGAGGGGGGAGAGCATGGCCCGAGACGAGGCGAGGCCCGGTGGGGCCGGAGGAAGCCGCCGTCGGCGCAGGGAGCACGACGGGGGCCGTATCGCGGTGATCATGGTCGCGCTCATGCTCACGGTCCTGCTCGCGGCCCTGGACCAGACGATCGTCTCCACGGCGCTGCCGACGATCGTGTCCGACCTCGGCGGCCTCAACCACCTGTCCTGGGTGATCACTGCCTACCTGCTCGCCGTCACCGCCAGCACCCCGCTCTGGGGCAAGCTCGGTGACCAGTTCGGCCGCAAGCACCTCTTCCTCGTCTGCATCGCGGTCTTCCTCGCCGGGTCCGCCCTGTGCGGAACCGCACAGAGCATGCTCCAGTTGATCCTGTTCCGGGGCCTCCAGGGCATCGGCGGCGGCGGGCTCATGGTGCTGGCGTCGGCGATCATCGGCGACGTCGTCTCCCCGCGTGAGCGCGGGCGCTACCAGGGCTGGTTCGGCGCGGTCTTCGGCGTGGCCAGTGTGGCGGGCCCGCTGCTAGGCGGGTTCTTCGTCGACCATCTGTCCTGGCGCTGGGTCTTCTACGTCAACCTGCCGATCGGCCTGGTGGCGTTCCTGACCGTCCTGCTGGTCCTGCCCCGCGTCCGGCCCGGGAGCAGGCAGCGTGTCGACTACGCCGGGATCGTCCTCCTCGCGGCGACCGCGGTGTGCGTGACCCTCGTGGCCTCCTGGGGTGGCAGCGTCTACCCCTGGTCCTCACCGGAGGTCATCGGTCTGGGAGCGGCCGCCCTGGTCCTGGGCGCGGGCTGGTGGTGGACCGCCCGACACGCGGATGACCCCGTCATGCCGCTCGGCCTGTTCACCAACCGGGTCATCGCCGCGTCGATGGCCCTCGGGTTCTGCACCGGCTTCGCCATGCTGGGGTCGCTGGCCTTCATCCCCATGTTCCTCCAGGTGGTGCACGGCCTGTCGCCCACGGCCTCCGGGCTGTACCTGCTGCCGATGGTGCTGGGCCTCTTCCTCACCTCGCTCGGGAGCGGGCACCTGATCACCCGCACCGGGCACTACAAGCTCTTCCCCATCGCCGGGATGGTGCTGGTGACGGCAGCGCTGCTCCTCATGTCCACCCTCGGCCCGGACACCCCCGACCCGGTCATGGGTCTGTTCTTCCTCACCCTCGGGGTGGGGCTGGGCCTGGTGATGCAGGTGGTGGTCATCGTCGCGCAGAACGCCGCCGCCTACCGCGACCTGGGGGTCGCCACCTCCTCCGTCACGTTCTTCCGCTCCGTGGGAGGGGCGTTCGGCACCGCGGTCTTCGGATCGGTGTTCGCCGGGCGGCTGGCCGCCAACCTCGCCGCGCGCGCCGATCGGATCGCTCTCCCGGCCGGGGTGAGCGTCGCCGACCTGGAGAGCGACCCGCGCGGTCTCGACCGGCTGTCCCCGCAGACGCAGGCGTCCTTCCTCCAGGCCTACGCCGACGCGATCGACGTCGTCTTCCTGTGCGCGGTGCCCGTCGGGGTCCTCGGGTTCGTCATCGCACTGTGCCTCAGGCAGATCCCGCTGCGCACCACCATCGACGCCCCCGACCTGGACGAGTCGGTCCCTCCGGTGGCCTCCGGGGGCCGCAGCGCCCTCGCGCACGTGGAGCGCGAGGTCTATCGGGCCTGCGGCAGGGAGGGCGCGGACCAGATGTACGAGCGGTTGCGCGAGGCCGCCGGGCTGGAGGTCTCCCCGCACGCGTGCTGGGTGCTGAGCCATCTCGGGGTCACCGGGCCGCTGTGCCCCGACGAGCTGGCGCGGATGTCCGGGATCGCCGCCGACCGCTGGGAGCCCGTACACGCCGAGCTCCTGGAAGCGGGATACCTGGTCGGAGAGGGGGAGCCCTGGACGCTCGGACCGGCCGGCGCGCGGGCGGCGCGGAGCGTCTTCGACGCCCAGCGCACGGCACTGCGCTCCCTGCTGGCCGACTACGCGCCGCAGGAGCACCCGGAGGTGGTCGCCGCCCTGGAGCGGATGACCGCGGACACCCTGGGGGACGAGGGGGACGCCGCGGCCCTGGGCAGGGGGTCCTCCGGGGCCGACTGACCCGGTGGAACGCGGAGAGGGCGTGAAGGGCACTTGTCAGTGCGCCAAAACCGAATACAGTTCGGTTCAGTGATGCCGTCCAGTGCTTGGAGGACCCCGTGGCCGAGGCCTACATCGTCGGCGCAGTACGCACCCCCGTCGGAACCAGGAAGGGCGCGCTGGCTGCCGTGCACCCCGCCGACCTGGGTGCCCACGTACTCAAGGAGCTCGTGACCCGTACAGGGGTCGATCCGTCCGCGGTCGAGGACGTCATCATGGGCTGTGTCTCCCAGGTGGGACCGCAGGCCCTCGACATCGCCCGCACCGCCTGGCTCTCCGCCGGGCTGCCCGAGACCGTTCCCGGCGTCACCATCGACCGCCAGTGCGGCTCCTCCCAGCAGGCCGTGCACTTCGCCGCCCAGGGCGTCATGTCCGGAACCCAGGACCTCGTCGTGGCCTCCGGCGTGGAGAACATGGGCATGGTCCCCATGGGCTCCAACGCCCGGTTCGCCCTCGACCACGGCCTCAGCCTGTTCGGCGACGGCTGGGCCGAGCGCTATGGCTCCCAGGAGATCTCCCAGTTCCGCGGCGCACAGCTCATGGCCGAGAAGTGGGGCTACAGGCGTGAGGACATGGAGAGGTTCGCACTGGAGAGCCATCAGCGTGCGGCCAGAGCCGTCGCCGAGGGCCGCTTCGACGACCAGGTCGCCCCGCTGGCCGGTGTCACCGTGGACGAGGGCGTGCGCCCCGACACCACCCTGGAGAAGATGGCGGGCCTCAAGCCGCTGCGCGAGGGCTGGGACCTGACTGCCGCCGTGGCCAGCCAGGTCTCCGTCGGCGCGGGTGCCGTCCTGCTCGCCTCCGAGGCCGCGGTGGAGCGGCACGGGCTGACCCCGCTGGCTCGGATCGTGCAGTTGTCCCTGGTCGGCGACGACCCGGTGTACATGCTCACTGCCCCGATCCCCGCCACGAGGATCGCGCTGGACAAGGCCGGACTGAGCATCGACGACATCGACGTCATCGAGATCAACGAGGCCTTCGCCCCCGTCCCCATGTCCTGGATCGACGAGCTGGGCGCCGACCCGGCCAAGGTCAACCCCAACGGCGGGGCCATCGCACTGGGCCACCCGCTGGGCGCCACCGGCGCGGTCCTGATGACCAAGCTGGTCAACGAACTGCACCGCTCCGGCGGCCGCTACGGCCTCCAGACCATGTGTGAGGGCGGCGGCCAGGCCAACACCACCGTCATCGAACGGGTCTGAGGCCGACTTCCACCCGTGCGTGGTCGGGAACGCCCTCGGTCACGCACAGGGACGCCGTTCCTGGCGCCGTCCCTCATCCCTGGCGGGGCGGGGGCGGCCGGTACCCGGTGGGTGCGGGCCGGATGTTGTGGTTGCGGTGGAAGAGGTTGTCTGGGTCGAATTCCCGCTTGACCTCGGCCAGGCGTCGGTGGTTGGCCGCTCCGCGCCCGGCCGCGACACGCTCGGAGCCCTCGTCGCCGACGAAGTTGAGGTAGACGTCGCCGGTCCGCCAGGGGGCGGTGTCCTCGCATACGTCGTGCACCCAGTCGCGGGCGCGCCGGTCGTCGGCCGCGTCCTCCCACATGGCCAGCGGGTGCACCGCCCACGCGGAGTGCCGCCACGGCACGGGGTAGTCCGTCTTCGGACGGTCCATCGCGCCACCGAACGGGAAGAGGACGTGCTGGGTCGGGGAGGGGATCGGCATCCCGTAGGCACGGGCGCAGAACCGCTCGATGAACTCGTCCGGCAGCGAGTCCATGTTCTCCACCGACCAGTAGTTGCGGTATCCGGGCGGGTCGTCCAGGGCCTGCTGCGCCTGCGCGTAGGGCATCCCGGCGAGCATCCCGGCCGCCGGTCCCATCTGTGTCAGCGGAGCGGCCAGGTCCCGCAGCATCCGCTCATCGCCCGCACAGGGCAGGACGACCGCGCACACCAGGGTGCCCACCAGTGCGTCGGGGACGAACGGCTCCGGCTGCGCGACCAGGTAGATGACGCCGCCGCCGAGTTCGTCCGGGGCCTGTCCCATCAGGTCGCGGTACGCGCGGACCACGGCGGGACCGTCCTCGGGATGGAAGAAGAGCAGTCCGAGTGAGAAGCTCGGCAGCGGGTGCAGGCGGAAGACCAGCCGGGTGGCGACACCGAAGTTGCCGCCGCCGCCGTGCAGCGCCCAGAACAGCTCCGGGTTCTCTCCCGCCGAGGCGCGCACGCGGTCGCCCCCGGCGGTCACCAGGTCTGCTTCGAGCAGGTTGTCGCAGGCCAGACCGAACTTGCGCTCCAGCCACCCCGACCCTCCGCCGAGCGCGAATCCGGCCACACCGGTGGTCGAGACCCGGCCGCCCGTGGTGGCCAGTCCGAACGGTGCGGTGGCCACGTCCAGGTCGCGCATGAGGGCACCCCCGCCGACCCGGGCCTCCATGGCCTCAGCATCCACCGTCACCGAACGGAGACGGCACAGGTCGATGACCAGGCCGCCGTCGGTGAGCCCCATGCCCGCGACGCTGTGGCCGCCGCCGCGTACGGCGAGTTCCAGCCCCTCCTCGCGTGCGCACTCGACACAGCGCCGCACGTCGTCGACGGACGCGCACTGGGCGATGGCGGCGGGGCGCAGGCCGATCATGCTGTTGAAGACGGATCGGGCGTCCCCGTAACCGGTGTCTCCGGGGGTGAGTACGGGGCCGGTCAGCCCGGAGCGGAGCGCTTCGAGCGCGGGTCCCGACTTCGCCGTCGTGAGCCGGGTCATGGCTCTCCCCTCGCAGTGGCGGGACGGGGACGGTGCCACTCAGGGTGGGTGTGCTGCCCCTCTCCGCCTCCCCTCCAGGCTAGGCCCGGTCCCACCCGTGAGATAAGTCCATTTTGAACGAAAATTGCCGGATCATGCGTGGTCAGTGAGGCGCCGTGCGACCTCTTCCGGGATGCGCTGCCCCCGGGGCGAGCGTCGAAACGTGGGCTTCTCCCGCGGATCGAACAACGCACGAGCCGCAAGCACCGCGAGACGCCCTCTCCCGGGCGGGTCCGCTCGACACCTCGGGAGAGCCGCGGGAACGCCTGGACGGGACCGCCTTCGAGAGGGCCCGCGAGACCGCGGGCCGGGGAGCGCCTCTGGCGGAGCTCGTATCCCAGGGCCGGGGGTCGAACCCACCCGAGCGGCAGGCGGACCACCGAGCGCCTGCGCGGCAAAGGCGACGTCCGCCTGTCCAGCGACCGGATCAAGCAGATGACCAGAGGAGACGAACCGGCCGAACCCTGAGCGTGGGGCGGTGGTCGTGCCGGACCCCGCGCGTCTCGCCGAACTGACCGGGATCTCCTCCAACGCGGGGGCCGGCGAACACCGCTAACCGAGCGCCGGGCCGCCCACGCCCCTCTCCAGGCCCAGCCAGGCGGCCATCGCGGACAGCTCCTCGACCAGCTCGGGCACGGTCTCGGCCGGGGCGTCCTCCTCCAGCGTGAGCTGCCGCGCCAGCAGTACCCCGGCGGCACGGTCCGCCTTGAGGTCCACCCGCGCCACCAGCCGGTCGCCCAGCAGGAACGGCAGCACGTAGTAGCCGTGCACCCGCTTGGCCGCGGGCACGTAGATCTCCAGCCGGTAGCGGAACCCGAACAGCTCCTCGGCGCGGCCGCGCGTCCACACTAGGGAGTCGAACGGGCTGAGCAGGGCGCGCGCCTCCACCCGGCGCGGTAGCCGGGCTCCGGAGTGCAGGTAGGCGGTCCGCTCCCAGCCCTGTACACGCACCGGGACCAGTTCCCCGGCATCCACCAGGTCGGCGACGGCACGCTTGGACGCGGCGGCCTCCAGCCGGAAGTAGTCCCGCAGGCACGGCTCGGTCGCCACCCCGTGAGCTCGGGCCGCGATCGCCACCAGCTCCCGGTGGGCCTCCTCCGGATCGGGAACCGGAGTTCCGTGCAGCCCCGCTGGTAGGACCCGCTCGGTGAGAGCGTAGCGGCGCTCGAACTGGGCATTGCGCCCGTCGGCCATGACGTCGCCCACCCAGAACAGGTACTCCAGGCACCGCTTGACCTCGGACCAGTTCCAGCCCCAGTGCTCCTTGGTGCGGGGGGCGTCGTGGGCCATCGCGGCCTCGACCTCGCGGGCGGTGGCCGGGCCGATCCGGGCCACCTCCTCGTATACCGCCTTGATCAGCTCCGGACTCTCCCGCAGGGCGCCGTCGCGCCAGTCCCGGCCGGCGTTCGCGCGGTTGCGCTCCATCCGGAAGCGCATCAGCTGCCGGGTGGCGGGCGGCACGAGGCTGGCCTCGTGCGCCCAGCACTCCACCAGGCGGGCGGCGCTCCCGCCCGCGCGGCTGGTGACGGCCCGGTCCAGCAGGGCGGTGTCGTAGCCGCCCAGCCGGGCGAACACCGGCAGGTACTGGCTGCGGGCGAGAACGTTCACGCTGTCGATCTGCACCATGCCCACCCTGCGCACCACCCGTGCCAGGTGGGTGAGGGTGGGCCTGCCTCCGGGGCGCGGGTCGGCGAAGCCCTGGGCGGACAGGGCCGCCCGGCGCGCCTGGGCGAGGGAGAGACGCGCGTCGCGGCGCGGGGAGGGTTCTGCCATCCGCCCACGCTAACCGCCGCCTACGACGCTCCGCCCATCCTCCGGTGCCGGTCCGAGACCCACGACGGGCCGGGCCCGGAGGGGCCGATGAGCGGGCCCGGCAGCGACGGGTCGATGACCCCCTCCTCCAGCCAGGTGTAGGAGTCGTCCATCAGACGGCGGGACAGCTTGCCGTCCACTTCGTCGGTGTTGGACCACAGCCCCTCGAACAGGGCGTCCGCGCGCAGCCGCGCCTGGCGGCAGAACACGTCGGCCAGTTCCAGCGGGGTGTCACCGCGCTCGCGGTGGGCGTCGGCGTCGTGGCGGGCGCGTACGATCAGCGCGCTCATCGCGAACAGCTCCGCGCCGATGTCCACGATCCGGCTGAGGAAGCCCTGCTTGGTCTCCATCCGGCCCTGCCACCGCGACATCCCGTAGAACGTGGAACGGGCGAGCCGCCGCGACGCGCGTTCGACGTAGCGCAGGTGCGGGGCGAGCGGACCGAACTCGGCGAACGCGGACGGCCGCTGTCCGCGGCCCACGAGCAGGGTGGGCAGCCACGAGGCGTAGAATCCGCCCGCCCTGGCCAGGGCCCGCGCCTTGTCCGCGCGCTCGGTGTCCGGGTCGACGAGGTCGCCCGCCACCGACAGGTGCGCGTCCACCGCCTCACGCGCGATGAACAGGTGCATGACCTCGGTCGAGCCCTCGAAGATCCGGTTGATCCGCAGGTCGCGGAGCTGCTGCTCGGCGGGGATCCCGCGTTCGCCGCGCGCCGCCAGGGACGCGGCGGTCTCGTAGCCGCGCCCGCCGCGGATCTGGACGAGTTCGTCGGCGATGGCGTAGCCGTGCTCGGACGTCCACATTTTGGCGATCGCCGCCTCGATCCGGATGTCGGTGTGCCCGTCGTCGGCGAGCCGGGAGGAGAGTTCGAGCATGGCCTCCATGGCGTAGGTGGTGGCGGCGATGTAGGAGATCTTCTTGGCGACCTCCTCGTGTCGGCCCACCGGGCGGCCCCACTGGACGCGTTCGCGGGCCCACTCGCGGGCGATCCGGGTCGACCACTTGCCCGCGCCCACGCACAGAGCGGGCAGGGACAGCCGTCCGGTGTTGAGTGTGGACAGGGCGATCCGCAGCCCCTGGCCCTCCTCGCCGACGCGGTGGGAGGCCGGGACGCGCACTCCGTGCAGCCGGGTGAGGCCGTTCTCTATGCCGCGCAGGCCCATGAACCGGTTGCGGTGCTCCACGGTGATGCCGGGTGAGCCGCCCTCGACCACGAAGGCCGTGATGCCGCCCCGGTGCCCGGGCCGCCGGGGCACACGTGCCATGACGACCAGGAGGTCGGCGACCACGCCGTTGGTGGTCCACAGCTTGACCCCGTCGAGGACGTACCCGTCGTCGGTGGGGGTGGCGGTGGTGCGCAGACGCGCCGGATCGCTGCCGACGTCCGGTTCGGTGAGCAGGAAGGCGCTGATGTCTCCGCGGGCGCAGCGCGGCAGGAAGGCCTGTTTCTGCTCCTCGGTGCCGAACATCGAGACGGGCTGGGGGACGCCGATCGACTGGTGCGCGGAGAGCAGGGCGCCGATCGCGGGGGACAGTGCCCCGATCATGGTCAGGGCGCGGTTGTAGTGGAGCTGTCCCAGACCGAGGCCGCCGTACTCGACGGGGATCTTCATGCCGAACGCGCCGATCCCGCGCAGGCCGTCGACGACCTCGTCGGGGATGCGCTCGTCGCGTTCGATGCGCTGGGGGTCGATCCGCCCGCAGAGTTCACGGAGCCGCGTGAGGAAGGCGTCCCCGGCCGCCGCGGCGGTCTCGTCGGGTGCGGTGAGGGGGTGGATCAGGTCCAGGCGGAGCCGTCCCAGGTAGAGCTCCTTGGCGAAGCTCGGCCGGGTCCACTCGCTCTCACGGGCCTGTTCCGCCGTGGCGCGCGCCCGCCGCTCGTCCACGTCGGACGTGTGGGCGGGGGTGGTGCCGGATTCGGTGGTCGGCATGGCGGATCCCCTCGTCGAGGAAAAGGGTCACACGGGTCCGGTGGCTTCCCGTGCCCGCTCTCTTACCCTGGGTGTTGGGATCTGACTCCCGTCGATCCGGTGTGTGACCTGTTCAGCGGCTCTTTCGGAGAAAATCTTGGCGGCGTGCGAACCCTCGGGGGGGTTGGCACGTCCAAGAAGTCGCGGCGCAAGGCGCATGTGCGCCGGGGGTCGCACGACCCTGGTGCGGAGGACGGCCGCACCAGGGTTTCCCCTCGTCCGGGGCGGGTGTCGGTGCCATGCCCTAGCCTTGCCCTGTGCGTATCGCGACATGGAATGTGAACAGCGCCCGTGCCCGGGCCGAGCGGATCGGTGCGTGGCTGGACCGCAGCGACGTCGACGTCCTCGCCGTCCAGGAGACCAAGGCCCGGGACCACCAGTTCCCCGCCTCCGTCTTCACCGACCGCGGCTACGAGGTGGCGCACTTCGGCCTCTCCCAGTGGAACGGTGTCGCGATCGCCTCCCGCGTCGGCTTGGAGGACGTCCGCAAGGGCTTCCCCGGCCAGCCCGGGTACGGGGACCCCGAGGAGGTCGAGGCGCGGGCGATCGGCGCCCTGTGCGGCGGGGTGCGGGTGTGGAGCCTGTACGTGCCCAACGGCCGCGAGGTCGACCATGCCCACTACGCCTACAAACTGCGCTGGCTGGAGGCGCTGCGCGAGACCTCAGCCGCCGACCTGGCCGCCGATCCGGACGCGCCGATCGCCCTCGTGGGCGACTTCAACATCGCGCCCCAGGACGACGACGTGTGGGACATGGCCGAGTTCGAGGGGAGGACCCATGTCACCGCACCCGAGCGGGCCGCCTTTCGCGCCTTGGTCGGCGCCGGTTTCGACGAGGTGGTCCGCGAGTACGCCCCCGGCCCGGGCGTGTACACCTACTGGGACTACAAGGCACTGTCCTTCCCCAAGCGCAAGGGCATGCGCATCGACTTCGTGCTCGCCTCCCCGGCACTGCGCGCCCGGGTCTTCGGCGCCCGCATCGACCGCGAGGAGCGCAAGGGCAAGGGGGCATCCGACCACGCCCCGGTGATCGTCGAACTGGACGGCACGGAGAGCGGAGGGTGAGTGCGCCGCGGATCGCCGTCTTCGGCAGTGTGAACATGGACCTGGCGGCCTACGCCGACCGGATGCCCTCCTCCGGTGAGACCGTCACCGGCACGGAGTTCCGCCAAGCGCCCGGCGGCAAGGGCGCCAACCAGGCCGTCGCCGCCGCCCGCGCGGGCGCCCCCACCTCCTTCCTCGGCGCGGTCGGCCAGGACGCCTTCGGGGACCGCTTGCGCGACAGCCTCGTCGACAGCGGGATCGACGTGTCCGGCCTGCGTACGGTGCCCGGGCCCTCCGGGGTGGCGCACATCGCCGTGGACGGCGGCGGCGACAACCGGATCATCGTGGTCCCGGGCGCCAACGGCGAGGTGCGCGCCGCCTCGGACGGCGACGCGCACATCATCGAGGGCGCCGCGGCACTGCTGCTCCAGCTCGAACTGCCGATGGCGGCGGTCGTGTCCGCGGCGCGCACCGGTGCTGCTCTGGGCGTGCCCGTCCACCTGACCCCGGCCCCCGTCCGCGAGCTGCCCGACGCGCTCCTGGAGTGCGTGGACGTCCTGGTGCCCAACCAGCACGAGGCCGCCGCGCTCACCGGCCGCACCGAGCCGGAGGCGGCCCTGGCGGCGCTGCTGGAGCGGGTGCCGGGGGTGCTGCTCACCCTGGGCGGCGACGGTTCCCTGTTCGGGCGGCGCGGCGCCGAACCGGTGCACGTCCCGGCGCACCGGGTGCGGCCGGTGGACACCACGGCGGCCGGTGACACCTACTGCGGGTCCTTCGCCGTGGCGCGCGCGGAGGGGCGCCCGCTGGAGGAGGCCATGCGCTTCGCCGCGGCCGCGGCCGCGCTGTCGGTGCAGCGGCCGGGGGCGAGCGTGTCGATGCCGACGCGCGCCGAGGTCGAGGCGCTCCTGGCCGGATGATCCGGGCGGAGCGCCCTGCACCGCCCGTCCGGGCGGCGCAGGGCCCCGCGCACTACATGTGTTCGGGGGCCTCCACCCCGAGCAGGTCCAGCCCCTGGACCAGGACCCGCAGAGCCGTCGCGACCAGCGCCAGCCGCGACTCGCGCAGCTCGTCGGTCTCGGCGGTGAGTACCGGGCAGTGCTCGTAGAACGCCGTGAGGGCCTGGGCGAGGTCGAACAGGTACGCGCACAGCCGGTGCGGTTGGAGCAGGTCGCCGACCTGTGCCACGGTCCCGCCGAACGCCAGGAGCTTCAGTGCCAGGTCGCGCTCGGCGGGCTCCCCGACGGTGATGGTGCCGCGCGCCTGCTCCGGGGCCAGCCCGCCCTTGCGGAAGATCGAACGGATCCGCGCCTGCGCGTACTGGAGGTAGGGTCCGGTGTTGCCGGTCAGCGCCAGCATGCGGTCGAAGTCGAACGTGTACTCGGTGTCGTGGGAGACCGACAGGTCCGCGTACTTGACCGCGCCGATGCCCACCGTCTCGGCGATCGCGGCCCGCTCCGCCCCGTCCAGGTCGGGACGGCTTTGGGCGACGACCGCCGAGGCGCGCTCCACGGCCTCCTCAAGCAGCGCCATCAGCCGGATCGACGCGCCGCTGCGGGTGCGCAGGATCTTGCCGTCGGAGCCCAGCACGTTGCCGATCTGCACGTGGACGGTCTCCACGTGCTCGGGCAGCCAGCCGGCCTCGCGTGCCGCCGCCCACACCATCGTGAAGTGCAGGGCCTGCGGGGCACCGACCACGTACACGACGCGGTCCGCCTTGAGGTCGTCCACGCGGTGGCGGACGGTGGCCAGGTCGGTGGTGGCGTAGCCGTAGCCGCCGTCGCTCTTGCGTACGATGAGCGGCACCGGTTTGTCCTCGCGGCCGGTGAACTCGTCGAGGAAGACGCACAGGGCGCCGTCGCTGACCTCGGCGATGCCCTTGGCCTCCAACTCGTCGCACACGTCGGCGAGCATGTGGTTGTAGGTGCTCTCCCCGGCCAGGTCGTCGTCGGTGAGGGTCACCCCGAGCGTGGAGTAGACCCTGTTGAAGTAGGCCCGGGACAGGTCGACCAGCTCGCGCCACAGCCGCAGGGAGTGCTCGTCGCCGCCCTGGAGCGCCACCACGCGTCGGCGGGCGCGCGCGGCGAAGTCGTCGGCCCCGGGACCGGAGGAGTCGAACTTGGCCCGCGCCGCCTGGTAGAAGGCGTTGGGGTCGGTGGTGACCAGGCGTGCCTCGTCGGAGGTCTCGCCGACCTCCAGCAGGTGCTCGATGAGCATGCCGAACGGGGTGCCCCAGTCGCCGATGTGGTTCTGGCGGACGACGTTGTGGCCCAGGAACTCCAGGGTGCGGGCCAGGGAGTCGCCGACCACGGTCGTGCGCAGGTGCCCGACGTGCATCTCCTTGGCCACGTTGGGCGCGGAGTAGTCGAGCGGGATGTTGAGCGTGTCCTGTTCGGGTACGCCCAGGCGGGGGTCGTCGAGCAGGGCGCGGGTCTGTCCGGCGATCCAGTCGTCGCGCAGGGTCAGGTTGATGAAGCCGGGCCCGCTGATCTCGACGCCGCTGCAGACGTCGGCCACGTCCAGGTGCTCCATGATCGCCGCGGACACCTCGCGCGGCTTTCGGCCCAGGCGCTTGGCCAGGGCCAGTGCGGCGTTCGCCTGGTAGTCGGCGAACTGGGACGGGCGGATGACGGGGTCGGTGCCGGCGAACTCGGGGCCGAAGGCGGCTCCGAGGGCGGACTGGACCCGTCGCGAGAGTACTTCCTGCGGGTCGGCCATGCCCCAAGCGTACCGACAGGACCGTGCTTCCCGGCCCGGCCCGCGGGGCGGGCCGGCGTCCGCCGCGGGCCCCGGCTCAGCGCTCCTCGGTTTGGGCGAGCCGGTGCAGCCAGCTCGGCGGCCGGTGCTGCACGCGGCGGCGGATCCGCTCGCCGACGCGGCCCGTCGCCAGGTCGTGCGCCAACTGGCAGGCGCGTGCGACGCCCCGGGCCCGGCTGGCGCCGTGGGCGATCACCACGGTGCCGTTGAGCCCCAGGAGGGCGGCGCCGCCGTAGGTCTCGCTGTCCAGGCGGGCGCGCAGTTCGCCCAGCGCCCTGCGCTGGAGCAGCGCGCCCGCCTTGGCGCTCCACGACGACGTGAACGCCTCGCGCAGTGCCGCCATGGTGAACGCCGCGGTGCCCTCGACCGTCTTCAGGGCCACGTTCCCGGTGTGCCCGTCGGCTACCACCACGTCCACCACGCGGGACATGAGGTCGTGGCCTTCGACGTTGCCGAGGAAGTCCAGGGACCGGGAGTCGTCGTCGGAGGCGGCTGTCAGCAGTTCCGCCGCCCGGCGGGTCAGTTTGTTGCCCTTGCCCGGTTCCGAACCGATGGTGAGCAGTCCCACACGCGGCTGCTCGACACCGAAGGCGGTCTGTGCGTAGGCGCACCCCAGGTGGGCGAACTGGACGAGCATCTCCGGTTTGGCGTCGGCGTTGGCGCCCGCGTCCACCAGGATCGTCGGGGTCTCTCCCGTGGGAAGGGGGACGGCTAGCGCGGGGCGCAGCACCCCCGGCTGTGTGCGCAGCCGCACTGTGGAGGTGGCCACGATGCCGCCGGTGGACCCGGCCGAGACCAGGGCGTCGGCGTCGCCGCGCCGGATCAGGCGGCAGGCGACGGCGGCGCTGGAGCGGGGCCGCCGCCAACTGGCCAGTGCTCCCTCGTGCATGGCCAGGCTGTCCTCGGAGTGCACGACGGGCACCTCCTTGAGGGCGTCCTCCCGGGCGAGGAGCTCCGCGATCTGCGACCGCCGCCCGACCAGGACGACGCGCAGGCCCAGTTCCCGCACGGCCAGCACGGCGCCCCTGACGATCTCCTCGGGGGCGTGGTCGCCGCCCATGGCGTCCACCGCGATCATCGGCGGGACCGCGGGTGTCGGGGCGGTCGTATCGGGTGTGTCCGCGTCGGATGTACCGCTCAACTCGAGTGCCCTTCACGGGTGGGTGCGGTGGTCGGGTGACCGCGGACGGGCCTCCGGCCCGGCCCCGCGGTGCCTCGGAGCCCGCGGGGAACACGGGCCGACCTGGTGTGATCGGCCCCGGCCACGTTATCGGGTTCTGAGGTCTTGGTTGGGGATGTACGTAGTGGCATGCGAAGATGATGGCTGCATGTCTGGTTCTTAGTGCCGGGCATCGTGCGTGCCGAGTACCCGATGGGTATAAAGCCCCTGATAGGGGGTATACCCGGCCCTTGGTGCGGTCTTCCGACAAGATCACCGGACCGGTGTGATCATCACACAGTTTTCCGTATGCAAGGCGGTCCGCCGGTGACCCGTGAACCGGAACCGCCCGATCAGGGCTGCCTGCGCCGCCGCACGGCGCGGCCCTGCTGACATGTAGGAGAGGAGAGGCGTGAGCGTAACGCCAGACGCGGCACTGTCCCCGTCCGCCGGACGTCGGTTTCGTGCCTACACGACGAAACACCTCGACGAGCTCACGGCGCGAGCAGGACTCGCCGCAGACGAGCGGCTGGCCGTGCAGGCGGTGGCCACCGTGCTTCCGTTCCGGGTCAACAGCTACGTCATCGACGAGCTCATCGACTGGGATGCCGCGCCCGACGACCCGATCTACCGACTCGTCTTTCCACAGGCCGACATGCTGCCCTCCGGCGATGTCGCCAGGATCGCCGATCTGATCCGCTCCGGTGCCTCCCGTAAGGAGCTCAACGAAGCCGCCAACGGGATCCGTGCCGAGCTCAACCCGCACCCGGCGGGCCAGATGGAGCTCAACGTCCCCAAGGTCGGCAATGAGGAGCCGATCCCCGGGGTCCAGCACAAGTACAAGGAGACGGTGCTCTTCTTCCCCAAACAGGGGCAGACGTGCCACGCGTACTGCACCTACTGCTTCCGCTGGGCCCAGTTCGTCGGTGACGCGGACCTGAAGTTCGCCTCCAGTGACATCGACCAGCTCGTCGAGTACGTCACGTCCCACCCCGAGGTCACCAGCGTCCTCTTCACCGGCGGCGACCCCATGATCATGGGTGAGGGCGTGATCTCCCGGTACATCGAGCCGTTGCTGGAGATCGAGCACCTGGAGGCCATCCGTATCGGGACGAAGGCGCTCGCCTACTGGCCACAGCGCTTCGTGACCGACCCCGACGCCGACGACACCCTGCGCCTGTTCGAGAAGGTCGTCGCCTCGGGCAAGAACCTCGCGTTCATGGCCCATTTCTCGCACCCCAACGAGATGGCTCCGGAGCTGGTGCAGGAGGCCGTGCGCCGCATCCGGAACACGGGGGCGGTCATCCGGACCCAGGCGCCGCTGATTCGCACGATCAACGACGACTCGGCCACGTGGGAGAGCATGTGGCGCACCCACCTGCGCCACGGGATGGTCCCCTACTACATGTTCGTCGAGCGCGACACGGGCCCGCAGGACTACTTCGCGGTGCCCCTGGCCGAGGCCTACGAGATCTTCCAGGGTGCGTACAAGAACGTGTCCGGCCTGGCGCGTACGGTGCGGGGCCCGTCGATGTCGGCGACACCGGGCAAGGTGTGCGTGGACGGGGTGGTCGAGGTGGGGGGCGAGAAGCTGTTCGTCCTGCACTTCATCCAGGCCCGCGACGCCGAACTGGTGGGCAAGCCCTTCTTCGCCAAGTACGACGAGAAGGCCGCGTGGCTGTTCGACCTCAAGCCCGCGCTCGGGGCGACCCACTTCCCGTGGGAGGACGCGCCGCCCGTCGGACCCGGTGGCGCGGTGATCGACCCCACCCGCCTGTAGGCGCACACCAGCGGAGACCACGGAGCCCGGCACCGGTGCGGTGCCGGGCTCCTCGCGTGCCGTGGGGCCCGGGGCCGCCGGGGAGTGGGATGGGTCGGCGGCCGACAGGCCGGGCACGCCCCTGGGTGGCTCGGGAGGGCGCGTCCGGTACGGGAGCGGCCTCAGGTGAGCAGGGCGTCGAACTCCCCGGTCTTGGCTCCCATGACGAAGGCCTCGATCTCGGCGGGCGTGTAGACGAGCGCGGGCCCCTGGGGGTCGCGGGAGTTGCGCACCGCGATGTCACCGCACGGCAGCGTGGCCACCTCGACGCAATTGCCGTTGGGGTTGCTCCAACTGCTCTTCGTCCATGTGACCTTCGGCAGGCGGTCGGCGGGGACGCCGTTGTAGATCGAGTGCAATTCAACCTCCTGGAGCTTCGGCGGACGTGTGAGCGGGTGTGTCCTTACGCGGTCGTCCAGATGCCGCCCGCGGCCCGGGAAGCGCGGTCTCTCAAGGCATCCGCGTCCCTGCTACGAGGCCAAAGCGTATCCCATGCACGTGCATATGTGCTTACATCGGTAAGTACATGGCAGAAAACCGGGCGTGATGCGAACACTTCGTCGCATGTCACACATGGTGGAACCGAGCGCCGAGTGTGTTCGGGTGGGGCGATCGTTCTCGTTCCGTGGCCGAACAAGGCCGATTCCGAACCCCCCGGCCCGGCGGCGGTGTCCCACGGGTGGGTGCCGTGCACGGGGCCGGTCACCTCGGGGGCCCGTCTGGGCGCGCACGAGAACGGCCCCCGCCGTGGGCGGGGGCCGCGTGGTGAGGCGGGGCGCGTCAGCCGCCGTAGCGCGAGAGGAACTCCCGCAGGATGTCCTCCGTCTCCTCGGGCCGCGGGGCCTGGGTGGCGAGGTTGTCCATCGTCAGCGCGTAGCCGTGGGTGTCGTTGTACTTGTCGAAGTACAGGGCGCTGTTCAACTGCTCCAGGTAGACCACGTCCGGCAGCTGCGGGGTGGGGAAGCGCAGGATGCTGAAGGGGCCGCCGGCCGCGGGGTGGCCGCCCATCGCGAAGGTGGCCACCTGGATGGTGATGTTGGGCAGTCTGCCCATCTCGATGAGGTGCTCGATCTGCCCGCGCATGATCTCCGGGGAGCCGTAGGGCCGGTGCAGGACCGCCTCGTCGATGACGGCCCACAGACGGGGCGCCCCCGCCGTGGTGAAGCGCTGCTGGCGGCGCATGCGCATCTCGACCCTGTGGTCGATGTCCTCCGTGGCCGTGGTCGTGGTCGACAGGCGGATCACCGACCGGGCGTAGCCCTCGCTCTGGAGCAGGCCCGGCACGAACTGGACCTCGTAGGTGCGGATGCCCGAGGCCGCCTCCTCCAGTCCGACGTAGATGCCGAACCAGTCGGGGAGGACGTCGCCGTACCTGTGCCACCACCCCTGGGCGTTGGCACTGGAGACGAGGCCGAGGAGGGCCTCGCGCTGCTTGGGGTCGTCCACCCCGTACAGCCGCAGCAGGTCGTCCACGTCCCGTGGTTTGAAGCTGACCTGGCCGAGTTCCATCCTGCTGATCTTGGCGTGCGAGGCACGGATGGCGTACCCGGCGTCCTCGCGGGAGATCCTCTTCTCCTGGCGGAGTCTGCGCAGTTGGCCGCCCAAGAGAATGCGCAGCACGGTGGGGCCACCGCTGGAATTGGCCAGAAAGTCCTGGGTGACCTGCAGTTTCAAGGCCTGGTCGCCGGCCACGTCGCCCTCCCTGTAGCGGCTTCTGAGCTCGCGACGGCTCAGTTAGCGGCTTCTGAGGTCGCGGGCGGCCCAGTATACCGAGGTCGCGAAAGTGTGAACAGGGTGGAACGATTCTCGTTTTGCGGCTGGCTGAACTCAGTGGTCCCCGTGTCACCACTTGTGCTTGTCGGTGAATTGGTGGCCACAGGATCTACCGTTTGACCCCCTTCGTCCTATAGTCTTGGCCAACGTTGATCTGCACGTGCATACGTAACTTACAAATGTAAGGAACGCTCACTGTGTCGGATCTGGCCGCGTGACCCGACATCACATCGTGAGGACCGTGATGAACGCAGAGCTGGTGCCCTCGGAAGTCGCCACCGGGGCATCCTGGAGCCGTCCACCACTGGTGGAAGCGTCCGGTGCCGTTCTCGGAGGATGGTGGGAGGCCGCGCTGGGCCGGATCGGTGTGGGAGAGTGCGCGCGAACGCCCGAGGTCGTGGCTCGGGCGTTCGCGTCCACCCCCGACTCGGTCCGGGGGGCGCGCGCTCTCGCGGCCGAGACCGCCGCGGAGTGGGGGATGCGGGGCGTCGCCGAGGACCTGCGGCTGATCATCTCCGAGTTCGTCGGCAACTCGTGTCGGCACGCGGCCCCCGGGCGGCGTTCACGGCTGGCGGCCCCGGTCCTGGTGCAGCTGAGGCTGCTGGCCCTGTCGCATCAGGTGGTGTGCATGGTTGCTGACACCGATGAGCGGGGCCCCGTACGGGTCGACGCCCACCACTTCGCGGAGTCGGGGCGCGGGCTGGGCCTGGTCAGCGCTTTCAGCAGTGAATGGGGATGGGAGCGGATCCCCGGTGAAGGAAAGGTCGTCTGGGCGATTTGTTCCTCTGATGCGTAAGTCGTCCTTTATCTTGCTCGGATAAGCTGCATTCATCCCGCTGGGGGGATCGGCACCACCGCTCGGGCGGAGTAGGCTGTCACTGCATATCGGCATTCGACCGATGCATCATGACAAGCGAATTCCTTACCTTTCGAGCCCGGGAGCGTGGCGTGACCGTGCTGGACACGGAGCGGGGACGGTTCGTCTGCGGTGGGACCACCGTCGTCGAACTGGACGGTGAGATCGACATGGCCACGGCGGACCACGTGTTCGCCCGACTGTCGTCCTCGGTGTCGACCGAGTGCGCGGTCGCGGACCTGTCCCTGGTGGAGTTCATCGACGCCTCGGGGGTCAACGCCCTGCTCGCGGCGCAGCGCGTGGCCACCCGGTCCCGGCACCACCTGGTCCTGGCCTGCCCGCCGCGCCAGTTGACCCGCATCCTCGACGTACTGTCCCTGCATCCCCTCCTGCCCACGCACGCCGACGTCGCCGCCGCCTGCGCGGCGCACGGCCGCGCCGTCACCGAGCCCCGCTGACACCGCCGGGCGCTCACGTGCGAGGGACGCGCCGGGGGAGCCGGACACGCCCCTCAGGCGCGGAAACCGCTATTCGACGGTCACGCTCTTGGCCAGGTTGCGCGGCTGGTCCACGTCGTTGCCCTTGGCCAGCGCCAGCTCGCACGCGAATACCTGCATCGGGATCGTCGACACGATCGGCTGCAACAGGGTCGGTACCGCGGGAATCTCGATGAGCGTGTCGGAGTAGGGCCGCACCGACTCGTCGCCCTCCTCAGCGATGACGATCGTGCGGGCGCCGCGGGCGCGCACCTCCTGGATGTTCGACACGATCTTGTCGTGCAGCACCCCGCGACCCTTGGGCGAGGGCACCACCACGACCACCGGAAGGCCCTCCTCGATGAGCGCGATCGGTCCGTGCTTGAGCTCGCCGGCGGCGAACGCCTCCGCGTGCATGTACGCCAGCTCCTTGAGCTTGAGCGCGCCCTCCAGGGCCACCGGGTATCCCACGTGGCGGCCCAGGAAGAGCACCGTGCGGGCGTCGGCCAGCGACCGCGCCAGCTCGCGCACCGGTTCCACCGTCTCCAGGACCCGCTCGACCTGGTCCGGCATGGTGGCGAGCTGCCCGATCACCGCGTCGATCTCGTCGTCGAACTTCATCCTGCGCACCTGCGCCAGGTACAGGCCGACGAGATAGCAGGCGGCCAACTGGGTGAGGAAGGTCTTCGTGGCGGCCACGCCGACCTCCGGGCCCGCGTGCGTGTACAGCACGCCGTCGGACTCGCGCGGGATCGTGGAACCGTTCACGTTGCAGATCGCCAGGACCCGGGCGCGCTGCTCGCGGGCATAGCGCACCGCCATCAGCGTGTCCATGCTCTCGCCGGACTGGGAGATGGCGATGACCAGGGTCTGCTGGTCCAGGATCGGGTCGCGGTAGCGGAACTCGCTGGCCACCTCGACCTCGCACGGGATCCGGCACCAGTGCTCGATGGCGTACTTGGCGATGAGGCCGGCGTGGTAGGACGTGCCGCACGCGATGATGACGATCTTCTCGACGGTGCGCAGTTGCTGCGGGGTCAGGCGCATCTCGTCCAGGGCCAGGCGCCCGTCGGCGGTCACCCGGCCCAGCAGGGTGTCGGCGACCGCGCGCGGCTGCTCCACGATCTCCTTGAGCATGAAGTACTCGTAGCCGTCCTTCTCGGCGGCGGAGGCGTCCCAGTCCACGTGGTACTCGTTCACGTCGACCGGTGCGCCGTCGTAGTCGGTGACCGCCACGGAGTCCGCACGCAGCTCCACGACCTGGTCCTGTCCCAGCTCGACGGCCTCGCGGGTGTGGGCGATGAACGCCGCGACGTCGCTGGCCAGGAAGTTCTCACCTTCGCCGCGGCCGACGACCAGCGGGGAGTTGCGGCGGGCGGCGACCACCAGGCCGGGATCCTCCACCGAGGTCGCCACGAGGGTGAAGGCGCCCTCCAGGCGGCGGCACACGGCGCGCATCGCGGCGGCCAGGTCGCGGTCGCCGCGCCGCTTCAGCTCGGTGCTGAGCAGGTGGGCCGCCACCTCGGTGTCCGTCTCGGAGACGAACTTGCAGCCCGCCTCCTCAAGTTCCTCGCGCAGTGCGGCGAAGTTCTCGATGATGCCGTTGTGCACCACGGCGAGCCGGTGGTCGTTGTCCACGTGGGGGTGGGCGTTGACGTCGTTGGGCGCACCGTGCGTCGCCCAGCGCGTGTGGCCGATCCCCGCGCCGTCGCCCTCCACCGGATGGTTCTCCAGCGCTTGGCGCAGGTTGGCGAGCTTGCCCGCCCGCTTCTCCGTGTGCAGGGCGCCTCCGCCCTGCACGGCGACACCCGCGGAGTCGTATCCGCGGTACTCCAGCCTCGCGAGGCCGTTCACGACGACATCCAGCGCCGGTTGCGGCCCGACGTAGCCCACGATTCCGCACATGGGCGCAAGACTAGGTGAAACCGGACAGGAAATCGACCAACCAGTGCCTCATACCAATGGATGTTTTCCCAGGTAACGGTATAGACCATTTGGTGTATCAGGGGTAGACCGCGCAGGTGGGGGAGGTGCGGGGATGCGAAGTGGAACACCGTTCTGTGCCGCTGGGCCACCGAAAAAAACCTTCGGCGACACGGACATGAACGTAGGGTTTCACTCCCGTTCCCCTCCCCGTTCACGCAAGATCCGAAACTAGGGGGTACCCAGCTGCGCGGAGCGCGACAGTGCCTCGTCTAGGGTGGGCAACCGTGTCTTACACGACGAAGAACGGCGTCTCCTCGCCGTACGTGGAGCTCGACAGAGAGCAGTGGGCCGCCCTGCGGGCCAACACGCCGCTCTCGCTGACCGAGGCCGACCTGGCCGCCGTGCGCGGCACCACCGACCCCACGTCCCTGGAGGACGTGCGGGACATCTACCTGCCCCTGTCGCGTCTGCTCAACCTCTACGTGGGCGCCACCCAGCAGCGGCACGCGGCCGTGCGCGCGTTCCTCGCGGAAGACGCCCGCCCCTCCCCGTTCATCATCGGGGTAGCGGGAAGCGTCGCCGTCGGCAAGTCGACCACGGCCCGCCTCCTGCGCTCCCTGCTCGCCCAGTGGCCCGACCACCCCGACGTGGAACTGGTGAGCACGGACAACTTCCTCAACCCGAACTCCGTGCTGGAGTCGCGCGGCCTGATGCGCCGCAAGGGCTTCCCCGAGAGCTACGACCGCCGCGCGCTGGTGCGGTTCGTGTCGGAGATGAAGGCGGGTGCCGAGCGCATCGACATCCCCGTCTACTCCCACCTGGCCTACGACATCGTCCCGGGTCTGACCCAGACCGTCTCGCGCCCGGACATCCTCATCGTCGAGGGCATCAACGTCCTCCAGCCCGCTGTCCCCGGGCGCCTGGCCGTCGCCGACTTCTTCGACTTCTCCATCTACGTCGACGCCAAGGTCGAGAACATCCGCGGCTGGTACCTCGACCGCTTCCGGGAACTGCGCCGTACCGCGTTCGCCGATCCGCGGTCCTACTTCCACCACATGGCGACCAACTACGACGAGGGCGAGGCATTGGACTTCGCCGCCAACACCTGGCGCACCATCAACGAGATCAACCTCGTGGAGAACATCATCCCCACCCGGGGGCGGGCCACACTGGTCCTGTACAAGGGCGACCAGCACCGCGTCCAGCGGGTGCGTCTGCGCAAGACCTGACGGCACCGCGTCCCCGTGGAATCCCCCCACAGGGCCCCAGGGACGCGAGCCTATGGGCTCGGCCGGTGTCCGCGGCGTTCCCAGGCCGCAGAAACCGTTCCTGAGGTTGAGGCCCGGGAAACGCGCCGGCGGGAGACGCCTGGGAGGCGTGCGGCATCCCGTTGACTCGCTCCGGCCTCCTTGCGTGCCGCTACCGCGTTGACGAGGGCTTCCTTCCCGCGCGCCCTGTCCTGGACCCGGCGGGACCGGGCCGCCCGAGCTTCGGCGAGCCGCTCCTCGACCCCTTTGGCGCGCAGTGTGATGGAGACGTCTTCTACGGGCATGTCCCGTCCACCCGTGATCGCGCCCCTGGCCCTCTCCTCGGCGTCTGAGAGGGTGCGGCCGTAGGCGTGAGTGCGCACCTCGGGGAGGCCGACGGACCGGGAACGGCCCTCTCGTTCGCACCATGCCTGGTGGTGGTGTTCGGACGGAGGCACGGGCTCTCGACCCCCTTGGCCGTCTTGAGGGCAGTCAGCTCCGGAACATCGGGGTGAGGCCCGGCCGGGAATCGGAACGCTCCGACCCGGCAGATGTCATGCTGGCCGCCGTGACGGACGAAGCCCGGGGCCGTGCCCTTCCGTCCCGCTGCGCCCCTGAGCCGGTTCAACAGTTCCCGCCTTTCCACCGAGGGCGGCTCTGTCGTACGAGCCCGCCCCTGGCCAGGAAACGAGACAGCGACATGACTGCCTGGCCGCCGCGCCCTGCACGATGGGTCACGGCGGGGTCAGCGGGGGGAGGCGGACCTCCGGGTGCGGGGGGTGCGCAGCCACGGCCCACGCAGGAGCCCGGCGGCCAGCAGCCACAGCGCGAGCGCCACCAGGTGGGCCCGCTCCGCCGTGCCCATCGCGGTGCCCGGCTGCCCCGTGCCCGAGGACACGAACACCCAGGACACCACCAGGACGCCGACCGCTGTCGCGGCCTGGAACCCGGCCAGGACCGCCACCGGTACCCACATCCGGTCGCCGCACCGCCACCGGTTCACCGCCAGCGCCACCACGCTCAGCAGCGCCGCGGCCATCGCGGCCACGGCCAGCACCGCTTGGAGGGTCGCGGGGCCGCCGGCCCCCTCCACCAGTGCCTCCACCGTGCACGCCACGTCCGTGGACACCGTGCACCGGCCCGGTAGGAGGGACGTGGCCAGGGACAGGGCGCCGAAGGCGAACATGGCCCACCAGGACACCAGCAGCCAGCGGCGGGTCTCCCGAGCGCCCAGGGACAGGCCCAGCCCCGCGGCCACCATGACCAGGATCGAGGCCATCCGGTGGGCGCTCTCCCAGAACGCCTCGAACGCCGAGACCGGTGTGCCCGGCTCCGCCCGTACGGTCTCACCGCCGGGCAGGACCATCTCCAGGACCCACAGGCTGTAGACCACGGCCGCCGCCACGGCGGCGACCCTTCCGTCGCGGTAGTCCCAATGCAGACTCGCGGTGCCCTTGTCCGGCATGGCGCCTCCAGTTGTGCTGGGACCCTCTAATACATCTGTGGGACGCGGCCCGCGGGACCGGCGTTCCTCGCTTCCGCTGGAGGACGGTCGTCATTTCCGGACCCTACGTCACTGGAGTCGCAGTGGCACTGTTACCCATGTGTGCGTGTTCCCGCGCCATGATCGGGGGTGCGGCACACGCGCGGGGCCGGCAGCCCCGGGTAGGGCCATGAGTGACGGGAGAGGCGCACGCGATGGACGGCGCGGCCACCACACGGTGGCTCATCGTGGGAGTGGACGGCACCGACTCCAGCCGACACGCCCTGGAGTGGGCCGCGCAGCAGGCGCTGCTGCGCGAGCTGGCGCTGCGGATCGTCGTGTCCGCCGGGGCCAGGGCGCCGGTGGGCGCGTTCGGTGCCCACCTGCCCAGTGAGTCAGTACCCCCCGGCGAGGCCGGCACCCCGAGTGCCGAGCGCCTCCTGGAGCAGGCTGCGGACTGGGTGTCCCGCCTCTTCCCCGAACTGGAGGTCCAGTCGCGCCTGTCCTACACCCGGCCCCTCGACGCCCTGCTCGCGGAGGCGGCCGAACCCGGTGCCGCGGCCGTGGTCGTGGGCTCGCGCGGCCTCAAGGGGATCGTCGCTGCCTTCGTGGGCTCCGTGGGTATCGAACTCGCCGCCCGCTCGCCCGTCCCCGTGGTGATCATGCCGCACGAGCACGCCTTCGCCCACGGGGTCCGCGGCCGCGTGATCGTGGGTGTAGACGGATCCGAGCCCAGCCGCCGGGCGGTGGGGTTCGCCTTCGCGCAGGCCGCCTTCGCCGAGACCGACCTGGTGGCGGTCAGTGCCTGGCAGCCCCTTGTGGCGTTCGCGGCCGCCACCGGCCCCATCCCTCCCGAACTGTTCGACGACTCCACCGCCGAGGAGGCGGCGCGCGGCTCCCTGGAGGAGGAGGTCGGTGCCGCACGCCTGCGCCACCCCGGGGTGCGCGTGCTCCAGCGGGTCGTACGAGCCCACCCGGTGGTGGCGCTGCTGGAGGAGGCCACACCGGCCGACCTGATCGTGGTCGGCTCCCGCGGCCGCAGCGGGTTCCGCGGCCTGCTGCTCGGCTCGGTCAGCCACTCCGTGGTCCACGGGGCGAAGGGGCCCGTGGCGATCCTGCGCTGACCATGGGGTCGAGGTAGTGCCTGGGGTGCGTCGTGCCTGGTGAGGCCATGAATGTGACGAACAGCACGCCGTGTCGGGTCAGCGGGTCGCCGAGGGGCCGGATGCGCCCTGTACGGGGGGGAACGGTCGCGCGGCCCTGACCTCGCGAACACGGTGTGAGCGCTGTCAGGCGCGTGGTTCAACGAACGGGATCCCTTGCTGCGCTGGGTATTCCGAAGGTTCGCCATGACAGTTTTAGACCATTGGACTATACCAATTGGTCACCATCGGGGCTTGTCGTTCATGATGCGAGTGTTCTCGACATGCGATGAGGAGCGGCTGTGACTGACGTGGGTATCGATGTGGGCGTAGCACCGACCAGCCACGAGGAGATGATCTCCTGGGTCCGTGAGGTCGCCGAGCTCACGGAGCCCGACGAGGTCGTGTGGTGCGACGGATCCGACGCCGAGTGGACCCGCCTCACCGACCTGCTCGTGGAGCAGGGCACCTTCACCCGGCTCAACCCCGAGAAACGTCCCAACAGCTTCTACGCCACCTCGGACCCCACCGACGTCGCCCGTGTCGAGGACCGCACCTTCATCTGCTCCGAGCGGCAGCAGGACGCCGGCCCCACCAACAACTGGATCGCCCCCGCCCAGATGCGCGCCACCTTCGGCGAGGTCTTCAAGGGCGCGATGCGGGGCCGCACCATGTACGTCGTCCCCTTCTGCATGGGCCCGCTCGGCGGCGACATCTCCCAGCTCGGTGTCGAGATCACCGACTCCCCCTACGTCGTGGTCTCCATGCGGATCATGGCCCGTATGGGTACCCCCGCCCTGCGCCTCATCGAGGAGCGCGGCGACTTCGTCAGGGCCGTGCACTCCGTGGGCGCTCCCCTGGAGCCCGGCCAGCGGGACGTGCCCTGGCCCTGCAACCCCACCAAGTACATCTCGCACTTCCCCGAGACCCGCGAGATCTGGTCCTACGGCTCCGGCTACGGCGGCAACGCCCTGCTCGGCAAGAAGTGCTACGCGCTGCGCATCGCCTCGGTGATGGCCCGCGACGAGGGCTGGCTCGCCGAGCACATGCTGGTCCTGAAGGTCACCCCGCCCCAGGGCGAGCCGCACTACATCGCCGCGGCCTTCCCCAGCGCCTGCGGCAAGACCAACCTGGCCATGCTCCAGCCCACCATCCCCGGCTGGAAGGTCGAGACGGTCGGCGACGACATCGCCTGGATGCGGTTCGACGCCGAGGGCCGCCTGCGCGCCATCAACCCCGAGGCCGGGTTCTTCGGCGTCGCGCCCGGCACCGGGGCCGACACCAACGCCAACGCCGTCGAGACGCTGTGGGGCAACAGCATCTTCACCAACGTCGCCCTCACCGACGACGGCGACGTGTGGTGGGAGGGCCTCACCGAGGAGCCGCCCGCACACCTGACCGACTGGAAGGGCCGCGACTGGACGCCGCACTCCGACGAGCCCGCCGCCCACCCCAACTCACGGTTCACCACCCCCGCCGGGCAGGCTCCCACCATCGCCCCCGAGTGGGAGGACCCGGCGGGCGTGCCGATCTCGGCGATCCTCTTCGGCGGGCGCCGCGCCACCGCGGTTCCGCTGGTCACGGAGTCGCTGAGCTGGCAGCACGGCGTCTACCTGGGAGCCAACGTCTCTTCGGAGAAGACCGCCGCGGCCGAGGGCACCGTCGGTGAGCTGCGCCGCGACCCGTTCGCGATGCTGCCGTTCTGCGGCTACAACATGGGCGACTACTTCGCCCACTGGATCAAGGTCGGCTCTGGTGCCGACCCGGCCAAGCTGCCCACGATCTTCTACGTGAACTGGTTCAAGAAGGACGCCGACGGCCGCTTCGTGTGGCCCGGCTTCGGCGAGAACAGCCGCGTGATCAAGTGGATCGTAGAGCGCCTGGAGGGCAGGGCCGACGCGGTCGCCACCCCGATCGGCAACGTGCCGCCCGCCGAGGCGATCGACACCGAGGGCCTGGACCTGTCCGAGGAGGACCTGAGGTTCGTCCTGGACGTGGACCCGCAGGTGTGGAAGCAGGAGGCCGCGCTGGTCCCCGAGTTCTTCAAGACCTTCGGCGACCACCTTCCCAGCGAACTCTGGGACGAGTACCACGCCCTGCTGGACCGTCTGGGCCAGTAGGCGGCCGCACCGGCCCCGCTTCCGTGCGGGGGCCGGTCCAGGGGGCGCGGGATCCGTGGCACCCGCGCCCCCTTCCCCGTGCCCGGAGGGGCCCACCCCCGTGGCCATGGACGGCCACCCCTGGCAGGGCATGCTCGTGGGATGCGCCCTGTCGCTGCTCTTCTTCCTCGCGGCCCGGTCTCCTGCGGGAATTTCGACGGAATCCAAGGGTTCTTCTCCAGGGCCGTGCCGTATCCCTCGCAGACAGAGGGGGAGAAGAGGAAGTGGACCTGGAACGTGAAGAGCTATTTTGTGGCGGGGCTCTTGTTCTTCTGTGGCGCCTCCGCGTTGTGCCAGGTGGTCCGGTATCCGATCTGCCTGGTCCGCGGCTGCTGAGGCTGCCCGCCGTGTCCCCTGGCTCCTCCGGGGCCCCGCGGATCGTTACCCGGTGGAGTCCGGCCCCCGAACGCCCTGCTCGGCGGGGTCCGCGCCGCCCCTCCGGGGGCTCTGACCAGCCTGGACGGGCTTGGGGCCGCTTGCGGCGGTTTACGGTGGTTGGGTAGCTTTCGCGAGGATTGCGGGATCACGAGGAGCGGGGTGCACCCATGGCGGGCGAAGACGTGAAGACCGGAAAGGTTCTCCGGAACCGGTGGACGGCGGGGTTCGGGATCGCCGTGACCGTGATCTTCCTCCTCGCCTGGCTGTTCATGGTGGTGTTCGAGGCCCTGGACGGTGAGCCGCTCCGGGTGCAGAACCTCCTGTTCATGGCGGTCTTCTTCCCCTTCTTCTGGTGGTTCTTCCTCAAGGTCACCTTCTTCACCCGCGTCGAACTCACCGACGACCGCGTCGTCGTGAAGAACGTCTTCCATCGGGTGGACATCCCGGCCCGAGAGATCACCGCCGTGCACGGGAAGGGCCGTCTCCGGATCGAGGTCAGGGGTGGTCAGGCGTTCTCCTGCTTCAACCTGGACGGATCACTGCTCGGCAGGCTCACCGGACACTCGACCAACCAGCGGTGCGCCCGTGAGATCGAGGACTTCCTTGCCGCCGGCAAGAAGGCCGGCCACCGCTCCCGTGGGGAGGAGATCCGCACCGCGCCCCACCTGAACCTCGAATTCCTGCTCGGGGCGGTCCTGTTCGGGTTCGTGGTGCCGCTCCTGCTGAACCTGCTCCCCGCCTGAGGGCCGGGGTCGCCGACCGTATATTCCAGGACGTTTCGAACTTCGTCGTATGCGCTGGCCACAGGCGTGTTACGGATGATCTGACATCCGCACACTCCCCGAGGAACAGTTCCATGACGACTCTCATCCCGGTCCTGGCCGTCCTTCTCACCATGGTGGCCGGGGCCGTGCTCGCGGTGCGCCGGTTCCGCGTCAGCGATGACTACTCCGGCGGCTCGGTCGGCATCGTCATCGCTCCCTGTGTGCTCGCCCTGTACCTGGTGGCGGCGGCGATGGGCGTCGTCATCGGCTGGGAGGACTTCAAGGACTCCCAGGACGGCGTCGCCACCGAGGCGGGTGCCGCACAGGCGCTGTACTGGAGCACCACCGCCCTGCCCGAGGAGGACGGGGAGGCGGTCCGAGACAGCCTGCGCACCTACCTGTCCACGGTGGTGGAGAAGGACTGGCCCATGATGGTGAACGCGGGTGAGCTCAGCGCCCAGGGGGACATGGCGCTGGCCGACCTCACCGCGTCGGTGCGGGTCCTGCCCGAGACCGAGAACAGCGACGGCCTGGACCGGCTGACCGCCCGCCAGGAGCTCACCAACCTCAGCGACGCGCGCATCGCTCGGGCCGACGCCGCCGGGGACGGCATCCCCGGCCTCGTCCTCATCATCACCGTGCTCACCGCGATCCCGGTTGCCGTCCTTCCCTTCGCGATGATCAAGAAGGGTGCGAGCGTCGCCTACTTCTGGGCTACGGTCAACCTGGCGTTCGTCTTCGGCACGGTGGCCCTGCTCTTCTTCATGGGCAACCCCTACACCGGTGTCCTCGCCACCGACGCCGGGGGGATCGAGGGCACCCTGGCCGCCTTCGAACGGGCCGACCGCGCCATGCTCGGCCTCGGTTAGCCGGGAGGCCCGTGCCGTCAGCCACCCGAGCGCGCGGCGGCCCGGCCCGAACCCATGGCGGCCAGGGCGCCGATCACGGCGATGACCGCCATGGTGCGCATGGGGGTGAACGTCCCGGCGGCCTGGGAGCCGTCGGGCGCGGACAGGTCGGCCAGGATCTGCTCCCGGGCCTGGTCGGGGACCTCGGGTGGCGGTGCCGGAGACGCCGAGGACTCCTGCGGAGCAGGCTCGGAGGGCTCCGGCTCCACCGGGGGATCCTGCCGTTCCACAGCGGGCTCCGGCTGCGCCGCAGCCGCGGGTGGAGCCGCGGGCTGCGGCTCCGCCTCAGGGGGTGCGGGGGCCGGCGTCTCCTCCTCCGGTGCGGGTTCCGGCTCGGGGTAGGGCTCCGGATCCACGGCCGGGGGCTCGGCCGGGGCAGGGCACAGGGGCGGCGACCCCGCGTGCACCACCACCCGCACCCCGTTGGCGCACACCAGGACGTAGGAGCCGGGCCGTACCACCGCGTGCTTGTCCCGGAGCCGCACCGCGGTCTCGTCGGAGCCCACCGACACCTCGGCGTCGCCCGCAACGATCTCCACACCGGAGGGGCCGACCTCCACCCGTGGGCCGGCCTCCTGGGCGAGCGAGGCGGGCGCGGACCCGGCGAGCAGGAGGGCGCTGAGAGCCGAGAAGCCGCAAAAGCGGAGAAAGGGGGGCATATTACTCCTCGTGGTGGCGTGGGTTCACATGGTGATCGTATGCTGCCCGACCCGCCGCCACCGCCGAAACCCTCAGGGGGAGTGCAGACGCAGGACCGCGTGCTCGGCCCACTCGGGCGGGCGCGCCAGCCGCGAGCACACCGCCATCGTCGCGAACGCCAGCGGAACCGTCCACGCGGCGGGCTGGGCGAGCAGGACACCCGGCAGCCAGGTCGGCACCTCCGCCAGGATCGACCACCCGACCGCGCCCGTCGCCGTGACCGCGCCTACGACCAGCCCGGCCGCAGCTCCGGGCAGGGTCAGGCCGCGCCACCAGATCCCCAGGACGAGCAGTGGACAGAACGTCGACGCCGCCACGGTGAACGCCCACAGCACCAGCACGTTGATGTCGATCCGTTGGGCGGGCAGCGCCAGCACCACCGCCACGCACGCCCCCACAGCCACCGCCAGCCGCAGCCGGGGCACACTGCCCTGGAACAGGTCGTGGGACAGACCGCCAGCCAGGGCCAGCAGCAGCCCTGAGGACGTGGACAGGAACGCCCCGAACGCGCCCGCCGCCACTAGCGCGGTCATGAGGGTCCCCACCGCCCCCGGCTCGGCCTGCGCGGGCAGGACCACCGCGACGGTGTCGGTGCCCCGCAGCAGCACCAACTGCGGGGTGAGCACCCGCCCCAACAGTCCGTACACCGTCGGGAACAGATAGAACAGCCCCAGCAGCGCGATCACCCCCACCGCCACCCGGCGGGCGACCCGCGCGCTCGGGCTGGTGTGGAAGCGCATGATGACGTGCGGCAGCCCCATGCACCCGAACGTGATCGCCAGCAGCGTCGACCACGTCTCGAACACGGGGTGCCCGCCGGTGTCCAACAGGGGGGTGCTCCACCGCTCGCCGCCCAGATCCGGCAGCCCCGCCGGGTGCGGCACGGGGGCACCGGCCGGGAACACGTACTCCGTGCCTTCCTCAGCGGTGTGCTCACCCGCCGCCAGCCGCACCTCCGCCCCCGAGGAGTCGGTGACGGTCACCGGTCGGTCCAGGTCGAACCGGGTGCCAACGCTGAACTCCACGCCCGTGCTCTCGGGGAAGCGGGTGCCCCACTCCGGGTGGAGCGCCTCCGAACGCGTGTCCGCGCCCGCGACCACCACCAGGTAGACGGCGGGCACCGCGATGAAGCCCAGCTTGACCACGTAGTGGAAGGCCTGCACGTAGGTCGCTGACCGCATCCCCCCGACGGCGATCGACCCGCTCACCACCAAGCCCGCCAATACCACACCCACCCAGTACGGTGTGCCGCTCACCAGGGCGAACACCACACCGGCCCCCTTGAACTGGGGCACCAGGTACAGCAGCATGATCACCAGGACGACGCAGCCGCAGAGCTTGCGCAGCGGCGGCGCGCCCAGCCGGTACTCCGCGAAGTCGGGCACCGTGTAGGCCCCGGACCGGCGCATCGGCCCGGCGACCAGTGCCACCACGGCCACGTAGCCCGCGGTGAACCCCACCGCGTACCACATCGTGCCGAGCCCGTTCTTGAGCAGCAGCCCGGCCAGTCCGAGCACCGAGGCGGCCGAGAGGTACTCCCCGGCGATCGCCGTCGCGTTCCAGTTCGGGTTCACCCTGCGGGAGGCCACGAGGAAGTCCGATGCCGACCGTGCCGCCCGCACCCCGTAGAGCCCGATCGCCAAACTCGTGACCAGGACCAAGCCGATGGTCAGGACGGAGATCACCGCTCGCCCCCGCTCGGGCCGCCCGCCTGGGACCGGTCCTCGGCGCGTTCGGCCGCGCGCACGTGCCACAGAGCGAGGCCGAACAGCAAGGGGTAGATCGCCACCGTCAGCAGCAGCCACGACAGCGGCAGCTCCGCGATCCGCACCTCCCCGAGTGCGGGCAGCAGCGCGAACGCGCCGCTCATCCCGAACAACAGCAGCGACAGCAGCGCCACAGTACGGATCGCGATCCGCCGCTGCCTGCGGAACAGCCGCCGGGCCGCCTCGGCGTCGACGGGCTCGGGCAGGGGCAGCAGGTGCTGGGCCGGCCGGTTGCCCCGGGCGAGCGCCACCCGGGTCTGCGGGCTGGTGAGCTTCTCACGGCGCGGGCTCACGGCGCGGCCCTCCGGGACCCCTCACCGTCCCCGGGAGCAGGGGCGCCCTGCGGACCGGCGTGGGCGTTGGCCGCGCGGCCGAGCTGGTCCTTGCGGGCCGCCTCCTTCAGTTGTTCGCGCAGGTGGCGGCCGTGCCTGCGGCTCACCGGCACGTCCCCGGCGGGGGTCCCCGCCACCAGACCGGAAGAGGACGTCACCCGCAGGTCCCGCACCCACGGGATGGCGACGAGGTACCCCCGGTGCACGCGCACGAACCCGGCGGCGGACCACACCTCCTCCAGGTAGGAGAGCGACAGCCGGATCAGGTGGGTGCCGTCGGCGGTGTGCAGTCGCACGTAGTCCCCTTGGGCCTCCACGAACTGCACGTCGTCGCGTTTGACGAACACCGTGCGCCGACCGGTGTCGATCTGCACCACGTGCAGGTCCTCGGCGGGCGCCTCGGCCGCCGAGGACCGGCGCAGTTGCGCGATCCGCCCCACCGCCTCGGCCAGGCGCTCCGGACGGATCGGTTTGAGCAGGTAGTCGACGGCGCCGATCCCGAACGCCTCCACGGCGTGTGCTTCGGAGGCGGTGACGAACACGATCGACGGCGGCTCCGAGAGCACACTCAGCACTCGGGCCACGTCCATGCCGTCCAGCCCCGGCATGAGGATGTCGAGGAAGGCGGCGTCGATGCTCGTGGTGCCCAGCAGCCGTACGGCGCTCGCGCCGTTCTCCGCCACCAGCACCTCCGACACCTCGGGCATCTCCCCGAGCAGGGCGGCCATCTCCTGGCGGGTCGACGCCTCGTCCTCCACCACCAGGACCCTCAGGTCGGCCTTCACTGGGCCACCACCCCCCGGGTGAATCGCGGGACGCGCACGGTGACCTTGGTGCCCTCACCGAGCGCCGTTTCGATCACCAGACCGTACTCGGGCCCGTAGACCGCCCGCAGCCTCTGGTCGACGTTGGCCAGGCCCACGCCGCGGGTCTCCGGGCCGGTGCCTGCCAGGAGTGAACGGGCCAGGTCGGGGTGCATGCCGACCCCGTCGTCCTCGATCTCGATGACGCACAGCGGCCCCTCGCCGTAACCGGACACGCTGATGTGGCCCCGCCCCTCCTTGCGTTCCAGGCCGTGCCGGACGGCGTTCTCCACTATCGGCTGCACCACCAGGAACGGGACGGCCACGGGCAGGATTTCCGGCGCGATGCGCACGGTGATGTCGAGGCGGTCGTGGAAGCGGGCCCGCTGGAGTTCGAGGTAGGTCTCCACCGCTTCGAGCTCGTCGGCGACCGTGGCGTAGTCGCCCTTCTCGGAGAATCCGTAGCGCAGGTAGTCCGCGAAGTCGGAGAGCAGTTGCCGGGCGCGGTCGGGGTCGGTGCGCACCATCGCCGCGATCACGGCGAGGGCGTTGTGCACGAAGTGCGGGGAGATCTGCGCGCGCAGCGAGCGCAGGTCCGCGGCGGCGATTCGGGCGCGGGCGCGGCGCAGCGCGGCGTGGTCCAGGTGCTCGGCGACCAGCGCGGCGGCGGCCTCCACGTCCGCTTCGACGGTCTCCCCGACGGCGACCAGGGCCCCGGAGAGCTCGTCGGCGACCATGAGCGGGGTGGCGTACAGAGGGGTGTTGTCGGCCATGCGCTCGCAGACCCCGCCCCCGTATTCGAAGACCTGGGCCAGCAGCGCATCGACCTGGGATGAGGGGATGTGTCGGCCGTGGGAGACGACCGGCCCGTCCAGGTCGGCCAGCACCACCCCGTCGACCGCGAGCAGCCGCCGCAGCCGCCGGGCCGCGGAGGGCGCGTCCCTGCCGTGCAGCCCGCTGCGCAGGTCGAGGCCCAGGGCGTGGATCCGGCGCATCAGTTCGACGCTCGCCTGCCGCTCCGAGGGCGCCGGGCGCCGCCGGGAGTGGAGCTTCCGCGACAGCCACCTTTTTGACACGAATCGACCTTATCCCAGCGGAGTGTGTCGGTGGTCACGTCCGGGTGTCACCTTTCGTGGGTGAGGGCGCACACGGGGGCAGTGCGGGCAAGGGGCGGGCCCGCCCCCGTGGGAAGGGGCGGGCCCGGTGCGGGGTGGAGCCGGGGCGGCGGCCGCCCCCTGGGGTGGAGTGCGGTCCCGAGCGGCCGCCGTAGGCGGCCCCGGCTCCGGGGGGATGGTTTCGGAGGCGGGCGCCCGGCCTTCCGGGCGCCCGCTGGTCAGTGGCTGCCCGCCTTCTCCGCTCCGGCGCCGGTCAGGGCACGGACCTGGAGCATGGCGAACTTGTCGAAGTCCTGCTCCTTGGAGCTGAGCGTGCCCAGGACCGCGCACAGCAGGCCGAAGGGCACCGACACCAGCGCCGGGTAGGGCATCGGGAACCAGGCGAAGTCGGCGCCCGGGACGAGCGCGGTCTCCGACCCCGACACCACCGGCGAGAAGAACACCAGGCCGACGGCGGAGACGAGGCCGCCGTAGATGCCGGCCAGGGCGCCCCTGGTGTTGAACCGCTTCCAGAACAGGCTGAGCAGCAGGGTGGGCAGGTTGGCCGAGGCGGCGATCGCGAAGGCCAGCGAGACCAGGAAGGCCACGTTGAGGTTCTGCGCGAACACGGCCAGGACGATGGCCACGACACCGATGCCCAGGGCGGTGAGCTTGGCGACCCTGACCTCTTCGCTTCCGGTCGCCTTGCCCTTGCGCAGCACCGAGTTGTAGAAGTCGTGCGCCAGGGACGAGGAGGAGGCGATGACCAGCCCCGCCACGGTGGACAGGATGGCCGCGAAGGCCGCCGAGGCGATGAGCGCCAGCAGGACGGAGCCCGCGAACGGTCCGCCGATCTGCTCGCCCACGGTCTGGGCGAGCTGCGGGGCGGCCGTGTTGCCTCCCGGGTTCTGCGCGGTGATGGCCTCGTGGCCGACCAGGGCGGCGGCACCGAAGCCGAGCACCAGCGTCATGAGGTAGAAGACACCGATGAGGCCGATCCCCCAGTTGACCGACTTACGGGCGCTCTGGGAGTCGGGGACCGTGTAGAAGCGGATGAGGATGTGCGGCAGGCCGGCCGTACCCAGGACCAGGGCCATGCCGAGGCTGATGAGGCTCAGCTTGTTCCACATGGTCGCGACGGCGTCGCCGGGCACCTCGACCCCGAACCGCAGCCCGGGCTCCAGGAGCGCCGCGCCGTGCTGGCTGGCGCTGGCCGCGTCGTTCATCAGCGCGCCCAGGTTGAAGCCGTACAGGGACAGCGTGAGCAGGGTCAGCAGGGCCGCGCCGCCCATGAGGATGACGGCCTTGACGATCTGGACCCAGGTGGTGCCCTTCATGCCGCCCAGCGACACGTAGAGCGTCATCAGCAGGCCGACGACCACGATGCCGACGATCTTGGCGACGTCGGCGCTCATGCCCAGGAAGGTCTGCCCCTCCTGGATGCCCAGCAGCAGGGCGATGAGCGCGCCCGCACCGACCATCTGGGCGAGGAGGTAGAAGATCGACACGACGACGGTGGACACCGCCGCGGCCGTACGGACGGGGCGCTGCTGCATGCGGTAGGACAGCACGTCGCCCATGGTGTAGCGGCCGGAGTTGCGCAGGAGTTCGGCCACGAGCAGGAGGGCGACCAACCACGCCACCAGGAAGCCGATGGAGTAGAGGAAGCCGTCGTAGCCGAACAGCGCGATCATGCCGGCGATGCCGAGGAAGGAGGCGGCCGACATGTAGTCGCTGCCGATCGCCAGGCCGTTCTGGAGGGGGGAGAAGCCGCGTCCGCCCGAGTGGAAGTCGGTGGCGTTGCGGGTGTTGCGGTTGGCCCAGATCGTGATGCCGATCGTGGCCGCGACCATGAGGCCGAAGAGGACCAGGGTGACGAGGCGGGTGCTCTCGCTCGTCGCTTCCGCCGCGAGCATCATCGGGTGGCCTCCTCACTGCTGCGGACGAGTTCGTCGTGCAGCTCGGTGGCCTGGGGGTCGAGCTTGCCGCGGGCATAGGACGTGTAGGCGACGGCGATGCCGAAGGTGGAGGCGAACTGGAGCAGGCCGAACACCAGCGCGAAGTTCACGTTGCCGAAGAGCACGGTGCCCATGAGGTCGCGTGCGAAGGCCGACATGAGCACGTAGAGGAAGAACCATGCCAGGAAGGCCACGCTCATGGGGAAGACGAAACGGTACAGTCGGCGCTTGAGCTCGTTGAAGCGCGGATCGCTGTGCATGGCGATCAGCGCCTCCTCGGAGATGCCGCCGTTCGTCGGCGGACTGCCCGTCTGCTTCTCTTCTGCCATGTGTCCTCCTCAGGGGGATGAGCGGTTCCCGCCGGTTTCGTGGTGATTGCGGCGGTGTGACCTGCGTTACTGGGCACTGTAAGGAGGGACACGCTGGGGGAGGAGGTGCTGTGGCTCCGTGAGCGCCGAACGCGGGGGTGGAGCGTCGAGTGGTCGCCCAGTGTGCGGCGAACGGTCGGATGGAGCGGTGAACGGTCGTCGAGCGGCCCCTGGGGCGGAGTGCGGCCGGTGGAGTGCGCCGCCCCAGGGCCGGGATCAATCGACCCAGGTGCGGACGATGTCGGCGCCGGCGCCGCCGGGGCCGGCGAAGTACTCGCTCTCGGTGTAGGTCGCCGATCCGTCCTCGTCGACGGTGCTCCGAACGAGGGTGAGGCGGGCACCGTCGCCGCCGATGCGGAGGGTGCGGTGTTCGTAGCCGAGCTCGAACTCGGTGTGCCCGGGGCGTCCGCCGACCGCGATGGCGGTGCCGTCGTCGGCGGCGGCAGCGGTGGCCGTCCCGGTGACGACGGCCGCGGCGGCGAGGGGGAGCAGGGCCAGGCCGAAGGCGCGCGGCGCGCTGCGGGTGCGGCCGGTCCGGGCGGCGGTGCGTTGCGGCGGTGCGTTGTGGTCCACGGTCAATGGGCGTCCTTCCCTCGGGGCGGCGCGTGAGCGGGGAGGCCCGGCCCGCGCGGGCCGGGCCTCCCCGGGTGTGCGTGCGTTGGCGCGTGTTCCTCTCGCGAGGGCGGCTCCGGGCCCGAGGCCCGTCGCCACAGTGGGAGCCTGTCCTATGCGTGTCGGAGGCGCGGTCAATGACACGCGCTTTCCTCACATTCCGTGACGGTGTGGAGATCCTCGGTGGTATCTGTCGCCGCCGTGGCCGACCGAGCTGGCGTAGTAGCTGCCGTAGCCGTAGCCGTGGTGGCGGAAGCAGTCGTGCCCGTGACGGGTCCTGGGGTAGCCGCCGGAGGACGGCGCGGTGTCGGCCATCGTGGTGGACGGCACGCCGAACGCCAGCGCCGGGGCCGCGAATCCTGCGAACAGGGCTCGCGCGATGTGTCTCCTGTCCATGGGATCCCCCGGTGCGCCGGGGCCCGCGCTCGGCGTGTCCGTCCGTCCGCGTTCCGCCCGTCCGGTCGACGGGGGCCCCTTGTACCCATGAACCCTGCCGAGGATCCGGGCGGCGCGGTGGGACGCCACGCGATGGCGACATCTCCACGTAAGCACACCAGGTGATGATTCGTACGCTTTGTGCGGTTGTTATGACTCTTTCTTTAGGGTTTCAACTTCTTAGTGGAGTGATGCCCGATGTGTACTTCCTATGACAAGGACTGTCATTGATATGACATTCGGCTCGCCATGTCGTGCCGGTCCCCGTGGGTGCGGTCTAGATTGCGAGTTGTTCGGGCGCTACCGGTCCTTGCGGACTCATGGTGTTAAGCGCCTGGAACCGTATACAACTCATCATTTCGGAGATACAGATGACCTACAGGCAGGGCGACCGCGTCCAGTTCCGCAGCAGCCGCCACAACGACCAGATCCGCACCGGCCAGGTGCACGAGGTCCAGGGCAAGGGCCAGAACGCCCGTCTCACGATCACCGACGACGAGGACCAGCAGTCGGTCCGCGTCGAGGCGAACCAGATCGAGGGCAAGCTCTAACCTGGATCTCCTGGGTTCTCTGGGGCGCTCGGCCGTCAGGGCCGGGTGCCCCTCTCGTGTGCCTCTTCTCCCCGGCCCGTCCGTCTCCGTCGGCGGCCCGTTAGCAAGCACCGGATTATGGTGCGTTTCCGGACGTGTTCCTCGGTAAAGGAATATTTTCGTTGTCTCTCGGTTCGGAGCGATGTGCCGTCCGGGACCGTTACGCTCCGTCGTGTTGTAATCGCGGACAAGAGGAAGGCTGGCGTTCGTGTGGGGAGAGGCGGCTGCGGCCGCCCGGACATGTACCGGTTCCACCACCGTGTACCGCTGTTGCGGTCCGCGGTGCACGCGGCGCGCCCTCCCTTCTGCCTGTGGCTGTGCGGCCACACGTATCCACCGTCCACGTCGCCGGTCAGGCGAGCACGAGTTCGGGTGAGGGACCGTTGAACAACATGCAGGCGCCCAGTGTGGGACGTGCGGAGGGCTACCGAGTCCCTGCACCGAGGACGACAGAGGAGACGGTCGACGCGGAGCGGCTCCACCAGGCCGAGTGGGTCGTCTCGTGTTTGGAGGGCCGCTCCGCGGCCCGGCCCGGGCGCGGAGCGGTCGTGGCCCTGGCCTCCAGGCTGAGGACCCGTCTGCTCCGCCGCGGTGAGCTGGCCTTCCGTGAGGGGGACAGCGAGGCGGGGGTGTGGATCGTCCGGGCCGGGCGGCTCGAACTGGCCGTCAAGGGGCGCCAGCGTCCGCTGATCGTGCAGATCATGCGCTCGGGAGGGATCGACGGCGACATACAGAAGCTGCTGGGCATGCCGTTCCCGTACCGTGCGCGGGCCCTGGAGGAGACCGAGTGCCTGACCCTGGCACCCCGGGACTTCGAGGAACTGCTGGCAGAGCACCCCCAGATCGCCCGGATGTGGATGTCTACCATGGCGGAGCGGCTGTCCTACTCCCACGACCGGATCGTGGGGATGCTCGGGCGCACGCTCACACAGCAGAGTTCCCGCCTGCTGCTGGACGAGGCCGCCTCGGGGGTGGTCGACGTGCCCCAGCAGAAACTGTCGGAGATGCTCGGTGTCTGCCGTCCGTCGCTGAACAAGGTGCTCAAGGAACTGGAGGGGCAGGGCCTCATCCGTCTCCGCTACGGGGCCGTGGACATCCTCGACCCCTACGGGCTGGCCCAGCGGGCGGACTGAGACACGGAGGAAGAAGAAGGGGCGGGGGCCCTTTCGGGCCCCCGCCCCCGTGTTCTCCGATGTCCGCAGTGCTACTCGGCGGCCTCGGAGGAGGCGGCCTCGCGGCGACGGCGGGTCATGTACATGACCACACCGCCGGTCAGGGCGATGGCACCGCCGATCAGGGCGAGGTCCTCGGACGGGCCGGTCGTGGCGAGCACCTCGGGGGCACCGCCCACAACGGCGGCGCCACCCTCCTCGGCAACGGGGCAGGGGCCCTCGAAGGCGCCGCCCGGGCCCGCCCCGTCGCAGACCTCGTGGAACTCGGCGCCGTCGGCCTCGCTGTGGATGCCGGCACCGTCGTTGCCGTGGTGGTCGTCGCGGCCACCGCGGTTGGTGTCCTCGGCAGCCTGCTCGGCGTTGTCGTCGACGGTGTCGGCGGTGGCCACACCCGCCACCGACAGGGAGCCGCCGATGAGGGCGGCCATCGCGACCCCGGGCCAGAACTTCTTGTTCAGGACGGTGCGTCGAACGAGTTCAGACATTTGCACTCCTATGCATCGGATGCAGGTAGTCGCAGTTTTTCGTGGATTCGTCGGCTATCAGAACACCGGCACGCTGCTTCAACGGGGGAAATGTGTCGTACTTACGACAGTTCCGTTGTCTTTTGCTCGGGCGGGAGAATGGCGGGATCCCTCGTGGTGGTGCTCCGAGGGCCCCATGGGGGCGAGAATGGTTTTGATGCTGCTTCGGCAACTGCTCTCATGTATGGGGCAAAATGAAGGAAATACTGTCGCTTCGATCACAGATAAGCCTGTGCGTCTGATTTCATGTGGTTATGTGGAGCCCGTTGCCGCTGAGCAGCCGGGTATTCCCGGATCTGCGCATCGGTGACCCGGGTTCCTTCCGAGGACTTCTGGAGGGGAAGACCCGGGGCGGGAACCGCCGGGCACACCGGAACCGGTGCGCCGGGTGGAACCGGCCAAGGGCTCGGACCGGGCCTCGGCCCGTCCGTTGAGCTAGGAGGTATTCCATGAAGTCGAAGACGATCGCCCGTGTCCTGGTCGCCGGTGTCGCGGCCCCGATGCTCGCTCTGGGTCTGCCGTCCGTCGCCATGGCCGACAGTTTCTGGCACGGTCACAGCTCGTTCGCCGGACCCAAGGGAGCGATGTCCCAGAGCATCACCGCCTTCGCAGGCAACGGCTACGGCTACGGATACGGCGGCGGTTACGGCGGTTACGGCGGCGGTGGCGGGTCGTTCTACAAGGCGAACGCCTCGTTCGCCGGCCCGCACGGCGCCGGGTCGCAGAACATCTTCAGCTTCGCCAACTAGTTGCCCGACAAGAGAGGCGGTGACGGCCTCGCCGGGACGGAACACCGGAGACGGTGGTTTTCCGCTCGGCCCTGCGAGGCCGGTCCGATCACCGCGAAGGGGGGTCCCGCCCACGTGCGGGACCCCCGCTCACGCGTTTCCCGCGGGGCGCACCCCGGGGAGCGGCGGGCGTGGACGGAGGACGGACATGGACGTGAGGGCGACACCGGTGACCACGGGCCGGTTCAACGGCGCCGACACCGGCGATCCGCTGATCCAGCAGGCCGCGTGGGTGGCCCGCTCCGTCGGCCGGGGCTCGGCGGCGCCGCTGACCCCCCGCGACCTCTCCGCGCTCGCCGCGTACCTGCACCGGCAGACCCTGAGCAGGGGCGCCGTGGCCTTCCGCGAGGGCGACCCCGCCTCACGGGTGTGGATCGTCCGCTCCGGCCACATCGAACTCTCGGTCGGCTCGGGGGACGAGCACACCGTCGTCGAGATCAGACACGCCGGAGACGTCGACGGCGACATCCAGTTCCTGCTGGACAAGCCCCTGCCCTACACGGCACGCGCCGCCGACGAGGTCGAACTCCTCTACCTCCGGGCCGCGGACTTCGAACGCCTCATGTCCGAGCACCGCGCACTGGCCCGCAGGTGGCTCGCCAGCATCGCCGGCCGCCTCGACGCCAGCCAGATGCGGATCATGGACCTCCTGGGCAAGTCGCTGACCGAGCAGACCGCGCAACTGCTGCTGGACGAGGCCTCCAGCGAGGTGGTCCCGCTGCCACAGCGGACCCTCGCGGCGATGCTCGGGGTGCGCAGGCCCTCCCTCAACCGCGTCCTGAAGAGGCTGGAACGGGAACGGCTCATCGAGATGCGCTACGCCGCGATCGAGATCCTGGACCCCGACGGCCTCGCCAAGAAGGCGCGCGGTGACGCAGGACACTGATTCGGTCATCTAGGAGACAGTTGGACTGCGTTTCGGCCGTGAGGGTGCTTGATTGGTTAGTGGTTGCGGATACAACCATTCTCCGTTGCAAAGGAGTAGACCATGGCCAAGCGCAGCGCACGCCGTCTGGCGGCCGCGGTCCTCGCCGCTCCCGTTCTGGCTCTGGCAGCACCCGCCGCGGCCTCCGCGGACGCGTACTGGTCGTCCCACGGATCCTTCGTCGGGTACGGCGGAGCGTCCAGCTACCACGTGAAGAGCTTCGCCGGCAGTGGCTACGGCTACGGCTACGGCGGTGGCTACTGGAGCGGCGGATCGTTCTACAAGGCCAGCGGCAGCTTCGCCGGACCCTACGGAGCGTCGTCCTACAACGTGTTCAGCGGCGCCTACTAGCCCGGCGGCTCCCGAAAGCCGCCAGCGACGCGGGCCCGACCCCGGCCGGGGTCGGGCCCGTTCGCAAGCGGTTCGTTACCGGCCCAGGGCTTCACGGTCCCCGGTGCCCGGCGCAGCGCCGGCGCGTTCCTCCAGCAGCACCCGGTCCTGCCCCGTGTAGACGTTCATCGAGGAGCCGCGGAGGAAGCCGACGAGGGTCATCCCCGCTTCGGCGGCCAGGTCGACGGCCAGGGACGAGGGCGCCGAGACGGCGGCCAGGGCTGGCACGCCGGCCATCCACGCCTTCTGCACGAGCTCGAACGAGGCGCGTCCGGAGACTACGAGGACGGTCTCCCTCAGCGGCAGGCGGCCCGAGTTCAGCGCCCAGCCGATCAGTTTGTCCACGGCGTTGTGTCGCCCCACGTCCTCGCGGACCGCGAGCATCTCCCCCTCGCCGTCGAAGAGCCCCGCCGCGTGCAGCCCCCCGGTGCGGTCGAAGAGCCGCTGGTAGGAGCGCAAGCGCTCGGGCAGCAGCCCGAGGGTGTCGGCACCCACGCGCAGGGCGTCGTCGGAGACCAGCCACTGGGCCTGCATGCGCACCGCGTCCAGGCTGGCCCTGCCGCACAGACCGCAGGAGGACGTGGTGTAGAAGTTGCGCTCCAGCGAGGTGTCCGGGCGCGGCACGCCCGGGGACAGGGACACGTCGAGCACGTTGTAGGTGTTGGTGCCGTCCTCGGCGGCCCCGGCGCAGTACCGGATGGCCTGGACCTCCGAGCGGGCGGCGACCACGCCCTCACCGACGAGGAACCCCGAGACCAGATCGAAGTCGTGCCCCGGGGTGCGCATGGTGACGGCGAGCGGAGTGCCGTCCACCCTGATCTCCAGGGGCTCCTCGGCGATGAGGGTGTCCACCCGTTCGCTCGCCGCCCCGTCCCTGATCCGCAGGACCTTTCCTCTGACCGTGGACCGTCCCATGCGCCTCGCCCCCCTCGTGATCGGTGATCTCGTCGGCGCTTTCCGCCCGTCCCGTCCCCGCCGCGCCAGGCGCGGCGGGGACGGGCTCAGACCCGTGCGACGCGGTACCTGCTCCCGTCGGCCTCGCGTTCGAGGTAGCCCTCCTCGACCAGGTAGCGGCGCATCGCGGAAGGATCGTCGAAGCAGGTGAGGATCGCGGAGTTCACCTGCTTCTCCGTGTACTCCTCTTCGGGGGAGAAGAGGCGGTCGGCCACACGCCGGAGGGTGGCCCGGCGCAGGGCCCGCTTGGCGGGGAGTTCCCGCAGGCGGCCCTCGTGGAACAGCGTGTCGACCGGTGTGGCCTCCACGGGTCGACGGCCCTCCACGGCCTCCTGGAACACGCCGGTGTCGGCCACGACCCGCTCGTTCCTCTCCTGCAGGAGGCCGTCGCGGAGTAGGCGTGACAGCCGTTTGGCCGCCTGGGGGCCGCCGGCTCGCAGGTCCTCCGAGGCGAGCCCCTCCGGTCCCGCGCAGACCACGCGGGCGAACAGGTTCAGCCGTTCGGGGTCGGCGAGTGAAGAGGCGATCTGGGTGGGGTGCGGCACAGGGCCCTCCGGGTCGAGCGTGAAACGTTCCGCCTGGGAAGCGTAGAAGGTCTGCGCGGCCACGACCAGTACTTTTGGTGCTTTCTTACTATTTTGCAGCGATTTCATGGCTCCGTGTCGGCGCCTCGCGACCCGTGGTCACAGCCCGGCCAGATAGCCCTCCACGACCTGGGCCACGCCGTCCTCCTGGTGCGAGGGCGCCACGCGCAGACCGAGCGCCGGGTCGAGCAGATCCGGGTGGCCGTTGGCCATCGCGTACCCGTGCCCGGCCCACGCCAGCGCCGGCAGGTCCGCTGGCATGTCACCGAAGTAGGCGACCTCGTCGGCGGGAACCCCCCACCGTTCGCACAGCTCGGCCAGCGCACGCCCCTTGTTCACCCCAGGAGCGCTCAGCTCCAGCATGCGGTTGCCGCCCGAGTAGGAGATCTCCGCGAGCGGGCCGACGGCCGCCGCTGCGGCGGGCCGCAGTACGTGCAGCGGGGTGGCCGCCGAACGTGTGATCAGCTTGCCGATCGGCGCCGCCCGCTCCAGGAGTTCGTCGACCGACCGGACCGCCGTGAGCCACGGCGCGCCCGGATCCCCAGCCCACGAGCTCAGTTCGAACCCGGGCTCGTGCAAGAAGCCCTCACCCGTCTCGATCCCGAACCCCAGGTCCGGCACGGCCGCGGCCAGCTTCTCGATGACGGTCCGGGCGGTTCCCGGATCCAGGGCCTGGACGAGCGGGTCCGAGCCGTCGGGCAGATGGACGAAGGCACCGTTGGCGCACACGCGCGCGGCCCAGGTGAAGCGGTCGGAGACCATCGTGGTGGCCAGCGGCGGCCGGGCGGTCACGATGACCACCCTCAGGCCGGCGCCCTCGGCGGCGGCCAGGGCGTCCAGGGTACGGGGGGAGAGGGAACCGTCGAATCGGAGGAGCGTGCCGTCGAGATCGGTCGCGATGACCCGGGGAGAGACCATGATCGGATTATCCTGGTCGGTGCCGACCATCGCGAGCATCTCCCGTGGCCACAACCGGCAACACCCCGCGCCCGGCGGTCACGACACCCCGAACGGCGCCCGGTGGGCAGCGAGCCCCGCGGCGCGGCCGCCTTCGGCGGCCACCGACTCCAGGCCGGAGCGCATCGTCGGACACTCCAGAACGTCCTCCGAACCGCAGTCGGCCGCACAGGCCATCATGTCGCGGGTGGCCCGCAACCGCGCGATCCGATCGTCCAGCTCCGCCAGGTGCTCGCGCATCAGGCCGCGCCGTGCCGGACCGTCGGGGGCCTCGACCAGCGCCCTGATCTGCTCCAGGCTGAACCCCGCCGCCTGGGCCTGGAGGATCAGCGCCACGCGCAGGCGGTGCTCACGGGTGTACCGGCGCCGGTCGCCCACCCGTCGGGCCGGGCGGAGCACCCCCGCCGCCTCCCAGTGCCGCAGTACGTGCGTCGCCAGACCGAAGCCGGCCGCCAGGTCTCCGATGGACAGTTCTTCCCCGCTTGACTTCATGTCGACATGAACTCGCACACTGGCGACGCAGTCAAGGGCCGAAGGCCGGCGCAGACAGGGGGAGTTCGTGGTGGACGAGAGAACACAGGCGATGCGTGAGCGGTGGACCCGCCAGGCAGACGGGTACGACCGCGGTGCCAGGGCACAGAGACTGCTGCTCGGCGGGCTCCGGAAGCGCCTGTGCGGCCCGGCGCGCGGGCGGATCCTGGAGGTCGCGGTGGGCACCGGCCAGAACCTGGAGTACTACGCCGACGGAGCGGACGTCACCGGGGTGGACCTCACCCCGGCCATGCTGGACCGGGCCAGGGAGCGCGCCGCCGCGCTCGGCCTCCGGACGCGCCTGGTCGAGGGCGACGCCCAGCACCTGCCGTTCGGTGACGGGGAGTTCGACACCGTGGTGTGCGGGCTGGCGCTGTGCACCATCCCCGACCAGCGCCGGGCCCTCGACGAGATGCGGCGGGTCCTCATGCCCGGCGGCTCCCTGCGGCTGGCCGACCACGTCGAGTACACCAGGTGGCCGCTCCGGGGCAGGGAGGCCCGTAAGGAACGGCCGCGCCGCAGGCCGGTCGAGGTCGCCGCCGAGGCCGGGTTCACCGTCGACCGTGTGCGCAGATCGGCGTTCGGACTCCTGGACGAGGTGACCGCACACCGACCGTGACACACCCCCGGAGCGGTGCGGCCCGAGGGCGAAGTACCGAAACACCGCCCCGGAAGCGCGACTGTTCGCGTGCGTGGTGTGACAGTTGGTGCATGGCTAGGCACAGCGAACTGCGCGACTTCTGGGAACGCCGCCTCGAAGGCGACTGGACCGAGAGCGGGGTCGGGTACCGGGCGCTCGGGCGCCCCTTCAACCGGTGGATGTACCGGGTGCGGGAGGAGGTCTTCCTCCGCGAGGCCGCCCGCCTGGCCCCGCGCGGCCACAGCGTCCTGGACGTCGGCAGCGGCACCGGTTTCTACATCCGGCTGTGGGAGCGCCTCGGCGCGGGCGACATCACCGGGTGCGACATGACCGACGCGGCGGTGGCGCGGCTGCGCGGACGCTTCCCCGACCACCGGTTCGTCCGCCAGGACGTGTCCGACCTGGACGCCTTCGACACAGACGCCTTCGACACGGCCTCGTGCATGGACGTGCTCTTCCACATCACCGACGACGACCGCTACGCGCGGGCCTTCCGAGAACTGGCCCGGGTGCTGCGTCCCGGCGGATACCTGGTGGTCTCGGAGAACTGCCTGCAACGCCCTGAACAGCGCGGCGAGCACCAGGTCAACCGGACCCTGGAGTGGATCGGCGCTACCGCGGACAAGGCCGGGTTCGACCTGGTCCGCAGGGTGCCCCTGCTCGTCCTCATGAACGCGCAGGTCGACTCCCCCCTGCTCTGGCGCAAGCTGTGGGGCGGGATGCTGCGGGCGGCGACCATCACCGCACCCACCGGCTGGCTGGCGGGCGCCGCCCTGTACCCGTTCGAGCGGAGCATGGTCCGCACCCGGCGGGAGAGCCCCACCACGGAACTGGTGGTCTTCCGCATGCGCGACTGAGCGCCGACACGGGCCCGGAACACCGCGCGGCGGTGCTCAACGGGATACGTTGGAAGTCCACTTCGTGTCGAAATACCGGCGTTCGGGGCGCTCCCCGTGCCGGTCAGCGTCCGTTCGGGAGGCGACAGTGCGACGCGCCAGGCTCGTGTCCGTGCTCAAATGGGGGGTCGCGGGACTGCTCACGGCCCAGGTGGGCGTCGCCGCGACGGTCATCGGGGTCGACCACTGGCGCAAACAGGCGCGCTCACGCCGCATCGGCTTTCCCCGTACGCCCCCTGCGGAACTGGCCGTGGGAGAGACCGCCATCACCGTGTACACCTACGGTGAGGACGTCTACAAGGACATGCTCGCCGCCATCCGCGGGGCGCGGCGCCGGATCCTGTTCGAGTCGTTCATCGTCAAGGACGACCGGGTGGGCGGAGAGTTCAAGCAGGCGCTCATCGAAGCCGCCGACCGGGGCGTGGAGGTCTGTGTCATCTACGACGGGTTCGCCAACCTCGTCGTCCCCCAGTCCTTCTTCGACTTCCCGCCGAACGTGCGGGTGCTGCGGTACCCGGCGTTCCGGCCCGGGATCCTGCTGCTCAACGTGCGCAAGTCCGGCCGCGACCACCGCAAGATCCTCACGGTGGACGGGGAGACCGGCTTCGTGGGCGGGTATAACGTGGGGTCGCTGTACGCCACGGAGTGGCGGGACACCCACATGCGGATGATCGGCCCGGCCACGTGGGAGCTGGAGAACGCCTTCGTCGACTTCTGGAACACCAACCGGCGCGAGGGCCAGCCTGCCCTGGACCACATCGGCGACACCGGTTGGGACTCCCGCATGCGGGTGCAGCGCAACGTGCCCGAACAGCTCATCTACCCCATCCGGGCGATGCTGTTGGAGGCCATTGACCGCTCCAACGAACGGGTGCTCTTCACCCAGGCCTACTTCATACCCGACCGCGAACTGCTGCACGCCCTCACCCAGGCCGCCGCGCGCGGCGTGGACGTCAACGTGCTCGTCCCCGACCGCTCCAACCACGTCATCGCCGACTGGCTGGCCCGGGGGCAGTACACGGCGCTCCTGCGGGGCGGCGTGCGGCTGTGGCTGTACGAGAACGCCATGGTGCACGCCAAGACGGCGACCGTGGACGGCAAGTGGAGCACCATCGGCACGGCCAACGTGGACCGCCTGAGCATGACCGGCAACTACGAGATCAACGTCGAGATCTTCGACGAGGGCGTGGCCGGGCACCTGGAGGAGGTCTTCGCCAACGACCTCGCCAACGCCCGCGAACTCACCATGGCGGAATGGTGCGGCCGGCCGGTGGCCGCCAAGTTCGGTGAACTCGTCCTCGCCCCCTGGCGGCCGTTCCTCTGAACCCGGTCAGGGCTTCAGACGTTGGGGGAACAGGGGATCGCGCTCAGCGCGGCGGGGCCGGGGACCGCCCCAGTGCTGGGGACCCGGGTGGGGCGTGCGGTGCAGTGCTCCGGAGATCGCCGACGGGGACGCGCCGCGCTGCCGGCCACGGGGGCGCGACGGTTCGCCGTCGTCGGACCGTTCCGCTTCCCCCATGGTGCGCCCCCCTGCGTCGGACGGCCGGTCTGGGGCCGGCCGTGTTCGCCCTCGCCAGCCATGATCGGGCAGTTACCGTCCGCTGTCATGGCGACACGGTGGGGGTGCGCGGTTTCTCAGGTGGTGGAGGCGACCAGGCGGGACTCCTCGTCCAGCCACACCAGTTGGAGTTCGGAGGAGACGGTGAGACCGAACCTGGTGTGTGCGGGCCGACCGGCCTCCGTCCACCAGCGGTACGCCGCCTCCAGCTCGGTGAACAGTTCACGCGGTCCGTACTGGCGGACCTCGTGTCCGCCGGAGTCCCGTTCGGGGTCGACACGCCAGGAGGCCCGGGAGGAGGTGCGCGGGTCGGCCAGGTGCACGGTGAACCCGGGGCCGTCGTCGGGCAGCACCCGGACGGTGACGCCGGGCAGGTGCAGGCCGATCGCGAAGGAGGCGTCGAAGTCGTCGACGGGTTCGTTCGGCCGCAGATCGGTACGGGTGACCGAGAACCCCCCGGACCCGGGGAAGCGGGGGTGGTCCTGCGCGGCGGGGGCCGTGACCTCCGGCCACGGCCGGCAGAAGGGGCCGCTGATGAAGCGGCCCGAGGCGGTGCCGCTTGGGCCGACCCGCAGATCCGCCAGGACACCGTCGCGGTAGGAGGTGCCCCACGGGGTGAGGATACGGCCGCAGGGCTCGGTCTGGGCCACCCAGTGGTAGGGGACGCGCTGCACGGACACGGTGCTGATGACCCGGTCGTAGGGTCCCCGCGCGGGCCAGCCCTGGAGGCCGTCGCCGGTCACGACGAGCGGGGTGAAGCCGGTGCCGATCAGGTTGACCCGGGCCTGTTCGGCGCGGACCGGGTCGGCCTCGACGGTGATGACCTGCTCATCGCCCAGGCGGTGCGCGAGCAGCGCGCTGCCGTAGCCAGTGTCGCTGCCCACGGACAGGACCCGCATACCTGGGGACACGTCCAGGTGGGCGAGCATCCGTGCGACGGTCGACGGGCTGGACGCCGGATCGGCGGGGCCCCCGTCCGGGCGGACGAGGAGGTCCTCGTCGGAGTAGGCGAGGGCGAGCCACCGGCCCTCGTCGGTGCGCCGGTCGACGACCGTGCCGTTCGGCGCGGTGATCCGGTCGGTGAGGAAGCGGTGGCGCTCCACGCGCTCGAAGGCGGGACGCCAGCGCGGACGCAGGTCCCCGGCCTGTTCGAGGCGTGAGATCAGTTTCTCGTGTGGAGGGAGCACGTACCGCCCTTTCGTGCTGGCCGCTGGCGGTCCGTGGGGACCGGGGAGGTGCAGCGGTCGGCCGGATGGGGTTCGTCGGGTGAGTCACAGGGGGAAACCACAGTGTCGCAGGACCGGTGACCGCCGTGTTGTGCGGCTCGTGACTTCGCGGTGTCCGCCCGGTTCACACAGCGCGGCCACGGTGGGATGCGTGCCCTGTGGCAAGCTGCGCGAGGAGAGTGGGTGGAGAGCCGGGGGGATCCCGTGCGGTGCCGCGGCCTGCGGCTCCGGTCACGGTCCGGCCGGACTCACCCGCACCGAAACGGAGTCCGCCCGTCGGACCGGGGGACACGGCCCACCGCCCGTATCGCGTACGGAAGTGGTTCCGTGCACACCGTATCGCGTTCCCTGGGGGGTGCGGAGTCTGTGCCGGCTTCGCCGAATCTGTCGGAATCCCTATCCTGGCCGGAGCGGAGACACCGCAGCCGGTATCAGAGCCGGTCCGGATCGACCGCCTCCACGCGTCGGCGGGAGCCGTCCGCCTCTTCCAGCTGCACCCGCTGCCCGGCCCGGTCCACATCGAGCCCGAACCGGGTGTGGGGCGGCTTTCCGCTCCCCAGACACCACCGGTACGCGGCCTCGACCTCGTCGAAGAGGTGGCGCTGCCCGTGCTGACGCACCCGGTGATTGCTGCCCCAGGGCTCGACGCGCCACGATGCCCATGGCCCCTGGTAGGGGTCCATCAGATAGACGGTGTAGGCCGCGCTGCGCGTGTCGTGGCCATCGAATCTGCCGCCGGGTACCGTCTGCTCCACCCAGGCGTAGGGCACGTGTTGGACGGCGGCAGTGGCGAGCACCCGGTCATACGGCGCGCCTTGGGGGGTGTCCGTGTGTGCCGTCGCCCGTGATCACGCTGACCAGGTGTCCCGCCGTTTTGAGTGAGGTCTGGGCCTGATCGGCGACGGAGGGGTCTACTTCCACACTGACCACGCGGCCTGGGCCGGTCCGAGCGGCCGGGAGCGCGGCGTTGTACCCCGTGCCGGTCCCGATCTCCAGCACCCGCGCCCCCGGTACCGGGTCAAGGGCCTCCAGCATCATCGCGACCGTGGTGGGCATGGACGCGGAGGAGGAGCTGTATCCGGCCCCGGTGCCCTCCCCGTCGTCGAACTGGGTGATGAGCGGCTGATCGGCGTAGTACGCCCTGAGCCAGTCGTCGGGGTCGTCCACAGGCCGGAGCGGGGGTCCGAGGTATCGATCCAGATCGTGTCCGGGATGAACCGGTGGCGCTCCACGCCGGCGAAGGTGGCCCGACAAGCGGGGGAGAGATGGCCTTTGGCCACCAGGTCCTCCGCGAGGCGGGACCGGAGTTCGACGGCGTCGGTCACTTGTCGTCCCGTTCGTGCTTGCCGCCGTCGCTACCCCCGTCGTTGGGACTGGGTGGGGGGATGGGACCCGGCTATTGGCCGTCCGAGTCTTTCTTCTCTTCGTACTTGCCCACGTAACCGCCTTGAGCCGGGGAAGAACCGCCTCTGGCAAAGGTAACTCTGCGATTGCTCTCTGTCGGCAGGAGTGGTCGGAGTCGGTCACCGTGTGGCTGTGGAACATCGTGGACCCGTGTTCGGTCCATCCCCGCGTGCGCGGGGCTCACCCGGGTACCGGGGCGTCGCTGCTGACGGTCACGGGTCCATCCCCGCGTGCGCGGGGCTCACCCTAAATGACCTGGGATAACGTAGCGCTTTATCTTCTTGTGGTATCCGCTGCGTGGCCTGCCCACAACCGTATCGCCCTGAGTACACATACGCAGCCCTGCGGGCCCGCCGTCTGGTCGGTGGAACGGTCTGGAGATAGACTCGGTGCGGGATGCTTCAGGTAAAGCACGGCACGGCCCCCGACCGTTGGTCGGGGGCCTTGTCGTTCCCGCTACAGGTCCAGGGCGCTCGCTGTGGACAGCAGCGCCGCCCACTCCGAACCGGGGAACTCCAGGTGCCCCAGCCCACGGTTCTGGGTGTCACGTACAGCCGAGCCACCGGGGAAACCGGCGACCTCCACGCAGTTCTCGGTGCGGGCTCCGCTGTAGCTGCTCTTACGGAAGTTCAGTTCGTGGGATTTCATGGTGGTCCTTAGTCGATCAGGCGTTTCAGGAATGCGGTCGACTCCTGAACGCCCAGAGCGGATGCGCTCACATGCTGGTACACGAGGTCGAATGCTTCGGTGTCCTCACCATCATCGTGCACCCGCTCCCGAACCGCGTTCTCGGTGTACACCAGGCCGGAGTCCTCGGCGAAGTCCAGGATCGTGAAACCCCCAGCTACTGCGGCGTGGAGCCCTGCGCTGTCCGGCAGGATTTGGATGCGCAGGTCTGAGCGCTGGATGCTGATGAGGTGGCGCAGTTGCTGTTCCCGCGTCTCTGTCGGGATTTTGCGCAGGGCGGCCTCGTCGATGATCGCCCAGTACTTCGGTCCGTCGGCCTGTGGGTCCAGGATGCGCTGGCGTAGCATCCTGGCCTCCACCCGGCGGTCGATCTCCTGGGTGTCCACGATGCCACCGCCGATGATCACGGCGCGTGCGTAGACCTGGGTCTGGAGCAGTCCGGGGATCACTGTCAGGGCGACGTCGCGGATGCGTGAGGCTCCGGGTTCCAGGCCGGTCAGTTTGCCCTCGATCACGTCGTCGTAGCTGCGCCACCAGCTTTTCTGTCGAGCCTCCTTGGCGAGGCGCACGTACTCCTCGCGCTCGTCCAAGGTGTGGACGCCGTAGACGTCGAGGAGGAGTTCGACGTCCTCCAGCTTGGGTCGTACCCACTCGTCCCGCTCCAAGCGGGTGATCTTCGAGGCCGACCACTTGGTGGCACCCAGTTCGCGGGCCTTCTCCGTGACCTGGTCGGCGGTCAGCCCTGTCGCCTCTCGGCTCTCGCGCAGCATCCGGGACAGGCGGCGCTTGCTCAGGGGCGGTGATGCCGTCACGTCCGCCTCCTCCATGTCGGCCTGGTGCTTGTGCCTTGATCCTATGAGGGCATCTGGGTTACCGGACATTTCACTCATCACCAATCTTCAAGCAAGGTGCCTACCAAGAATGATCTCACCAAATCAAAAGTTGGTCTTGCATTTTTAGACGTCTGTGGGGACGATGGCAGTACCTGAAGATCCCGCCGGACCTCCCATCCGGCCCTGCCTTGGAGGTGTGCGCTTTGCGCTGCCCGCGACACCACGAACCCCGCCCGGCGTGGCGGCTCGCGACCGCCGTNCCGCCCCCGCGCCGTCCGCGCCGCGCCCGCCGGGTGCGCTTCTACGCCCACCCGGCGGGCGACCTCGCCCCGCTCGCCCAGGTGATCGCCCGCCTGCTCACCCTCCGGGGGGCGGCCGCATGATCGACATCACCACCAACGACCTGCTCGCCGC
>NZ_AZXF01000036.1 GCF_000515115.1 Nocardiopsis sp. CNT312
AGATGGGGCGCCACGCCGCGGTGACGGTGGCCACTGACCTGCCGGTGTTCTTCGCTGATCCGCACTCGCCGTGGCAGCGGCCCACGAACGAGAACACGAACCGCCTGATCCGGGAGTATCTGCCCAAGGGCACCGACATCCCGCAGCATCAGCCGTACCTGACCGCGATCGCTGAGGAGCTCAACACCCGTCCTCGGGCGTGCTTGGGGTTCTACACACCGCAAGAGGTGTTCCACAAGCAACTGTTGGAGGGCCAGGGCGAGGGCGTTGCTTCAACGAATTGACACCACCCCAGGGCCTACGAAGCGGCCCGGGAAGGTGATTTCCCCTGCAAGCTCATCAGACTCGGTCGATCCATACGCGTCCCCACCGCTGAGTTGGCCCGAGTACTGGGTCTACAGGGAGTGCACATGATGCGTCACCTCGAATGCCACACCAATGAGGATGGTGATTCGAACACATGAAAACGGAAATGCCCAAGATCAAGAAACGGTGCTGGTGCATCGACCAGGAGACGGGAAAGGTCTACCGGGAGGGCCACTGCCCCCGGCTGAAAGAGAAGCGCCACGGATCCTACTGGTTCCGCCTCGAAGCCCCCTCGCACGACGGCACCAGCCGACGCCAGCCGCGCTTCGGCCCCTACCCGACCCTGCAGGAAGCCAAGGACGCCCGGGCGAAGGAAGTCCAGCGCATCCACGGCGGAGACCTCAGGCTCAGCCCCAAGATGCTCTACAGAGACTACCTTGAAAAAAGATGGCTGGAGAGCAAGAAGCACCTGAAAAGCTGGTCGGACTACGAAGAGATCGTCAGGCTTTACGCCATTCCCGGGCTGGGCTACGTCAAAGTGGGAGATCTCAACAAAGACCACTTCCTCCGGCTTGCGGAAGAGATAAGAAGAATCAACAGGAAAACGAAGGTCGGCAAGCGCGAAAGCGAGATGCTCCTGCGGCTCCTGGCCGTGCGCGCCGAGCGGGCCGACAAGGACGGCGGGAAGAAGCGCTACTCCACACGGCCGATCAGCCTCGCCCGCCTGCACAAGATCATGGCCGTGCTCAGGTCGAGCATGTCCTACCTGGTCAAGGTCGGCACGCTGACCGACAACCCCGCTGACAACCTCCCCATCCCCACACCGAGGAGACACAAGCCGCTCATCTGGACCGAAGGGCGCGTCGCCCGCTGGCGCTCGACCGGCAAGAAGCCGGCAAAGATCATGGTCTGGACCCCAGAGCAGTCCGGCAACTTTCTCGACAACATCACCGGCCACCGCCTCTACCCGCTCTTCCACCTCGTCCTGCTGACCGGATTGCGCAGATCGGAAGTGATCGGACTCCAATGGGCCGAAGTCGACCTGGACAAGGGCTGGATGATGATCCGAGAAGCCATCACCACCCCCGACACCGACGAGACCGGAGAGGAGAGCGAAGAAGACCTCTGGGAAGAGGACCTGTGGGAAGAGGCCGAACTCGAACGCCTGGGTACGAAGAGCGAAGCGGGCGAGCGCTACGTCAGCCTGAGCCGCTCGACCGTCGCGGTGCTCAGAGCATGGAAGCGGACTCAGAGCACCGAACGCCTCAAGGCGGGCCGCCACTGGAACGACACCGGACTGGTCTTCACCCGCCCCGACGGCCGCCAGATCCACCCCCACACGCTGGTCTACACCTTCGAACAGTTGCTCCGGCGCCACGACATGCCCCCGATCACCTTCCACGGCATGCGGCACAGTTCGGCGTCCGCGCAACTGGCCGCCGGAATCGAACCGAAGGTGATCAGCCAGACGCTCGGCCATTCCAGGACCAGCTTCACCATGGACACCTACGTCCATGTGGCCCCCGAGATCCAGCACGGCGCGGCTGAGGCGACCGACGCCGCCATCCCGCGCGGCGCATCGGCCTACGGCACCTGGCCCGGCAGACGCGAGGGCGCCGGATGACCCGGAATCCGGTCACTCTCCGTAGATGATCTTGGTGATATGTATCACACGAAAAGCCGCCATTTATGGCGTGGGTCACGCCTTTGGAGGGGGTTCCAGGGGCCGGTTTGAGGGGGTTTCGGGGGGCTTCGTGCCAGGGCCGTGCCAGTCTGGCCCCGAACATGAAGAGACCTGGGGCTTCTCTCGCTTTCGCGATGCGAGAAGCCCCAGGTCAGAGCGCGGAGGATCGGGGATTTGAACCCCGGAGAGCGTTGCCGCTCAACCGCATTAGCAGTGCGGCGCCATAGACCGGACTAGGCGAATCCTCCTGGCTGAGACAACACTACAGACCCGACGGGCCGGTACGCAAAACGGTTGCGTCGTGCCACGCGGCGCGGCGTCAGGAGGTGGTGCGTTCGATGACCAGATCGGCGTCGTGGCGGAGCTTGTCGGCGGCGCGTGAGAGCGTGCTCTTGACCGTGCCGAGGGTGACGCCCATCCGTGCGGCGATCTGCGCCTCCGTCAGGTCGTCGTAGTAGCGGAGCACGACGGTGGTGCGCTGCCGGTCGGGGAGTCGTCCGATGGCCCGCTCCACCACGTCGGCCAGGTCGCTGCGCCAGGTGGGGTCGTCCACCCGCTGTTCGGGGATGTCGTCGGTGGGGTAGACGTCCAGGTGGCTGCGGCGCCACTCGGAGATCTGCGTGTTGACCATCGCCCGGCGGACGTACCCGTCGCGGGCCCTGGGGTTGGCGATGCGGTCCCAGGACAGGAAGGTCTTGACGAGCGCGGCCTGGAGCAGGTCCTCGGCGTCGGCGTGGCTGTTGGTCAGCGACCGGGCCATCCGCAGCAGTGCCGGGCCCCGTTCCCCCACGTAGTCGCTGAACTCGTCGTACCGGGGTGTTCGGGTCGTTCCCCCCACACCGACCACCGACTTTCGGGTCTTCTCATGTCGTGGATCACGTTTCTTCCCTCTCACTGTCACACAGCGAGGGCAAACATTCGGGAATCTCTGCTCAATACACCCGCAAATCGCTCATTGGGCATCTTTTTCCTATTTCATCGCATGCTGCTCTCCTGTGACCCATCACGGTGAGACACCGGGCAATGCCCCGGGCATGTCCGCGGCACGAACCGGTGCGGTCCGGCGTGTGCGGTCCCGGACGCGCATGCGGGCAGGACAATGGACACCGAGTGACGAGTCGGGTGGTAGAGGGGGAGTGGACGACATGTCCGTGATGACTGGACAGGAGAGTGCCCGCCGCCGGTTCACCGCCGAGATCCTGGGCACTGACGCCGCCCCGGAACCCCTCCCCCTGAGCGGGCGCGTCGCGCGTGGCGTGGTCGTGGACGCCACCCCGTCCCTGCTCTGCCTGGTCACGCTGCGGGGTGAGGAGCGGTTCCTAATCGACGAGCGGACCACCCTCTGGAAGGGCGACGAGGCAGCCGTCTCGTCCCTGGTCTGCGGTGACGACGCCGTCGTGCTCCGCCCCCCGGCGGGAGGGCCGGTCGCCGAGCGCGTGTGGGCGCAGCCGGCCCGCGCCACCGGTGTCATCACGGAGGTGGACGGCCACACCCTGGAGATCGACCCCGGCCACGGGCGCCCCCGGGTGCCCGTCGTCGTGCCCTACCGCTCCTCGGGGCGTATCAGCGTCCGTCACCCGCGGCTGGAACCCGGCTACGTCTTCGACGCGGTCGGCGTGTGGCGCGAGGGCGCGGTCTGGGTGACGCGGCCCGCCACCACGCAACCGCCGTACCCGCTCCACGCCGCACCGTACCGGCCGCCGACCTCCCGCTACTCGGGCACGGTCACGGGGATCGCCACCTGGTACGACCCGGCGTTCGGCCGCTCCCCGCACCTGGACGAGCGTGCCGTGGCCAACGGCGCCGCCTATCCGGCGCTCGACCCCGTGGGGCACGCGGACACGTGCGACCGCCGCACCTCCTGCGTCCCCCTGCCGCTGCTGTCCACCGGAACCACGGTGCGGCTGCGCAACGACTGCACGAGCGAGACCACGGTGGTGCCCCTGGTCGACTGCGCGGCCGCCGACAGTTGGATCTGCGACCTGTGTCCCACCTGCGGCGGCCAGGCCGCGGGCCGCGTCGTCTCTCTCACGGTGGCGGGTTTCGTGGCCCTGGGCGGGCGGCTTGAGGAAGGTTGCTTCAACGCGACGATGACCGTTCCGAACGGGGAGGGATGACATGCTGCCCGAGATCGTCGACACCGTCCGCGAGGTCCAACTGCCACTCCTGGCCGTACTGCTGCTGCTCGGTGCCATCGCCAAGGCCGTGAGCGGCTCCGCGGCGGGCGGGACGGCGGTGCTGCTGCCCAGGCGCCTGCTCCGGCCGGTCACCGCGGCCGCGGCCGCGGCCGAGGGGGTGCTCGCGGTCGGCCTGCTTGCGCTGGCCGGACCCCTGGGGGACCTGGCCCGGGCCGGTACGGCGGTACTCTTCGCCCTGGCGTTCATCGTCCTGGTCCTGGCCCGCCGACGTGATCCGGAGGCGGGCTGCGGCTGCTTCGGCGGCCTGAGCCGGGCGCCGATCGGCTGGCGCGCCCTGACCCGGGCCGTGCTCCTCTCCGGCGCGGCCCTGGCCACGTTCGGCCTCGCTCCGGCCGGGTGGGAGGTCCTCGCCTCCTTCGGCGGCGCGCACGCCGTGGTCCTGGGGGTCGGACTCGCCGTGCTGGCGGTCCTGAGCCCCGAACCGCGCGAACTCGTGGCGCGCTGGACCACCCGGGAGCCCTGTGCGCTGCGCCCCGTACCGCTGCACCGGACGATGCTGCGGCTGCGTGCCAGTGACGTGTGGCGCACCAACCGCGACGTGCTCCGGGGCGGTGGGCCCGAGGACGTGTGGCGGCACGGATGCTGGAGGTTCCTTCGCTACGACGGGACGCGGCACGGCCGGCGCGTGGACGTGGTCTTCGCCGTGCGTATCGGGGGGAGCGCCAGAACGGCCGTGCGGGCCGTCCTGGTGGACCGCGCCTCCGGCCAGGTGTGCGCCACGTTCGGGGCCGTGACCACGCGTCGGCTCCAGGGCCCGCCGCGCAAGCTGCCCCGTCCGCGCGAGGCCGCACGGCGGGACGAGGCCCTGCGCGACGCCGAACGGGAGGCCAGGGCGCTGAGGATCGCCCGTGCCCACCCCGCGGCCCGGCCCCCGGCAGAGGAGGGCACGGGGTCGGGCCACCCCGTGTGAGGACCGCTCAGCCCAGCATCCGCTGCTGCCGGTCGACGGCGGCCTCGCTGAAGCCGGCCAGCATCTCCCGGTAGGACTCGATGTCCCCGGTACCGAGGACGGAGGTGCTGCCGAGCAGGTCGCCGTTGCGGTACAGGACGTTGATCATGCGGTTCACCTCGCCGCCGGTGGTCACCTCCACGGAGAAGGCGTGCGACTCGTCGCCGATCCGGGGCAGGTCGACCTCGGCCACCGTGTACTCGGAGGCGGTGCCGTCCTCGTAGGTGACGGTGTAGGCCGAGCACGATTCCGGAGGGCCGGTCTCCAGGGCTCGGACCGCTTCGGCCTCGTCCAACTGGATCAGCATGCTGGAGACCGACCCCTCCGGCCACTCGTAGGCGGCCACCGACGTGGGGGCATCGCGCACACTCTCCATGTCGCCCCAGCGGTTGGCCGCGTCCACGCACTCGGGCTTGTCGATCTCGGTGGAGCCGCGGACCTCCTCGCTGTAGCGCACCGTGGCCAGACGCGAGTAGGTGCCGCTCTCACTGCCCTCGGGCAGCAGCGTGGCGTCCTCGTAGTACGTGGGCTGGGCCTCGTTGAGCCGGGCCGCGGCCTCCGCGTTGGGGTCCTCCGGGAGCGGTTGCTCCTCGGCTCCACCGCACGCTCCCACCCCGAGGGCGGCGGATAGGGTGACGGCAAGGGCCAGCGACCGGACGGCCCTGCGGCCGCGGCGCGCACCGGGGCTCTGGCCCGCTGCGGCGCGCACGGGGTCGGTCGGGCGGCGGCGCGAGAACATGGTGGTGTCTCCTCTTGTGTGCGGTATCCCCCGTGGGGGTGTTGCCGGAGCAGCGGATGTCGCCGATCGTGTCTCGTGTCTGACACAAAGTATTGGGGAAGGACCATGGTGCCGGAGTCGAAAACGCCATATCTGCGGCCCGTTCTGGAGGGCATTCCTCCCTACAGGCCGGGGCTGAGAGTGGTCGGCCCCGACGGCCGCTCCGTCAAGCTCTCCTCCAACGAGAGCCCCTTCGGCCCCCTCCCGTCCGTGCGTGAGGCCGTCGCACGGGCCTCCGCCGAGCTGAACCGCTACCCGGACGCCGGATCGGTGGCGCTGGTGGAGGCCCTCGCCGCGCACGTGGGGGTTCCCGTCGACCACGTGGCCGTGGGCGCCGGGTCGGTCGGGCTCCTCCAGCAACTGCTGGAGGCCGTGGGGGGGCCGGGGGCCGAGGTCGTCTACGCCTGGCGCTCCTTCGAGGCCTATCCGCTGCTCGCGGACCTGGCCGGGGTCCGATCGGTGCGCGTGCCGCTCAGAGACGAGGCGCACGACCTGGACGCCCTCGCCGACGCCGTCACCGAGAACACGCGCATGGTGCTGGTGTGCAACCCCAACAACCCCACCGGCACCACGGTGCGCCGGCAGGAGCTGGCAGCCTTCCTCGACCGCGTCCCCGATCACGTGTTGGTGGTCCTGGACGAGGCCTACCACGAGTACGTCCGCGACCCCCGCGTTCCGGACGGGGCGGAGCTGTACCGCGACCGTCCCAACGTGGCCGTGTTGCGCACGTTCTCCAAGGCCTACGGGCTGGCGGCGCTGCGCCTGGGCTACCTCGTCGCCCACCCGCGGGTGGCCACCGCCGTGAACAAGACACTGGTGCCGTTCGCGGTCAACCATCTCGCCCAGGCGGCCGGCATCGCCTCCCTGGCCGCCCACGACGAACTCATGGAGCGTGTGGCGGCCACCGTCGAGGAGCGCTCCAGGGTGCGTGACGCCCTGATCGCCTCCGGATGGACCGTCCCGCCCACCGAGGCCAACTTCGTCTGGCTGCGGGCCGGGGACGACACGCTCGACTTCGCTGCCGCGTGCGCCGAGGAGGGTGTGGCCATCCGTCCCTTCGCTGGCGAGGGCGCCCGGGTGAGCCTGGGGACGGTGGAGGAGGACGACGTGTTCCTGGCCGTGGCCACGGCCTACGCGCACCGTCGCTAGAGTGCGCGCCGCGCCCGCCCGGGGCTGCTCAGTCCGTCCCGGGCCGGGTGCGCCGGGCGTAGGCGCGGGCCGCGCGGGCGCGGTCGCCGCACCGGACCGAGCACCAGTGGCGGCGGGGATGCGTGCGCAGCAGGTAGCGGTCGCAGGGGGAGGAGCCGCAGGCGGCGAGCCGTTCGGCGTCGGGCGAGGTCAGCAGGTCGGCGGCGTCCGTCGCCAGGATCCCCAGGGCGTGGTCGACCACCTCGGCCGCGGGGTGCGCGACGGCCCGGTAGGGGCCCTCGGCCGCGTCCCAGCGCAGGAGCGGCGCCGTCGGCACCCGGGTCAGGGCTTCGTTGACGGCGGCGAGGGCCTCCTCGGGCGCGGGGCCGCCGTCGACGCGGGCGGCGATCAGGTCCCGGACCGGTGCGCGCAGGGCCCGCAGCCGCTCGGCGCAGAACTCCCACAGCCGCGCGTCCTCCGGTGCGAGGCCGCGCTCGACCAGCCACCGGGTGGCGGCCTCGGGCGTACCGAGGAGGTCGACGCGGTGCCCGCCGGGCAGGACGATGGCGCTGTCGGCGAAGTCCAGCGAGGGGTACCGGTCGGCACCCGGTGCGGGGGGCGGCGCGGTGAAGGTCTCGGCTGCCACGGTCTCGGTCATGGCCTCATGGTAGGCGCCGATCCCGGGGGAGCACCCCCGTGGCCGCCGTCCGTGTACTGACGCTGCGCCGCGGTGTCAGCGCCCCAGTCGATCGAGACCGTGCTCGACCTCTTGGACGAACGCCTGCCATGAGGGCAGCTCCGTGACCGGGCCCCTGGTGTCCAGCCTTTGCAGCGGTTGGCGTCGGTTCTCCGAGAAGCGCTTGTTGAACCGGTCGAGTCTCCGGCCGGAGAGTTCCGAGGCCTTGGCCAGTATCTGTTTCAGGGTTGCCTTGGGGTCGGGGACCTTCTCCACCCTGTGCACGGACGGCAGACCGAGTCGGCACCGTCCGTTCGGGCTGCCCGCCACACGGCGGATGATGCCCTCGTCCACGAGGAGCCATGCCTTGGTCATACGCACCGGGACGATCGGAACGTGGACGACCTCTGGCATGTGGGCACGTATCGCCGAAGCGATCTCGTGTACGCGCGCATCCCGGCCCATCCCGTCCGCCTCCTGGAGTTCGACGGCGAGCAGTTGACGCACTTCGTCCTCGGCCACGTGCAGTCGGTCCACGGACAGGCCGACGAGGTCGGCAAGCCTGCCCGAGACCCGTGCGTAGACACGGTCGGGGTCGTCATGGGGTTCCTGCCGGGCGATGCGGAAGAGCGTTCCCGGAAGGTGGAGCCCGTTGGCACCCATCACCTGTGGGCCGGTGGAGCGGTTGGCCGTGCGGAGCGCGGTGGGTTCCAGGGCCAGCCGCCGCCAGGACTGCATCTCCCGGCGTGCCGCGAGGATGGTCGGGTCGTCGCAGCTGGTCACCGTGCTCACCACGGTCGCCGGGCCCGTGACGCGGCGGCGGGCTTGGGCTGGCCGCGGCTACCGCCGTCCCGGTGGATCCTGATGATGGGCTGGCCGTCTCGGATCGTCGTCGGGATGAAGGCCGTCCCACCGCGCTCGTTCCTCAGGACGGCGTCGCGGAAGTTCTTCCTGCTGTGGTGGAAGCGGAGCCGATGGGGGGCATCACCGAGGTTGATGTGCCTGAGACTCTCCCTGAGCAGGGTCAGACGGCCGATCTTGTCCGCCTTCGTCGGCGACTGGAAGCCCAGTTCGAGTTCGTAGCGCAGGTAGGTGCTGGTCGCCTCGGCCTCACGGCCGAAGTCGTCCTCCACCACCTTCGGGACGATCATCTCGGCGGCGAAGCCCATCCGCCGCTCCTCCGGTCCGAATCCGTTCCAGAACAGCTCCCGCGGGTCTCCGGAACGCTCGCGGTCCGCGTGCCCCGCACCTCGGAGGCCGCTTCGATCAGGGAGCGGCTGGACAGCAGGCTGAGGAACTGGATCACGTCGAACACGTTCGACTTGCCCGCGCCGTTCTCACCGGCGATGCAGGTGAAGGGGCCGAGGTCGACCTTGAGGCCGAGGAGGTTCTTGAACCCGTCCACCTCCAGACGTGTGAGTACCGTGTCCCCCGTTCATGGTTGCCTGGCGGCCTTGGAAGCGCGTCGAACCCGTCGTCCGTGCGCCTAGCAAGATCGGAAAGCGTGACGGGCGGGTTGAACACACGTGGGGCGCCCTCCGCGCGGAGGGCGCCCCTGGAAACGGTCCGGCTACTTGCCGGCGGCGTTCTTGTCCAGCTTCTCCACGATCAGCCGGTAGAGCTGGCGCGGGCGGCCGGGTTGGAGGGTGCGGTTGGGCGGCAGCGGCCACGCCAGCCCCTCCTCGACCAGGGTGCGCAGGAGGCGGCGCGCCGTCCGGGAGGTGACGCCGAGCATCCGCCCGGCGTTCTCCGCGTCGACGACCAGAGGGCCGTCCTCCTCGGCGATCTTCGCCGACAGGCGTGTGAGCGTCTCCCGCCCCTTGGTGCGCAGCGGCTCTGAGGACTGCCGTGCGGGCGCCCGCTGGGCCGGGACCAGGGAACGCCCCTCGCGGTCCACCGCGAAGCTCTGACGGGAGGCCTGGGCACGGTTCAGGGCGGCCCGCGCGTGCGTCTCCGCGTCCTGGGTGGTGCGCCCCATGCCGATCCCGACTTCGATCGCGATCCCCAGCTCCGCCTTGATCCGCTCGACGAACGGCGGCTGCCGGAAGCCCTCGGTGGCGGTGACCAGGGAGCCGCGGGTGGCCGTCACCATGAACGAGTGGTCGTCCAGCCGGTGCGCCGTGGCGTTGATCCGGTGCGCCTCCTGCAACAGCAGGCGGTGCAGCGACAGCCGCAGCTCCTCGCGCCAGTAGCGGGGCGTGGACCGGCGGGAGGAGTCGCGCAGCGTGGGCACGTCCACCACCACGACCCCCAACTGGGCCTCCTCCAGCCTGTGGTGCGCGCCGAGCAGACCCGCGGTCTGCAACGCGCTGCGCACACCGGCGTTGGTGGGCCGCAGCCGGACCACGGGAACGCCGATCGCCTCCAGCCGCTCGGCGACCCCGCGCACGCACGTGATCGCCATCCGCGTGGCCTTGCGGCGCCACAGCCCCTCATGGAAGGAGGTCAACTGCGCGGTGGTGGTGAGCTCCTCGTGCACGTGGATCCCGTCCACGGGGAGGTCGACCTCGGAGTAGGCCTCCACGACGTCGGTGCGGTTGAGGACGTCCAGGCTGGCTCTGGTGGGGTCGTAGCGGTCGTCGAGCGTCGACCGGAGCAGGGCCTCGTGCAGGCTGGCCCCGCCGAGTGGCACGAAGGTCGCGGGCATCGTCAGGACGCCGGCCTTGCGCGCGAACTCGTAGGGCACCGGGCTGGCGAACAGATAGGCGTCGATCGCCGATCCCAGCCTGACGACCTTGTCCGTCGCCTCTTGCTCATCTCGATACGCGGCGGCGATGAGTCTGGCGTTGAGGGGCCCAGTGGACCCCGGACCCATGAGCATGACCCGTTCGACCACCTCATGGGGTCCTATGACGCCGATCGTCAAATCGCCAGTACGCTGGGCACTCACCTCGGGCTGCTCCCCGCTACCATTCCACGCTCTTCACTATGTGCGCCCACTGGATTTCCCGACCCGATCTCTGTCACGGCATGATTGCCGAGATCGTACCCATTGTGCGGGGCAGAAGAAGATCGTTTCGGATATCAACACCGAAAGCCCGGGTGGAGGAGAACCTCCACCCCGGCCTTGATCTGCGACTTCGCCCCCTATGAGACGGTGACACGCTCCACATCCGCGCCGAGCGCGGCGAGTCGTGTCGCGAACTGGGAGTGGCCGCGGTCCACCAGATAGCCAGGCGCCACGATTGTCTCACCTTCGGCGACCAGTCCCGCGAGGACCAGGGCGGCTCCGGTCCGCAGGTCGTGGGCGATGACCTCGGCCCCGCGCAGGTCGTTCGATCCGTGCACGATGGCGCGGGTGCCCTCTACCTCGATCTTGGCACCCATCTTGTTCAGCTCGTCGGCCAGGGCGAATCGGCCGTCGTAGATAGCCTCGTGGATGTAGCTCTCACCGTCGGCCAGGGTCGCCAGGGCCATCAGCGGCGACTGGAGGTCGGTCGCGAAGCCCGGGAAGGGCGAGGTGACCGCGTTGATCGGGCGCAGCGCCACGTTCCGGTCCCGGCGCACGTGCAGGACGGCCCCCTCCTGGGCGAAGGCCACACCCATCTGCTCCAGTTTCCAGCGGGCCACGCCGAGGTGGTCCAGGTTCGCGCCGACCAGGCCCACCTCGCCGCCCGTCGCGGCGACTGCCATGGCGAACACGCCGGCGTCGATGCGGTCGGACATGATGGTGTGCTCGACGGCGGTGAGCTCGTCCACGCCCTCGACGGTGATCAGGCCGGTGCCGCCACCGCTGATCTTGGCGCCCATCGCGCTCAGGAAAGCGATGACGTCCAGGACCTCGGGTTCCAGCGCGGCGTGCTCGATCACCGTGGTGCCGGGGGCCAGGACCGCGGCCATGATCAGGTTCTCGGTGCCCGTGTGGGACGGGGTGTCGAGGTAGAGGCGGCCGCCGCGCAGGTTGCTCGCCTCGACGTTGATGTGGTTGCGCTCGGCGTCCTCCACGACGTCGGCACCCAGGCGCGCGAAGCCGCGGTAGTGGAAGTCGAGGTTGCGGCTGCCCAGGTTGCACCCGCCGACGCCTTCGATGCGTGCGCGTCCGGTGCGGTGCATCAGCGCCGGGACGAAGAGCACCGAACCGCGGAAGCGGGCCGCGATCTCCGCGGGCAGTACCGCGCGCTCGGGGTCGTTCAGGGACGACGCGTCGATGACGACGGTGCGCTCGGCCTCGTGGAACTCCACCTTCGCGCCCACGTGCTCGGCGAGCTCCAGGGCGCGGTAGACGTCCTCGATGACGGGAACGTTGCGCAGCACCGTGTGGCCCTTGGCTGCGAGGAGAGCGGCGCCGATCATCGGCAGGACGGCGTTCTTCGCGCCCTGGATGAACGCCGTTCCGTTGAGGGGGCGTCCGCCGCGGACGCGGTAACGAACCTCCTGGCCCATGCTCATGTGCTCCTTTGTGAGGCAGTGGTGGTGAAGAGGCACCTTGGTCGGGTACCGCCGGTATGGATGAGACGCGGGTTGACCCTGGGACGTTGCGATTTTCTTGCGCGTGATCTGCATGTGACCTGCGCGGCCGCTGGGCCGGTGGTCCGCGACGACTCTATAGCACCCACCCGCGTATACCGGTCCAGAACGTGGTATACCCGCAGATCGCGGATAGAGTCCTGACACATCGTCGAAACGGTGCGGACACCATGAGTTGAGGGCGGTGCGGACGTGTCGGGCGGATACCCGTGAAACGCGCGCCACACCACCATACGTGCTCTTCAGCGCCCTGGAACGGCTCCGTGCGGTTCGTCACGCGGCCGCGGGGGCGTGGCCTCACCTACTGCTCGGCGGCGGCCCGCTCGGCGATGTCCTTTCGGTAGAAGGAGCCGCGCAGCTCGATCCGGCCGACGGCCTCGTACGCCCGTTCGCGGGCCTGCCGCAGGTCGGCACCGGTGCCCACCACGTTGAGCACGCGCCCGCCGTTGGACTTGACGCCGCTCGTGCCCTCCCAGGCGGTGCCCGCGTGCAGCACGTATGCGCCCTCCAGCGCGTTGGCGGCGTCCAGTCCGCCGATCGCGTCGCCCTTGACCGGGCTGGCCGGGTAGTTCTCGGCCGCCACGACCACGGTGACCGCCGCGCCCGGCTTCCACTGGAGCGAGCCGATGGAGCCCAGGCCAGCGGTGTCGGTGGCTTGGAGGACCGCGCCGATCGGGGTGGCCAGGCGGTCCAGGACGACCTGGGTCTCCGGGTCGCCGAAGCGCGCGTTGAACTCCACCACGCGCGGTCCGGCCGAAGTGAGCGCCAATCCCACGTAGAGTAGGCCCTGGTAGCGGGTTCCCCGCCTGTTCATCTCCTGGAGGGTCGGCCGTACGACCGTCTCCATGATCTCGTCGACCAGGCCGGACGGGATCCACGGGAGCGGGGTGTAGGCGCCCATGCCGCCGGTGTTGGGTCCCTGGTCGCCGTCGTAGGCGCGCTTGAAGTCCTGCGCGGGCAGCAGCGGGAGTGCGTGCGCCCCGTCGCTGAGGACGAACAGCGACAGCTCGGGGCCGTCGAGGTACTCCTCGATGACCACGCGGCCGCACTCGCGGGCGTGCAGTTCGGCTTCGGCGCGGTCCTCGGTGACCACGACGCCCTTGCCGGCCGCCAGACCGTCGTCCTTGACCACGTAGGGGGCACCGAACGTCTCCAGGGCCTCAGCCACCTGGCTCGCGTTGCGACACGCCTTGGCCCTGGCGGTGGGGACGCCGGCGGCCTCCATGACCTCTTTGGCGAACGCCTTGGAGCCCTCCAGGCGGGCGGCCTCCTTGTCGGGGCCGAACACCGGGATCCCCCGGTCGCGCAGCGCGTCCGCGACACCGTCGACGAGCGGCGCCTCGGGGCCGATCACGACCAGTTCGGCGCGGATGCGTGCGGCCAGCTCGGTGACGGCCAGGCCGTCGGTCACGTTGATGACGTGGTTCTCCGCCAGCTCCGAGATACCGGGGTTGCCCGGAGCGCAGTGGATGCTCGTCACACCCGGATCCAGGGACAGGGCGCGGACGAGGGCGTGCTCGCGGCCTCCGCCGCCGAGAACGAGGGCTTTCACCTGAGGGGCCTCTTCGTGTTTGAAGACGGACTGACTGCGGTGGGTCCGGTCACACGAGCGAACTCAGTTCGAGTGTCGCCTCGCGGGCCGGGCCGACGCCGATGGCGGAGATCGGGGCCCCTGCCATCTCCTCCAGGGTACGCACGTACCGCTGGGCGTTCTTGGGAAGATCGTCGAATCGGCGGACTCCTGTGATGTCCTCGGACCAGCCGTCGAGGTACTCGTACACGGGCACGGCGTGGTGGAACTCGGTCTGCGTCATGGGGATCTCGTCGTGGCGGACCCCGTCGACGTCGTAGGCCACGCACACGGGGATGCTGTCGAGGCCCGTGAGCACGTCGAGCTTGGTGAGGAAGAAGTCGGTGATGCCGTTGACCCGGGTCGCGTAGCGCGCGATGGGGGCGTCGAACCACCCGCACCGGCGGTCGCGGCCGGTGGTGACCCCGTACTCGCCGCCTTGGACACGCAGCCAGTCCCCCTCCTCGCCGAGGAGCTCGGTGGGGAAGGGGCCGGAACCGACGCGTGTGGTGTAGGCCTTGAGGATGCCGACGACCTTCGTGATGCGGGTGGGTCCCAGCCCCGCGCCCGCAGCCGCGCCGCCGGCGGTGGGGGAGGACGAGGTGACGAACGGGTAGGTGCCGTGGTCGATGTCCAGGAGCGTGCCCTGGGAGCCCTCAAGGTAGACCGTCTTGCCCTTGTCCAGGGCCCGGTTGAGGATCAGCGAGGTGTCGGCGACATAGGGGCGCAGCCGCTCGGCGTAGCCCATGTACTCCTCGATGATCGGCTCGGCGTCCAGGGCGCGCCGGTTGAACACCTTGGTGAGGAGCTGGTTCTTGTCCTTCAGCGCCAGCTCGATCTTCTCGCGCAGGATCTTGGGGTCGAACATGTCCTGTACGCGCACGCCCTGCCGGGAGACCTTGTCGGCGTAGGTGGGGCCGATGCCGCGGCCGGTGGTGCCGATCCTGGCCTTGCCGAGGAAGCGCTCGCTGACCTTGTCCAGGGCCCGGTGGTAGGGCATGATCAGGTGCGCGTTCGCGGAGATGAGCAGGCGTGAGGTGTCCACACCGCGCTCGTCCAGGCCTTCGAGTTCCTCCAGGAGGACGCCCGGGTCGATGACGACGCCGTTGGCGATCACGGGCACGACGTTCGGGGAGAGGATGCCGGACGGCAGGAGGTGGAGGGCGTATTTCTGGTCGCCGATGACCACCGTGTGCCCGGCGTTGTTGCCACCCTGGTAGCGGACCACGTAGTCCACGCGGTCGCCGACAAGGTCGGTGGCCTTGCCCTTGCCCTCGTCGCCCCACTGGGCTCCCACGAGCGTGATGGCCGGCATTGGTCTCTACCTCTTCGATTCGACACCTTCGGGGTGGCCTACCCCCCCGAACATGGATGAACCCCTGGCGCAAGGCAGCGACAGGGGCCGTTGCGTATTGAGGGTACACGACCAGTGGTTTCCGGCCTTAGGACCGTGTCCGTCCACAGCCCAGGGGCGGAAGGGGGCTCACCTCAGCAGCGCCTCGGCCGCCTCGGCGCTGGAGTCGCGCAGGAAGGCCGCGCAGCGCTCGGCCTCCTCCGTGTCGCCGATGCGGTCGGCGGCCGTGCTCAGCGCGTACAGGGCGCGCAGGAAGCCGCGGTTGGGCTCATGGTCCCAGGGGATCGGACCGTGCCCCTTCCAGCCGGAGCGGCGGAGCTGGTCCAGTCCGCGGTGGTAGCCAGTACGCGCGTAGGCGTAGGCGGCCACGGGCTCGTCGGCGGCCAGAGCGTTCTCCGCCAGGCGGGCCCAGGCGGCGGAGTAGGTCGGGAAGCGTCCCGCGACGGCGGTGGGGTCGTCGGCCGCGGCCAGGGCCTCGCGGGCCTCGGGGTGGTCGGGCAGGCGGGTGGCGGGCGGCTCGCCCAACAGGTTCCGGTGCATGTCCATGGCCCCATCCTGCCACCCGGGCGCGCCCCTTCCCGAAGGGCGGGGTAAGGGGCGCGCCCGGACGTGTTCCCGAGGGTCAGGACATCTTGTTGCCCGCCGACTTCAGGTGCTGGGCGGCCTCGACCACGCGGGCGGCCATGCCGGCCTCGGCCGCCTTGCCGTAGGAGCGGGGGTCGTAGGCCTTCTTGCTGCCGATCTCGCCGTCGACCTTGAGCACGCCGTCGTAGTTGCGCATGACGTGGTCGACGATGGGACGCGTGAAGGCGTACTGGGTGTCGGTGTCCACGTTCATCTTCACGACGCCGTACCCGATGGCCTCGTGGATCTCCTCCATGGAGGAGCCCGAGCCGCCGTGGAACACGAAGTCGAACGGCTGGTCCTTGCCGTGCTTGCTGCCGACGGCCTCCTGGGCCTCCTTGAGGACCTGTGGGCGCAGCTTCACGAAACCGGGCTTGTAGGAGCCGTGCACGTTGCCGAAGGTCAGGGCGGTCATGTAGTAGCCCTTCTCGCCCAGGCCCAGGGCCTCGGCGGTGCGCAGGGCGTCCTCGGGGGTGGTGTAGAGCTTCTCGTTGATCTCGCCCACGATGCCGTCCTCCTCGCCGCCGACGACGCCGACCTCGATCTCCAGGATCGTGTGGGCGGTCTTGGAGGCGGCCAGGAGCTCCTCGGCGATTCGGAGGTTCTCCTCCAGTTCGACCGCGGAGCCGTCCCACATGTGGGACTGGAAGAGCGGTTCCTGGCCGCGGGCGACGCGTTCCTTGGAGATCTCCAGCAGGGGGCGGACGAAGCCGTCGAGTTTGTTCTTCGGGCAGTGGTCGGTGTGCAGGGCGACGTTCACCGGGTACTTCTCGGCGGCCACACGCGCGAACTCGGCGAAGGCGACCGAACCGGTGACCATGTCCTTGACCGTGGCCCCGGAGAGGAACTCGGCCCCGCCGGTGGAGATCTGGACGATGCCGTCGGACTCGGCCTCGGCGAAGCCTCGGAGGGCGGCGTGCAGCGTCTGACTGGAGGTCACGTTGATGGCCGGGTAGGCGAAGCCCTGGGTCTTCGCGCGCTTCAGCATCTCGGTGTAGACCTCGGGACTGGCGATGGGCATGCGTACTCTCCCTGGATTCGTCCTGGAGCGAGCGGCCGCCGGCGGTGTCCGGCGACATCCCACGTGCGTTCTCGGGCGGAGGCCGAATTCCGGGGAGGGCCCTGCGGGGGGTCCGGACGTCCGGTGATGTCCGCCACGTGTTCCCCAAGTATCACGAATACGTGGAGCTCCTGGAAAGGTCTAGACCAAAAAGTGCCTGGTCAGAGCCGCCTTTCCCGGCCTGTCGGCGTGTCGCCCCGAAGGGTGCGGTGGGGTTCGTGTGAAGGTCTGTGGCCTTCGGTGCTCAAGTGTCTGAGTTGATGATTTGGCAGGTATTCGGGCGTATCCTGTCGCTTTTTCGCGTGATACGCGCTACATTCAACGCCGTGGGAAGGCATAGGAACGATCCAAAGGGCGTTGGTCAGGTGATGGCCATCGTCGGCGCCATCCTGCTCCTCGTCACACTGGTGGCTCTGGGTGGGTACTTCCTCTACCGCTCGCTGCCGAACACCAGCACCAGCATCAGCGCGAGCTCCTCCGACTCCTCCAGGGAGGTCGGGGACGAGGACATGGGCGCCCTCTACGTGCACGTCACCGGTGAGTCGAGTCGCGTGTTCGTCCGCGTGCCCGGCGGCGAGGTCCTCCACGACCAAGTGATAGAGCAGGGCCGCTCGATCGCCTTCCACGACGCTGAGGACGGCCTGGAGGTCACCATAGGGGACCCCTCCGCGGTCGACGTCTACGTCGAGGGCGCGATGGTCGACCTCCCCGACGGGGGAGAGGACCACAACTTCACCGTCGCCCCCGCCGAGGACGAGTAGGCGGGGCCCGCGGGCCCCGGACCCTCACACGTCCAGTTCGGACACGTCGTAGACCGCCCGGTACTCCAGGCCCTCGCCCGTCACGCGCTCGCGCGCCCCGCGGTCCAGGACCAGCGCCACCGCGACGACCTCGGCGCCCTCCTCCCGCAGCGCCTCCACCGCGGTCAGCACCGAACCGCCCGTGGTCGAGGTGTCCTCCAGGGCCAGGACCCGCCGCCCCTTCACGTCCGGCCCCTCGATCCGGCGCTGCAACCCGTGCGCCTTGCCCGCCTTGCGCACCACGAAGGCGTCCAGGTCCCGCCCCCGCGCACGGGCCGCGTGCAGCATGGCCGCGGCCACCGGGTCGGCGCCCAGGGTCAGCCCGCCCACGGCGTCGAACTCCAGGTCCGCGACGTTGTCCAACATGACCGAGCCGACCAGCGGAGCGGCCTTCCCATCCAGCGTCACCCGGCGCAGGTCGACGTAGTAGTCGGCCTCCAGGCCTGAGGACAGGGTCACCTTCCCGCGGACGACCGCCTTATCGTTGATCTGACGCAGGAGTTCATCACGTTCGCTCATGAGCAATGAGCCTAGGACACCGGGCGCAGGCGGCACGCACGGACCGCTCGCGCGAGCGCCCAGGTGGGGAGGGGTGGCTGTGCCGGGAACCGGGGACACCGTCCGGGTGGAGACGACCGTCGACAGCCGTGAGGGAGCGCAGCGGCTCGCACGGTCGGTGATCGAACACGGGCTGGCCGCGTGCGCCCAGGTCGGCGGACCGGTCACCAGCTTCTACCGCTGGGAGGGGGCGGTCCAGGCCGACGAGGAGTGGACGGTGGTCGCCAAGACCGCCGTCGGCCGGCTGGCCGACCTCACCGCGCACCTGCTGGAGGCGCACCCCTACGACGTCCCCGAGATCGTCGCCGTTGCGGTCGTGGGCGGCAACCCCGCCTACCTGGACTGGGTGCGCGACGAGACGCGCGGCGGCGCGGAGTGATCGCCGTCCTCCTCCCTCCGCCCCTCGGCCGCCCTTCGCGCCTGCCCGGTCTGCCCGGCGCGCTCCCGGCCCTGGGGGTCGACCCGGTCCTGCCCGCCGCGGGCGCCGACGACCGCGCCCCCTACGCGGCGCGCTACGTCGCCCAGGCCAGCCTGGAGGTCAACCGCCTGGTCGGTACCGGGGAGCCGGTTGCCCTGGTCGCCGAGGGCGGTGCCGGGCCGCTCGTCGGGGCCGTGGGGGCGGCCCAGCGCGCGGCGCACCGTCCGGTGTTCGGCTATGTGCTGGTGGACTCGCTCCTGCCGCGCCCGGGAAGCCCCACCCGCGCCGACCTCGAACGCGATCAGGGCGCGGAGGGGGAGGCGGCCGACGAGGAAAAGGGGCCGTCCGGCTATCGGTCGGAGCCGCTGCCGATGGTCGCCGACTGGCCGGACGCCCCCTGCGGCTACCTGCTCACCGGCCCTGCCCGCGCGCACGCGGCGCGGCTCGCCCGCATGCGCGGATGGACGGTGCGTGAGGCCGCACCCGAGGAGGCCCCGCGGGTGCTCGCGGCGCTCCTGGCCGATCTGCGCGGCTGAGGTGGTGCCGCTCGGTGTGGGCTCCGGCCCCGGGAGGGGGAGGGGCCGGAGCGGTCCGTGGCCGGGGTCCAGGTGTCGTGGTGGTCCGACCGATCTACCAGCGCGTCGCCGATACGCTGCGGCAGCGCATCATCGCGGGCGATGACGCACCCGGCGGCAGACTCCCCTCCCGACAGGATCCGGCCCCCGCCCGCACCTGACGGGGGCGCACAGGAGAAAGGACATCGGTGACCGACGCCGAAGGCCATCACCCAGGGCAACCACTTGGGGACGACCAGTGCATAAAACGGGTGCGTGACGGCGACGCTGACGCCTACGGTGTTCTCTACGAACGCCACGCGGGTGCCGCGCGCGGCCTGGCACGCCAACTCCTCCGGGGGGAGGCCGAAGCCGAGGACGCCGTCGCCGAGGCCTTCGCCCGGGTGCTCGGCGTGATCCGCAGGGGGCGGGGCCCCACGGACTGCTTTCGCCCCTACCTCCTCACCGCCGTCCGCAACGCGGCCTACGACCGGGGCCGCCGGGACCGGCGCCAGATCGCCACGGACGACCTGGAGGCCCTTGCCCCCGGGGAGCCCTTCCACGACCCGGCCGTGGAAGGGCTCGAACGCGCCCTCATCGCCCGTGCCTTCCGCTCGTTGCCGGAGCGCTGGCAGACGGTGCTGTGGCACACCGAGATCGAGGGCGCCAAACCTTCCGAGGCGGCCCCGGTCCTGGGCATGCGCGCTAACAGTGTGGCCGCGCTCGCATACCGGGCCCGTGAGGGGCTGCGGCAGGCCTATCTCCAGATGCACCTGGTGGAGGACGCCCCCGAGGCGTGTCGGCCCACGCTCGGGAACCTCGGTGCCTACGTCCGGGGCGGTCTGGGCACACGCGACACCGGCAGGGTCGACGACCACTTGGACCTCTGCGCGCACTGCCGGGCGATCCACATGGAGCTGATGGATGTCAACCTCGCCCTGCGCGGCACCGTGCTACCCCTGGTAGCAGGCCTCGGCGCCACGGGATACCTCGCCGCCGGTGGGGTGCCGTGGGCTTGGCTGGGTCGGCTGAGGCGCGTCCCCAAGCAGGCGGCCGGGGTCGGGGCGGGGGCCTCCGCCTGCCTCGCCGCCGTGGTCGCCCTGGCCCTGACGGGGGGAGAGGGCCCCGTGCCCGACCCCTCTTCGGCGGACCCCGCGGGACCTCCCGCCGCTGCCGAGCCCGATCCCGCGTCCGAACCCGGGCCCGCGGGCCCGCGGGCCGAGCCCGGACGGCCCCCGGCCCCGCCCTCCCCTGAGGGGGGCGAACCCGCCGCCACGGACACGCCCGAGCGGCCCGCGGAAGCCGACGAACCGGTGTTCTCCGCGGGCATCGACCCCGTCGGCGCCCTGGTCCCCGGCAGTGACGGAATCATGGTGATGGACGTGCGCAACCTCGGCGGGGCGACCGCGGACGACGTCGTCGCGGTGATCACCCTGCCCCCCGGTGTGGAGATGGCCTCCTCGGGCGGGGCGGGACACGCACTGCCGCACGCTTCCGGCCGCGGCGACTGGAGCTGTTTCCCGGGCAGTGGCGGAGGGCGCTGTGTGCTTTCGGCCATGGCCGCCGGCCAGAGCAGCACCCAGTTCATCGACGTGCGCGTCCACGGCGGCGCCGGGCTCGGCGTGCCCGCCTCCGTCTCCGTGACCTCCGGTGGGGCCTTTGCCGTCGCGACCGGTAACAGGGGGGTGAGCGCCGAGGGGGTGGCGGCGCGCTACGCCGCCGCGGGGCGTGTGCGGGCCGAGAGCGTGGGCAACTCCCTGGCGACCTGTGCCGTGCGCGGGGGGCGTGCACCCGTGTGGCCGTGGCCGCTGTCCGGCTCCGTCCTACCGGGCCCGGTCCCGCTGCCTCCCCCGATCAGCGGTACAGGACAGCAGGCGAACAGCGATGAACCGTGCGCTCTGCAACAACTCAGGCAGGGGGTGCGGAGTGACAATGACCACTGGGAGGCGGCACCGCTGGATCTCGACCGAAATCCCGGTACCGCCTCGTCCACTTCCGCGTTCTGGGAGCTCCCCGAGGGGGGCTCGGTGCTCTGGGCCGGGCTGTACTTCTCCGGGAGCGGCAGCCCGGAGGAGGCCGCCGCGCGGGTCAGAGGGCCGGACATGGACGGGTACCGGACGGTCCGGGCGCGGGACGTCGGCCGTGCGGACCTGCCCGGATACCCCGCATACCAGGCGTTCGCCGAGGTCACCGACCTGGTTCGACAACAGGGCGGCGGTCAGTGGTGGGTCGCCGACGTGCCCGCGGAGCGAGGGCGCGGCACCTACGCCGGATGGGGTCTGGTGGTGGTAATGGAGGACCCGTCCGTCGGCCCGCGCGACCGGGTGATGGTGCTGGACGGCACCGAGGCCGTGTTCGGCGGTGGAGAGACGGTCTTTCCGGTCTCCGGTCTGCCGCCCGCCGCGGTGGACTCCGAGATCGGTGTCATCGCTTGGGAGGGCGACGCCGGTCTGGCGGGGGACCGGTTGACGGTGGACGGGACGGCCCTCGCTCCGGTCGGCGGTCCCGGAACTGCCGAGAACGCCTTCACCGGGTCCGCCCGCGGTGCGGTGGGGGACCGGACCGGGTTCGGGACGGATGTCCTCCGATTCGACATCGGACTCGGCCGTGAATCGGATGTCCGGATTCGATCCGACCGTGATGCGCTCCTCCTCGGAGCCGTTGTGGTGACGGCACCGACGCGGGGATAACCACGGCTCGAAGCGTGTCCGCAACTTTGGGTGTTCTCAGGGGAGAGCGCAAAACGAGACGGACATTGGCTAGGCTGTGGCCGGTCATGCACATGGCCCCGAGTCGACAGGGAAGGGGGTGTGTCACGTGGACCGCTGCGCGTTGTTCGTCGACGCGGGGTACCTCCTCGCGGACGGCGCGATGGCCGTACACGGAACCCGCAGTCGGGACTCCGTCTCCTGGGACTACTCCGGGCTCGTCCAGTTCCTCAACGAGGTCGCGCGGGACCGCACCGGCCTGCCGTTGCTGCGCTGCTACTGGTACGAGGCGGTCGCCGACGACCGGCGGACCCAGGAACAGGACGGCATCGCCGACATCCCCGGTGTCAAGTTCCGTGCGGCACGCATCCGGCCGGGCCGCCGCGAGGGCGTGGAGAGCTACGTCCAGCGCGATCTCACCACCCTGGCCCGGAGCGGGGTCCTCTGCGACGCCGTCGTGGTCAGCGGTGACGAGGACATGGCATCCGTGGTCGCCGACGTCCAGGACCTCGGCGTGCGGGTCACCGTCGTGCACGTCTCCGTCGAGGGCGACTGGACCATCTCCAGGGCTCTGCGCCGGGAGTGCGACGACCTCATCGAGATCGGTGCGGGCCACCTGCGCCCGCACGTCGCGCTGCACGGTGGCGGGGGAGCGCCCCAAGAGACCGCCGTCAAGAACGGGGCGGCCTTCCCCAACGGCCACCCGCGCCAGGCCCCCGAGCCCCCGCGTTCGCCGCTGGAGCCGCAGCACGCGGAGGCGCAGGCCGAACCGGTCGGCCCGCCGGTACGGGCCAGGGAGCCGGCCTACTCCGAGACCGGTCCCCAGCGCGTGCCCCAGGGCAGCGCCATGGACCAGTTGAGAGCGATGCGGCGCAGCCTCGCCCAGCAGCGGGGCGACCACCTCGCCGGGCCGCCGGGCGAGGTGCGCGAACCCGGGGCCATCGACGCCAACGGCTTCCCCTCGGGGAGCCAGATCGCCGTGAGCGGCAACGGGGCCTACCCCGGTGCGCAGCCCACAGGCGCCCAGAACGGCCTCCCCGCCACCGGAGAGCACCCGTCGATGCGCGGAGCCGACGGGTACGCGCTGCCCGGCAGGGGTGTCCCCGGCCCCCAGACCGATTCGGTGCAGCAGAACGGGTACATGGGCGGTACCGGGCCGCAGAGGTCGTTCGCCGCGGAGCAGCCGCCGGGGCAGGCGCCGCCCGGGCACAGAGGCAGCCCACCGGCCCAACAGGACCCCCGCTTCGCACAGGGGGACGGTTTCGGGGGTGCGGCCGACGCAAACCCTATCTTTGGGACCAGTACCGACACTGACGCCGCACGCCGCGGCGGGGCGGTCTCCGGTTATGGAGGCTCGCACCGTACTGGTCCCGATCACGACGAACGGTTCGGGGGCGGGGGCCGCCAGGACCCCGCCCCCGGATATCCTCAGCAGGCGCGTCCCGGCACGAATACCGTTGACGAGGCGGTGCGCGTCGCGCGCAAGGAAGGGAACGACTTCGCGGAGTCGATCGCCCGTGAGGCCCCCGCACTGTGGGTGGAGGCGGTGCTCGCCCGTCGGCCACGGATGCCCTCCGACCTGGAGGCGCGTCTGCTCCAGGGCTCCTCGCTGCCGGTCGACCACTTGCTGCGCGACGAGGTCCGGGACGGACTGCGCCTGGGGTTCTGGCAGGCCTTGGAGCGCGCCAGGCCCTGAACAGCGTGCGGGAGGGCGAGTTAGGGATGCGATGCGGGTGACCCATGTGACGACGGCCGACCTGGACCGTATGGAGTTCCACGCCGTCCGGTCGGGGGAGCACGGACCCGTCGCCGCCCGGTTGCAGGACCTGGCCAACCAGGTCGACTCCGGAAGTGAGGTCGGCCGCGCCGAACTGTTCGTCCGGGCCGGGGAACAGTGGGAAATCGCTCAGGAGTACGAGCGCGCGTGCGCCGCCTACCAGCGTGCGATCGACGACGGCGGCCCCACGGTGATCGACCCCCGCGCACTGAGCGCGGGCTCCCTGCTCCAACTGGACGAGACGGAGAGCGCCTACGCCCACCTGAGCCGCCTGGAGAAGGACGAGCCTCCCGGGCTGCCCACCTACGTGCATGTCGCCGAGGCGCTGTACGCTCACGACGACTTCCAGGGTGCCGAGCGGTGGGCGACCGCCGGGGTCCGCCACTACCTCCACCGTGAAGGGGAGCCGCGCGTACGCGAACTGCTCCTCGAACTCCTGCGGCTCCGCTTCCGCGTCCGGGTGGACCTTGGCCTGGGAGAAGACGACCTGGATCGCCGGTTGGACACCGATTGAGGCAACACGCGGGTTATCTTGCGGTGTTCCAATGCGCCATCCACAAGATGTAGTATCTGCGTATCGATGGTTCAGGACGGCCCCGGGAAGCGACGAGCATGACGCCGCCCACGGGCCCGAGGACCTGCCATCGGGGATGCGCGCGCCGCGTGCATCCGTGACGGGGGCTTGAAGGCGGACCTTCCGCGATCACCGGTCGTCGAGCGAACACGTCCATAGCGTCGTTCCACCCGTGCTTCGCGCACCCCGGCCCTGCCGTACCCCCGTCCTGCCGGGATTCCTCTACCGAGCTTGGAGCCGCCGTATGTCCCTTGACGTCGAAGCCCTGCCCGCGTCCGTCCGGCGGGAGTCGACCGACAACGGCGCTCCTCCCAACGCCGTCGACCGGATCGAACAGGTCGTGACCGAGGCGTGCGCGGGGCTCACCGGCGTCTCGGCCGACAAGGTCCTGAGCGAGGCGCGCCAAGGGCTCTACCCCGGCATCCCCGCCTCCGAGGTGGAGCTCGCACTGGTCATGGCGGCCCGCAGCTTCGTGGAGGTCGACCCCGACTACTCCTACGTGGCCGCCCGGCTGCTGCTGGACACGCTCCGCCGCGAGGCCCTCACCTTCATTGAGGGCGCCCCCCGGTCCGCGAGCCAGTCCGAGATGGCCGGCCACTACTCCGCCTACCTGGCCGCCTACGTCAGCCGCGGAATCGAGCTGGGCCAGCTCGACCCGGCCCTGGCCACGTTCGACCTGGAGCGCCTGGGCGCCGCCCTGCGCCCCGAGCGCGACGAGGACTTCACCTTCCTCGGCCTCCAGACCCTCTACGACCGCTACTTCCTGCACAGCGACGGCACCCGCTACGAGCTGCCGCAGGCCTTCTTCATGCGCGTGGCCATGGGCCTGGCCCTCAACGAGGACGATCGCGACACCCGCGCCGTGGAGTTCTACGAGCTGCTGTCGTCGTTCGACTTCATGGCCTCCACCCCCACCCTGTTCAACTCGGGCACGGTGCGCGCGCAGCTCTCCTCCTGCTTCCTCACCACCGTGGGCGACGACCTCCAGTCGATCTTCCACGGCATCAGCAACAACGCCATGCTGTCCAAGTACTCCGGCGGCCTGGGCAACGACTGGACCCCGGTGCGCGGGCTCGGGGCGCACATCCGCGGCACCAACGGCAAGAGCCAGGGTGTCGTCCCGTTCCTGAAGATCGCCAACGACACCGCCGTCGCCGTCAACCAGGGCGGGCGCCGCAAGGGCGCGGTCTGCGCCTATCTGGAGACCTGGCACATCGACGTCGAGGAGTTTCTCGACCTGCGCAAGAACACCGGTGACGAGCGCCGCCGCACCCACGACATGAACACCGCGAACTGGGTGCCGGACCTGTTCATGCAGCGCGTGGAGCAGGACGCCTCCTGGACCCTGTTCTCCCCGGACGAGGTCCCCGACCTGCACGACAAGTACGGCACCGAGTTCGCCGAGGCCTACACCCGCTACGAGGCCGAGGCCGAGGCGGGCCGGATCAAGGTTGCCAAGAAGGTCCGGGCCGTGGACCTGTGGCGCCGCATGCTCACCATGCTCTTCGAGACCGGCCACCCGTGGATCACGTTCAAGGACGCGTGCAACCTGCGCTCGCCGCAGCAGCACACGGGCGTGGTGCACTCCTCCAACCTGTGCACCGAGATCACGCTCAACACCAGCGCCGACGAGGTCGCCGTCTGCAACCTGGGCTCGGTCAACCTGGCCCAGCACACCGGTCCCGACGGGCTGGACGTCGAGCGCCTGCGCCGCACCGTGCGCACCGCCGTGCGGATGCTCGACAACGTCATCGACGTGAACTTCTACACCATCCCCGAGGCGCGCCGCGCGAACATGCGCCACCGCCCCGTGGGCCTGGGCCTCATGGGCTTCCAGGACGCCCTGTTCAAGTTGCGCCTGCCCTTCGCCTCCGAGGGCGCGGTGGCCTTCGCCGACGAGAGCATGGAGCTGATCAGCTACCACGCGATCGAGGCGTCCATGGAGCTGGCTGCCGAGCGCGGCTCCTACGAGACCTTCGACGGCTCGCTGTGGAGCAGGGGCGTCCTGCCGATCGACTCCCTCCAGGCCCTGGCCAAGGCGCGCGGCGGCGACCTGGACGTCGACCGGGGCGAGAGCCTGGACTGGGACTCGCTGCGCGAGCGGGTGCGCACCACCGGGATGCGCAACTCCAACGTGATGGCGATCGCCCCCACCGCCACCATCGCCAACATCACCGGCGTGAGCCAGTCGATCGAGCCGGTCTACCGCAACCTGTTCGTGAAGTCGAACATGTCCGGCGACTTCACCGTCGTCAACCCCTACCTGGTCCGTGACCTCAAGGACCGCGGCCTGTGGGACGACGACATGGTCTCGGCGCTGAAGCTGCACGACGGCAGCCTGGGCGAGATCGCCCGTGTGCCCGACGACCTCAAGGCCCTGTACGCCACGGCCTTCGAGGTGGACCCGGACTGGCTGGTGGACGCCGGATCGCGCCGCCAGAAGTGGATCGACCAGGCCCAGTCGCTGAACCTGTACATGGCCGCGCCGAGCGGCCGCAAGCTCGACGCCCTGTACCGCAGGGCCTGGCGCTCGGGTCTCAAGACCACGTACTACCTGCGTTCGCAGAGCGCCACCCACGTCGAGAAGAGCACCCTGAAGGGCACGGACGGCCGCCTCAACGCGGTGTCCGCGACCCCGGCTCCCGCACCGAGCCCGTCCCCCAGCCCGTCCCCGAACCCGGCACCCACCGCGGCGGGCGAGGACGAGTTCGAGATCGTGGACGGCCAGGCGTGCTCCATCGACGACTCCGAGTGCGAGGCCTGCCAGTAGGCCCGCCCGTACCCCTGAGGGAGCAGTGGCCGGAGGCCGCCCGCCTACGTCGCGGACGGCCCCGGTCCGGGGCCTCCCGCCACCCAGACGCCACGCACCGCCGAGATCCGGACCACCCGGAGACAGGGAAGACGACCCAGCATGACCACAGCAGCCGACCACAGCGCCAGCGCGACCAGCGGACTCGGGGAGATCGAGCGCGACGCCGCGCGCGTCAGTGTCGACGACAAGGCGATGATCAACGCCCGCGCCGACGTCAACCAGTTGCTCCCCCTCAAGTACACGTGGGCGTGGGACAAGTACCTGGCGGGCTGCAACAACCACTGGATGCCCACCGAGGTCGCGATGCAGGCCGACATCGCGCTGTGGAAGTCCAGGGACGGGCTGACCGAGGACGAGCGCCTCATGCTCAAGCGCAACCTCGGGTTCTTCGCCACCGCCGAGTCGCTGGTGGCCAACAACATCGTCCTGGCCGTGTACCGCCAGCTCACCAACCCGGAGTGCCGCCAGTACCTGCTTCGCCAGGCCTTCGAGGAGGCGGTGCACACGCACACCTTCCAGTACATCTGCGAGAGCCTGGGCCTGGACGAGGGCGAGCTCTTCAACATGTACCGGGAGATCCCGTCGATCACGGCCAAGGACGCGTGGGCGCTCAAGTACACGCAGAACCTGGAGGATCCCGACTTCCGCACCGGTACCCCCGAGGCCGACCAGGCGTTCCTGCGGGACTTGGTGGCGTTCTACGTGATCTTCGAGGGCATGTGGTTCTACACCGGCTTCGCGCAGATCCTGTCGCTGGGCCGCCGCAACAAGATGGTCGGCATCGCCGAGCAGTACCAGTACATCCTGCGGGACGAGTCGATCCACCTGAACTTCGGTATCGACGTGATCAACCAGATCAAGATCGAGAACCCGCACCTGTGGAGCGAGGAGTTCCAGGCGGAGGTCCGCGCGATGCTCACGGAGGCCTGTGAGCTGGAGGTGGCCTACGGCCGTGAGACCATGCCGCGCGGTGTGCTGGGCCTCAACGCCGAGCTGTGCGAGAAGTACATGCACTTCATCACCGACCGCCGTGCGGAGCAGATCGGTCTGGCCCCCATCTTCGGTCAGACGGAGAACCCGTTTCCCTGGATGAGCGAGATGATGGACCTCCAGAAGGAGAAGAACTTCTTCGAGACCCGGGTCATCGAGTACCAGACCGGTGGCGGTCTGGACTGGGACTGACCTGCGAGGACACAGTCCGTCTCCCCGTCGGCGGTGGGGGAGGGCCGTGTCCGGGGCCGCAGCCGGCGGCTCCCTCCCTGAAAGGCCCGGGCCGGGCGCGCGGCCCGGGCCTTCGCGGGTCCGTGCCCTGCACTGGTGCGGGCTCGCGCGGAGGGACGGCCCCGGGGCGGGTCGAGGTACCTTGTCGGTCGCGGTCCGGCCTTCGGTCCGCGGACCCCCATCCCCTGAACCAGCCCTGGAGCCATCCTCCGTGATATCCCAGAACCCTCCACAGGCCGCCGAGGGCCAGCAGCGGCCCGGAGGCCCCGCCTACAAGCAGAAGCTCCTCGTCAGCCCGGTAGCCCGCAACATCAACCGACTGCTCGGTGCCGCTCTTCCCGTGGCCGCCCTTATCCTGGCCGCTCTCGGCGAGGTCAACTGGCTGTTCGCCGTGCTCGCGTCCGCCGCCGGTGTGTTCACCTGGTTCCAGGCCGCCAACTCGGTGAGTGTGGTGGTGACGGTCCGGAACGGGCGGATGCAGGCAAGGCTTGGCCGCCGCAGCGTCACGGTCCCCACGGAGGCGATCGCCTACATCGGTCGGGCGGAGTTCGACATGCGCAGCGCCCGGCGGCTGGGCCGCACCACTCTGATCGGCCGGCCCGGCCCGGGCGTGGAGGTCGTCTCCCACGACGGCAAGTACGTCACCATGCGCACCGACACCCCCGGCGAACTGGTCCAGGCGCTGCTGGCCGAGGGCATGCCTCCCCTGGCCACACAGGTCCCCTTCCCCGAGGGCACCGTGGGCAGGGCGCACGTGGTGAGCCGTGAGGAGCGGTCGGCGCAGTAGCCCCTTCGTGTGCTCCCTCGGTCCCGGAGGCTTCGCCGGAGCCGAGGGATACACAGAACACAGGACATCCGCTGACCGGATATATTTCCATGCGGGGTGCTTCCGCGCTCCATTCTCTTGCTTCGGTTGGCTTTTGATTTCCGGTTTCTGTCTTCGATGTTTCTCTGAATCGAGGATCCGGTGAATCTGGCTGCTCCGTCCTTTCCGGACCATTGCCGTTGGTCGCGCTGTGGGCCCGGTGTTTCCGTGTTGTTCCGGTGTATCCGGAAGCTGGAGGTGGCCCGAGGTGTCCCGCAGGGGTTGAGGTGCCTGTTTTCCCTTGCGTGCAGGGGATAGAAGGACATCCCATGAGGGGATATCGGATGTTCTCTGGCCCGTGGGTGGCCTTGTTCGCGTGTGGCGGAGAGAACATGTGTGTGCGATAAAAAGCTCAAAATCCTCTTTGCGTGGTTTGTTCAACAAGAGGGTGTTGTGGTCGACCGCTATCCACCGGAATGATCGGTTCCATGGATTACAGGAAACGTGTCGAGGCTGAGCCTTCGCGTGTTCAGAAAGGGGGAGCCGGTTGTGAACGACTCCATGCTCGGGTCCGTGGTGACCTTCGTGCTGTACCTCGCCGGCATGGTCGGCATCGGCCTCTGGGTCTACAAGAGCACGACCTCGCAGTCGGACTTCGTACTCGGTGGCCGNNNNCTCAACAGNTGGGTGGCCGGNCTCAGCGCCAACGCCAGTGACTTCAGCGGTTGGCTGCTGCTGGGCCTGCCCGGTGCCATCTACGTCTCCGGTCTGGGTGAGGCGTGGATCGCGGTGGGTCTGGCCGCCGGCTTCGCGGGAAGCTGGATCCTGCTCGCGCCGCGGCTGCGGGTCTACACCGAGCGG
>NZ_AZXF01000037.1 GCF_000515115.1 Nocardiopsis sp. CNT312
CACTTCCACCGCCGTATCGTCCGTGAGGGCGCCGCCCAGGCCTGAAAGGGATCTGCCGTGATCACCGTCCGCGACCTGTCCAAGTCCTTCGGCGCCCGCACCCTGTGGCGGGGCCTGGACCTCGACCTGCCCCCCGGGCGGATGCTCGCCCTGACCGGCCCCTCCGGGGCGGGCAAGACCACCCTGCTCAACTGCCTGGGCCTGCTGGAGGCCCCCACCGGCGGCAGCATCAGCCACGGCGGACGCGACCTCACCCGCCTGCGGGCCGGCGGGCGGCGCCGCTTCCGCCGCGACCACCTGGGCTACCTCTTCCAGAACTACGCGCTGATGGAGAACGCCACGGTGCGCGAGAACCTGGACGTGGCCCGCCGCGACCGGCCCGCCCAGGCCGAGGCCCTGGAGCGGGTGGGGCTGGCCGGCCGCTCCCGTGAGCGGGTGCACCACCTCTCGGGCGGCGAACAGCAGCGGGTGGCCCTGGCCCGCCTGCTGGTCAAGCAACCGTCCCTGGTGCTGGCCGACGAGCCCACCGGCGCCCTGGACGAGGGCAACGGCCAGATGGTGGTCGACACCCTGCGCGCCATGGCCGCCGAAGGGTGTTCGGTGGTCATCGCCACCCACAACAGCGCCGTGCGCGAGGCCTGCGACACCGTCCTCGACGTCTCCACCCGGCAACCGGCCACCGAACGGGCCTGACCCCGGGCGGGACCCTGCCCGGTGCGCACCGGCCGACCCCGGCGGTCACTGCACGTCGCGGATCTTGATCACGCCGGCGGCGGCCTCCTGCTTCAGGGAACGCACCAGCCCGGCCATCATGATGAACGCGATCACGAAGAACGGCAGCCCGAACACGATGATCGTCTGCTGCAGCGCGTCCAGGCCGCCGACACCCGACGCGGTGAGGACGGTCGCGGCGACCACACCCTCCGTGACACCCCAGAAGACGCGCTGGCGGGTGGGGCTGGCGGGCGAGCCGGAGCAGAGCATGTCCACCACCAGCGACGCGGAGTCGGAGGAGGTGGTGAAGAAGATGACGACGATGAGGATCGACACCGCCGACACCAGTGTCGTCAGCGGGTAGTGGGTGAGGAACGCGAACAGGGCCCCCGGCACGTCCTCATCGACGACGACCCGTTCGACGAGCCCGCCGCCCTGGTTCCACTCGATGTCGAAGGAGGACAGGCCGAACACGCTGAACCAGATGATGCTGAACCCCGTGGGGACGGCCAGGGCACCGATGACGAACTCGCGGATGGTGCGGCCCCGGGAGATGCGGGCGATGAAGATGCCCACGAACGGCGACCAGGTGATGGTCCACGCCCAGTAGAAGACCGTCCACGACCCCTGCCAGCCGGTGTCGCCGAAGGTGTCGTTCCAGAACGCCAGGGAGACGAGCGAGTCCAGGTAGATGCCGGTGGTCTCGATGATGCCGCGGGCCAGGTAGACCGTGGAGCCGGTCACGAACACGAAGACCAGCAGCGACACGGCCATGATGATGTTGATCGAGGACAGCCACTTGATACCGATGTCCAGGCCGGTGGCCACGGAGGTCACGGCGACGGCCGTGACGACGGTGATGAGGATCAACTGGGTGAGGCGGGTCTCGGGGACGCCGAACAGTTCGTTGAGGCCGCTGTTGATCTGCATGGTGCCCAGGCCGATGGTCACCGACACGCCGAACAGCGTGCCCAGGACGGCGACGATGTCGACGGCGCGGCCGATGGGCCCGTGGATGCCGTCGCCGAGGAAGGGGTGGAAGACCGAACTGACGCGGAAGGGCAGCCCCTTGCGGTACACGAAGTAGCCGAAGGCGAGCGCTGGCAGGCAGAAGATCGTCCAGGTGTGCAGGCCGAAGTGGTAGAGGGTGAAGGCCATGGCCTCCTCGGCCGCCGCCGCGGACTCGGGGGGCACGTCCTGCTTCGGCGGATCCGCGAAGTGGCTGATGGGTTCGGCCACGCCCCAGAACATGAGGATGCTGCCGATCCCGGCGGCGAAGAGCATGCAGAACCAGACCAGGCCGCCGTATTCGGGTTCGCTGTTCGGCGGTCCCAGCCGGACACTGCCATAGCGGCTGAGCGCGATCCAGATGAGGAAGCCGAGGAACGTGGTCACGCCGAGGATGTAGAGCCAGCCGAGCTTGTCCATGATCCAGGTGGACACGGCCCCGAAACCGGTGTCGACGGCCTCGGTGAAGAGGATCGCGCTCGCCACGAAGACGATGACCAGGACGACGGAAACAGTAAAGATGACCGGATCCGTCCGGAAACCCATTCTTTTGGTCAGTTTGTCGATCATTCCCCGCGCTTTCTGTCGCACTTTCCCGGGCCTGAAGCGGCATCTTGGTCCCTGGTCACAGCAGACTACGGCGCATAGACGGGTTTTCCTCGGAGGATGCGCGGGGGCGGACCGGATCATTCCGATATGAGGAACGTCTATTTGGTTTTTTCCGGAAACGCGAAACCGCCCCGGCGTTTCCCTGCCGGGGCGGTGCACTGGGCGGGACCCGCTCCCGGGAGCCCCGCCGCGGCTCAGGCCGCGTTGAAGGTGGCGGGGTCGGGGCCGACCCGGGAGTCGCGGTTCAGCGCGGAGACCGCGGCCATCTGCTCGCCATCGAGTTCGAAGTCGAAGACGTCGATGTTCTCGCGGATCCGCGCCGGGGTCGCCGACTTGGGGATGACGACGTTGCCCGACTGGAGGTGCCAGCGCAGCACCACCTGGGCGGCGCTCTTGCCGTGCTCGGCACCGATCCCGGCCAGCACCGGGTCATCGAGCAGCCCCTTGCCCTGCCCCAGCGGGCTCCACGCCTCGGTCAGCACACCGCGCTCGGCGTCGGCCGCGCGCATGGCCTCCTGGGTGAGGTAGGGGTGCACCTCGATCTGGTTGAGGACGGGGACGGTCTCGCACTCGGCGGCGAGACGGTCGAGGTGGTCGGCGTTGAAGTTGGAAACGCCGATGGACGCGGCGCGTCCCTGCGACAGAATCCGCTCGAAGGCCTTCCAGGTCTCGACGTACAGGTCCCGCTCGGGGGTCGGCCAGTGGATCAGGTACAGGTCCACGTAGTCCAGGCCAAGCCGGTCCAGACTGCCCTCGAAGGCCTTCAGCGTGGTGTCGAAGCCCTGGTCGGCGTTCCACAGCTTGGTGGTGACGAACAGGTCCTCGCGCGCGATCCCGGATTCGGCGACCGCCCGGCCCACACCTGCCTCGTTGCCGTACACCTTGGCGGTGTCGATAGAGCGGTAGCCGGCCTCCAGCGCGGTGGAGACCACCGCGTGGGCCTCCTCGTCGGAGATCTGGAAGACGCCGAACCCGAGCTGCGGCATCGTGCGGCCGTTGTTGAGGGTGACGTACTGCAAAGTGTGCCCTTCTGTGGCTGTTCGAATGGAAGAGGGGGTGTCCGGGCCCCGCGCGGGTCGCGCGCTCGGGGGGCGCGGGCCCGGCGGTATCTCAGGGTGCCAGGCGCACCAGCATCTTTCCGGTGTTGGCACCGCGCATCATGTCGAGGAAGGCACCGGCCGCGTTCTCGATCCCGGTGACGACGGTCTGCTCGGTGTGCAGGTCGCCGCTGGCCACCCAGGACGCGGCCCTCGGCACGTACTCGCGGGAGATGTCGCCGTGGTCGGCGACGATGAACCCGCGCAGGCTCAGGCGCTTGCCGATCGCGAGGAAGAGGTTGTCCGGGCCGGGCACCGGCTCAGTGGCGTTGTAGGCGGAGATGGCGCCGCACATCGCGATCCGGCCGAAGGGGCGCATCGCGGCGATGGCGGCGCGCAGGTGGTCCCCGCCGACGTTGTCGAAGTAGACGTCGATCCCCTTGGGCGCGGCCTCGGCGAGCTGCCCCTCCAGGTCGCCCTCCCTGTAGTCGATCGCGGCGTCGAAGCCGAAGTCCTCCAGCAGGCGGCGCTTCTTCTCCGGGCCTCCCGCCGAGCCGACGACCCGGGTGGCGCCGAGACGCCGCGCGATCTGGCCCGCGGTGCTGCCGACCGCGCCCGCCGCGCCGGAGACGAACACGGTGTCATTCTCGTTGACCGGCGCGATTCGGGTGAGGCCGACGTAGGCGGTAAGGCCGGGCATGCCGAGAGCGCCCAGGTAGGACTCGGCGGGCACCTTGGAGGTGTCGACGATCTGTGCCTCGTGGGCGTCGAGCAGGGCGTACTCACGCCAGCCCGCCTGGTGGAGGACGGTGGATCCGACGGGGACCGTCTCCGCCCCCGAGGCGGTGACGGTGCCGACCGCGCCGCCCTGCATCACCTCGCCGAGGCGGAACGGCGGCACGTAGGACTTGACGTCGTTCATCCGGCCGCGCATGTACGGGTCCACGGACATCCAGTCGTTGCGCACCTGGATCTGGTCGGGTCCGGGGTCGGCCACGGTGGTCTCGACCAGGGAGAAGTCGGACTGCTTCGGCTCTCCGACGGGTCGGGCGACGAGGTGGACTTCCCTACTGGATACGGGCATGGTGCTCCCCTGTGTGCCGGTGGCGGTGTGGCCGGGCGGAACTGGTCCTCCCGGAGGCGTACCCGCCCACACTAGCGACGGTCCCTCCCCCTGCGGCGGTGCGGCACGGCACGAGGTCGCCCCGCGAACCACACCGTGCGCACCGGCGTCCGACCGGGGGAGACGGCAGCGGGGCAGCGAAAGGGGCGGGGCATGGAGCGGTCGGCAGTGGCGGCGGAGTCCGCGAAGGGGGCCGGGCCGCAGAGGAGTGCACCTCTGACCTGGGCTGTCGCGGTGGCCGCAGGCGCCTTCGCGGTGTTCGCCCTGGTACGGGCCTTCGGTCTGGAGCGGGGGTTCCCGGCCGTGCCACTGCTGGCCTACACGCCCTACGTGCTGGTCGCCGCCCTGCCCGTCGCGGCGGTCGCGGCCGCGCTCCGCCGGTGGGCGAGCGCGGCGGTGCTGGCCCTGGCGGTGCTCGTGCTGGCGGTGGCGGTGGTGCCGCGCACGGTCCCCTACGGGATCACCGGCGCGGGCGGCCCGCAGGTGCGAATCCTGACCCTCAACACACTGCTGGGCGGCGTCGAACCCGGGGGCGTGGTCGCCCTGGTACGCGAGCACGACGTGGACGTCCTCGCCCTCCAGGAGGTCACCCCCGCTCTGGTGGAGGGGCTGGCGGCGGCCGGGATCGGAGACGTGCTGCCCCACACGGTGGACCACTCGGGGACGGGGGCGCACGGCAGCAGCGTGCACTCGGTCTTCCCGCTGACCGATCTGGGCGACCCGGGGCGGGAGATCGGGGCGTTTCACATGGCCCGCGCGCGGGCCGAGGTGTCCGGGCACAGGCTGGAGGTGGTGTCGGTGCACCCGGTGCCGCCCGTGTCCTCGTCCGCGGTGCGCGACTGGGAGGAGGGGCTGGCGGCCCTGGCGGAGCTCCCCGAGCCGGGGCGGGCGGTGCGCGTCCTGGCGGGGGACTTCAACGCCACGCCCGACCACGCCCGGATGCGGGCGGTCCTGGACGCGGGCTACGTGAGCGCCGCGCGGGTGGCCGGGGCGGGTCTGACGGGTACCTGGCCCGCCGACGGCGTCCTGCCCCGGGTGGCCATCGACCACGTGCTGGTGCGGGAGGGGATGGGGGTGGGCGCCTACGGGGTGCTGGACGTGGCGGGCACCGACCACCGGGGCGTGCTCGCCGAGGTGTCGCTGCCCGCCCCCCGGTGAGGACCGCGCCGCGACGCGCGCCGAGGGACCGAAGGAGCGCCCCTCCCCCGGTACACGGGTCGGTCCTGGGCCGATACCGGTTTCGGGCGCGAGCCCTGACTGTGGTCTCCAACAACCACCGCAACCGCTCCCGGATGAGTGCCTGTCAGTGCGGCTGACCACGACGCGAAAGGAACCGCGTCCCGCCGTCGCCCCGCCGACCCACTCGCGGGCTGGGTCCTGGGCGACGAGAGCACGCTGCTCCACGCCGGGGACCTGTCCGAGTACGCCCGCAGCGCCGCGGCAGCGGGGCGTGGGACTGATCCGGGTGCCGGGCACCGTCTTGGACGGGCGGTGCCCGCTCAGTCGGCGGTCGCGGAGCCGGTGCCGCCCCGCCGCCGGGTGAGGAGGAAATGGGTCCAGAGCACGCCCAGCCCGATCGGGAGGGAGAGCGCCGCGACGGTGATCAGGGCCGAGAGGATCCACTCGCGGGAGCCGTCCGGTCCGTAGACGCGGTCGGGCGCGCCCGCGTCCACGGCGGGGATCGACGCCCCGATCAGACAGGTGTCCTGGTCTGCGGCGTGCAGTGCGGTGTCGCGGGACCCGCCGCCGTCCTCGGAGGTGAAGGAGCCCAGACAGTAGCAGGACTCATGCCCGGGATGCTGCACGCACGACAGGTGGGCCGGGACGAACACACCGTGGGTGCCCTCGCCGCGCGCGGCGCGGATCCCCTGGTCGAGCCCGGACACACCCATGTACCCCAGCAGCCCCGCCAGGATGAGGACGACGAGGGCGAAGAAGGGCGAGGGGGGTCGGGACACGGCCTCGGTGTTCGTACTCATGCCGGTCGCCCTCTCGCCGCGCGGCACGGAGGTCCGGAGCGCTCGTCGACGGTCCTCGCCGTGTCGGTGGACACCGCTACGGACAAGCCGGAACCTCCAATGCGGACATTGCAGACAGGGGCACCATACAGCACGAAAAGCAACCTTTCTGTCGTAATCGGACAGCCCTGCCCGCACCGCGCACCGGGGGGAGCCCGACCTGGGTCGACATCGGCCGGAAAAGGTGGGAAACCTGCAGAAAGCGGGTAACGGGAAAGCGGCAACCTCCACAACATCCCCAGGAGTCCCCCGTGGTCCTGTACGCCCAGCGCCCCCTGCGCGCGTTCCTCCAACTCGTCGCCGACCTCATCGCCCTGGCCTGGATCTACCTGTGGGTCAAGGTGGCGCTGGCACTGCGAGAGACCATCACCGCGCTGGAGCGGCCCGGCGAACTGCTCGCCGAAGCGGGTTCCGGCGTCAGCGAGCACATGGACACCGCCGCCGGGCACGCGGAGGGGATCCCGCTGGTGGGCGACGAGATCGCCGTTCCCTTCACCCAGGTGGGCGAGGCGGGCACCTCGCTGACCAACGCGGGCACCTCCTTCCAGGAGTCGGTGGCCGAACTGGCGTTCTCCCTTCCGCTGCTGGTCGCCGCCCTGGCGCTGCTGCTGCTGGCCGCCACCTGGCTGCCCGCGCGCGCCCGCTGGATCCGGGCGGCGAACGCGGCGGGGCGGACGAAGAAGCTGGACCCGGCGGCGCGCGACCGGCTGCTGGCACTGCGCGCCCTGACCTCGGCACCGACCCGCAAGCTGGCGGGCGTGCACGAGGACCCGGCCGGGGCCTGGCGTTCCGAGGACCAAGAGACCATCGGGGCACTCGCCGCCCTGGAACTGAAGCGGCTCGGCCTGCGCAGCCGCTGAGCGCTGGCCGGTCGGGGACCCGCGCAGCGCCGGTCAGGGCACTCGGGAGCAGACTGATCCCGCCGTCCGGCCGAGGCTCTCCTCAAGGCCAAGACGCCCGTCCTCGCCTGAGAACGAACTCCGATCACACGGCGGGGCACTCCCCTCACCGGCCCGGGTGGGGCGTGAAGCGCACCCGGGTGCCGGGGGCCGCCTGGGCGGCATCGGGCAGGTCGGCCGAGCACACCACCGCGATCACCGGGTAGCCGCCGGTCACGGGGTGGTCGGCGAGGAAGAGCACGGGTTCCCCGCCTGGCGGCACCTGGAGGGCCCCCGCCACCATCCCCTCACTCGGCAGCTCTCCGCCGCGCGCCCGCCGGAGCACCGGCCCCGACAGGCGCGCCCCCACCCGGTCGGTGCGGGCGGTCACCTCATAGACCTCGCCGAACAGGGTGTCCAGCGCCCCGGCGGTAAACCACTCCTCGCGGGGCCCCGGGACCGCCCTGAGGCGGGCTTGCGGTCCGCCCACAGGGGCGACCGGGGCGTGGTCGGCCACGGGGAACCGCGCGGGCGGCGCGCCGACCGGCAGCAGATCGCCGGGACGGGGCACCGCCGGGCCGAGTCCGGCCAGGACGTCGGTGCTGCGCGAGCCCAGGACGGGTGCCACGTCCACGCCTCCGCGTACGGCCAGGTAGGAGCGGAGCCCGCACCGGGCCGCACCCATGGACAGCTCCGCGCCGTCGGGCAGGCGCAGCACGGTGTTCAGCGGCACCGGTCGGCCGTCCACCGCCAGGGGCACGGACGCCCCGGTGACGGCCACGGTGACCGCACCGTGCGCCCGAACCCCGAGCCCGCCCACCGTGGCCTCCAGCGCTGCGGCGCCGACGGGATTGGCCACGAGGCGGTTGGCCAGGGCATGGGAGCGGGCGTCAGCGGCACCGGACCGGCCCACGCCCAGGTCGGCGCAGCCGAACCGGCCCGTGTCCTGCACGGTGGTCAGCGGCCCGGTCTCCAGGACCTCCAGCGCGATCACCGCTCCTCCGTGAAGCGCACGCGCGCACCGGGGCGCAGGAGTCCGGGCGGGTCCCGGTCCAGGTCCCACACGCGCGCCCGCGTACGTCCGATCAGTTGCCAGCCTCCGGGCGAGGCGCGCGGGTACACGCCCGAGAACTCCCCGGCCAGCGCCACCGAGCCGGCGGGCACGCGGGTGCGCGCCTCCCCGCGCCGGGGCACGCACAGCCTCGGGTCTCCGCCGGTCAGGTACCCGAACCCGGGGGCGAAGCCGCAGAAGGCGACGGTCCACACGATCGCGGTGTGCGCCCGGACGACCTCCCCTGCCGTGAGCCCCGTCAGCCGCGCGACGTCGGCCAGGTCCTCACCGTCGTAGCGCACCGGCAGCGTCACGGCTCCGGCGTCGGCGGCGCCCCCGCTTCCCCCGGTGAGGGGCAGGGCGGCGACGGCGGCGGCGACCTCCTCCGGGTCGGCCCCGGGTTCCAGGCGCAGCAGCACGGTGCGGGCGGCGGGGACGGCGTCTCCGACACCCGGCGGCGGGTTCTCGGCCAGGGCCGCGCGCAGCGCGATCACCTCGGCCGTGTCGGCGACCTCCACCAGGAGACCGGTGTCGGCGCATCTCAGGACGCGCATGCCCTCCCCCTCCCCGTCAGTCCGTGAACGCTTCCAGGGCCACACCCTCGGCCCGCAGCCTCTCAGCGACAGCGGCGGCGGTCTCCACAGCGCCGGGGCTGTCGCCGTGGACGCACAGGGAGTCGGCTTCGATGACGATCTCCGTACCGTCGGCCGCCTCGACCGGTTCGCCGCGGACGATGCGCAGGCAGCGTTCGGCGATCGTGCCGGGGTCGTGCAGGACCGCGCCGGGTTCGCGACGGGGGACCAGTGTGCCCTCGGGGGTGTAGGCACGGTCGGCGAAGGCCTCGCGTCGGGTGCGCAGTCCCGCCTCCTCTGCCAGGCGCAGGAACTCCGAGCCGGGCAGCCCGAGCACCGCCAGGCCGGGGTCGTAGGCGGTGACGGCCTCGACCACGGCGGCGGCCTGCGCGGTGTGGTGCACGATCGCGCTGTAGAGCGCCCCGTGGGGTTTGACGTAGCGGACGCGCTCCCCGGCCAGGGAGGTGAACGCGGCCAGGGCACCGATCTGGTAGACGACCTCGTCGGTGAGTTCGGCGGGCGGCACGTCCATGAAGCGACGCCCGAACCCGGTCAGGTCGCGGTAGCCCACGTGCGCGCCGACGGCCACACCGCGCTCGGCGGCCCGTCTGGTGGTGCGGCGCAGCACGGTCGGGTCACCGGCGTGGAACCCACAGGCGACGTTGGCACTGGTCACGATGGCCAGGAGCGCCTCGTCGTCGCCGAGTTCCCATCGCCCGTGCCCCTCGCCGAGGTCGGAGTTGAGGTCGATGCGCACCGGACTGCCTCCCTCTGTCCGGTTCGAGCCTACGCGGTCGGCGGCGCCTCCCGGGAGGCGCGGGCGGCGATGTTGCGGGCCATGTCGCCGAAGACCAGGCCGTGGAAGAGCGTCACCGCCTTCCAGTAGAGGTGCCCGGCCAGGCCGCGCGGCCGGAACAGGGCGCGCTGGCGGTACACGGTGCGCCCGTCCTCGCGCTCCACCGACATCTCCAGCCACGCCAGGCCGGGCAGTCGCATCTCCGCGCGCAGCCGCAGCAACCTCCCCGGTTCGATCTCCTCCACACGCCAGAAGTCGAGCGAGTCGCCCACACGCAGATGGACCGGGTCGCGGCGGCCCCGGCGCAGCCCGACCCCGCCCACAGCGATGTCGATCCAGCCGCGCGCGGCCCAGGCCAGCGGCCACGAGTACCAGCCCCGTTCGCCGCCGATGCCCTCGATGACGCTCCACAACCGTTCGGGCGGGGCGTCCACGGTCCTCGTGCACTCGTCGGTGTAGAGGCTGCCACCGGCCCAGTCGGGATCGGTGGGCAAGGGGTCCGACGGCGCGCTCGGCCAGGCCGCCGACGACCACCGGGTGTCCACGTTCGCCTCGTTCACACGGCGCAGCGCCAGCTTCACCGCCTCGTCGAAGCGGAGCCGCTCGTGGTCGCCGAGCAGGTCGGACAGGTCGTCCTCACGCATCACCGAGTCGTGGCGCAGCGACTCCACGAGGGGGCGGGCAATCGAGGGCGGGACCGGCGTGATCAGCCCCACCCAGAGGCTGGACAGGCCCGGGGACAGGACCGGTACCGGGATGATGAGCCTGCGGCTGATCCCGGCCACCGCGGCGAACCGCTGGATCATCTCGGCGTAGGTGAGCACCTCCGGACCGCCCACGTCGAAGGTGCGGTCGACGTCCGGCGGCAGGTCCGCCGACTCCACCAGGAGCCTGAGCACGTCGCGCACGGCGATGGGCTGGACGCGGCTGCGCACCCACCGGGGCGTGGTCATGGCGGGCAGGCGCTCGGTGAGGTGGCGCAGCATCTCGAAGGAGGCCGAGCCCGAACCGATGATGACCGCCGCGCGCAGGACGACTGCGGGCACAGGGGAGGCGAGGAAGATGTCGCCCACCTCGGTCCGGGAGGCCATGTGCGCCGAGAGCGCCTCGCCCTGCGGGGCGAGCCCGCCGAGGTAGACGATCCGGCCGGCGTCGGCCCGCTCGGCGGCGCGTGCGAAGGTACGGGCGCCCTCGGCGTCCTGGGCGGCGAACCCGCGTCCGCCGGCCATGGCGTGCACCAGGTAGTAGGCGGTGTCCACACCGGTGAGCGCCTCGTCCAGCCCGGAGCCGTCGGAGACGTCGCCCTTGACGACCTCCACGCGGCCGCGCCAGGGGTGGTCGCGCAGTTTCTCCGGGGTGCGCGCCAGGCAACGCACGTGGTGCCCGGCCTCCAGAAGCCGGGGGACGAGCCGTCCTCCGACGTAGCCGGTCGCCCCGGTGACCAGTACACGCACGGCCTCAGACCGCCATCCGTGTCGGCTGGCCGTGGGCCACGTCGTACCGTCGGCGCCACTCACGGGCGATCCGGTGGGGGTCGTCCGTGAGAAGACTGCCCCTGCCGTAGACGCCGAAGGCCATCATCGCGAAGCCGACGACGCCGAGGACGGCACCGGGCGCCGAGAAGGCGAGGATGTTGGGGCTGAGGCTCATGAGGTAGAGGTTGGCCAGCCCGCCCACCGCGAACAGCAGGCCCGTGGTCGTGCAGACGGTGGAGGAGAACCTGCCCCCGACCGCGGCGGCCCCGACCAGGAACGACCCGATCACCACCGCGATGAAGCCGATCACGCCGTCGGTGGACATCCCCACGATCACCTCTCCCTGTTCTCCGACCAGCGGAATCCCGACGATCAGTCCCACCACGCCGAATCCGATGAACGCGAGTCCGATCAGCAGCGATCCCGTCCGGTGGACGATGTCGAAGTGCCGGCTCGCGCTGTGCTTGGTGTGTGCGTCCATCATGCCGTTCCTTTCGGTGTTTCCCCAGATAGAGTCGGTCGCACACGCTCGGCACCACAAGTCGCGTCGCTTGTGCGACGTTTTGGAGGGGATCATGAGCGGCACTCTCTCCCCCGGGGCGGCGGCCCGCCTGCTCGGCGTCGCCCCCTCGACCCTGCGCAGCTGGGACCGGCGCTACGGTGTGGGACCGCACGGGCGCAGTCCGGGCGGGCACCGCCGCTACACACCCGAGGACATGGACCGTCTGCGCGAACTGTGCAGGCTCGTCGGCGAGGGGGTGCCCCCCGCCGACGCGGCGCAGCGGGTACTGGCGGAGGACGAGCCGGCAGCCCTGCCCGGATCCACGCCCCCCGCCCCCGGGGGGACCGGTGACGGAGCACCCGCCTCCCACCAAAACGCCCCGACCCTCCGCAGTGTGAACCACGCCGCGATGCGCCTGGACGCGGAGCTGGTGGAGGAGCTCCTCGAAGACGTCTTCACCGAACGGGGTGTCGTGGCCGCGTGGGAGGAGCTGGCGATGCCGCTGCTGTACGGGATGGGACGCAAGTGGGAGGCGTCCAAACAGTACGTGGAGGTGGAGCACCTGCTGTCGTGGTGCGTGTCGTCGGTACTGCGCCGGGTCCAGGGGCCGACGCCCGGGGGCGGGGGGCGTCCGGTGCTGCTGGCCTGCGGTCCGCACGAGACGCACAGCCTGCCGATGGAGGCGCTGGCCGCCGCGCTGCGGGAGGCCGGGGAGCCCCACCGGATGCTCGGTCCGTGCACGCCGGTGGAGGCGGTCACCGCCGCGGCGCGCCGCTCCGCGCCCCGGGCGGTGGTCGTGTGGTCCCAAGGCGCGGCGCCGGGTGCCGAGTTGGCCCTGCTGGCGACGGTACGCGCGGTCTCCGACTCCACGCTGACCACGCGCCTGCTCACCGCCGGTCCCGGCTGGGGCGGCCTGCCGGAGGCGATGCGGCTGCGTGACGGCCACCTCTCCTCGCTCGACGAGGCGTTCCGTGTGCTGGTCCCGCGCGCGGCGGCCCCCCGGACGGGTCCGAGGGGCCGCTGAAGGGGGTGGCGCGGCGGCTCCCCTGGTCGGCCGCCGCACCGCCGGCTCCGCGCTACCGGGCGGCGTCGCTCTCCGAGGCGTCGGAGCCGGTCGCCACCTCCGGCGACGGTGCCTCCGCTGCGCCCCGGGCGGGGGCCGCACGGCGGGCGCGGCCGGGCCACCACACGGCCGGTCCGATCTCCAGCGACAGTGCGGGCACCAGCACGGTCCGCACCAGGAGCGCGTCCACGAGCACGCCGAAGGCCACGAGGAACGCCAACTGGAGCAGGAACAGCAGCGGGATCACCGCCAGGGCGGCGAAGGTCACCGCCAGGACCACCCCGGCGGAGGTGATCACTCCGCCGGTCACGGTCAGGGCGCGCAGGACGCCCTCGCGGTGCCCGTGTTCCAGGGTCTCCTCCCGGGCCCGGGACATGAGGAAGATGCTGTAGTCGATGCCCAGCGCCACCAGGAACACGAACGCGAACAGCGGTACCACCGGGTCCGCGCCGGGCAGGCCGAGCAGGTGGTCGAACACCAGCGTGCCCACACCGAGCGCGGCGGCGAAGGACAGGACGTTGACCGCCATGAGCAGCAGCGGTGCCACGAGGGAGCGCAGCAGCGGGATGAGGACGAGGAAGACCACCGCCAGCACCAGCGGCACCACCACGGTGAAGTCGCGCTGCGCGGTCTCCAGGGTGTCCAGGTCGGTGGCGCTCACGCCGCCGACCAGGGCGTTCGCCCCCTCCACCGAGCGCAGTCCCTCGCGCAGGTCCCGCACGGCGCCAAGCGCCTCGGGCGACTCGGGGCCGACGGTGAGGACCGCCTCGACGAGCACGCGGCCGTCCTCCTCCAGGGGTGGCGTGTCGGCGCCGGGCGGACCGGGTTCGGTGACCGGTGCGGCCTCGCTCACCTGGTCGAGTGCCTCGGCGGTGCGCACGACCTCGTCCAGGTGGTCGGCGTCGGCAACCACGAGGGCGGGGGCGGCCGACGCCTCGGTGCCGAACCCGCGTTCGAGGACCTCCTGGGCCTCGACCGCCTCGACCTCGGTGCGGAACACCTCGGCCTGTCCGGTGCCCCCGGCGTCGAACTGCGGGGCGAAGGCCGCGGCGGCGACCAGGGCCGCGGTGGTGGCGATCCAGGCCAGGCGCTGTCTGCGGGCCACGGCGGTGGCCAGGCGGCCCCAGAACGGGTGGCGCTCCACGACCTCGTCGAGGCTTCCCCCGGCCTCGCGGGAGCCGTGCGGCGCCAGGGGCCAGAACGCGGCCCTCCCGGACAGGGCGAGCACGGCGGGCAGGAAGGTCATCGCTGACAGCAGTGCGGCGACGACGCCGATGGCGACCACGGGGCCCAGGCTGCGGGTGGAGGCCAGGTCGGCGGCGAGCAGGCAGAGCAGGCCGAGGATGACGGTTCCGCCGGAGGCCAGGACCGGGCCGGTCACCCCGCGTACGGCGGCCAGGACCGCGTCGGGGACGCGGTCGCGGGCGGCCAGCTCCTCCCGGTAGCGCGCCACCAGCAGCAGGGCGTAGTCGGTGCAGGCACCCACGACCAGGATGAACAGGATGCCCTGGCTCTGGCCGTTGAGGCTGACCAGTCCGGTGTCGGCGGCCAGGTAGACCAGGGCGCCGGACAGGCCCAGGGCGAGCAGGCAGGCCAGGATGACCAGGACCGGCAGCAGGGGCGAGCGGTAGACGGCCACGAGGATGACCAGGACGGCGGCGACGGCCACGAGCAGCAGGGTGGAGTCGATGCCGCCGAAGGCCGCCGCGAGGTCGGCGGCGTACCCGGCCGGCCCGGTGACCTGGGCCCGCAGGCCGTCGACGGGCTCGTCTGCCAGAAGCGCGCGCAGGTCCTCAACCGCGTCGCCGGTGTCCGCCCCGGCCCCGATGGGGACGACGAATTGGGCGACCGAGGGGTCCTCGGTGCCGGGGAAGGGTCCGGCGACCTCTCCGGAGACCCAGGGCTCGCCGGCGACGGACTCGGCGGCGGCACCGATACCGGCGAGTTCGTCCCCGGTGATCTCCGGACCGTCGGTGCCCTCGTCGCGGGAGTAGACCACGACGGCCGGCACGGCGTCCTCGCGGTCGAACCCCTCGGCGATCTCGCCGACCTCGGTGGACTCGGCGCCCACGGGCAGGAACGCGCCGGGGTCGTTGGTCTGCACCTCGCCCAGCTTGCCCAGGAAAGCGCCCAGCGGTCCGGCCCCGGCCAGCCACACCAGGGCGACCAGCAGCGCCGCGCCGATCCACCAGCGCGAGCCGCGCCCCGGTCGGCGATCGCTCTCGTCCACGTCCCGATCCCCCTCCTGAAAAGACTACTCGGAAAGTAAGCCTCTTGTTTTTCAAGCTTCTTTTCGGCACGACTCTACCGCAGTCGGACACCGTCGCGCACCCGCCCCCGGCTCAGCGCCGACGGCGCCCCCGCAACGCGTACCACACCTGGTCCAGCGAGGTCAGCGACATCGCGCCCACCGGGGTGGACAGCCCCATCGCCAGTTCCCGACCCAGGCCGGAGCCGCCGTCGAGGAAGGCCAGCACGTCGCCGAAGGGGTGGGACGCGAACAGCCCCGCGAAGAACTCCGCGCCCCGGATCCGGCCCGTGTCCAGGGCGCGCAGCATGACCGCGTCCATCGCCAGATGGCGCCGCCGGTGCGGCACCGGCGGCACGGGCACCCGGCCCTCCTCCAGCGCCCGCGCCACCGCCGCAGCCTGCCGCCCCACCCCGCTGAACGTGTACCCGGTCGAGGGCCGGGTCGCCCCGCCCGCCGTGCCCACCCGGAACACGCGCCGCCCCACCCTGGGCCGGAAGGGCGCGTCCGTCATCGGGATGACCCCCTGCTCGGTCGCGGTCACCTCCACTTCCGGCAGCCCCAGCAGAGCGCAGTAGTCCGCCAGGGCCCGCTCGTACTCGGCCACCGTGAGCACGGCGGGGCCGAACTCGGTGTACTCCACCAGCGCCTCGCGCCGCGACAGCGGCAGCACGTAGCCGAAGGCCACCCCGGCCGGGGGCTGCGGGGGACGCAGGTCCATCAGCACCGCGGCTCGGGGATCGAACGCGTCGGAGGCCGTGCGCACGAACCAGCCGCGGAAGTGCTGGAGCAGGTGGGTACGCCCCCGCGGCGGCGGACTCGGCGGCCGCGAGTCGAACACCCACGACGCGGTCAGACGCTCCCGCTCCCCTCCGGGACCGCCCGCCTCGACCACGGCCCGTTCCGCACCGTCCTCGATACCGGTGACCAGCAGCGGCAGGGGGTCCACGTGCGTCCCGGCCAGGGCACGCACGTGGGCGGCCACGTCCCCGGACCTGAGCATCTTGTACACGTAGGGCGCCGCCGGAGAGGAGTGGACGGTCCCGTCCGGGCCGATGACCGACAGGTGCTCCCACCGGGCGGCGAGCAGGCCGTCCCACGGACCGCCGTCGGGCTCCCAGAAGCACCAGGTGCGCGCGGGTGGCGTTTGGGGGCCGGGCGGCGGCTCCAGGAGTGCGACGCGCAGCGGTCGGCCGCCACGGTCGTTGACCCCGCCCAGAAGGTGGGTCAGGGTGAGCCCAGCGGCTCCCCCGCCGATGATCGCCACGTCGTAGTCGGCCATGCCCCCAGCATGCACCGGTGGACCCGCGCACGCACGCCGGCACGAACCCTGGAGAGGCCCCTGTGAACACCGCAGCCCTGAAGGGCGAACCGGTCACCGCCGAGTTCGACCACGCGGCCCACGCCTATGACCGCCTCGTGGCGGCCAACCCCGGCTACCACACCCACCTGCGGATCTCCGCCCGCCGCCTGGGACTGGACGGCACGGGCGAGGGGCTGCGGATCCTGGACCTGGGGTGCGGCACGGGCGCCTCCACCAAGGCGCTGCTGCACGTGCTCCCCCACGCGCGGATCACCGGGGTGGACGCCTCCGAGGGCATGCTGGAGTCGGCACGCGCCAAGCCGTGGCCCGACTCGGTCTCCTTCCACCGGGCGCGCGCCGAGGACCTGACCCCGCAGTGGGCCGCCGAGCACCTGGGCGGGCCCGTGGACGCCGTGTTCGGCGCCTACCTGATCCGCAACTGCCCCGCCCCCGACGCGCTGCTGTCGACGGTGCGCGACCTGCTCCGGCCGGGCGGGCGGCTGGTCCTGCACGAATACTCCGTGGCCGACTCCGTAGCCGCGCGCGCGGTGTGGTCGGCGGTGTGCTGGGGGGTGGTCATCCCCGCGGGCCGGGCGCTGACGGGCCGCGGCGACCTGTTCCGGTACCTGTGGCGCGGCGTGCTGGAATTCGACGGCCGCCAGGCCCTCCTGGAGCGGATGCGCCGCGCGGGCCTGGTGTCGGTGGCCAGCGCTCCGCTGCCCGGCTGGCAGTACGGGATCACCCACACCTTCGCGGGCCTGCGCCCCGAGGAGGTCGAGGGTGGCCGCTGACACCACCGGGCCGGGACGGGTGCGCGACCCGCTGGCCGAGGCGCTCGCGCCCGCCCCGCCGACCGGTCCGCGCACCGCGTCCACCCCCCGGGTGGCCGTGGTGGGCGGCGGCATCGCCGGGCTCACGGCCGCCTGCGCGCTGGCCGAGCGGGACGTGGAGGTGACGGTGTTCGAGAGCGAGCCGTCGCTCGGCGGGCGTCTGCGCGGCTGGTCCACGACTCTGGCCGACGGCTCGACCGCGACCATGACGCGGGGGTTCCACGCGTTCTTCCGCCAGTACTACAACCTGCGCGCCCTGCTGCGCCGGGCCGACCCGGCCCTGGAGGGCCTCGTCGCGCTGCCCGACTACCCGCTGGTGCACCGGGACGGACCCCGTGACCGCTTCGCCGGTCTGCCCCCCGTACCGCCGTGGAACGCGGCCGCGCTCGCCGCCACCAGCCCGAGCTTCCCGGCGCGCGACCTGGCCCGGGTGAACGTCCCCGCCGCCCTGCAGCTGCTGGACGTGGACGTGCCCGGCGCCTACGAGCGGCTGGACCACCTGAGCTCCCGCGACCTCCTGGACGCGGTCCGCTTCCCGCCCCGGGCCCGGCACCTGGCCTTCGAGGTGTTCACGCGCAGCTTCTTCTGCGCCCCGGAGCGGCTGTCGGCGGCCGAACTGGCGGTGATGTTCCACATCTACTTCCTCGGCTCGTCCGAGGGGCTGGCCTTCGACGTGCCGCGCTCGCCCTTCCCCCGGGCCCTGTGGAACCCGCTGGCGGCACACCTGGCCGCGCTGGGGGTGCGCCTGCACACGTCCCACGCCGTCGAGACGGTGGCACCGGGCGGTGGGGGGCACCGGTTCTCGGTGCGTACGCGCGATACGTCGGGGGCCGTCGCCAGCACCGGTGCCGACGCCGTGGTGCTCGCCGCGGACCCCGGCGGCACCCGCGGCCTGGTGGCGGCCTCGCCCGGCCTGGGCGATGGCCCCTGGCGCGACCGGGTGGCCCGGATCGAGACCGCGCCGCCGTTCCTGGTGTCGCGGTACTGGCTCGACCGCCCGGTGCGGCCGCACCGGCCCGCCTTCCTGGGCACGGCGGGCCACCCCTCGCTGGACAACATCAGCGTGCTGGAGCGCTACGAGGACGAGGCGCGGGCATGGGCGCGGCGCACCGGCGGCTCGGTGGTGGAACTGCACGCCTACGCGCTGGAGGCCGGGGGCGACCCCGGTGCGGAGCGGCGCGCGCTGTGGAAGCAGGCGTGCGCGGTCTACCCCGAACTCGCCGGTGCCCGCGCGGTGGACTCGCGGCACGAGACGCGCGCCGACTGCCCGCTGTTCCCGCCGGGCGGCTACCGGGACCGGTGCGGTGTGCGCTCACCCGACCCGTTCGTGGTGGTGGCCGGCGACCACGTGCGTACGGACCTGCCGGTGGCGCTCATGGAGCGGGCGGCCACCAGCGGCCTGCTCGCCGCCAACGCGCTGCTGGAGCGGTGGGGGCGGCCCGGGCACACGGTGTGGACCGTGCCCCGGCGCGGCAGGTCGGCGCCGTTGCGCGCCCTGGCGCGGTGGGCGCGGCGGCCGACGCGCCGATGACGTCCGCTGTGGGGCCGCGCGGCCCCACAGCGCCGCCGGTGGCGGGCCCCCTTGCGGCCACGCGCCACCGGTCCCGACATGCGCACCGAGCGGATCACCCGGGTGAGCGCGGGGCGCGCCCCGCGCTCACCCGGGCCAGCGCCCGGAACTGCGCAGCAGGTAGCGCCGCTCGGCGTAGGCCAGGTCGTCCCGCCACAGCCGCCGGGCAGCGGCGCGCACGGCGGGGCGCACCAGTGCCCCCGCCGCACGGCGGGCCAGGGCGAACCCGGGGCGCTCTGAGGTGGCGACGGTGGCCTCGATGACCGCCGTGCGCGGCACTCCGCGCCCGTCCGTGCCCAGCGGCGTGGCGTGGGTCTCCACCACGCTGCCCAGCCCCTCCCCCTCGATGATGCGCATGACGACGGTGCGCGGCCCGGGGCAGTGGAACTCGGCGCGCACCGGCACGCCCCAGCGGCCCGCCACACGGAAACCCACCTCCACCACCATCCGGTCCGGGTCGGGGTCGCCGCCCTCGGGCACCTCGGCCACCCTCAGCCCCACGAACGAGTAGGGGTGGAACCACGAGCCGTGCCAGGGGTCGAGCCGGTTGGCCACCACGTCCTCGGGTTCGCACCGCCCGGCCAGGCTCTCCACCGCGGCCAGGCTCCGCGACCCCTCGGGCCGGTGGGGCACCACGGGTTCGGGGGTGGGCTCCTCGCCGCCCTCCCGGTCCAGGCGCACCCACACCAGGACGCCGTCGTCGTGGACCGGGTAGGGGCTCCACCCGGGGAAGCCCTCCTCGCCCAGGGACAGGCCGTGCCACCGGCAGACCAGCCGCCCGGAGTCCACCGCGCCCCGGCACAGGGGCGCCCCCATGTGGGGGCAGGCCCCCGGACCCACGCGTGCGGTCCCGTCCGGTGTGCGCCAGGCCACCAGTTCGGTGCCGGCCACCACGCGCCCGAAGGGCCGGTCGGAGCGCACCTCGGTGCTGGCTGCCAGCACGAACCAGTTGCCCGAGGGCCGGGCGAGCGCGCGTTTGAGGGCCGCGCCGATCACCGCGGCCCTGGCCTCCCGCCAGGTCGGATCCTGGGCCTTCCAGGTGGTGGCGGGCATGCGGCGCAGGGGCAGACGCCTGGGACGGGGCTCGGGCATCGTCATGTGACTCCTCCAGAGGGGCGGGAACCGGAGCGCTCGTCCCCGCCGCTGCGGGGGCGCGGCACCCGGCCGCCGCGGGAGCGGGCGACCAGCGCCCGGGCCAGGGCGGGGACGGCCGCGGTCGCCTTGCGCAGGTCCGACACTCGGTGCCGGACGCTCCACACGTCGTAGTCGGCGGCGCGGATCTCGTCCAGGATGGCGCGGTAGAGCCGGAAGGCGGTGGAGACACACGGGCGCGCCACCGGGGAGAGCATGGCGATCCCCGGCTCCGCCCACCGGTAGACGTCCTGGTTGACCTCCACCAGTTCGGCCAGGGCCTCCCGTACCCGCGGCCGCGGGGCCCGGGTCCGCGCGCAGTGCTCCAGCAGGGCGCGGTCCACGCCGTGCGCCGCCAGCACGTCCCCGGGCAAGTAGACGCGGCCGCGCCCCAGGTCCTCGGCGGTGTCGCGCAGGAAGTTGGTGAGCTGGAAGGCCTCGCCCAGCGCGGCGGCGTGCGGAGCGGCCTCCTCGCGGGGGGCGACCGTGCCCAGGACGGGCAGCACCTGGAGGCCGATCACGGCCGCCGAACCGTACATGTACTCGCGCAGGTGGTCGAGGTCGCGGTAGGCGGTGACCGTCAGGTCCATGCGCATGGAGTCCAGGAACGCCGTGAAGTAGGCGCGGGGCAGCCCGTAGTACTCCACCGTGTGTGCGAGGGCCGCCAGCACCTCGGCGTTCGCCGGATCGTCGGCGGGGACGCCCGACAGGACCCGTTCCAGGTCGGCGCCGATCCCGTCCAGGGCTGCCGCCCGGTCCCGCGCCGTGCTCTCCGGTGGCGGCTCGTCGACGATGTCGTCCACCCACCGGGCGAACCCGTACAAGGCGTGCACACCGGGTCGGCGGTCGGGGGGCAGCACCCGGGTGGCGGTGAAGTAGGTGCGGCCGTGGCGGGCGTGCAGGTCCCGGCACCGGAGGTAGGACTCGCGCAGCCGTGCCCCGGTGATCCCGGCGGCGTCCAGTTCGGCCGTCGCGGTACTCATCGGCGCCCTCCCGCCCGGCGGACCACCGTGGCCGCGGCGAGCTTGCCCGAGATCAGCACGGTGGGCAGGCCGACGCCGGGTGAGGTCCCGCACCCGGCCAGGACCGCGTTGGCGGTGCCGGGAACGGTGTTGCGGGGGCGGAAGGGGCCGGTCTGGGCGAAGGTGTGCGCCAGCGAGAAGGGGGTGCCGTGCGCGAGCCCCTGCCGCGCCCAGTCGGCCGGGGTGACCAGCCGCTCGGCGCGGATCGAGTCCCCCAGTCCGGTGAGCCCGCGCTCCTCCAGGACCCCGACCAGGTGGTCGCGGTAGCGCGGCCCCTCCCGGTCCCAGTCGATGCCGCCGGCGGACAGGTTGGGGGCGGGGGCGAGCACGTACAGCAGGTGGCGCTCCTCGGGGGCCAGGGAGGGGTCGGTCCGGGTGGGCTGGGTGACCAGCAGCGAGGGGTCGCTCATGGTGGTCCCGTCCCGGATGATCTCGGTGAAGGTGCGCTGCCAGGCGCCGCCGAAGGAGATCGTGTGGTGGCCCCACCCCCGCCAGGTGCGGTCGGTGCCCAGGTGCAGTACGACCGCCGAGGGCGAGTGGCGCAGGGGCACCGGGCGCTGGGGCGTGTGGCCGAGCATCCGGTGTGCGGCCGCCAGGTCGGGGGTGAGCACCACCTGGCCGCAGGGCAGGCGCTCCCCCTTGCCGGTGACGACGGCGGTGACCCGGTCGCCGGAGCGTTCGAGCCGCGTGACGGGGTCGCCGTAGCGCAGGGTGCCCCCGGCCTTGGCGACCGCACCCGCCAGCGCCTCGCCCAGGGCGCGCATCCCGCCCCTGGGGAAGTACACCCCGGCCACGGTGTCCATGTAGGCGATGACGGCGTAGGCGGCCAGGGCGCTCTCGGGGGCCACGCCCGCGTACAGCGACTGGAAGGAGAAGATCCTGCGCAGCCGCTCGTCGCGCACGCGACGCCCCACGGCCGGGGCGAGCCTGCCGAACCCGCCCAGCGCCAGCAGCCGCAGCAGGTCGGGGCGGAGCAGGTCCAGCGGCGAGTCCACCCGGGCGTCGATGAACGAGCGCATCTCCACCTCGTAGAGGCGGGTGAGCCAGTCGCGCAGCCTCAGGTAGCCGTCGGCCTCGCGCTCCCCGGCGACACGGGCGACCTCGGCGGCCATCTCCTCGCGGCCGGTACGCACGTCGATGGTGGAACCGTCGGCGAAGCGCGCTCGGTAGGCCGGGTCCAGCGGCACCAGGTCGAGCCGGTCGGCGACGCTCTCGCCCACCGCACCCAGGGCCTCGTCGATCAGGTCGGGCATGGTCAGCACGGTGGGTCCGGTGTCGATCCGGAAGCCGTCGAGGTCGAGCCGTCCGGCGCGACCGCCCGGGTGGTCCTCGCGCTCGACGACGGTGACCTCCCGGCCGGCACCAAGCAGGTGCAGGGCGCAGGCCAGCCCGGACAGTCCGGCCCCCACCACGACCACCGGTTCTCGTCGCTTCACGAGGGCTCCTCAGAGGTCAGGGCGGCCAGGCCGCGCAGTCCTTCCAGTGCGGGTCCGGGGGCACCGGCCCCCTCCAGCCGGGCCAGGCCGCGCGCGGAGAGATCGCGGCACCTGCGCCGCACCAGGTCGCGGGCGCCGACGCGGTCCAGGGCGTGGGCCACCTCGGCGGGGTCGGGGGCCGCACCGGGCAGGCCCACCCGGTCCAGCAGGGCCGACGCGGCGGCGTCCCCCCGCTCGCGGGCCAGACGCACGCCGGTGGCCAGGAGCAGGGTGCACTTGCCCTCGCGAACGTCCTCCCCCACCGGTTTGCCGGTGCGGGCGGTGTCTCCGTAGACCCCGAGGAGGTCGTCGCGCAACTGGTAGGCGACGCCGACGTCCCGGCCGTAGCCGCGCAGCGCGTCCACGGTGGCGGCGTCGGCACCGGCCATCGCCGCACCGAGGTGCAGGGGGCGCTCGACGCTGTAGGACGCCGTCTTGAGCAGGTCCACCCGCAGGGCGGCCTCCTCCGAGCGCTCGCGGCGCGCCTGGGCTCGGACGTCGAGGAACTGCCCGGCCATGATCTCGGTGCGCAGGCGGCGCCACACGGCACGGGCGCGTTCGGGTTCGGGCACCCCGGGCAGGGCCTCGGAGAGCATGTCATCGGCCCAGACCAGGGCCAGGTCGCCCACCAGCACGGCCAGTGCCTCACCGTAGCGGCGGGGCTCACCGGCGAGCCCTTCGGCCCGGTGCTCGGCGATGTGGCCGGCGTGTACCGAGGGGCGGCCCCTGCGGGTCGGGGAGCCGTCCATCACGTCGTCGTGGACGAGGGCGCAGGTCTGGATGAGTTCCAGGGCGGCGCAGGCGTGGAGGGCGGCGTCCGCGGGGTCCCCGGCGATCGCACCGCCTCCGGTGAGCCACCCCCACCATGCCAGCCGGGAGCGCATCCGCTTGCCGCCGTCCAGTGTGAAGCCGACGGTGGTCCCGGCCAGTCCGGGGGGGAACCCGGAATCGATCTCCTCGGCCTCGCGGAGCCTGTGGGCCAGGTAGCGGCGCAGGGCGTCGTCCAGAGCCGCTCCGACGTCCCCGGATGCGCGCTCCTCACGGGGGGAGCGCGTGTCAGCGTTCAGGATGGAGTTGACGGTGTCCTCCCGTGTGCACCTTGTGTCGTTTCGGACAAAATAGTTCAGATTTCATAAATCTCGGTAACCGAACTACTTCCCTATCATGGCCGGACCAACCGCGTCCGACGGGGACCGCCGCGCCCGGATCACCCGGACACCGCGAGCCGGAGACGTCCTACACTTCCAAGAACAGCCGGAAAGCACCCGTACCGTGAACGAGAGAGGAACCATGGACACCGCGCCTGCCTCATCCTCTCCCCGCCACGAGCGCGGGGGGCCGGAGGAGGGGCGGCGAGCCGCGCTCTACACCGCGCTCCAGGAGGGCGGCCAGCGGCTCGCGGTGGAACTGGTGCGCCTGCTGCACCGGATGGCCGACTCCAGCGGGATGAACCCGACCGACTTCCAGTGCCTCACCCTGCTCCAGGTCTCGGGCACACTCACCCCCGGCGAGATCGCCGAGAGCCTGTGCATGTCCACCGGCTCGGTGACCGGCGTCCTGGACCGGCTCGAACAGCGCGGACTGGTGGAGCGCACCAGGCACCCCCGGGACCGGCGCAAGGTCGCCGTACGCCTCACCCCGGGCTCGGGCCGCCCCGACACCGCCTCCGGCACCGGCATGCGCGAGGCCATGGTGGGGCTGCACGCCGACTACACCGACGACGACCTCGCCGTCATCGCCGACTGGCTGGAGCGCGTGGGCACCGTGCTGGACGGTGTCGCGCGCGCCCCGCGCCCGCACACCTGAGGAAGTCCGGCCGCACCTGCACGGAACCGGGACCGCTCAAGGTCCCGAAGTGCCATGATGGTGACGCGATGGAACTGAACGGACGCCCGGTCGGCGCTGGGGAACTCGCCGGCCTCGCCCTCTACGGCTACGGGCACTTCACCACCATGCTCGTCACGGACCTGCGCGTACGCGGCCTGGACCTGCACACCGCGCGCCTGGCCGACGACTGCCGCGCCCTGTTCGGCACCGACCTGGACCTGGTCCGGGTCCGGGAGCTGGTCCGGCGCGCCGCCCGCTCCAGCCCCTCCCCCCGCGTGGTGCGCGTGAGCGTCTTCGACCCGGACCTGGACCTGGGCCGGCCGGCGGCCCCCGCCCTGCCCCAGATCCTGGTCACCACCCGGCCCGCCCCCGCCCCGGACGCGCCGCCGCGCCCGCTGCGCCTGGGAACCCGGCTCTTCACGCGCGACACCCCGCAGGTCAAGAGCACCTCCCTGTTCTCCACGATCCGCCAGCGCCGCGCCGCCCAGCTCGACGGCCACGACGACGCCCTGTTCATCGGTCCGGACGGCCGGATCTGCGAGGGCCCCACCTGGAACATCGGCTTCCTGGACGGACGCGGCATCGTGTGGCCCCAGGGGCCGAGCCTGAACGGCGTGACCGCACGCCTGGTCGGGCAGGCCGCCCGCGACATGGGCGTTCCCGTCGCCACCCGACCGGTCACCGCCGCGGCGGGCCTGCGTTTGGCGGGCGCGTTCACCACCAACGCCGCGACCGGCGTGCGGCCGGTGACCACGATCGACGGCGTCCGCCTGCCGTGCCCGCCCCTCATCGCCAGGCTCTCCGAGGCCTACCGGGCGCTGCCCGGCCAGCCCCTCTGACCCTTCTTGTCATGTTTTGTCGGTGAAACTCTGCTTATTCGCATTCCGGGACATCTCCGCGCGATCGGCCTAGCATCCGACACAGGGTGGCTTTGACCTGCGCAAACCCACTCGCGATCGTCACACGAACGCTGACCGCCGTCCCGGCCGACAGGGCATGACGACGTCCCCGGGGCTTGGGAAGGAGCCACTATCTCAACCCTGCGTCAGTACCTCCGGGAACACACCAACCCACCCGTCTTCCTCGTCTCCAGTGCCGTCATCATCGCCTTCGTCGTCATCGGCGTGGCCGCCACGGACGCACTGCTGGCGGCTGCGGAGGGCACCCGCGACTGGATCGGGTCCAAGCTCGGCTGGCTCTACGTCCTGTCCACCACGTTCTTCCTCGGCCTGGCCGTCTTCCTCATGCTCAGCCGGTTCGGGCGCATCCGTCTGGGCCCCGACGACTCGCGCCCCGAGTTCGGCACCGTCGCCTGGTTCGCCATGCTGTTCACCACCGGCATGGGGATCGGCCTGGTGTTCTGGGGCGTGTCCGAACCCGTGCACCACCTGACCTGGCCACGCAACTCCGACTACCTGGTCGAGGAGGGGGAGGCACCCCCGGTGGAGGCGGCCCACGAGGCGCTGTCACTGAGCCTGTTCCACTGGGGCTTCCACCCGTGGGCGATCTACATCGCGCTCGGGCTCTCCCTCGGCTACTTCGCGTTCCGCAAGGGGCTGCCGCTGCGCCCCGCCTCGGCGCTGTACCCGCTGCTGGGCGACCGCGCCTTCGGGTGGGCCGGCCACATCGTCGACATCCTGGCCGTCTTCGGCACCCTCTTCGGTCTGGCCACGTCCCTGGGCCTGGGCACGCTCCAGATCAACGGCGGCCTCAACCACGTGTTCGGGATCGCGGTCAACCCGTTCGCGCAGTCGGTCATCATCATCGTCGTCACCTGCGTCGCGCTGCTCAGCGTGCTCGCCGGGATCGACAAGGGCATCCGCCGCCTGTCGGTGATCAACCTGTGGCTGGCGTTCGCGCTGATGATCATCGTGTTCGTGTTCGGCCCCAAGCTGTGGATCATCTCCAGCACGGTCAGCGCCGCCGGCCAGTACCTCGCCGGCGTGATCCCGCTGAGCCTGTCCTGGCCGAGCCCGCTCGCCGACCAGCAAGCGGCCGACTGGACCTCCGCCTGGACCATCTTCTACTGGGGCTGGTGGATCTCCTGGGCCCCCTTCGTCGGCATCTTCCTCGCCCGGATCTCCTACGGCCGCACCATCCGCGAGTTCGTCGTCGGCGCGCTGTTCGCCCCGGTGGGGGTCTCGGTCCTGTGGTTCGGCGTGTTCGGCGGCTCCGGCCTGTACTACGAACTCTTCGAGGGCGCCGGGCTGTCCACCCTGGCCGAGGAGGAACGCGCGTTCCGCATGGTGGACCTGATGCTGGACTTCGCACCGGTGCTCGGCGACACCATCGCGCTGCTGCTGATCGTCGTGGTCACGGTCTTCTTCATCACCTCCTCCGACTCCGGATCGCTGGTGGTAGACACCCTGACCAACGGCGGCGACCCGCACCCCAAGCGGGCCCAGCGGGCGTTCTGGGCCCTCTCCGAGGGAGCGGTCACGCTCATCCTCCTCGTCCTGGGCGGGGAGTCCGCCCTGTCCGCGCTCCAGGCGGCCTCCGTCGTCACCGGCCTGCCCTTCGCCCTGATCCTGCTGTTCATGGTGTGGGGACTGATCAAGGCCCTGGCCGAGGAGCCACCCCCCGGCCGCGTCAGAGACCTCGGCCCGGAGGAGCGCAGCCGGGCCAAACGCCCGCCCACGGCGTGAGACCACACGGACCCACCGAGAACCGCAGGAGACCTGAATGAGCCCCAAGAAGTTCAGCAACCCCTTCCACGGGGTGGCCGACCTGATCACCGAGATGACCCGCATCTCCGACACCATGTCCTCGCCCGAGGTCGGCCACGCCGGGGAGGCCGAGCGCGGCTACGCCGACGCTTGGAGCCCGCCCACCGACATCCTCGCCCAGGGCAACGACCTCATCATCCGCTGCGACATCTCCGGGGTGCGCGAGGGGGACTTCTCCGTGAGCCTGAGCGAGCACGCCCTCACCATCATCGGGGAGCGGCGGCGGGACGACGACGACGTCGTGTACTACTCCTCTGAGCGGTTCACAGGCGCCTTCCGCAGGGAGATCGGCCTCCCCGAGGGCGTCAGGGACAGCGACATCGAGGCCAACTACGACGAGGGGCTGCTGGAGGTGAAGGTGCACGGCGGCGCCCACACGACCCCGCCGAGCACGATCAAGGTCGGCAGGCGCAGGCCCCGCCGCACCTGACCGGGCCCCGGCCACGGCCCGCGACCGGTTCGTTCCGGCGCGGGCCGTTCCCATGTGCGGAGATTTTTACGCGATCGCCGGGAACCGGGCGCCGCCCCCGTCCGACCCCCAGGGTGAACGGCCGCGTCCGTCGGCCCGACACACGAGGGTTATCCATGCGCCAGTACACGATCCGATCCGTCGCCGCCGCCTCGCTGCTCGCGCTCGCCGCCACCGCCTGCGCCAACTCCGGCGGCGAGGACGAGGCCGCGCCCGAGGACACGGCGAGTCCGGCGCCGGCCGCGGAGGCCACCGCCGCCGACGGTTTCGAGATCACCGACCCGTGGATCAAGGCCGCCACCCAGGACGACGGTATGACCGCCGTCTTCGGCGAGGTGGGCAACACCTCCGACGCCGAGGCCAACATCGTCGCCGCCCAGGTCGAGGCCGCCGACATGGTCGAGCTGCACGAGGGGTACATGGAGGGCTCCGAGATGACCATGAGCGAGATCGAGGGCGGCTTCGTCATCCCGGCCGGGGACGTTTACACCCTGGAGCCCGGCGGCAACCACATCATGCTCATGGAGCTCAACCGCGACCTGGAGGCCGGTGAGGAGATCACCGTCACCGTCGAGTTCGCCGACGGTTCCACCGCCGACTTCACCGCCCCCGTCCGCCCCTACAGCGGCGCCAACGAGGAGTACGACGGCGGCGAGGACCACGGCGACCACGGTGACCACAGCGACCACGACATGGAGGGCATGGAGGGGTCCGAGTCCATGGACGACACGGAGGAGCACGGAGACCACTGATGGGCGCTGACCAGAGCAGCGGCCCGAGCCGCCGCGGCCTGCTCCTGGGCGGTGCCGCGGGGCTCGGCGCCGCCGGGATCGGGGCGGCGGGGGCCACCGCCGCCCACCAACTGTGGGCGGACCCCGAGCAGCAGGCCGCGGCCGCCGGGGCCGTGCTCCACGGCCCGGACACGGTCCCCTTCCACGGACGCAGGCAGGCCGGGGTGGAGACCCCGCCCCAGGCCCACGGCACCTTCCTCGCGCTGAACCTCAAAGAGAGCGCCGACGCCGAACGGGCGCGCCGCCTCATGGTGATGCTCAGCGACGACGCCGCCCGCCTCACCCAGGGCAGGCCCACCCTCACCGACACCGAACCCGAACTCGCCGAGGTGCCCGCGCGCCTGACCGTCACGTTCGGGTTCGGCCGGGGCCTGGTGGAGCGGGTGGACCCCGGCGCGGTCCCCGAGTGGCTGGGGGCGCTGCCCGGGTTCGACCACGACCGGCTCCGCCCCGAGTGGGGCGAGGCCGACCTGGTGGTGCAGGTGTGCGCGGACGACCCCGTCACCGTCTCGCACGCGGTGCGCTCGCTGATGAAGAGCGCCCGGCCCTTCGCCGGGGTGCGCTGGTCGCAGAGCGGGTTCCGCCGCTCCCACGGCGCCCAGCCCGACGGCACGACCATGCGCAACCTGATGGGCCAGGTGGACGGCACCGTCAACCTGAAGCCGGGCAGCGAGGACTTCGAGCGCCTGGTGTGGGGCGGCGACGGCCCGGCGTGGCTGAACGGCGGCACCAGCCTGGTGCTGCGCCGGATCGCCACCGACCTCGACACCTGGGACGAGGTGGACCGGCCCGCCCGCGAGGCGGCGGTGGGCCGCCGCCTGGACAACGGGGCGCCGCTGGGCGGGGAGAACGAGCACGACGAGGTGGACCTGGAGGCCACCGACGGCGACGGGCTCACCGTCATCCCGGCGTTCTCGCACATCCGCCGCGCCCGGACCGGCGACCCCGACGAGCGGATCTTCCGCCGCGGCTACAACTACGACCTGCGCGACACCGCCGACCCCGAGGCGGGCCTGCTGTTCGCCTCCTACCAGGCCGACCCGGCCCGCCAGTTCGTCCCCATCCAGAGGAAGCTGGACGAGCTGGACCTGCTCAACGAGTGGGTCACCACCGTCGGCTCNGCCGTGTTCGCCCTGCCGCCGGGCTGCGAGGAGGGCGACTACGTCGGCCGCCCCCTGTGGGAGGCGTGAACGGATCGGAGAGAAGAGCGACGGGGCCGTGCGGAGGATGTCCACGCGGCCCCGTTTCGTTCCCGGCCGACGCCCGTCTCCCACCGGCCGGGGATATCACGGGTGGAATGCCGAAGCGATCGTCGACCGGCCTCCGCCGAACAATCAAAGGAAATACAGAAAGGGAAATCGAATCGAGATCCAGCCGCCAGAAAAACTAGGAGTCTCATT
>NZ_AZXF01000038.1 GCF_000515115.1 Nocardiopsis sp. CNT312
CGGGGCGCCACGCCGCGGTGACGGTGGCCACTGACCTGCCGGTGTTCTTCGCTGATCCGCACTCGCCGTGGCAGCGGCCCACGAACGAGAACACGAACCGCCTGATCCGGGAGTATCTGCCCAAGGGCACCGACATCCCGCAGCATCAGCCGTACCTGACCGCGATCGCTGAGGAGCTCAACACCCGTCCTCGGGCGTGCTTGGGGTTCTACACACCGCAAGAGGTGTTCCACAAGCAACTGTTGGAGGGCCAGGGCGAGGGCGTTGCTTCAACGAATTGACACCACCCAACCCTAGCTACTAGCGCGTGGGCTTCATGTATCAAACCACTGACACGGCGTGGAAAGCAGAAGTACTACAGCGAGCACAGATCTCTCGGGAGCAGGTTCTCGACGAGGTCGAACGCCGCCTTGGAGTGCATCTGAACAGAGACGTTCAGACTTCCGGAAACAGGAATCCGTCCATAGGAATGCCGACGCGGTGCCGAACCTGGATTCGGGTCAACTGGTATGAGCCGGACAAGATCTTCCCTTGGGAACTCAGTGGTCTGGAAGCATCGCTCGCGATCACGGGTGTCCCCCGACCGGAGTTCATCCAAGCCTGCCACTGGACCCACTCGGGCATCATCTTCCGAGCCGAGCAGATGACGCTTGCTGACGAGCGGATAGCCTCCCCCCGTTCGCTGCCCTCCCAACTTCCGGACGTGGATGAACAGTGGTGGGAGGATCTGTCACAGGCACTCAGGAATCTGTCGCAGGTCAAGACGAACCGCATATCCCTACCACCAACACCCATAAAGAGAGAGATCAAAGAGTTCACGGGTCTGGAACTCGACACCCGCATCTCCGACTGGGTCACCGGACACGGTGACCTGCACTGGGCCAGCCTCACCGCCCCCCGTCTCCATATTCTGGACTGGGAGTGCTGGGGCAGGCTGCCGAGAGGAGCCGACGCGGCCACACTCTGGGCTTCCGCCTTCTGCGCACCCGAACTGGCGAAGGAGGTTCAGAGACGTTTTCACGACGATCTCTCCTCCCGAGACGGGAGAATCTGCAAACTGTGGATCTCCTATAAAATATCGCACGCCGATATCGAGAGAACGCACGGACCAGAACACCTGGAGCGGTTGCGCTCCGTCCAGACAGAGCTGATCGAGTCTCCGTCCTGAACTCACCCCGGCCCCGACCACGGAAGCGGTCGGGGGCTGTGCCGGCGGGACACGGCGCGTTCCACGACCGCTGTGGCGTCAGTGCGTGAAGACGAACGGGCGCAGGCCGTCCGGGACGGCATCGACGTCGAACACCGCCCACACGTGCGTGCCCAGGTCGGCCCACGGCGCGAGGCGGAAGTATCCCCAGGCTGTGGACAGCGTTTCGACGAGCAGCAGCCCGCGCCCGTCCTCGGCCCGGTCCCACTCCTGCCCGGTGCGCCCGGTCGGGACGCGCGGCGCGCCGCCCCCGCCGCCGGAGTCGCTGAAGGACAGGCGCAGCGTGCGCTCGTCGGGCATGGACAGGCCCCGGATCACCTCGCCGTGGAACCGGTCGGGATCGGTGTACTCGGCGCAGTTGGCGTGCAGCTCGCTGGCGCAGAGCCGGAGGGTGTCGACCAGGTCGGGATCGAACCCGGCCAGGTCAGATGCGAGGTCGGCGCGGACCCGGGCCAGTTCACGGAGTTCCCCGGCGTAGACACGGGGCTCCCAGAACACGTGCGGGCGGGGCTCCTCACGGATCACGGTGTTCACGCGGCCACCCCGCTCCGCCGATCGGCGCGCTGGTCCTGCCAGAGGCGGACCAGGCGCGCGAGTTCGTCGAACTCGCCGGGCACCGGCGGGGGCGGCGGGGCGAGCAGGTCCCCGGCCGGTCGCGGCGCGGGCACCGGTGCGGGTGCGGCGTGGGTGGGGGTGTAGGGCGTGCCGCGCCGTGCGGATGCCGACAGCCGGGGGCCGCGCGGGCCGGGGATGGTGGCGCGGGCACGCAGACGGCGAGCGGGGTGGACCTGCGTGTAGGCGAGTTCGCGCTCGTAGGCGGTGTAGTAGGGCCGCACCAGGGCGGCGTCCCTGGCGGGCGTGCGCACGGTGGGCGGCGCGAGCCCGGGGCGCGTGGAGGGCACAGCGGGCACCGGAGGTGCGGCGGGCGCGGGAGCGGCGGTCTGCTCGGGGGCGGGCACCGGCGCGTAGCGGCGGACCCGGGCCGAGCGGCGGCGCAGGAGGGTGCCTGTGGGTGACGGGCGGGCGTGGCGGCCACGCGCGGGCAGGAGGAGGGCTTCGAGGGTCTCCAGGGCAGACCTGAGGACCGCACGGCTAGAATGAGCCATGTCGGCAATCCTTTGCTTCAAGGTTCGTCTTGCTGACCACGACCCCGGCCGGTTGTTAACCGTCGCGGGGTCTTCGTCGTATGCAGTTGGGCTTTCGCAAAGAAGATTAGGGCACGTGGGGCGTGGTGTCGCACTTTTCTGCGAAGTCGGAGGGAGAAAGTTCACCCTGACGGACATCAGTGCAGGTCAGGGTGGTTCACGGAAAGGGAGAATCCCTTTCCAGGCCCATGCCAGAAGTATCCCGTTGGCCCGAATTGAAATCATTTGCACACCCCACCGGGCCCACCATAAGGAGACCCGAGTTTCGTATCGGGGAGAACCTCGGGCCTCGGGTTCTCCCTGGGCGAACCTCGGGCCGCGTATCCGCCACAGGACGCACCTCGGCGGCGGGCGCACCCCGGTCCGTGTCGAACGGCTCACGGAGACACGGCGCCATGGAACAAACACGCGCGCGCATCCGCTGTAGGACTGAAGGAGGAAGGCGGTCGGCCGACGGTCGGCCCGCAGACGACGATCAGTTCCAGGAGCCCCCGTGCCCACAGTCGAGCTCACCAAAGACAACTTCGCCGAGACACTCAAGGACAACGAGTTCGTCCTCATCGACTTCTGGGCCGAGTGGTGCGGCCCCTGCCGCCAGTTCGCCCCCGTGTTCGAGAAGTCCGCGGACAAGCACACCGACATCGTGCACGCCAAGGTGGACACCGAGGCCCAGCGCGAACTCGCCTTCGAGTTCAAGATCCAGTCCATCCCGACCCTGATGATCGTGCGCGACGCCACGATCATCTACAACGAGCCGGGTGCCCTCCCCTCCGAGGCCCTGGAGAGCCTGATCACCCAGGCCCGGGAACTGGACATGGACGAGGTCCGCGAGAAGCTCACCGAGCAGGAGGCCGGAAGCCAGCAGTAGGGGCGTCCGCCGGCGAGGGCCCCGGGCACCCCGGTCGACGGGTGCCCGGGGCCCTCCCGTGAGCTCCTCGCCGCGAACACCGCCGCGCGAGGCGGTACCCCCGCCCCGCGGATACGTCATCCACCCGTTCGTCGAACGCACGGAACCCGTCACCAAGGCCTTTGACACGACGAACCCGACGCACGTCTCCGGCACCCCGACCCCCGAGGTAGGGACGGCACGCGGCCGCTTCTGAGATCACCGCCCGCGTTCACTTTGACCTACGTATTCGTTCACCTCCACTTCATTCGGACACCTTTGCATGGGTACGACCGCGTACTGCGGTATCTGCCCCCTCAAGACCGCACAAGTTCCGTCCGACCGGAAGTGGCCTCATGTCTGTCAGCAACACCGAGTCTTCCCACGGCGTCTCCCCCGACACCGTCCGGTACAACCGGGAGGTCCCCGGCCTGGACGACCCCGTCTTCGAGGTCAGCGACCTCTCCATCTACTACGGCAGCAACAAGGCCGTCCGCGACGTCAACATGAAGGTCGGGCCCCGCCAGATCACCGCGATGATCGGCCCCTCCGGCTGCGGCAAGAGCACCGTGCTGCGAACCCTCAACCGCATGAACGACCTCATCCCCGAGGCCCGTGTCGAGGGCAAGGTCACCTTCCACGGCGAGGACCTCTACGACCCGGCCGTCGACCCCATCGAGGTCCGCCGCCGGATCGGCATGGTCTTCCAGAAGCCGAACCCGTTCCCCAAGTCGATCTACGACAACATCGCCTTCGGCCCCCGCATCATGGGCAAGCGCAGCGGCCTGGACGACGTGGTCGAGGAGGCCCTGACCAAGTCGGCCCTCTGGGACGAGGTCAAGGACAAGCTCAAGGACAGCGCCTTCGCCCTCTCCGGCGGTCAGCAGCAGCGCCTGTGCATCGCGCGGGCGATCGCGGTGAACCCCGAGGTCATCCTGATGGACGAGCCGTGCTCGGCACTCGACCCCATCGCGACCCTCAAGATCGAGGACCTGATGTACGAACTCGCCCACGAGTTCACCATCGTCATCGTCACCCACAACATGCAGCAGGCGGCGCGCGTCTCGGACCGGACCGCGTTCTTCACCGCGGGTGTCGACGACGACGGCGACCGCTACGGGAGCCTGGTCGAGTTCGACGAGACGCCGACGATCTTCAGCAAGCCCGCCGACAAGCGGACCGAGGACTACATCTCCGGCCGCTTCGGGTAAGCCACACACCCCGGCCGCTCCCCCTTTCGACGAAGTGGATCACCCATGACCGCGTTCATCCCCTCCGCCTCAGTCCCGCGGCCGTCGGCTGCTTCGGACGAGGGGGAGCGGATGGAGCGGTCCGACGGGACGGATCGGCTGGAAGGGCCGGTCCGCGTCCTGCTGGTCGAACCGGAGTCGGAGCAGTCCCACCAGCTCGTGCTCTCCCTCAGCGGGCACGACATGGACATCACCGTGTGCGTGGACGGGGCCGAGGCACTGCTGCGCGTCGGCATGATCCGCCCGGACGCCCTCATCACCAGCGCCGCCCCTCCCGAGATCGAACTGGACACACTGGTACGGGTCACGCGGCGCGCCACGGACATCCCCATCCTCATCGGAGTGGGCACGGGCGACTCCCAGCGAGCCCTGCGCGCCCTGGCGGTCGGCGCCACCGCGTGTGTGAACCGCCCCTACCGGATCCCGGAGCTCTCCGCGCTGCTGCGCGGCTCCCTCCCGGGTTCCGACGCCCCCTCCCCCGCGGACGGCTCCCGGCAGCCAGTGGCGCTCAAATCCGGCTCACTGGAGCTCGACGCCCTGGGGCACCGGCTCTTCGTCGACGGGAACCCCGTCAACCTGGCGCTCCGGGAGTTCGGCATCATGGACTTCCTCATGCGGCACAGCGGGCGCGTGGTCAGCCGCGAGGAGCTGTGGACCGAGGTGTGGCGCAAACCGCTGCCCCCGGTGAACAACACGATCGCCGTGCACATCCGGCGCCTGAGACACAAGCTCGGCGACTCCGAGTCCCAGCCGCGGTTCATCCACACGGTCCGCGGCATCGGCTACCGGCTGGACACCCTCACCTCGTGACCCCCGCCCCCGAACCGGCTCCTCCGCCCGCCCCGGCACCGACGCGTACGAGCGGTCGGGCCGTGAACGCACCCGGAGCCCCCGCACCCCTTCGGGGACGGGGTGCGGCAACAACCTCCAGAAGGCAAGAACACGGATGCCCGCCCCGTTTCCCGGCCCCACCGGGTCGGCGGCCGAAGGAACACGCCTACGCGTCGGCCTCGGGCACGGTGAGCCGGTAGCCCACCCCGTGGACCGTGCTGATCCACCGCGGGCGCGCCCGGTCGTCTCCCAGACGCCTGCGCAGCCGCATGATGTGGACGTTGAGGGTGTTGCTCCGTACCGACGTGTCGTCCGCCCAGGCCGCGCGGATCAGCTCGTGGCGGGGAACCACGGCGTCGACGTTGACGGCCAGGTGCCGCAGCAGCAGGTGTTCCGTGGGCGGCAGGGCCACGAACGCGCCGTCCAGGCGCAGCGCGGGGGCTCCGCCCTCCACCAGCAGCCGTCCGAGGTCGATGGTGTCCGCGCTCTGGGGACCGCGGCCGATGCCCCGGACCAGTGCCGACCGCAGCGCGGGCAGCAGGTCGTCGCCGCGGTGGGGGCGCTCGACCGTGAGCGTCGCCCCGAGGGAACGCGCCGTCTCGGTGTACGGCGCGTCCCCGAACGGTACCCCCACGACCACGGGCAGGGCCGGGTCGGAGCTACGCACGATGCGCAGGAACTCCAGCGTGTCGATCGGCCCCTCCATCGCTCCTAGGAGCACGGCGTCGGGGGCCTCCCTGCCGAGGAGCAGCAGGGCTCTGGGTGCCTCGGCGCAGTAGAGGGCATCGATCGGCTCGTCCGCCAACAGTGCGCGCAACCGGGCCTCGGCATGCTCGTCGGACTCGACCGCCAGCAGCAGCGGTCGTCGCTCCGAGACCAACGGAGACTCCACGCGTGGTCCTCCAGTGACGGGACGGACCCGGTACGGCGACGGTGGCGCCGACCGGTGTACTGACCGAACGAGAGGACCGACGGGTGACCACGGGCACCGACGGGGGCGCGCCCGCAGACGCCCCCCTCATCTCTTGTTCTTGTTCTCATAGTGGTTGCGCAGCCAGATGGCGAACGAGTTCATCGTCAGCAGCACGGCGAGCATGAGGATCACACCTGCCGCGGCGAGAACCCGGAACTCCTCCTGGGGACGGCCCGCGTAGTTGTAGATCTGCACGGGCAGTACCGAGTACTGGCTCTCGAAGAACGACGGGTCGAAGGTCACGAACGTGACCGCTCCGACCAGCAGCAGCGGAGCCGCCTCACCGATGGCCCGCGAGACGGAGAGGATGAGCCCCGTCAGGATGCCGGGCAGTGCGCCGGGGAGGACGTGGTGCCAGATCGTCTGCCACTGGCTGGCCCCGAGACCGAGTGAACCCAGGCGGGTGGAGTTCGGCACGGCCTTGATCGCCTCACGGGAGGCGAGGATGACCGTCGGCAGGACGAGCAGGGACAGTGTGAACGAGCCAGCAGCGGCCACGAACCCGAGGCTGAGCGGTCCGCGGACGATGAACGCCAGGCCCAGGATGCCGAACACGATGGAGGGCACGGCGGCCAGGTTCTGGATGTTCACCTCGATGAGGCGGTTCCACCAGCGAGTGTTGTCCGCGTACTCCTCCAGGTAGATCGCCGCTCCCACGCCTACCGGGACGATGAACAGCACGACGCCGCCGATCACCCAGAGCGTGCCGAGGATGGCGGTCCGGTATCCGGCGCTCTCGGGCCGGATGGAGGAGGGGCCCTCGAAGATGAGTTCGGGCCCCAGTCGCGGGGCACCTTCGACGAGCGACCAGATGATGATGGCCGCCAGGCCCAGCAGCGCGAACCCCATGCCGAGCAGCAGCAGGGCCCGGAACAGCACGTTGGCCACGCGGTCGCTCTTGGACGACGTGGTGAAGATGCTGTCGGTGGCCGCCCGCGCGCCCGCGACGGCCAGTCGCGACCTCTGGGGCTGCTTTCCCTTGTCGATGACCATTTACTCGTACACCTCACGGAAGCGGCGGACCAGACGGGTCGCGATGATGTTCATGATCAGCGTCATCGTGAACAGCAGGGTGCCGACGGCGAAGATCGTGTCGTAGACGACCGTGCCCTGAGCGATGTCACCGGTCGCGGTACCACCGATGTAGGCGGTCATGGTCTGCGCCGAGTTGAACCAGTCGAACGTCAGGTTCGGGTTGCCCGCGCCCGCCGCGATGAGGACGACCATCGTCTCACCGATGGCGCGCGAGGTGCCGAGCACGATGCCGGCGATGATGCCGGAGATCGCGGCGGGGAACACCACGCGCAGGGTCACCCGCATCTTGCTGGCCCCGAGCGCGTAGGCGCCCTCCCGGAGCCCGCTGGGAACGGACCGCATGGCGTCCTCGGCGACCGAGGCGACCAGCGGCACGATGAGCAGACCCACGGCCATACCGGCGACACCGATGGAGAAGGGGGTCTCCCAGGGGAAGAACGGGAACAGGCTCTCCGCCAGTGGCCGCATGAAGAAGAACGCGAAGAGGCCGATCGCGACGGTGGGGATGCCCTCCAGGACTTCCAGGACCGGCTTGACGACCTTGCGCACCGAGGGCGAGGCGTACTCGGACAGGTAGATCGCGGAGGCGAGGCCGATCGGAATCGAGACCGCGAGCGCGGTGACGACGACGATGACCGTGCCCACGACGATCGGCAGGACACCGAACGAGGGGTTGGCGAACGCCGGTGCCCACGTGACGCCGAAGAGGAACTCGGTGATGGTGATCTGTCCGAAGAAGTTCACCGTGGGAATGACGAGCGCGACGACGATACCCGTCGTCACGATGATGGAGAAGGCCGCGCAGATGGCGAGGAAGGTCTTGATGCCCTTCTCACCGATACGTGAACGACCGGCGCCCTTGAGCGGCCGACGCTGGTCAGCGCCGGCCGCCGGGGTCGCCATGTTGCTATCAGCCATGGCTTAGCTTTCAGATCGCGTTTCGATTAGCTGGTGAGCGACTCGATCTTCGCGGTGGCGTCGGCCATCTGGTCCTCGGTCAGCGGAACGAAACCGGCAAGCTCGGTGATCTCACCGGAGTTGTCGATGTAGAAGTTCATGAACTCGACGGCGACCTGCTCCTGCAGGGCCAGGTCACTGGCGTAGACGAAGAGGCCACGGCCCAGCGGGCTGTAGGAGCCGTTCTGGACGTTCTCCAGGGTGGGCTCGACGCAGCCGTCGCCACCGTCGATCTGGAGCGCCTTGACGGAGTCGCCGGCCTCGGTGAAGTAGGAGTAGGGGACGTAGGCCATGGCGCCGGGGTCGCCCTCGACGCCCACGATGGCGGCCTGGTCGTCCTCACCGATGTCGGTGTAGTCGGTGCGGATCACGCCTTCCTCACCGTTGACGGCCTCGGTGAAGTAGTCGAAGGTGCCGGAGTCGGTGCCCGGGCCGTAGAGGGTGAGGTCCTCGCTGGCCAGGTCACCGGACTCGAGGCCGTCCACCTCGCCCCAGGTGGCGACGGTGGAGCCCTCGTTCCAGATCTGGTTGGCCTGGTCGATGCTGATGCAGTCGATCGGGTTCTCGGGGTTGACGATGATGCCGAGAGCGTCGTTGGCGACCTGGACCTGCTCGAAGGCGATGTCGTTGCCCTCGCAGGCCGTGGCCTCCTCGTCCTTGATCTCGCGGGAGGCGTCGTTCATGTCGGTCTCGCCGTTGCAGAACTTCTCGAAGCCGCCACCGGTGCCGGACATCGCAACCGAGACCTGGACGTCGGGGTACTGCTCCATGAACAGCTCAGCGGCCACCTCGGAGAGGGGGCCGACGGTGCTGGAACCGTCGATCTGGATGCTGCCGGACACCTCGGAGCCACCCTCGGAGGCGTCGTCGCCGCCCTCGGAGCCGCCCTCGGAACCGCCACCGCAGGCGGTGAGCGCGAACGGAATCGCTACAGCGACACCGGCGACCTGAAGCCACTTCTTAGAGATCACGTGGAAATCCTCGACTCATAACTTTCGGCCGGCGGGGGGAGCCGCCGACCCGGTGCAGGGACCACTCGGCGAGTCCCGCCGAGCACGACCACCATGCAAAGCCGTCCAACTGATCAGGGAAGAGAGAAAAGGTGAACGAAAGGTGAAGGGGCCGACTCAATTCGGCCGACCCCCCACCGAACCGCGACTCCGAGGATGCGCCCTATCACCGAGTGCGATAGGAACATCGGTCCCCACCCTCCGGGAAAACCGGTTCCCATCCCTCATGCGCTGCGAAAACACTCACTGATCCGGCCAGATCCGAGTATCGGTCCGACCCGGATCCGGGTTCGACTCCACCCCGAAATCCGGCATGGACGGACTCGGTTCGCCCGGCGCCCGGACCGTTCGGCGGCGGCCCCGGCAACTCCGGAAGGGCACCGTACGCACCCCGGGCCGCGGCCCCCACGGCCCGGCCGGGCCGACGCCCCGCGGCCTTCCTGACCGACGGCCCTCACCGATACCCTGGCGCGAGCCGCACCGACCCCCGGAAGGACGCCCCCATGGCCGAGGCCAGCGAATACGCCGCCACCTTCGACCTCGTCGACACCGACGGCGACGGACTCATCTCCGTCGACGAACTCCACGCGCTCATGGGCAACCTCGGCGACGACTGCACCCGGGAGCGCGCCGCCGCCGTGGTGCGCTCCATGGACACCGACGGCGACGGGCGCATCTCCCTGGAGGAGTTCACCGCCTACATGGACCGGCAGTAGGAGGCCCCAGCACCGCCGGACACAGGACGTCCGGCTTCCGGAACCGCCCCCGCCCCGATAGCCTTGCGCCGCGAGAACACGGCCCCGACCCCTGGAGACGAGCGCAGATGTCCGACACCAACGAGTACGCGACGACCTTCGCCTTCGTGGACGCCGACAGCGACGGACGCATCTCCGCCCAGGAGTACGCCGACCTCATGCACCGCCTGGGCGACAGTTGCACCGAGGAGCAGGCCGCGCAGGCGATCGAGGCGATGGACACCGATGGCGACCATCTGATCACCCTGGAGGAGTTCACCGCCTACATGTCCGACTCCCAGGCCTGACCCCGGTCCTGCCGGGGCCGGCCGGCCAGGTAGACCATGTCGGGCACGCCCCGGGCAACGGGCACCTCGATGGCCTCCACCGAGGCGAAGCGCTCCCTCAGCGCCGCCTCGAAGGAGGGGACCGCATTGGCGCTCCAGAAGGACAGCAGGCCGCCCGGGGCGAGCAGCACGGCGAGCCGGTCCAGTCCGGCCGCGTCGTAGAGCCGGGCGTTGTTCTCCACCACCGTCCAGTCCGGACCGTTGTCGGTGTCCAGGCACAGGAGGTCGTAGCGGACCGGCTCCGGCTCGGCGGCGGCCCGTTCCACCCAGGCGACGAGGTCGGCGCCCACCACCCGGCAGCGCGGGTCCCGGTGGACGTACCCGGCGGCCTCGCCGAGTTCCCCGTCGTGCCAGGCGATCACCGCGGGTTCGAGTTCGACGACGTCCACCCGGGCCACTCTCGGGTGGTCGAGCGCCTCGCGGGCGGAGAAGCCCACACCCAGACCACCGATCAGCACCCGTGCTCGCGACCTGCCCCTCGGCAGCGCGGCCAGGCCCGCGCGCACCAGTGCGCGCTCCGAGGTCCCGTCGCGGGTGTCCATGAGGAAGACGCCGTTGGAGTAGATCTCGTAGTGCGCCCCCACCCGGCGCAGGACCAGGTCGCCCCCGGTCTCACCCGTGATCCGGGCCAGGGTCCGCGTCTCTTCCCCAGTGTGTGGCGTCCGCATGCCCACCATTGTGCCGATGATCCCGGAGACGCGCTGGGAGCGGGCGTCAGAACCTCCTCCGGCCCCGTGCCGGGCGCGGGGCCGGAGGGGGCCGCTACAGGCGGCAGGCGTAGATGTCGGTGACCAGGATGGCGCGGGCACCCAGGTGCCACAGGTCGTCCATGATGCGCTGGGCGTCCTTGCTCGGCACCATCGAGCGGACCGCGACCCAGCCCTCGCGGTGCAGCGGCGAGACGGTGGGGCCCTCCATGCCGGGGGTCAGCGCCACCGCCTCCTCCAACCGCTCCGCGTGGACGTCGTAGTCCATCAGCACGTAGTCCCGGGCGACCAAGACGCCGCGCAGGCGCCGCAGCAGCTGATCGATCTTGGGGTCCTCGGCCGCGCCCGCGGGCCGGATGACGACCGCCTCCGAACGCAGGATCGGTTCGCCGAAGGTCTCCATGCCCGCCTGGCGGAGTGTGGTGCCGGTGGAGACGACGTCGGCGACCGCGTCGGCCACGCCGAGCTTCACCGAGCTCTCCACCGCACCGTCGAGGTGGATCACCCGGGCCTCAACACCCCGCTCGTCCAGGTAGGAGCGGAGCAGGCCGTCGAAGGACGTGGCGATGCGCTTGCCGGCCAGGTCGGCGACGGTCATGCCCGCCCCGCCCGGGGCGGCGAAGCGGAAGGTGGAGGCACCGAAGCCCAGTGCGAGGACCTCGTCGACCACCGCCCCGGAGTCGAGCAGCATGTCGCGGCCGGTGATCCCGGCCTGGAGGATGCCCTCGCCCACGTAGACGGCGATGTCCTTGGGACGGAGGAAGAAGAACTCGGTCTCGTTGTCGGGGTCGACCATGACCAGGTCGCGGGAGCTCTTGCGCTGGCGGTACCCCGCCTCGCGCAGCATCCCGATCGCGGGTTCGGACAGCTGGCCCTTGTTGGGCACGGCGATGCGCAGCAGGTCGGACATGGATGGCTTCCTTACGTCGTTCGCGTGTCGGGACGTCAGCGGAGCCGGACAGAGCCGGCTACAGATGCTTGTAGACGTCCTCGAGGCGAAGGCCGCGGGCCAGCAGCAGGACCTGGAGGTGGTAGAGGAGCTGCGAGATCTCTTCGGCCGTCCGGTCGTCCGTCTCGTACTCGGCGGCCATCCAGACCTCGGCGGCCTCCTCGACGACCTTCTTGCCGATGGCATGGACACCGGCGTCGAGTTGGGCGACGGTCCCTGACCCCTCGGGGCGGGAGCGCGCCTTCTCGGACAGCTCGGCGAACAGCTCTTCGAAGGTCTTCATGGTCTCTTTTTCCTCGACCGGCAGTGCGCCCCCAGCCTAGGCGCTCCGGCCGCCGCACGCGGCATCCGGCCCCCGGTGTCCCACGATGCGGTCGTGATCCGGTTCACGCCATGCGGCGGGCGAGAGCGCGCACGACCGAGCGCGGAAGCACGCGCAGAAGGCCGTCGGCGGTCTTGTACTGGGCACCCGGAACCACGCGGGAGCGGCCGGCGGACCAGGCACGGAGTGCGTCGCGGACGATCTGTGCCTTGGAGACGAACGCGAACTCGGGGAGCCCGCGTTCCTGGACGGCCCGGGTCATGTCGGTGCGCACGAACCCGGGTAGGACCGCGGTGACGTGCACGCCCTTCTTGCGCACCTCGGCGGCCACACTCTCGCTCCACAGGGTGACGAACTTCTTCCCCCCGCCGTAGACGGCGCCCCCGGGGTTGGCCGCCGGCTCACCGGCCAGGGACGACACGTTGATCACGCCCATCCGCACGGTCTCGCCCGCCGCGCGCCGCGCGATCTGGACGGGAAGGACGGCACGGGTGAGGCACAGGACGGCACGCACGTTGACGTCGATCATGTGGTCGATGTCCTCGGGGTCCTGTTCGGCGAACACGCCGCCGTCACCGCGCCCGGCGTTGTTGACGAGCAGGTCGACCGGGGGCGCCCCGCTCCGGCCGTCGGCGGACAGGCGCTCGGCCACGGCGGCGACCCCTTCACGCGTGGACAGGTCCGCGGGAAGGACCTCGACGGGGGTCCCGTAGGTCTCGCGGATGTCCTCGGCGAGGTCGTCGAGGAGCGTGGCGCGCCGGGCGACGAGCACGAGGCCGTGGCCCCGCTGAGCCGCCCTGCGCGCGAACTCCTCCCCGATACCGCTGGAGGCACCGGTGACCAGGGTGGTCCGCCCGGCAGCCCGGGGGGTCGTCGGCTCGCTCATGCCGACCAGCCTAGAGGAAAGAATTCGGGACGCTTCGGAAAGCCGTCGGCGAAACACGCGTGACGGCGACCACTCGTCACTCCCCCTTCGCCCCTGTGGACGCTAGCGTTTCCCCCATGTCCGAGACACCGGGTCCCGCCGGACCTCTCACCGCCCTCAAGCTGGACGAGCGCCTGCGCGACACCAGGCTGTTCCTCGCCCAGGCTCTGCGGACCTTCCACGCCACGGGGGCCATCGCCCCCAGCAGCCGGGCCCTGGCCGACGCCCTCGCCCGGTACATCCATGTCCGTCCCGATCCCGACCGCCCCATGAACATCCTGGAGGTGGGCGCGGGCACGGGTGCCGTCACCCGGGGCATCGCCGCCGCCATGCGCCCCGGGGACACCGTCGACCTGGTGGAGGCCAATCCGGAGTTCGCCGCCCACCTGGAGGGGCTCCTCAAGACCGATTCCGAGCTGTCCGTGATCGCCGACGGGGCGTCGGTCCACGCCAAGCCGATCGGCGAGATGGGCACCGACCGCCGCTACGACGCGATCGTCTCGGGGCTGCCCTTCGCCAACTTCACGTCGGAGGAGGTCGGGGAGATCGTCGACCACTACTTCGCCGTGCTGAGGCCGGGCGGCACCCTGTCCTTCTACGGCTACCTCTACACGAAGGAGGTCCGGGCGGTCATCGCGCGGCGTTCGGACTACCTGCGCCAGGCGCGGACGAGCTGGCTGGTCCAGGACCTGGTCGACCGCTACGGCATCCGTTCGGAGAAGATCCTGGCCAACCTCCCGCCGGCGTGGGTGCACCACCTCCGCAGGCCGGCGACGGTACCGCCTCCCCGCGCCCGCTGACCGCGCGGCCCCCGCGGCCCGGCGCCCCCGAGGGGGCCGGGCCGCGGCCGTGCGTCCCCCCTGGTCCGGTGGAGGCCGGAGTGTCGCGGAAGGTCCCGTGCACAGGTAGTCTCACCTTGTCTTCTGGAGGGTCCGGCCTTGCGCCCGGATGACCGGGGTAGTGGTCTGTCTTCTTTCACACAGAAAGTTGCCGAGACCTACTCCACGTCCCCAGAATCCCCCCGCGTGCCACAAGCCCTGGGTTCTACGTTCTCCACACCTGCCCGCCACACATGGGCTCTTTGCGCACAAAAGTCCGACATTTCACTCATTTCACCCGGCCAATGATGGCTAGTGGAGGAGGCAACGTGACGCTCTCCCAAGCGGTCGAAGCCGCCCCCGAGGTGCCCGCACGCCCCGGTGACACCGTGCTCGACCCCCTGCCCATGGACGTACGGCGGCGCGTCTCCGCGCTCGCGCGCACACCCCGCCTCCTCATCGCCTGCGACTACGACGGCGCCCTGGCCCCGGTCGGACCAGGCACGCCGCGTCCCCACCCGGAGGCCGTGCGCGCCCTGCGGGAACTGGCCGACCTGCCCGGGACCACGTGCTCGGTCATCTCCTCCCGCACCCTGTCCGAACTGGCCACCCTCTCCCGGCTGCCCGCCGAGATCCACCTGGTCGGCTCCCACGGGGCCGAACCCGACGGCACCCTGGACATGGCCCCGCTCCCGGCGGACAAGGCCGACGCCCTGAACGCCCTGCGCTCCCACGCCGAGGCCACCGCCACCTGCTACATCGGCGGCGGCGACGGGGAGGAGCCCGTCTTCCTCCACCTGACCGGAGCCGACGCCGGGATCCGGGTCGGCGACGAGGACACGCCCACCGTGGCGGCGCACCGCGTGCCCGACACACCCGCTGCGGCCGCCCTCCTGGGAGCCCTGGCCGCCGAACGCCGCTCCTGGGTGTTCGGGGAGCGCCCCTCCCCCATCGAACGTATGTCGCTGCTGTCCAACCAGGCCTCCGTCGCCCTGGTCGGCCCCGACGCCCGCCTGGTGTGGATGTGCCACCCCGACCCCGACTCCCCCGCACTGTTCGCCGAGGTCCTCGGCGGCCGCAGCGCCGGGGTGTTCGCCGTCGCCCCCGCCCACCAGGGCCTGCCCCTGGGACAGCGCTACGAGCAGGGCACCATGACCGTGCGCACCCGCTTCTCCCGCCTTGAGGTCACCGACTACCTCGCCCCCGCCGCAGGCGAGGGCCGCACCGACCTGGTGCGCCGGATCAGCGGCACCGCCCCCGCCACGGTCGAGTTCGCGCCCCGGCCCGACTTCGGCCGCGCCGACGTACGCCTGGTCCCGCACCCCCGGGGCCTGGTGGTGGAGGGCGCCGGCTTCCCGATGGTGCTGCACGCCCCGGGCGTGGAGTGGCACATCGACCACGAGGGCAACGGCGACACCGCCCGCGCCACCGTCCACCCCTCCTCGGAGCGGCCGGTCGTCCTGGAGCTGCGGTGCGGCACCGACGACCTCTCCGCCCCCGCCACCGGCGAGGAGGACCGGCGGCGCGCCCTCCACGGGCACTGGTCGGAGTGGCTGGACACCCTCGCCCTGCCCGAGACCGCACGGAGGCTGTCGGCCCGGTCGGCCCTGACCCTGCGCGCGCTGTGCACGCCCTCGGGCGGGGTGATGGCGGCGGCGACCACGTCCCTGCCCGAGGAGATCGGCGGGGTGCGCAACTGGGACTACCGCTACTGCTGGCTGCGCGACGGCGCCCTGACCGTCCAGGCACTGCTGTCCCTGGGCTCCACCGCCGAGGCCGACGCCTTCCTCGACTGGGTGCACCGCGTCGTGGCCTCCCTCCCCGGTCCGGAACTGCTGAGGCCGCTGTACACGCTGCGCGGCACCGACCTGGGCCCCGAACAGGTCGTGGAGACACTGTCCGGCTACGCCGGATCACGCCCGGTCCGGGTCGGCAACCTGGCCGACCACCAGGTGCAGATGGACGTGTTCGGCCCGGTCGTGGAGCTGATCGACCGGTTGGCCGAGGCGCGCGGCGCGCTCGCGGACCGGGACTGGGACCTGGTGCGCTCCATGGCTGAGGCGGTCGCCCGGCGCTGGCACGAGCCGGACCACGGGATCTGGGAGGAGCGCGACGAGCCCCGCCAGCGGGTGTACTCCAAGGTGATGTGCTGGGTGACGCTGGACCGCGCCGTCGGCCTGGCCGCCCGGTTCGGCAGGACGGCCGACCCCGTCTGGGAGCCGCTGGCCGCCGACATCGCGGCCGAGGTCACCGCCAAGGGGTGGAGCGCGACTGCCGGGGCCTACACCACCGCCTACGACGGGGACGACCTGGACGCCGCCTCGCTGCACATCGGCCTGTCGGGCCTGCTGGACCCCTCCGACACACGGTTCCAGGCCACGGTGACGGCGGTCGAGGCACAGCTGCGCGAGGGCCCCACCGTGTACCGGTACCGGCGCCACGACGGCCTGCCCGGCGGTGAGGGCGGCTTCCACCTCTGCACGTCGTGGCTGATCGAGGCCTACCTGGCCACGGGGCGCCGCGCCGAGGCCGAGGAGCTGTTCACCCACCTGGTGGACCGCGCGGGCCCGACCGGACTCATCCCTGAGGAGTTCGACCCGGTCTCCGAACGTGCCCTGGGCAACCACCCGCAGGCCTACTCCCACCTGGGGCTGATCCGCTGCGCGCAACTCCTGGACCGGGCCGGGTAGGAAGGGTTCCATGCCCCCTCTGTCACGGCGCGCGGTGGGCCGCGCCACGCTCGCCCGCCAGTTCCTCCTCCGCCGGGTCCGCCGACCCGTCGCGGAGGTGGTCACCCACCTGGCGGGTCTTCAGGCGCAGACCACGCACAGTTGGTACGTGGGCCTGCAGAACCGGATCGACGGACTGGTGCCCGACGAGGCCGGGGCCCTGCTGGCCCGGGGCGAGCTGGTCCGCGGCACCCTGATGCGCGGGACACTCCACCTGGTCACGCCGGAGGACTTCGCCCGGCTGCGGCCCACCGTCCAGCCCGTCATCACACGGAATCTGGCGCACAGCGCGCACGGCCGGGCCACGCGCGGCCTGGACGCGAAGGAGATCGCCGATGCGGGCCGCGCCCTCCTCCGGGAGGGGCCGCTCACCCCGGGCGAACTCGGCGCCCGCCTGGCCGAGCGCTGGCCCGGCGTACCCGGGGGCGACCTCTCCCACGTGGTCCGCGGCCTCGTCCCGCTGGTCCAGGTCCCGCCACGGGGCGTGTGGGGCGCCTCCGGGCCGCCCGCGTTCGCGCCCGCCGACACGTGGACCGGCCGGGCCGTGGCGGACGCCCCGGACCCGGATGCGCTGTTCCTGCGCTACCTGGCCGCCTTCGGTCCCGCCACCGTGCGGGACGTCCAGGCGTGGTCCGGCCTGACCCGGCTGCGCGAGGTCGCCGACCGCCTGCGCGACCGCCTCATCGCGCTGCGCGGGGAGGACGGCACCGAACTCCTCGACCTGCCGGACGCCCCGCGTCCCGACCCGGACGCCCCCGCACCGGTGCGGTTCCTGTACGACTTCGACAACCTCCTGCGCGGCCACGCCGACCGGAGCCGGGTCGTCTCCGCCGAGGACCTGGGCCGTCTCGCCACCCGCAACGGGATGCCCCCCGCCACCGTGCTCGTGGACGGGACCGTCCGCGCCTCCTGGCGGGCGGTCCGCACACGGGACACGGCCGCCGTCGAGGTCGTCCCCTTCGCACCCCTGTCCCCGGCCCAGGCCGACGAGGTGGTCGCGGAGGGCCTGGAACTTCTGGGGTTCCTGGAACCGGAACGCGGCGGGCACGAGGTCCGCTTCGCCGCCCCGGTGTGATCCCGGCCACAGATCCACCTCACACCAGGGCATGGGTGCCATGTCTGGATATGGAAGGATTCACGGGTGACTGAAGAGTTCCGCGCCGCGTTCCAACGTGTCCTCGACACCGCCGCGAGTCAGGACCCGGACTTCTCCCCCGCCGTACACGAGGTGTTCCGGCTGTCCTCTGGGGTGCCCAGGGAAGAGCTCTCCCACGCCCTTGAGGCGCTCGCCCCGGTCCTCAGCAGCTGCGAGCGGGCCACGGGGATCGCCGCCGACCTCTCGGTCCTGGCCGGGTCCCTGGTCGAGTCCGGCGCCCCGGCGGGCCAGGTCGGACTGGAGGTGCTGCGCCAGCTCGGCGGCTACGGCCAGGCCGCCATGGCGTTCGCCCGCGCCTGGGAGACGACCGGCGGCGGCCCGGTCCCGGCCCCCCACGAGGTGACCGAGGCCGAGGAGCGCCGGGTCGCGGACGCCCTTGTGGAGAACGCCCCCTCGGCCACACTGGGCTGGTGGGCGTCGCAGCGCTACGGGCTCGCCGCCAAGGCGGTACTGGGCGACACCGAGGTGCGCGCCGCGGTCCGCGGAGACGCCGACGCCCTCGCCGGACTGGGACGGATCGCCGACGCCCTGTCAGCGCACATGAAGGTGTTCACCGACGTCGGCGAACTCCTGCGCATGGCCGAGACCGACCGCCTCCTGGTCCTGGACCGCGCGTCGTGGCGGGGGTTCCGGGTGCGGTTCGACGGTGTGGGGGACAACTTCCAACTGCACACCCTGCTCGCGGACGCCCTCATCGGCAAGGAGGGCCGCGACCTCCCCGGCACCCGGCCGGACCCGCGCTGGGCCGCCGCCTGCCTGAACGCCGCCGCCGACCCCCTCGCCGACGTCGTCCGGGGGGAATGGGACCTCGTCGGCGGCGACGGCACCTGGATCGGCAACGAGGCGCTCCCCCGGGACATCCCGGTCGTCGACGGCGAGCGGGTGCTCGTCCTGGAGGCGCAGTCACTCGCCCACACCTGGCGGGCGGGGCGCAAGCACCCGCACATCCCCGGGTTCCTGGAGGTCGTCGAGGAACTCCCCGGTGACGAGGCGGCGGCCTGGTGGGCACGCGTGCACCCGGCCGGGTCGGTGCGCCACCCGATGGCCCCTCCCCTCGAACACGGTGACACCGGCTCCCACATGCGCCCCGGCCATTTCGGTGTGGCCGCGCACTTCGCGGAGGTGGACTCGGGTCCACTGTCCGCCCGCCGCGAGGCGCCCCAGACCCTCGCCGAGCCGGACCCGCTGTCCTGGCCGCCCGAACCGCGCACGGCCGACCCCTTCCCGTGGCCCCCCGGACCGGACTCCGCCTCCGGATCCCCCGAGCCGGACCCGCTGCCCTGGACCCCCGAGGCCGAACCCGCCCCCCGCGCGTCCGAACCGGGCCGGGAGCACGAACCGTTCTCCTGGACCCCCGATCCCGCGCCCGCGCCCAGCCCCCCCGAGCCGGACCCGCTGCCCTGGACCCCCGAGGCCGAACCTCCCCGCCAGGCAGCCGAACCCGCCCCGGACCCGCTCGCCGATTTCCGGTCACCCGGACCCGTGGCGGACGCCCCCGAGCCCTTCTCCCGAACCCCAGAACCGGACCGGGCCCCAGCCCCCGAACCGTCCGACGAGGACGGGCCGCCCGGAGCACGGCTCCTCCCCCCGATGCCCCCCGGTGTCTCCACGAGCCACCGGTGGGCGCCGTCCTGGCGCTGGCCGACTCCCCCACGGGACTGACCCGCGCCCCGGCCCCGGCACGACGCGTGTCACGCCGGAGCCTCCGCGTCCCTCACACCGACACGGTGACACGTGTGACTGTCGCCGCGCCCCGCCCACCGGCATCCTGGGAGTCATGGCGATGAGCAGCGACCCGGCCCGAGACACCGACGGCGCCCCCACCGGCCCCGGCGAGGCGCGCAGCAGACGGGAGGAGGACGCCCGCGAGGCCCTGCGCGCCATGAAGCCTTGGGAGGGCAAGGCCACCCGTCAGGACAAGGCGCTCCTGGCCTGCGCCATCGGCATCCCCGCCGTCTTCCTCGCCCTCACCCCGCTCAAACCCCTGCTCATCGCCGACCACCCGATCACCCTGACCTTCCTGACAGGCAGCAATGCCGGAGTGGGTGCCGCCGCGGCCTTCGCCAGTCTGGGCGAGATCCCGCTGTGGCTCGTGGTGGTCGCGGGCGTATTCGGCAAGATCAAGGTCGACTGGCTGTTCTGGTGGCTGGGCCGACGCTGGGGCCGACGCTTCATCGCGATCATCACCCCGGGAGAACGGGCCAAACGGCTCGCCGACCGCATGCACGACATGAACCCCTGGATCGTCCGGGGCGCCCTCACCCTCTCCTACCTGCCCGGCGTCCCGGCCGCACTCATCCACGTCACGGCGGGCTGGACCGGGATGCGGCTGCGGACCTTCTTCCTCTTCGACGCGCTCGGCGCCCTGATCCTCACCTCCGTCGTCACCTCGGTCGGCTACGCCTCCGGACAGGCCGGCGTCGACATCGTGCTCCTCGTCGACCGCTACGCCCTCTGGTTCACCGTGGCCATCATCTTCACCATGGCCTTCTGGCCGGTGTTCAAGCAGGTGCGCGAGGACCGCGCGGCCGACCGGGCCGCCGCCAAGGCCGCCGGGGAGAAGCGGGCGGAGGCCGACAGCGGCGCCGCCTGAAGACGCCGAGCCGCTCCCCGGGGCTAGGCTGGCCTTCGGCGAACCCCGGGCCTGCCGACCGACTGGGTGGGTCACGAGCACACTCAAGGGAGATCCCCTCATGGGACAGCGACACTTCGATCTGGTGGTCCTCGGCGCCGGGCCGGGCGGCTACGTCGCGGCGATCCGCGCCGCCCAACTGGGCCTGAACACGGCCGTCATCGAGGAGAAGTACTGGGGCGGCGTCTGCCTCAACGTGGGCTGCATCCCCTCCAAGGCCCTGCTGCGCAACGCCGAACTGGCCCACCTGTTCACCCACGACGCCGACCTCTTCGGCATCCGGGTCGACGGAACGGTGGAGTTCGACTACGGCAAGGCGTTCAGCCGCAGCCGGGAGGTGGCCGAGGGCCGTGTCAAGGGCGTCCACTTCCTCATGAAGAAGAACAAGATCACCGAACTCGACGGACGCGGGACCTTCCTCGACGCCAACACCGTCGAGGTCCGCGGCGAGGACGGCTCCACCGAGACCGTCACGTTCGACAACGCGGTGATCGCCGCCGGGTCCTCCACCAAGCTGCTGCCCGGTACGACCCTCTCCGAGCGGGTCGTCACCTACGAGGAGCAGATCCTCACCGAGGAGCTCCCCGGAAGCATCGTCATCGCCGGAGCCGGGGCCATCGGCGTCGAGTTCGCCTACGTCCTGGCCAACTACGGCGTCGACGTCACCGTCGTCGAGTTCCTGGACCGCATGGTGCCCCTGGAGGACGAGGAGGTCTCCAAAGAGCTGGCCCGCGCCTACAAGAGGCTCGGCGTGAAGGTCATGACCTCCACCCGCGTGGAGTCGGTGGAGGACACCGGATCGAACGTCCGCGTCACCGTCTCCGACAAGGACGGCACACAGCGGACCCTGGAGGCGGACAAGCTCCTCCAAGCCGTGGGCTTCGCCCCCAACGTGGAGGGCTACGGCCTGGAGAAGACCGGTGTGGCGCTGACCGAACGCGGCGCGATCGACATCGACGCCCGGGGCCGCACCAACGTCCCCCACATCTTCGCCATCGGCGACGTGACCGCCAAGCTCATGCTGGCACACACCGCCGAGGCCATGGGCATCGTCGCGGTCGAGACCATCGCCGGTGCCGAGACGCAGGAGATCGACTACCGGTTCATCCCGCGCGCCACCTACTGCCAGCCGCAGATCGCCAGCTTCGGCTACAGCGAGAGCGAGGCGAAGGAGGCCGGGTTCGACGTCCAGGTCGCCAAGTTCCCGTTCATGGCCAACGGCAAGGCACACGGCCTGGGCGAGACGAAGGGGTTCGTCAAGATCATCTCCGACGGGACCTACGGGGAGTTCCTCGGTGCCCACATGATCGGCCCCGACGTCACCGAACTGCTGCCCGAGCTCACCCTGGCCCAGCAGTGGGACCTGACGGTGCACGAGGTGGCGCGCAACATCCACGCCCACCCCACGCTGAGCGAGGCGGTCAAGGAGGCCGTGCACGGCCTGGCCGGCCACATGATCAACCTCTGAACCATCGCGGTTCAGGGGACGCGGCCGCGTCGGCGGGGCGTCCGGGAACTTGCTAAGTTGCCCTGTAGTCCCCCGCCGGCGCCGCCTCCCACCGCCCGGCACTCCCCGAGCCGAAAGCCCCATCCATGCGCCTGATCCCCTCCACCCCTCTCTCGTGCCTGGGCACCGTCGCCGTCGCCGTCGTCGTCGGCGGCGTCCTCCTCGTCGGCTGTGAGGCCTCCGGACCCGACACCGTCTCCGCACTCGGGGACTCCGCCTCCCAGGCCGCCGACGACCTCCAGGGCTCCGCGTCCGACGCCGCCTCCGACGCGGCCGAGGACCTCGAAGGCGCCGCCTCCGACACCGCCTCCCAAGCCGCCGAGGACACCGGTTTCGACTGGCCCGACTGGAACTGGGACTGGAACTGGGACTGGGACATCGACTGGTTCGGCGGCGGCGACGAACTCGACCTGGACCTGGGCATCGCCCTGCCCAGTGCCGTGCCCGAGGAGGAGCCCTCCGACGCCCCGGACTACACGCTCCCCGAGTCCTGTGCGGCCGCGGGCGTCGCGGGCGCCGTCGGCGACCTCGCCCCGGGCACCGCCCTCACCGAGGAGAGGGGCGCCGTCGAGGGCGTCGACGGCGCCGAGCAGCTCGTGTGCTCCTACGGCGACGGCAACGGGGAGCCCGGCGCACCGACGCTGACCGTCGTGTTCACCCACGGCGCCGACCCGAGTGTCAACCCGGACGTCGTCGAGGTCCCCGGGGCCGAGGAGGAGATGAACTGGGAGGTGGACGTCGATGTGGACGTGGACACCTACCACACCGAGGAGTCCGACCACCTGGGCGGCGACCTGGAGTACGTGGGCACCGTGGACGGTTCGAGCCGCCACCTGTACCTGTCCCTGCCCGGTGAGCTGTACGTGACCGTCATCGTCGTCAACGACGAGGTGGAACGCGCCGACCTGGAGCGCGTGGTCCTGGAGGCGGCCTCCCTGGTCAGGAACTGACCGCTCCCGGGGCGGGGCCGACGGCACCCGCCCCGGGGCCGGACGCGCGAGGGGCGCGGCAGCGGAGTCCGCTGCCGCGCCCCTCGGCTCGGTCGGAACGCGGTCAGGGCGTCTCGACCGGGATCTCCTCGAACACTCCGAACGGGCCGGCCCGCAGGGTCAACTGCTCGACGCCCGCGGCGGGCGCGGGGAACACGGCGACCAGGTTGTAGGTGTTGTCCGGCTGGAGCATGTGCACCTCCTCGGCGAAGCTGCTGTAGCGCCCCTCGCCGAAGTCCATCTGCGCCACGTACCGCACCAGGCCGCTCTCGGGCTCCAGGAGCTGGAAGCCGCCGAGCGTGCCCTTGTTGAACTGCTCCGGCCCGCCGGCGATCGTGTCCGACCCGCCCAGTTCGGGCAGGGTCGGCTCGTCCCCGGTGTTGGTCAGGGAGAACGTGCCGATCACGTACGCGCCGTCACGGCGCAGCGGGTGAATCTCCAGCTCGACGCCGTCCAGCTCGCCCGTGGCCACGACCCGCCCCGGGTCGTCGGTGTAGGGCGCGGGCCAGGTGACGGTGCGCTGGGCGACGTCCAGGCCGTCGTCGTCGTAGGCCTCGTCCTCGGAGACCTCGGGCGACTCGTCGAACACGTAGGAGAACTCGACGCGGCGGTTGCGGGCCCGGGCCTGCTCGTCGTCGGGGCCGCCCTCGCGGGCGATCGGCTCGTCCATGCCGCGCCCCTCGACCTCCAGGTCGTAGCCGGACCCGATCTCCTCGGCGAGCAGGTCGCGGACGGTCTCGGCCCGCTCCACGGACAGGTTGTCGTTGTAGGCGGCGGTGCCGATGCCGTCCGTGTGGCCGATGACGGTGATGACGGGGTCGTCGGGGTCGACGTTGGCGGCCAGCGTCGTGGCGGCGCGGCGCACCACCTCCTCCGCCTCGGGCGTCAGCTCCGAACTGTCGAAGCCGAACATCACGTCGGAGTGCAGGGAGATGATCTCCCGGTCGCCGTCGCGGGTCGTGGAGGCGACCTCGGAGTCGACGAAGCTCTGCACCCAGCCCTCGTCGGCCACCGCGTCCTCGCCCGGACGCCGGTTGGCGAAGGTGAGGTTCTCCCCGGCCGGAGGGGGGTTGTCGAGCGTGAGGTGGTCGGTGCCGTTGGGGTCCTCCGGGTCCGGCCGCTCCTGCTCCACGTCCTGGACCGGGATACCGGTCATCGCGCCCAGGCCGCTGCCGATGAAGGTCACCTGCTCCACCTCGTCGGGCAGGCGCGGGAAGTACCGGACGTACTCGTTGGTGGCCCCGTCGTGCACCGGGTACAGGCCGTCGCCGTTCGGGCTCTCCGAGCCGTACTTGAGCCCCTCCGCGTCGAGGAACTGCCGGTACACGCGGCCGGTCATGGGGTCGACCAGTGTGTGGGCCATGCTCAGGTTGCGGTTGGGACCGGAGAAGTCCTCGTCGTAGGTGATCTCGTAGTACATGACCGTGTAGTCGCCGGTCCGCTCCAGACCCGTGACGGAGAAGGTCATCTCGTTGTCCTGGCCGGTGTCCTGGAAGATGCGGCCCTCGCGGACGTAGGGAAAGTCCTCCCTCACGTCGGGCGGGCCATCACCGACCGTACAGCCACTGAGCAGGAGGGCTCCCGCGGCGACCACCGCGACCGCCGACAGGGGCGTCTGACGCACCATGTGGGGGAACTCCGATCGTTGAGGGGATGTACCGGGAACATCCTCTACCAATCGGTCAACCCCGCTGACCACCCGTCCCCCGTAGGGCCACTCGCCGAAGAAAATTCTCCCGGCCGCCAGCCCGTTCCCCCTCGGCCCGCGAATATCCCCTGTGAGCACAAAAGCGCACAGGAGCAGCACACCGCAGGGACCGGAGGAGCACCCCTGTCCACACGACACGCGGGGCAGCGGAGCCGGTGACACCCGGAGGGCCTCGGGAGCAGGGCCTCCTCCCCGCAACTGGCCACGCCTTTGGACGGAACCGGCACCATTTCAACGCTCAGCAATGAAAGAATCACTCTTCGCGGTCACCTTGGCCGCTGCCATCCGAATGAATCGAAGGAGATTCCCCATGCCTGCGAAGAACGCCCTCACCGCCACCGCGTCCGCCGCCCTCCTCGCCCTCGGGCTGGCCGCCTGCGGTGGATCGACCGGTGATGAGGCCGTCGGTTCGGCGTCTCCCACGGCCACCGACGGCACCGGGATGACGGAGGGAACGGAGACCGCCGACGACATGGAGGCGACCGGCGACGACATGGCCGCGACGGAGCCCTTCGGCACCGCCTGCGCGGACATTCCCGCCGACAGCATGGACAGCATGGCCCAGGAGCCGGTGGCGACCGCGGCCTCCGACAACCCGGACCTGTCCACCCTGGTCAGCGCAATCGAGGAGGCCGACATGGTCGACACCCTCAACTCCGCCGAGGACATCACGGTGTTCGCGCCCACCAACGAGGCCTTCGAGGCGATCCCGCAGGAGGACCTCGACGCCCTGCTCGCCGACCAGGAGCAGCTCACCAACGTCCTGAACTACCACGTCGTGGAGGGCAAGCAGGACCCGACCGCTCTGGAGGCGGGCACGTTCACCTCGCTCCAGGGCGAGGACGTCACCACGGAGGGCTCCGGCGAGGAGTACACCGTGAACGGCGAGGCCCAGGTGGTCTGCGGCAACATCCAGACCTCCAACGCCACCGTGTACATGATCGACGGCGTGCTGATGCCCTCCTGACCCTTCAGGACGCCCGGACGGTCCGCACGATGGGGCCGGACCGTCCGGGCGCACCGACCACTGCCAAAGGGCCCGTACGTGGATGGGGAAACCGTGGTGCCCCGCACCCCGGGGACACGCGCTCGGGGCCGACGGAGGCCGGACTCGCGGAACTGCCCCACCGGGTGGCACGCGGGAACGAGCACGCCTTCGCCCAGGTGTACGAACTCGCGGCCCCGTCCGTGTACGGCCCCGCCCGCCGGATCCCGGGCGGCCCCGCCCGGTCGGACGAGGTCGCCCAGGAGATCCTGGGGGTGTGGCGGACCGTCTCCCACCACGGGGCCCGTGGCGGCGAGGGCCTTCGAGGGCTGAGGACCGCTCCCCGGGGCGCACCCCCCGTCAGGACACGGTGACCTCCTCCGGACGCGGCAGCCGGCGCATGACGGGGGCCAGGCTCACCAGCGCGGCCAGACCGGACACCGCGGCCATCATCAGGAAGACCCACACGGGGCCGACCGTGTCGAACACGATGCCGATGCCGAGGATGCCCGCCGGTTGGGACAGCAGGGAGAGGAACGACACCGCGCCCAGGACGCGCCCCTGGTGGCCGTCGGCCACCGACGCGGCCACGTAGCCGTAGAACACGGCGTTGACGCACGGGACCATCGCGAACAGGCAGCCGACGATCGCCCCGAGGAACAGCACGTCCGGGGCGGCCAGCAGCGCCAGGGCGCAGGCCGGAGCCGCCCACGCCACGGCGAGGAAGGTGGTGGACGGGCGCACCCACCGGACGACCGCCCCCGAGGCCAGGGAGCCCACCAGGCCGCCCGCGCCGGCGAGGGAGACGGCCGCACCGATCCGGACGCTCGACGCGCCCATCCCCTCCGCGGTGGCGATGATCGCGAGAAAGACACCCGTCTGGGCGAAAGCCAGATTGAAAATGATGATCCACAGCATCATCGTCCGCAGGATCGGATTCCTGGCCAGCACCAAAAACCCGCTGACCGCACTGTGTAAGCTCCACCCGCACGGCAGCGCGGTGCGGTCGGCCTGCAAGGGGCGTCGGACGTAGAGCACCAGCGCGGCGGCGGCCAGGTAGCTGAGGGCCTCCGCGAGGAAGGGCAGTGCCCGCGCCAGGGTGAACAGGGCACCCGCGACGGGTGCCCCGAAGGCGGTCGTGGTGAAGAGGCGGACCTGGTTCTGTGCCGCGGCGTCCGCCAGTTGGGCGGGCGGGACCAGTTGTTTGGTGGCCGCCATCGCCACCGGGTTGGAGACGCCCGACATGGCGGCCGAGGCCATCGCCACGCCCGTGGCGAAGGGGATCGAGGCGTGCCCGGTGAACAGCAGCAGTGCGAACAGGGCGAGCAGGACCAGCCTCCCCAGGTCGCAGCAGAGCAGCACCACCCGGCGGTTGACGCGGTCGGCGAGTGCCCCGCCCACGAGCACGGAGACCATCGCCGTGGCGACCTGGGCCGCGCCCACGGCTCCGGCGGTCGTGGCCGAGCCCACGAAGAACAGGACGAGGAGGGGGTAGGCGACCTCACCGATCTCCTTGCCCAGTCCAGCGAAGAACCGGCTGCTCCAGAACGCCTGGAAGTCGCGGTTGCGGAGCAGCGCCCCGGAGCCGTCCGCGCCGCTCGGTGGCAGGGGCCGCCAGAGGGGAGCGGACGGGCGCCACCGCTCGGCGGTCATCCCTGCGTGCGGCATAACTCAGTGGACCGGTGAGCGGACCGACCAAAAGGTGAAAGTCTCATAAAACCCATTATGGGGTCGTGAATAACTTTTTACCGAAATGTCGTCCTCGGGTGTCTCCGGCCTTTCGATGGCCTGCGTCACACACCTGCCTCACCGCATCGTCGAGGCTCGCCCCCAGACGAAACTCAGCGCCGAGGTTCGCCCCAGAACGCACCTCGACCACACGACAACGCACCTCGACCCCGCTCGTTGGGCGGAGCCCGCGCGCCCGGGAGGCTTCCAGGGGTCCCGGGCGCGCGGAGACTAGGCGTCCCGTCGGCACCTGTGTGTGAGCCGGGCGCGGAGTGTGGCGGTGTCGGGTGCGGTGATCTCCTCGAAGGCATCGCCCGGGCCCGCCCAGCCGGGCGGGCGGTGGGCCACGTAGGTCACCGTGCCGTCGTCGGCGGTGCGGGTGGTGAGCACCCACGCCCCGCGCTGGATCTGGTCCAGGGCGTGTTCCAGGGCGGTCACGTNGCCNNCNCCTTNCCCAGGTGTTCCAGGGGCGAGGTCCACACCAGCGGCGGCCGGTGCGGGTCGGGGCGGTCGGTGACCGCCACCCGGGTGAGGTGGCCGCGGGTGGCGGCGTAGACCGCGCGCCCCTCCAGGTTGGGTCCCAGGTAGCGCAG
>NZ_AZXF01000039.1 GCF_000515115.1 Nocardiopsis sp. CNT312
TGGGTCGAGGCGATCGACCTGGCTCCGGGGATGTGGCTGCAGACCTCGGCGGGCACGTGGGTGCAGGTGTCGGCCGTGGAGGCCGGTGTCCAGCACGCCCGGGTGCACAACCTGACGGTCGCGGGGCTGCACACCTACCATGTGGAGGCGGGGGAGCTCGACCTCCTCAACCACAACTCTTCTTGTTCTAATCCAATCCATGGGATGGATGTTTCTTCCCAGGCCAGTTTCTCTCGAATTCGAGAGGCTCTTTTCGGGGCAGAATCTATGGGTCCCTCTCAGGTCAGGTCGATTCTGAGTCCATCTCAGATCGCCGCAGGAAGATCTAGGCCCTATCTGCAGAGAATGTACTATGGATCTGTCATGGAGACTGCGGTTTCGAGAAACCCGCTTGTGCGAAGTGATCCGAATATTTTTCACGCAGGTAATAGTGCGCCGGGGGCTGCCGTTCCTGATTTTATAATCTCCGGGAGATTCAATGTTGATATTACGGGCGCTAGTGCTTCCGCGATCAGAAGCCACATGTCAAGGATTTACGTCCCGACTAGGTACACGTCTGATGACGTATGCTAGCCCGACGAACTCATTCTTGGCTCAGATTTTTCGCTAGAAAAGGTGAGGTGGCTGTTCTTTGATGATTCGAGGAGGGGAATTCTTCGATAAGAAGTTCTTCGGCTCCAAGGTCGTTTATTCAGGTGCTGATTTCTATGGTTCGACCTTTACTCGCTGTGACGTGGGGCAGTTTGAAGATCCTGAGTATAGTCTAGTCGTCCGTGATTTCAAAATTTCAAGGTGCAAAATCGTAGACTGCTCTCTTCAGGGGGTCTATTTTGACAAGGGGGTGGTCGAGGATGTTTCAATTTCACGAGGCGAGGTCATCTACGGTTGTGTGTTCGACCAAGTGAAATTAAAGGGTAGAGTCGGGGCTCTTTTGGTTACGGTTCCACATTTTTCACAAAAAAACAGAGATTCCATGATAGATGGGATAATTTCTAGGTATGAGAGCATTGAATGGGCGCTCGACATATCGGAAGCACAGTTCGTAGATGTTGATCTTTTTGGGATTCCGGGGGATCTGATTCGACATGATGGGAATACGCAAGTTTTAATAAAAAGGGACCTTGTTGAGTCTTTTTATTTAAATCAACCAAAGAAGGACGTTCCGATTTTTGCTGATGTTTGGATGAGTAGGTTTGAGGTCTCTCCATTTGATCATATAATTTGTGTTGCTCCCCGCCGGTCGAAGAGATTCTCTGAATATATGAGGAGTATAGAATGGATGCATAATAAAGGATTGACTGTCTAGATGCTCTAGATATTAATTTCATCATACTTTTCCTTGGTTTATGTCAAGTGTCGTTGAGAAGGTTTGAAGGTGCGGGTGGTGAACTATGCATTCTCCCTTCCTTTTTGGTGAGAGTGCTATTATTAAGTAACTATTCACCTGGTTGCTGGGAATCGGGCATAACGGATAGTTGGCTGCGGGTTCAGGGAACCGCCTGCGCGGCAGCGGCCCCGGCGGCATGATCGATGCGTGGCCCCTTCTCCTTCCTCCTCCAACGCGCTGCTGGAGCGTGTGCTCGCGCGCGTAGAGGAACTGGAAGCCCGCGTTACCGAGCTGGAGACCGAGAACGCCGCGAAAGACGCCCGGATCGCCGAGCTCGAAGCGGACAACGCCCAGCTCCGCAAGGACAACACCCGGCTGCGCGAGGAGAACGCCCAGATCAAGGCCGAGAACGCCCAGCTGAGGCGGAGTCTGGGCCTGGACTCGACCAACTCCTCCCAGCCCCCTTCGACCGACAAGCCCTGGAAGAAGAAACCGGCTCCGCGCTCCCTGCGCGAGCGCTCGGGGAACAAGCCCGGCAAGCAGCCCGGCGATCCGGGCACCACCCTGTGCCAGAGGGCCGATCCCGACCGGGTCATCGACCACTACCCGCCGGTGTGCGGCGGGTGCGAGGCGCCCCTGCGGGCGGCCCGCCCCGCCGGGGTGCGCGCCTGCCAGGTCTTCGACCTGCCCGAACCCGCCGGCTTGGAGGTCACTGAGCACCGCTACCACCGGCTGCGCTGCTCCTGCGGGCACACCACCGCCGCACCCACCGTGCCCGGGGCCGCCGCTCCGGCCTGCTACGGGCCCCGCATCGCCGCGGTGGGCGCCTACCTCACCAGCGCCCACCACCTGCCCGTCGAGCGCACCGCCGAGATCATGGGCGACCTGCTCGCAGCCCGGGTGTCCACCGGATGGCTCGCCGGACTCGCCCGCCGTGCCCACACCCTGCTGGAGGGCTTCGACGCGGCGGTGCGCCAAGCGATCACGGCCTCGCCCGTGGTGCACGCCGATGAGACCGGCGCCCGCGCGGCAGGGGCGGGCCACTGGGTGCACGTCGCCGGAACTGGCGCGTTGACCTGCTATGACCTCCACCCCAAACGGGGCCGGGAGGCGATGGACGCCTTCGGGATCCTGCCCTCGCTGGACGGGGTGCCGGTCACCGACGCTTTGGGCTCCTACACCGCCTACGGGGAAGCACACCAGCTGTGCTGCGCGCACCTGCTGCGCGAGCTCAACGCGCTGATCGAGTTCGAACCGGACCACGCGGCCTGGGCCAAGAACATGAAGGACGTGCTCCTGGGGGCCCGTGATCTGGTCGCGCAGGCCAGATCTGCGGGGCGCACCGCCCTGAGCGGCGAGGAGTGGGCCGGGATCGGCCACAGATACGGCCGGGTGATCGCCTTCGCCAAGGCCGGACCGCACCATGCGCTCATCCGCCGGTTGGACGAGCGCCGCGCCGACTACCTGCGGTTCGCGGCCAACTTCGCCGTGCCCTTCACCAACAACGCGGCCGAACGCGACCTGCGGATGGTCAAGCTGCAGGTCAAGGTGTCGGGCGGGTGGCGGACCCTGGACGGGGCCCGCTACTTCTGCCGTCTGCGGTCGTTCATCTCCACCGCCCGGAAACAGCATCACGCCGCGATGGACAAGCTCGCGGAACTGTTCGCCGGGAATGTCTGGATCCCCTCAACCACGTGAATGGTTACGTTTATTTGGGCGTTTGATGTAAATAATTCAGGTATTGTCTACGAGGGTGGAGTTTATGAAGATTGGCAAGAGTGTCGGGAATCGATGGAGGACTTTATAATCCACAATGCCCTCCAGGAGATCGCGTTTTTTCAAAGTTCAATATCTGGCACGAGAGGGTCTCTGAGGAATTTTTGGAAAAAATATTTAGTCCAGTTCAAGAAGTTTCCCTCGCAGGGTGGAGGTGGCCTAGGGAGGGGGGGAAGATTTTCATGGGAGAGAAACTTGTCATAAATATTGGGCCAGCAATGAAAGACGTCTTTCCTTGGGATAATGATCCTGGATTTTGGGAAGTTAATGTCGGGTCCAGGAGCCTTGATGACTTCAGTCATATCAATGGAATAGATTGCATTGATTGGCGGGTGGATGAGAATTAATATCCGATCCCTTGGGGGTTCTGATTTTGATGGATCGTGTGGTAATTTTTTATGGTGCGATATTTAGCCCAGTGTGAAGGTTTGATCTCTTCTTGAATTGGCGCGAGGCTGCTTCTGGTGCGGGGGCCGAGTAGCTGATTCCTGCACCAGAACCAACCTTGCTTGTGTTTGGGGCATGGTTAGCGGAGGAGAGTGCTGAAGAGGAAACTGGCCCACTCGGCGGCGGGGAAGGGGAGGTGTCCGGCTTCGGGGTGTTTGGAGTCACGGACCGCTGCGCCGCAGGGGAGGTCGGCGACCTCGACACAGTTCCCTCCCGTGTCAGCGCTGTAGCTACTTCTGTGCCAAGTGAGCTGGAAGCTAGTACTATCCTGGCTCTCGGTCATGAGTAGTCCTCCAAGATTTTCTGGAGCCGAAGGCACGACGGGCTGGGTTTCAGGGCTGCCAGCCTCAGGTGTTCAAACGCTATCTGGTGTTCTTTGATCTCTGAGGGGTGCTCCAGGTAGACCGAGCCAGTGCGGTACTCGATGTAGATGACACCTGGGTCGATGGATGCCGGGAAGCCCAGGATGGAGAAGCTGCCGACCATGCCTGTATGCGCACCGCTTGCCTGGGGCAGCACCTGAAGGTTCACCTTCGGGTACTGGGCTACCTCTAGAAGATGTGCCGTCTGTTCACGCATGACCTCGGCTCCACCCACGTTCCTGCGCAGGGCGGCTTCATCGATCACTGCCCAGAACCGTATGGGCTCCTCGCCGGTGAGGACCTTCTGCCGGGACATGCGGATGTCCACACGGGCGCGGACCTCTTCATCGCTGAGTTCGGCGGTGCTGCTCGCGTTGAGGGCGGCCGCATATGCCTTGGTCTGTAGCAGTCCGGGGACGAGCTGAGTCTCCCATGTGTAGATCTCCGAAGCCCCTTGCTCCAACCCGAGGTACAGGGAGAACCACTTGGGTACGGTCCTGTCATCCTCCTGCTTCTCCCACCAGCCTTTCTTCTTGGCGTTGCGGGCGGCTTGCAGGTAGTGGTCTCGACGCTCCTGGGGTACTTGATACAGGTCGAAGAGGATCTCCTCCAGGTCGCGAGCGCGAGGGGCGACTACGGCGGTCTCGATGTAGTGCAGCTTGCCTGGAGTGCATCGGAGCTTGGCCGCGACTTCCTTGCGGCTGAGGTTGGTCTCCAAGCGCAGCCGCTTCAACTCATGTGCGAGCCAACGCCGCCACACAGTCGGACTTGATCCCATGTGTTACACCTTGCCCGTTTAGTCGATTGGTTGCGTCAGCCCTGTTGTCCTGGTCGCTTGAGAAACCTGGCTGGCCAGCCCCGCGAAACGCTGGCGAAGTCTTGCTTGACATTCTATATTGAAAATCAATCTTGACTCTCAAGATCGTGGAGCGACCGTGCGGCGCCATGACCCAGGAGGGAACACAACCTGGAAGCTTGGTGCGTGCCGGGTGGCCGCTTCCCGTCTCAAGACCTATGCCAAGGAGTGTGTCCGCCATGCCTGCAACCGTCCCGGTCTCCACCCCGCCCCCGGTGCCGATCCTGGGGGAGGCCACCGTGCCGCTGTCCAGCTTCATCCAGCCCGCCTGTCGCCACTACTTCTCCGGCCGACCCGGCGGCAGCTACACCCTCCTGGTCCACCGCCACCGCACCGGCCTGCACCTGACCTGCCACGACCGCGGCGGCCTCCACCGGCGCAACTCCCACCTGAAGGCCCCGGCCCACGGACCGAACCCCGAACCCGAACCCGGGCGCGGCCTGGCCCTGGTCGACGCCCTGTCCACCGACTGGGGAGACAACGGCCAGGCCGACTTCCGCCGCGTCTGGTTCCACCTCGCCTACGACCTCACCGGAAGCCGCTGGAACACCCCCGCCGACACCTGACACAAGACGGGCCCACAGGCGGTGCAACGCCGTGTGGGCCCCACATCCCGACACCTACAGCAGACAAACCGAGGAAGACAGGACGATGACCCACTCTATCCCCGAGCCCCGGCCCGCCAGCGACCCGCCGCATCACACGCCCAGCAGCGTGTCCGCGTAGTCCTTCCAGTACGGTGCCGGGTCCACCGGGCGGACCCCGGCGCGCAGCCGCTCGGGCTCGCCCGGGGCGTAGAACGCCGCCAGGGCGCGGGTGAGGCCGTCGGCGTCGCCAGGCGCGCACAGCAGCCCGTCGACGCCCTCGCGCACGTGGTCGGCGAGGGTCCCTGCCCGGGTGGCGATGACCGGCACGCCGTGTTCGTGGGCCAGCCACACGTTCTGGCTGGCAGTGGCGGTCCGATAGGGCAGGACGGCGGCGTCGGCTCCGGCGAAGAGCTCGGGCAGGTCCCGGGCGGGCACGTAGCCGTCGCGCAGGTCCACGCGGTCGGCGATCCCCAGCTCCCCGGCCAGGGCGGCGAGTTCCTCCGTTCCGCCCCAGAACTCCCCGGCCACGGTGAGCGCCACGTCGTCGGGGGCACCGTCGGCCAGGGCCCGCAGCAGCAGGTCGACGCCCTTGTAGGGGCGCACGATGCCCAGGAACAGCAGTCGGCGCCGCTCGCCGGGGACGGCGGGCAGGGGGCCGCCGGTCTCGGGCAGGTGCGGGGGCATGTGCGCGACCACCGGGCGGGGGCGGCCCGGCCCGCGCAGCCCCTCGGCCAGGCGGGCCTGCTCGTCGGAGTGGACGACCACGCCGTCCACGCGCCGCAGCAGCGCCCGCATCAGTGACACGTCCACGGCCCGGCGCTCGTGCGGGAGCACGTTGTGGCACAGCGCCACCACGCGGGTGCCCGCGCGCGCGGACCACACCCCGGCGAGCAGGCCCAGGTAGGCGGGGACCTGCACGGGGGAGAACACGGTGAGCACCACGGTGTCGGCCCCGGCGGCCAGGCGGCGGCCGGTGCGCCACCACCCGTCCGGCCGGTACCAGGCCAGGCGGTGGCGGGTGTCGGGGTAGGGCTCGCCCTCGGGGGCGTCGATGGTCTGCCGTCCGGGGTACAGCGCGGCGGGGTACTGCGCCTTCCACGACTCGATCACCGTGTCGTGGCCCAGGCCGCGCAGCCGGTGTGCCAGTTCCGTGGTGTGGCGCGCCCCGCCGCCCTTGTAGGGGTGGGCGGGCCCCACCAGGGCGACGCGGCGGCTCACGCGCCGTCCCTGGAGCGGACGATGAGGTCGGCCAGGAGGGCGATGGCGGCGATGATCAGCCCGGTCATGAGGATCATGACGGTGTTGTTGGGCACGTAGAAGGGCTGGTTGACCTGGTCGTAGACGAACTTGGCCGCGCCGGTGCCCAGCAGCGCGAGGGCGGGCGGCATGAGGACCTTGAGCGGGTTGAAGTACATCACCATGCGCAGCACCTGGAGGATGTACCGGTAGGCGTCCTTGAGGAAGTGGAACTTGGACTTGCCCGCCCGCTTGGCGTAGGCGATGGGCACGTACCGGACGGGGTGCTGGTTGGACAGGAACGCCAGGGTGATGGTGGTGACGCAGGAGAACCCGGGGGGCAGCAGCCGCAGGTAGGGGCGGGCGACGTCGCGGCGGAACACGCGCAGCCCGGAGTTGAGGTCGGGGATGCGGGTGCCGGTGAGGCGTTCGGCGATCTTGCGGATGATCCACTTGGCGGGGACGCGCAGCGCCTTGTGCGACCCCATCTCCTGTGTGCGCGCGCCCACGATCTGGTCGGTCTCGGGGTCCTCGTCGAGCATCCGCACGAGTTCGGGGATGCGCTCGTTGGGGTAGCTCATGTCGGCGTCGGTCCACACCACGAACTCGCCGCGCGCCCGCTGACTGCCGATGCGGCGGACCGTGCCGGAGCCGCCGTTGTGGCCGAAGGCGATGATGCGCATGCGCGGGTAGACGGCCTCGGCGTCGCGCAGGCGGGCCAGGGTGTCGTCGGTGGAGGCGTCGTCCACGGCGAGCAGTTCGTAGCCGTACCCGGAGTCGTCCATCGCCGCGCAGATCCGTTTGACCTCGTCCACGACGTGCTCCTGCTCGTTGTAGCAGGGGAGCACGATGGTGACCCTCGGGGGTGCTCCGTCGGCCGACGGGGCCGCGCTGTCCTCGGCTGTGTCCATGTGTCCGTCCCGGATGTGGCCGCACGCGGTGTGCGGGTCAGGCTGGTATGACCGCCACCCACACGCTCCCGGTGAAGGTCCAGGAACCCGTGGGGGGCTTCATGAGGGTACTGGGGTCCATGTCGGCGATCACGTGGAAGGGGCGCACCGGTTCGGCCGCGTCCCCCGCCAGGTCCTGGATCAGGGTCCAGTCCGAGGCGGCGAGCACGGCGTCGCGCCCCCGGCCGTTGATCTCGGCGACGACCCGCTCCACGTCCGGGGGCGTGGGATCGTCCATGGACGCGGTGGGCAGGCCGCACACGTTCCGGAACAGCGGCAGGTAGTTGCCCGCCATGCCTGAATCGACCACCACGACCGATCCGTCGTCCGGAAGGTGCTCACACAGACTACGTGTGGCCTCGACCGTACCGATGTCCTGCCGATAGCCCATGATGCCGTTGGCCGAGGTCACGGTGGTGGGGACGAGCATCGCCGCCGCGGCGGTCGCGGCGGCCACCGCCGGGAGCGACCGCTGGAGGGGACCGGCCCCCTCCACTGCGGTGTCGCAGTAGCGGGTGAGGCGGGCCGCGAACCAGACGGCGAAGAGGATGAAGGCGGGGATGACCAGCGCGATGAGCCGTCGGCTGGCCCAGGGGTGGTCGGGGGTGATGGCGGGGCGCAGCAGGGTGGTGCCCACGGTCCACACCAGCAGCATGACGGGCAGTACCCACTCGGGGGCGCGGCGCTGCACGATGCGGCGCACGACCATCGCCAGCCCGAACGAGGCGAACAGGACGGTGCCCAGTCCGACGTACCAGCCCACCCAGTAGAGGCTGTGGTCGTAGTAGGTGCGGCTGCCCTCCACCGGCAGGCCCTCGTAGCGCTGGACGGCGGCGACCCACTGGTCGGTGAAGTCGCTGCCGTGGCCGTAGTCGGGCCAGAACACCGGGCGGAGCGCGAACCCGATCATGGCGACCAGGACGAGCACGGCCATGAGGTCGGGCAGCCACCGGACGCGGTGCACTCGGGGCACGCCGTGGCGCCACAGGGCGGCGGTGGCCACGACGGTGAGGGCGACGACGCCGCCGGAGATCATCAGCAGGGGGTCGAGGGAGTCGGACAGGTAGTCCAGGTAGGGCTCGGACAGCCCGAAGCCCGCGTACAGCCCCATCCCGGTGCCCACGGCCAGGCCGCCCAGCAGCGGCAGGGCCTGCCCCCTGCGGGCGAGCAGCAGCAGGCCGACGAAGCCCACCACCGGCAGCAGGTCGCGCAGGACGTCGATGCGCACCACCAGGCCGAGGCCAAGCGCCAGCCCCGCGGCGGCGGCCAGGGTGTGCCGGGACGACCAGCGGTCGGTGAGCGCGGTGCGCCTGGACAGCGCGTCGTAGGCCAGCACCAGTCCGCCCAGCAGCAGGATCTGGGTGGCGGGCTCGCTGTAGGTGAAGCGGCTCACCCACTGCTGGGGCAGGCACACCGCCAGGACCAGCGCGGCCAGGGGCGCCCAACGGGCGCCGACCAGGCGCGCGGTCAGTCCGGCGAAGGTGAGCACGCCCAGCGCGCCCAGGACCGGGGTGGCCAGGAGCATGCCGTCGAGCCCGCCCAGCCAGTGGCCGACCGCGGTCAGCAGGGGCGCCCCGGCCAGGAACTGCGGCCAGATGACGTCGCCGCGCTGATACTGGGCCAGGCTCTGGTAGCTGAGGGAGGGGTCGTCCCCGGCGATGAGGTCGCGCTGGAGCGGGATGGGCAGGGACCCGTTCTCGGCGATCCACACCGTGTACATGGCGTAGGAGGCGGGGTCGCGCCGGATGACGAGCGCCTCGGCGTGGTAGGCGATCTGCACGGCCGCGAAGGCGACCGTGATCAGCAGGACCAGGGCGACCGGCCACCAGGGGACGTCCTCCAGGTCCGGGACGAGCCTGGGGACGAGGGCGCACGCGGCCACCACCGCGGGCACTCCGACGATCGCCGCGGCCAGCGGCGTGAACAGCCCGAGGGCCAGGAGGGGGAAGGCCACCAGGAGCCACGCGCCGACGGCGACGGCGGGGAGCGCGGTGACACGGGCGAGGAGCCGTCCGGCGGGCATGCGCATGCGCCCACTCTGGCAGCTTCGGTGAGCCGACGCACACCGGCCGGTCAGGTGTGCCGTGCCCGGCTCACGGACGCCCGACGACCTCCGCGACGGCGTCGGCGCGCTCGCGTGGATCACCGGCGGGGAGGGCGACACAGTCGTAGCCCAGCTCCCGGTAGACATCGGTGTGGACCCGTTCGAAACGCAGTGCCTCGTCGAGACTCACGCGCCGGGCCTCCGTCCGCGTGACGAACCCCAGGCTCTCCACGAACAGGACCCGCCGCTCGTACACCTCCTCGTCCCGGATCCTGCGGAGTTCACCGCGCAGTTCCGGGGGGACGGGGTGCCCCAGGTAGCGGGCGAGCGCGTAGGTGCACACCGGGGAGCGGTCATGGATCTGCACCGACACGCCGGGGGCGACGGCGCGGGCCAGGCGACGCCTCTGGAGCGCGCACACTTCGCCGGGAAACGACGCGTCGGTCCACGGCTCGGGCCTGCCCTGGGCCCGCGCGAGCGCGATGACGTCGGTGGCGGCCTCCTCCACCACCGCGTAGCCGTCCAGCTCCAGCTGGCGGAGGAGGACGGTCTTGCCGGAGCCCGGAGCTCCGGTCAGGATGAAACGCTTCATGGCTCTCCTAGAGTGGCCCCATGTCCGAAACTCCCGCACGGCTGTGGCGCGACCTGGTCGCCGCGAGCCCCGCACACCCGTTCGTGACCTCCTACGACACCTCGGGCAACCGGGTGGAGCTCTCCCCCGCGACCCTGGACAACTGGGTGTCCAAGACCGCCAACATGCTGGTGGACGGGTTCGGGACGCAGCCCGGTGACCGGGTGGCGGTCGCGCTGCCCCTGCACTGGCAGTCCCTGGTGTGGCTGCTGTCGTGCTGGTCGGTGGGGGCCGTGGCGGTGCCGGTGGACGGGGACGCCTTCCCCGACGGCGCGCAGACCGCGGTCGCCGACGCCGCGCGCCTAGAGGCGGCGCTCGACAGCGGCGCCGAGGAGGTGGTGGGGACCTCGCTGCACCCGCTCGGGCTGCCCCTGAAGGAGGTGCCGCCCCTGGTGCTGGACTACACCACGGAGGTGCGCGCGCACGGCGACCACTTCGCACCCTACGCGCTAGACGCGGACGCGGCGGCGCTGGAGGAGCCGGGGCGCTCCTGGACCGGCACCGAGCTCGTGGCGGCGGGCCGCGAGCGCGCGAAGGCCTGGGGGCTGACCGGCCGGGAGCGGGTCGGTGTGGTGGCCGCTCCGGGCACACCGCTGGCGGTCCTGGGCGGGGGCGCGGCTCTGCTGATGGCGGCGGTCGCGGCGGCCTCCCCCCTGGTTCTGGCGGAGGGAGGCCCCGGTGAGGTGTCCGAGCTGGCCCAGCGGCTGGCGATGGAGCGGGCCACGGCCGTGCTGGACACCTCCGGCAGCGGCGTGGCGGCCGTGGCCGAGGGGCTGCGCGAACTCAGGTAGCCCCTGTTCCCGCCGCGCCCACTGGCTCAGCCGCGGTTCTCGCGGTAGTAGGGGTCCAGGGCCCGGCCCTCGCGCCGCCCCTCGTCGTAGGTGTAGACCTCGCGTCCGCCGACGAACACGCGCAGGGCGCGGCTCATCACGTCGAGGGGGTCACCCGACCACACCACCACGTCGGCGTCCATGCCGGGGCGCAACGCGCCCACCCGGTCGGCGATCCCCATGATCTCGGCGGGGTTGAGGGTGATGGCACGGATCGCCGCACCGGGGTCCATCCCCTCCTTGACGCACAGGGTGGCCTGGTGCACGAGGAACTCCACGGGCACGACCGGGTGGTCGGTGGTGAGGGCGACCTTCACGCCCGCGCGGTCGAGGATGCCGGGGTTGGCGAGGGTCTTGTTCCTCACCTCGACCTTGGAGCGGCCGATCATGAGCGGCCCGGTGATCACGGGGATGCCGCGGGCGGCGATCTCGTCGGCGAGCAGGTGGCCCTCGGTGCAGTGGTTGATGACCAGGCGGTAGCCGAACTCGTCGGCCAGGCGCATCGCGGTGTGCATGTCGTCGGCGCGGTGGACGTGCTGGCACCAGGGGAGTTCGCCGTCCAGGACCCGGACCAGGACCTCCAGGGTGGTGTCGCGGTCGAAGGGCTCGCCCTGGGCGGCGGCGTGGTCGCGCTTGGCCCCGTAGTCCTGCGCCTTGGTGAAGGCGTCACGGATGACGGCGGCCACGCCCTGGCGGGTGGAGGGCAGCCGGTCCTTGTCCCCGTAGACCCGTTTGGGGTTCTCCCCCAGTGCGCTCTTGACGCTGGCGGGCTGCTTGAGGAGACGGTCGTCGACGCTGCGGCCCCAGCACTTGATCGCGACGGTCTGGCCGCCGATCGGGTTGCCCGAGCCGGGTTTGACGACGGAGGTGGTGACGCCGCCGGAGAGGGCGTCGGTGAAGCCCTGGTCGGCGGGGTTGATGGCGTCCAGGGCGCGCATGCGGGCACCGTTGGGGTCGGTCATCTCGTTGGTGTCGTCGCCGGCCCAGCCGATGCCCTCCTCGTCGATGCCGATGTGGCCGTGCGCCTCGACGAAGCCGGGCAGCACCCACGCCCCGGAGGCGTCGACGACCTCGGCCCCCTGGGGGACGGCGACGTCGCCGTCGCGGCCGACGGCGGTGATCCTGCCGCCGGAGACGAGGACGGTGCCGCCGTCGATGGGGTCGCCGTCGACGGGGACGACGTATCCGGATGTGATCGCGATGTCCATGGCGCGCAACCTAGCCCATCGGGACGGCCCTCCCAAGGCCTTCGGCGGGTGGCCCGGTCATAGGGCGTGTCACGCTCCGGGGCGCCCCGCCGTCAACAGGCGCGAGTCCGGGGTGAGTTCGACGGCGGCGTCCTCGATGGCCTCGCGGATCATGGCGCAGCGCCCGACCTGTTCGGGATCGGCGGTGAGGTCGCCGTCGCGGGCGGCGAAGGCGTAGACCATGCTGGGCCGGTCCTCGAACTCCATGAGCCGGAACGCCCCGCCCAGGCCCGGGTGGTGCGGGGTCTCCTCGGGGATGACGGCCATAGTGACGATGCCCGCCTCGATGAGGTCGGCGAGGAAGCCGCGCTGGTCGGCGCTGACGGCGGCGCCGCCCTGGGGCCGGGTCAGGACGGGTTCGTTGACGACGACCCGCAGTTCGGGTCCTTCGGGGCCGATCATCGCGGCCCGGTGCAGCATCTCCTCGTCCACCAGGGACTCGACCTGTTCGGTGTCCAGGCCGGGATGGGCGGGTCCCAGGATCGCGCGGGAGTACTCGCGGGTGCGCAGGAAGGTGGGGACGGCCATGGGCTGGTGCTCCCACAGCCGGGCGGCGTGCAGACCGATCTCCCGCAGGTCGCCGAACTCGTTGGGGAAGGCCTCGGCCTGGAGGGTGATCGCCCACGCGTCCAGGAGTTGGCGGTCGGTGCCCAGCGCGGTGTCCACGCGCTCGACGAGCGTGCGCGCGGGACGGCAGTAGGCGTACTCCACCTGGCGGAGCTTGTCGTCGGTGACACCGACGGTCCTGGCCAGTTCGGCACGTGAGAGCCCCTTGTCGGAGCGGGCGCGCAGCAGCCGCGCGCCGAAGGGGAGCCACATCGCAGACGGCAGCACCGTGTCCACGCCCGTTTCCTCTCCCTCGCCGTTCGGGGCGGGTCCCTCGGATACACGCCCCCATCCGAAACGACCTTCTCCCGACCGGGGGTGACGGGTCAAGCGCCCCGGCGGCTACGGCGATCCGCGATAAGTCCACACAAGTCATGACTAATCACCCCAGGTTGCGGGCACCTGCGGTTTCCGCTGTCCGACCGAGAGCGACGACATCCGCCGTGACCGGCCCCGACACCCTGGGGAGGGGCACCCGGCAGACGGCAGTAATCTGTGCGGATCACTACGTATCCCAGCCGAAGGTACCCGCCATGCACCGCTTCGCCCTCCCCGCAGCCGCCCTCCTCGCCACCACCGCCCTCCTGGGCACGACCGCCTGCACCGGGGACACCGAGCCCGCCGGAGAGGACGAGACGAGCAGCAGCAACGGTTCCGGCGGTTCCGGCGAGCAGGAGTCGGTCGGCGGCCCCGCCGACATCGACGTCTCCGACGTGACCGGCGCCACGCTGCACACCAGCGAGGGCGACATCGAGGTCGTGCTGTTCCCCGAGGCCGCGCCGCTGACCGTCGCCAACTTCGTGGGCCTGGCCGAGGGCGAGGGCGTGCCCAACCCCGAGACCGGCGACGCCGCCTTCTACGACGGCACCGTCTTCCACCGCGTCATCGACGGCTTCATGATCCAGGGCGGCGACCCCGAGGGCACCGGCCGCGGCGGCCCCGGGTACCGGTTCGAGGACGAGGTGGAGTCCGACCACGACTTCGCCGAGCCGGGCGTGCTCGCGATGGCCAACTCCGGCCCCGACACCAACGGCTCGCAGTTCTTCATCACGGTGGGACCGACCGAGCACCTCAACGGGATGCACACGATCTTCGGCCAGGTGGCGGACGAGGAGTCCTACGCCGTCGTGGAGGCCATCTCCCAGGTGCCGACCGGCGCGCAGGACCGGCCCGAGGACGACGTGGTCCTGGAGTCGGTCACCGTCGAGCGGGGGTAGCCGGGCAGCACACCGGGTTCAGCGGCGGCGCTTGGCCCGGGCGGCGCGGGCCCGCTCCACGGCGGGACCGATCCGCTCGGCCAGCGCCGCGACGTCCTCCCGCGTGGAGGTGCGGCCCAGGGACAGCCGCAGGCTGCTCAGCGCGGTGTCGGCGTCGGCACCCATGGCGAGCAGCACGTGGCTGGGCTGGGCCACCCCCGCCGAGCAGGCCGACCCGGTGGAGCAGGAGACGCCGTGGGCGTCGAGCAGCATGAGCAGCGCGTCCCCCTCGCACCCGGGGAAGGACAGGTGGGAGATCCCCGGCAGCCGCCGCTCGATGTCGCCGTTGACGACCGCGTCCGGCACGGCCGCGCGCACCCGCTCCTCCAGTTCGTCACGGAGCGCCGACAGGTGCTTGGCGTGCTCCTCGCGCTCGGCCACGGCCAGCTCGACGGCCGTGGCCAGGCCGCGCAGCAGCGGCGTGGACAGGGTGCCCGAGCGGATGCCGCGCTCCTGGCCGCCGCCGTGCAGCACCGGGACGGGGGCCAGCCCCCGCGCCAGGACCAGGGCGCCCACGCCCACCGGGCCGCCGATCTTGTGCCCGCTGAGCGCCAGCGACCCCACCCCGGCGGCGGCGAAGTCCACGGGTTCGGCACCCACCGCCTGGACGGCGTCGGTGTGGAGGGGGATGCCGTACTCGGCGGCCACGGCCGCGAGTTCGGCGACCGGCTGGACGGTGCCGACCTCGTTGTTGGCCCACATGACGCACACCAGCGCCACCGACGCCGGGTCGCGCTCGACGGCCGCGCGCAGGGTGTCCGGGCTCACGCGCCCGGCGGCGTCCACCGGCAGCGCCTCGAACTCGGCGCCCTGGTGGTCGGCCATCCAGTGTGCCGGGTCCAGGGCCGCGTGGTGCTCCACGGCGCTGATGAGGATTCTGCGCCGCGCGGGGTCCTCGTTGTTGCGCGACCAGTACAGGCCCTTGATCGCGATGTTGTCGGCCTCGGTGCCGCCCCCGGTGAAGACCACCTCGTGGGGCGTGCAGCCCAGCGCACGGGCGATCCGCTCGCGCGCCTCCTCCACGGTGCGGCGCGCGGCCCGGCCGTGTCCGTGCAGGGAGGAGGGGTTGCCGAGAGCGCCGAACCCGTCCGTGACGTCGGCGATGACCTCGGGGCGGACCTCGGTCGTGGCTGCGTGATCCAGATACACCATGGCCGTCCCAGGGTACCGCCGCGCGCTTCGCGCTCCGCCGGGGATCGGCCGCTCGGTAACCTTGGACCATGCCTGACTCCTCGTCACCACAGCCCGGCCCGCACGGCACCGCCGCCCCCGGCCCGCACTGGGCCGCGCCCACCGCCGACCGTCCGGTGCGCGCCCGGGTGTCCCTGCCCGGTTCCAAGTCCATGACCAACCGGGCACTCGTGCTGGCGGCGCTGTCGGAGTCGCCGTGCCTGGTGCGGCGCCCGCTCGTCAGCCGCGACAGCGAACTGATGGCCGGCGCCCTGCGCGCCCTGGGCACGGGCGTCACCGCCTCCGGCGAGGACCTGGCCGTCACCCCCGCGCCGCTGCGCGGCCCCGCCTCCATCGACGTCGGCAACGCCGGCACCGTGATGCGGTTCGTGCCGCCGCTGGCCGCCCTCGCCGCCGGCGACGTGCGCTTCGACGGCGACCCGCGTGCCCGGGAGCGGCCCGTGGACGCGCTGCTGGACGCCCTGCGCGCCCTGGGCGCCGACATCGACGACGGCGGACGCGGCGCCCTGCCCGCCACCATCCACGGCACCGGCGCCGTGCGCGGCGGCGAGGTCACCCTGGACGCCTCGGGCTCCTCCCAGTTCGTGTCGGCGCTGCTGCTCAGCGGCGCCCGCTTCACCGAGGGCGTGCACGTGCGCCACCAGGGCCCGCCGGTGCCCTCCCAGCCGCACCTGGACATGACCGTGGAGATGCTGCGGGACGTGGGCGTGGCCGTCACCACCGGGGAGAACTCCTGGCGGGTGGAGCCCGGCCCGGTCAAGGCCACCCAGATCACCGTCGAACCCGACCTGTCCAACGCCGCGCCGTTCCTGGCCGCCGCCCTGGTCAGCGGCGGTGAGGTGACGGTCGAGGGCTGGCCCGAGCACACCACCCAGCCCGGCGACGTGCTGCGCGCGCTGTTCACCCGCATGGGCGGCGAGGTCTCCCGGTCCGGTGGCGACCTCACCCTGCGCGGCACCGGGCAGGTGCACGGCATCACCGCCGACCTGCGCGACGTGGGCGAACTCACCCCCACCATCGCCGCCGTCGCCGCCCTGGCCGACTCCCCCTCCGAACTCACCGGCATCGGCCACCTGCGCCGCCACGAGACCGACCGCATCGCGGCGCTGGCCGCCGAGATCAACCGCCTGGGCGGCGACGCCGAGGAGCTGCCCGACGGCCTGCTCATCCGGCCGCGCCCGCTGCACGGCGGCGTGTTCCACTCCTACGACGACCACCGGATGGCCACCTCCGGCGCGGTCATCGGCCTGGCGGTGCCCGGAGTGGAGGTGGAGAACATCGCCACCACGCGCAAGACCCTGCCCGACTTCCCGGGCCTGTGGTCGGAGGTCCTGTCATGAGCCGCACGCGGGGCGGCGGGCGCCACCTGGACGAGGACGACATCCGCGTACGCGCCCGGGGCGGTTCGCGCCCCCGCACCCGCAGGCGGCCCAAGCACGAGAACGCCGTCGAGGGGCTGGTCACCGCCGTGGACCGGGGCCGGTACCGCTGCCTGCTGGACGGCGTTCCCGTGGTGGCGATGAAGGCCCGCGAGCTGGGCCGCGGCTCGATCGTGGTGGGCGACCGCGTGGACGTGGTCGGCGACCTGTCCGGCAGGCCGGACACCCTGGCGCGGGTGGTGCGGGTCCGGGACCGCGCTTCGGTGCTGCGCCGCACCGCCGACGACACCGACCCCGTGGAGCGGGTGATCGTCGCCAACGCCGACCAGATGGCGATCGTGTGCGCGCTCGCTGACCCCGCACCGCAGCCCCGGTTCGTGGACCGCTGCCTGGTGGCCGCCTACGACGCGGGGCTGGACCCGCTGCTGTGCCTGACCAAGGCCGATCTGGCCGACCCCGGCGAGCTGGTGCGGGTGTACGAGCCGCTGGGGGTGCCCTACGAGGTGCTGCGCCCCGACGCCGGCCTGGACGGGCTGGAGGCCCGGCTGACCGGCCGGACCAGCGTGTTCGTGGGCTCCTCGGGGGTGGGCAAGTCCACCCTGGTGAACCGCCTGGTGCCCGGCACCGACCGGGCCGTGGGCCACGTGAACGCCGTGACGGGGCGGGGGCGGCACACCTCCACGTCGGCCCTGGCGCTGGCCTTCGAGGGCGGCTGGCTGATCGACACCCCGGGCGTGCGCAGCTTCGGGCTGGCCCACATCGACCCGGAGGAGATCGTCGCGGGCTTCGCCGACATCGGCGAGGCCGCCCTGGACTGCCCGCCGGACTGCTCCCACCAGGAGGGCGCGGAGGACTGCGCGGTGGCCGCCGCCCTGGCGGAGGGCCGCCTGGACCCGGACCGGGTGGCGTCGCTGCGCCGCCTGCTCGCCAGCCGCGAGGGCACCGCCGACGAGCCCGTGGACGCTGAGTAGAAGGCGGCGCGTTCAGGTGTCCGTGTCGAGCAGCCCCGCCGCCGCCTCGGGCTCCATCAGGTTGGACCACGCCTGTTCAGCCGGAAGAAGATGCCGTTCCGGCAGCGTGTACTCGGGGAACCAGGCGTCGACGGCACAGTCGGGAACCCGGGAGAGGATCACGGCGATGAGATCGTGGGGCACGGACCCGGTGATACGGATCGCGACATAGGTCTCATGCCCTTCGTCCGCACGGACGATGACACCGAGCCGGAACCCGGAGAAGTCGGCGGCGTGCTCGTGACCGTCCCGCAGCGAGCCGCGGACCAGACCACGGATCTCCGTGTCGAGTCGCAGCGTGAAGCGGACCCCTGCCTCCAAGAGGTAACGGTCGCGGTCATCGGAACCCGGGAGCAGGTGTCCGGTGTGGGTATCGGTGGTCAGCGCTCGATCGTGCTCGGCGTTGTAGCGCTGCCGGGCCGTACGCGCCTGGGCGTGCAGGCAGGCGTAGAAGTCGTCGTTCGATCCGTCCTCACACCGACCTGCCGCGACCAGCCAGTCACGGACATCGCTGTCGTTCTCGTCGACGAACACGGCACCCCGCCACCTGGCGACCTTGACCTTGAACAGGACCGTGTCGTCGATGGCGCGGATGCGTTCGTGCGGTGTCCCGGGGTCAGCGAACTGCTCGGCGGCTTTCCTCAGCAGGGGATGGTCGATCCGCTCCAGCGGGGTCCGCGCGGACGGTACGGGCAGCCGAAGGTCTTCTCGCAGGCAGCGAAGGGTGGGACGGGGCGGCACGGGTCAGGCCTCCCACTCACCCGCACCGCCCAGTTCCTCGATTCTCTCCGGCGACAGTCCCGTCAGGGCCGCGACACTGGAGCCGAGTGTTCCGTCCAGCACCCTCATCGACTCGACCATGCCCCGGCGCACCTCCTCGCGGCGCTGTTCCAGGTAGGCCTTGGACGCCTCGGCCACGAAGTCCTTCTTGGTCATGCCGAGAAAGTGCGCGGCCTGGGCGATGAGTTCGTCCGTCGCGGGGTCGACCTTCAGCGGAGTCTGACGCTTGGCAGCAGCGGTCATCGTGATCATCCACCTCCTCAAGCCATAGTACCCAAGTACCTCATAACCTGATGGCAAAACTACAATGAGCGGGCTGTCCGACACCGCCCCCGACCCCCTGGGAACCGACCATGACGACGAGCGCACGTGTCACCCTCCTGGTCCTGTACAGCGAGCGCATGGAGGAGTGCCGGGCCTTCTACTCCGGCCTGGGCCTGGACTTCGCCGAGGAGCGGCACGGCCGGGGGCCGCGGCACTACGCGGCGGTGCTGGACGACGGTTCGGTGCTGGAGATCTACCCGGCCACCGACACGCGCCGCACGGGTGCCCTGCGGCTCGGCCTGGCGGTGGACGCGGCGGCGGCCCGCCCGCCCCTGGAACCGGGCCGCCGCGTGCTCACCGACCCCGACGGCCGCAAGGTGGACGTGGCAGCGGTGTGAGGGGACGGGGTGTGATGGGCGCGGTGCACAGTGGGGGGTGCGCCGTGCCGTCGAGGTTCGTCCCAGGACGAACCTCGAACCCTTGTCAGGCGGCGGCGAGCAGAACCGGCCGGCGCGGGGGTGCCGCCGGGCTCGGGGGTGCGGTTCGCGGGGCGGCGTGCGGCCACAGGAGCAGGAGAAGCGCATCGACGTCGGCGCCTTCCTCCAGCCCGGCGAGGGTGGTGGTCCAACTACAAGGACATCTTCGGAGGCAACGCGCTGCCGGACTTCGAGGTCGAAGCTTCGATGATGCGCATGTATCAGTGCCAGGTCATCCCCGGCCTGCTTCAGACACCGGAGTATGCCGAGTCGATCTTCCGGGGAGCTCGAACCCTCTCCGACAAGGAAGTGCAGCGCAACGTCGATGCACGCATGCAACGACAGCACGTGTTGACCAGACACCGCCCCCTGCACCTGTGGGCAGTGATCGATGAGGCTGCCCTGCACCGGCTGGCAGGGAAGTCTGAGGTCATGCGTGATCAGCTACAGCACCTGATCAACATGGTGATGCATCACAACATGGACGTTCAGGTGCTCCCCTTCAGCGCTGGGATGCACGCGGCCCTCTCAGGATCATTCGTCATGCTGGACTTCCCCAGCCAGCTCGACCCCAGCATCGTCTACACAGAAACGTCAACAGATATCCTTTTTGTTCAGGAGAGCGAATCTGTGCAACGCTATGTAGCAGAATTATCACACCTGAACGCAGCCGCTCTTCGGACCTCAGAAAGCATCCGATTCCTACAGCAGAGCCTGGAGTCCCACGAACAGCATGTCCACACATGAAGAACTGAACTTCTTCAAGTCCAGCTACAGCGGCAACCGCGCCGAGTGTATCGAGGCGGCCGACCTTCCCTGCGGAGCAACGGTCCGTGATTCCAAGCCCCCCGACGCCGGACAGCTCCCCTTCCCCGCCACCGAGTGGGCCGGGTTCCTCTCCGCCACTCTCTTGCTGAACACATCCCAAAAATCACCCCATCGAAACCATTGAATCTCACAATAAATCGCAATGGGAAATTTACGCCAGGAAGACAATAAATGGAAAACAAGAAGAAATCATCTATAGTTCAATAGTAGCCTGGAGCCGCAACAAGGACAGATTCAAAGTAGAAACCATAATTCCCACCCCCCTCAACAGGGAGGCCCGCCCGAGAGAAAGACAAAAGAAGATCGGGAATTAGAAAGAAAAGACCAGAGTCTTCGGTTGTAGAAATGAAGTCTCGCGACAAACGGCCAATCAAATCATCTGCAGGGACGCTGAAGACATCTATCCCCCCGAACTCCACGGCCCCTCCGAAGCCCGGTCCATATACTTCAAGAGCATCCACAGAACCAGTCTTATCCCGATGTACCGCCAGCCCCAAATCGAGACTCTCTACGTAGGCGTGACAAGCTCCACCACCAGGAAGAGTCCGGACCCCTGCGGCTCCAGGGACTGCCTCCAGCGCCCTCGGCGCGCTACGAAAGGAGTCACCGATCTTCAAATCAATTCCCGTGATTCCAAACGGAGGATTCAAAATAAACAAGACTGACTCGCAACAAATGGGTCACCAGATAGTGAGCTGGACGTGGACGGAACTCGGAATTCCCCTGAGGGCTTGATACTGAGCATTCGACGAGAGACCTCCGATCATCTCCCCAATGGCATTATTGTACTTCCCAGGAAACTTTGATATGACATCATTAATATCATTTATCAAAGCTTCATCGATTCTCCCCGCCGAAACCAAGCCCCTCTGCTGCCTGAGCCAAGACCTAGCTGCAGCAGACGAACCAGTCGAATTAACAATAGCATGATCAGGCTTAAGCATCCTGATGGCCGGACCACTGTAAGTGGTGATTGAAGTGGATGCATTCTGAGGCATATGATTAATTTCATAGCCCTGACCTGCGGGCTTCATTCTTCCCCAAATTCCACCATCAAAACCACAGTTGTGGTTGAGGAGGTCGAGCTCCCCCGCCTCCACATGGTAGGTGTGCAGCCCCGCGACCGTCAGGTTGTGCACCCGGGCGTGCTGCGTGTCGGCCTCCACGGCCGACACCTGCACCCATGTGCCCGCCGAGGTCTGCAGCCACATCCCCGGGGCCAGGTCGATCGCCTCGACCCACGCCTCCAGCTCCGGCACCCAGAACGGGTGCCCGCCGGTGGCCACCACCACGTCCCCGACCTCGACGTCCTCGATGGGCACCGTCGACCCGTCGGCCATCACCACACCCGTACCGGGCGCCCTGCTTATCCACGGACGAGGTTGGTTCTGGTGCAGGGGTCAGCTACTTGGCCCCTGCACCAGAACCAACCTCGCGAAGATTCGAAAGGCAATAGTTCACATGCCTAGTGAACCAAGCTCTCACCCGAAGATAAAAATAAATAAGAGTGCGAAGAAGTCAGATTATCCCAGCAGAAATTCTCTCATCTCAATAAGAAACAAAGATCTCAGCAGCCTCGATGCATTTCATGACGTAATCGACAGGAAGTTCACCGACGCGCGGATCAATGAGGATCTTCGCCCCACCCCAGCCCTCATGATACGGAACAGAGACTGAGTGAGTCTCACCGAGTGGATATTTCTCCGGATCCTCAAACCCGATAACTCTCGCTTCAGATGTGAGATCATCGTAGTCGACTACATGAATAATCCTCCCCCTATAGAGAAACTTTCTCTCTTGGAAAAGGAATTCAAAACCCTCTTCCAATTTACATCCCTCAATCAATCAATGAAAGTCTCGAATATTCCAGAATCACTGAGCCTGACTCCGATTCCCCTAGCCGTACCCAATCCCGGCACCCTAACGTCAATTAGGTCAGCGTAGGCTCCCTGGATATTTCCCCGACCTCGACTCGCAACAGCGCTCGGATGATAGACGATACTATCAAGAATTTCCCCACCAAGGGCGTTCCATCCAGCTTCATTACCGCGCTCTGGACTAGGCCATTGCCCCTGGTTTGTTCCTCTGCCAAACTTCTTCTGCAGAGCCCTACCAGCCCTTTGCCACAACCCACTCTTATTTTTAATAGGGTCAATATATCTTCCAGAAGCAGAGGCAAGATCTGGATCAAAAGCAGCACCGCCACAGTTGTGGTTGAGGAGGTCGAGCTCCCCCGCCTCCACATGGTAGGTGTGCAGCCCCGCGACCGTCAGGTTGTGCACCCGGGCGTGCTGGACACCGGCCTCCACGGCCGACACCTGCACCCACGTGCCCGCCGAGGTCTGCAGCCACATCCCCGGAGCCAGGTCGATCGCCTCGACCCA
>NZ_AZXF01000040.1 GCF_000515115.1 Nocardiopsis sp. CNT312
CGTTAAGTCCCTTTGCGCTGATGGTACTGCCCTGTGGTGGGGTGGGAGAGTAGGTCGCTGCCACGGTTTTTTGTTGGGGTCGGGGTTGTTCCTTTGGGGGTGGCTCCGGCCCTGTTTTTTTGTGTGCGGGCTTGTGCAATCGTGAATATACGGCGAAGCCTCTGCCGCTGGTCGACAGCGTGGCAGGGGCTTTCGTGTGTCCGCTGGGCGTGGCCGGATGCTGGTCAGGCGTGGAGGTCGGCGGCTTCGATCTCTTCGCGGGTGATACCCAGGATGAAGGCGATCGCGTCCAGATAGGGGACGGTCACCGACGTGTCCGCCTGCTCGCGCACCACGGGCTTGGCGTTGAAGGCCACCCCGAGACCGGCGGTCCGGAGCATGTCCAGGTCGTTGGCGCCGTCGCCGATGGCGACCGTCTGGGTCAGGGGCACCCCGGCCTGGTCGGCGAACTGCTGGAGGGTGACAGCCTTGCCCTTGCGGTCGATGATCGGCCCCACCAGTTCACCGGTGAGCTTGCCGTCGACCACCTCCAGGGTGTTCGCGGCGGCGTAGTCCAGATCCAGCAGCTCCACCAGGGAGTCGGTGATCTGGGTGAACCCCCCGCTGACGATGCCGCAGGCGTAGCCCAGGCGCTTCAGCGTGCGGACCAGGGTCCGGGCCCCCGGGGTCAGCATGATCTCCTCACGCACCCGGTCGATCGCGGAGGCGTCCAGGCCACGCAGCAGGGCGACCCGGGCGCGCAGCGACTCCTCGAAGTCCAGTTCGCCGCGCATGGCCTGTTCTGTCACCCTGGCGATCTGGGCCTCGCAGCCCGCGTGTGCCGCGAGGAGCTCGATCACCTCGCCCTGGATCAGGGTCGAATCCACGTCCATGACGATCAGGTGCTTGCCGCGGCGATGCAGGCCGCTGGACTGGACGGCGACGTCCACTCCCTGGGTGCTCGCCTCCATCGCGAGCTCGGCGCGGAGCTGGTCGGCGCTCCCACCGGAGATGTCCATTTCAACGGAGGTCACCGGGTAGCTGGAAAGGCGTTCGATCCGGTCGATGTTGGCACCCGCGCGAGCCACACAGGACGTGATCGCGGCGAGGGCGCCGGGGCGGAGCGTGTCCGCCAGGACGGTGACGTGCAGGCGGTTGGGGTCGTAGGCGTTGACACGCCCGTTGCCCTCCCCGTACTCGGCCTCCACGTCGAGGTCAATCGCGGTCTTGTCCAGAGCATGGCGGACCTCTTCGAAGACCCGGTGGCGGGTGACGCCGGGTGCCACGCGCTCGTCGACCTCCAGTACGGCCCCGAGTGTGAGCCGGCCGCCCAGGACGACCTGCTCCAGGTCGACGATGGCCACCGGGAAGACGGAAAGGGTGCTGAGCAGGCGCGCGCTGATCCCCGGGCGGTCCCGCCCGGTGATGGTCACCGACAACGTGGATTCATCGTTCATGACGCTGTCCACGGTACTCGGCACCCGGTTCCGGGGGTTCACGAGGTGGGCCTCTTTTCGCAGCTCGTTCACCGTGTGGACACGAGAAGTGTCGTTCCGGTCACCCTCGGGACTTCCTGCGCCGCTTGGGGCGCTTGCTCTTGACCTCCACCCCGCCGAGCATGCAGGTACCGGTGAGCCGGATGACCGGGGCGTTAGGGTCTGTGACCCGGTCGGCCCCGTGGATCTCCGCGCCGCCGAGGATCGCGGACGTGTTGTTGATCACTCGGACCCCCTCGGGCACGGTGATCTCCACTCCGCCCAGGATCACGGCCAGTTGCACGGTCACCTCGTTCTGGCTCAGGACGGCCTCGCGCAGGTCGAGGTCCACCCCACCGAACAGGACGGAGATGTTGGTCCTGGGCTCCACGAGCCAGCGGCCCTTGCGCTCGCAGCCGCCGAACACCGCCACGAGGTTCTCCGACCCCTTGCTCTGCTCGGCGAGGTCCCGGGCGTCGGGGCCCAGGACGGACATCCGGTCCGTCATGGCGGCCCGGGTGTTCCCGGGGGAGGGCAGGTCAGCGACGATCGGTGCGAGTTCCCCCACGGTCTTGGCCGTGTAGAGGGCCTCCAGGCGCTCGTCGAGTTCGCCGGGGCTGAGCCGGCCTTCCGCGAGGGCCTCCCGGAGCCGTTCGGCCACCTGGTCACGGTCCGCGTCGGAGGCTCGGATGTGCTCGGGTTGCATGGCTCCTCGTTCCTTCGGGATGGGCTTGGCACCGTCGTACACGAACCAGTATCCGTCGGCCGGGCCGGGAACGGATCAGGTGACGTCCCTGGAAGAACCCCGAGAACCGTGCCCCCTCCACCAGGGGCGCGGCCACGGGAGCGGTGGTCAGATGGCCGCGTGGGCGGCCACGTGGGCGCGCCGTACGGCCATGTCGAGTGTGTGCAGTGCCCGGCGGCGCTCCTCGGCCTGGCCGCCGGTCATCCCGCGGCCCGAGGCGGGACCGGCCAGAGCGATCACCCGGGCCAGCCGTTCGGCCTGGGCAGCGAGTCTGTGGGCCCGCGGCGGGTAGCCGTGTGCGAGAGGAGGTGCCTGGTGCGCTTCCAGCGTGCCCAGCTCCTCGTGCACCCCGGGTTCGAAACCGGCGATGTCGGTGATGCCCTCCAGGGTCCGTCCGGCCTCGATGAGCGCGAGTTTCAGCCGCTGTTCCGCCTCGGCGAGGCCGGGAATCTGTGGAGGGGTATTGGTCGCCCGATACGGCGTCCAAGACACGCCCGCATAGGATGAACCACGCCGGTCCGCCGTGGGTACGAGGCCGATCTGTGTGTCGGCGAGCTGGAGCAGGACCCCCTCCTGGGCCTCCAGCGCGGCCTGGTTGAGCTCCTTCGGCCCGACCAGCCCGAAGGGGTCGCCCCAGGTGGGCAGCGCCAGACGGAACACGGACAGGTCGAGGCCGCGCAGCCGTACCAGCGCGGTTCGTAGAGGGGCACCGCTGTCGAAGGGCAGGTCGTCTGCGGGTACTGTCCCGATCAGGTTGGGCCCGCCACGTCGCTCGACGGCGTCGACCGCGTCGTCCAGACCGACATGTCCGGACAGCCAGGCGTTGCCCCAAGCGACGAGCGGTGCGGACGTGAGTTGCATTGCTTCAGAGTAGGTCGGCTCCAAAGCGGGGCGCGAAGTGAGGGAGGACGATGGACGGGCGTGTGGTGGGCCTCGACGGGGCCACGGTACGGCGGCAGGACGCGGAGCTGCTGGCAGACGTGGACTGGACGGTCCTGGAGGGCGAGCGGTGGGTGATCCTCGGCCCCAACGGTGCGGGGAAGACCACACTGCTCAACGTCGTCTCCAGCCAGCTTCACCCGACCGCCGGGGAGGTCGAGATCCTCGGCGGTCGCCTCGGCGGCGTGGACGTGTTCGAGCTGCGTCCGCTCATCGGCTACGCGGGGGCCTCGGTGGCCTCCCGGGTCGAGCCCGGGACGCCGGTGCTCGACCTGGTGCTCAGCGCCGCCTACGGGTTCGTGGGGCGGTTCCGTGAGGAGTACGGGATCCCGGACTACGGCCGTGCCCGGGCGCTGCTGGGGCACTGGGGGGTGGGCGATCTCGCGGACCGCTCCTACGACACCCTGTCGGAGGGTGAGCGCAAGCGCGTGCTCATCGCCCGCGCACTGATGTCCGATCCGGAACTGCTGCTGCTGGACGAGCCCGCGGCCGGTCTGGACCTGGGGGGCCGTGAGGACCTGCTGCGGAGGCTGGGGGTGCTCGCACGCAACGAGGCGGCCCCCACCCTGGTGGTGGTCTCGCACCATGTGGAGGAGATCCCCGTGGGGTTCACGCACGGTCTGTTGTTGAGGGAGGGCGGTGTTGTGGCGGCCGGTCCCCTGGACGCGGTGATGACCGCCGAGAACCTCTCCAAGGCGTTCGACCTTCCCCTGAAGGTCGAACGCGACGGTGAGCGCTGGAGCGCCCGCGCGATCTGACCTATATGGCATTGCACTAATACGGTGATTCTGTTGGCCGGAATTCCTATATTTGTCCATATGTGGTCGGGCCAGGCGCACATGGGGTAGCGTCATCGACCGGTGAGCGGATCGCTCCATTCCCGGTGCGCTGAACACCGTGTGGGCGGGGCCGCCGGTGCCCGCTCCCCCATCCGCCCCGCAGGGAGAAGCCGCCCCACAGGCAGAACTCGGAGCCGTCCTCATGACCCCGATCATCATCGTCGCGCTTTTCGTCGCCGTCTTGTTGATCATCTTCTGGCGGAGCGTGCGTATCGTTCCGCACTCGATGGAGGACGTCGTCGAGCGGTTCGGGAAGTTCCACCGGACGCTGCAGTCGGGGTTCAACATCGTCATTCCCGGGGTGGACAGCGTCCGCGAGCGGATCGACCGGCGCGTGCAGGTGGTCAGCTTCCCGCCCCAGTCGGCCATCACCGAGGACAACCTCGCCGTGGAGGTCGACTCGGCGGTGTACGTGCGGATCGTGGACGCCTACCGCGCCACCTACGAGGTCGCCGACTTCATCCGGGCGGTGGAGCAGCTCACCCTCGCCACGCTGCGTAACGTCATCGGCGGCATGAACCTGGAGGACACCCTCACCTCCCGCGACGAGATCAACCGCGAACTCAAGACCGTCCTGGACGAGGCGACCTCCGAGTGGGGCATCGAGATCAGCCGGATCGAACTCAAGGGCATCGAACCGCCCTCCTCGGTGCAGGAGGCGATGGAGATGCAGATGCGCGCCGACCGGGAGAAGCGCGCCCAGTTGCTCAGCGCCGAGGGCGAGAAGCAGGCCGCGGTGCTGCGCGCCGAGGGCGAGCGCTCCTCCGCGGTGCTGCGCGCCAAGGGCGCGGCCGAGGCGCAGATGCTCACGGCCAAGGCCGACGCCGACGCCCAGACGCTCCGGGCCCGGGGCGAGGCCGACGCCATCCACATCGTATTCAAGTCCCTGCACGCCAGCGGGGTCGACCGGGACGTGCTCGCCTACCAGTACCTCCAGAAGCTCCCGGAGATCGCCCAGGGCGACGCCAACAAGGTGTGGATCGTGCCCTCGGAGATGGGCCAGGCCCTGCACGGGGTCGGCAGCGCCTTCGAGGAGCTGCGCCAAGAGGCCGTCCGGGACATCTGATCAGTGACGATACCCACCCCGGACCGGGATCCGCGGACGGACTTGCGTAGGGTTTGACGACCCTCCCCGAACGGCGGGGAGCGGGAGGGACCCGGGATGTGTGGATGGAACTGTGGGAGGCCGTGGCCGTTCTCCTGGCTGGGGTGGCCGCCGGCGGGATCAACGCGATTGCCGGATCCGGCACGCTGTTCACCTTCCCCGTCCTCCTGGCGCTCGGCTACCCGCCGGTCACGGCGACCGTCTCCAACAGCATCGGCCTGGCACCCGGAACCCTCAGCGGGACCATCGCCTACCGGCGCGAACTGGCGGGCCAGCGGACGCGGGTGCTGAAACTCGGCTCCATGGCCTTCTGCGGTGCCGTCACCGGGGCACTGCTCCTGATCTACCTGCCGCCCGGCGTGTTCGAGACGGTCGTGCCGTTCATGATCGGCACGGCGTGCGTCCTCATCGTCCTCCAGCCGAGGATCGCCGCGTGGGCGCGCTCGCGCAGGCCGGCCTCGAAGGACGGGGGGCCGCTGCTGCCGCTGGGGGCCTACGCGACCGGCACCTACGGGGGCTACTTCGCGGCGGCCCAGGGGATCATCCTGCTGAGTCTGCTGGGCACGGCCCTCGACGACGACCTCCAGCGGATCAACGCCCTGAAGAACCTGCTCACCACGGTGGCCAACAGCACCGCCGCGGTCTTCTACATTGCCTTGGCCGCACCGGCGTGGCCGGTGGTGGGGCTCATCGCGGCCGGGACGGTCATCGGCGGCTTCCTCGGCGCACGCTACGGCCGCAGGCTCAGCCCGGCCGCGCTGCGCGCCTGCGTGGTCGTGGTGGGGCTGACGGCCGCCCTGCAACTGCTGCTGGGGCGGGTCTGAGCACGGGGCTCAGCCGTTGAGGTAGCCGCGCCGCTGGGCGTCGTCGACCAGGGCCGCGGCGTAGGAGCCCAGCGCCTCGGACCCTTCCGCGATCAGCTTGACCTTTGCCATCACCTCGGCACGGGTGGCCCCGGAGCGCACCCAGGTGCCGCCCTCGTTGTGCCAGTTCGACAGCAGGGGAGACAGCCGGGCGACGGCCAGGGCGAAGCGGGCCTCGGGCGTGGCCCGGGCCTCGAACTCCGCCCACAGCGCCCGGGCGTGCTCCGCCTGGTCCTCGGGCAGCAGCGGGAAGATGCGGTCCGCGGCGGCGCGCTCGCGCTCGGACCGGTCCGGGGGTTCGGACACGTTGAAGACGAAGGCGTCTCCGGCGTCGATCCCGACGATGTCGTGGAGCAGGAGCAGGTCGACAACCCGGTCGATGTCGGTGCCCTCGGGGGCGTACTCGGCGAAGGTGCGGGCGGACAGGGCCAGGTGCCAGGAGTGCTCGGCGGAGTTCTCGCGCCGGGACCCGTCGACCAGCAGGTTCTGCCGCAGGACGCGCTTGAGCTTGTCGACCTCCAGCAGGAAGCGCAACTGCGCGTTCAACCGCTCGTTGTCGACCCCGCTGGCAAAGACCGGTGCCGGTTCCGTCACGTGGTTCGCCCTCCCGATGGATGAGTCGAAGCGGTCAGCAGGTGGGCCGTTCGCACGGCCGCCCTTGGATGATCCCATGGAACGCGCACCAGCTGTCGCGGCGGCGTCGAAAGGACGGCGTCAGGGAGAGCCGGCGTGGTGCACACGGTGAACGGAGGGCGGAAGAACCGTACATCGAATGAGAGAACAGGACCAAAGGCGTGGCCTTAGGCCCCCGAAGCCACCAGGACCTGCGGGGAAGGGGCCAGGTGCCAGTGGAACCACTCGGTGATCGCCCGGTTGGTGAGGACCCCGGCCGGGGTCAGCGGGCCGGGTTCCAGGCCGGGCTCGGGTCCGATGGAGTGGGCCAGGTCGGGGATCACGATGTGACGGAGCGCATGGTCGGTGCCCTCGCCGCGCAGGGCGTCGTGCAGGGCGCGGCCGTGCTCGGGCCCGGCCACGTCGTCGAGGCCGCCGTTGACGACGAGCAGCGGAGTGCGGTGGCGCGCGACCTCGGCGGCCCGCTCGGTGAGGTGCAACCGTTCGCGTGCCAGCCGTGCCTGGCCGCTCCACTCGTAGGGGGAGCCGCTGTGGCGTTCCCGGACACCGACCACGAGAGCGGGGTCGGTGATGGGGTTGACGGCCGCGGCGGCACCGACGGGCAGGTCGCTCTCGGCGAGGGAGAGCAGTGCCGCGGTGGCGCCGGCACCCACGCCGACCAGGCCGATGGGGGCGTTGGTCACCGGGAGCGCCGAGCGCAGATCGGCCGTGACGTGGGACAGCTCGGCGGCGGCCTCCTCGACGACCGGGGCGAAGAGCTCCGTGAGGTAGTCCTGCGCGCCCCGCCGGTTCACCTCGGGGACCCCGCCCTCGGGCAGTCGCCCGCCGAAGAGCGGGAGCCCCAGGTAGACCCGCCACGCGGGTAGCGGGGTCAGCGGGATCGCTCCGGCCAGGGCCGCCTCGCTGCGCGGCGGTTCCATGGCGTGCAGCCCCAGGACCAGCGGTGCCGGGCCGTCACCGAAGGAGGGTGGCAGGGCGAGGTAGGGGACCCCGGCGGCCGTGCCGGTGAGGGGTCTGCTGAGTGTGTCGGTATCGGCTACCACGGATGGCCGCCCCCGTCGCGTTCGGAGAAGTGGGTCAGGTAACTGCTCACCAGGTGCTTGGCCTCGCGTACGAGGTCGGGATCGCCGTTCGGGTCGTCACGGAAGGCGAGCTTGAGCACCGAGTCGGTGGCTTCGACGGCGACGTCGATGACGCGATCGAGTTCGTCCGTGTCGGGGACACCCGTGACGGAGACGATGATCTTGCGGAGCCGAACCGAGATGACACGGTTGTTGTCGGCGTCGCCATGAAGGAGTCTACGGTCGACCATGCCACCGAAGTGCAGACTGCGGAATCCCGGGACCGACCGGTGCATGTCGATGTACTCGTCGATCATGATGTCGACGGCGGCGGTCCAGTGCATGGACGAGGCACTGGTCAGGCGCTCGGTGACGCGTGCGCCGAACTGGTCGAGGAAGCGCAGGCCGAGGGCCTGGGTGAGGGCTTTCTTGTCCGGGAAGAACTGGTAGACCGAACCGATGGCCACGCCGGCGCGTTCGGCGATGCGGGTCGTGGAGAGGTTCTCGTACCCGATCTCGTCGAGGAGCTCGGCACAGCAGTCGAGCATGCGCTGGACCCTGAGCATGCTTCGCTGTTGTGCGGGGAGCCTGCGCAGCGGGGCCTGGGCGAAGTCGAGGTCCTCGCAGGCGAGAGTGACCGAACGGCGGTCCTTCACCGGAGGGCGATACACGGTGCCGGAGGGCCGGGGGGGCCGTTGGGCGGTTGAGCTTCGGGGGTTCGTCGTCACGCCTCCTATGATGCCGTTCCGGAATCGACTGGTTCCGTGGAAATTTCAGTTTCGTGCAGAAGATCGTTGGGTGAGCACCCCGAACGTGCCCGTCATTCCTGCTCGTGAGAAAGGATGGGCGGTTTCGCCGGTGACGCCCTCGGGGCTTTGTGTTGCTTATGTCATCCAATGTCGGTATCGCTGGCTGTGCTCGGCCCGAGCGCAGAGCGTTCGGGAGTGGCTTGGATGGCGCTTTCCGGGGCGGGGGTCGGCATGGTTGGATCGTGGCCGGACAACGCACACGCGCCTTGTAGGTTCAGGCATGGACAGCCCAGACACCACACCGGAGGAGCTCGACGCGGTCATGGAGCGGGCCGCGGCCGCCGCGCCGGCCCTCGCCTCCCAGGCCCCGGAGTAGCGGGCCCGCATGCTCCGTACCACCGGCGACGCCCTGGACACCGCCGCCGAGGAACTCGTGCCCCTCGCCATGGCGGAGACGCACTATCCGGAGGCGCGGTGCCGGGGTGAACTGGGCCGCACCACCTTCCAACTGCGGCTGATGGCCGACACCGTGGAACACGGCTCCCACCTGGAGGCGGGCATCGACTCCGCCGCCCCGGAGTGGGGCACGCCCCGGCCGGACCTGCGGCGTCTGATGGTGCCCCTGGGGCCGGTGGTCGTGTTCGGCGCGAGCAACTTCCCCTTCGCCTTCTCGTTCTCGACGGCCGGAGGAGACACCGCCTCGGCGCTCGCCGCCGGATGCCCCGTCGTGGTCAAGGGCCACCCGGGCCACCCGCGGCTGGCACTGCGCACGGCCGAACTGCTCACCCGGGCCCTCTCCGAAGCCGGGCTGCCGGACGGAACGTTCTCCCTGGTCACCGGGGTGGAGGCGGGGCGGCGTGCGGTCACGCACCCGCGGACCCGGGCCGTGGCCGTCACCCACGCCATGACCCATGGCGGCCCCTATCCGGCGACGACGGCGTCGGGGCACACCTCGGTCGGTACCGCGTCGATCCGGCGCTTCCTGCGTCCGGTCACCTCCCAGTCGGTGCCCCAGTCGCTGCTGCCCCGCGAACTGCGCGACGACAACCCGCTGGGAGTGCCCCAGCAGGTGAGCGGCCGGCCCTCCTCGCCGGTGTCCGAGCGGGTACCGGACGGGACCGTGTGAGGTTTGGCCGCGAGGGCTTGGGCCGGTGTGAGCGTGTGCGTAGTCTCTCGTCATGCACACCACCCACGCCCCCGCGGCCGTCGACGCGCTCATCAGGGACCTGCCCAAGGTCGAACTGCACGTTCACCTGGAGGGCTCGATGCCCGCCGAGACCCTGTTCACCCTGGCCCGCAAGCACGGTCTGACGGGTGTGCCGGCCGACCCGGAGAAGCTGGAGCGGTGGTACGCCTTCACCGACTTCCCGCACTTCGTGGAGGTCTACCTGGAGTCGGTGGGCGCCCTGCGGGAGGAGGAGGACTTCGCGCTCCTGGCCTCGGTGGTCGCCCGGAACCTGGCGGGGCAGAACGTGCGCTACGCCGAACTGCACGTCAGCCTGTACGCGCACCTGATGCGCGGAGTCCCGGCACGCGTCGTCTTCGACGGGATCGAGCGGGCGCGTGTGGAGGCCGAACGCGACCACGGGATTGTGCTGCGGTGGATTCCGGACTTTCCCGCCGACTTCGGGCCGGACAGCGCTGAGGCGACGGTGGCCGCCGTGCTGGCGGACGGGCCCCACAGCGTGGTCGGGTTCGGGGTCGGCGGTGTGGAGACGCCGCTGGAGCAGTACGCCGGGGTGTTCGGCCGGGCCCGTGCCGCGGGACTGGCGAGTCTGCCGCACGCCGGTGAGCACGGCGGGCCCGAGCGGGTGCGCGAGGCGCTGGACGCGCTCGGCGCGGAGCGGATCGGACACGGTATCGACGCGATGCGCGAGCCGGGGCTGCTCGCCCGCCTGGTGGAGGAGCAGGTCCCGGTGGACGTGAGCCCGACCTCCAACGTGTGTACGCGCGCCGTCGCACGTATCGGGGACCACCCGCTGCCGCGCATGCTGGAGGCCGGGCTCCTGGTGACCCTCAACAGCGACGATCCGACGATGTTCGGTACCGACCTCACCGAGGAGTACCGCACCGCCCACCGCTTGGGGCTGTCGGCGGACGACCTGGTGAGGCTGGCCGAGAACGGGGTCCGGGCCTCCTACCTGGGCGCGGCGCGTCGGCGCGCCCTGCTGGGCGAGATCGCCGACGTCGCCGCGCGGCACGGGGTCGCCCGTCCCGAGCGGTGAGGTCCGCGCCCTTTGGGGCGGGCACCGGACCCCTACGCGGGGGAGTCGGCCAGCGGTAGGCCGCACTCGGCGCGCATGTTCACCCAGGTCTGGTGGGCCTGGTCGGCGGCGGCACCCTCGTAGGGCACCGGCACACCGTCCTGGATCTGGGCGGGGGCCCAGTCGGCCTCGGTCACACTGCCCTGGTCGAAGGTGAGCGTGAGGACGCCGCTCTCGGCGGTGGGCCCGTTGAAGTTGTAGAACACGAAGTTTCCCAGCCCGTAGTGGACGTAGGAGTCGCCCATGAAGCCGCCGGGGGACAGCACGTGGGCGTGGCCTCCCACGACCGCGGTGGCACCCGCGGCGACGAGTTCGTCGGCGAGGCCGGGGGCGTGCGGGAGGGGACAGTGCGACCCCTCCAGGCCCCAGTGCAGGAACACGACCACGTTGTCGTGCTCGGCGGCGGCCTCGGAGACGGCGGTCACCAGGTGCTGGCGCATCTCGTTCTTGCTGGAGGCCAGGCCCGGGTTGGTGTCGGTGGCGGTCCACGCCGCGATGAGGTGGTCGTCGAGTACGTCGGAGGCGCCGAACATGGCGACCGTCTGGCCGTGGACCTCGGCGACGTGGGGGGCGTACGCCTCGTCGGCGTTGTTGCCGATCCCGACCAGTTCGACGGGTGAGGCCTCACCGTTGGCGAGGGTGTCGGCCAGGCCGGCGGCCCCGTAGTCCAGGCCGTGGTTGTTGGCCACTGACGCCACGTCCACTCCGGCCGCGTCCAGGGCCTCCAGGGCGCTTGCGGGGGCGCGGAACACGAACTGCTTCCCCGGGGCGGGCGTCCCGCCCTCGGTGACCGCCGTCTCCAGGTTGACCATGGCGAGGTCGGCGGCGGAGAGCTGTTCGGCGATGGGCCCCATGGCGGTGGCGGGGTCGTTCAGGCGGGGTTCGAGGAGGCCCTCGAACATCACGTCGCCGCCGAAGGCGACGGTGAACGGCTCGGAGTTCTCCTCCGGTGGCGGGGTCGGGGCGGAGGAGTCCCCGGCGGGGCTCTGGACCGACGCCTCGTTGTCGGTGTCCTGGGGGTCCTCCGAGGAGCACGCGGTGAGCAAGAGCGCGGGTGCGAGGATCGCGGCGCCGCATCTGAGGGGTGTGCGGAGGAGGGGACGGGAGGGGCGGGGCTGCATTCGTGCTCCTGCTCTGCCGGGGGTAGGGCGAGTTTTGCCTGTGGGACGCGTCTGTTCGGCGGCGGGTTGGCCGGTGAGCTCTGGCGGTATCACAATGAGATCCCCCTGAGGGGCGCTGCTGCGCATGGTCCGCAGGAGGGGCGGCCGTTCGCGGACGCCGCGGGGTGCTTGGCGCGCCGGTGGCCGGTTCTTGACATGTCCTTGGTTGTCGTCCTGTTGATTGTACGTGCCTGACCAGCTCTTTTGTGGTCTCCTGGGGTGAGTGCTCCGGCGGTCCGTGTGGTGGGTGTTTCCGGAGTCGGGGCCATGAACTGTTTCTGTTCGTTTTACTGATCCGATCAAATCTAGTGTCTACGCTGGTGGTATGGACGACTCCGCTGAACTCCGCTCCGTCGGTCTCAGGGCCACCGCCACACGTGAGGCGATCCTCTCCACCGTCCGCTGCGGAGACCACCTCGATGCCGAGCGCGTCACCCGGGGGGTGCGCGAGAAGGTCGGACACGTGTCCAACCAGACGGTGCACGACGGCCTGTACGCCCTCACGAGGGCGGGCCTGCTGCGTTGCACGGAGCCGGCCGGATCGCCGGCCCTCTATGAGACCCGGGTGGGCGACAACCACCACCACCTCGTCTGCCGTGTCTGCGGAAGTGTGAAGGACGTCGACTGCGTGGCCGGTGAGGCACCCTGTCTGGAGCCGGCGAGTTCGTACGGGTTCGCCATCGACGAGGCCGAAGTGGTGTTCTGGGGTCTGTGTCCCCCGTGCCAGGGCTCCTCCGCGGAGGAGGAGGGCGAACTCTTCCAGACGGGCCCGGCCGAGTCCACGGGCTGAGCCGTCTGCCCCACGGGCCCGATCGTTTCGACGGCGGGCCTTTTATGCGATATTCCTCCCAAACTGGGCATTCGTTACTTCTCTGTCAAGCGACTTAAGGTGGCATTCGCTGCCCTATTTCTATCGCTAGATGACTAATATACGAAGTTTATTAGTGGAATTTCGGCTCCCGGGCCCAAGATTTTTTCGTCGCCAATGATCACTCTGGGCTACATGATGTACACTCGGAGTGCTTAAAGGGAGTGCTTTGAACAGGGAATACTCCATGGGGTCATGGATTCATGACTTGGAGTGTCTCTTTCGCGTGGAGATGTTGCGGGAAATAGCACGAATACCCGTGAAGGCTTGCTAGCGTTTCGGTCGACGGTCGGTTCACGTAAGGAATGCCCCTTCGGAGAACCGAGAACCGCACTGTGGGTCGCCTCGCTTTCGATCACCGCTCGGTGACGGGCCCGCCAGCGCCGCGACGGGACGGCTCCGCCCCCTACGGGCACCGGTCCGCCCGGTCCCGTCCACGCATCCCCGCGTCGCCACCGGCGCGATCCTCTGGCAGTCTTCTGAAAGGTCCAAGCAGCACGATGCGCAACACCATCCGTTACTCCTTCGCAGCGGCCCTCACCGCCGGGTTCGTGGCCTCCCCCCTGACCGCCGCCTTCGCCGACACCTCCACGAGCGGTTCCGGCAGCATCGCCGGCGGCAACCAGATCATCATCCCCGTGAACGCGGCCGTGAACATCTGCGGCAACGCGATCTCCGTCCTCGGCGTCGCCGGGGCGGACTGCGCCAGCTTCGTCGAGGTACTGGAAGAGGAAGCCGAGAAGTCCGGCGACACCTCCACGAGCGGTTCCGGCAGCATCGCCGGCGGCAACCAGATCATCATCCCCGTGGACCTGGCGATCGACCTCTGCGGCAACTCGATCGGGATCCTGGGGGTGGCCGGCTCCCAGTGCACCCAGTTCGTCGAACTCATCGAGCAGTCCGCCGAGGAGGAGGCGGGTGGAGGGGCCGGCGACGACTCCGGCGAGACCACCACGGACGGCTCCGGCAGCATCGGCGGAGGCAACCAGGTGGGGGTCCCGGTGGACGGCGAGGTCGGCGTCTGCGGCAACGCGATCTCCGTCCTCGGTGCCGGGGGTGCCTCCTGCGAGGAGGAGACCGTCGACGAGGGCGGCGACGAGGACGGCGGCGACGAGGAGACCCCGGACGACGGCGGCGAGGAGGAGACCCCCGAGGACGAGGGCGACGGCGGCGACGAGACCGACCAGCAGTCCGCCCCCGAGCCCCAGGCCGACGAGCAGCTCGCGATGACCGGCAGCACCATCGGCGGCCTGGTGGCCGCCGGGATCGCCGCGATCGGAGCCGGCGGCGGTGCGCTGTACCTCGCGCGCAAGCGCCGGGCAGCCGCTCAGGGCTGAGCGTACCCGTGGTGAGGGGCGGCGGCCGCTGGGGGAGCGGCTGCCGCCCCCGTCCGTGTCCGGCGGCCGGCGGCCGGCGGCTGGGGGCTGGGGGCTGGGGGGTGGTGCGGGCGGGGCGGGAGCGTCTCATAACCTCGAAGACGTGCTCAAAGTCCTGTCCTCCCCGCGCATGCTGGCCTTCCACGCGCTGGTCGCGCTGATCGTGCCCGGCTTCATCTGGCTGGGCTTTTGGCAGTTGGACCGCTGGGAACAGCGCAGCGCCGCCGCGCACCTGCAACAGGCCAACCTGGCCGCCGACCCCGTCCCCCTGGCCGAGCTGACCGGTGTGGGCGCGGACGTGGCCCGCGCCGACCGGTGGCGCACGGTCGAGGCGACCGGGACCTGGGACACCGAGCACGAACTCCTGGTGCGGCACCGCGACGGCTCCGGAGGGGTGGGCTTCCACGTGCTCACCCCGCTGGTCACCGACGAGGGCCCGGCCGTCCTGGTCAACCGCGGCTGGATCCCGCGCGGGGAGACCGCGCGGGACACTCCGGAAGCCCCCGCGGGCGCCCCAGGGCAGGTCACGGTCACCGGCCGCCTCCAGTTCTCCGAGACCGAGGAGAACACCGGGCTGAGCAATCGCGAGGGGCTGCCCGAGGGGCAGATCATGATCGTGGAGGTCGACGCGCTCGCCGAGGACCTCCCGTACCCGGTCTACGGCGGCTACATGGAACTCACCCGGCAGGATCCCGTGCCCGACCCCGCACCGGAGCGGGTCGCGGTCCGGGAGCTGACGTCGGGCATGAGCCTGTCCTACGCCGTGCAGTGGTGGGTGTTCTCCATCGTGGCCGTGGTCGGCTGGGTCTTCCTCGTCCGTAGGGAGATCAGGGACGCCCGGGAAACCGCCCCGGCCGTCGACACCGGAGTGTGAGGAGACCCGTGGACGACCGCACCGAGTACGTGGGGACGGGAGGGGTCGGCCGCCGCCCTGTCGGCTCCCAGGAGAGCTCCCGCGCCGGGCGCCTGTGGTGGGACGGCGAGGCCGACGACTACCAGGCCGAGCACGGCGGGTTCCTGGGCGACGCCGACTTCGTGTGGGGCCCGGAGGGGCTGACCGAAGCCGAGGCCGACCTGCTGGACCTGGAGCACACGCGCCGGGGCCGGTTCCTGGAGATCGGCTGCGGGGCCGGGCAGTGCTCCCGGTGGCTGCGCGATCAGGGGGTCCGCGAGGCCGTCGCCTTCGACCTCTCCTTCCGCCAGCTCCAGCACGCGCGCAGGATCGACGAGGGCAGGGAGCCCGGGGCTGGGGCGGCGACGGTGCAGGCCGACGCGCAGCGGCTCCCGTTCGCCGATGCCTCGTTCGACGTGGTGTTCTCGTCCTTCGGCGCGTTCCCGTTCCTGCCCGCGGCCTCCGACGCGCTCACCGAGGCGGCTCGGGTGTTGCGTCCGGGCGGGCGGATGGTGTTCTCGGTGACACACCCGGTGCGGTGGTGCTTCCCCGACGACCCCACCGAGTACGGGTTCACCGTGCGCCAGTCCTATTTCGACCGGCGCGCCTACGTGGAGGAGGACGAGCACGGCCGGGCGGTCTACGTCGAGCACCACCGGACGGTGGGCGACTGGGTTCGGGGTATCACCGCAGCAGGGCTGTCCCTGCGCGAGGTGGTGGAACCGGAGTGGCCGGAGTGGAACGACCGGGTGTGGGGCGGCTGGGGGCCGGTCCGTGGCCGGATGGTCCCCGGCACGGCGGTGTTCTGCGCGGTCAGGCCGTAGGACCGCGAGGCAGTGCACAGCAGAGCCAGGAGTCAACCCGTGGCCGGTGTCCGGATCCGAACAGCCCGCCCCTTTGGCCGCGCGCGCCGTGGCGGTCTGCGACGACTGGTGGTGACGGCCGATGACGCACCTGCCGCCGCGCCCGTTTCTCGGCCACTCCCACTCCACCAGCCTCACGGCCGAGGCCGGGGAGGGGCTGGCGGGCGTCCTCGTCGGGTTCGCTCCGCCCTCGGACCCCGAGGCGGCCTACGTCCGCCCCATCGCGGTGGCCCCCGGGCAGCGGCGTTCGGGGCTGGCCGGTGAGCCGTACCGGCGCTTCGCCGACGCGGCGCGCGCCCAGGGGCGTTCGGCGGCCCGCGCGATCACCTCTCCGGGCCACGAGCGCTTGATCGCCCTCCACCGGGCGTTCGGCTTCACCGCGACGGGGCCACGACACGGACTACGACGGTACGGGTGTGGACCGGATGGTGTGTGGACTGCGGCTGTGAGCCCGTCCGTATCATCCGAGAACCACTGGGTATGGAGGAGGGGCGATGCGGCTCAAGCTGGACCTGCACGACGTCTTCAACAAGGGGCGGGACATCGACCGGGCGCTCAACGACATCATGGACGAGGCGGAGCGGACCCGGGCCAAGACGGTGGAGATCGTCCCCGGCAAGGGGTCCGGCCAATTGAAGAAGCGGGTGCTGCGCTTCCTTGACCGCAAGGACGTCAAGGCCCGCTACCACCGGGTGGAGAAGGACTCGAAGAACTTTGGCCGCCTTTGGGTCCATTTTCGCCATTGATGCGTACCCAAGGGTCGCCAACTTGGCCAACTTGGCGCATCATGGTGGTATGAGTGTTGATCCTGTCGAGCTGTCCGTCGCCCAGGCCCGTGACCACTTCTCCGAGCGTGTGAACAGAGCCGCCTTCGGCGACGAGGTCACCTATGTGACGCGTGGGCGCAAGCATGAGCGGGTTGCCGCCATCGTTCCGATCGAGCTGGTCGAGGCCTACGAGGAGATGATCGACCTCGAGGACGGGCGCATCGCCCACCAGAGGCTGGAGGAGATCCGGTCCGGTGACGCTGAATCCGTGTCCGCCGAGGACGTGGCCAGGGAACTCGGACTGTGACGAATGAAGGATCGCGCGCCTTCGAGGTCGTGTTCGACGGCCGGGCTCGCAAAGAACTCAGCAAGCTCGACAAACCCGTCGCGCGCCGCTTGTACTCGGCCGTGATGGCGTTGGCGGAGGAGCCGCGTCCCGACGGATGCCGTCAGCTCAGCGGCTATCCGGGGCTGTGGCGCATCCGTGTGGGCGACCACCGGGTCGTTTACTCGATCGACGATGGGCGGCTGGTCGTGGTGGCGCTGCGCGTGGCCCATCGGCGCGAGGTCTACCGCAAGCTGTGAGATCGCCCCCTCGCAAGCGCATCGTGGTAAGAACTTCGGTCGTCTGTTCGTGCACTTCAGGCACTGAGCCGGGCAGGTCAGGCGGACCAGGCGGTCAGGGTGGCCCGCGCCCAGGCGCGGACGTGTTCGGGGCGGCCCTCGGCGGGGAAACCGCCGTCCGCAGCGACCTCGGCGATGGTGAACCCGAACCCGCTCGGTGCCTCGGGGATGGTTGAGGCGCGGACCCCGCGCTCTCGGTGGACCCGGTGGGAGTTGCCGCGCCGGGCGCGCTCGGTGAGCTTGCGGGAGGCCGCGGACCTGCCCTCCAGATGGGCGCGCAGCAGTTCCAGCGGGAACTCGTGTGCACCCTCGGAGAGGGAGTCCGGGTGCTGGAGGCGGTAACAGGCGACGGCGACGCCGTGCAGCGGGCCACACGGCTCCTGGCGGGAGTGGTCCAGCGCCAACAGTTGTTGGAACAACTCCTCGCAGGGAGTCTCGCTCACCGCTCCGCACTGTGCACACGTGTCCATGCTGCGATACTCGCGCACGCGGCCCGGGAGGGCGAGTCGATTTTCGCGGATGCGCGCGGCTCGGAAGTGGACTCGGGCACGTATTTCGGCCGCCTGTGGATCCATTTTCGTCACTAGCGGTGGACGGAGGGTCGTCGAGGTCACTTCCCGTAGTGGTACCTACAGGCGGCGAGGAGGATCTCGTCCTCGACCAGCTTGTACACGAGCCGGTGCTCATCGGTGATGCGGCGCGACCAGTAGCCCTGGAAACCGTGTCGCAGCGGCTCCGGTTTTCCGATGCCCTCGTTGCCGTTACGGGCGATGTCCTTGATCAGCGCGTTGATGCGCTTGAGGATCTTCCGGTCCTGGCTCTGCCACCAGACGTAGTCCTCCCAGGCACTCTCCGCCCAGACGAGCCTCATTCGCTCAACTCGCGCTCGATGCCCCGGCCCGACTCCAGCTCCTCGATCGCGGTCACCAGGCGACGGGCGTTCTCAGGGCTGCGCAGGAGATAGGCCGTCTCTCTGAGGGTCTCGTATTCCGACAGCGCCATCATCACCACGGGCTCCCGTCCCGCTCTGGTGATGACGACCTCCTCCCGGTCGTCGATCACGGAGTCGAGTGTGGCGGCGTAGTTGGCACGGGACTCGGAGTAGGTCATGGTCTTCACGTCTCAGCCCTTCGTCGCACGTGAACCTGGCTCAATTGTACAAGAAGTTGTACGTAAAATGTGGGGTTGGTGCTTCGTCGGCAAGTGCATCGCTACAAGTACGTTGGTCGTCTGTTCGTGCACTTCCGGCACTGACCGTGGCCGCGGGACGGAGGGCCCGGCCCGCTTCCCGTGGCGGTACCCGTGGGCGGCGATGCCGACCCTGTCCTCGGCCGGTTTGTACACGAGTCGGTGTCCGTCGGTTGCGTCCTGCCCTCGGGGGGTGTCCGCGGTGTGGGTGATCGGCACGGTGGCGCTCGACCGCTGGGGCACGTCGGCCGAGCCCTTCAGCGCCTCCGCCGCCGGGCGGTGCCCGTGGCGGGGGCGACGTGGTCGCTGCGCAGGTGTTCGTAGACGATCGACGCCCGCACGTCGGCCACCTCGGGGCGCTCGGTGAGCCGGTCGACCACGAAGGCGTACAGGCTGTCGTTGTCGGGCAGGGCGACGTGGATGAGGAAGTCCTCGTTGCCCGAGGTGACGAAGACCGACAGGGTGTCGGGGAGCGCGTGCACCCAGTCGCGGAAGCCCTCGATGTTGTGCCGTGAGGGCTTGGAGATCCGCACGGTGATGAGCGCCTGCACGGGCCGCCCGATGAGTTCCAGGTCCACGTCCAGCAGCGCGCCGCGGATCACGCCCCTCTCCTTGAGGGCGCGCGTGCGATCCAGGGCGGTGGTGGGGGAGGCGCCCACGGCCGCGGCGACGTCCCGGTTGGTGCGCCGTGCGTCCGACTGCAGAGCGGCCAGTATCGCCGTATCAAGTTCGTCCAGATCAGCCATAGGCCAACTCTAGCCGTATTAAATACGGGAAGTTGTGAAATGGTCCGATCTGTGCGTAATATTTTTCGGAAACAATCGTATTTGGCTCGCCCGGAAGTGATCCTTCCTCGGGCGGGCAGCGTCGCCGCCGGTCGACCCCACTCCGATGCGGCGCCGCGTCACCGAACGACAAGGGACCCCTGTCGCCGTTATGAGCGTTTCCTCCGTCGCGGCCACCCCCGACCGACCGTCGGCCCGGCCGCTCGCTACGGCTCCCACAGGAGCCTTCCGTGGCCGGTTCCTGGCCCTCGCGGCCATCGTCTGCGCGGCCCTGAACCTGCGCCTGGTGGTCACGTCGCTGTCGCCCCTGCTGACCACGGTCGGCGCCGAGTTCGGCTTCGCCGCCACCGTGATCGGCGTGTTCGGCACACTGCCGCTGGTCGCCTTCTCCCTCTTCGGCCTGATCACCCCCGCCGTCATGCGCCGCTGGGGCACCGAGGCGACCGCCGTTCTGAGCATGGCCCTGACCGGTGTCGGCCAGGTGCTGCGCGCCTTCGCCCCCGAAACCGGCACCCTGCTGCTCCTGACCGCCGTGACCCTCACCGGTGCTGCGCTGGGCAACGTGGTGCTGCCGGCCCTGATCAAGCAGTACTTCCCGGACCGCCTGGCGGCGCTGAGCACCGTGCAGATGGTCGCCGTCCACGCCGGGGCCCTGTTCCCGCCGCTGGTCGCGGTTCCCCTCGCCGAGGTCGCCGGGTGGCGGTTCGCGCTCGGCGCGTGGTCCGTGATCGCCCTGGCCGCGGCGGTCCTGTGGATCGCCCAGCGGTCGCGGTCGGATCACGGCCGGACGGGGAGCGCCGACCCGGTACGGAGCGGGGGCGGCACCCCGGCCCTGGCACGGCCGGTCTGGCGTGTGGGGATGGCCTGGCGTATGGCCGTCCTCTTCGGGATGGTCACCTGGAACGTCTTCATCCTGTTCACGTGGCTGCCCACGCTGCTCACCGACGCCGGGCACGGCGAGGGCTTCGCCGGGAGCATGGTCTCCCTCATGATCGGCGCGAGCCTGCTGTTCGGGCTGGTGGCACCCACCGCCACCGTCCGTTCGGCCAGTACCTTCCCGCTCGTGCTGCTCGGGGTGGCCGGGTACGCGGTCGGCTACGCGGGCATCGCCCTGGCCCCGGAGGCGGCCCCGCTGTGGGCTCTCTCACTGGGGCTGGGCACCGGTATGTACGTGGTGATGATGACCATGATCCAGACCCGCAGCGCCACGCCCGGCGGCGCGGGCGCGCTCTCCGGATTCGTCCAGGGCGTGGGCAGCGGGATCGCCCTGGGCGGTCCGCTGCTCTTCGGCCTGGTCAGTGAGCTGACCGGCGGCTGGGGGGCGTCCTTCCTCCTGGTGGTGGGCGGTTCGCTCGCCGTGGCGGTCGTCATGGGCTACGTCGAGCGTGTGCCGCGGACCATCGAGGGGGCGGCCGAGACGCAGGAGGGGCGCGGGGCGACACACGTCGAGTAGGTTCCGGGCCGCACCGTCCCGTCCTAGCCGGACGCCTGAGAGACACTGCCTGGCCGCTCACCGCCCTGGCCGATAGACTCGGCGCGGGATAATGCTTCTGGTGAGCATGGACAAGGCCCCGGTCCTCAAACGGACCGGGGCCTTCGTCTTGCCCGCTTCAAGCGCGAGCGGCCACCTTGAGCAGGGCGTCCCACTCGGCGGAACCAAAAGCCAGGTACCCCGCCTCGCGGTTCTGGGTGTCGCGCACGGCGGAGCCGCCAGGGAAGTCGGCGACCTCGACGCAGTCCTGACCTTTCGCTGAGGAGTAGGAGGATTTGCGGAACTGAAGGTGGGATTCGCTGGTGAACATCGTCGGTGTCCTCTAGTCGAGCTGGTTGAGTCGGCGCTTCATCCAGTCACGGGATTCCTCCACGCTGAGCGCGGCCGCTTGGACGTGGTCGAGCACCGTCTCGTAGAGCGTAATCTGCTCCGGATCCTCGATCAGTAGGCCGGACCCGCCGGTCTGCTCGGCGTAGACCGCTGATGGGTCGTGCGGGAAATCCAGGATGACGAAGGACCCGTCCATTCCAGCGTGCGGCCCCACAGAGTCAGGCAGGACCTGGACCCGCAGTGTCGGCCGTTGTACATCGAGCAGGTGGCGGAGTTGTTCGGCGGCGATCTCGGGCGGAGTCTTGCGGAAGGCCGTCTCGTCGATGATCGCCCACAGACGCGGTGCGTCCGCCCGGCTGAGGATGTGCTGGCGCACCATACGCACTTCGACCCGGCGCTCCACCTCGTCCTGATCAGCGACACCACCGGCGTGGATCATCGTGCGGGCGTAGCCCTCGGTCTGGAGCAGGCCGGGAAGGTGTTGGACCTGGTACGTGCGTATTCGTGAGGCCTCGGTCTCCAGGTCGATGTAGGTTCCAGCGCCGAGGATGTCCCGGTATCCGAACCACCATCCGGATTTGGAGGCCTCACGGGCAAGCCTGCGGTAGGCCTCCCGCTCGTCCGGGTCCGTGACGCCGTAGATGTCCAGAAGGACCTGGAGGTCGGCATCGCGCACGCGCTGCTTGCGGGTCTCGATCCGGGTGATCTTGGCCTCGAACCAGCTCTTGTCCGGAGCCCGTTTCTTCGCTTCGACCGCAGCCTGCTTCGCGGTCAAACCTGCGTCCTCACGCAGCCGGAGTAGCTGACGGGCCAGTCGTCGGCGTCGAAGGGTCGGACTGGCGGCCAAATCCTCGCTCCTCTTGATCCGGGCTGAACTGCTTTGGTGCTTCGACCCTACGCTCGGTGTCGCATCTTCAGACATTTGTCGCATCCTTCGACAGCATGAGTCAGTATCTAAGGAGATTGTTTCATGCGATCCTAGAATGCATCTTGCGATTTAGTGCGCAGTCAGCGACGATGGTGTCACCAGAAGCCGCCGGACCTCCCATCCGGCCCTGCCTTGGAGGTGTGCGCTTTGCGCTGCCCGCGACACCACGAACCCCGCCCGGCGTGGCGGCTCGCGACCGCNGTNCCGCCCCCGCGCCGTCCGCGCCGCGCCCGCCGGGTGCGCTTCTACGCCCACCCGGCGGGCGACCTCGCCCCGCTCGCCCAGGTGATCGCCCGCCTGCTCACCCTCCGGGGGGCGGCCGCATGATCGACATCACCACCAACGACCTGCTCGCCGC
>NZ_AZXF01000041.1 GCF_000515115.1 Nocardiopsis sp. CNT312
GGACAGTCTGCCGAAGCCGCGGGAGATCTACGAGTTTCTGGACTCGTACGTGATTGGTCAGGACGCGGCGAAGAAGGCGTTGTCGGTGGCGGTGTACAACCACTACAAGCGTGTGCGGTCGGAGGGGGAGCGTCCGGGCGAGGAGGGTGTGGAGATCGCCAAGTCCAACATCTTGCTGCTGGGTCCGACGGGGTCGGGCAAGACGCTGTTGGCGCAGACGCTGGCGCGGATCCTGAACGTGCCGTTCGCGATCGCCGACGCCACGGCGCTGACCGAGGCGGGGTATGTGGGCGAGGATGTGGAGAACATCCTGTTGAAGTTGATCCAGGCGGCCGACTACGACGTGAAGAAGGCCGAGACGGGGATCATCTACATCGACGAGGTGGACAAGGTCGCGCGTAAGAGCGAGAACCCCTCGATCACGCGGGACGTGTCGGGTGAGGGGGTGCAGCAGGCGCTGTTGAAGATCCTGGAGGGGACGACGGCGTCGGTGCCGCCGCAGGGGGGGCGCAAGCATCCGCACCAGGAGTTCATCCAGATCGATACGACCAATGTGTTGTTCATCTGTGGTGGGGCGTTCGCGGGGTTGGAGAAGTTGATCGAGTCGCGGACGGGTCGGCAGGGGATGGGGTTCAACGCGGTGTTGCGGCCGCGGTCGGAGGTGGCGGAGTCGGCGCTGCTGGGTGAGGTGATGCCGGAGGATCTGTTGAAGTTCGGGATGATTCCGGAGTTCGTGGGTCGGTTGCCGGTGATCACGAGTGTGCATGATCTGGACCGGGCGGCGCTGGTGCGGATTCTGACGTTGCCGCGCAATGCGTTGGTGAAGCAGTATCAGCGGTTGTTCGAGTTGGATGATGTGGGGTTGGAGTTCACTGAGGGGGCGTTGGAGGCGATTGCGGATCAGGCGATCGTGCGGGGGACGGGTGCGCGTGGGTTGCGGGCGATCATCGAGGAGGTGTTGTTGTCGGTGATGTATGAGGTGCCTTCGCGTGAGGATGTGGGTCGGGTGATCATTACGGGGGAGACGGTGGTGGACCACGTGAATCCGACGATCGTGCGTCGGGGGTTGTCGGAGGGCGGTCCGGAGGAGAAGTCCGCCTGAGCGCGCCTGGTGTGTCTCTGGGAGGGGCCTTCCATCCCCTCTGGCTGTCGTTGCCCCGGGGCGATCATCTGCGGCAAGCCCGATCCGGCGGGCGGTCCCGCATCCCCGCCTTCTCGATATCAAGAGGTGAGGTTAGCCCAACCTTTCTCCTTCGTGTGTGGTCCGTCCCGTTCCTCGTGCGGCCCCCGGACCCCTCCCCGCACGGCCTCCGGCCGTGAGGACGCCCCTCCTCGCCACGAAGGAAGCAGTACCAGCATGGACTCCACCCTCCTGCGCCTCGGCGGCACCGGCCCGGCGCTCATCGGCCTGGAGAACGCCGACCAGCTCAGCGGCAGCGACCTGCTCTTCACCTTCTGCAGCGACCCCCGAGTACCGCGCCGGGATCGAGACCCAGCAGCTCTACGCCGCGATCCCCGCGGTCGAGAGCGGCGCCGTCGTCACCGCCGAGGAGAACTCCTTCGTCACCGCCTCGTCGGTCATCAACCCGCTCACCGTCCCGTGGATCCTCGACCGCTACGTGCCGCTGATCCACGAGGCCGCGGAGAACGTCGACGGCTGACGACCCCTTCGGTACAGCGATCGTGAACACACTCACGGCACCGCTCCGGCGAGGCCCCGCCCGCACCACCGCAGTGCTCGGCGCGAGTGCGGCGGCCCTCGCCGGAGAGGCCCTGCTCAGCCTCGTCCTGGGCGGGCACCCCACGCCGCCCGCCGACCTGTGGACGGCCCTGACCGGCCAGGCGGACGGCTTCACCAGCGCCGTGGTGGCTAGCCGCGTCCCGCGCACCGTGGTCGGCGTCCTGGTCGGCACCGCACTGGCCCTGGCCGAAACCCTCACGCAGGGCGTCACCCGCAACCCGCCCGCCGACCCCGGCTTGCTCGGGGCCAACGCGGGCGCCGCGGCCGCCGTGGTCACGGCCACCGCCCTGTTGGCACGGTCTCGACCGCCGAGGCCCTCTGGTGGGCACTGCCCGCCGCGCTCGCGGCCGGCCTCGTCGCCCACGCCGTCGGCAGCGGGGGCGGCGTCGCCGCGCGCCCCGTGCTCGCCAGAGCGGTGGTCTCCGCCGTTCTGACCGCCTACGTCCAGGCGGTCTCACTGAGCGTGCCCGAGGTGTTCGACTCCTACCGCTACTGGGTCGTCGGCTCCCTGGCCGGGCGCGACTTCGGCGTTGCCCTGACGGTCCTGCCCGTCATCGCCGCCGCGGTCGTCGCTGCCCACCTCACGGCGGGCGGGCTCAACGCCCTCGCCCTGGGGGAGGAGGCCGCACTGTCCACCGGTGCCAACACCGCCGCCGTACGCGCCACCGCGCTGGTCGCCTCGACCGTCCTGGCCGCCGCGGCGGCCGCCGCGGACCTGGCGGTGCAGCGGTTCCCGGCGGCCGACGGGTTGCCGGTGGGCATCGTCACCATGGCCCTGGGCGGTGTCTACCTGGGTTGTCTTCTGATCCGACAGCGGCGGAGGGGTGTGCTGTGAGCGACGAGGCCCGGTGCTGGCCACGGAGGGCCTCACCCTGGGCTGCGGGGGCGACCCGGTCGTGCGCGATCTGGGCCTGGAGGTGGCCGAGGGGGAGTTCACCGTCATCGTCGGCCCCAACGGGTGCGGCAAGTCCACACTGCTCAAGGCGCTGGGGCGGGTCAACGACCCGGTGTCGGGGCGAGTGCTGCTGGACGGCCGCGACATCCGCTCCCAGCGCGCCAAGGCGGTCGCGCGCAGCCTGGTCCTGCTCCCGCGGAGCCCCATCGCGCCCGAGGGCATCACCGTCCGGGCGCTGGCCGCGTGCGGGCGCTTCCCGCACCACACACTGCTGCGCCAGTGGAGCCCCCGCGACGAGACCGCGGTCGACGAGGCCCTGGAACCGACCGGGACGACCGGCCTGGCGGGGGAGCGGGTGGGGTCCCTCTCCGGCGGCCAGCGCCAGCGCGCCTGGGGGGCGATGGTCCTGGCCCAGGACACCGGTGTCCTGCTGTTGGACGAGCCGACCACCTACCTGGACATCGCCCACCAGTACGATCTGATGGAGCTGTTCGCGCGGCTGCACCGCCAGGGGCGGACGATCGTCGCGGTGCTGCACGCCCTCGCCCAGGCGGCCAGGTTCGCCACCCCTCTGGTGATGATGAGCGGCGGACGCGTGGTCGCCGACGGCGCTCCCGGGGACGTGGTCACCGCGCCACTGGTGAGCGAGGTGTTCGGGCTCGCCTGCGACGCGGTCCCCGACCCGCGCACCCCGCTCGTCATCCCGCACGAGCGCTCCTGAGGCGGGACGGAGCCCCCGTGGCCCAGGGTGTCGCGCCGATCGCCTGCAGTTGTCAAGCGCACAGGGTACCATCCGGTCGGTATGCTGGGTCGGATGATCGGCGGTCCCGCGGGGCCGGGGCGTGGAGTGAGGCTGACATGGTGCAGGGACAGCGGACGGCGGAAACGGACTCCGTGCGGGGGCCGGTGCCCGAACGCCTGCTCGCCGCCGCCACCCGGCTCTTCGCCGAGCGCGGCTTCGAGGGGACCTCGGTCCAGGAGATCGTCGCCGCGGCGGGCGTCACCAAGGGCGCGATGTACCACTACTTCGGCTCCAAGGACGATCTGCTCTACGAGATCTACGCGCGGGTGCTGCGCATGCAGACCGAGCACCTGCTCCGCTTCTCCTCGCAGGACGCCCCCGTCGACGAGCGCCTCCGCGCCGCGGCGGCCGACGTGATCGCCACCAGTATCGCCAACCTCGACGACAGCGCCATCTTCTTCCGCTCCATGCACCAGTTGGACCCGGAAAAGCGCCGGACGGTGCGAGCGGAGCGGCGGCGCTACCACGAGATCTTCTGCGACATGATCCGCCAGGGCCAGGACGAGGGGATCTTCCGCGACGACGTCGCCGCGGGCCTGGTCGCGGACTACTTCTTCGGGTCGGCGCACCACCTGAGCAGTTGGTACAGCAAGGAGGGGCCCATGACCGGCGAGGACGTGGGCCGCCAGTTCGCCGACCTGCTCATCACCAGCCTGCGCCCCAAGGAGTGACCCTCCTGCCCTGAGGACGGCGGGTCGCCCCGGCGGGCCTGCCACCGAGGCGCTCCGCACCCGGGCTCCGCGCCCTATTTCTCGTACTTGCGCAACTCGGCGCGGCCCAGCGAGCGCAGGTGGACCTCGTCGGGTCCGTCCGCGAGCCGCAGGGAGCGCACGCCCGCGAGCATCCCGGCCAGCGGGGTGTCCTGGCTGACCCCCATGGCGCCGTGCGCCTGGATGGCCTTGTCCAGGATCCACTCCACCGTGCGCGGCGTGGCGATCTTGATCGACTGGATCTCGGTGTGGGCGCCCTTGTTGCCCACGGTGTCCATGAGGTAGGCGGTCTTGAGAACCAGTAGGCGCAGTTGCTCGATCGCCACCCGGGCCTCGGCGATCCACTCGCGCACCACGCCCTGGTCGGCGATCGGCTTGCCGAAGGCCACCCGGTCCAGCACGCGCTCGCAGGTCAGCTCCAGCGCCCGCTCGGCCATGCCGATGGAGCGCATGCAGTGGTGGATGCGTCCGGGGCCCAGACGGGCCTGCGCGACGGCGAAGCCCTCACCCTCCCCTCCGATGAGGTTCTCCGCCGGGACCCGCACCCCGTCGAAGACCAGTTCGGCGTGGCCGCCGTGGTCGCCGTCGTCGTAGCCCAGGACCGTCATACCGCGCTCGATGGTCAGGCCCGGCGTGTCGCGCGGTACCAGCACCATGCTCTGCTGCTTGTGGCGCGCGGCCTCGGGGTCGGACTTGCCCATGACGATGAACACCTCACAGGCGGGGTCCATCGCACCGGTGATGAACCACTTGCGCCCGTTGATGACGTAGGAGTCGCCGTCGCGGATGATGGAGGTGGTGATGTTGGTGGCGTCGGAGGAGGCCACCGCCGGTTCGGTCATGGCGAACGCGGAGCGGATCCGCGCGTCCAGGAGCGGCTCCAGCCAGCGCTTCTTCTGCGCCTCGGTGCCGAACATCGTCAGCACCTCCATGTTCCCGGTGTCGGGAGCGGCACAGTTCAGCGCGATGGGGGCCAGTCGGGGGCTGCGGCCGGTGATCTCCGCCAGCGGGGCGTACTGGAGGTTGGGCAGCCCGCCGTGCTCGGGGTGGCCGGCCAGGAACAGGTTCCAGAGGCCGCGCGCGCGGGCCTCGGCCTGGAGTTCGGCGATGACCGGCGGCCGGGTCCAGCGGTTCTCGCGTGCGGCCAACTGCTCCTCGTGCACCGACTCGTTCGGGTAGACGCACTCGTCCATGAAGGCCAGCAGCTTGGCACGCAGCTCCTCGGTCTCACTGTCGTAACTGAAATCCATCAGTCCTCCTTGAGGGTGGCGTGGGCGCGCTCGACGAGCGGGGAGACGATCTCACCGATTCCGTCGAAACCCGCTCCGACGGTGAGCCCACGGGTGTGCCTGAGATAGATGCCCTCGGCGATCACCGCGAGTTTGAAGCAGCCGAAGGCCACGTACCAGTTGAGCCTGGACACGTCGCGCCCGGTCGCCGCGGCGTACATCTCGACCAGCTCCGGCGAGCTCGGGAAGCCCTCAGCGGCGGTCGCGGCCACGCCCTCGCCGCCCACGGCGGTGTCCCGGTCGCGGTAGACGATCATCAGGCCCAGGTCCACGAGCGGGTCGCCGAGGGTGGCCATCTCCCAGTCCAGCACCGCGCTGATGCGGCCCTGCTCGTCCACGAGGGCGTTGTCCAGCCGATAGTCGCCGTGCACGATGCCGGGGGCCGACTGCTCGGGCAGCGTCTCGGCGAGCCTGGCGTGCAGTGCGTCGATACCGGGGATCTCGCGGCTGCGCGAGGCGTCGAGCTGCTTGCGCCATCGGCGCACCTGGCGCTCCAGGAAGCCCGCCGGGCGGCCGAAGTCGCCCAGTCCCACCTCCTCGGGTACGACCGCGTGCAGGACGCCGAGGGTGGCGACCAGGTTCTCGGCCACGCCCCGGATACGCTCCGGCCCCAGGGGGGAGATCTCGTCCAGGGTGCGGAAGGGGGTGCCCTCCACGTACTCCATGACGTAGAAGGGCGAGCCCAGGACGTCGGTGTCCTCGCACAGGACGTGGGTCCGCGGTACGGGGACGGCGGTGTCGCGCAGCGCCGTCGTCACCCTGTACTCGCGGGACATGTCGTGGGCGGTGGCCAGCACGTGCCCGAGCGGCGGCCGGCGGACCACGAACTCCCGCTCGCCGTCGCCGACCAGGTAGGTGAGGTTGGACTTGCCGCCGGCCAGGACACGGCCCGTCAGCGGGCCCGAGGCCAGGCCGGGAACGGTGCCCTCCAGGTACTCCCGCAGGCGTACCGGGTCCAGGCCCGGTAGCTCCCCGGTCATGCGCTCTCCCCGCCGGGGGAGATCTTCGCCCGGAGGCGGCGCATCCCCGCCAGCCAGGCGTCGGTGTCGGTGGCGCGGGCCTTGTAGTAGTCGGCGACCTGGGGGTGGGGCAGGATGAGGAACCGTCCGTCGGCCAGGCCCGCCATCACGGCGTCGGCGGCCTCCTCCGGCGTGATCGCGTCTTTGGACAGGAGGGCCTTGCCGGTGTCGCCGCTGCCTTCCAGCATGTTGGTGCGCACACCGAGCGGGCAGACGCACTGCACGGTGATGCCGCGGTCGCCGTAGTTGACCGACAGCCATTCGGCGAAGGCCACGGCGGCGTGCTTGGTCACCGAGTAGGGTGCGCTGCTGGGCATGGTCAGCAGGCCCGCGGCCGAGGCGGTGGTCACGAAGTGTCCGCGCCCGCGCTCCAGCCACGCCGGGACCAGCTCCTTGGCGGCCCGTACGTGCGACATGGTGTTGATCTGCCAGGACCTGTTCCACTCCTGCTCGGTGGAGTCCAGTCCCAGTCCGCTGCCCAGGCCGGCGTTGGCCACGTACACGTCGATGCCGTCCAGGTGGGCCCCGGCCTCGGCGATCAGGGCGGTGACGCCCTCCTCTCCGGCCGCGTCGCCGGGGACGGCCACCCCGCCGATCTCGGCGGCCACGGCCTCGGCGGCCCCGGCGTCCAGGTCGTTGACGACCACGCGCGCCCCGGCGTCGGCCAGGCGGCGCGCGATGGCGGCGCCGATGCCGTTGCCGGCGCCGGTGACGACGACCCCCGCGTCCTCGAACTTCATGTCAGACACCTCCGGTGAGAGTCGTGCCGCCGTCGAGGACCAGGGTGCGCCCGGTGACCCAGGAGGCGTCCCCGGAGAGCAGGAAGGCGACCGCGCCGGCCACGTCCTCGGGGACGCCCAGGCGGGCCAGCGGGTAGCCCTCGGCGACCTCCTCCTCGCGCCCCTCGTACAGGGCACGGGCGAATGCGGTCTTGACCACGGCCGGGGCGACCCCGTTGACGCGTACCCCGGGGGCCAGTTCGACGGCCAGCTCCTTGGTGACGTGGATCAGCATGGCCTTGCTGGCACCGTAGAAGCCGATTCCGGGAGCGGGCTTGGTGCCGGCCACGGACGAGACGTTGACGATGGCGCCGCCGTGCTCGGCCATCCACGCCTTGTGGGCCTTCTGTACCCACGAGACGGCGGAGAGCACGTTGACCTCGAAGATCTTGCGGGCCGCGTTCAGGTCCAGGTCGACCATCCGCCCGTAGGCCGGGTTGATGCCGGTGTTGTTGACGAACATGTCGACGCTGCCGAAGGCGTCCAGGGTCGCGGCGATCGCGGTGTCCTGGTGGGCGGGGTCGTCGGCCTTGCCCGGCACGGCGATGGCGTGGTCCGGGCCGCCCAGGGTCTTCACGGCCTCGTTCAGGGCCTCGGCCCCGCGGGCCGTCACGCACACACGGGCGCCTTCGTCGACGAGTCGCTGGGCGATGGCCAGGCCGATGCCTCGGCTCGCCCCGGTGACGATGGCGGTCCGTCCGCCGAACCGGGATGTCATGGAGTTCTCCTTTTAGACCGACTGGTCGGTATGCACAGGGGACGACTCTACGTGGCGCGGTAGGCGCGCCGCAAGGGGAGGCGGCGCTCCGACAAGCGACGACGGCGCGGGCGGCGCCTGCCTCCCCCGTTCGCCTCTGTGACCCCTAAAGGGATCTATGGCGTAAAGGTGAAGTATGTCCTACTTGGACGGGTCCAGGGTGAGCTTGCCGATGGTCGCACGAGCCCGCAGGTCCTCGTGCGCCCTGCGGGCCTCGGAGAGCGGGTAGGTCTCACCGAGGACCGGCCGGAGGCGGCCCTGGGCCACCATCGCGAACATCTCCGCCATGGCGTCGCCGACCACGTCCCCGGGGAGCGTGCGCGCGTGCGGCAGCCACATGCCCGACACGGTGGTGGAGAAGCGCATGAGGCTGGGCAGCTTCACCGGGCTCGGCTGCTCGCGCGAGGCCATGCCGTAGAAGGCGAGGCGGCCGAACGGAGCCAGCGACCGCAGGCTCTCGTCGGTCACCCTGCCGCCGACCATGTCCAGCACGGCGTCCACGCGCCTGCCCCCGTTGGCCTCGATCAGCGCGGCGGTCATGTCGGGCGCGGCCGAGTCCACGGCGGTGTCCGCGCCCAGCTCCAGTGCGAGGTCGCGCTTGGCCGCGCTGCTGGCGACCGCGATGACCCGACCGGCGCCGAACGCCTTGGCCAGCTGGACGGCGAGCGTGCCCACGCCGCCCGCCGCGGCGTGCACCGCCACGGACTCGCCCGCCTCCATCCGCACGTTCTTGCGCAGCAGGACCCACGCCGTCGCCCCCTGGACGAGCAGCGCGAGGGCGGCCTCGTCGGAGACCCCCTCGGGGATCTCGAAGGTCATGCCGGGATCGGCCACGGCCCGCTGCGCGTAGCCGCCGCCGCTCACCATGCCCACGACGCGGCGCCCGTCGGCGGCGCGTCCGGCGATCTCCGCGCCGGGGACCATGGGCAGGCTGGCGGCGGCCAGGTAGCTGTTCTCCGCCTGGTGGGTGTCGGCGTAGTTGACCCCTGACCGGGAGACCTCGACGAGGAACCCGTCCGGGCCCGGCTCGGGATCGGGAAGCTCCGTGGGGACCAGGACCTCGGGTCCGCCGAACTCGGTGATCTGGATGGCGCGCATGGGGGTCCCTTCACTCGTCTTCTCGTACCGACCAGATGGTATGTTACTCACCGGTTGCGGCGTCCGGGTATCCAGCGCGGCCTTGCGCGGTGTACCTAACGCTGTTAGGGCAGGTGCGTACGTGTAACCCCGGGAGGACACCAGTGGACGCCGAACACATCGTGACCACAACGTGCGGCAGAGTCAGGGGTGCCGTATCGCCCACCTCCGCGGACGGCCGGGTCACCGTCCACCGGGGCATCCCCTACGCCGCCGCCCCCTTCGGCGAGCACCGCTTCGCCGCGCCCGCGCCCGCGCCCGCCTGGGAGGGGGTGCGCGACTGCCTGGAGTTCGGCCCGCCCGCCCCGCAGCCGCACCGCCCCTTCGGCGCGGCCCCCTGGACCCCCGACACCTCGTTGGAGTGCCTGGTGCTCAACGTCTGGAGCGCCGCGAGCGAGGGCGACCCGGCTCCCGTCCTGGTGTGGTTCCACGGCGGCGCCTACATCATGGGCGTCTCCTCCGAGGCCTCCTACGAGGGCACACGGCACGCCGAGAACGGACTCGTCGTGGTCAGCGTCAACTACCGCCTCGGCTTCGAGGGCTTCGGGCACGTCCCGGGGCGCCCCGAGAACCGGGGTCTGCTCGACCAGGCCGCCGCCCTGCGCTGGGTCAGGGACAACATCACCGCCTTCGGCGGCGACCCCGCCAACGTCACGATCGCCGGGGAGTCCGCCGGCGCCGGATCGGTCGTGGCCCTGATGGCCTCGCCCCACGCCGACGGCCTCTTCCGCCGCGCCATCGCCCACAGCGTCCCCGGCGACACCCTGAGCGTGGACCGGGCCCGCACCGTGTCCGAGCGCATCGCGCGCATCGCCGGAGTCCCGCTGGAGGCCGAGGCGCTGGCCGCCCTGCCCCCGGAGAAGGTCCTGGCCGCCTCCGACGAGTTCATGGCGGCCACCCCCGGGTCGCTGACCTGCTTCGCCCCCGTCGTCGGCGGCGAGGACCTGCCGGTCGAACCGCTGCGCGCGGTCGCCGACGGCGTCGCCCGGGACGTGGACCTGCTCACCGGCCACAACATGCACGAGTACCGGCTGTTCACCGTGTTGGCGGGCAGCCCCGTGCCCGAGACCGAGGACCTCCTGGAGGCGGCCGCGTCCAAGGCGGGCCTGCCCGAGGGCGCGATCTCCGTCTACCGCGAGGCCCTCCCCGGCGCGGACGTCGGCGAACTGTACGAGGCCATCATGGGCGACTCGCTCTTCAGCCAGTACACCGTGCGCTTCGCCGAGGCGCACGCCGCCGCGGGCGGCCGCGCCCACTTCTTCCGCCTGGCGGCCGAGACCACCGTCATGGACGGCAGACTCGGTGCCTGCCACGCCTTCGACCTGCCCTTCGCGTTCAACAACATCGACACCGACATGGCCCGGTTCATGCTCAACGGCGAGATCTCCGACGACTACCGGAAGCTGGCCGAGCGCTTCTCCGGTTCCTGGCGGTCCTTCGCCGCCTCGGGCGACGCGGGCTGGCCGATGGTCACCGTCCACGCCACGCCGGTCAAGGTGTGGAACCTGACCGACGAGGTGCTCCCCGACGACGTCTCACCGGTGCGCCCGCTCTGGGACGGCACGTCCTTCGACCCGAAGTAGACCGGATCGGGCTCCGTACCCGGGCGCGGAGCCCGATCCCGAACCGGTCGGCGTCACTTGCCGGTCAGACCCGCCCGGCGCAGGGCGTCGGCCATCGCACCCGAGGGGGCGGCCCCGCCGCGCCCGCCCCGGCCACCGCTGGAGCGCTCACCGCCGCCCCGGACGCGCCCGCCCCGGCGGTCGCCGCCCCGCTCCTCGCCCCGGCCACCGCGGCGGCCCGCCCCGGAGGGCGCCGCGTCGTCCAGGCGCATGGTCAGCGAGATCCGCTTGCGCTGGGTGTCCACGCTCTGGACCTTGACCTTCACCACGTCACCGGGCTTGACGATCTCGCGAGGGTCGTCGACGAACCTGTGCGACATCGCCGACACGTGCACGAGGCCGTCCTGGTGCACGCCCACGTCCACGAACGCCCCGAACGCCGCGACGTTGGTGACCACACCCTCCAGGACCATCTCCGGGGCCAGGTCCGCCAGCGTCTCCACCCCCTCCTTGAACGTGGCGGTGGTGAACGCCGGACGCGGGTCGCGGCCCGGCTTGTCCAGCTCGATGAGGATGTCGGTGACCGTGGGCAGGCCGAAGGTGTCGTCCACGAAGTCCTGTGGCCGGATCCGAGCGAGGGCCTTCTTGTCGCCGATCAGCGACGGCAGGTCCGTGCCCAGCGAGTCCAGGATCCGCCGCACCACCGGGTAGGCCTCCGGGTGGACGGCCGAGGAGTCCAGCGGGTCGTCGCCCCCGGGGACGCGCAGGAAGCCCGCGCACTGCTCGAAGGCCTTCGGCCCCAGGCGCGGCACCGAGCGCAGGTCCTCGCGGCTGCGGAAGGGCCCGTGCGCGTCGCGGTGCGCCACGATGTTGCGCGCTAGCGTGGAGGTGACCCCCGACACCCGTGTCAGCAGGGGCACCGACGCGGTGTTGACGTCCACGCCCACACCGTTCACACAGTCCTCGACCACGGCGTCCAGCGACCGGGAGAGCTTCGCCTCGGCCAGGTCGTGCTGGTACTGGCCCACCCCGATCGACTTGGGGTCGATCTTGACGAGCTCGGCCAGCGGGTCCTGGAGGCGGCGGGCGATGGAGACGGCCCCGCGCAGGGACACGTCCAGGTCCGGGAGCTCCTCGGCGGCGTAGGCCGAGGCCGAGTACACCGACGCGCCCGCCTCGGAGACCATGACCTTGGTGAGCTTCAGTTCGGGGTTGCGCTTGAGCAGGTCGGCGGCCAGGCGGTCGGTCTCGCGTGAGGCCGTGCCGTTGCCGATCGCCACCAGGTCCACCCCGTGCCCGGTGCACAGCGCCGACAGCCGCGACAGGGAGCCCTCCCAGTCGCGGCGAGGCGCGTGCGGGTAGATCGTGTCGGTGGCCACGACCTTGCCGGTGCCGTCGACGACCACCACCTTCACCCCCGTGCGCAGCCCCGGGTCCAGGCCCAGGGTGGCACGCGTCCCCGCGGGCGCGGCCAGCAGCAGGTCCCTCAGGTTGGCGGCGAAGACCTCCACGCCCTCGTCCTCGGCCCGCTGCCACAGCCGCATGCGCACATCGATGTCCAGGCGCACGAAGATGCGGGTGCGCCAGGCCCAGCGGACGGTGTCCTGGAGCCAGCGGTCCGCCGGGCGGCCCCGGTCGGTGATGGCGAACCGGGAGGCGATGGCGTTCTCGTAGGAGCTGCGGGGGACGGTCCCGTCAGCGTTCGGTGCGGGCTCCTCCTCCGGCTCCAGCGCCAGGGCCAGGACCTCCTCCTTCTCGCCCCGGTACAGGGCCAGGACGCGGTGGGAGGGCATCGCGGTCAGCGGCTCGGCGAAGTCGAAGTAGTCGGCGAACTTCGCACCGGACTCCTCCTTGCCCTCACGCACTTTGGAGACCAGCCGCCCCTTCTCCCACAGCCGCTCGCGCAGCGTGCCCGTGAGGTCGGCGTCCTCGGCGAAGCGCTCGACCAGGACCGCGCGGGCACCGTCCAGGGCGGCCTTGGTGTCGGCCACACCCTTGTCGGCGTCCACGTAGGCCTCAGCCGACGCCTGCGGGTCCAGCGAGGGGTCGGCCAGCAGCGCGTCGGCGAGCGGTTCGAGTCCGGCCTCCCGCGCGATCTGGGCCTTGGTGCGGCGCTTGGGCTTGTAGGGGAGGTAGATGTCCTCCAGACGGGCCTTGGAGTCGGCGGCGTTGATCCGCGCCTCCAGCTCCTCGTCCAGCTTGCCCTGGGAGCGGATCGACTCCAGGACCGCGGCCCGGCGCTCGGCCAGCTCGCGCAGGTAGCGCAGGCGCTCCTCCAGGGTGCGCAACTGGGTGTCGTCCAGGCCTCCGGTCGCCTCCTTGCGGTACCGGGCGACGAAGGGCACGGTCGAACCCCCGTCGAGGAGGCCGACGGCCGAGGTGACCTGGTTCGGGCGCACACCGAGCTCCTCGGCGATGCGCTGGTCGATCGTGGGTGTCGCAGGGGTCGTCACTGTTGAAGATCCGCTCTCTGGCTTTCCGGTGCTGGGACATTGTCGCGGCGGGAGCCGCGGTTGTCATCCCGGCACGGGCGGCGCGCTAGAGCCCGTCGCCCTCCAGCAGGTCGGGGGCGTAGTACTCGTCCAGCGGGATGGGCCCCCGGTAGCCCTGGCACATGCACTTCTTATAGGTCGAACCGGGCTGCCCGGTCCACCTGCCGGGGATGACCACCTGGGTCTGGCACTTCTTGGTCTGCGGGTCGTGGAAGACCAGGTGGTGCCCGCAACCGCAGAGGGGCTGGGGACTCTGCGCACCGCTGTGCACGGCCCGGGCCTGCTCGCTGCGGCGCTCCTGTTCGAGGGCGGCACGCGACTGGCGCCCGGTCACGAGGCGACCGGTGACGAACCCGACCACCGCGATGACGGCGCCGACCACCATTGACACCGGATCCATCGGAGCGCTCCCCTCCCTCACGGCGACAACGCGCTCCGCCCATTGTCTCCCATGGGGGGACGGATGCCCATGCGGCGCGGTTCCCGGTCCGCCGGGGCTCAGTTCCCGCGCAGCCCCTTGAGGGCCGCCACGTCGGCGGCGTGCGGTCCGGCGGGGCCGGGGGTCTCCAGCACGAGCGGCACACCGGCGGAGACCGGATGGGTGAACAGCTCACCGAACGGTGCGGCGCCGATGTGGCCGGCCCCGATGTTCTCGTGGCGGTCCTTGTTGCTGCCGCACGGGGCCTTGGAGTCGTTGACGTGGACCAGCCGCAGCCGGTGGGCGCCCACGAGCGCGCCGAAGCGGTCCAGGGCCCCGCGCATCCCCTCCGGTGTGGAGATGTCGTGGCCCGCGGCGAACATGTGCGCCGTGTCCAGGCACACCCCCACGTTCGGGTGCCACTCCAGGGCCTCGAAGTAGGGCACCAGGTCGTCGACGGTGGCGCACAGCACCTGGCCCTGCCCCGCCATCGGCTCCAGCAGCACGGGCGGTGCGCTCTCGTCGAGGCGCTCCAGGACCGGCATGAGCCGTTCCCGGGTGCGTTTCAGCCCGGCCTCGCGCCCGCCCGAGACCGCCGAACCGGTGTGCACGACCACGCCGCGCGCGGCGATCCGTCCTCCGCGGACCAGCGCGTGCTCCAGCGAGGCGACCGACTTGTCCGCCGTCTCCTCGCTCGGCGTGCCCAGGTTGATCAGGTAGGGCGCGTGCACGAACAGCGGAAGGTCCGTGCGCTCGCGCATGCGCGAGTCCTGTCCGGGGTCGCCGTCATTGGTCGCCCACCCGCGCGGGTTGGACACGAACACCTGGACTGTCTCGGCGCCGATCGCCTCGGCGTAGGCCAGGCCCTTGGTGGCCATGCCGCCCGCCACCGGGACGTGCGCGCCGACGGGGGACCGGGGGTGCCGCTGTTCGCCACTCATAACGCCCTCAAGACTAGGGGGCCCGCGGGGGATGCGCGGCCGTGCCGCCGCTCACGGGCCACGCCCGCGGCCCCCGCGGGAGGCGCTAGTGTCGTGGCCGTGAGCACCCAGACCCAGAACCACCGCCTGGCCGACGTGATCGCCGCCTTCGAGGAGGTCTACCCGCCGGGCTGGGCCGCCTCCTGGGACGCCGTCGGCCTGGTGTGCGGTGACCCCGTCCAGAGCGTGGAACGTGTCCTGTTCGCCGTCGACCCGGTCTCCGCGGTCGTGGACGAGGCCGTGGAGTGGGGCGCGGACCTGGTCGTCACCCACCACCCGCTCATGCTGCGCGGGGTGACCAGTGTGGCCGCCGACACCCCCAAAGGCAGGGTGGTGCACCGCCTCATCCGCGCCGGGACGGCCCTGTACACCGCGCACACCAACGCCGACACCGCTGCGCCCGGAGTCTCGGACGCCCTGGCGCGCACGGTGGGCCTGACCGGGGACCTGTCACCGCTGGATCCCGACCCGACCGACCCCGAGGGGCGGCGCGGCATCGGGCGCGTCGGAGTCCTGGACCGGCCCATGGTCCTGCGCGACTTCGCCGACCGGGTCGCCCAGGCGCTGCCCGCCACCGCGGCGGGGGTCCGCGTGGCCGGTGACCTGGACCGGCAGGTCACCCGGGTCGCGGTGTCGGGAGGCGCGGGCGACTCCCTGCTGGGCGCGGCCCGGGCCGCGGCGGCGGACGTGTTCGTCACCTCTGACCTGCGCCACCACCCCTCCTCGGAGTTCGTCGAGGCCGGAGGGCCGGCGCTCGTCGACACCGCCCACTTCGCCAGCGAGTGGCCCTGGCTGGAGGAGGGCGCGTCCCATCTGGTGGACGCGCTCGCGCGCAGGCGCGGCCCGGGTGGGGCTAACGTGGAGGTCCGGGTGTCGACGACCGTGACGGATGCCTGGTCGCGGACCTTTTCCCGCGTCTGAGGTCCCCGGACCGGCCGGGCCCGGACCTCAACTGCACAGAGAACGGGTGCGGGCGGCGAATCCGCCTTCCCAGCCACCCCAGGAGAGCGAGCATCGTGAAAGCCGAACCCGCCGCACAGGCCAGACTGCTGGACCTCCAGGAGTTGGACACCGAACTCCAGCGCCTGGACCACCGCGCCCGGACCCTCCGGGAGGCCTCGGAGGTGGCCGACCTCAAGGAGTGCCTGGAGAAGACCGACACCGACATCCTCGCGGTGCGGACGAGGATCACCGACACCGGCCGCGAACAGCGCAAGGCGGAGCGGGACGTCGATCAGGTGCGCACCCGTGCCGAGCGCGACGCCAAGCGGATGGAGTCCGGGCAGATCACCAGCGCCAAGGAGCTGCAGAGCCTCCAGTCGGAGATCGCCTCCCTGGAACGGCGCCAGTCCGAATTGGAGGAGGTCGTGATCGAGGTGATGGAGCGCGCCGAAGCGCTGGAGGCCGAGAGCGCGCGCCTGTCCGCCGAGCGCGAGGAGACCGCCGCCGAGCTCACCGCGGCCACCGCGCGCCGCGACACCGCGGCCGCCGAGATCGAGTGGGACCGCACCCGCCTCTCCCAGGACCGCGACCGCGTCGCCGGTGAGGTGCCCCCCGACGTGCTGGGCCTGTACGACAAGCTGCGCGGCCAGTACGACGGGTTGGCCGCGGCACCGCTGCGCTACGGGCGGTGCGGAGGCTGCAAGCTGACGCTGAGCACCGTCGAGCTCAACGACATCCGCGCGACCCCCGCCGACGAGGTCGTGCGCTGTGAGGACTGCCGCCGTATCCTGGTACGCACCGAGGAGTCGGGCCTGGGACCCCAGGGGCAGCAGTGAGGTTCGGGCGGGTGGCCCCCGACCTGGAACCGACGCGGCTCGTGCTGCTGCGCCACGGGCAGACCCCGCTGTCGGTGGAACGCAGGTTCGCCGGCCGGGGCGACATCCCGCTCACCGAGCAGGGCCACGAGCAGGCCAGAGCGGCCGCGCGCCGCCTGGCCCCGTGGCCGATCGACGCGGTGGTGTCCTCGCCGCTGCGCCGTACCCGCGACACCGCGGCCCATGCCGCTCGGGAGTTGGGGCTCCCGGTGGAGGTGGACGAGGGGTTCGTCGAGACCGACTTCGGTGACTGGGAGGGCATGACCTTCGCCCAAGCCCAGCGGGCCGCGGGCGAGGCCGTCGACAAGTGGCTGGCCGACCCGGAGGTCGCCCCGCCCGGCGGGGAGAGCTTCGCCGAGGCGGCCGCACGGGTCGGGGCGGCCCGGAAGGCCCTGGTGGAGCGGCACACCGGCCGCACGGTCCTGGTGGTCACCCACGTCACGCCGATCAAGGCGGTCGTGCAGCAGGCGATGCTGGCCCCGTTGGGCGCGCTGCACCGGATGTTCCTGGAGACGGCCTGCCTGACCGAGGTGGACTGCTACGCGGACGGCCCCATGGTGGTGCGCTCGCTCAACGACACCGCCCACCTGGACGGCATCGCCGCGGGACCGGCGTAGAATGGGTGAGTGAGAGGGAGTCGGCCAGACGGTCGCGGACCCGCGACGCGGGTTCGAGGAAAGTCCGGACTCCACAGGGCAGGGTGGTCGGTAACACCGACCCGGGGCGACCCGCGGGACAGTGCCACAGAAAGCAGACCGCCACCGCTCGCGGTGGTAAGGGTGAAACGGTGGTGTAAGAGACCACCAGCGTCCGGAGTGATCCGGTCGGCTCGGTAAACCCCACCCGGAGCAAGGTCAAAAAGGGGACCACGGTCCCCGCGCGGATGCCTGAGGGCGGCCCGCCCGAGTCCGCGGGTAGACCGCACCGAGGCCGTCGGCAACGGCGGTCCCAGATGGATGGCCGTCCGGCCCTTCGGGGCCGACAGAATCCGGCTTACCGGCCGACTCCCTCCCTCGCACCTTTCTGACCAGGCGTTTCGTGGACGAAAGTCGGCCGTGTTCCGGATCTGTTCCGGATCAGCCGGACCGCAGGAGCAGGTCGATCGCACCCCGCCGATCTCCTCCCGGTTGCGGAACCGGCCTCCAACCGGTGGGGACGGCATGGTGCCCCGCCATTTCTCGGCGAGCAGGACCCGGACCAGGTCGGGGACGGTCTCGGTGCCGGCCGTGGGGGCCCGGACACCACGAGGGACAGGGTGCGCGGATCGGTCGTGGGTGACAGCCCCGCCTCTCGGGAACCCACCGTGTCGGCGGGTCACTCCGATACATCCTCCCGGTGATGGCTGAAGCTGACCACGCACGGGTAGATTGGCGGTGCGCTCCGCGCCCGCCGGAGGCCGACCGGGGTCGGCGACCGACGGGCATCCGCGTCCACGGGAATGGGTGACTCTTGTTCGACTCCGCCGCCTTCTGGGTGATCCTGTTCGCCTTGCCGTTCCTGGCCATCGGGGTGATCGTCGCCCTGGCCATGTACCAGGCTTCGGGCGTTCAGCACGATGAGCGCGACGAGGCCTCTGACGACGCCGAGGGCTGACCCCCGACCGCCGCCTCCCCGCGCTGGCGGGGGACGGCGGTGTCCCGTTCCCCCGGTACGGGGGTGAAGACCCCCGTCTCGGGGTCCAACAGATGGACCCGGGCCGACTCCAGGTCGTAGTACATCCCGGTCAGGGTTAGTTCTCCCAGCTCCACCCGTTCACGGACCACCTCGTAGCTCATGAGGTTGGCCAATTGCACCCGGACGTTGGTCCGGGCCAGGTGGCACAGCGTCTCTGGTGTGGGCGGGCCCTCCGGGGCTCCGGGACTGGCCGTGGCGTGGTCCAGGCTGGTTCCGGCGTTGGCCAGCCAGCGCCGCATGTGCGCGGTCCCGGTCTCCTCCGCGTCCAGGTGGGCCCCTTCGAGGAGGGCCTTCATCGCTCCGCAGTGGGAGTGGCCGCAGATCACGATCGAGGGCACCCCCAGGACTGTGACGGCGTACTCCAGGGCGGCCCCCACCGACGCGTCCCCGGGCGCCCCCGAGGGCGGTACGAGGTTGCCCACGTTGCGCAGGGTGAACAGGTCGCCTGGGCCGCTGGAGGTGATGAGGTTGGGCACCACCCGCGAGTCAGCGCACGTGACGAACAGCGCGGTGGGTTTCTGCCCGAGTGCGAGGCGGCCCATCACCGAACGCAGGCGGTCCGCGGTGCTGGCGTGGTACTCGCGGGCCCCCGCGGTCAGCAGGATGAGAGGGGTGGGCTCGCGGCCGGTGCCGGCGCGCATCTCCCACGGTGCCCACCAGCGCGCGGACCCCTTGGGCGGGGTCTTGGCTGCGGGTGCGGGTGCGGCGGCGCTGCGGGTGTGCCACTGCTCGTGGTCCTCGTCGATGTCGACGCTGCCGCCGGTGCGCTCGTGGTCCACACGCCAGGCGTGGATGGCCTCGAAGGCGGCGTGGTCCATGAAGTCCACGTGCAGGTCGAGGTCGACCGGTGCGCCTTCAGGGACGGTGCGCAGCACGTGGGTGAGCCGTGGCACGCCGAGGAAGGTGAGCGAGCCGTGCACGGACACGTGGACCCGGCCGCCGCGCTGCTCGGTGAGGACGGTGAGTTTGGTGAGGCGGCGCAGGGCGACGATCATCGCGAGCGCGAAACCGATGAACACCCCTTCCAGCAGTCCCAGGAACACCGCGCCGAGCAGGGTCGCCAGGTAGATGCCGTGTTCGTGGTGGCGCCGCAGGTCGCGCAGGTGGGCGATGGAGACCATCTGCACGCCGATGAACACCAGCAGTGCGGCCAGCGCCGCCATCGGGATCAGCGCGACCACCTGTGCGAACAGTGCCACGAACACCAGCACCCACACCCCGTGCAGAACGGTGGCCAGTCGGGTGCGCGCCCCCGCGCGCACGCTGGTGCTGCTGCGCACGATCGCCCCTGCGATCGGCAGGCCGCCCAGGGCACCGCTGACGGTGTTGGCCGCGCCTTGGCCGACGAGTTCGCGGTCCAGGCGCACACGCTGCCCGTTGTGCAGGCGGTCGACGGCGAGGGCCGAGAGCAGGGTCTCCACGCTGGCGACCATGGCCACGGTCGCCACGCCCAGGGCGACGCCGTGCCATTGGCCGGAGGCCGGGAACAGCGGACCGGTCCAGGCGTCGGAGAGCGAGGCGGGTAGGGCGACGGTGTCCACCTTCCAGCCTGCGAAGGTGGACACCGCGGTGGCGGCGCCCACGGCGACCAGCGCCGCCGGGACCATCGCGGGCCGGAACCGGCCGAGGGCGGGGAGCCGGTTCCACCCGAACATGATCGCGACGGTGATGACGCCGACCGCGACGGCGGGTGTGTGGTTGTAGGTGATCTGTTCGGGCAGGTCGGCGAGGTTGGCCAGGGCCGAACTCTGGGGTGCCCCGCCCAGGACCACGTGCAGTTGTGCGAGGGCGATGGTGATACCGACCCCGGCGAGCATGCCGTGCACGACGGCGGGGGAGACCGCGAGCGCGGCCCGGGCGATACGGAAGGTGCCCAGGGTGATCTGGACGAGTCCGGCCAACAGGGTGATCAGGCAGGTTACGCGCCAGCCGTGGGTGAGGACGAGATCGGCGACGACGATGGTCAGCCCAGCGGAGGGCCCACTGACTTGGACGACGGAGCCGCCGGCCGCGCCGGCGACGATACCGCCGACGACCGCGGCGATGATCCCCGCGATCAGCGGGGCGCCGGTGGCGACGGAGATGCCCAGGGCGAAGGGAACGGCGACGAGGAAGACCACGAACGAGGCGCCGACATCGGAGGCGGCCCTTCTGTGGTCGAGGCGTGCACGGCGTGCGGCCGTCTGCGCGGGCGGCGGTTCGGGGCGTGCCCCCGGGGTGTCGTTGCGCATGGTGGCTCCGTTCGTTTCGGGCCGGGCGGTCAGGCGTCGGTGCATGCGGAGGCCGGAGTGTCCGAGCGGGGGATGTGTGCGGCTGTGTGCAAGCAGCGCGGTGAACTCGGAGAGTTGGGCATCTGTCACCAACTGTAGTCAATTCACGGTGGGTCTTGTGACGGACCGTTGCGATAGGGGTGATCGTTTTCTTCGTTTCACCTCGGGGACCGACCCCTGAGACGCAGAGAAACCGCTGGGACGACGGGGAGGTCCGTCATCCCAGCGGTGTGCTGTGGTGGTGGCCCGCCTCCCACGACGGGCGGGGGCGTTCACGCGGAGTCACATGTGGGGCCGCGGCTGACTACAGGAACCGGCCGTTCTCATAGCCGCCCTCGTAGTAGGGGCGGTTCGGTTCGGACGGAGCGTCCTGGTACCCGACGGGGCCCCGGTCCCACGGCTCTCGGACGTCCGGAGCCGGCGGCGTGTTCCAGTGGTCTCGGTACCCGGGCTGCTGGGGCTGGACGGGCCCCTGGGGGCCGCCGTACCCCTGGTCCGGGTTGTGGGGCGGAGCGGCGTCGTACCTGGTGAGCGCGTCGCCGGCACCGTTCTGGGGGAGGCCGTGCCCCTGGTGTCCCCCTGCTCCGGGGGAGGGTGTGCCCGCGTGCGGCGGGTATCCCTGCGGGCCGCTGCCGAAGGGGTAGGTGGGTGTGCTGGTGCTGTCGGGGGTGCCGTGCGGTGTGCCCCAGGGCGGCGTGGTCGGGGCCTGGTCGGTGATGC
>NZ_AZXF01000042.1 GCF_000515115.1 Nocardiopsis sp. CNT312
CCGCCCCGCCCTACTTCGACGACAGCCTCTACGACACCCCGCCCGCCACACCCCGCACAGCACCCTCCCCCCTCAAAGGACCCCTCGACCCCAAACACCTCTTCACAGGATTGGACCTCGACCCCAAAACCAACCTCCCCTTCCCCACCTCACCCCTGCCCTGGGCCAACAACACCGACATCAGCGTCTTCACCCTCACCGACATCGAACTCACCGGCATCCCCCCCACACCCGGCACCACCGCACCACCCCCCACCGGCACGGGGACCGGCACCACAACCAGCACAGGCACCAGCACCCCCACCGGCACCGCCCGACAAGACACCCCCACCAACACAGGAACCGAACGCACCACCCCGCCCAGGCCCGGCGACCAGACGTCCGACACCCCCCGCCCACCCGCGCTCGCCTCGGACACCGACCCCCGGACCAGCACCACGCCCGAGAGCAGAGGCGAAAGCACCACCACCACCGAAGGCGGGGAAGAGCGCGGGGCCGAGACCAGCGGTCCCACGAGCAAGGGCAGGGCCACCGGCGAGCCCCCGACCGTCCTGCCCGACACGAGCACCAGTGGGAACGGGAACCACGGCGTGGAGGGCGCTCCACCCTCTGCGCCCGACTACACCGGCACCGTGGACCTGGTCCGGGAGGGAACCGCCTACGATCTGGGCTACCTCCTCGACACCAGTCTGGTGCCGCCCAACCTCATCAGCACCGAACACCTCGCGGCCTTCGCCGACGACACGGCACGGGACCCGAGCCACGGCATGGACGAGACGGCCCGCGACGACCTGAACGATCAGCTCATCGCCCAGATGGGCCATGACATGAGGGTGTTCTTCCGCGACGACGGCCACACCTTCACCGTCACCAACGGTGAGGGGAACACCTGGCGGGTCCAGGTGTCCCTGCGCCCCGAGAATCCCCACGAGTTCTTCCATCTGCCCACGACCACGGACGACGGGGCCGGTGAGGCCAAGCTCAAGTCCTCCGCGGACACCACCGGCGACAAGATCTCCAGCAGTTCCAGGGGCAGGCACGGCAGAAGCGGAACGGTCGGGGTGGGGGTGACCGTCAGCCCTCTGTACGTCGACGTGGTGGGCGACAACGCCGTCGGCCCGCGTCTGCGCTTCCGGATCTCCGGAGGGACGCGAAACCGGTCGACCGAACTGAACGTCTCCACCACCAGCGACACGACGTCCACCTTCGAGCTCAAGAACAAGCCGGAGTTCTACGTCGCCGACCTGCTCATGCGGGTGAAGATCCAGCCCGACGACACCCCCCCACCCGCACCCGCACCCGCACCCGATCCGCCCTACACCCGGTCCCCCAACGGCCTGGTACTGGCCCTGCCCGGCGGTGTCATCCCAAGCAAGGGCCCCAGGTCCATCCGAATCCTCGACCCCTTCCTCCCGGTGGTCGACGGAGACGGGGGCGGTGTCGACGGGGCCGACAGGGGCGGCGGTACGGACGGGGACGAGGAGCGGATCCCCCTCGACCCGCGTGTGGGGCAGAGCCACCCGATCCATGTCGGCGGCATCCGCGGCACCGGTTCCGACGCCGACACCGCCCCGTCCCTCACCGATTGGGTCACCGACCACCTGACCCGCGCCGACCAGCCGCCCCGGAAGCGGGACCGGGTGCGCGACACGCTGACCCCCTCTTTCCTGGACCACCGCGCCGAACGCCGTGCCGGGATCGCCGACGAGGTGGAGCGCGAACTCTCCGGCCGGGCTCTGCGCAACCAGTTGCCCCGGATGACCGTCGGCCCTGTCCCGATGCGCCTGACCGACATCTCCGGAAAGAAACGGCTCGTGCGCATGTGGTCGGTCCCCACCGACTACACCCGCAAGGACCACACACTCCAGCCGTCGGACAACCTCAAAGGCCACATGAAGGGCAGCCCCTCGACCAAGAGCGGGGAGACCGTCCTGAAGAAGGACAACACGCTCAGGGCCACCGTTGGCGCGGGGATGGGTCTCAGCCTCGATCTGCCCGGACTGTGGTCGACACGGGCCGACGCACCGTACGCCGAGTACAGTCCGCGCTTCCAGTCGAGCGAGTACAGCGCCTCCTCGATCTCGGGATCGAGGAACTGGGCGACCGTGGGCGCCAACGAGTCGACCGTCTACGACGTGCGGCGCAACTACTACCTCCAGTTCGACGGCGAGCCGGAGACGTACCGGTTCCAGGGCGACACCGTCGAGATCCTGACCGTGGAGGACGCGCACCTGATCAACGGCGAGGTCCCGCCCGCGGCACGGGAACGGACACCGCCGACCGCCCCGGGCTCCGTCAGTGCCCCGGCCACCTCCTCGGAGAGCGGACCGCCGCAGGAGGGCACCTCCGCAGGAACCACCACCGACCGCACGCCCCGACCGCCACTGCCCAACCTGGCCGCGGCGAACCCGACGGACTTCACCGGGGCGACCCCGCGCACGTTCAACTGGTCGGATGGAAGCCAGTACCGGGACACGGGCGGGGGAACGCGACGCTCGGCCTACGAGGAGCTGGCCCACCAGGTTCTGACCGGGCTGGCCCGGCAGCGCCCCGGGCTGGTCCTGCCCGAGCTGGCCCGCAGCAAGGCCACCTATGCCCGCAGGCCGGGCTATGAGGAGGCCGGGTACTTCGGCCGCTCCCCCCGTGAGCGACGCTTCCTGCGGCGCAACTACGCCATCGCACGCCTCAACACGTTCAATGTCATGAAGGCGGTCTCCGAGACGAGGCTGCACAGCGACCTCAACGACCTGGGGCTGAACGGCATCCCCGTCCACTTGCACGAGGCCGCCCTCGTGAACCCGGCTTCCCTGTTCAGGTCCCAGGAGAAGCTGATCCGCCCGAAGTTCGTCACCGCCCGGATCAGCGCGTCCTTCGGCGCCCTGCGCCACATGCGTCCGACCGACCGGGGCGTGGCAGCCGAGCTGGGCGGCTCCTCCGGCCGGTCCGCCGGAAGCGGCCGGAACAACCGCCACATCCTCGACCTCGGCGCCGGGGGCTTCTTCCGCAAGAACGGCCCGTACGGATCAGCCGCGGCACCCGAGTCAGTGGCGGCGGTCTCCGGTTCCGCCTCGGCCGGGCGCGCCTCCGGTGCCGGGCAGGGCCACGGGATCAAGCAGTCGTCGGAGACCTCTGTCGTCTTCCCCCAGGACTCCGACGTGTGGAGCACACAGGGGACCTTCGACGCCCGCCTGTACGAGCGCGACGACATCGGGATGGTCCGGGGTGAGGGGCCGCCGCTGCGGGAACGCGGTCTGCCCCTGCTGGAGAGGCCGTTCCAGGCGCAGCTGATCCTGGAGACCCCCAAGGCGAAGCAGGGCGCGGGCTCGGGGACCCCATGGGCTCCACGCGCTGACGACATCCGACCGATGCCCCCTGAGGACGCCGAGCGCGCCATCACCGAGCACACACGGCCCGACCCCGGCCGTGTGCGCAGGACCCGGGACGTACTGTTCCGGAACCGTTCCACCCCGGACACCACGCGGGCGGCCTCCGACGGCGGCGCGCCCGTTCCCGTGGCCACCTCCACGGACGGCGGAGCGAACACAGGGACCGATGAGGGGAGCCGCACCACTCCGCCTACCAGGGCGGAGGCGGGAGCCCGGGACCGGACGGACGACAGCGCACCCGCGCCGATCGACACCGAGGCCCGACCAGACACGCGTACCAGCGGTGAGAGCGTCACCGCCCCGCGGACCACGGCCCAGCGGCGGGCCGAGCGCGTCCGGGCCCAGGCCGAGCGGCGAGCCGAACGGATGCGGCGGACCGGGGCGGCTCTCTCCAACGTGAGCACACGTTTCCGGGTCGGCGAGGGGGACGCGGCCCGCACCACCAGCCTGCTCGACGAGACCTACCGGGCTTTCTCCAAAGCCCCTCGCGGGTGGAGCCTGCACCAGGGTTTCAGCCGCAAACTCGAACACTTCCTCGTCGGGAGTGAGGGCGCCAAGGACATCTTCAGCACTCTGCTGTCCCCCCAAACGCTCTCGGCCGCTCCGGGAGGGGTCCGCGCCCGGGTGGAGATGAGCGGCGGATTCTGGTCCCCGCACCACGTACGCACCACCGTGGCGACGGAGGTCGACATCACCTCCATCGACGCCTTCGAGCAGTCCGACTCCATGGTCCTCCGGGAGAGCAAGACGACCCTGGACCTGTCCAGGAACACCCATGTCACCTGGTCGGTCAACGCCCACGCCAAGGCCGAGGGGAGGGGACGCCTGGGTCCCGAGCAGACCACCGCTTCCGACCAGACCACCGGTTCCGGCCAGGGCACCGGTTCCGGCCAGGGCACCGGCAGCCGGGAGCACGGCGTCCAGTCCACCGACCCCGACGGCCGGCACCCCTTCCTCGGGGGCGGTCCCGGCGCGAACAAGAGCCTCTTCGTGAGGAGATGGGGCGACAAACTCGGCGAGAAGTACTCCCAGACCGTGTCCTTCGTATCCAAGACGCCGATGTCGTACCTGTTCACCGGATCCGGGGACCTCACGCAGGCGCTGGAGTTCGCCAAGAACTGGAGCGTCGGTCCGACCTTCCCCAGGAGCGCCCGCTTCCGGGGCTGGGTCGCCCACGTCCGCGACCTGGTCTCGGGTGTGGTCCACATCCGCGACGCCCAGGCTGCCGGCCTGGTGGAGGACCGGGTCGTGGAACGCGGCGGGGAACTGGTGCTGGAGCCCCAGCCCGAACCGGAGACGCCGCGGCACGCGCGTGTACGTCCCGGGCTGGAGGACTCGGGCAAGATAACCGGCCCGCCCGACACCGGCCCGGCACTCCAGGCCCTGGTCGACGACCTGGCCTCACAGGGCTGGGAGCTGACCTCGGGCAGCAGGGAGGAGGTGCTGCACACGCTCGGCTCCCACCTGGGCGAGAACCCCAACGCCGGGGTCCCGCTGCCGGTGAGGGTACGTGCCATCGACCACTCGATCGGTGACCTGAACTCCCCGACCAGCGCTCCCCTGTCCCTGAACGCCACCCTCCACGTGCGGCTGGACACCTCCGATCCGCGTGTCGAGTACGTGAGCGGCAACACCGACTTCCGGGACAAGCACACCTGGGAGTCGTCAGGCACCACGAGCCGGACCGATATCCAGACGGGAGGCACGGGTGTCCAGGGCGGTGTCATGCAGCCGGTCCCCGCCGGCGGCGACCCGTCGTCCGGAGAGAGCACCCTCGACAGCCGCCCCTACCTCATGGGCCCCGAGGCCGGGACAGCGTCCGGCTCCGCACGCTCCAGAGGCGACAGCAGCACGAAGGGGGAGTCCAGGACCATCGACCTGTCCGTGGACCTGCCCTACGCCAAGATCAGCCAGGACAGCCGGGTGACCCTCGACCTGGAGATCTCCAGGAACCAGCAACTCGCCAACCGCGTGCTGGGCGAGCGTCCGGGCGGATCGCAGCGGCACCTGTTCACCGGAAGCGGAAACGGGGGCCGGGTGGAAACGCTCTACCCAGCCTCTTATCTGGACTTTTCCGATCCCGACTCCAACAGCACCAGAAACGGAGAAGGCACCCCTCCGCGCACGGACACCGGCCGAGACCGCACCGACGACAGCACCGCGGGCAGGGAGGGCAGAGCACCGGAGCACCCCAGCAACGACATCCACGCCTCCCTGTACGACATGATGCGGTCCTGGGTGCGGGGCCAGAGCGGAGACGGCCAGGCCGCCCCCGAAGACAGCGTCCTGGTCCCTTCGGGCGTGGAGAACCGCGGACAGGACGTCCGTGACACCGCGCACGTGGTCGTGGCCAAGTCCCTGGGCTGGACGCCGCCGCCGAACGCGGTAGCGGACGGACGCTACACGCCCGAGGCACTCCACTCGGCACGCGAGCACAACGCCCGGAAGCTGGGATTGGGTTCACGCCACAACCCGATCGACCAGAGCCTGAACGCCGTCTCCCTCAAAGCGCTCTACCCGGAGGTCACCAGCGAGGGCATGGAGCTACCGGGCATGGGCGGTACCACGTGGAGGGTCCACACCCTGCCGGACCCGTCCTCGGCCCGCGTCCTCGACATCGCGCCCATCGGCCGGATCACCGACTCCCACCTGGACAACCGGTCCAACGAGTCTCCTGCCGGGCACGGCAGCGCCCAGGACCGGCTCCTGGACCTGCGCCCAGCAGGGCGGACCGACCACTCCCCGCTACACGACCCGCACACCGGCGTCTATCACGGCTCCGCATTGGCCCCCACCTCCTCGGATACGGCCGGTGAGAGCGTCCAGGGTGTCGAGCAGCAGGGCATCCCCGACTCCAGCCGCGCCCGTATCGGCCCGGTGCTCCTCGTGGAGTTCGACGCCAAGTGGGCGGTCGGTGCCCGGTCGGAGCTGCGCGACTCGGCCTTCCGCAAAGCCGCCGGGTACGTGGGGGACAAGGTGCGCAGCGTATTCGGACGCCGACCGTCGACACCCTCCCGTTGGCAGCTCGGCCACACCGACACCAAGGTGACCGCCTGGCTCTCGCGCGAGGACGCGGTCCGGATGGGGATGATCAACCAGGACACAGCCGACGCACTGACCTCCCCCATCCAGAACCTGGCCCGGGCCCAGAAGAAGCTGTCCTCCGCCGAGAAAACCTACCTGAAGGCCCGGCGGGACCTGGAACCAGCGGCCGCGGAGTACGCCGACTCCCCAGAGGACGCCCGCGCACGGGAGGAGTACCACCGCCTCGAAGCGATCCAGGACCGGCGGCGCCGGGACTTCGAGAACGCGGTGCGTGAGTGGGTCGAGACCTTGAAGACCGTCCGCGGTGCGCTGAATCGCCCCACGGCCGACGGCGGATACCGTTCCGACCGGAACCGCACCGGAGCAGCGCCGCTCGGCAACGCCCCCCTGCCCCCGATCACCGAGTCACCCGAACCCCCGGAGGAGGTCCCACCACGGCTCACCGGGTCACCCGAACCCATGGAGGAGGTCCCACCACGGCTCACCGGGTCACCCGAACCCATGGAGGAGGTCCCACCACGGCTCTCCAGGTCACCCGAACCCATGGAGGAGGTCCCACCACGGCTCTCCAGGTCACCCGAACCCATGGAGGAGGTCCCACCACGGCTCTCCAGGTCACCCGAACCCATGGAGGAGGTCCCACCACGGCTCTCCAGGTCACCCGAACCCATGGAGGAGGTCCCACCACGGCTCTCCAGGTCACCCGAACCCATGGAGGAGGTCCCACCACGGCTCTCCAGGTCACCCGAACCCATGGACGAAGCCGCGCTCCGGCGTCCTCCGGGTGCCCGACGGACGGAGAGCGACCCCGCGTCAAAGCCGCCGCGCACCAACAGCGACCGCCCGCAAAGGCCGCAGCGCACCAACAGCGACCGCCCGCAAAGGTCGAACAGCGGTCCTGCCGCCGAACCTCAGCGTGCGGACAGCGATCCGGAGAAGAGGACCGGGGAAACGACGCCCCCCGCTCGTTCACGCAGCGGCTTCTCCGGCCTCCGCCGCACTCCCAGCATGGCCGACAGGCTCCTCAGCTTCAACGCTCGCCCTACCGGCACCACCGAACCGGGCAGCACCGCTGAGGGCACCCTCCCAGCTTCAGGGGTCCGGCGCACCGCCAGCATCCCCGGCGACAGACCCGGCGGTCCCGCCACAGGACTCAGCCACTCCCGCAGTGACAAGGGGATCGATCGCACCCCCAGCCTGTCCAAGACGCTCCGCGACCTGAACACACGGCCCACCAATGCCGAAGCGCTGTCCCAGATCCAGGCCCAGAGCGAAGATCTGCTCGAACAGCGCAGCGACGTCGACACACAGATCCGACAGAACGAACAGGCCACCGATCAGCGGGTCCAAGACGCCCGGGACGCCGCGGAACGCCTGCCTGGACTGCGCCAGAGCCTCACCGAACTGCACGAGGACCTGTCCCGGGCCAACAGCGACCTCGTATCCGCACGCGGTCGGCACACCGGTGCCGACACGCGGGCCGGAGAATCGGCGGAGCGGTCCCGCGCTGCCGCGGAGCAAGCCCAGCGGTCGGCGAAGGCCACTGAGGACGCCACCGCGCACCACGAGCGACAGGCCGACGCCGCCCGCGCCGCCGCCGAGCGTGCCGGGGAGGCCGAGAACCGGTCCCGGGAGCTGGAGATCCGGCGCGGCAACGCCCGGGAGGCCTACGAACAGTGGTCGCGGGAGAGCGCGGACCTCCGGGCACGTCTGGCGGACCTGGCGGAGAACGTAGTCCCCGGCCTGGAATCGCGGGTGGGGGAGGCCGCAGCCGCCCGCGAACAGGCGTTCAACGCCGCAAGAGAGGCCCAAGCGGCCCAAGAGTCCCTCTGGGACGAGCTTCCCAGCGAGACGGACACCCAGGCACTCGACGCCTGGAATACGAGGTTCGCCGAACTGGACAGGACGGCGCGGGGATGGCGGAGGGAGATTTCGGACGCCGAAACGGCGGTCGGCCAGGCCGGGCGCGCCCTGGAACGGGCCCGAACCGAAGCCGCGCAGATCTCCGGGACCCTGGACGGGCGCACCGAGCCGGAGGCACGGGCACGGGAGGAGCTGCGGCTCCTGACAGAGGAGGCCGACCAGGCCCGCGCGAGGGCACAGGAGGCCCGCCAGAACGCCCGGGAGGCCCAAGAGCACGCCGAACGGGCCGAACAGGACCTCGAACGGGCCCGCTTCCAGGGGCGGGCCGACGCGGACCGCGCCGCTGGGCTCAGCGAGGACGCGCGTACGGACCGGGAAGCGCTGGAGCAGGAGAGGGCGAGGCTCCGGGAGGCCGAGCAGAAGCAGCGCGATCGGGCCGCCCGGGTAGGCGCACAGGAACGTGTGGTCGAGGAGGCCGAGACCACGCTACGTGAGACGAACGAGGAGGCCGAAAGGCTGCGCGCGGCCGGGGCGAAGCTGCGCGAGCGTGCGAAGGAGATCGGGGCCGAGTGGCAGGCGGTGATGAGGCGGCTGAGCCGCCCCTCCAGCGGTGCCAACCAGTACCAGCCCAGGCACGGCAGTACCGACACACACCGCTCCGACGAGGCCCCGGCCCCGGACACTGGGGCATCAGGCACCACCGCCCTGGCTTTCCCCGTCCAGTTGCCGGACACCCCGCCGAACGCCATCGACACACTGCCAGCGCTCGACCCGCCATCGCTGCCGGGTCTGGACCCCAAGCACCCCGATGACGGCCAAAACCCGCTGGCCTTCCTCGGACGCTCCACCAAGCTCCCCTACGACCCCAACGGCCTGCTCGACCTGCCCTTCCCCGAAAACCCCCACCCCGGAACAACACCGGACACCACCACACCCGCAGACACCACACCCGACACCACCACCCCCACCGCGCCCTGGCCACCACCCCCCCACTGGGAACCCGCACCCGACAACAACACCACCCAGACCCCCCAAACCTTCACCACCCCCCACACCGGCGCCATCTACCTCTCCATGAACATGGCCCCGCCCCCCATCAACGACACCACCGCCACCACCATCCGCACCCTGGACAACCNCACCACCGGCCTCAACCACACCCTGCGCCACAACCCCCACCACGCCCCCACACGCGACACCACCACCGTCACCGAACTCGACACCCTCATCCACACCTCCACCACCCCCGCCCCCCTACAAATCCACCACCGCCCCGACCCCCAACTCCTCCACCACCTCCTGGACGCCGACCCCACCGACCCCGCCTCCATGCACGCCCTGACCGGCCGCACCTACACCGACCCCGGCTACACCACCGCCACCACCACACCCACCGACCCCGACCACCGCCACCCCATCACCCTCACCACCACCCTCCCGGCCGGCTACCCCGCCCTCAACACCACCGACCTCACCCGATCCCCCTTCGGCAGCACCACCGACCTCCTCCTACGCCGCCAAAGCACCTACCGCATCACCCGCGTCCACCACACCCCCGACGACCTCTACGACAACGACCACTGGCACCTCCACGCCGACCTCATCCCCACACCCCCACCCGAAACCCACAACACCAACACCAACGCTTCCGACCAGACCCCCCACACCCCAGGATCGCCGGCAGGGACAGACCCGACCGTGGCAACGGCCCTCCTACCCGAGACCGCCACCGACAGCACCCCCGCCCCCGCCACAAGCCCGACCCCCGACGGCCGCCGCGACCGCGCCCGCACCCTCCACCACGAGGCCGACCAAAACGACCCAGGCCACCAAGAACCCACCAACACCAACACCACCAACACCACCAACACCACCAACACCACCGTCTTCCCCGTCCTCCTGCCCGAGACCGGCATCAGCCTGGACGCCGACGGTATGCCCGACCTGGACTGGATGGGGCAGGGCCTGCCACAGCCCACCCCACCCGACAGCGCCACCATCGACCCCGCCCTGCTCATCGCCGAGAACCGCTCCGGCGACACACCGCAAGCCGCTCCTTTCGCTAACGAAGACCTCGAAAACGACGCATCCGTCTCTCAGCCCTCCGACCACGGCCTCTACACGGACGGGCCCGACCGGGACACCTGGAACCACGTCCACGAACCAACCCCGGCCACCGACACGGAGCCAGGATCGGATACCTCATCGGTCTTGCCGACACCAGGCATCGTCGGCCCCGACGGCATCCGCCGCTTCCATACCGACCTGGACGCGCAGAACTACGCCGAGGACGTCATCGACAGCCCGGACCACCCGCGCGGCTTCTGGAACCTGCCCGAAGAGCAGAACCACCTCTTCCGCGAGTACAGCACCCGCGACTGGGTCTACAACGAGATCCTGCGCATCCCCAACCAGCAGGGTCGACAGGACCTCCTCACCGAGTGGCTCTCCCAGCGCGGCACCGGCTTCGTCCTCTACGAGATGGTCGGGCTGCGTGCGGTCCACCCCCAAGACATCCAGTACGCCTACCACAACCGCACCGCTCCCACCCCCGAGCGGACTCCCCTCACACAGAGGCAGGCCGACATCGTCGGCCGGATCATGAACAGCCCCGACCCCATGCGCGCTCTCGACAACTGGAAGAGCTATGCAGACACGGCCGGCGCCCTGCTCCAGATGTTCGGCCGCGTCCCCACAGTCACCGACATCGAGCACCGTGCCGCCAGACTCGACCTCGCCTTCGCCCTCGCTCTCCTACCCGAGAGCGTCATCACCCACCGCGCCCTGCGCGACGTGAACTTCATGGAAAGGAACAACCCGAACAACCCCCACCCCCAGGAGGACCCACGCTCCCTCATCGGCACCCTCCAGACCGAACCCGCCTACATGTCCACCGTCTTCGGCACCAGCGCCCACGTCCCTGGATGGGACCCCCGCCCCGTCCACCTCCACCTCACTCTGCCCGCCACCACCAGAGCCCGCTGGATGGGCTACAACGGCCGACACCCCCAGGAACGCGAACTCGTCCTGGCCCGGGGCACGCGCTACCACATCACCGACGTCACCGACCGTGACGGAACCCTCCACCTCAACGCCACCGTTCTGCTCCCCGATGAGCAGAACACACCCCCGCTCCCCGCGGAGAACGCCCGAGTATCACTGGCAGGGACAGACCCGACCGTGGCAACGGTCCTCCTCCCCCAGACCACCGACAGCACCCCCGCCACAAGCCCGACCCCCGCCACAAACCCGACCCCCGACAACCTCCGCGACCGCGCCCGCACCCTCCACCACGAGGCCGACCAGGCCCAGAACACCGCCGACACCCTCCACACCTGGGCCCACACCGCCGAGACCAACCCCAACACCCCCCGCCCCCTCACCCAAAACCAGCAACACCTCATCGACAACGCCCACGAGACCGCCCACTCCGCCCAACAACGCGCACACCACCTACGCGAAAGCGCCCACACCCTCGAAACCGCCGCCGAAGCAACCCGCCAGGACCCCCACAGCAACGAAGCCGCCACCGCCCGAGCCCAAGCCGAACAGCACTACCACAACACCCGCCACCTCCTCCCCCCAGAACCCGACACCACCAACCTCCACACCTTCCCCGTCCTCACCGACACCGACCCATCCGACACCGGAGACAGCGGCCCCGCATCCGTACCGGGGGTTCTCGATCCGCGCGGCGTCCGCTACTTCACCCGCGACCGCGACGGCGAGGCCTACGGCGGGCAGGTCCTGGACGCGCCCCGCCACCCCCACGGGTTCACGAACCTGCCACCGGAACAACAGGAAGCGGTCTACGCGTACACCCAGAGTTCAGTACCGTACAACGGAGTACTGCGCGCTTCAGGAATCCAGGACAAGCTGGACCACCTACGAGAGCTGTTCCTCTTCGACCGCAGCGAGAACTGGCCCCTGTACGAACTGGCGGGCCCGGCGTATCCGAGGAAGCCGACGTTGGACGATGTCGCCAACGCCAGGTTCGAGGCTCTCTCCCCGGAGCAGCAGGACCTCGTACAGAGGATCAAGGAGGCAGAGGACCCAGCCAGAGAACTCGCGCGGCTCACCGGGAACCCAGAGTTCGCCGACCGCCTGGTCAGCTCGTTCGGGACCTTCCCCACCCTCAACGACATCGAGCAGCGACTCGACCTCATCGACCAGGCCCTGGACCACCCCCTGCCGGAACCGATCCTGGTCCACCGGGCCCTGGAAGAGGTCGGCTTCATGCAGGGCCTGGACCGGGAGGCCGTTCGCAGCCTCGAAGGGACGGTCCAGACCGAGCCCGGCTACCTGTCCGCCAGCCTGGGCACGGAAGCAGCGGACGGCCTCGCAGACGAATTGAACTTCCAGCTTCACCTCACCCTGCCCGCCGGTTCCCGGGGCCTGTGGGTCGGTGATCACAGCGCCTTCCCCGAACAGCGGGAGATCATCCAGCCGCGTGGTCTCCAATACCTGATCACACGCGTCGTCGAGCGCCCCGACCAGAAGGTCCACATCCACGCCGAGGCCCTCCCCCCCAGCCAAGCCCAGCCCCGGCAGGAACTCGGCCTCGGCAACCAGGACCTCCGCCGCTGGCTGCGCACAGCCCCCCTCACCAGCCCGAAGGACTGGCAGGACGCAGGTAACGGCATGAAGGGCATACGACTCGGCCCAGACCACGAGACGGCCCTCGAAAAGGCCCGCACCCTCATACCCAAACCCGCCGACCCCGGCCTCCAACAGGCCGTAGTCGACTACACCGAGACCTATCGCGACCTGATCGACGGCGGACTCCTCGGCCGCGGTGTCCCCCCGGACCAGCGCGAAACCGTCGTCTCACTCGTCTACCGCCTCGACGCCGCCTTCACCGGTACCGGCAGCCGCTTCTCGTTCATCGCTCACGCCGGTGCCAGTGACGACTTCCTACGCAGGCTGGGCCCCGGAACCGACCCCGACCAGCTCGTGGGCACCGTACACACCGAACCCGGTTTCCTCTCGGCCTCCCTGCGCAACGCCGCCCCCGAGAACCACCCGGTCGAACTCATCCTTCGTGTTCCGATGGACCATCCCGTCCTCCACACAAACGGTGCCACGGTCCTGCTCCCCCGCGGCACCAGCCTCCTCATCCACGACATCCACCACCATTCGGGCGACGGCCCCGCGACACCGGCCTGGACCGTCCAAGCCGAGATCGTCCCCAGCGGCTGGATACCCGACCCTGACTGGACAGCCCGCCCAATCGTCCACACCAGCACGGACGAGACCCAGCACGACCCATCGGACGACGAGGCTTCGGACCACGACCAGTCCAGCCAAGCCCAGTCCGATTACGACGATCGACCGGAAAGCGGTGACGGATGGGTACGGCTGCCCGACGGCACCCGACGCTGGGGCCTCTACGGCGCCGCCGGACTCCTGCTCTACTCCGTCCACCCCGACGGAACCACCCACGTCCTGCTCCAACGACGCAGCGGCACCACCGACACCGCCGACACCTGGTCCATCCCCGGCGGTGCCCGCAACCGCGACGAGACCCCCCGAGAAGCCGCCTTCCGCGAATTCACCGAAGAAGCCACCGGCGACCTGGGAGAACCCGAACTCATCGGCACCCACGCCGAAGACCTCACCCTCTGGCGCTACGACACCCTCCTGGCCCACGTCCCCCACCTGCCCGCCATGGCCCCCAAAAGCCACGAGAGCAGCGAACTGCGCTGGGTCCCCGCCGACGAGGCCACCACCCTGCCCCTGCACCCCGCCCTCAGAAACGCCTGGCCCCACCTGCACGAACAGATCACCGCGGGTCCAGTGCAGGATCCCGGTTCGGTTCCGGGCTCACTCAGCCCGGACGGGTTCCGACGCTTCGCCACCGACGCCCAGGCGACCAGGTATGCCGCGCAGTTCCTCAACGCCCCGGAGAGGAACCCGCACGCTTTCGCCAACCTTCCGGAGGAACAGCGCGAAGCCGTACGGGAATACATCGGAGGGAATCTCCTCTTTGAGGATCTGGAAGGGCAACAAAACCTGATCCACCAGGCACTGGACCGCCCCCTGCCCGAACCCCTCATCGCATATGGACGCTTCGTATTTCCCCAGAGCGACAGTGATAATTTCTCTGATCACTACTCCGCTTACCTGTCCAAGGACTCCGCTCCGGCCACCCCCTCTTTCCTGGACGTTGAGCTGAGAAGGAGCACCGAGGAACCCCTGTTCGGCTCCGAACTCGTCCTTTCGCTGCCGACCGGGAGCCGGGGGCTCTGGATCGGGGATATCAGCGAAGACTCCGGCTACCGGAGGCTGCTGCTGCCCCGCGGCACCCGCTACGTGATCAACGGATTCACCGGGAACGACACCTGGCAGCGGTTCAACGCCGAGGTCCTGCCCCCCGGCACCGCCACAAGCACTCCCGGTGTCCCCGACACCGCGCCCGGCGTTCGCGCACCGGACGGGACCCGCCGCTTCACCGACGACGCGGAAGCCACCCTCTACGGCGCCCAAGTCCTCGACGACCCCGACCGCAACCCGCACGCTTTCGCCAACCTTCCGGAGGAACAGCGGAAGGCGGTCGACGCCTACACGCTCACCAGCACGGCGTTCAATCACGTGCTGCAACTCGCCCAAGACGAGCGGATCGCGTCGTACCTGCAAGAACAGCGCGCGGACGTGGGTCCATCCCTGGTCCTGTTCGGGCTGGGGAGCGACGGGCACTTCCCCACCCTGGACGAACTCAAAAAAGCCGAACGCCCCCTGATCTCCTGGCAGCAGCCCATCGTCAACTCCATCCTGAACGCCCCCGACCCCGAACAGGCACGCAGGAACTGGCTCACCAGCTCCGGGATGCGCGGACGGCTGACCCACGTGTTCGGGCACTTCCCCGACGCCGACGACATCCGCCGGATCGTCCCCGTCCTCGACCAGGCCTTCGGCCCCCGCACCCTGCCCGAGACCGTCTTCACCCGCCGCAGCCTGGACAGCCTCGCCTTCCTGGGCGGATACGACCCCACGAACCCGCAGGCACTGGTGGGAACGGTCCAGACCGAACCGGGCTACCTGTCCACCTCCCTGGGACTGACCCCCGAAGGGAAGAAGACGGACTTCACCCTCCTGCTCACGGTCCCGGCCGGCACCCCCAGCCACTGGCTGGGAACACACGGCCCGAACCCGAGACAACTAGTCCTCGCCCGCGGCACCAGCTACCGGATCACCGAGGTGGCGGAGTTCGAGGACCGCACCTTCCTCACCGCCGAGGTCCTGCCAACACCGCCCGCCCCGCCCACAGCGCAGGAATCCGCCCCGGAACCGGAGGAAACCCCCGCCCAACAGCACGTCCCACACGACGCCCCGGGCCAGATCAACCCGGACGGCTACCGCACCTTCACCGCCAACGACGACGGCTACGTCTACGGCGAGCAGGTCCTGGGCGACCCCCGACGCAACCCCCACGCCTTCCCCCGCCTCTCCCCCGAACAGCAGCAAGCCCTCTGGCGCTACACCGCCACCGCCCGCCCCCTCAACCTCCTCCTCCGCGCCGCCAACCCCACCGAACACACCCACACACTCCACCAGATCCGCCAACAGACCGGCCCCGGCTGGCCCCTCTACGAACTCACCCCCCACCACCGCCCCCCGACCCTGGCCGACATCGGCGACNCCGCCATCAACCACACCACCCACAACGGCACCGCGCTGACCCCGGAACAGACACGCCTGGTCCACGACGTCCTCTTCAACCCCGACCCCCGGCAAAGACTCGCCCTGTGGCTGAACCAGGCCGGCGCCGCGGGCCGCGCCGCCCAGGCCTTC
>NZ_AZXF01000043.1 GCF_000515115.1 Nocardiopsis sp. CNT312
GGCCGGCGTGGCCGATGTAGTCGCGCTCGCCGGTGGTGAACTGGGCGAGGGAGTGGTCGAAGGAGCGGGAGGCGCGGCCGGAGAAGTGGGTGTGGACCTGGGTGCGGGTGCGTTCGAGGGTGTGGGTGAGTTCGTGGGTGATTTGGTGGCCGAGGTGTTCGTAGAGTTCGGCGGTGGTGCGTAGGGCGGTGGGGTTGGCGCTGGGCAGGACGATGCCGGTGAGGGTGGCGAGGAGGTAGCGGGGGCCGTGGTCCATGTCGTGGGCTAGAGGCACACCAAGTCACCCCCTCTACCCGCTGTTCGTGTTCAGGGCACGGGGCGGGTCATCCTGCGGTCAGTCGTCTCCAGTGGCACCAGCGNTGATGAAGCCAGAGAGTTGATGAACTTAGCAGTAACATGTCTTGACGGGGAAGGCCCAGCGAATTTTTTTTGTTTTCACTCGCGCACATAGATTCTGTATTGAAACTGTGATAGAAGCGGGGTTCGGGGTCACTTGTGTGCACTCGGGATGTTTAGTGCCTACTTGCGCCAGATGTCGGAGTGGCTTCCTCTCCATGGCTCATGAGGTCGGCCCCACCGGTCCGGAGAGGGGCCTGGCGGGCGGTTGAATGCGATCGGAGTCACGGTCGCGGTGGAGATCCATCCGAGGATTCCTTGCTCGGCAAGGCTGAAATGCCTGTGACCTCGGCCTTTCTGATCGTCCGATCCGATCGGGGGCGTGGCTTGTGGCACCTTTGCTGCTCTGGGTGGCCTCTCTACCCCCAGAAGCCTGGTGTGAGCCGTTGCGAGTGGATTGTGGGCCGTGATAAAAAATGGCATCCGAGTGGTCTGACGAAGCGGTGGATCATGGCACTTCTTCACCGCGGTGGAGCCCGCGAAGGACAGTGTGGAGCCGCCCCGTGGGCCGTCGGTCGAGGAGCAGGGGAGGCCGACGTGGTCGTTTGCGCTGGTGCCGTCGGTGGCGTGGGAACCCAGCACCCCTCAGAGCGGCCCGCCACCTCGAACACGCTGCGCCGGGTCGGGGACTGGTCCGCCGAAGAGGAGAGGATCGTCCGGGCCGCGCTTGCCGAGCTTCCCGGCGAGGGGGTCGTGCTCCTGGGTGCCGGTACGCTCACCGAGCTGCTCGCGGCCCGGCTGCCGTTCGGTTGCGGCTACACCGTGGTCACCAATTCCGTGTCCTCGGCTTTGTTGCTGGCTGACCGTGGTGACATCACGCTCTATCTCACGGGTGGTCCTCTGCACCGCCGTGCGGGTGCCACTCTGGCCGTCCCCGGGGAACTGGAGGGGCTTAGCGCGGACATCGCCTTCGTCGCTCCTGAGGGGATCTCCGTCTCACGTGGTCTGACCAGCGGGGATTCATCCGAGGGCAAGTGTCAGCGGGCGATGATGGACACGGCACGCAAGATTGTGGTGCTGGCCGATCAGGCCGAGGTCGGAAATGACCGGGAGTTCCGGTTCGCGCGCCTCGACGAGGTGGACTGTCTCGTCACCAGTGCCGACCTGGCTCCGAAGGTGTCCGCGGCGCTTCGGGCACGCGTTTCCCTGCTGTTGCAGGCCTGAACTCCACGGGCGGTTCCGCGCCGCCAGCGCCTTCTCGCACCGGGCCCCCTCGTGTGCGCTTCCCGCCCTTCGGGCGGCCCCGCCTAGGTCGGGGCTGCCTCTCGGTCCGCCCACCGCCCTGCCTGTGGGGTGCCCGCCCCGTTGCTGCCGTTGCCTGGTCCCGAACGCCTGGTCGGCTCCGTTGTCCTGCCCTTTTCCGCACCGCAATAGCTCAGGACGCCTGCCACTGGGTAGGGTCCTTCATATACTGAGGCCTTTGCGTGGGTGTCAATGGCCCCGAGAATGAAAATCAGGTGATACCACATGTACGCGGAGGAGCGTCAGAGCCTCATCCTGGAGCGCGCCCGCAAGGAGGGGCGGGTCGATGTCGCGCAGCTCTCCGCTGACTACGGTGTCACCTATGAGACCATCCGGCGCGATCTGACCGCTCTGGAGCGCCATGCTGTCCTGCGTCGCGTGCACGGTGGCGCCATCCCTGTCGGCCGGCTCGCTTTCGAGGCCCCACCGGGTCCGCGTAACGAGATACTGGCCGAAGAGGAGCGGATAGCCAAGGCCGCGCTGGCCGAGCTCCCAGAGAACGGTGCCGTTCTCCTCGGCTCGGGCGCGGTCGTCGCTAAGCTGGCCGAGTTCTTCCCCAACGACCGCGAGCTCACCGTGGTCACGAACTCCACCCTGGCGGTGCTCTCCCTCCTGCCACGCGAGAACATCGACCTCATGATGCTCGGCGGACGCTTGCGAGCACGCACCCGGGCCACCGTGGACGTGTGGGCTCTGCGTGCTCTGGAGGAGACCTATGTCGACGTCGCCTTCATCACCGCCGATGGTGTCTCCGCCGAACGCGGGGTCACTACCGCTGACCTGGCGGACGCACAGATCAAACAGGCGATGATCGGCTCAGCGAGTCGGACCGTGCTGCTGGCCGACCACACCAAGGTCGGCCGTGACCACTTCGCCAGGGTCGCCGGGGTCGAGGAGATCGACCGTGTCATCACCGACAGCGGTCTGCCCTTCGATCTGAAAGAGGAGCTGACCGCCTCGGGGGCACGGGTCCTCACGGTCTGACCGCACCGAGCCCACGACGGACCGCTTGACCACACCGATGAGTCCGCCCAAGTGCGGCTTAATTCATCCTATGATTCTACGTTTTCTTAGCCTGGCCCGCATATTGTTGCTCTCTTGTGGTTTGGGTCTCCGTTTGTTCGGGTTGTTCCGTGTCCGATGCTTCTATAAGCTCACACAAGACCAATCAAAACCACATGTGGTGTGTGGTGTCCGGTCCATCGGGTGTGTGCGCCCATCTCCGGACCCGTCACAGTGGCGCGAGTACTCCGAATCATCCACGGGAACCCCGCCAGCGGGCTCGTTCCCGAGAGGTCCCACCGAAACGGAAAGACGTCTGTGATGAGATCCAGGACCTCCACCGTCCGACGAGGCGCGGTGGTCTCGGGTTGCCTCCTGGTGCTCCTCCTCCCCGCCGCATGCACGCTGGCTCCCGGCGGGGAGCCCGTGCTGACCGAACCCTCGGCCTCCCCGGCCCCCGCGCGGGCGGGGACACCCGAAGAGGAGGCTGTCCTCGCCGCCTACACCGGCATGTGGGACGCGGTCGTCACCGCCTCCCACGAAGGCACCGGGGGTTCCGACGCCCTCGAACGCCACGCCGTCGGGGGCGCGCTGGCCCTCATGACCGAGGCGCTCCAGGGTGCGGTCACGGCCGGGGCCGACGTCTCCGGTGAACCCGTCCTCGCCCCCGAGGCCCTCGTCGAGTCGTCCGACAGGGCCCAGGTCACCGACTGCCTCGACGACACCTCGTGGGGCTTCGCCTCGCAGCCCGCCGTAGGAGTGGGACCGCGACTGGTCGAGGCCCGACTCATACACGACGGACTCGCCTGGCGCGTGTCCGACCTTCGGATCTGGGAGCCGGGAACATGTTGAGACGCGCAGGCGCGGCCTCGCTCACGGTCGTGGTCGTCATGCTGGGAACGGTGTCCTCCGCGAACGCGGACACGGCGGGCTCGCCGTCCTTCCTGGGACAGATCGAGTGCGGCAGCAGTGGCGGCGACGGATGCTCGATCCTGTTGCAGTGGTGGAACTACCACAGCGGAACCTCGGGCTCGGAGGGCGGCTCCGGCGGCTCCGGCGGCACCGGAGGGGGCGGCACCGGCGGGGCCGGGGCCGTCGATCCCGACGACCCCTACGCCGGCGTCGACTGGGACGCGATCGATTGGGATGCGATCGACTGGGACGCTGTGGACTGGGACGCGATCGACTGGGACGCCGTCTTCGCCGAGGAGAACGCGGCCACCCCCGGCACCGACCCCGTCACCCTCATCCAGGAGTCCATGGACTCCTTCGAGCTCCCCGAACCCGTGATCGCCACCTCGCCTGCCGAGGGCTCCCTCGTTCTGGTGCACACCCCGCTCTGGCTGTGGATCGACGAGCAGGCCTGGGCCCCGGCCACGGCGAGCGCAGCGGTCCCCGGCTGGTCGCTGGAGCTCACCGCAACCCCCGCGCAGACCACGTGGACCATGGGCGACGGCACCGAGATCGTCTGCGACGGCCCCGGGACCCCCTACGACTCGGCCGTGCACGCCCCCGACTCGGCTTCGCCCGACTGCGGCCACGTCTACACCGTCTCCTCCGGGGCCCAGGAAGGCGGTGCCTACACCGTCACCGCAGCCGTCACCTGGGACGTGGCCTGGGAGTTCTCCGACGGCGCGTCCGGAACGCTCGACACGGCCGCGACAGCCACCCAGATGATCGTCACGGTCGAGGAATCACAGTCACTGGTGTCCGAGTCCGGACGCTGACACAAGGACGAGGCAGCGGAGGAAACCGACATGGTGGGCACAAGCACGGTCCCCGGCCCCCGGACCAGTACCGGAGCGCCGCCGCCCCAGGTACGGCTCCTGGGCGGCGGGCCCAAACGCTGGCGCTGGGTGGTGCTGGGGCTGGCCCTGGCCACGACCGGCGCCCTGGCCGGGGTCACGGCCGTCCAGGGAACCGACCAGGCCCAGGGGGTCCTCGTCGCCGACGGGAACCTTCCCGTGGGCCACGTGGTGACCGCGCAAGACCTGGTGGTGGCCAGGATCGCCGTGCCCGAGGGCGTCTCCGTCGTGACCGAGGCGCAACTGGAGGAGATCATCGGCCGCACACTGGCCGTCCCCATCGCCGACGGCTCCCTCCTCCCGGGCACCGCGATCGGGCCTGCGGAGTATCCGGGGGCCGGCCAGGCGGTGATCGGTGCCGCTCTGGAACCGGGCGACTTTCCCGCCTCTCTCCGGACCGGAGCGGAGGTATCCGTCGTGGTGGTCTCCGACGGTCCCGAGGAGGCCCAGCAAGGCGTCGAGGCCTATCCCGCGACGCTCCAGAGCGTGGAGTCCGCCGCCAGCGACGGCTCCGTGACCGTCGAACTCGTCGTCTCCTCCCTCGACGCCGCCCGCATCACGACCGCTGCGGCGACCGGGAACATCGCCCTCGTCCAGGTCCAGCCCAGGAGCGACTCGTGAGGCCCCGCACCGTCGCCCTGTTCTCCCTCAGCGGCGCGCCCGGCGTCACTCTGGCAGCCACGGCCCTGGCCGCGGTCTGGCCCGAGGAGCGCGGAGCGGTGCTGGTGGAGGCCGATGCCTCCGGAGGCGACATCGCTCTCTGGCGGCGGCTGCCGGCCTCACCCGGACTCACCGACCTGGCCGCCGCGCTCCGCCACGGCGCGAGTGGCGGCTACGACGGCGGCGGCCCGGTCGGCCATGCCCAAGCCCTGCCGGGCGGGCTCCCCGTCTGCCCCGCGCCCTCCTCCGCCGACCGAGCCGACGGCGCGGTCCGCCTGCTGGCCCAGAACGCCGGATCGCTGGCCGCTGACGACGGGCCCGTCACCGTCCTGGACCTGGGGCGGCTCGCGCCCCGCAGCGCCACCGCCCACCTCGCCGCGCACGCCGACGCCGCGCTGCTGGTGGCCCAGGACGACCTCGCGCAACTGCGCCGCCTCCAGGAGTCGGCCGCCCACCTCTTCGAGACCCTGCCGGGGCTGCGCACCGTCATCAGCGGCGGCGACCGCTCCACCGCGGAGGTCTCCGACGCCGTCGGCATGCCCGTGTGGGGCCGCCTGCCCGCCGACCCCAAGAGCGCGGCCTTCCTGCGCGGGGAGAAGAACCTGCGCCGCCCCCACAAGAGGCCCCTGTTCAAGACCGCGGCGTCCCTGGCCCGCACGCTGATCCGGGACGCGGCACAGACGCGCGAGCGTGCGGAGGCCGCCACATGATCGACACCACCTTCGGAGACGAGTTCCTCGACCCCGGACACGGCCACCGCGAACGCGAGGACGCGCTGGTCGAGCGCACCGCAGCCGAGGCCACCCGCCGCCTGAGCGCACTGCTGCGCGAGAGTGACGTCTCCGACGTCGACTACCGGCGCGAGGCCGAACGCGTCATCGCGCGCATCCTCGACGAGACCGCCGGGGAGGCTCTCGCCCAGGGCCGCCCCGTCCTGGAGCCGACCGCCGAGGCCGCCGTCTCCCGCCGTGTCCTCGCCCAGGTGAGCGGCCTCGGACCGCTCCAGCCGCTCCTGGACGACCCCGAGATCGAGAACATCAACGTCAACGGCACCCGTGTGTGGGTCCGCTACGCCGACGGCCGCCGCGAACAGAAGCCGCCCCTGTTCGACGACCCCGAACAGCTCATCGCCCTCATCCGGCGCATCGCCGCCGAGTCCGACAGCGGTGAGCGGCGCTTCGACCCCGGTGCGCCCATCCTCGACATGCCGATGCCCGGCGGCGAGCGGCTCAACGCGGTCATGGAGGTCGCCCGCGAACCCGCCGTGTCCATCCGCCGCCACCGGCACAGCCGCGCCTCCCTGGAGCGCCTGCGCAGGCTCGGCACCCTCGACCCCGCCCTGGTCGCGCTGCTGCGGGCCGCCGTCCTGTCCCGGCGCAACATGGTCGTCACCGGCGGTACCGGTGCGGGCAAGACCACCCTGCTGCGCGCCCTGGCCTCGGAGATCCCGCCAGACGAGCGTCTCGTCACCATCGAGGACGTCTTCGAGCTCGGCTTCGACAAGGACACCGACGCCCACCCCGACTGCGTCGCCCTCCAGGCGCGGCCCGCCAACATCGAGGGCGTCGGCGCCATCACCATCGCCGACCTCGTCCGCGCCGCGCTGCGCATGTCGCCCGACCGCGTGATCGTCGGCGAGACCCGCGGACAGGAGACCGTCCCCCTGCTCAACGCCATGAGCCAGGGCAACGACGGCAGCCTCACCACCCTGCACGCCGCGAATTCGGCCGGTGCCTTCACCAAGCTGGGCGCCTACGCGGCCCAGTCCGCCGAACGCCTTCCACTGGACGCCACCGCGTCCCTGGTCGCCGCAGCCGTCCACCTGGTCATCCACGTCTCCGCGCTCCCCACCGGTGGCCGCATGGTGACGAGCGTGCGTGAAGTGGTCGGAGCCGAAGGGCAGAGTGTCATCTCCAACGAGATCTACCGCAGGAACCGCGCGGGCGAGCGCCTGCCCGCCGCGCCGCCGGGTTCCGACACCCTGGACGCCCTCACCAGGGCCGGGCTCGACGCCTCGGTCCTCCACACCGACATGGGTGTCGGGGGGTGGGTGCGATGACGACGACCGTCATCGTCGCCGTGTGCGGCGCCCTGGCCGGGATCGGGCTCACCGTCGCCCTGGCCGCCCTGCCCTGGGGCGGAGCGCAACAGGGACGCCTGAGCAGCGCGCTGTTCGGGCAGTACCGGCCGCTGCGCCTGGTCTTGTCGATCGTGGCCGGTACTGCGGCCTGGCTCCTCACCGGCTGGCCGGTCGGCGGGTTGCTGATGGCCGTCGGTGCCTGGTGGGCCCCCGCCCTCCTGGGTCCCGACCGCCGCCACCAGCGCCAGGTCGCCGGAGTGGAGGCCGTGGCCGCCTGGACGGAGATGCTGCGCGACCTCATGGCCGGGGCCGCGGGCCTGCACCAGGCCATCACCGCCACCATCCCCATCGCCCCCGACCCCATCCGCGAGCAGGTCGTCCGCCTCGCCGACGAACTCCGTCTGGGCACCCCGCCCCGCGAGGCGCTCGGACGGTTCGCCGACGACGTCGACAACCCCACCGCCGACCTGGTCGCGGCGGCTCTGACCAGCGCCACCTCGCGCCACGCCACCGACCTCGGGGTGCTCCTGGGCTCGCTGTCCGAGGCCGCCCGCGAACAGGCCGCCATGCTGGTCCGCACGGCCGCCAACCAGGCCCGGGTGCGTACCTCCACCCGGATCATCATCTCGGTGACCCTGGGCATGGCCGTGGCCCTGCTGCTGTTCAACCGCGAGTACCTGGACCCCTTCGACGGTCTCCTCGGACAGGTGGTGCTCGTCGGGATCGGTGCCCTGTGGGCCGGAGCCCTGGCCTGGCTGTCCCGGCTCTCCCAGCCAGTCCTCGGCCCCCGGGTGCTGGCCCCGGGCACGTCACGTGACACGGAGGTGGCAGCCTGATGAGCACCGTCGAACTTCTCCTCGCCGCCGGTGGCGGCGCCCTCGTGGGCCTGGCCGTGTGGCTGCTGCTGGCCGTGCGCTTCGGCGGCCCCACCCTGGCCGAGCGCCTCACCGCCCCGCCGCCCGCCGAACCTCCCGCACGCAACCCGAGCGGCGGCCCGCTGGCCCGCTTGGGCCGGCTCGGCGTCCCGCTGCTGTCCGGCTTCGGCCTGCCCGGTGCCCGTACCCGCCGCGATCTGGAGGTCTGCGAGCGCGACACGGTCGGCTACCTGTCCGAGAAGACCACCGGCCTGGTCCTCGCCGTCACGGTCCCCCCGGTCCTGGGGGCACTCTTGGGCGTGCTCGGAGTGTCCTTGTCTGTGGGCCTCGCCGCCGTGCTGTGGGCAGGCTTCGCCCTCGTCCTGTGGTTCGCACCCGACCTGTCCCTACGGGACGAGGCCCACAAGCGCCGCGAGCAGATGCGGCACACCCTCGCCGGGTTCGCCGACCTCGTCGTGGTCTCGCTCGCCGGAGGTGCGGGCGTCAACGGTGCCCTCACCGACGCCAGTGCGGCCAGCGACACCTGGGCGATGGTGCGCATCCGCGAGGCCCTGCGCGACGCCGCGCTGCGCCGTCAGCCGCCCTGGGCCGCCCTGAGCGACATCGGCAAACGCTACGACACCTCCGAGTTCGACGAGCTCGCGGCCAGTCTGCAACTGGCCGGAGCCGACGGCGCCCGGGTGCGCACCTCGCTCGCGGCCAAGGCCAAGACCCTGCGAACCCAGTTCCTCGCCGAGGTCGACGCCCGTGCCCAGTCCGACACCGAGAAGATGAGCCTGCCCGTCGTCATGCTGTTCATGGGCTTCCTCATCCTCCTCGGCTACCCGGCAGTAAGCCATGTCCTCTTCAGTTTGTGAAACCATCACCAATCAAGGGAGTCCCCCGATGAACCGCATCACCGCCTACCTCTACACCCGGATCCAGGACCGCCTGCGCCTCACCCGCGACGACGGTGGCTACTCCACCGAGACGATCGTGGTGATCGCCGGACTGATCGCCGTCGCCCTCGCTGTCAGCGCGATTCTCCTGGACGTCATCGTGGGGGAAGCCGAAGAGATCGAAAATGCCTTCAACGGATGATGACCGGGGCAGCAGCGCCGAGCTGGTGGTCGCCACCCCGCTCCTGCTGCTCCTCGTCCTCTTCGTGATCCAGGTCGCGCTGTACATGCACGCCGACCATGTGGCCGCCGCCATCGCGCGGCAGTCGGTGGAGGCCGCCCGCACCGCTGAGGGTGCGGGCGGCCAGGCCGCCGCAGAGGCGATCGCCGACGAGCTCGGCGGCTCGCTGCTGCTGGACCGCACCGTCTCGGTGGACCGCGGCGCCACCGAGGTCACCGTCGTCGTGCAGGGGCGGGTGCAGTCCCTTGTCCCCGGCACGACCTGGAACGTGCACCACGACCTGTCCGCCCCCGTGGAACGGTTCGTCGAACCGGAGGCCCTCCCGTGACACCCAGGCGAGACGACCGCGGCTCGGCCGCGGTGGAGCTCACCGTCCTCACACCGGTGCTGCTCCTCTTCGCGCTGCTCGTCATCCTCGCCGGGCGGCTGTCGGGGGCCGGGTCCACCGCGGACCACGCGGCCCACGCCGCCGCCCGCGCCGCCGCCCTGGAGCGGAGCGTGCCCCAGGCCGAGGCCAGCGCCGGAGCGATCGCAGCCCAGAGCCTGGACGGCTCCGGGCTGCGCTGCGCCGACCACACCCTGACCCTCGACCACGGCGGGCTGGTCCCCGGCGGCACCGTCACCGCCGTGCTCGAATGCCACGTCGGCCTCGGAGACCTCTCCGGGCTCGGCGTCCCCGGCACGATCACCGTCCGGGGGACCTCGACCGTGGCCGTGGACACCTTCCGGGGGCAGCCGTGAGACGAACCTCCTCCGACAGCGGACAGGCCACCGCCTTCGTCGTGGTCATGATGGCCGCCTTCGCGCTCTGCCTCGGGCTGGTCCTCGACGGCGGCGGCCTGCTGCGCAGCCACACCCAGGCCATGTCCTTCGCCCAGGAGGCCGCGCGCGTGGGGACCCAGCAGATCGACTGGGAGGCCTACCGGGAGGGCACCAGCTCGGTGCAGCTCGACGGCGCCGCCGCGGCCGCCGCCGCGCAGGACTTCCTCGCCGACTCCGGAGCCACCGGCACCGTCGCCGTGGACGGCGACACCGTCACGGTCACGGCGCGGGTGCCCTACACCTTCACCCTCCTGCCCCTGGTCTCGACCCACGCGGCGGCTACCGCCAGCGCCCGGCCCTACACGCAACCCATCCCCTAGACGCCACGAACCCTGTGAGGCGGCCATGCCAGGTTTGCGCAAGACGAGTGCGATCGCCCTCGCGGCGGCGGTCCTGTTCGGTATCCCCTACCTGCTCCTGTGGCACCTGCCCTGGCCACAGCTCGACCTGTCGTGGTCCGGTGCGCTGGTCCACCTGCGCGCCCTGCGCATGCCGCCGGGGCTGCCCACCGCACTGCTGATCGTCGCACTGTGGACCCTGTGGAGCCTGTACCTGGCCGGGATCCTCGCAGAGGCCGTCGCCCGCCTGCGCGGGACCGTCGGCCCCCTCCGCCCGCTGGGACCGCTCCAGGTCGTCGCCGCCACCGCGGTGGGCGCGACCCTGGCCGCGCCCACCCAGGCCATGGCCGACACCGTCGTCCAGGACGAGGAGGGGACCGAGCGCGGCGACGAGGCCGCCCCGCCCGCGCCCGACGAGGGCCCCCGGGAACAGAGTGCCGAGCGTGAGCGCGTCGTCTCGGGGTTCGAGGCCGGCTCGGTCGAACTCACCGACGCCATGCGCCAGGACCTGGCACCCGTGGTCGACCTGCTGCTCTCCTACGGCGACCCGAGCGTTCCCGTCTACATCACCGGACACACCGACCCCAGCGGCGACGCCCAGACCAACCTGCGCCTGTCCGAGCTCCGCGCCCAGGCCGTCGCCGACCACCTCGCCGACGAGCTCAGGGCCAAGGCCCCTGACACGGTCGTCACCGGGCTCGGATCGCAGGAGGCGCGCGAGGGCGACGCCGCCGACCAACGCAGGGTCGAACTCACCTACTCACTGCGGACCGGCCCCCTGACGGCCACGACCGCTCCGGCCGGAGGCGCCGAGCAGACCGGGGAGACCGTCCAGGGGACACCGGGAGAGGAGACACCGGAGCAGGTGCCGGTCCTGTCGGCCTCCGCGGCGGAGGAGGACGGGTCCGAGAGCCCGCAGACCGTCGTCTTGGAGATCCCCGAGAGCGCACCCACCCTCGCGGCCGGGTTCGCCGGACTGCTCGGCGGCTACGTCCTGTCCCGGGGCGGTGTGCGCGTTCCCCGGACCATCCTGTCGCTGCCGCGTCCGCGTAATCCGTTCCCGCGCAAGCCCACCCGCCACGCCCTGCCGCCCGCCCCGCCCCGCCCGGTTCCGAGCGAGGACATCGACGACCGGGTGAGCGTGGAGCTGGGCCACGTCCCGGGGCTGGGCCTCACCGGCGCCGGTGCGGCGGGCGCCGCCCGCCGGCTGCTGTTCAACGCACTCGACACCTCGGGTGAGGACACCGCGCGCGTGGTGGTCACCGAGGCCGACATCGAGCACCTGGTCGGGGCGAGGGGCCGCGAACTGCTCACCAAGCACCCCTGCGAGCCCCTCCAGATGGTGGGCACCACCCGGCAGGCGCTCGAAGTGCTCCAGAGCGAACTGCGCGAGTCCGTCGATGAGGCGCTGACCACCGACGAGCCCGCCCCGCTCGTCCTCGTCTCCCGCACGCCCGGGCCCGAGCACGAGACCGCGCTGTCCGCACTGCTGCTGCACGGCCAGCACCGCGGCATCAGCGCCGTGATTCTGGGCCGCTGGCCGCTCGGCGGCAGTTGCGTGATCGATGAGGACGGGCTCATCGTCGAGACCAGCCCGCCGCTCAACCCGATCTTCCACTACTCCTGGCCCGGCTGCTCCGCAGACCAGGTGCGGGAGGCGATCCGCGCCTACCGCCACTCCCTGCCTGCCACCGACTCCCGTTTCCACGTGGAGCAGGAGGAACCGGCCGGGTTCGTGTTCGAGGACTTCAGCGGGTTCGAGGAGGAAGCGCAGGAGCGCGCCGCGTTCTCCTACGACGAGCCCAAACGGGCCGAACCGGTGGCGTCCTCGTCCCAGGCCGAGCAGTGGGGGGAGCGGGAGGACGAGGAGCCGGAAGAGTGGCGGGAGCCGGAAGAGTGGCGGGAGCCGGATCGGAGGCCGACGGCGGCCCGGCACACCGAGGCGCTGGCCGGTTCCGAGTGGGTCCCCGCCCCTGCCCCGGCGGAGGCCGGGGAAGAGCCCGTCGCGGAAACCCGCTACTACGAGTCGGTCGAGGAGCACCACGAGTGGGTCGAGGAGCCCGAGCCTCCCTTCTCCGAGAGGGCCGTGTGGGAGGCGGGCGAGTCCGCTGTGCCTGAGGAGGCCGAGCCGGAATCGGAGTGGACCCGTGTCCCGGACCGGTCGGATCCCCCGGCCAAGGCGGGCAAGCGGACCCGCGCTCCGGGCCGGAGCGGCAGCCGGTCCGTGCCCGCAGCCAGGTCCGGAGACGGAGGCGGCCGGGCGTCCGGCTCCGGGTTCTGGGACACCCCGGGCGGCAGCGAGGACTTCGAACCGAATGCCTTCTGGGGAAACGTCCCCGAACCCGGCGAGCCCGCGCCCGCCGCACCGAAGGACGCCACGCCCGAAGACGCCGCTGAGACGGCGCCGGTCGCCGCACCGACCCGGCGCAGGGCGGCGGCTCCGCGCAACCGCCCGGAGGCCTCGGCCGACCTGCCGAAGACCCCGCTCCGCAAGCGCCCAGGCCCGGTGAAGAGCCGCCGCAGCGCGTCCCAGGCCGACGGTCGCCGCGCCGCGCCCGCGGTTCGCGCGTCCGACACGGCGGAGAGGGCCTCCGGGCCGGAGAGCGCGGGCCAGGGCGGCGACGGGAGCGGTGGCAACGGCGGCCAGCCCGCGTCGCGACCGATGCCCGCCAAGCCCAGGAAGGCGGGTCGGGGCCGGACCTGGCGCCCCAAGGAGCCGGTGTAGCCCCTGGAGCACGGTCGGGGTTCTCCCCAGCGCGAAATTCGACGCTCAGTTTCGTACTGAGGAGAACCCTGCCGAGAGGTGTACCGGGCCCGGCGCTCAGCCGTGGGACGCGCGGGCTTCGGGCACCGGCCAGAAGAAGCCCTCCAGAAGGTCGTGCAGCCGGAGCCGGTCGGGGTCGACCCTGTCTCGGCCGTACACGTCCAGGAACCTCTCCGCCGAGGCGGTGCCGAACTGGGGGTTCAGGTGGCTGCTCAGGCTTCGCACCATGTCCGCGAGGTCGGAGTGCGGATCGGCCACCCCCGCACGGCCCACGTCCACGAACCCCGACACGCGATACCGGTCGATGAGCACGTTGGGGAGGGAGAGGTCGCCGTGGGACACCGCGGGCCTCCCGCCACCGAGTTCGCTGACCATGCTCTCCAGTTCGGCCAGTACGACCGCCGCCGAGGGTCCCTTCCGCCCCGCGGCGGCCCACGAGCGGTCGACCAGTCCGGACTCGACCCGTTCTCGGATGTCCGGAAACAGCGACGACAGGGACATGTCGAATCGAAGGGGGGCGTCGGCCACGACCGTGGCGTGCAGCTCACGGGTGGCGCGGGCGATCAGGTCGACGACGGCGTCGCGATCCGCCTCGGGCCAGGGGTCGGATGCCGGACGGCCCGCGAGTGCTCGCGTCGCGAGCCAGATGCGGCCGCCGTCCGCGCCGGTGCCCAGGACCTCGGGCACCGGGACCGCCAGGCGTGCCAGCCATGTGAGGCGGGCGGCCCCGGCTTCGATGCTGTGGACGAGGTGGCGGATCCGGCTGTCGGCCGACTTGACGAAGGCGACCGGACGTCCCCGCGCGTCGAGCATCCGTGAGACCCGCGCGCCCGAGAGCCCGAGGCTGACGGCCTCCTGCCGGAGGACGCCCCACTCCGGTCCTAAGAGCTCCATCGGGTCCGCCATGGACCCGATCGTAGAGCCCGAACGTGTGTGATCTTGCTACCAGTGCAGGTGTCGGGTAGCTGAGCCCTGCGCTGGTAGCAAGATCACGTGCTGTAGGGCTGGGGGAGTGGTCAGGCGTCCTTGGTACTGGCCAGGAAGGCGCGCCACTCGCCGGTGTCGAAGAAGAGCGCGCCCAGCTCGCGGTGCTTGGTGTCGCGGACCCCAGTGACCGGCCCCTCGGCGACCTCGACGCATGCCGCTTCGCTCTGGGAGTAGCTGGACTTGTGGAAACGGGGGTGGCGCGAGGGAGGGGGTGTCGCTGTCATATCAGTGATCCTTGTCCTTGCTGTGCTGGTGGGCGATGTGTGTCATCAGCGCCAGGGTCGGAGCGCCGTCGTCCATCGCGGCTGCGCGAAGACGGTTGTAGATGTCTGAGTAGTGGGCCATGTTCTCCGGGCTCGACATGAACATGTGGGAGGACGGGCCTTGGAGGTACACGGTCATGAGCCCATGGTGGTCCACGCGCAGGATGGAGAAGGACGCCAGAGTGAGCGCGGCGTGTGCGCCTGCGCTGTAAGGGAGTACCTGGAGCGTGACGGTCGGCATGTCGGCCAGTTCGATGAGGTGTTCGACCTGCTCCTGCATGAGTCGCGCGCTGCCAATGCGTTGTCTCAGTGCCGCCTCGGCGATGATGATCCACACATGCGGCGGGTTCTTGCGGGTCAGTACCTGCTGACGGGTGAGGCGTACCTGGACTTCCCTGTCGAGGTCGCTGTCCGGGCGCATCGTCGCTCCGATGACGGTGCGGGCATAGTCCTCGGTCTGGGCGAGTCCGGGGACGAGCTGCGACTGGTATATCTCGATGGATGTTGCCTGCGCCTCGATGTTGGTGTACGAGCGGTAGCTGCGCTCCAGGTCGTAGGGCTGCCAGCGGTCGGGCTCGCGGGCTTGCTTGCGCAGGGCGAGCAGGCGGTCGAGCTCCTCGGAGGCTTCGTAGAGGGTCAGCAGCCGTTCGATCGCGGCGGCCCCGGGGACCGCGCCTCCGTCGCCCGGTGTCTCCCATCGTGCCAGGCTGCTCGCGGCCGTGCGCATGGAGGTCACCACGTCGCTGAACTTGCGGTCCCCGCGGAGCTTGCGGAGTTCCTGGGCAAGTTGCCACTGCGCCAATGTGGGGTTGCCAGCCATCTCTTGATAATGCCTTTCCTCGCAGGAACGGACAAATCGAGCTACTTTCAAAAGCTACTTGCAAATGCTTGTGGCTTTAAGTTTACTTGAGCTGTGCCTTCGGTGCGGGCGTCAGGACTAGCGCTGGTCATCAAGGCATGAGAAAGCCCTGGTGGGTGCGGTCACACCCCCAGGGCACGCCAACCCTTTCCACCCTGTGTAGCCAGAAAGCGAGATCGGCATGTTCATTGTGCCCGAACAGCGCATACCCCTCCACAACGCGGTGCCCGGGTTCGCGGGGCGGCGGTGGCCCTGCCGCCTCTACCCCGGGGACCTGGTCCACACCCGCGAGCTCCGCGACGACCTGCGCGAGGACCTGGCCCGCCTGTCCGGCATGGCCTCCGACACCGCCGACGACGCGGTGCTGTGCGCCAGCGAGCTCTTCGCCAACGCCGTCGACCACTCCCGCTCCGGAGAGCCCGAGGGGCACGTCATCCGCACCCTGACCATGCCCGCCGAAGACCGCCTGCGGGTGGGGGTGATCGACGACGGCTACCGCTCCA
>NZ_AZXF01000044.1 GCF_000515115.1 Nocardiopsis sp. CNT312
GGCGGTCGTGGTCCGCGTGACCGCGATGACCGTGACCGGCGTTCCTTTGGCCGGGACGAGCGGGATCGTGGTGGTTTCCGTGGCCGGGACGAGCGGGATGACCGGCGCGGAGGCGGCAGGGACGACCGCGATGGCCGTGGCCGTGGCCACGGTCGCGACGACCGGAGTTCCCGCCCGGCTGAGCGGCGCGGACCGGACCAGGAGCGCCGGAGTCCGGCGCAGGGCATCCGCAACGAGTCCCAGTTGTCGAAGGCGGCGCGCGAGCGGCTCAACGCCCTGCGTGCCGACTACGACCCCCGGGACGAGGACCGCCACACCGGCGAGGACCGCGACTCCTACACCGACGTGCCCGGCGGGATCCGCCTCCAAAAGGCCCTGGCCGCGGCCGGAGTCGCCAGTCGGCGCGCCAGCGAGGAGATGATCGCCGCCGGACGGGTGAGCGTGGACGGGCAGACCGTGCGCCGCTTCGGCGCGCGTGTGGACCCGGAGACCTCCGAGATCCGCGTCGACGGCATGCGCGTGGTCACGGCCCCCGACAAGCTGTACTTCGCGCTCAACAAGCCGCGCGGGGTCGTCAGCACCATGTGGGACCCCGAGGGCCGCCCGACCCTGGCCGACTACACCGGCCAGACCGAGGAGCGCATCTTCCACGTGGGCAGGCTGGACACCGAGACCGAGGGCCTCATCCTGCTGACCAACGACGGGGACCTGGCCAACCGGCTGACCCACCCGCGCTACAAGGTCGTCAAGACCTACGTCGCCAAGGTGCCGGGCCCGGTGCCCCACGGCGTGGCGCGCGAGATCCGCAAGGGCGTCGAACTGGACGACGGCCCGGTCGAGGTCGACTCCTTCCGGGTCGTCGACAACGACGCCCCCAAGGCGATGGTGGAGATCCGCCTGCACGAGGGGCGCAAGCACATCGTGCGCCGCCTGATGGAGGCCGTCGGCCACCCCGTCTCCGATCTTGCGCGAACCCAGGTCGGGCCGATCGATCTGAACGCTCTCAAACTGGGCACGATGCGGACGCTGACCTCGCGTGAGGTCAGCGAGCTCTACGAGGCAGCCGGGCTCTGACCGGCGCGTCCTGTGGATACAGTTGACGGCGGTCTCCGGCCTCCGCCCACGCGGCGGGCTGGGGCCGCCGTCCCCTCTTTCCCGGGGCGGCGCGGATCGACGACGAGACGGGAACCAACGTGACGGTACGGGCCATCCGCGGTGCGGTGCAGGTCGACGCGGACGAACGTGAGCAGGTGCTGGAGGCCACGGCGGAACTGGTCTCCGAGGTGATGGGGCGCAACGGGCTGGAGCCCGACGACGTCATCAGCGTGCTGTTCACCTCCACCCCGGATCTGACGTGCGAGTTCCCCGCGCTGGCCGCGCGCAGGATCGGGTTCGCCGACGTCCCTCTGATGTGCGCCACCGAGATCGCTGTTCCGCACGCCTTGCCCCGCGTGGTCAGGCTCATGGCCCACGTGGAGACCGGCCTGTCGCGTGCGCAGGTCCAGCACGTGTACCTGCGGGGCGCTCAGGCCCTGCGCTTGGACATCGCGCAGTAGGGGCGACGGGCGTAGGCTGAGATACCCGTGGGACACAAGGGGACAGGGAGAACCGTGGGCGAGGGCGCGGACAGGGGCGGGGACTCCGGGGGGGAGTCGGCGGTGCGCCGTGTCACCGTGATCGGCACCGGGCTCATCGGAACCTCCATCGCCTTGGCCCTGCGCGCCCGCGACGTGGACGTCGCCCTGTCCGACCCCGACGCCGATTCCCTGCGCCTGGCCTGTGACCTGGGTGCCGGTCGGCCCCTGTCGGAGACCGACGGGCGGCCCGCCGACGTCGCGGTGGTCGCCGCTCCCCCCGCCGCCATCCCCGCGGTCCTGCGCCGGGCCCAGGACCGCGGCCTGGCACACGTGTACACCGATGCCGCCAGCGTCAAGGCCAGCGTGCTCGCCGAGGCCGAGCGGCTGGGCTGCGACACGGCCGCCTTCGTTCCGGGGCACCCCATGGCGGGCCGGGAGAAGCACGGTCCCGGGGCGGCCCGCGCCGACCTGTTCCTGGGGCGTTCCTGGGCGCTGTGCCCCACAGGCAAGGCCGGTCCCGAGACGGTCGCGGCCGTCGCCGAACTCGCCCGGATGTGCGGGGCGACGCCGCGCGTCGTGGACGCGGCGGCCCACGACCGGGCCGTCGCGCTGATCTCCCACGCCCCGCACGTCGCCGCCTCGGCCGTGGCCGCCCGCCTGGTCGACGGGGACGACACCGCCCTCGCCCTGGCGGGCCAGGGTGTGCGCGACGTCACCCGGGTGGCCGCGGGGGACCCGGCCATGTGGATGGAGATCCTCACGCACAACGCCGCGCCGGTCGCCGAGGTCCTCGCCGCGATCTCCGACGACCTGGCGGCCGCCGCGGGCGCCCTGGGCGCCCTGGGCCGGGGCGGGAACGCCGGCCCCGTCTCCGCGCCGGTGCGCGACCTGCTCACCCGGGGGCGCACCGGGCAGGGCCGCCTGCCGGGAAAGCACGGCGTGGTGCGGCGCCCCGGCTATACCGTCGTGCCCGTGGTGATCCCGGACGAGCCGGGCGCCCTGGGCCGCCTGTTCGCCTCGGCCTCCGAAGCCGGGGTCAACATCGAGGACGTGCGGATCGAGCACACGCCGGGGCTGCCCCTGGGCATCGCCCAGTTGTCCGTGTTGCCCTCGGCCGTGGAGACACTCTCCGAGGCGCTGGCGGGGCAGGGCTGGTCGGTGCACCACCCCGAGGCGTGATCGGCGGGGCCGAGCACGTCGGCTCCCGGGTACTCTGGTTCGTTGGTGGAAGCGAACAGTCGGGAGTGCAAGGCAGTGAGTGCGCAGGGTGGCACCGAGGGCGTCGTCATCGCGATCGACGGACCCTCAGGGTCGGGCAAGTCCAGCACGGCCAAGGGTGTGGCCAAGGTGCGTGAGCTGCGCTACCTCGACACCGGAGCCATGTACCGGGCGCTGACCTGGTGGATGCTGGAGCACGGGGTGGACACCGGTGACGCCGCCGCCGTGGCGGCCGCGGTCGCCCGACCGGTGATCGAGATGGGCACCGACCCGTCGGCGCCCGCCGTGGCCGTGGACGGCCGCGACGTGGCCGCCGCGATCCGCGGCCAGGAGGTCACCACCCACGTCTCGGCCGTGTCCGCGGTCCCCGAGGCGCGTGAGTTGCTGGTGGGCGCGCAGCGGCGGATCATCGCCGACGCGCGGGCGCACAGCGCCGGTATCGTCGTGGAGGGCCGCGACATCACCACGGTGGTCGCCCCGGACGCGCCGGTCAAGCTGTACATGACCGCCAGCGCCGAGGCGCGGGCCCAGCGGCGCAGCAAGGAGGTCCGCGTCAGCGACGTCGCCGCCACCCGGGCCGACCTGGCGCGGCGGGACAAACTGGACTCCAGCCGGGCGCACTCGCCCCTGACACGCACCGACGAGGCCACCGAACTCGACACCACGGGGCTCACCCTGGACGAGGTCGTGGCCCTGGTGGTCAAGCTGGCCGACGAGGCACGCGGCCAGTAGCCCCGGCGGCTCGGCCGCCGGGCGGAGAGCGGCCGCGGGTGGTGCCCGCGGACCCGAGGGTGCCGACAGCACCCGAACCGCCCCGGGCCGACACCCCTCCGGGGGTGCGGGGGCGGACCGACACATCCCCACGGCACGCATCCTGGGCGCGTGGGGGCCTAGTACCGGGAGTTTGAGCACATGAGCGAATTCGACGTTTCCGACGTCGGCTACGACGGCACTGAGGACGGGGCTTCGGGGCCCCTGCCAGTGGTGGCCGTGGTCGGCCGCCCCAACGTGGGCAAGTCCAGCCTCGTCAACCGTATTCTCGGCCGCCGCGAGGCCGTGGTGGAGGACGTGCCGGGTGTGACCCGAGACCGCGTCGCCTACGACGCCGAGTGGCAGGGCGACAAGTTCACCCTGGTCGACACCGGCGGATGGGAGACGAGTGTGAGCGGCCTGGCCGCCATGGTCGCCCGGCAGGCGGAGTACGCGGCGCAGACCGCCGACGTCATCCTGTTCGTGGTGGACGCGACCGTGGGCATCGCCGACGCCGACGCGGCCGTCACCCGGGTCCTGCGCGGCACCAGGCGGCCGGTGGTGCTGGCGGCCAACAAGGTCGACGGCGAGATGCAGGAGGCCGACGCGCTGGCCCTGTGGAACCTGGGGATGGGTGAGCCCTACCCCATCAGCGCCCTGCACGGGCGCGGTACCGGCGATCTGCTGGACGCCGTCGTGGCGGCCTTCCCCGACCGCCCCGAGGGCGACGCCGGAGAGGACGGGGAGGGGGGGCCGCGTCGGATCGCCCTGCTGGGTCGGCCCAACGTGGGCAAGTCCAGCCTGCTCAACCGCCTGGCCGACGAGGACCGGGTGGTCGTGGACTCGGTGGCGGGCACCACGCGCGACGCGGTCGACGAACTCATCGAGCTCGGCGGGCAGACCTGGAAGTTCATCGACACCGCAGGTATCCGCCGCCGGTACCGCGCGCTTCAGGGCGCCGACTACTACGCGACCATGCGCACCGGCACCGCGCTGGAGCGGGCCGAGGTGGCGGTGGTCCTGGTGGATGTCAGTGAGCCGCTCGCCGAGCAGGACATCCGTGTCGTGGAGCAGGTCGTGGAGGCCGGGCGCGGCCTGGTGCTGGCCTTCAACAAGTGGGACGTGCTCGACGACGAGCGCCGGATCTACCTGGAGAAGGAGATTGACCGCCAGTTGTCCCGGGTCTTTTGGGCGCCGCGGGTGAACATCTCCGCCAAGACCGGGCGCCACGTGGAGCGGCTCGTCCCGGCGATCGAGACCGCGCTGGGCGGCTGGGAGCAGCGCATCCCGACGGGGCAGCTCAACAACTGGCTCAAGGAGCTGGTGGCGGCCACACCGCCGCCGGTGCGCGGCGGCAAGCAGCCCAAGATCCTGTTCGCCACCCAGGCCGGTGCGCGCCCGCCGCACTTCATCCTGTTCACCACAGGGTTCCTGGAGGAGAACTACCGCCGCTTCATCGAGCGGCGCCTGCGCGAGGACTTCGGCTTCCAGGGGTCGCCGGTGCACATCAGTATGCGCATCCGTGAGAAGAGGAACGGTGTGCCGGGCCGTGCCTCCAAGGGCAGTCAGCGTCCGGACCGCAAGCCGCGCGCCCGCCGCTGACACCGGTGCCTGGGCCGCAGGGTGCGAGCACCGGGGCGCTAGGGGAGGAGAGCCGTGCACAGGGTGCTGGTCAGTTCGTGCCTGATAGGGCACAGGGTCCGCTATGACGGCCGTGCCAAGACCGTCTCCGACACCGTCCTCCGCAGATGGCGGGGGGAGGGGCGCCTCGTCCCGCACTGCCCCGAGGTCGCCGGCGGGCTGCCCGTGCCGCGCCCGCCCGCCGAGATCGAACCCGGCGCGTGCGCCGAGGACGTCCTCGCGGGGCGCGCACGGATCCTCACCCCCGACGGGGACGACGTCACCGCCTGCTTTGTCGCCGGAGCCCGCTCCGCCCTGGCCACCGCGCGCGAACGCGGTGTGGCGGTGGCGCTGCTCAAGCAGGCGAGCCCGTCGTGCGGCTCCCGCGAGGTCTACGACGGCACCTTCACCGGAGCCAAGGTCCCGGGGGAGGGGGTTACCGCGCACCTGTTGGCCGGGCACGGGATCGCGGTGTTCGGCGAGGAGGAGATCGACCGCGCCGACCGGTACCTGCGCGGCCTGGAGCGCGGCTGAGGGCCGCGCGCGGACCGCTGCCGTGGTGCGAGCGGACCGGGAAGTGCGGTAGGGTTTCACCCGTCGACGGCGTGGAACCGCGTCGGCGCACGGGACGTAGCGCAGTTTGGCAGCGCACTTGACTGGGGGTCAAGGGGTCGTGGGTTCAAATCCCGCCGTCCCGACGCAGGAGCGATCGTTCGCGAGAGGGTCCCACCGCCGGGTGGGGCCCTCTCCGCGTTTCAGGGCGGACTCCCGGTCCGCGTGTCCCGGCTTGCGGCTCAGGGGGAGGGCTCGGTGCGGCGGGCCGGGCCGGTACCGGCCCGAGGAGGTCGGCCCGGCCGACACGCGCCGGTGGAGCACCTCGGCGCTGCCCGCCGCCACCGGATCCGACCGAGGGGACGGCCACCGGTTCGTGGACCCGTGGTGAGCGCGGCGGGTTCAGCCGCGGCGGTAGCCCACCATGCGCAGGGCGAGGTCGGCGTAGAAGTCGGCGATCCCCTCGGGGGACCACGACCCGCCGTCGCGGTACCAGCGGGAGATGTCGATGCTCAGGGACAGCAGGGCCACGGAGGCCATGTGCGGGTCGGGCGTGTCGAAGGCCCCCTCGGCGACTCCCTGCTCCACCAGATGGCGGATCTCCGCGTCGATCCGCCTGCGCACGTCCAAGACCTCGGCGAGGTGCTCGTCGCTGAGCGAGGTCAGTTCGTAGTTGACCACCCGCGAACCGGTGTGCGCCCGCGCGTGGTGGACGACCAGGGCGCGGACGACGGCGGCCAGACGCGCGCCGGAGCCCTCAGCCGAGGCGATGGTGGTGCGGACCGTGTCGAGGACCTGTTCGTGCCCGCCCTTGGAGATCAGGTAGAGCAGTTCCTCCTTGGACTTGTGGTGCACGTACAGTGCGGCCGGGCTCATCCCGGCCGCGGAGGCGATGTCACGGGTGGTGGTGCCGTGGAACCCGTGGTCGGAGAAGGCGGTGAGGGCGGCGCTGAAGAGTCGCGCGCGCGTCTGTTCGGCACGGGAGTACTCCTCGGTGTTGGTCATGTGGGGCCCTCCGTCGTCTCGGGGTCGTCGGTCTCCCGGCCGGTGGGAGCAGGTTAATCGGTGGGGTCGGGGGTTGACACCCGGATCGGCTCTGGCACAGTCTGGTTCAGGCCCCCTGGCTAAGCAACTGCTTAGTATGGACGAAAGGACCCCGATGCCGGAAGCCGTGATCGTTGCTGCCGCCCGTTCCCCGATCGGACGCGCCTACAAGGGCTCGCTCAAGGACCTGCGGCCCGACGACCTGGCCGCGCAGGTGCTGCGTGCGGCCCTGGACCAGGTACCGGAGCTGGACCCGGCCGAGATCGAGGACCTGCTCATGGGCTGCGGCCAGCCCGCCGGTGAGGCCGGGTTCAACATCGCCCGCGCCGTGGCGGTGCTGGCCGGGTTCGACCACATGCCCGGCACCACCGTCAACCGGTACTGCTCCTCCAGCCTGCAGACCACCCGCATGGCCCTGCACGCCATCAAGGCCGGGGAGGGCGAGGTGTTCGTCTCCGCCGGCGTGGAGACCGTGAGCCGCTACGCCCGCGGCAGCGCCGACGGCTGGCCCGACACCCGCAATCCCGCCTTCGCCCAGGCGCAGGACCGCAGCGCGGCCTTCGCCGAGGGCGGCCGCACCTGGACCGACCCGCGCGAGTCCGGGAACCTGCCCGATGCCTACATCGCCATGGGCCAGACGGCGGAGAACGTCGCCCAGCTCACCGGCACCACCCGCGCCGACCAGGACGCGTTCGGCGTGCGCTCGCAGAACCTGGCGGAGAAGGCCATCGCCAACGGCTTCTGGGGGCGCGACACCACCCCCGTCACGCTGCCCGACGGCATCGTGGTGAGCGCCGACGACGGCCCCCGCCCCGGCACCACCCTGGAGAAGGTCGCCCAGCTCAAGCCGGTCTTCCGCCCAGACGGCACCGTCACCGCGGGCAACGCCTGCCCCCTCAACGACGGCGCCGCCGCGCTGATCGTCATGAGCGACACCAAGGCGCAGCGGCTCGGCCTGACCCCGCTGGCGCGCATCGTCTCCACCGGGGTGAGCGCCCTGAGCCCGGAGATCATGGGCCTGGGCCCGGTCGAGGCGTCCAGGCGGGCCCTGGCCCGCGCCAACATGTCCATCGGCGACATCGACCTGGTGGAGATCAACGAGGCCTTCGCTGCACAGGTGGTGCCCTCGGCCCGCCAGCTGGGCATCGATGAGGACAGGCTGAACGTCAACGGCGGTGCGATCGCGGTCGGCCACCCCTTCGGGATGACCGGCGCGCGCATCACCACCACGCTGATCAACTCGCTGCGCTTCCACGACAAGCAGTTCGGTCTGGAGACGATGTGCGTGGGCGGCGGCCAGGGCATGGCCATGGTCATCGAGCGCCTCTCCTGAACAGGAGGGCGACGAGCCCCAGCCCCCGCAGGAACGACCGGTCGACACACCCAAGGAGAGGACCGCATGAAGGCCTGGCAGGTAGCGGAGCTCGGCGAGCCCCGCGACGTACTCACGCTTGTCGACGTCACCGACCCCGAGCCGGGGCCGGGACAGCTCGTGGCCAAGGTGTTGGCCAGCCCCGCCAACTTTCCCGACGTTCTCATGTGCCGCGGGATATACCAGGTCAAGCCGGAGCTGCCGTTCACCCCCGGGGTGGAGCTGTGCGGCGAGGTGGTCGCCCTCGGCGAGGGTGTCACCGGCTTCTCCGTCGGCGACCGGGTCCTGGGCGGTGCCGTGCTGCCCTACGGCGGGTTCGGTGAGCTCGCGCTCATGGAGTCCGACAAGACCTTCCCCGCGCCCGCCTCACTCGACGACGCCGAGGCCGCCTCGCTCTACATCGGCTACCAGACCGGCTGGTTCGGTCTGCACCGCCGTGCGGGGCTGCGCTCGGGCGAGACGCTGCTCGTCCACGCCGCGGCCGGAGGCGTCGGCAGCGCCGCCGTCCAGCTCGGCAAGGCCGCAGGGGCGAAGGTCATCGGCGTCGCGGGCGGCCCGGACAAGGCCGAGGTCGCCCGCACGCTCGGCGCCGACGTGGTGGTGGACCGCCACAAGGAGGACTTCGTCCAGGTGGTCAAGGCCGAGACCGGGGGTCGGGGCGCCGACGTCGTCTACGACCCGGTCGGTGGCGACACCTACAAGCGCTCCACCAAGTGCATCGCCTTCGAGGGGCGGATCCTCATCGTCGGCTTCGCCGCCGGCGAGATCCAGGCCGCCAAGCTCAACCACGCCCTGGTCAAGAACTACTCCATCGTGGGCCTGCACTGGGGCCTGTACAACACCTACGATCCTGAGGCCGTGTCCGGGTGCCACCGCGACCTGAGCGCGATGGCCGACCACGGCGAGGTCAAGCCGCTGATCAGCGAGCGCCTGCCGCTGGCCAACGTCGCCGACGGGGTGCAGCGCCTGGCCGACGGCACCACCGTCGGGCGGGTGGTCTACCAGGCGGGATGAGCCGTGGCCCCGCCGGGTCCGCGACGTGTGTCGGCCGCGCTTTCCCGGGGCGCGGTCGACGTGTTGCGGGGGCCGCGCCTCTTCGCGGGCGTGGGCCCTCACCCGGTGCTCGGCGGACTCGGTCCGCTTCCTCTGGAGCTTGGCGCGGGGCGGACTGAGGCTTGCGGTGCCGGTCGAGGCCGCGTCCGGGCGCCGGTGGAGCGCAGCGGCCAGAGCGGCCGTGTCCGCCTGCCCGTGCACGGCCCGTCCGAGGCCGCCCTCTCCCGGCTGGCGGGCGGCCTCGGGGGAGTCTGCGCCCGCAGACTCCGCCAGGAGTTCCCCAGCCGCCTCCGCACGTACCTGGGGGCGACCGCTTCGGGCCCCTCCTGCTTCGCCGCCTCCTGAGGCGGCGCACCGTTCGCGATCATCGAGGAGTACATCACCGACCGGTGCCGCCCCGGCTGGGGCCGACAGCGCGGTCCCGCACTCCAGTGCGGGCCGCTCCTGCGGGAGGGATCGCTCGAACATGCTGAATTCGTCCGTGTCGTCCCCGGCCTTGGACGATGCGGTCGCTCCCAGTGAGCAAATCCCTGGAATTAGGCGTTCCCACGCAAAATCTCGTATTGTCTTCTCTGTAACCGTCGCCCCACGGGCACCGTTCCCAGGGCGCCGTGCGCCGAGCGAGCCGGTTCCGGGCCACAGGCCCCCTCGCATAGCACGGACTCGCTCCCGGCATGTTCTATGGAGCTGGCATACATGACTCGTACCTTCGGACCCTCCTTCGGTGCGCCCGTACCGCGCAGCCGGAAGCGGGCCCGACTCGGCGCGCTCGCCCTGTGCGCGGCCCTGCTCGGCACCCTCCCCCAAGCCGCCCAGGCCGAACCCGGGGACGGCGAGGAGGAAGAGGTCGACATCGAGGAGCTCCGGGCGCGGGCCGAGGAGCTGGAGGAGACCTACGACGGTGAGCTGCTCCAGTTCACCGAGATCTCCGACCGCGCGGAGGCCGCCCAGGAGGATCTCGCCGAGGTCGAGGAGGAACTGGACGGGGTCCGGCCCTCCGTCGCGCGGATCGCGCACAGCCAGTACACCAGCAGCGGGGTGGACCCGACCCTGGAGATCGTGTTCAGCAGCGAGCCCGGCAGGCTGGTCGAGGACGCCTCCACCGCGCAGAAGGTGACCGCCAGCCAGGCCGAGCGGATCGCCGACCTCGTCCAGCTCCAGGAGGAGCGCGCGGTCATCGCCGAGGAGGCAGAGCAGGAGCTCACCGAGGCCGAGGCGCTCATCGAGACCCTGGAAGAGGAGCGGGACGAGGTCGAGGACCGGATCGAGGAGTGGGAGCTCGCCCAGGTGCCCCAACCCGCGCCCGCGGGCAGCATCCCCGCCAGCAAGCAGGGCTGGGGGTTCTACGGCGCCACCAACACCATGGCTGCCATCCGCGACGCGGTCATCCTCGACGTGGGCGTCCCCTACGAGGTCGGCTGCGCACGCAACAGCGCCGACGACCACGGGGTGGGCAAGGCCTGCGACTTCATGACCGCGCCTATCGGCTCCTACTCCAGCGGGTCGGGTGAGGCCTCGGGGGACGCGATCGCGCAGTGGGCGATCGACAACGCCGACCGCTACAACGTCAAGTACATCATCTGGAAGCAGCGGATCTGGCACTCCACCAACCGCCAATGGGTGTACATGAACGACCGGGGCAGCGTCACCGAGAACCACTACGACCACGTCCACATCAGCTCGTACTGATAGGGAGACGAATCCCGTCTGTTGCGGGATTCGCCGCCTCAGCGCAGGCGCAGCGCTCGCAGGACGGTGTCGTGGACGTGGTGCGTGCCCGGTGGCGCGGGAGCGGTGCGCGGACGGGCCCCGTCGGCGAGCACCTCCCAGCCCCCGTCCAGGAGCCCGGCGACGTCGGCCGGGTGGCAGTAGTCGTTTGGGTCGAAGTCGCGTTCGTGCCCCGGCGGCAGGTCGGAGACCTCGGTGACCAGGACCCCGTTCGGGTTGCCGCTGAACAGCCGCTCGCTGCCGCTGCATCTCTCGTCCCAGATCCGGGCGTCGTCCATCGTCGCCTTCCTTCGCTCGTGCTCGCGGACCAATCTGTCCCGCCTCGGCCGGGGCGGCAACGTTCCTTGCCGAAGCCGCAAAGCCGCGGTGCCCCTCCGGGGCGGGTGTGGCGTCCCTGAGCACGGGTAACCCCTGGACAAGGGTGCACGCGGACGACCTCCGGAGGGGGCGACTCGCCATGGCTGGATACGGGGTGGCCGTGGAGACGGCGGGCGTGTCACTGGAGGGCGATCTGGTGCTGCCCCCCGACCCCGTGGGGGTGGTGGCCTTCGCCCACGGCAGCGGGAGTTCGCGCCGCAGCCCCAGGAACCGGAGGGTCGCGTCCGTGCTGGAGGGCCGGGGGTTCGCGACCCTGCTGTTCGACCTGTTGACCACGGGCGAGGAGGAGATCGACCGGGTCACCGCGCAGCACAGGTTCGACATCGGCCTGCTGACGCGGCGCCTGTCCGGAGCCCTCCTGTGGATCACCGCGTACCGTGGGACGCGGGGACTGCCGGTCGGTCTGTTCGGCGCGAGCACGGGGGCCGCCGCCGCACTGCGTTCGGCGGCCGACCTGCCTGAGAGCGTCGGTTCGGTGGTCTCGCGGGGCGGGCGCCCCGACCTGGCCGGGGCGGCGCTGCCGCGCGTCCGCGCGCCGGTGCTGCTGGTCGTCGGGGGAGCCGACCGACGGGTGCTGGCCCTCAACGAGACCGCCGCCCAGCGGCTGGCCGGAGAGCACCGGGTGCACGTCGTGCCGGGGGCGACCCACCTGTTCGAGGAGCCCGGAGCGCTGGATGAGGTGTCCGAGGCCACCGCGGACTGGTTCTCGCGGACGCTGGGGACCCGGCAGTCGGCTTGAGGCCCGGTTCGAGCGCGCCTGCGGATGCGATAAGGTTTCACCTGTTGGCGGCGCGCTCGCGCGTCGGTGCACGGGACGTAGCGCAGTTTGGCAGCGCACTTGACTGGGGGTCAAGGGGTCGTGGGTTCAAATCCCGCCGTCCCGACAGAGAAGTGGCAGGTCGCCGAGGGGTCCACCATCGAGTGGGCCCCTTTGTGCGTTCCAGGTGGGGGTGAACCGGGGCGTGTGGGCCGTTGGCCCACGTCGTTGAGGAGGCCGTTCCTGGCCTTGGCCGCGGAGCGGCGAACCGGCCCCAGCTGGCGGCGGTAGACGCGTTCGGCGGTGCCGGGCCGTCGTGCCCCACGAGCTGCGAGATCTCCCCGATGCTCACGCCGCGGTCCGACAACAGCGACACGAACATGTGCCGCAACTCGCGTGCGGTCCAGTCCTCGCCGTTGAGTCCTGTGGCGCGAGTGTGATGGGGGCTCTCAACCCTGGACGGGGGAGAGGCGTGCCAGCACCGAGGAAGTGCCCCGACGGGCTGGGCGAACGCGCGATCCGGACGGCTGTGGACGCCCCCGGACCCCGGCCACGCGCCCGGGAGTGATCGCCCGGATCGGCGGCCGGCTCGGCGTCAGCCGCGAGAGCCTGCGCAACTGGGGGAGCCGGGCCGAGACCGATGCCGGGGACCGGGTGGGAACCGCCACCGCCGACCAGGTCCGGCGCATCACCGAACTCGAAGGCGAGAACCGTGAGCGCAGGCGGGCCAGCGCGATCCTCAAGTCCGCGTCGGCTTTCTCCGCGCCAGTGCTCCTGTGTGCCATGGCCTTCAAAGAGAGCAGTGGTCTTCGTGATGGGACACCAATAAAGCCTTGTCATGACATGGGGGGATGCTTCCTGTATTTCGGTTTTCTGTGCCTCTGGCGGGACGGCTGGAGGCTTCGTTCCATGCATATGTCATGACATGATCCACCACTCAGGGCAGTGCCCAGCAGGGACTTTGGGGTCAGGTTTTGAGGTTTATGGGGCTGATGGACTTCCCGGGGCGGAAGTGATTTCGATCTGGCCGTGTTCAAATATGGCCCATTGCTTATGGGGGTTGTATTCCTTGCCTGCTCTTGTGGATTCTTGCTGACGATCGCATAATTTCGTTCTGAATCTGGTGAAACGGTAGCGTGTCAGGAGATTCTTTGTCTGAGCTGGAAGCGACCCTGCGACGTCTTGTTGATTCGTCGTCCGTGGCAGTGGCTTCAGGGGACCGCCTCGCCGGAAAGGTCACAGCGGCGATCGCCCGGGACGACGAGCGCCACAAGGAAAAGCAACAGGAACCGCCGCGTCGGAAACCACGACTCGCCCCTCTTCCCGGGATGAGGAGGGCATCCGTCGGTGCGGCTCCCCTGAGCGTTCTCCATGCTCTGGGAAGGGCGATCTCCCTGGACAGGCAGGGATCGGCCCGAGGACTCGCCGAGCACTGGGGCTGCCTGAAGTACGCGCTGGCACTGGACGGGGGCCAGAAGCAGGACCACATGACCCTGTCAGCGGAGGGGCGGTCCACCCGGCGCCAGCACAAGACAGTCCAGGCCCACGAACTCGGCGTCGGTTTCGGGGTCGCGGCTGTCGAGCACATCCTCCGGGAGCGCTATCGAGACCATCGCGTCTCCATCGTCCCCGCGGAAGTCGCCCTGCGTGCAGGATGGCCGCTGACGGGTCTGCGGTACCGTCCCCGTTTCTTCGCCGAGGTGTGGCGGTCGGGGGAGCGGGCCAAGGTCTTCCCCGTCGTCTGCAAGGGGCACCACGGTCGTCAGAGTTCTTCGTATCCGCAACTGGCCTCAGCTTCGGCCCATGTGGAGGCGGTGCACATCGGCCCGTGGAACGAGACTCCAGCCCTGGTTCTGAGCACGGAACTGAGCATGAAGGGGTCGATCGTCGTGCACGCGCTTGCCGCAGACGGCGACGGGGGAGTCCTCCCGGCAGGGGAGGAGGAGTTGAACTCCTCGTCGCGCGACCTCTCCATGCCCCCTCAGATCACCACACCTGCCGAGCGCGGTGCCCGCGAGGAAGGCCTGCCCGGCTTTCACGTGCTCCCCCGGCACACCGGGTGGTTCCGGACGCTTCTCGCCCGTACGGACGCTGCCGGACTGGTGGCTTTCACCGGTGACAGCAGTGCTACCGCGCCCCACCTCACCAAGCATCAGGGGCGTGAGTACTACACGCGGCAGTCGCATGCCGCCATCAGTAGTGTCCGAAACATAGAACACACGCTTCTCGATATCCCTTGTGTGGGAACCGAACACGTGTTCCGTCTCCACGGTGAACGCGTCGAGGCCTTCTCCGGACTCGCCGAAGACCTGTTCAACGCCCTCGCACAAGGCCGCGTGGACAGGTACCGACGCGAAGTCGAGGCCCAGTACGCGCGCCATCCCTACGCGCGGTGGGACCGGTCCTGGGAGGGCGCGGTCTCTGTGCGGCCAGACGGGTCCGTGCTGGCGATCCGTCGCCTCAAACCCTAGACGCGCTGTTGGAGAGGCGGACAAACCCGTTGAGGGGCTCTGATAGAGCAGCGCGGGCCCGGCTGTGGCCGGTCTGGCAGGACGGGGCCGTTCCGCAGAGGCGTCTGAGTGTTTTCCGCTCGGGCATTTTGGGCGGTAGGTGTACCAGGGCCGCTCGGTCGGGCCTTGACCGCCCCGCCCGCCGCATGTGGAAGACGAGAGTGCCCTTGGCGGGGCGGAGACGGGGTTGAAGGAGGGGCGCCCACGGGCGCCCCTCCGTGACCGTTACCGTCGTCTGATAGCCGGGGCCCGCGTCCTGACCGGGGGTCTTCGTGTTGCCGGGCGGCCTTCTCCCGACGTCCAGCGGCGTGGTGCAGCTCGACTCGGGGGTCAAGGGGCCGTGGGTTCAGGTCCCGCCGTCCCGACAGAAGGAGGGGGTGGTGTCATACCGTCGTAGCAACATCACAGGTCACAGGGGTTGCTCATGCCAGAACGACGGATGCTCACCCTCGCTGAACGCGAGGAGATCGCGCTCGCCAACGCGCGAGGAGAAGGCGTACGAGCCATCGCCCGGCTGGTCGGCCGGGACCAGTCGGTGATCAGCCGCGAGCTGGCCCGCAACACCAGCAAGCGCGGCTACCGGGCCACCACCGCCCACCAACGCGCCAAGGCCCGCCGGGCCCGCCCCCAACAGCGCTTGATGGACACCGAC
>NZ_AZXF01000045.1 GCF_000515115.1 Nocardiopsis sp. CNT312
CAGGGGTGTTGCAAAGTCGGTGATCGATGGCATCGCTCCTGGTCACAGAAGCGTTCCAGCGTGAGGAAGGTGCCTTGAACACAACAACGGAGCCCTGGTAGAAGGTCAGGAACTTCCACACCCCTGGCCTCACAAGGACTCCGTTGCACCCCCAGTCTGCCATGCCCTCCCCCGCCCTGTCCGCGCCCGCCGAGGAAGAAGCCGATCCCCGCGACCGGCGGGGCCGCCGCCACCGCCTGGGCTGTATCGTCCTGGTCTGTCTGTGCGCGGTGCTGGCCGGAGCCCGCTCCCTGACCGCGATCGGCCAATGGGCGGCCAACGCACCCCCACGCACCCTGGCCCGTCTGGGAGCCCGCACCACCTGCCCCGGACTCGGAGTGCGCACCGCCCCCTCGACGGCCACCATCCGACGGGTGCTGACCAGCCTGGATCCTGCCGCCCTGACCCGCATGACCACCGCCGCCGACCTGGCTGTGCTCATCATTGACGGCAAGAGCGTGCGCGGCTCGCGCACCCGCCGTTCCCAGGCCGTGCACCTGCTGGCCGCGATGACCCCCGCCGGGCACGTCGCCGCCCAGATCCGGGTAGCGGACAAGACCAGCGAGATCCCCGCGCTCGCCGACGTCCTTGACGGGTTGGACATCGAGGGCAGCGTGGTCTCCGCAGACGCGCTGCACACCCAGACCGACACCGCCCGGCACCTGGTCAGCGAGCGCAAGGCCCACTACGTGTTCACCGTCAAAGGCAACCAGCCGACCTTGTTCGCACAGGTCAAAGCGCTTCCATGGGCGAAGGCGCCCGCCCTGTCCACCGAGACCGATCGCGCACACGGGCGGGTCGAGAGGCGCACCGTCAAGGTGCTCACCGCACCCCGGATCGCGTTCCCGCACGCGGCGCAGGTGCTGCGGGTGCACCGGTGGGTCAAGGAGGCGGCCACCGGGCGGGTGCGGCGCACCTACGCCTACGTCATCACGAGCCTGCCCGCCGAGCGGGCCGACGCCGCCCGGTTGGCGGGCCTGGTGCGGGGTCATTGGCGGATCGAGGCGCTACACCATGTACGGGACGTGAGCTTCGGCGAGGACGCCTCGCGGGTGCGGACCGGGCACGGTCCGCAGAACATGGCGATGCTGCGCAACCTGGTGATCCCGCTGCTGGCAGAGCTGGGGCACACGAGCATCCCCGAGGCGGTGCGTTGGGTGTCCTACGAGGCTTTCAGTCGCCCGCTCGACCTTCTCGGACTCGCGTGACCAGCGCTGATCCCGACCTCACCCGACTTTGAAACAGCCCTGGATGGCACGGGGCCAACGCGGTGATCTCCCACCTTGGGTAGAGAGCTCTGCCATGCCCCGCGACGCGCGCGTACCGAGTGCGGCCCTGCTGGCGCCGGTACTCCTGCTACCCGCTCTGTTCGTTCCCGCACCCGCCCTGGCGGACGGCGAGGACGCGACGGGACACCCCCCGCTTCAAGCGCTGACCTGGTCGGAGACCAGCAGGCCCTCCTGATCGCCCAGGAGACCGGCGAGTCCGTGGAGATCACCGCGGCCACCACCGAGACGACACGCCACCTGGCCAACCCGGACGGCAGCTTCACCATGGAGCAGAGCGCCTACCCGGTACGCGTCAGGACCAACGAAGGCTGGACTCCGGTCGACACCGACCTCGTGGTCGCTGACGACGGCAGTGTCCGCCCACAGGCCGTCTCCGCCGACATCTCCTTCTCCGGCGGCGGAGACCAGGATCTGGTCGGCATCGGTATCGGCTCCAACTCCGTCGGACTGGGCTGGCACGAGGAGCTGCCCGCCCCCACACTCGACGGCCCCCGGGCCACCTACACCGACGTTCTGCCCGACGTGGACCTGGTCCTGACCGCCGGGGTGGACGGCTTCGGCCAGGTACTGGTGGTACACACCCCCGAAGCCGCCCAGCACGAGGACCTCGTCGAACTCGAACTGGCCCTGGCCACCACGGGCGTGACCATGCACGTGGCCGACAACGGCGGCCTCGAAGCCCGCGGCGACCAGGGCGGCGAGAGCGTCTTCACCGCGGTGGCCCCCACCATGTGGGACTCCGCCGGAGCCGACCAGCCCGGCGAGGACCCCGAGCTGGTCGCCCCGCTGGGCGCCCGCACCGGGACCCTGGACGTGGACCTCACCGCCGACAGCATCCGCCTGGTCCCCGACACGGCCATGCTCACCGCATCCGAGACCGAGTACCCGGTCTACATCGACCCCTCCTTGGCGGTGAACCGGGTGGGACGCGCCTACGTCAACGCCGCCTACCCGAACCAGGAGTACTGGAACTACCCCACCTCCCACACCCCCGGGGTCGGATACGAGCCCGACGACGGCAGCACCAAGCGCGCGTTCTGGAGCTTCAGCGTCGACTCGCGCACCCACGACGCCGACATCACCGACGTCACCTTCCGCGCGAAGGTCACCCACGCCTACGGGTGCACCGACGCCGACATCGAACTGTGGCGCACCGACGCCATCTCCTCCAGCACCACCTGGAACTCGCAGAACACCTCCGCGTTCTGGAACGCCAAGCTCGACACCCGCACCATCAACGCCGGACGCTCCAACTGCCCCGGCGGCACCTCACCCACCGTGGAATTCGACGCCACGGACGGATACGTGCACAGCCGCGACGCCGGCCACGGCACCACCACGGTGGGCCTGCGCGGCAACGAGACCCGCTCCTCCAACAACTGGGACTGGCGCCGCTTCGCCTCCAACCCCACGCTTCAGGTGGACTACAGCCACCCGCCCGAGGTCCCTACCCAACTGTCGGACTCCCACGGCGGCGAGTGCGCCACCGACCCCGACGCCCCGAGACTGATCAACGAGACGCAGCCGACCTTCACCGCCTACGTCCGCGACCGCGACTCCACCTCGGCCAGCCGCCAGAAGGTCAAGACCCGCTTCGCCTGGTGGGTGGACGGAGAGCGCCTCGGCGACGTGGACACCTCCTCCACCGACGTGGCCGTCTGGTCGTCGGGCTCCTACCAGTCGGTGCAGTCCACCGCCCTGCCCGAGGACGTCCTGATCGGCTACCGGGCCAACGCCAACGACGGCACCTCCTGGTCGGGCTGGTCGCCCTACTGCTACCTCATGGTCAGAACCTCCAGCCCCGAACAGGGACCCGCGGTCACCTCCACCGACTACCCGACGGGGGAGGACTTCCACGGCTCCCCGGGCCACCCCGGCGAGTTCACCTTCACCAACAACGGCATCGAGGACGCCGAGGGCTACTTCTACGCGCTCAACGACGACTCCTGCGTCAACGAGGCCACCCCCGCCCAGCCCGGCGGCGCGGTGACGGTGACCCTCACCCCCAGCCTGCAGGGGCCGAACTGGATCTACGCCCGCACGGTGGACGCCTTCGGCAACTCCTCTGACTGCGTGCTCGTCCACTCCTTCCTGGTCGCCGCGCCCAGTGACCCGGTCACCCACTTCGCCTTCGACGAAGGGCAGGGCGACCGCGCCCTCGACACCGCCGACCCGCAGCAGGGCGCCACCCTCTCCGACGGGGTCGAGTGGGTCCGCGGCCGTGTCGGTGACGTCAGCAACCCCGACACCAACCCCACACCCCGCCTTTCGGGAACCGCCGTGCACACCAGCGGCTACACCGACGGCGACCCCGGACCCTACGACGAGATCACCGCCGACGCCTCGGCCGTGGACACCTCCGGCACCTTCTCCGTCTCGGCCTGGGTGAAACTGGACCGCGCCTACGCCCACCACACCGCCGTCGCCCAGGAAGGCGAGGAGCAGAGCGCCTTCCACCTCGGCTACCAGGGCAACACCGGCGAATGGGTGTTCAAGATGTCGCCGGAGGACGAGTACTGGGACGGCACCCGCGCCTGGGCCTACGTCACCTCCAGCGCGCCCGCCGAGATCGGGGTGTGGACCCACCTGCTCGCCACCCACGAAGCCCACACCGGCGAGATCACCCTCTACGTCGACGGCGTCCCCCAGGGCACCGCCACCCACGACGGACCGTGGAACGCCCAGGGGCCGCTCACCATCGGGCGTGCCCTCTTCCAGGGCAGCGCCAACTACTACTGGCCCGGCACACTCGACGACGTCAAGGTCTGGGACCGCCTCGTCATGGACGAGACCGTCTCCGAGACCGAGACGGCCTCCGAGGCGTGGCGCCTGGCCAACCAGCCGGTGGCCGCCGAGGGCCGGTGGATGCTCGACGAGTGGGACGGCACCACCGTGGCCGACAGCACCGACCACGGACTCGACGCCACCCTGCACGGCGACCCGCTCACCGCCTGGACCGCGGAGAACGGCGTCACCTACTCACCCGGCGTGCGGCTCAACGGCACCGACGAGTACATCGAGGCGCCCGGCCCGGCCCTGCGCACCGACCGCAGCTTCAGCGCCTCGGCGTGGGTGCGCCTGGACGAGACCGGCGAGGACGTCAACACCACCGCCCTCAGCCAGGCCGGTGATTTCCAGAGCGGATTCCACCTGGGCTACCAGGGATCACAGGACGCGTGGGTGTTCAAGATGGCCCCCCACGACGACTCCGCGACCTCCGGTTCGCAGGGATGGACCTACGCCTACTCCACCACCGACGCCCGGCTGGGGGAGTGGGTCCACCTGACCGGGGCCTACGACCACACCACCGGTGAACTGGTGCTCTACGTCAACGGCTTCGAGGAATCCAGGGTCGTTGTGGACCACGCCTGGCACGCCGACGGTCCACTGCGGATCGGCAGCGCCCAGCACGCGGGCTCCAACACCTACCACTGGACCGGCGATCTCGACGACGTCCACACCTACCAGGGCGTCCTGGACCAAGCAGGCATCTACCAGGTCAGGGACGGCGTGTTCCCCACCACCTGAACCCGACCCCGGCCCCGACCCACCGCTCCCGCCCCTGTGACCGTCCCCCGCCTCGACCGGCGGGGGACAGGAGGATCCCTGTGAACCCCCGCAGTGACACCCCCGGCCGCCCCGGACCGATCCGCCGCGGCATCACCTACACGGTCTCCTTCTCCCTCGTGGCCGGACTGCTCAACGTCCTTCCGGCCTCGGCGGTGGCGCACAACCCGCGCCCCGAGGTGGAGAACCTCCCCTCCGTCGCCGGGGAGGACCTGGTCTCCAGGGCCATGAGGAGGCACGACGCGGTGGACCAGGCGGCCATGACCGTCCCCGACAAGGTGGGATGGCCCGAGGCCGCCACGGTCGAGCACGCCCTGGGCGACGGCGCCAGGACGCTCAGCGCACCCGAGGACGCCCCGGTGACGGTCACGCCGGTCACCGGCGAGGAACTCACCGGCTGGGAGGTCCCCGACCACTGGCAGGAGTGGGCGCCCCGCACCCCGCAGGAACAGGTCTCCGAGGATGCGACCCCGGAGCGGGAGAGCGCCGAGGCGGAGCCCGCCGCATCAGGGGAGCGCTCAGCGGAACCGGAACAGCCGCAGGAGCCCTTCCCGCCGGCGTCCCCCTCCCCGGACACCGCCGAGAACCCGACCCCGGGGCCGGAGGCCTACCCGTCCCCGCTCGAAGAGGCCCCCTCTCCCGACAGCGAACCCTCACCGGCCGCGGAACCCTCCCCCGAGAGCAGCCCCTCGCCCGAAGCCCAGACCCCGCCCCGCGAACCCGCCGAGCCGGACGAGCCCGAGGTCGACGCCTTCTCCGCTCCCCAACCCGTCGAGTCCGTCCAGGTCGACATCCTCGACCGGGCCGATGCCGAGGCCGCAGGCGTCAACGGTCTGCTGCTCAACGTCACCCGCACCGACGAATCGACCACCATCGCGCCGGTCCGCATGCGGGTCGACTACTCCGACTTCGCCGCCGCCTTCGGCGGGGACTACGCCTCCCGCCTGGACGTCGTCGAACTCGACCCCTGCGTCCTGGACGACTCCTGCACCGGCCAGGACACGGTCGCCTTCGACGACCCGCAACTCCTCGACAACGACGTCCAGGACCAGAGCCTGTCCGCCGTCGTGGGAGCCGCCCCCGCCCAGGGGACCCTGCTCGCCGTCACCGCCTCCGCCTCCGGCGGCAACGGCGACTACAGCGCCACCAAGCTCTCCCCCTCGGCCGCCTGGAACGTCAACACCCAGTCCGGATCCTTCTCCTGGTCCTACGAGCTGTCGGTACCGCCCGCGCCCAGCTCACTCGAACCCGCCATGGGCCTGAGCTACTCCTCCGGCGGCATCGACGGCCGCGTGGCCACTTCCAACAACCAGACCTCCTGGATCGGCGACGGCTTCGCCTACGCACCCGGGTCGATCGAGCGCCGCTACACCTCCTGCGCAGACTCCGGGCACGAGACCGGCGACCTGTGCTGGAACACCGACAACGTCACCCTGTCCATGAGCGGCCACTCCGGGGCCCTCATCGAACACGAGGACGGCACCTACCGGCTCTCCAACGACGACGGCACCAGGGTCGAGCACCTCACCGGCGCCACCAACGGCACGCACGAGGGCGAGCACTGGAAGGTCACCACCCCCGACGGCACCCAGTACTTCTTCGGCCTCGACCGCCTCCCCGGATGGTCCAGCGGCGACCCCGAGACCGACTCGGCGCAGACCATGCCCGTCTACGCCGCAGAGTCCGGCCAGCCCTGCTACGACGCCACCTTCGCCGACTCCTGGTGCCAGCAGGCCTACAAGTGGAACCTCGACTACGTCGTGGACGTGCACGGCAACGTCATGACGTTCTACTACGACGCCGCCACCAACCACTACGGCCGCAACCTCACCGAGACCGCCACCCCCTACGTGCGCGCCGCCAACATCAGCCGTATCGAGTACGGGCTGCGCAGCGACGACGTCTACGCCACCGCCCCCGCCCGCGTGGTGTTCTCCACCTCCGAACGGTGCCTGGCCACCGAATCCTTCGACTGCGCCCCCGAGGAGCGCACCGAGGGCAACGCCGAGCACTGGCCCGACGTGCCCCTGGACCTGGACTGCGCCTCCGGCGACTCCTGCTCCGGACGCCACACGCCCACCTTCTGGTCCACCGAGAAGCTCGACAGCATCACCACCCAGATCCACGACGGCGACGGCTACACCCCGGTCGACTCATGGACCCTGGAGCACTCCTTCCCCGAAGCCGGTGATGGCACCGGACCGACCCTGTGGCTGGACTCGATCGAGCACACCGGCCACGTGGGCGGCACCGAGTCGATGCCCAAGGTCACCTTCGGCGGCACCCAGATGCCCAACCGCGTGGATTCGACCACCGACGACCTGGCGCCGATGCTGCGCTGGCGCATTACCGAGATCCTCACCGAGACCGGTGGCCAACTCGACATCACCTACTCCCAGCCCGAGTGCGAACCCGGCCAGACCCCCGAGCCGCACGACAACACCCAGCGCTGCTACCCGGTGCGCTGGACGCCCGAAGGCGGCGTGGAACTGACCGACTGGTTCCACAAGTACGTCGTCACCGAGGTCAACGAACTCGACCTCGTCACCGACCAGCCCACCCTCACCACCAGCTACGACTACGTGGGCACCCCGGCCTGGCGCTACACCGAGGCCGACGGCATGGTCGACGACGACCGGCGCACCTGGGCGGACTGGCGCGGCTACGACCGCGTCATCGTCCGCACCGGCCACGAGGCCCAGCAGCGCACCGAGACCGAGTACCTGTACTTCCAGGGCATGGATGGCAACCGCACCGAAGGGGGCGGGACGAGCAGCGCGGTCGTCACCGACTCCCGGGGCGTCGAGCACACCGACCACAAGGAGCTCAACGGCACCCTCCTGGAGACCGTCACCCGCGACGGTGAGGGCGGCGAGGTGATCTCCCGGGAGATCACCACCCCCTGGCTGAGGACGACCGCCGAGGTCACCCATTCCTGGGGCAGCCAGAGCGCGCACATGATCCGCACCCAGCGCGAGGACAACTTCGCCCGTCGTGCCGACGGCACCTGGCGCCACGCACGGGTGGACCACACCCTCAACGACGACGGCGTCGTCACCCGCACCCGCGACCACGGCGACACGGACGTGACCGGTGACGAGACCTGCGTCCACACCACCTACGTCAGTAACACCGGCGCCTGGATCCTCAACCGCGTCTCACGCACCGAGACCCTGGACGCCGACTGCGAGGAGACCGCCGACCGGCCCGAGGACGTCGTCTCCGACGAACTGGTCTTCTACGACGACGGCGCCCACGGCGACGCGCCCACCCGCGGCCTGCCCACCCGCACCGAGAAGCTCGACTCCTACGCCGACGGCGAGCCCGTCTACCAGATGGTGCAGGAGGCCGGGTTCGACGCCTTCGGCAACACCGTCTCCGAAACCGACGCCAGCGGTGAGACGACCACTACCGACTACACCCACACCGCCATGGGCCTGCCCGAGTCGGTCACCGAGACCAACCCGGTGGGCCACACCACCACCACGGTCGTGGACCCGGCACGCGGCATGCCCGTGGCCGAGACCGACGCCAACGACCGCACCATGCACCTGGCCTACGACCCGCTCGGTCGCCTGACCAGTGTGTGGCTGCCCGACCGCGACCCGGACACCGACACCCCCACCACCAGGTTCGAGTACCGCATCCGCCAGGACGCGCCCACCTCGATCGTCACCCACAGCCTGCAGACGGCCACCGAGTACACCACCAGCTACGAGATCTACGACGCGTTCCTGCGCCCGCGCCAGACCCAGGCACCCAGCCCGGCCGAGGAAGGCGGGCGGCTGATCACCGACACCTTCCACGACACCCGCGGCCAGGTGGTCACCGAGCGCCAGGCCTACTACAACGACCAGGAACCCGCCGACACCCTCTTCCTCGCCGCCAACGACGCCGACATCCCCCGCCAGACCGAGACCGTCTACGACGGCGTCGGACGCGCCACCGACATCGTGCACGTGGCCTTCGGGCAGGAGCGCTGGCGCACCAGCACCGAGCACCACGCCGACCGCACGATGGTCACCCCGCCCGAGGGTGGTGTGGCCACCACATCCCTGGCCGACGCGCAGGGGCGCCTGACCGAGGTGCGCACCCACCACGGACCCACCCCCGCGGGCGACTACGACGCCATCGCCTACACCTACGCCAAGAACGACGAGCTGGCCACGGTCACCGACCCCGAGGGCAACACCTGGACCTACACCTACGACCTGCGCGGCCGCCTGGTCCAGACCGACGACCCCGTCGCCGGCACCACCACGATGGCCTACAACCAGCTCGACCAGTTGGTGACCAGTACCGACGCCCGCGGTGAGACCCTCGCCTACTCCTACGACACCATCGGCCGCCAGACCGGCCTCTACGACGACTCCACCGACGGCGACCTGCGTGCCAGGTGGGTCTACGACACCCTGGCCGAGGGGCACCTGACCTCCTCCACCCGCTACGTGGACGGCAGCTCCTACACCACCCGGGTGGTGCGCTACGACGAGTTCTACCGGCCGGCCACCACCGAGATCCTCATCCCCTCCAGCGAACCCGGGCTCTCGGGCCGGTACCGGTTCACCACCGCCTACAACCCGGACGGGTCGGTCCAGTCCCAGACCCTGCCCGCGGCTGGGAACCTGGGCCGCGAATCGGTGGCCTACACCTACAACGACCTCGGCATGCCCACCGAGATGTCCGGTTTCACCGACTACGTCGCCTCGGCCGTCTACAGCAACACCGGTGAACTGCTCCAGCGCACGATGGACATCGGTGACTCCACCACCGACGCCACCTACCTGACCCGCTACATCGACCAGGCCACCGGACGTATGTCCGAGACCACGCTGATCCCCGAACGCGGGGTCACCGGTTCGCTGGTGCACCAGTACTACACCTACGACGACGCGGGCAACGTCCTCGACCTGCGCAACGAGCCCACCGTCGCCGGACTGCAGTCGGACGTGCAGTGCTTCACCTACGACCACATCCGCCGCCTGACCGACGTGTGGACACCCAACGCCACCGGTGAACAGGCCTGTGACGACGAACCGGCGGTCAGCGACCTGGGCGGGGCCGCCCCGTACTGGCACTCCTACACCTACGACACCCTGGGCAACCGCACCACCGAGATCCAGCACGGCCCCGGCGGCGGCACCACCCGCACCTACACCCACGGTGACGCCACCGGGCTGCGCCCCCAGGCGCTGACCCAGGTAGAGGAGACCGGCCCCGGCGGCGACCGACTGGAGACCTACACCTACGACGGGGCCGGGAACATGACCGGCCGCACCACCCCCTCCCGCGACCAGGAACTGGAGTGGGACGCCGAGGGCAACCTGACCCAGGTCACCGAGGAGGACGGCTCCCAGACCTCGTACGTCTACGACGCCGACGGCCAGCGGCTGATCCGCCACGCGTCGGACGCCTCCACCCTGTACCTGCCCGGCATGGAGCTGCGGCTGGACCGGCAGACCCTGGTGGAGGAGGCCACCCGGTTCTACTCCTTCGCGGGGGAGACCGTGGCGGTACGCGAGAACGACGGCACCCTGTCCTGGCTCTACGCCGACCGCCACGGGACCGGGCAGGCCGCGGTGGACGCCCGTACCGGCGAGGTCGCCCACCGGTACATGACGGTGTTCGGCACCGACCGCAACAGCTCGGGCCAGTGGCCCTCCGAGCGCGGGTTCGTGGACGGCACGATCGACTCCTCCACCGGGCTGACCCAGTTGGGTGCGCGCGCCTACGACTCCGAGTTGGGCCGGTTCATCTCGGTGGATCCGATCATGGACGTGACCGACCATCAGCAGATGCACGGTTACGTCTACGCCAACAACAACCCGGTCACCTTCACCGACCCTGACGGGTTGTCGATTCTGTGTATCGATATCTGCGGTCCTGGTGGCTACATAGTCAATGTCAATGTCCCCAGTGGTGGAAAGGGGATTTACGACTACAGCCGCAACGAATACATCAAATACGATGCTGCGCCCGGTGAATCGCGCGAATCAGGGAGGAATTGGAATCCTCAGGGCAGCAGTTCCAGTGGCGGGACGACCTATCAGGCGCAGCACGGTCCATCACAGGAGTATCTGAACGCTCAGGCGGAGAAGGAAGAGGCCAAGCAGAAGCTGATCGCCGCCGCGACGGGCTTGGCCCAACTGGTCGCGGACGAGTTGGGGATCACCGCCGGGCTGGAGTGCTTCACCACGGGTGATCTGGGGGCGTGTGGTGAGACGGCGCTGAACGTCGCGTCGATGT